>CAVTOQ010000009.1:0-103291 GCA_963736475.1 Vulcanimicrobiota bacterium | reverse complement strand
CGCTGGCAACGCTCGGCGTCACCAACACGCTGATTCAAGTGCTCTCGCCCGACGACGTGCGCGGGCGCGCCCTCTCCGTTTATACGATGATCGCCATAGGCGTCGTTCCGCTCGGCTCCCTCGTCGACGGCGCGATCGCCGCCGCGATTGGGCTGCGCCCGACGTTCGCGCTCGCCGGCGCCGTCTGCGTCGCGATGTTCCTCGCGATCTGGTTCTTCGCTCCGGCAGTCCGCAGGGTATGATTTTTCCTTACGAAGTGGGCATCTTGCGCTGGTCCGCGCTCGTCGCAGCTTCCGCCGCAACAACATCCCGCCGGGCTAGCAAATGTGAGTCGTTCCGCGCAACAGCATCCCCTCGCTCTCCGAAAGGCAGGGACAAAAAAAGCGAGTCGCCGGAGGCGACTCGCTAATACTCCGCCGGCTAAACCGACGGAGCTTCGAGGCGTCTGAGGTTAGGCGGCCTTTTTGCGCGCCTTGCGCGCGCCCTTGCGTGTGGCTTTGCGCACTTTGCGCGCACCCTTACGTACGGCCTTGCGCGCCTTGCGCGCGCCCTTACGTACGGCCTTGCGCGCCTTGCGCGCACCCTTACGTACGGCTTTGCGTACCTTGCGCCCGACCTTACGTGCGGCCTTCTTACGCGTCGCCTTACGCTTCGGCGCCGCAGCCTTCGCTGTCGCCTTCTTCTTTCTACGTTTGACTGCCATTGGTTGTGGAGTCATCCTTTCTCTGGTCGGCAATCGACCAGGGGTGTTGCCTACCTTATACAGTATTACGAGCGCCAATGCAAGTTTTGACGGACGACGGCGCGCGCATCGATGCGTGCGTGGATGGCAGCGCAACGTCGCGCGCCGTCGTTCTCATCCACGGATTTCCGTTCGCGCGTTCGATCTGGGATGCGCAAAGCGAAGCGCTCGCTGCAGTCGCGCGCGTCGTTCGTCTCGACTTGCGCGGGGCCGGAACGTCCAGCGTTCCCGAGGGCCCGTATCTCATGGAGAGGCTCGCGGCGGACGTTGCGATGTTGCTTGATGCGCTAAGCATCGAGCGCGCGGCGCTGGTGGGTCACTCGATGGGCGGGTACGTCGCGCTGGCGTTTGCGCGCATGTTTACGGAGCGCGTCTCGCATCTCGCGCTCGTTGCGAGCCGGTTGGCCGCGGATACGCCGGAACAGGCGGCTGCGCGGCGCGAGCTAGCCGATCGGACGGAGCGAGCCGGCGCGATCGAGCCGGTCGTCGAGGCGTATCTGCCGCGCTTAATGTCGCGCAAGACGGTCGCGGAGCGCGCCGAAGTCGTGGCGCGCGCCTACGCGATCGCGCGGCAGACGAATCCGTCGGGCGCGGCGGCCACGCTGCGTGGCATGGCGCTGCGCGCTGCGTCGGACGACATCGCCGAGGATCTCCATCAACCCGTACTGGTGATCGCCGGTACCTGCGACGAGGGAGTCCCGCTCGAGGAGTCGCGGGGCGTCGCGCGGCGTTTTGCTCGGGGCGAGCCGTGGAGTGCGCGGAGAGCGCGCACCTGCCGATGCTCGAAGAGCCCGGCCGGGTGAGCGACGCGCTCGCGCGCTTCCTTAGTACCCTGTAACGGCCACTAGCGACTAACCGGGTGGCTCGACCGGCGCCGGAACGCGCTGTAAATCCAGTAACCGCCAAGCAGGACCGCGGCGATGACGGCAGCCACGATCAGGATCTTCAAAAGATAGCCGGTAACCACGAACACCACGATAATGACGGCGACCAGCGCCGTGAGCTTGAGGAACAGCGCGACCGTCGGGTGCATGCCGGGTCGGGTTGGAGTACGCATAGCGCCGTTATCTACCGGAGGCCGCGCCGCCAGGTTTCAATCGGCGAGCTTCCCTAGGTAGTCCAGAACGCGGTAGCCGGCGGCGATCGAGCCTCCCGCGTCGATCGTCCCATCCCGCAGCATGCCGCGGAAACCCGGCAGCGTCGCCAACTCGACCTCGAGGTGCTCGGTCGCGTCCAGCTGCAGTTCGCGCGTTTTCACCGCTCCGAACGCCGCGTACACGTAGGCGCGCGCCGACGAGCGCACCGCCTCGGGAAAGTACTCGGCCACGAGATCGCAGCGCTGCACTTCGTAGCCGGTCTCCTCGGCGAGCTCGCGCAAGGCGCACTCGCGCGGGTCCTCGCCGGGCAGCAACATGCCCGCGGGAAGCTCGAGGTGGATCGAATCCGATCCGTAGCGGTACTGCCGGACCAGCACGACGCGCTCGTCGCGCGCGAGCGCCAGGATCGTGACGAAACCGTTCGATTCCCGCACGTAGTAGTTGGGGACGATCGAGCCGTCGGGCAGCACGACCTCGTCGACGCGCAGCCGCATATATGGCGAGTCGACGATGTAACTCGACGAGCGCACGCGCCAGATCGGCTTCTCCATGCAGCATGACTACCGACGAAGCGTTTACGGCTCCTCTCACGAACCCCAGCGCGACATGGGAGACGGTATGCTGATAGTGGGCGGCGGAACGATGGGTGCGGGAATCGCGTGCGTCGCGGCGCAGGCGGGTTACGAGGTGGAAGTCGTCGAGCCGCAGCCCGCCTCGCGCGAACGGGGGCAGGCGCTCGTGCGGCGTGAGGCGCAGCGCGCGGGCGACGCCGCGATCGAAGAACGAATTCGTTGGAGCGACGCTGTACCGTCGAACAGCAACGCGATTCTGGCGATCGAAGCCGTTCCCGAGCGATTCGAGCTCAAGCGCGACGTCTTTATCGCACTTGCACGCGCGGTCGCGCCCGACGCGTTGATCGCGACGAACACCTCGTCGCTCGCCGTGGCCGATCTCGCGGACGTCGTATCTCAACCCGAGCGCGTGCTGGGCCTCCACTTCTTCAATCCCCCGCAACGCATGCAGCTGATCGAGGTCGTGGGTGCGCCGCAGACGAGCGATGAGACGATCGACCGCGGATTCGAGATCGCTGGGCGGCTCGGCAAGCATCCCGTATTCGCGGCGGACACACCGGGTTTCATCGTCAATCGCGTTGCGCGCCCATACTATCTGCAATCGCTGCGCGCGCTGGAACGCGGCGCCGCTTCGGCGGAAGAGCTCGACGCGCTCGCGCGAGCGGCCGGCTTCCGCATGGGTCCCTTCGAATTGATGGATCTCATCGGCCTCGATGTGAATCTCGCGACGACCGAGTCGGTCTACGCACGCACGCAGGAGGAGCGTCTCGCTCCCGTCGAGCTCCAACGGCGCATGGTCGCCGAGGGCCGGCTGGGACGAAAGACCGGTGCCGGTTTCTACGACTATCGCGACGGGAGAAATCAGCGGTTCGAGCCGGCGGCGGAGTCGCCGCGCGACGATAGGGATCGCGACGAGCGGGTCGTGGTGGTGGGCTACGGGGGCCTCGCCGACGACCTCGCCGACGCCGTCGCGACGCGCTACGAATGCGCCGCGCGGATCGAGATGGACGAGCTCCTCGAAGAGATAGGACGCGACGCGACGATCGTCTTCGACGTCGGCGACGGCACGAGCGATCGCGGCGACGCTATCGCGCGGCTCGACGCGCTGCTCGGACCCGAGACGGTGCTGTTCGTCGACGCCTATGCCACCGATCTCGCGGCCTGCGCGCGCCGCCTTCGGCATCCCGGGCGGCTGATCGGATACGGCATTCTCGGATCGCTGACCGGGCAGAGCGCGGTAGAGATCGTCGATTCAGAAGACGCCTCGGACGACGCGCTCGAGCTCGCAGCGGAGCTGTTCGCAAACCTCGGCAAAGCGACCGTTTTAGTAGAAGACGTGCCCGGACTCTTCCTCGGTCGCACCGTCGGCTCGATCGTCAACGAGGCGATCATCGCCGTGCACGAGCGCGTCGCCTCGCCCGAAGACGTCGACACGGCGCTGCTCCTCGGAGCGAACTATCCGCACGGCCCGATCGCGTGGGGCCGCGAAATCGGCGGCGCGCGACTGTCGCGCATCTTGCGACGGCTCGCGCAGGCGGAAGGCGAGGCGTTCGCTCCGCATCGGTCGCTGTGGGTGCTCGACGTCGAGCCGGAGCCCGCGGAGGCCGGGCAATGAGCCGCGACGTCTGGGTCATCGACGCGGTGCGCACGCCGATCGGCCGCGCCGGCGGCAAGCTCGGGAACGTTCGGCCCGACGATCTCGCCGCGCTCGTGCTGCGGGCGATCGTCCAGCGCACGGGCATCGCGCCGCCGGCGATCGACGACGTGTATCTCGGCGCGGCCAATCAGAGCGGGGAGGACAACCGCAACGTCGCGCGCATGGCGGTGCTCCTGGCGGACTTGCCGATCGAGATCCCGGGTGCCACGGTCAATCGGCTCTGCGGTTCCAGCCTCCAGGCCATCAACTCGGCGGCACAGGCCATCGCCTTCGGCGAGGGCGACGCGATGATCGCGGGCGGCGTGGAGTCGATGACTCGCGCGCCCTACGTTCTTCCCAAGAGCGACGCCGCGTTCGGCCGCCGCCAGCAGCTCTTCGACACCGTCCTGGGCTGGCGAATGATCAATCCCAAGATGCCTTCGGAGTGGACGATCTCGCTCGGCGAAACGGCAGAGCGGGTCGCGGAGCGTTACGCAATCGGCCGCGAGGAGCAAGATCGTTTCGCCTTCGAATCGCAGCGGAGATGCGCCGCCGCGATGGAGCGCGGCGCCTTCGACGACGAGATCTGCGACGTGCCGGTCCCGGAAGCCGGCGGTCAGCAGTCCGTCGTGAGGCGCGACGAGCATCCCCGGTCCGAGACGAGCCTCGAGGTGCTGAGCACGCTCAAACCATCCTTTAGAAACGGCGGCACCGTGACGCCGGGAAACTCGTCGGGGATCAACGACGGTGCGGCCGCCGTCCTGCTATGCGCGGCCGAAGCCGCGCAGCGCCTGGGGCTGACGCCGCTCGCGCGCTACGTGTCTTCCGCGTCCGCGGGCGTGGCGCCCGACGTCATGGGACTCGGCCCGATCCCGGCGACCCGTAAGGCGCTGGCTCGCGCGGGACTCGACGTAACCGATCTCGATCTCGTCGAGCTCAACGAGGCGTTTGCCGCGCAGGCCATCGCGTGCGCGCGAGACCTAGGGCTCGATCCGGCTCGGACCAACGTCAACGGCGGAGCGATCGCCCTCGGCCACCCTCTTGGTGCGAGCGGCGCGCGCATCGTTACAACGTTGCTGCACGAGCTGCGCAGACGCGGCGGACGTTACGGCTTGGCAACGATGTGCGTGGGTGTCGGGCAAGGCATTGCAACGGTATTCGAACGCGTCGAGGAGAAGCCAGCGCGATGACCACGACCTCTACGTTGCCGAAAACTCAGCTGCTCATCGGGGGCGCTTGGCGCGACGCTTCGGATCAGGGAACGTTCCGGAATACGAATCCCGCTACCGGCGCTCCGATCGCCGATGTCGCGGATGCGACGCGCGACGATCTCGAGGCGGCCGTCGCGGCCGCGCGGCGAGCATTCGACGCGGGGAAATGGCCGACGATGGCGGCATCGCGGCGCGCCAAGATCGTCTACAAGCTCGCCCAGCTGATCGCCGAGCGCAGCGCGCAGCTGGCGCTCTGCGAAGTGCGCGACAACGGCAAGACGATCGGCACGGCCAAAGGCGAGCTCGGCGCGATCGTCGACACGTTCGAATTCTACGCCGGCGCGGCGACGAAAAACTACGGCGATACGCTGCCGCCGCCGCTTCCTACGTATCTGGCCTCTACGGTGCGCGAGCCGGTCGGCGTCGTCGGCGCGATAGTTCCGTGGAACTTTCCGCTGCTGCTCGCGTCGTGGAAGGTCGCGCCGGCGCTTGCCGCCGGATGCACCGTCGTCCTCAAGCCGTCGTCGGTGACGCCGCTCACCGCGATCGAGCTGGGCAAGATCGCGCTCGAGGCCGGCGTGCCCGAGGGCGTACTCAATGTCGTCACCGGCGCGACGCGCGAGATCGGCGCGTGGCTGGTCGAGCACCCGGACGTCGATAAGATCGCCTTTACAGGGTCCACCGCAACGGGGCGAACCGTCGCCGCAACGGCCGCGCGAACGATCAAACGCGTCACGCTGGAGCTCGGCGGCAAATCCCCCGCGCTCGTGTTCGACGACGCGGACGTCGACGCGGCGATAGCGGGGGCGCTCTACGGCGTGTACTACAACGCGGGCCAATGCTGCGAGGCGCGGACGCGTATCCTGGTGCAGAGCGGAATCTACGATCGCTTCGTGAGCGGCTTCGCCGAAAAAGCTCGGCGACTGCGGCTCGGCGATCCGGAGGATCCGCAGACGCAGATCGGCGCAATCACGAACCGCGATCAGTTCGACAAGATCAAGGCGTACTGCGAGATCGGGAGGTCGGAGGGCGCGAACGCGCTGTTCGGAGCGACGGCGGCCGACGTGGGCGGCGCATTCGCCGCGGGAAATTTCTGGAGCCCGACCGCGTTCGAGGCGCAGAGCTCGCACCGCATCGCTCGCGAGGAGATCTTCGGTCCCGTCGCCACATTCGTTCGGTTCGACGACGAGGCGGAGGCGGTTGCGCTGGCCAACGCGAGCGAGTACGGACTCGCGGCGAGCGTCTGGTCCAGCAACGTCGGGCGCGCGAATCGCGTGGCTCGCGGAATTCGCGCCGGCTCCGTGGCGATCAACACGCCCTACGCCGTCTTTCCCGGCGTCCCGTTCGGCGGTTATAAGCAGTCCGGATATGGGCGAGAGCTTGGCATGGAGACGATGCGCCTCTACACCGAAACCAAGAGCGTCTTGACCTACGTCGGCGAGAAACCGATCAATCCGTTCGGGGTATAGGCAGGGTATGCGAGAGGCTCTGAAGATCGGCGGCCTGTACAGCACGACCTACGGCACGCTCTGGAAGGATGGTACGTACTTTCCACGCGGTACCGAGGTGAGCGTCGTCGGTCTTCACCTGGATCAGGGCTTCTGCGTTCGATTTCCCGCGACGCTCGACGGCGAACCGCTGGAGACTTGGGAAGATTGGAGCGAGGTCGACTTTCTCGCGGAAGAGGGTTCCATCGAACCGCCGCGCCGGCCGCTCTCCAACGCCGTGCTGGCCGAAGCACGCGATGTCCTTTCGGAGGCGGACGACGGTTCGCATCTCCACCTCCACGACGACGAATAAAGAGACTTTAGGTCTTACGTACCGAGCGAAATAGTTGAGGTTTGCCAGATATCCCAGGGTGCGCATTCCGATGACGTATGCCCAGGATACAGGATTGCGACCCAGCAGTACGTCTTGCTGGGCTTGAGATGCAAGAAGAACGCGTTGCCGTGTTTGTTCGTGTGGCGCGTTTCGAAGGGCGTTCCGGGCCGCGGGCTCGTCGGGTTCTTGGGGGTCGACTCCTCAACTGGAATTCGTTTAGCCGGCACGCCGAGGATCGTGACGTTGACCTCCGCCTTCGTGATCTTCGGATCCGGCGTGGCCGAGACCGTCGGCGACGGCGTCGGCGTCATGGAGCTGCTGCTGTGACAGGCGGCGATTGCCAGCGCGAGCGCGGCCCCGGTCAAAACGATCATCAGGCGTTTGGGCATGGGCGGGTCGCTTCGACGCGTTAGGGCCGAGCCCCGTTTGACCCGCGCGCACACAGATGAAAGTATCGTTGCGATTTGCGTTCGAGGGTAGCGTAGTACTCGCGAAACAGCGCCGCCGCGGCGGTTCCCGGCCAGTGCGCCGGAAGGAGCTCGCTCGGTAAGCCGGGATCGAGATAGGCGAACTTACGATAATCGTGCACGAGCCAGAGTCGCTCGACGAGCGCCGCCTCGTCGGTCAGATCGCCGCGCTCGCGCTCGCGCTGCAGATTCGGCGCGTAGCGATCGATGAATTCACGGTAGGCCGAGGCGATCCGAGGGACGTCCCAGCAGCGCTCCAGGAGCTCCCGATCGCTCAGCGGCCCGCGGTACTCGCTGCTGAAGAGATGGACGGCGTCCAGCGTGAGTGTCGAGCGAGCCGCCTCCCATGCGGCCGCGAGCGTGTCGGACGGCGATATCCACGTCGAGGGCGAGAGGGTCGCCCAGCCCAAAGCGGCGAGCTCCTTGCGCAGCTGCTCGCGGCGCTTACGATGGCGCTCGCCGATGGCGTACGTGAGCAGGCGCCAGCCGCCGTCCCACTCGACGACCGGCCCGTAGATGCGCGGGCTGAGCTCTTCTATCCGCCGGCGGCCCCGCGCCGTGACGACGTAGTACGCTCGGCCGCCTCGGCGCCGAGCGGCGAGCCAACCCTGGCGCGACATCCGCGAGACTGCTTGACGGACAGCCGGCGCGGAAACGCCGAATGAAGCCATCAGCCGGATCAGGGCCCCGACCCATAGCGAGCCGTCCCCCGCCAGCCGGTGGACCATGTCCCCATAGAGGGTGAAGATAAACGAATTCGGCCGGTTGACCGGCCTTGACACTCCGAGTTGCACTTAGTATAACGGTATTCTCTCCGCTCGACAAAAAACCGTTATATTGGAAGGCAAAGCGTGAACCGAATAGCGACGTTCGATGACTGGATCGGTATGCTCGACGAGTGGCGGCGCGACATCGGACTCGACCGCGAGCTGGTCGACCGCTTCATGCCCGGCTACCGCTTTGAGGCGAAGTACGGCGAGTTGCCGACGCCCGAGATCTATTTTGGCGACTTCCGGGGCGAGCGGCGCTGGGAGAAGGTCCGCGAGATCCCGGATCAGCGGATGCGCGACGCGGTGCTGAACATGGTCGTCTATCAAGGCGACACCGAGTTTGCCTCCAACGAACAGCAGCGCTTCCTCGTCAACAACGCGCCGAGCGAGTACGACCTCGCCTCCCTCGTGCGAATCATGGTCGAGGAGACGCGCCACGGCTATCAGATGTGTCACCTGATGGTGGAACACTTCGGCACCGAAGGAAAGATCGAGGCGCAGAAGATGCTCGAGCGGCGCGCCTTCGGCAAGAAGAACCGCCTGCTCAACGCGTTCAACGACGACGTGACGCACTGGCTCGATTTCTTCGCCTACACGAACTTCATGGATCGCGACGGCAAGTTTCAGCTCACCATGCTGTCACATTCGAGCTTCGCTCCGTTGGCTGCGTCGATGGGGCCGATGCTGCGCGAGGAATCGTTTCACATGGGCACCGGCATCACCGGCTTGCGCCGCATCGCCAACGCCGGCGTCATTCCGGTCGACATTCAGCAGAAGTACTATAACAAGTGGTTCTCGGGATCGCTCGATCTCTTCGGAACCGATCATTCGGGCTCTGCGCAGTGGGCCTACGCGTGGGGCATCAAGGGGCGCGTCGACGAGGATAAGGTCGGCGATCAGCCCGACAGGGAGCATCTCAACGAACGGGCCCGCAAACAGTTCTACGACGAGGCGCTGGCGACCGTGGCGCGCGTGAACGAAGTCAATCCGAGCGAGACGAAGTTCTATCTCCCCGAGATGAAGTTCAACCGCAAGATCGGCGACTACGCCGGGCAGCGCTACGCGGTCGACGGCCGTAAGCTCACCGAGGAGGAGTGGGCGGCGTACGCGCCGACCGTTCTGCCGACGGAAGCCGACGAAGTCAAACTCAAGGAGTATTTCAAAGATCCGAACTGGATCGCACCTAAGGGGAAACTGTCATGAGCACAACGGTCGACGGGAAGGCGCAGCAGACGCCGTTCGGACGCGAAGCTCGTCCGTTTGACGGCAAGCGCGTCATCAACTACTGGAAGGACGGCCACGTGGCGTTCGTCGAGATGGACGATCCGCCGGCCAACACCTACACGCACGAGATGATGCGGCAGCTCGACGACGCGATCCTCGACGCGCGATTCGACACCGACGCCGAGGTCATCGTCCTCACCGGCAAGGGCGAGAAGTTCTTTTCCGCCGGCGCTAACATCGGGATGCTCAACCAGGTGACGCCCGAGTTCAAGTACATGTTCTGCCTGCACGCGAACGAGACGCTGGCGCGCCTCGAGCAGACGCCGAAGCTCGTGATCGCGGCGCTCAACGGCCACTGCGTCGGCGGCGGCCTCGAGATCGCGATGGCCGCAGACCTGCGCTTCGCGCGCAAGGACGCCGGTAAGATCGGCCTGCCGGAGGTCGCGTTGGGCGTCCTGCCGGGCACGGGTGGCACGCAGCGGCTGGCGCGGCTCGTGGGCAAGTCGCGAGCGATCGAGATGATGGCGACGGGCAAGACGGTGAGCTACGAACAGGCGCTCGAGTGGGGCATGATCACCGACCTGTTCGAAGGCAGCGCGCAAGAGTTCCGCGAGCAGATCACCCATTATGCGAAGCAGTTCTGCTCGCCGAACAAGGCCCCGATGGCCGTCGGCCACATCAAGCGCAGCGTGCAGACCGGCGCGGAGCTCCCGCTGCAAGATGCGCTCGCGCTCGAGCGCGAGCTGCAGTCCCTGCTGTTCAAGAGCGAGGACGCCAAGGAAGGCCTCGCCGCGTACAACGAAAAGCGCGTCGCACGTTTCAAAAACAAGTAGCGTCAGAGGGAGTTTTATGCGGGAACAACGCCGCTTCACGGTTACGGGGCTGGATCTCAGCGGCTACATGGTTAAGGATGCGCGGCGCGCGATTGCATTCTACCGCGACGTGCTCGCGCTGGAGCCTACCAGGGTCTATCCTGAGGATCGCGGCGCCGAATATGACCTTCCGGACGGAACGACGTTCGGGTTATGGGGCGGCGGAGGGCGTGTGATGCCGTTTCAACCGAGTAACGGCATTCTATTCGCGGTCGACGATCTGGATGCGGCGGTCGAAGCTGTGAAGGAGCGCGGTGTCCCGATTGTGATGGAGCGCGATACGCCCGTTTGCCGGATGGCAATGATCAATGACACTGAAGGGAACATGGTAACGTTTCATCAGCGTAAGGCGAGCTAGCGCTGAGACCCCGTTAGTTGTTGCCCGACCCATTTGATCACCTCATCGCTGCATTGCAGCTCGATGTGCGAGAGTTTGAAGGTCGTGGGGACGGGGCTCGGAAGGGCGGAGGAGTTGGCCGCGATCGTTTCGACCACGCCGTCCCAAGGCGGCTGGACGTCGCTTCCGTCGATGAGTTGTGGTCTAAACTTCTCCTCGGAGAGAATGCAGACGCCGCCGAGTGAGTAGAAGCAGATCCATTTCGTCCCGGCGACTTCGTAGAACTTTGGTTTGGTCGTCATGTCGTTGATGGCGTCCCGGATTCCGGTGAGATCCCCGGAGTCCGGTCTCAACGAGGCAACCATGCCACTATCGAAGGCGCGATCGACGACGCTCGGCGGCTCGTCGAAGTACCAATCCATCAGGCCGAGTACCATGCCCATGCGCCAGTGGTTTTTCGCAAGGGCAAGAGGCGTGCCGCGCAGCGGAAGTGGCCCACCGAGCGTCACGACGTTGTCCACTTTCAGTTTCTTAGCGGCAAGCGGCACCGCCGCAAGCGCAACGACCGAACCGTAACTGTGCGCTTCGATCGTCACCGACGAAACACCGGCGTCGCCGATCTCCTTTAGGAAATCTGCAAAACGGTCGCCGCCGTAATACGGCGGCTCGTTCCATTTGTAGTCAAAGCCCAACACCTGTTTGAAGCCGCCGGCGTTGGCGATGCGGTCTGGGCAGGCAGTTTGCTTCGCCTTGGGGCTCGGCGATGGAAAGGATTCCTCGACGCTGGAAAAGATACCGTGAATCAGCACGACCGTCTTTTTGTTCGGGTCGATCGTTCCGGTTTTGTTCCAGACCTTTCCGGTCCAGAAACGCGGACCGGGCGGCTCCGCCGCATAGTTCATGTGGTCGGTACCAAGGGCTAGCGTCACTCCGGTGGCACCATCCAGCAGAGAGGCCGGCAGTTCGGCGGTGATGCGCCGGTGCGGCACATCGAGCACGCCGGGCGTCACCCAGTGGACGCTGGTTCCGTCGGAGTACGCAACGACGGCGACGAGTGCGTGCGCGGCGCGAATCGCTGCCGCCTTGTTCGCGGGGTAGGAAAGCCGCAGCGAGATGCCGGCTTGTCCAACGGCACGGAATGCGGGAGCGAACGCGGCGTGCAGCGTTCCGGGGACGATCGACCACGCGTCCGGTGCCGGTATGACCGCGCGCGCATCGTAGGTCAGCTTCATGCTGGTGCGGCTCGCCGCCGGCGGATTTCCCGGTGTTACCGTGCTTCCGCCGCCGCATGCGGCGAGTCCGATACCGATGATACCCAGAGCGATAAGCCAAAACTGGGCAGACTTACGAGAAGTAGCTTTCATATGACACTCCTAGGACCCCGACAAAGCCGTTGGCTGCGGTCCGACTCAATACTTCGACCTGCAACTGTGGCTTTCCTCAACCGGTACTCGGCCGCGGATCGCGAGCGCCCGGGCCGTTCCAGACGTTCGTTGTCAGTACAACCGGTATGCGATCGACCGGCACACTATCGCGTACAAAATGCACAGCGTAACGGTGGCATAGCGGCGCCTAGAACGTAAAACTTCCCGACGCCGCGCTCCCAACATTGGTCCCAGCGCACTCCGCCAAGCCCGCGTCGCGGCGGTATTGCACTTCAGAAGCGTGGCTACGGCAATGCGGTCGGCGTCGCCGACGGAGAAGCGGTCGGAGCGACTTTGCGTGGACGGGTTGGAGCGACGGTTGGCGCCGGCGTCGGAGCGATGGTCGGGACTACCCTCGGTGCGCGGGTTGGAGCGACGGTTGGCGCCGGCGTCGGAGCGATGGTCGGGACTACCCGCGGTGCGCGGGTTGGAGCGACGGTTGGTACCGGCGTCGGAGCGATGGTCGGGACTACCCTCGGTGCGCGGGTTGGAGCGACGGTTGGTACCGGCGTCGGAGCGATGGTCGGGACTACCCTCGGTTTGCGGGTTGGAGAGGGCATTGGCTCCGGGGTTGGAGCGGCGTGCTTCAAACGGAGGCGCAGCGTCTTCTCTGCGGTTTGCGAGGATGATGGGTCGGTTGCGGTGATTTTTACCGTCACCGTTTGCTGGCCGAGAAGTGTAGCGAGCGTTACCGAGATGCTGAAGTTTCCTCGCTGGCCCGCCGTCGTGGTGCCGCTGAACTGACCTGTGCCCGATTGCCCTGCCCCGGCGGTAACGCGTATGCTGGCGTTCGGCACGGTGCTTCCCGCGACGTCGAACGAGCGCTCGACGGAGGCGTTCTCGTCAGGCAGGCGGATGGTGACGGAGATTGGGCGTGGCCCGGCGCCCCGAACCGTGAACGACCATGAGCGATCGAATGGCAAGCCAGCCCGTCCGCGTCCGGTCACGCGTACGCGATGGCTTCCGATGTCGAGCGGTGCCGGGGGCTTGTAGGAAAAACCGGCCGCCGACACGCCGCTGCGCGAGGTGACGTCGTTTCCGTCCAGCCGGACACGCACGCTGGCGGCGTCGGCCTGCGGAGTGAAGTTCGCCGCGACCTCCACGAAGCGATTGTCAACGGTGGCGCCTGGCGAAGGCCGCTGGTCGCGCAGCTGCACCGGCTCGGGCGTCGGACTCGGGGACGGTGACGGCGCCCGCGCCGTCGTGAACGACCACGAACGATCGAATGCCAAGCCGGCCCGACCGCGTCCGGTCACGCGTACGGTATGCGTTCCGAAGTCGAGCGGTGCCGGAGGCTTGTAGGAAAAGCCGCCCGCCGACACGCCGCTGCGAAACGTGATGTCGTTTCCGTCGAGTCGAACACGCACGCTGGCTGCCTCGGCCTGCGGTGTGAAGGTCGCGGCAATTACCGCGAAGCGATTGTCAACTGTGGCGCCTGGCGAAGGCCGCTGGTCGCGCAGCTGCACCGGATTCTCTGGCGACGGCGCCGTCGTGAACGACCACGAGCGGTCGAATGCCAAGCCGGTCCGTCCGCGTCCGGTCACGCGTACGGTATGCGTTCCGAGTTCGAGCGGCGCCGGAGGCTTATAGGAGAAACCGACCTGCGACACGCTGCTGCGGAAGGTGATGTCGTTTCCATCCAGGCGGACACGCACGCTGGCGGCGTCGGCCTGCGGCGTGAAGTCCGCCGCGATCGCCGCGAAGCGATTGTTCACCGTCGCGCCTGGCGAGGGCTCCTGGCCGCGCAGCTGCACCGGACTCTCGGGCGCTGGCGCCGGTCGCGTCGTCGTGAACGACCACGACTGCGCAAAGCGCAACCCGGCGCGGTCGAGGCCGGCGACGCGCACGGTATGCGTTCCGAAGTCGAGTGGTGCCGGAGGCTTGTAGGAAAAACCGACCGGCGAGACACCGCTGCGCGAGGTGATGTCGGTGGCGTCCAGCCGTACGCGAACGCTGTCTACGTCGACCTCGTGCGAGAACTGCGCCGCGATCGGCGTGAAGCGGTTGCCGGTCAGCGTGTCTGGCGCCGGTTGCCGTGCTCTCAGGGTAACGACGCTGACGGGCGGAGGATTCGGCACAGGGGGTGGCGGGGGCAGCTGGGACCTGGGCACGGTGATCGCGACGAGCCGCGACACTCCGTTGTAGTTGACCACCGCGCCTAGCGACTGTGCGATGAACCGCAGCGGCACGTATGTCGTCGCCCCGACGATGAACGGCGCCACATCGACGATCTGCGGTTGTCCATTCACTGTCGCCTGCCTCGAGCCGATGCGCAGCGAGACGCTCGTGCTGCCCTTCGTAGAGTTGATCTGACGATTCTGATACACGACGCTGGCGCCGAGTCGCTCGAAGATGCCCCGTAGCGGAACGAAGACGCGCCCGGCGCGTTCGATGGGGCCGGGCTTCAAACTCAGTGGGCGCCCGTCCACTACGACGGAGACGCCGGCGGCAACCGTCCGCACCCCCAGCGTGGTGGACGCGACGATGCCGAGCGCGCACGCAATGTGTACTAAAGACCGTCGCGTCCTGAGCGAAGGCGCTTGGAACACGTTTCCACCTCCTGAGAGCCGCCCCAATCGAGCCCTCCTCGCTTCTCCGTCGACCTAGCGTCAGCCTACTTTGGGCCTCCCGAGGCGCGGGGCTAGCCTGCCACGGTGGAATAGGAACGACGAAGCCCCTTCGCCGCAGCGTTGAAGCTCAGGTGCGCCCAACGCACACAGCCGAGCATCGAGTGGCAACGCCGAACTCGGTCGTCGCTGCGATTGCGCTCGACGCGCATCAAACCTCATCGTGATTGATCAAACCTTCGGGTCAACGTATCGCACCACCATACTCGAGCGTTACCGGAACACTCGGATCCGGATTCTGCGTTGCACCCTTTCACGTCACGCTCGTAAAAAGGGCTTCGTCGGTGATGCCGTAATGGTGTGCCCATGAAGAGCGCGTGCGAGCGCTGCGGCCGGACCCTGCGAGACGCTAGCGAAGCCCGAGCGTGTTCGCACGATTGCACGTTCTGCCCCGAGTGCGCGTCCGCGCTGCAGGAACGCTGCCCGAACTGCGGCGGCGCCTTGCTGACCCGTGCGGGTTCCGTCTGATGGTCACCGCATTCATCTTGATGGAGGTGGAGAGGCCGCGGCTGCGCACGATCGCGGAGGATCTGCTCGCGATCACGGGGATCGCCGAGGTCTATTCCGTCGCGGGACCGTACGACCTGATCGCGGTGGCGCGCGTCCGGCAGCACGAAGAGCTCAACGACCTCGTGACCGAACAGATCGCCGCGCTCGACGGCATCATCGGGACCGAGACGCTCATTGCATTCCGCTCGTTCTCGAAGAAAGACCTCGGCCTCTTGTGGGACATCGGGAGCTAGGGAGCCGCTAAAACGCTATCACGGCAGCTCGATGCGGTAGAGGTTCGTTTCGTCAATGCTGAGCCGCTGCGGCTGGTTTCCGTCGTAGTCTTCGAAACGCACGATTGACTTGCCCAGCGCAAACTCGTCGTTGCCGAGCGGTTTGAGCTCGTCGATGCCGTCGAGCGTTAACCGATTCTTGACGATCACGACACGCGTAATCTGCGACGCGCCGAAGAACAAGTTCTCGTACCTTCCGGTCAACGCGGGCCATTCGGCCGGATAGGTAAACGTGCGCGGTCCGCGATAGCGCTGGTCAGCGAACCACTGCGAGCCGTAGTTCATCTCGACGACGCTGCCGCTCCGGTCGCGCCCAAACGCGAGCAGAAACGTCGCGTACCTGGGGTCGTCCGCCCAGAAGGTGTCGTCGCCGCGGGGATAGAGCGCGATTCGCTTTCCGCCGTCCATGAGGATCAACCGATCGCGCGCCGCAACGACTTGCAGCAGCGTCCCTCCCGGTGAGGTGTAAGCACCCGCATAATCCGCCGGGCGGTCGACGTGCGCGGGATCGGGCGCGGGCGGCGGCGCCGGAATCGGCTGTCCGAGACTCTGCGCGCGAAGCACCCGCATCGCATACAGCACGATCGCGCACGGATGCAGCGGCGCCTCGATGAGATTGGCGAACGCGATGACGCCGAATCCGTGTGTGAGATTCATCTGCATGCACGCCGTGTAGCCCGAGAATCCGCCGGTATGGCCGATCAGCCGGTCTCCGCCGTCGTCGAAGATGGCGAGTCCGTATCCGTATTGCCGATAGAACGTCGGCGCCTCCGTCAGCACGACGCCCGGCGAGCCGGCCGGCTTGCCGTTTTTCAACGTGTCCGGCGACGTCATGGCCGCGAAGGTCGCGGGAGCGATGAGCTGCGTACCGCTGCTCGTTCTGCCGCCGTTGAGATAGAAGCGCATGTAGGCGGCCATGTCCTCGGGCGTCGAGAGCACCGAGCCCGCCGGATCCACGAAATCCATCGGCTGCGCCGCAACGAGCGCCGGGTGCAGCGGCGGCGGCCGATCGTTGTCGCGGAATTGATAACCGACCGCGGCGTTCGCCATGTACTCCGGCGTAAACACCGGCACGGTGTGCGTCATCCCGATCGGCTGGAGTACGCGATCGCGCAGCGCGTCGGGCCACGAACGTCCGTCGACTCGCGCAACGACGGCGCCAGCGACCGCGTAGCCGTCGTTGGAGTACGACCACGACGTGCCCGGAACGAACAGGGTTTTCGCCGCGCGCAGTGCGACGACGTTGTAGACGTAGCCCCTCTCGGCGGCGTAGTCGTCGGGCAGCCCGGCCGTGTGCGACAGGAGCTGGTGAATGAGGATTGGCGTCCCTCCGGAGTCGATCGAAAACCACGGGAGATACCGCTGCACCGCTTCGTTGAGATCGATTTGACCCGCGTCGTGCTGTTCCAGGAGAGCGAGTGCGGTCATCGACTTGGTGATCGAGCCGATTGGAAAGCGCGTTCTGGTTGTGACCGGCGTCCGCGCGTCGACGTTCGCGTCGCCTAGCGCGATGATGCGCAGCGTTCTCGTGCGATCGGTGATCGCGACGGCGAGACCCGGCGTGCCCTGATTGCGCATCGCGGCGGGTGCGTAGGCGGCGATCGCGGCGAGCGCCGCGGGGAGCGTCGGGTTGCCGCCCGCGCTGCGAGAGGGCAGCGGCAGGAGCGCGCCCGCGAGTACCAGGGCGGCGGTCGAGTACCGGAGCATGGTCGTTGATAAAAGAAAGAGGTTCGGAAAGCCTCCCGCGCTGAAACGACCCCCTTCCTCGCGGGGTTAAGCAGGTACTATGGGACGCATCTATGAGAATTTAGCCGACACGTTCGGCAACACGCCGCTCGTCAAAATTCCGCGGATGGCGCAGGGGCTTTTGGGCACCGTTCTGGTCAAGATGGAATCGTTCAATCCCGCGGGCTCGGTGAAGGATCGCATCGGGGTCGCGATGATCGAGGCGGCCGAGCGCGACGGCAGGCTTCTTCCGGGAATGACGATTCTCGAGCCGACGAGCGGAAACACCGGGATCGCGCTGGCCTTCGTCGCCGCGGCGAAAAGCTATCCGCTGATCCTCGTCATGCCGGACACGATGACGATCGAGCGCCGCAACCTGCTCAAGGCGTACGGCGCACAGGTCGTGCTGACGCCGGGCGCCGAGGGAATGCCCGGCGCGCTGCGCCGCGCCAACGAGATACTCGCGAGCGCGCCCGGAAAATACTTCATGCCGCAGCAGTTCGAAAATCCGGCCAATCCCGAGATCCACCGGCGGACCACGGCGGAGGAGATCTGGCGCGATACGGACGGCGCCGTAGACGTCGTCGTATCGGCCGTCGGTACCGGCGGAACGATCACCGGCGTCGGCGAGGTGCTCAAGTCGCGTAAGGCAGGCGTAAAGATGATCGCCGTCGAGCCCGACAGCTCTCCCGTGCTCTCAGGAGGAAAGCCGGGGCCGCACAAGATTCAGGGAACCGGCGCGGGCTTCGTGCCGAAAGTGCTCAACACGGACGTCTACGAAGAAGTGATTCGAGTCACGGACGCCGATGCCATCGGGACCGCGCGCCGCCTGGCGCGCGAGGAAGGCATGCTGGTCGGCATCTCCACCGGCGCGAACGTGTGGGCGGCGCTCCAAGTCGCGGCGCGTCCGGAGTCCAAGGGCAAGACGATCGTCACCATCGGATGCGACACGGGCGAACGCTACCTGAGCAACCCGGTCTTCGCCGAACAGGAGGCGACGATCGTCGAACCGGCGCTGGTTTGAATCGCCCGCTGGTCGTCGAGGTAACGCGCGGTAATTTGGTCGAGTCAGCGCACGGCGTTGCGGCGTGCGCCGTCGACGCGCGCGGGAGGACGCTGTACGAGGCGGGCGACGTGGAGTCGCCGGTCTACCTGCGATCTACCGCGAAACCGTTCATCGCCGCGGCCGTCATCGAATCCGGCGCCGCCGAACGATTCGGCTTGGATGCGCGCGAGATCGCGGTGATGTGCGGCTCGCACGCCGGCGAGCCGTTTCACGTCGAGGCCGTCGCGTCGATCCTGCGCAAGATCGGAATGGAGCCGACTGCATTGCAGTGTGGAGTGCATTGGCCCTACGACGAGGCGACGGCCAATGCGATGCGCCGCGCCGGCACGGAGCCGACTGTGCTTCAGAACAACTGCTCCGGAAAACATGCCGGCATCCTGGCGCTGTGCAAGGTGATCGGCGCGGACCCCGCGACGTACCTGCGCGCCGACAACCCCGCGCAGCGGCGGATCCTCGAATTCTGCGCGCGGCTCTGCGATGACGACGCGGCGACGTGGCCGGTCGGAATTGACGGGTGCGGCATTCCCGTCTACGCGACGAGTCTGCGAAAAGCCGCGCTGTCCTTTGCGCGCTTAGCGTCGCTGCGCGACGTCGACGAATGCGCTGCGGCCGCGTTACAGGCGGTGCGCGAGGCTATGATCGCGCGTCCCGAGTACGTCGCCGGCACGGGACAGTTCGACACCGAGCTCATGCTCGCGGCCGCGGGGAACGTTGCATCGAAGGCGGGCGCCGAGGGCGTGCACGGCGTCGCCGCGATCGCGCAGCAGTATGGCTACGTTTCCAAGGTACTCGACGGTGCGTCGCGCGCGCGCGGCCCGTCGACCGTCGCCGTCCTGCGCGGTCTGGGAGTGCTGAACGCCCAGCAGGCCGCCGCCGTAGCTCGCTTTGGCGCGCCCACCGTGTATAATCGGGCCGGGCGCGCCGTGGGCGAGATCCGCAGTATCCGCGGGCGCCGTGGAAAGGACGAGTGTCTCTCTGGATGTCTGAGTATCTGCGCCTGCTGGGTGAGCGCGTCTTGATCTTCGATGGTGCGATGGGCACTCAGCTCATGGCGCTGGATCTTTCGGACGCGGATTTCGGGGGCGCCGCATATCGCGGCTGCAACGAGGCGCTCGTCCTCTCGCGGCCCGACATCGTCCGTGGCATCCACGAGTCCTATCTGGCGGCCGGCGCAGACGTCGTGGAGACCGATTCGTTCACGGGATCGCGATTGAAGCTCGACGAGTACGGCCTGGGCGAGCGGACGCGCGACATCAACCTGAACGCGGCGACGCTCGCGCGCGAGGCCTGCGACGCGTTCGCGACGGCGCAGCGTCCGCGCTTCGTCGCCGGCTCGATGGGGCCGACCGGAATGCTGGTCTCTTCCTCGGACCCATCGCTGTCGAAGATCACCTACGAGCAGCTGCGCGATCTCTATGCCGAGCAGGCGCGCGCGCTCGTGGACGGCGGCGCCGATCTGCTGGTGCTCGAGACGATGCAGGATATGTTGGAGCTCAAAGCGGCGATCGCCGGTATCCGGCTGGAGTTTGCGCGCGGACTTCGGCGCGTCCCGATTCAGGCGCAGCCGACGCTCATCACCGAAGGGCGCATGCTGCTGGGCACAGACATCCGCGCGGTCTGTGCGACGCTCGACGCTCTGAACGTCGACGTCATGGGGCTCAACTGCTCGACCGGTCCGGCGCAGATGCGCGACTCGATTCGCTATCTCTGCGAAAACGCACGCTGCTTCGTCAGCGTCGTTCCGAACGCGGGCTTGCCGCTCATGGGACCGCAGGGCGAGACGATCTACCCCGAAGGGCCGCAGGAGCTTGCCCAAGAGCTGGCCGCCTTCGTGCGCGACTTCGGCGTCGACGTCGTCGGCGGATGCTGTGGAACGACGCCCGAGCACATCACGGCGCTGCGCGAGGCGGTGGCGGCCGTGCGTCGCAAGCCGCGCCCCGCCGTAATGCGGGCGCAGGAAGCCGCCTCCGCGATCACGGCGGTCTCGCTGGAGCAGCAGCCGCGGCCGCTTCTCGTGGGCGAGCGCATCAATTCACAGGGGTCGCGCAAGATCAAGCGCCTGTTGCTGGCGGAGAGCTACGACGACATCGTCCTCGTCGCGCGCGAACAGGTAGAAGGGGGCGCGCATCTGCTCGACGTCTGCTGCGCGTTGACCGAGCGCCCGGACGAAGACGCGCAGATGCGCGAGATCGTGCGGCGCCTCGCGCAGTCGATCGAGGCGCCGCTGGTCATCGACTCCACCGAGCCCAAAGTGCTCGAGATGGCCCTGCAAAATTATCCGGGGCGCGCCGTCATCAACTCGGTGCACCTCGAGGCGGGTCGCGCGAAGATGGACGCCGTGCTGCCGCTCGCGCGCGAGCACGGCGCGGCCCTCGTGGCCTTGACGATCGACGAGAGCGGGATGGCCAAGACCGCGCAGCGCAAGGTCGAGGTCGCGCGCCGCATCTACGACATCGCCGTGGGCGAGTACGCGATACCACCCGGAGCGCTGATCTTCGACGACCTCACGTTTACGCTCGCAACCGGCGAGGCCGAGTTCCGCGATTCCGCGATCGAGACGATCGAAGGCATACGCGGCATCAAGCGCGCGCTACCGGGCGTGCTGACGTCGCTCGGGATCTCGAACGTCTCGTTCGGCCTCAGGCCCGACGCACGAGCGGCGCTCAACTCGGTATTTCTCCATCACTGCGTCGAGGCGGGACTCGACTGCGCCCTCGTGCACCCGAAGGAGATCACGCCGTACTTCGAGATCGACGCCGGCGTCCGCGAACTCTGCGACGATCTCGTCTTCAATCGCCGCGCCGACGCGCTGACGCGCTTGATCGAGCATTTCGAGGCCAACGCGACCGGCCCGAGCGCACCGGGCGAAGCGGAGGCCGAAGAAGCGGCGGGACCGATCGAGGAACGCATCCATCAGGCCATCCTGCGCCGCCGCAAGGACGGCATCGAGGCTAAGATCGACGAGGCGCTGCGAGAGCGCACGCCCGTGGAGGTGCTCAACGAGATCCTGCTGCCCGCGATGAAGGACGTCGGCGACCGGTTCGGTCGCGGCGAACTGATCTTGCCGTTCGTCCTACAATCCGCCGAGGTGATGAAGAAGGCCGTCGCGCATCTCGAGCAGTTTCTCGAGCGCCGCGAGGGTGCGACGAAGGGCACTGTGGTGCTCGCGACCGTCTTCGGTGACGTTCACGACATCGGCAAGAACCTCGTGCACACGATCTTGGCCAACAACGGCTACACCGTCGTCGATCTCGGCAAGCAGGTTCCGATGAACGTGATTCTGGAGAAGGCCGTCGAGGTCAAGGCGGACGCGATCGGACTCTCCGCGCTGCTCGTCTCGACGAGCAAACAGATGCCGATCTGCGTGGAGGAGCAAGACGCCCGCGGGCTGCGCTTTCCGGTGATCGTCGGCGGCGCCGCGATCAATCGCGACTTCGGACGGCGCATCGCGCTACTGGACGCCGGCTCGCGCTTCTTCGAACCCGGTCTATTTTATGCGCGCGATGCCTTCGAGGGCCTGGATCTCGTCGACACGCTCACCGGCGAGGATGCGCGACGCGCGCAGCTCCTCGAGCGCACCAAGCGTGAGGCCGTCGCCGCGCAGGTGAGCCGGCGCGCCGCCGCCGCACCGGCCGCCGCGACCCCGCTCTCGGTCGTCAAGCGCGAGCGCGTGAACGTGCCGCAGCCGCCCTTCTGGGGAGCGCGGACTCTCGACGCGATCGATCTCGCGGAAGTCTGGCCCTGCTTCGATCTGCGCAGCCTCTACCGTTTGTCGTGGGGCGCCTCGAACCTCAAAGGCGCCGCGTTCGAACGAGTTGTCGCCGACGAGTTCGCGCCGCGTCTGCTCCGCTATCAAACCGAGGCACTGCGCGACGGTGTGCTGCAGCCGCGCGTCGTGTACGGGTACTTTCCCGCGGCCGGTCTCGGCGACGAGGTGATCCTGTTCGACCCGAGCGATGCGACCCGCGAGCTGGCACGGATGACGTTTCCGCGCCAGGTTGGCGGCGAGCACCTTAGCCTCGCGGATTACCTGCGCGAGCCGGGGGAGCGCGGCGCGACCGACGTCGTGGCGCTGCAGATCGTCACGGTAGGAAGCAATGCGTCCGCGAGCACGGCGGCACTGCAGGCCGGGGGCGAGTACAGCGAGTCGTACTTCCTCCACGGGTTCTCGGTGCAGTCGGCCGAGGCGCTGGCCGAGTACACGCACCGCCGCATCCGGCGCGAATTTGGGTCTCGAGGAAGAGCGTGGAAAACGCTATTCGTGGGGCTACGGCGCGTGCCCCGACCTGCGCCAGCACGAGATCGTCTTCGCGCTGCTCGATGCCGAGGCGAGCATCGGCGTCACGCTCACGGAGGCGTTTCAGATCGTCCCCGAGCAGTCCACCGCGGCTATCGTCATGCATCACCCGCGGGCCGCCTACTTCAACGCGGCGGCGACGCGGGAACTCGCAGCCTCATAAGGCTCCTCTAAGGGCCTGCGATGCTGGCGCTGCTCGCCGTCGCGTTCATGCATCTCTGGACGCACGCGGAGCGCGGCTGGTTTCTCGGCATTCCGACGGTTGCGCGCGGCATCGTCTACGAGGGCACGACGTTGGGCGACGTGCTCGCGCTCGACGAACGCGACGGACGCGTGCGCTGGCGCGCGTCGCTGGGAGCCAACCCCGACGAAACGTACGGCAATCCGCGCGGCGTGATTTCCTCGGTTGTCGTTCGCGGCGGCGTTGCCTATGCGGTGAGCGGAAGCTGCGAGGCCGCGGCCTTCGGCGCACTCGATGGAACGCGCCGCTGGAGGCGGCGCATCTGCTCGATCGCCAAAAACGACGATACGTTCGCTTCGCCGGCGCTGGCCGACGGGCTCGTTCTCTTCAGTACCGACGTGATCGCCGATCGACCGACCGACACTGGACGCGAGATCGCGCTCGACGCGGCGACGGGCGCCCCGGTCTGGTCGTTCTCTCCCGTGCGCTATCGTGGCACCGGGGGCGGCATCTCGGGGACTCCGGCGGTCGATTCACGTCGCGGCCTCGTCCTCATCGGTACGGGAAATCCAACGCCGATGAGCGATCCGCCGCCGGGCGCCGATCCGTACACCGACTCGGTCATCGCCGTTGACCCGCGTTCCGGCCACTGGCACTGGGCGCGGCAGCTGTTGGCGCACGACGCGAACGACTTCGACGTCTTCACCGCCCCGGATCTGTTCACGCTCACGATTCGCGGTCGTCGAACTCGCGGCGTCGGCGTGACGCTGAAGAACTCGCGGTACGTCATGTTGGACGAGCGTACCGGCGCGGTTCTCTGGCAGCGCCAGCTGGTGCGTGCAATGCGCTGGATGCAATCGATCGGAACGCCGGCGGCGAGCGGCGGCACTATCGTCGTCCCGCTCTTTCATAGCCCGACCGAGGGAGAGCTGGTGGCGCTGGATTGCAACAACGGCAGCGTACTCTGGCGCGTCGCCACCAACGGCATCTACGAGGAACCCGCTATCTGGCGCGGAGAGGTTCTCGTTGCGGAAACAACGGGCGCGGTCGCGGCGTTCGACCTTCGCAGCGGACGCAACGCCGGACGCCTCTCCATCCCGTCCGAGCTCTACGGCCGGGGTCTTGCACTCGACGGGGATACGCTGTTCGTTGCAGGCCGCGGCGCGTTGTGGGCGTACCGTCTGGTCGCAATGACGCTACGCACGATCCTGTATATCGGCCTGGCCGTCGTCGCTCTCGTGCTGATCGTCGCTTTGGGCCGCGCATTGCTCCGCCAGCGTCTGGCGCCGCCAAGTCCCGTGGCCGCCGCGATCGCAGTCGGTATTGGCTTCATCACCAATTTCTTCGATACGCTGGGCATCGGCTCGTTCGCCACGACGACGTCGCTGTTCAAGTTTCTCCGCTTCGTCCCCGACGAGCGCATACCGGGTACGCTCAACGTCGGTCACGCCCTTCCAACGATCGCAGAGGCCGCGATCTTCATCGTGATCGTCGCCGTCGAGCCGCCCACTCTGCTCTTGCTCATCGCAGCTTCGGTCGTCGGCGCGTGGCTCGGCGCCGGTTTCGTCGCCCGCCTGCCGCGGCGTTACGTCCAGATCGGCATGGGGACGGCACTGTCGCCGCAGCGGTGCTGTTCGTTCTCGGCAACCTGCGGGGAAGTCACTTCGGCTTGAGCGGCACGGCGCTCGGGCTCGAAGGCGCTCGGCTCTGGATCGGGATCTTCGTCAGCTTCTGCCTCGGCGCGATCATGACGATCGGCATCGGTTTATACGCGCCGTGCATGATCATGGTGAGCCTGCTCGGCATGAGTCCAATCGCCGCGTTTCCGATCATGATGGGATCCTGCGCATTCCTCATGCCCGTAGCGAGCCTCCGCTTCATCAAATTCGGCGCGTTTTCGATGCGGGCCGCGCTCGGATTGACGCTCGGCGGCGTACCCGGCGTCCTGATCGCAGCCTATCTGGTCAAGTCGTTGCCGCTGGTGTGGGTGCGATGGCTCGTCGTCGTCGTCGTGTTGTACGCCGCCGTCACGATGCTGCGCTCGGCGATGCACGAGGCGAGGGCGTCGAGCGCCGGCGAGGAACTCCCCGCCGAATCGCTCGGCTGATAGTCCCTAGACCGCGACTTCGAGCGCGTTGTAAACGAAGCGGCCGCCGACCATCGTCCCGATGACCTGGTAGTCATGGTCCCAAAAGGACAGGTCGGCTCGCGCTCCGCGCGTGACGCGACCCAGATCGGTCTCGTGCCGAATGAGGCGCGCCGGAGCGTAGGTGGCGGCGACGATCGCCTGAGCGAACGGAATCTGCGCGTAGGACATGTAGTTGCGCAGCGCGTCATCCATACGCAGCGCGCTGCCCGCGATCGTGCCGTCCGCCGAACGCATGACTCCGCCCTCGATGTGATAGCCGGGATCCGAGGCGGGCATGTGGTCCGTCACGAGGACGACGCGGTCCCCGAGTGTGCGATGGAGGATGTCGACCATAACGGGCGACACGTGAATCCCGTCGCAGATGACTTGCACGAGCGTGCGGCGGTCCTGGATGAAGGCGGCCAAGATCGAGGGATCGCGGTGGTCGAGCGGCGGCATACCGTTGAAGGCGTGCGTCAGCGAGCGGAAGCCCAATCCGATCGCCAGCATTCCCTCGCGATAGCGCGCAGCCGTGTGGCCCGCCGAGCAGACGACGCCGTTTTCCACGAAGACGCGCAGCGCCTCGCTCGCGCCCACGACCTCGGGTGCCATCGTGACGAGGAGACACGCTCCCTTGCACGCATCCACCATCTCCTGGGCGTGCGCCGCGCCGGCGTCCAGGAGCCATTCGTGACGATGTATGCGGCGAAACTTCGGATTGAGAAACGGACCTTCGAAGTGCACGCCGAGGCAGCGTGCGCCCTGCGGCGCGTCCTCCTCCAGCTGGTTGGCCGCTTCGACGATCTCCGACGCCGCGTGCAGCATCGATTCCCACGGCGCGGTCATCACGCCGGCGACGAAGCCGGTTGCCCCCATTCGAGCGTACTCGGCGCCCGCGACGCCGACGGCATTGCCCTGATCGCGGTTGAACAGATATTCGCTCGCACCGTTGGTGTGCAGATCGATCAAACCGGGAGCTATGCTCGTGCCCGGCGGCAACGCGCAGTCCGCCGGTCCGTCGGCGGGCAGCACGCCGCCGATGCGCCCGTCTCGTATCTCTAACCGCCCGAACGTCGACGTTCCATCGCCCACGGCGACGAAAGCTGGTCCAAGAATCAGTCCGGGCATCGTTAAACGGGCATTCGGCGGATCAGCGCGAGAGCCTCGTCGCGGCGTTGCTCCATGAGCGCCCGCGTGTCGGCCTCGACGTTCAATCGCAGCAGCGGTTCGGTGTTGGATGGCCGCACGTTCATCCACCAGCCCGGGTAAGAGATCGTGACGCCGTCAAGGCGATCGACGTCGCCATCGGCGTAACGTTTCTCGATTTCGCGCAGCTTCGCCGCGACGTCCGCGACCCGGCTGTTGATCTCTCCCGAGCGAAAGCGCGTGTCAATGGGCGAGATCACTTGGCTGACCGGTTTCCCGGCCTCGCTGAACAGCTCCAGGCATAAGAGCAACGCGATCATTCCCGAGTCGGCGTACCAATTATCGCGAAAATAGAAATGTCCGCTGTGCTCGCCGCCGAAGACGACGTCCTGTTCGCGCATCACGGCTTTGATGATCGAGTGGCCGACCTTCGAGCGCACGGGAACGCCTCCGGCCTTGGCGATGAGCTCCGGCACGCTGCGGCTGCAGATCAGGTTATAGAGAATCTTCGTACCGGGATGCTTCTTTAGCATGCTCAGCGCGACCAAAGCCGTCACCGTGCTGCCGTCGACGAGCCCGGCATTCTCGTCCACGATGAACATCCGGTCGGCATCGCCGTCGAAGGCCACGCCGAGATCGCAGCCGCGCTTGCGGACCTCGGCCTGCAAATCCAGCATGTTTTCCGGCTCGATCGGGCTCGCAGGATGATTCGGAAACTTGCCGTCGAGCTCGAAGTAGAGCGGCACGACGTCGCAGGGAAGGAATTTGAAGACGTGCGGGATCGTCTCCCCCGCCATTCCGTTGCCCGCGTCCACTGCGATCCGCAGCGGCTTGATCTTGGAGACGTCGACGAAGGAAAGACAGTGCTGCGCGAAGTCGTCCAAGACGTCGCGCTGCGAGATGCTCCCCGCCGTCGCAGCCTTCGGCGGAAGCTCGTGCCGAACGACCTGCTCGCGAATCTCCGCGAGACCCGTGTCCAGCGAGATCGCTTGCGCCTGCGCGCGCGTGAACTTCATGCCGTTGTACTCGGCCGGATTGTGCGAGGCCGTGATCATCACTCCACCGTCGAACGAAAACTTGCCCACCGCGAAGTAGAGCGCGTCCGTGGAGACCATTCCGATGTCCACAACGCGCGCGCCGGCGTCGCATGCACCGCGAGCGAAGGCATCGCCGAGCTGCCGGCCCCGAGGGGCGCATGTCGCGTCCGATGACGACCGACATTTGCTGCGAGCCGAGTAGAGGCACGAAACAGCGTCCGATGGCATATGCCACGTCTTCGTTGAGTTGGGACGGATAAACGCCGCGAACGTCGTAGGATTTGAATATCGTGGGCTCGACTAGACTGCGCACAGCTAGCGGTTCTTCGACCGGCTCTGTGTGACGCCTTTATGAAAAACGCGCCTCTCGCGAGCGTCACCGGGACGCTGTTATTGACGGTATTCCTGGTATTGACTCTCGTCTTCGCCGTACAAGGCAGTTTCGAGACGCGTGGTCAGATCGCGAGCACATTCGCTCGCGAGTCACAGATTCAGCAGGCTCAGATCGACTTGGAAGAGCTGCTGCGGCTGCAGATCGACGAAGAGAATTCGCTGCGAGGCTATTCTCTCACGCGCGATCCGTTCTACGTAAGCCAGTATCGCCAGGCCGCCGCCGGATACGATGCCAAGGAGAACGCGATCCGGCAGACGCTCCGCGACCAGCACCTCGCGGCCGCCGACCAATTGCTCGGCGCGTACGGGCACCTCCAATCCGAGTGGCGCAGAGAAGTGGCGGCGCCGCTGCTGCGCAATCCCGGCGAGCGGCTCGACGCGCTCGACAAGCGCAACAAGCTCTTTTCGGATTATGAGACCGGAACCGTCGCCGCGATCCGCCAGGCGCTAGCGAATACCGACTCGGCTCTGGTGCGTAGCACCCAGGAGCAGCTCGACCGATCGTCGTGGGTGCGCGCGTTCTGGGTCAGCGTATTCGGACTGCTCGCGATTCTATTCAACACCTATCGCACGCGACTCAACCGCGAGCTGGAAGAGGAGCGCGCGGTCAGCAAGATCTTGCAGCGGGCATTCCGCAGCGAATCCGTGCCGCTCCCGCACTGCGAGGTCGGAAGCGCGTATCTCTCGGCGACGGCTCACATGGCCGTCGGCGGCGACATCTTCGACGTCTACCGCCTCTCCCAGGACCGGGCCCTCGTGCTGATCGCGGACATCAGCGGCAAGGGCGTGGATGCGGCCGTTCTGACCGCGTTCATCAAGTTCACGATTCGCGCGATCGCGCTGCGCAAGAGCGACCCGGCGGCGATCTTGGACGAATTCAACACCGCTTTTTCCAAGGCCGTCGGGAATCCGTACCTCTTCGTGTCGATGTTCATCGGCCTTCTCGACACCAACACGTTCCATATGGAGTACGGCAGCGCCGGACACGACTGCGCATACGTTCGCGACGCTTCGGGCGTCACGCCGCTGGCGATCACGGGGCCGGTGCTCGGCGTGATGAACGAGCCGTTCGGAGACGAGTCGATCGACCTGCGCCCCGGCGACACGCTGGTGCTCACGACGGATGGTCTGACCGAAGTACGCGACCGCTCCGGCGCGCAGCTCACGGAGCGCGGTGCATTGGATCTCATCGCGCGCGGGAGTCCGCACGCGCAGGCGCTCGCCGACGAGCTGGTCGCACAGGTGCGGGCTCGGGCCGGCAACCGGGTGCGCGACGACCTGGCAGTGCTGGTGATCCGAGTCGGAAGTTCGGGGCCGGACGATGCGTAAGGCCGCGCTCGCGCTGCTCCTGCTCCTGCCTGCGACGCTCGCGTTCGCGTCCGCCGATTGCCGGCTGCACCGCGGCGAGCACGTCGTGCTATATAGCAGGACCGACGATCCCTCGGTGCTGGTCTGGGACTCCCGCGAGCGCTTGCGCGAGTATCACGCGGCGTCGTTCGACGAGGCGCAGGCGATGCTGGCGCACGCAGTGCTCGCGTCGCCCGGAACGCGCGCCGTAGTGGTTACGTGCGTTGCGGGCTACGTCGAATCGCCGATCTTCCACGAGCCCGATGACGCGATCGGCGTCGTCATTTCGAACGGCCCGCAGCGCGGCCTCACACGTTGGGTGCTGGGTTCCGACGTGCGTCTGTTGACGCACTGAACCGCTCGCGAGCGAATACCCGGAGCCGTCCGTCCGGCAGCCGCACGGGCTCCATCGCGATGCCGTAGGCGCGCTCGAGCAGCGTGCCGGTAAGGATCTCCTCGGGCGGCGCGATCGCGAGTAGCGATCCCTCGCCCAGCAACGCGATCCGATCGGCGTAGGCGGCCGCCTCGTTGACGTCGTGCAGCGCGCAGACCACGCTCTTGCCCGCCTGCGCCAGCCCGCGCAGCAGCGCGAGGATATCGTGAGCTACGCGCACGTCGAGATGGCTCGTCGGCTCGTCGAGCAGCACGATCGGCGTCTCCTGCGCGAGGCCGAGCGCGATCCAGACGCGCTGGCGTTCGCCCGCGCTGAGCGTCGAGAAGAGGCGCCCGGCGAACGGCTCGATTCGCACGGCCGACAGCGCGCGCGCTACCGCCGTCTCGTCGCTCGATCGCTCGCGCCATTCCCACCAGCGGTGGTACGGAAATCTGCCGATCGAGACGACGTCGCGAACGAGGAGCGCGTCGAGTAAGATTTCGTCGCTCGTTACGAGCGCGACGAGCTTGGCGCGATCGAACGCTCCGAGCCGCGCGTTTGGGTGCCCGTCCAGCACGATCGTGCCGCGGGCGGCGGGATGGAGGCCCGCAATCGCGCGCAGCAGCGTCGTCTTCCCGGCGCCGTTCGCGCCGAGCAGCGCGACGATCTCGCCGCCCGCTATGCGCGCATCGATGCCGTCGAGCAGATCGCGACCGCCGATGCGAAGCCCGACGCCGCGCAGCTCGATCAACCGCGGACCCCCGAGCTCGAGCGCACCGCCGGCCTCAGGTATAGATACAGGAACGTCGGCACCCCGATGAACGCGAGCAAGACGCCGATGGGGAGCTCCGCCGGTGCCACGATGCGCCGGCATATCGCGTCGGCGACGATGCACAGGATCGCCCCGATGGCGGCGCACGCGGGCAGCAGGACGCGCGCGTCCGAGCCGACGAGGCGCCGCGCGAGGTGCGGCACGATCAATCCGACGAAACCGACGAGCCCGGCGAGCACGACGCTGCTCGCGGCCAGCAGCGAGGAAGCCGCGAGGATGATCCACTGAGCCCGATCGACGCCGACGCCGACGGAGCGCGCGCGAACCTCACCGACGCGCAACGCGTTGAGCGGCGCCGCGACCCAGGCCGCCAGGAGCGCGCCGGCCGCCACGTAGGGCGCGACAACCTCGAGCTCGCGCCAGCCGCGACCCGCCATCGATCCCGCGAGCCAGGCCACGATCGTGCTGGCATAGTTGCCGGATTGCGCGCGAATCAGCGCGAGCGTGACGATGGCGGCGAAGAGCGTCGATAGCGAGACGCCCGAAAGTATCAGGCGGTTGGCGTCGATTCCGCCGCCGCGGCGCGCCAACGCCGCCACGAGCAGCGCGGCGCCGAGCCCGGCGATGAAGCCGACGGCGGGCGTCGCGGCCGGCGATGCGCCGCCCAGGATCGCGATGGCGATCGCCGCCGCCGCTCCGGCGCTGACGCCGGTCAGGTACGGATCGACCAGCGGGTTACGGAGCATGCCTTGCAACATCGCGCCGCACAACGCGAGCGATGCGCCTACCGTCGCCGCGACGCACACGCGCGGAAGGCGGAGCTGCCACACGATCGTGCCGACGACGCCCGGTTCGTGCGGATGCGCGAGCGCCCAAACGATCTGCGCGGCCGGCAGCGGCGTGCCGCCCACGAGCATGCCCGCCGCCGCTGCGGCCGCGAGGATCATAACGAGCGCCACGCCCTTCATGCGTCCCGTTTACCTGCTGCGCAGCTCCACGCGCAGCGAGCGCCCCGGCATCGGATAGCCGGCATAGAGCGCGTAGCGGTCGTTTCCGAGATTGTAGCCGCGCAGCGCGAGGATCAGCGCCGGCGTCAATCGATAGCCGAGATAGGCCTCGACATTGGTGAACGTTGAGGGCTGATACACGGAAAACGCCGGCGACAGAAACGGATCGGGCTGCTCCTGGGGTCCCTGCGTTAGCGCCTGGATCGTGAAGCCGTCGAAGCGACGGTTGGCCGGAGCTTCGTACTGCAGAGCGAGCGTGACCGCGAAGACCGGGCCGCGTCCTGGGAGCCGTGTCGACGTGATGAGGTCTTGCGCGCGATACAAATTGGTGACCCCCAGACTCGCGACGCATCCGTAGAACGTGCGCGCCTTCGCCACGAGGTCCAGGCCCTGGATAGAGGCGCGCCCGACGTTCTGCGGCACATACGTCGGCGGCGGGGAAACGATCAGGTTCGTCCCACTCGTCGTAAACCAGCCCAACGCGATATCTCCCCACGGCGCGGGCACGGTGAAGGTCGCGTCGCCCACACGAGTCCGTTCGGGCTGCAGATTCGGGTTGGAAAAACCGGGATAGTACAGCTCTTCGGCGGTCGGCGCGCGAAACGCGGTTGCGGCGTTGAGACGCAGAGTGAGTTCGGGGAGAAGATGGAGGATGCTGCCGACGGAGGGTGAGTATGCGCCGCCGACCCCGCCGTCGCGCTCGGCTCGCAGGCCCGCATAGATCTCATTGCCGTTACCCGCAAACCACTGCGACTGAACGTACGCCGCGGTCTGTGCGTACGTGTCGAAGATCGGCGCATTGTCCGCCGCGAGCGGCGACCCGCCGCCGGTGCCTGTATCGACGCGCGCGATGCCGCGCATCAGATCGACGCCGTAGACCAGACGCGACCGGTCGTCGCCGACGACGTTGCGCAGGCTCGCCATCCAGCGCTGATCGTAGAGTATCTGCGCGTAGGGCGGGTTCGACGTCATGCCGGGCGCCGGAGTCGGAAAGGACGCGTTCGGGCAACTGGGATCGACCGGCGTATTGCAGGTGTACGATAGATCTTCCGACGAGTCGCCCAGCTCGAGCGACGTCGCCGAGCGGGCGCCCTTGTGCTGCGCGACGAGCCGCAGGTTGCGGTCGACGTTGTTCTCCTCGCTGGTCGGCGAGAAGAAGTCGAGCTCGCCGGGCGCTCCCGCGTGCGCGTCGTCGATGTTGCCGGTCAGCGTGAGATCCACCGCGCCGGCGGCGTGCGAGTAGCGGGCGCTGACCGCCGTCAAGCCGGCCTGAGCGTTCTGCCGGTTCGGCGCGTTCACGACCGAGTAGTCGTTGTCGGCGTACGTGCGCGAGAACGACACGTACGGTGTCGTGATCGCATACGTCTGCTGTGCGAACGATCCGGTCGACGCGACCGCCGTGCTGCGCGGCGGCTGTGCCGCGGTGATGATATTGATGACGCCGCCGATCGATCCCGAGCCGTAAAGGGTCGAGCCCCCGCCCTCGACGACTTCGATGCGATCGACGCCGCTGGTCGAAAGGTCCTCGAGGTTGACGTCGTCGATCTGCGCGCCGGCCATCGGCAGCCCGTCCATCAAGACGAGGACCTGCTGCGACGAGCTGCCGCGGATGCCGACGGAAACGGCCGAGCCGAAGGCGCCGTACGGAACGACGTTTACGCCGGGAACGCGCGCCAGCGCGTCCGCGATCGTGACGTCGCCGTCGCGCGCGATCTGCGCGCCCGTGACGACGTAGGTCGTACGGGCCGCGCGCGCCGCGGATTCGGCGCCGCGGTCGCTGGTCACCACGTGTGCGATCTCTGGTACGGCCGTCGGCGATGCCGACGGGCGTCGGGGAGGCCGCGAGTATCGCGGCGAGTATCGGAACCATCGCAATCCTTTCCTTAGCGCGAGGCGGATTATGCTAGCAGCGTCTGCGACGGTATCCTGACTCGCGGCTCATCGCCGGTGCCCGCGCCTTCCCATCCGAGTTGATTCAGAAAGTGGCGTCGGGCGGCTCCCCGCATACAGTGGCGCGACCGTGCCGGCGTCACACCGGCTTCCCGCGCAAACGTGACGGACGCACTTGCGGGAAAGCCGCGCCGCCTCCTTCAGAGGTCGGGACGCGCGCGGCTGCGTACTCGTTAGGGCTCTTCATGCGTGCGCAGATCGCGATCCTACCCATAGTCCTTCTGCTGTGCGCCTGCGCCCGCGGCGCGGACGACGTGCGGACGCGGCCCTCGCACACCGCCGGGCGCGTCGTCACGCTGATCCCGTCGTTCGCCGACGACTTCTACGCGATCGGCGCCGGCCGACAGCTCGCGCCGGTTTCGGCGTACACCGACGCGCCGCGGCGCAACGCCTGCCGCGCGTCGCGGACGCGAGCAGCGTCGACGTCGAAGCGATCGTGGCGCTGCGCCCGAGCGCCATCATCGGAATCCCGGCGCAGGCCCGAATGCGTCGAGCCGCTGCGGCGGGCGCACTTTCCGGTTTTCTCTGCTCCCCGACGACACGTACGGCGAGATCTTCTCGAACCTGCGTGCGATCGGCGCCCTGACCGGACGTGAACGCGAGGCCGCTGCGACGATCGGACGCCTGCAGCGCGAGACCGCGGCGCTCGTGAAGCGCACGCGCGGCTTCGCGCGTCGCCCCAGCGTCTTCGTCGTGCTCGGCAGCGGCCCGATTTGGACCGCGGGGTCAGGCTCGTACATCACCAAGCTGATCGCGCTCGCGGGAGGCACGCAACGCGGCCGCCGATCTCCGCGCCGCGTACGGCGAGTACAGCGCCGAGGCGCTTTTGCGCGATCAGCCCGATCTGCTCGTTACCGACCCGGCCGCGCACCTCGAGGCACTGGCGGACCGCGAGCCGTGGCGCAGCCTCGAGCGGTGCGTCTACGGCGCGTCTATGCGATCGATCCGGACGTCTTCGAGCGGCCGGGGCCGAACTACAACGAAGGCGTTGCGCGGCTCCTCGAACGCATCGCTCCCCTGGCACAGCGATGACGCAACGCGCCATCGTCGTCGCCGTGACAGCCGCGTCGAGCACCGCTCCATCGAGCCGGAGCTGGACGAGTTCGAGGCGCTCGCAAAGGCAGCCGGAGCCCGGATACTGGAGCGTATCGTGCAGCGCCGCGATCGGATCGATCCCGCGACGCTGGTGGGAAGCGGCAAGGCCCACGAGATCGCGGATCGCGCGCGCGAGGTCCGCGCGGAGCTGTTACTCGTTCTCAACGACCTTCGCCCGCGTCAGCGCAACAATCTCGAGAAGATCGTTCCGGTGCCGATCGTCGACCGCACGATGCTGATCCTCGACGTATTCGCGCGCCACGCCCGCAGTCGCGAGGGAAAGCTGCAAGTCGAGCTCGCGCAGCTGCGCTACCGGCAGTCGAATCTCGATCGGCGTCGGCGCCGACCTGTCCCGTCTGGGCGGGGGCATCGGAACCCGCGGACCCGGCGAAACGAAACTCGAGATCGACCGGCGCCGCATCGGCGCGCGCATCGCCGTGTTGCGCCGGCTGCTCGGCGGCGTCCGACGCCAGCGGGCCGTGCGGCGCGCGTCGCCGCGCCGCGAGCCGCTCGTCGCGCTCGTCGGCTATACGAACGTCGGCAAGTCGTCGCTGCTCAACGCGCTGACGCGTAGCAACGCGCACGTCGCCGACCAACCCTTCGCGACGCTCGATCCGACGATTCGACGCGCCTATCTCGCGCCCGGCGCGTACGTTCGGCTCGCGGACACCGTCGGATTCATTACCGACCTCCCCGAAGATCTGATCAACGCCTTTCGGGCGACGCTGGAAGAGCTCGAGGAGGCCGACCTGCTGCTGCACGTGCTCGACGCAAGCAATCCGCAGTGGCTTCGCCAGCGCAGCGCAGTCGACGCGATCCTGCACGAACTGCACCTGGACGGAACCCCGCGGATGACGGTCTTCAACAAGTCGCGACCGGCTCGTTCCGAATGCCGCCGGCGAGGCCGACGCGCTCTACGTCAGCGCGCTCACCGGGGCAGGACTGGCGCAGTTGCGCGCCGCGGTGGCGCAGCTCGTGACGGCGCCGGCATGATGCGCCACATCACCGCGCTCTGCCTAACGCTCACCGCGCTCGCGGCGTTCGGCTGCAGCGGCCGGCATCCCGACGACGCGTTCGTCGCGGCGGCGCGGCGGCTGCGCCCCGCCGTCGTGCTGCTCTCGATGAAAGTACCGCCCGAACACAAGAAGGATCGCTACGACGACGCGTACGCGACGGGTTTCGTCGTTGCGAGCGGAAGCTGGGGCAGCGACGTATTGACGGTGCAGCACGCGATCGAAGGCGCATGGGACCTGCGCATCACGGTCGCCAACCGCTGGTCCGCGCCTGCGCGCGTCGTAAAGTCGAACGCCGATCGCGATCTCGCGTTGCTGCGGACGCCGCGCCGGATTGTGCCGGCGATCGCCCTCGGCTCGTCGTCCGGCTTGCAAGACGACGTCGGACGCCAGCTCGGGATACTCGGCTATCCGGTTCCCGACGAGTTCGACGACGAGGATCTCGGCTTGGCGACGTCGCTGGGCACGGGGCGCCTCTCCTCGATTCGTAAGGACGCACTGGAGGTGACGCTCCCGATCGTGCCGGGAGAGAGCGGCGCTCCGATCTTCATCGCCGACACCGGCGAGGTAATCGGCGTGGCCGAGTCGCGCTTCGACGACGAACCCAGCATTGGCTTCGCCGTGCCGATAGACGACGTCAAGCGGTTTCTCCATCGCTCGGACGCCGATCACGGATTTTGAATCCGCCGTGGGCCGAAACGGTGATCGCCGAGCGATCGCCGATCCACTGCAGCGGCGGAATCTGAAAGAAGGCGGCCATCGCGCTGAGCTGCGGCGCGTAGGACGAGCGCATGTTGGCGAAGCGCTCCCAGGCTTCGTCGCGGTTGTAGAGCTTGTAACCGGCGGCGACCAGCCTATCGCACGCGTGCTCGAACTCTTCACGCTCGATGCCCGCAGACGCCGCGGAGGTGTCGAGGCGGAAGTATCGCGACAGGTCGATCGTCGCATGCCGGCCGACGTTGTAAAAAATGCGCGCTTGGCCGTCGCGAACTCCGTCGACCGTCGTCATGAGCACCGTCGCGGCGTCCAGCAGCGTGCCAAGCGTTCCGACCCACGACTGATCGTCGTGGCTCGAACGGAAGTACGCGAGCATCGGATAGGCGAGAACGCTCTCCATGACGGCGGCGGCCCAGTCCTGGGCCTGGATCATGAGCTGGGGCAAGTCTTCACGCGTTAGCGAGTAGCCGGCGATGGCCAAGAGGTTGACGCCGCTGGGCGGCGTACCGGCGCGCGCGCCGATGGTGACCACGAACTTCTCGCGCTGCTGAAACGAGCCGAACGTCGCGAACAGAAACGCGGTCATGATCGACAAAAACGAGAGGCCGGCGAGGCCCGCGAGAAGCGAGACGAGCCGCGCGAGCGCCGGATCGGCCGACAACGTCTCCGAAGCCGATCGTGAGCAGCGACGTCCCCGCGAAGTAGAGCATCGTACCGAACGTCTCGTGCGCCGGCGCGATGCCGCCGCGCAAGCCCCACAGGACCAGGGCGAAGCCGAAGATCAGCAGCGCGACCCACATCGCCAGCATTGAGACGAGCATGAATGGCGCGAAGACCGCCAGAAAATCTTCCCGCCGATCGCCGTACGCGGCGAAAAAGCGCCACGCGAGTCTGGGCCATAGGCGCCACATCGCACGCCAGTAGTAATAGCTGATGCGAAACCGTCTTCCGGTGGCTCGCGGTACGACTACCGTTTGAAAGGCGTCGTTGAGCGTTGCCAGGATGACGACGATGCCGATTGCGATAACCAAGGCGTTGAGCATGAGACGGTAGAGACGTTCGGCAGAACGGGGCGGCAAGCCGCCCGGAGTCGAAAACACGTTGCAATGGCCGTCATCTTCATCACGGGTCCGGTGCGCTCGGGCAAGAGCGCGTTCGGCGTGCGGCTCGCAGCGACGAGCGGACGCGAGGTGACGTATGTCGCGACGGCGGCCGGGGAGCCGGAGGACGCCGAGTGGCGCGCTCGGATGACGCGCCATGTTCTCGAGCGGCCCGCGTCGTGGCGTACCGTCGAGACCGCCGGCATGACGCACGAAGCGCAGCTCGCGCTGTTCCGCGACGCCTCGCCGCATGCGTGCCTTCTCGTCGACGCGCTCGGCACGTGGTTGGCCGCACGCATCGCGGCCAGAATCGACCTGCTCGAGATCGATTACTCCGTGCTGGCGTCCCAGATCGACGAAGAGGCGGCGCAGTTCGTCGACGTGCTGCTCGCCTCGCCCGCCCACGTCGTCGTGGTCAGCGAGCAGATCGGATGGGACGTCGTCCCGGTCGCACTATCCGGGCGGCTCTTTCGCGACGCGATGGGCCGCATGGTGCAGCGCCTCGCCAAGCGCGCGCGGAGCGTGTACCTCGTCGTCGCGGGATACGCGCTGGACCTCCGCGCCGTGGGCCTACCCATCGACGGCGAATAGTGGCGCAGGCGTCGGTCCTCGTCACGTTCCTCGCCGCCGTGGTCGTGCTCGCGGTCCTAGCGAAGCGATTGCGCATCCCTTATCCGATTTCGTTTACCCTCGGCGGGATTGCGCTCGCATTTACGCGGCATCTGCCGCGGCCGCATATCGAGCCGGACACGATCATGCTCCTCGTCGTGCCGCCGCTGCTCTACAGCGCGGCCTGGTCGACCGATTGGGTCGCGCTGCGGCGCAACGCGCGTCCGGTCAGCTTCCTCGCGGTCGGACTCGTGATCTGCACGATGGTCGTGGTCGCCGCCGTCGTGCACGCGACCCAGGCGGAGTTCACGTGGCCTCTGGCCTTTACGCTCGGCGCTATCGTCTCGCCGCCGGATGCCGTGGCCGCCGAAGCGATATTCGAACGGCTCGCCATACCGAATCGCCTCGCCGCGATCATCAGCGGTGAGTGCCTCATGAACGATGCGACGGCGCTGGTGCTTTATCGCTTTGCCCTCGCCGCCGCCGTGTCGGGGGCGTTTTCGTTGTCGCGGGCGAGCGTCGCGTTCGTCATCGTGGCGGCCGGGGGGATCCTGGTAGGCATCGCCGCCGCCTTTTTGCTCGAGGCCATCCTGCGGCAGATCGGGCGACTGGGCTTCGGTGACGCGATGATCGCGAGCGTCGTCTTCCTGTTGGCGCCGTTCGCCGCGTACCTGCCCGCCGAGGAACTCCACGTGTCCGGCGTCCTTGCAGCCGTAAGCGCGGGCATATTGCTCAGCCGGCGGTCGGCGGGCTTCATCGACCCCGAAACGCGCGTGCTCGGTACGGCGGTATGGCGGCTGTTGACGTTCGTGCTCAACGCGTTCGCCTTTCTCGTAATCGGTCTCGAGCTGCCGGCGATCCTCGCGGCGCTCGAGCCGCACGTCCGCGACTACGCGCTGTACGGCCTGCTGGTGAGCGTGACCGTGATCCTCGTGCGCATCGCGTGGGTCTTTCCGGCGACGTATCTGCCGCGACTGCTCGACCGCCGGTTACGCGAACGCGATCCGATGCCGGCGTGGCAGCCCGTCGTCGTGCTGGGTTGGTCCGGCATGCGCGGCATCGTGTCGCTCGCGGTCGCGCTGTCGTTGCCGTACACGCTCGGCGACCAGCCGTTTGGACAGCGCAGCGTGATGATTTTCTTCACCGTGTGCGTCGTGTTCATCACGCTCGTGTTGCAAGGGCTGACGCTCGGCCCGCTGATCGAACGGCTCGGCGTCACCGAAACGAGCCGCGGCCATCGGCGCGAGAGCGGCCTGCGCATCCGCGCCCTCGAGGCCGGGATGGCACGGCTGCGCGACGATCGCGCGCAGCACCGCAGCGCGCTGGAGAGGGAAATCGCCGATCGCGTCCTCGAGGAATATCAGCAGCGCATCGACGTGTTGCGCGGCAAGTCGGATCAGGAGGGCCAGGTCGAGGAACGCGAGACCCGCATCGATCGCAAGGTCCAGAAAGAGGCGCTCGCGGCCGAACGCGAGGCGATCGTGGCGATGCGCCGGGCCGGCGAGATTCCCGACGACATCTATCGCTCGATCGAGTACGACCTCGATCTCGCCACGCTACGTCTTAGCTGACCCTTCCGGCGTCGCCGCGGGGCTCGGGGGCGGGATGAGCGAGGCGCTTGGCGCAGGCGAGGCGCTCGGCGCGGCGGACGTGCTCGGGCTGGCGGATGCCTTCGGTGCCGGAGTCGCGGGCGGCGCGAGCGTCGGCTGACCCTGCGGCGCGGTGAGGGGTACCAGGCGGATGTAGCCGATCGACACCGTCGCATCCTTATTGATTGTCGTGTCGGCGGTACTGGTGACGTAGCCAGGGGCACGCGCCGTGACCGTCTGGTCGCCGGCTACCGCGCGCAAGGTGAAGGCGCCGTTTACGTCGGCACGGCTCGCATAGAGCGAGCCGACCGAGACGAGCGCATTCGGAATCGGCCGGTTGGTCATCGCGTCGAGCACGCGTCCGGTGACGCTCCCGAAGTCTTGCACGCCTACGACATTTGGCGGAGGCGAGCAGCCGTCACCCAGGGCGAAGAGCAGAAGCATTCCTAAAACGGCGTACCGCATGCCCGAGTGTACGGTCCCGACGCGGCGACGTCCCCCCGACCCAACAGGTAAGACCAATGGTTTGTCACAACTTTCTAACGGTCCATGAGTCCGTACGGTCCGGTCGCAATCTTCCTCGGCGTGGCGGTCGCCGCGGCGCTGTTCTTCACCGTCCTTCCGGGTCTGCTCGCGCGCGCCAAGCCGAACGCGCACAAGCGAGAAGCATATGAGTGCGGCGTCGAGCCGACGTCGCCTGTTGCCGGTCGCTTTCCGGTGCGGTTCTACCTCATCGCCATGCTCTTCGTCGTCTTCGACGTCGAGGCGGCGTCGTTCTTCCCCTGGGCCGTGCAGATGCACGCGCTGCGCGTCTTCGGCCTGCTCGAGATGATCGTCTTCATCATCGTGCTGGCGATCGGCTACGCATACGTGTGGAAGAAGGGCGGCTTCGTATGGCGGTAAGCCCGGGACAGTTCATGCTGGCGCGCGTCGACGACGTCGCCCGCTGGGCCCAGAGCTCTTCGGTCTGGCCGCTCACGATGGGTCTGGCATGCTGCGCGATCGAGATGATGACCGTGACCTCGTCGGAGTACGACATCGCGCGGCTGGGATCGGAGGTTTTCCGAAGCTCGCCGCGCCAGGCGGACCTCATGATCGTGTCGGGGCGCGTTTCGCAGAAGATGGGCGCGGTCGTCAAGCGCCTGTACGATCAAATGGCCGATCCGAAATGGGTCATCTCGATGGGCGCGTGCGCGAGTTCGGGCGGCATCTTCGATAACTACGCCGTCATACAGGGTGTCGATACGATCATTCCAGTCGACGTTTACGTGCCGGGCTGTCCACCGACGCCCGACGGGCTGCTCTACGCCGTCAACCTGATTCAGCAGCAGATCCGCGAAGGCGGCCGCGGCGGCATCGTGGCTTCCGCTTGAACCCGATTTCCCTTTAGGACGCCATGCCGAGCACGCAGAATCCGCCGATCGCCGGTACCGCAATCGACCCTACGAGCCTTCGTCCGCCAAACGATGACGCGGCGATCGAGCGCGTTGCGCCGTCGCGCGTGCGCGATCGTCTGGAGGAGCTGCGGGGCGACGGCTTCTTGATGTTGCTGGACCTCGGCGCCGTCGACTACCTGCGCCGGGTGCCGCGGTTCGACGTCGTGTATCACCTGCTCAAGCTCGCTCCAACGCCGGCGGGCGTCGACGAAATCGGAAAGCCCGCGCGGATGCGGTTGCTGTGCGGCGTGGAGCTGAACGAGCACCTGCCGACGGTCATGGACCTGTGGAAGTCGGCGGACTGGGCCGAGCGCGAGGTCTACGACTTGTTCGGAATTGTCTTCGACGGGCATTCCGATCTGCGTCGGATCCAGATGCCGCGCGACTGGGAAGGGCATCCGCTGCGCAAGGATTATCCGATGCGCGGGCCCGCGCGCGAGCGCGCTCCGCGCCCGGCCTTCGCGAACAAGAGCAATGTCGTCGCGGGTACGCCGCCGACGGGGCGCACGCTCGAGGCGCTGCAAGAGCAAGTGAAACGGGCGCGCGAGTCGTGAGCGTCTACGCAAAGCCGCTATCGCCCGAAGTCGTCAGCCAGGGCGACAACACTATGGTGCTGTCGATGGGGCCGCAGCATCCGTCGACGCACGGCGTGCTGCAGATCGTACTCGAGATCGACGGCGAAAACGTCGTGACGGCCGATCCGGAGATCGGATATCTGCACACCGGCATCGAGAAGACGGCCGAGGGATTGTTCTGGACTCAGGCACAGACGGTCATCGAGCGCATGGACTATCTGGCGCCGTCATCCAACGCGTTGTGCTACTCCTTGGCCGTTGAGAAACTGCTCGGCGTCACCGATCGGATCCCGGAGCGAGCGCAGACAATTCGCGTCATGGACATGGAGCTGACGCGCATAGCGTCTCATTGCGTGTGGCTCGGGACGCACGGCATCGACCTCGGCGCGATCTCGGTCTTCTTTTACTGCTTCGACCTGCGCGAGAACATCCTGGATCTGCAAGAGGCCAACGGCGGGGCGCGCATGCACCCGAACTACATGCGGGTCGGCGGCTGCAACGGCGACCTGCCCGAGGGCTACCTCGCCAAGCTCGACGTTCTGATCGAAAAATTTCCCGGCCGCATGCGCGAGCTGCGCGGCCTGCTGCAGGCCAATCCGATCTTCCAAGATCGCACGATCGACGTCGGAGTTCTCACGTCCGACGAGGCGCAGCAATGGAGCGTCACCGGGCCGAGCCTGCGCGCGAGCGGAATCGCGTACGACGTGCGCAGGGCGTATCCCTACAGCGGCTACGACACGTACGAATTCGACGTGCCGACGCGCACGGAGGGCGACGCCTACGCGCGCTTCGTCGTGCGCCTAGACGAGATGGAGCAGTCCATGCGGATCGTGCAGCAGGCGCGGAAGCGGCTGGACACGCCGGGCCCCGTGATGATCGACGATCCCAAGATCGCGCTGCCGCCGAAGGAGACGATCGCGCTGTCGATGGAGGCGCTGATCCACCACTTCAAGCTGATCAGCGAGGGCTTCCGCGTGCCGCCCGGCGACATCTATCAGAGCGTCGAGTCGCCGCGCGGCGAGCTGGGTTATTACATCGTCAGCAACGGCGAAAACCGCCCGTATCGCGTACGCACGCGCCCGCCGAGCCTCTACAACTTGCAGGCGCTCAAGGGCATCGCCCCGGGCAACCTCATCGCGGACCTCGTCGTCATGATCGGCTCCCTAGACCCCGTCTTCGGAGAAGTCGACCGATGAGCTCGTTCCGCTCCGTCATCGCTGTCGACGTGCCGTCCCTGCGGACGCTCGCCTCGCGCATCCGGCGCTCGGCGTCGCGCGGCTTCGCGGCCGCTCCCGCCGTCCATGGCTCCGCGGCCGGCTCAGACGCCGCCGGATCGGCACGTCGACAGCTCGAAGTCGCTGGCGTGTCATCGATCGTTAAATTGGATTGTGCATTCTCCTTAGCGAGAGCAACGGCGCAAGATCCTTATGCGGAACCTATTCCGACGCTTGGGCGAGGCGCGCGACGTGACGCCGAGGAGGCTCGGACCGCCGAGCGGAGCCACGGATGGCGGGAGCGAGGCGGCCGCGCAGCAGGAGCGGAGCCCGGATGGCGGAGCGACGAGCGACTCCGAGGCATCATGTCGCGCGTCGAAGCGCCAGGCACCGAGAACGAATGAGCGACAAGGAGTTTGCGGCGTTGCTCGAGCGGCTTCGGCCCGAATTCGACTCGCTCATCGCGCAGTACGAGCACAAGCGCTCGGCGCTGCTGCCGATGATGCACGTCTTCCAGAAGCATCAGGGATTCGTGACGCTCGATGCGGTGCACGCGGCGGCCGAGATGCTGGAGATGACGCCGGCGGAGGTCGAGGCGGTCGTCTCGTTTTATACGCTGTTGTATCGCCGCCCCGTCGGGAAGTACATGCTCCAGGTGTGCCGTGGCCTCGCGTGCGCGATCAGCGGGGCGGAAGACATCATGGCCTACTTTCGTGAGAAGCTGGGCGTGGGGCACCTGCAGACGACGCCGGACGGCGTCTTCTCGTACGAAGAGGTGGAGTGTTTGGCCGCCTGCGACCGCGCGACGTGCATGGAGGTCAACCTCGAGTTTGTGTACGACCTGACGCCGCAGAAGATCGACGAGCTGCTCGCGGCGCTGCGCGCGGGCACGTATCCGGTAGAACCGATGGTGCAGACGCGGCCGCCGGACGCGACGTGGGCGATCGTGGCCGACGGGGAGATCGCGAAGGGTCGGAAGTCGCCGGGAGCGGTGGCGGTCGAGAGCCCGGACAACCCGGGCGGACTTGGCGACGCGAGCGGAACGATCATGCTCGACCATCTCATCAATCGCGACGTGTATATGTTCGGACGTACGACCGAGCGTGCGGTCGTGGATTCGCGCGCCGTCGTCGAGAGCATTGAAGAGCGGGCCGATCGTGCCGGTCACTAAAGTCTTGACCGCCGGCATCGGCGAGGCGGACCTGCGCGATGTCGGCATCTACCGCGAGCGCGGCGGCTACAAGCAGTGGGAGCGCGCGGTGCGCGAGCTGCAATCCACCGACGTGCTCGACCTCGCCGAGAAATCCGGATTGCGTGGTCGCGGCGGCGCCGCGTTTCCGACGGGAAAGAAGTGGTCGTTTCTACCGGCAGACAAGTACCCACGCTACCTCGTCTGCAACTGCGACGAGGCGGAGCCCGGGACGTTCAAGGATCACATGCTGCTCGAGGAGGCGCCGCACTTGGTGCTCGAGGGCATGCTGCTCGGGGCCTACGGCATCGCGTGCCATCACGCGTACATTTATATTCGCGGCGAATTCAAGCGCGGCTACGAAATATTCGTCGCGGCGCTCGAGGAGGCGCGCCGCGCGGGGCTGTTCGGCACGAAGATCTTCGGCACCGACTACGACCTGCAGATCACGGTGCAGCGTGGCGCGGGCGCCTACATCTGCGGCGAAGAGACGGGCCTGATCAATTCGCTCGAGGGAAAGCGCGGCGAGCCGCGCCTCAAGCCGCCCTTCCCGGCCGTCGAGGGACTGTACGGCATGCCGACGGTGGTCAACAACGTCGAGACCCTCGCCTATCTCGTGCCGATCCTCGAGCGGGGAGCGGAGTGGTTCGCTGCGGCCGGAACGGAACGCAGCAAGGGCTACAAGATCGTCTCGGTCTCGGGCCACGTGCGCAATCCCGGCAACTACGAAGTCCCGCTCGGCACGACCGTGCGCGAGATCGTCGAGCTCGCCGGCGGGCTGCGGCCGGGGCGCAAATTCATGGCCGTGCAGCCGGGCGGCGGTTCGTCCGCGTGCATCTTCGAGGAGCATCTGGACTGGCCGTACGATTACGAGAGCATGACGAAGGCCGGCTCGATGCTTGGCTCCGGCGGCTTCGTCGTTTTCGACGACACGACGGACTTCGTGAACGCGGCATATAACCTCGTGCGTTTTTTCGCGCACGAGTCGTGCGGTCAATGCACGCCTTGCCGCGAGGGCGGCAGCTGGATGGAGCGTGTCCTCGAGCGGCTCGTCCAGCATCGCGGCGTGCCGGGTGACTACGAGATGCTGTTGCGCGTCTCGCGGTCGATCACCGGGTTGAACCTGTGCGCGCTCGGCGACTCGATCGAACCCTTTCTGAAGTCGGTGATGCTGCGTTTTCCCGATGCGTTCAAATCGCGGATCGTCGAAGCGGTGGCGCGATGATCAATCTCACGATCGACGGCGTGCCCGTGACGGTCCCGAAGGGGACGCTGCTGGTCGAGGCCGCCAAGACCGTCAATCAAGAGATTCCGATCTACTGTTACCACACGAAGCTGGGGCCCGCCGGGCTGTGCCGCATCTGCGTGGTGGAAATCGAGGGCATGCCCAAGCTGCAGATCGCGTGCAACACTGCGGCCGCAGACGGCATGGTCGTGCACACGCGCGGGGAGCGCGTCGAGGAGGCGCGCGCTGTCGTGCTGGAGCTGTTCCTAGTCAATCATCCGTTGGACTGCCCGATTTGCGACAAGGGCGGCGAGTGCGACCTGCAAGATTACGCGATGGCGTATGCGCGCGGCACCTCCGACGTCGCGGATCCGAAGCTGTCCAAGCCCAAGGCCGTGGAGCTCGGTCCGACGATCGTCCTCGACGAGGAGCGGTGCATCGTCTGTCAGCGCTGCGTTCGCTTCGACGATATCATCGCCGACGAGCAGCAGCTGGTCGTCAAGGAGCGCGGGGCGCGCGACATCATCGCGACCGCGAGCGGCCATCCTTACCGCCACAACTTCACCGGAAACGTGACGGAGCTGTGTCCGGTCGGCGCGCTGACGTCGCGGACGTACCGATTCAAGTCGCGGCCCTGGGACCTAAACCGCACGAAGACGAGCTGCACGCAGTGTTCGGTCGGGTGTCAGCAGTTCGCGGACGTGCGCTACGGAAAGCTGTTGCGGACGATGCTCGTGGAAGAAGACCCGATCTCCGACGGCTGGCTCTGCGATCGCGGGCGCTACAACGTCGGCTTCTACGAATCGCCGGATCGGCTGACGCAGCCGCTCTACCGCAAGGGAGGCAGTTTCGTCCAGATCGGCTGGGACGACGCGATCAACCTATGGGCCGAGGCGATACGCCATGCGATCGCGGAGCGAGGTCCGGCGAGTATCGGGGCGATCGGCGGCGGAAGGTTGACCAACGAAGAGGCCTTTGCGCTGCAGCGCGTCTTTCGTGCGCTCGGCGTCGCCAATCTCGACTGGCGTGCAGGCCTGCAGCGACAGGCGACGCCGGGAGAGCACGGGGCCCCGCTCTCCGCCCTGGACGGTGCCGAAGTGATCGTCATCGCCGGCGAGTCTCCGGCCGAGCGCGCTCCGGTGTTCTGGCTGCGCCTGCGCAAGGCGGCGCTGCGGAATCGAACGCGGATCGTCGCGGCGCGCAACGCCGAGGCGGCGCAAGACGCCGCTCGCGACGCCACGCGCGTCGCGCTGATCTGGGACGGAATCGATCCGGCCGTCGGCAAGGATTACGCGCGCGCGTTGTCCGGCGTGGCGGAGCTTTCGACGTTCATCACCGGCGAGCAGAGCAACGGCCGCGGCGCCGAGGCGATGGGCATGCTGCCGCATAGCGGTCCCGGTTACGTACCGGTTGCGGCGGGACGCGACACGAACGCGATGCTCGACGCCGCGCGCGCCGGCGAGTTGGCGATGCTTGCGATACTCGGCGCGAATCCAGTGCGCAACGGCGCCGAACCGGAGGCCGTATCGCGCGCGCTCGCAGCGCTACGGCGTTCCTCGTCGTCAGCGAGCTCTTCATGACCGAAACCGCCGCGCTTGCGACGCTGGTGCTGCCGGCGAAGGGCGCGTTCGAGAAGTACGGCACGACGATGAATCTCACCGGCGACCTGCTGCCGAACAACGCCTCGCTGCAGGCTCCCGACTTCGCACTCTCCGATCTCGAGATGCTGAGCGCGCTCGCCGAACAGCTGGGCGTGCCGCTGCCGTCGATGGGGGAGATCGAGAGTGCCGTGATCGCCGACGCGGCCAATCCGCCAACGGGACTTTACGCTCGGCGACGACCGCTTTGCTGCGGGCGCCGCGCGCACGAGCACGCCGCGGGAGAGCAAGATTCTCTCCGGCGGCGGCACGTGGCTCCACGATCCTTGGCTTACCCGCATTCGCGAGGAGGTTTCGTAACGTGCCGCTTGGTTGGTCGTCCTGATCAAGTCGGTCGCTGCTGCTGTTCGTCGTCGTGACGGCGTTCGCGTACGCGATGCTCGTCGAGCGCAAGATGCTGGGCTGGATGCAGTTGCGGCCGGGGCCGAATCGAGTCGGGCCGTGGGGACTGCTGCAGCCGGCCGCCGACGCGGCCAAGCTCATGCTCAAGGAAGACTTGACGCCGGAGACGGCGGATCGCCTCCTCTATAAGCTCGCGCCGTTCATCTCGCTGTGACGGCGTTTTCCGTCTACGCGGTGATCCCGTTCGGCGCGGGTTCGAGCGGGACGTGGGCGATCGGCAACGTCAATGCCGGCATACTCTTGATCCTCGCGATCACGTCGCTCGGCGTCTATGGGATCTGTCTCGGCGGCTGGGCTTCGGGGTCGAAGTATCCGCTGCTCGGCAGCGTACGTTCGACGGCACAGATGATCAGCTACGAGCTTGCCATGTCGCTTTCGTTCATCGGCGTGCTGATTCTCGCCGGAACGACATCGCTCGACGGAATCGTGCACGCGCAGAAACGCTGGTGGTTCGTGCTGCCGCAGTTCGTCGGCTGCATCATCTACGTGATCACTGCGGTTGCCGAGACGAACCGCGCGCCGTTCGACCTCGTCGAGGCCGAGACGGAGCTGGTCGCCGGCTTTCATACGGAGTACTCGGGCTTGCGTTTCGGGCTATTCTTCATCGCCGAATACGTCAACATGCTGACGGTCTCGTGCATCGCGACGCTGCTCTTCTTCGGAGGGTGGAATGCGCCGTTCGGGCTGACGGCCGTCCCGAGCATCGTCTGGTTCGTCGTCAAGGTCGCGTGCTTCATGTTCTTCTACATGTGGCTGCGCGCCACGTTGCCGCGGCTGCGCTACGACCGCCTGATGGCGTTCGGTTGGAAGGTGCTGCTGCCGGTGGCGACGCTCAACCTCATTATCACCGCCGTCGTCGTGGCCTATAGAGGGTAAGCGGAGCGCATGGCATCTCGAAAAACGGCTCTACAACGTCGCAGCGATCCTCAAGGGGCTTTCGATCACCTTCGGCTTCATGTTCCGCAAGCGTCCGACCATTCCGTATCCGTCGCGTAAGAAGCAGCACGCGCCGCGTTTCCACGGCCTGCACGAGCTGCGCCGTTACGGCGACGGCAAGGAACGCTGCATCGGCTGCGAGCTCTGTTCGAGCGTCTGCCCGGCCAACGCCATCACCGTCATCGGCGCGGAGAACGCCCCCGACGATCGCCGGTCGCCCGGCGAGCGCTATGCGGCGCGCTATGAGATCGACGAGCTGCGCTGCATTTTCTGCGGGATGTGCGAAGAAGCGTGCCCGACCGATGCGATCGTTCTGACGCCGCGCTTCGAGATGGCCGACTATCGCCGCGGCTCGTTCATCTACGCGAAAGATCGGCTGCTGGTACCGCCCGACGCCGGCGCCGGGCCGTCGCCGGACGAGCGCCCGGGAGGCATCCCCGGCGACCTCGGACGCGTCGCGGAGATCAAGGCGACGACCGACGTCGAGCGCGGCTACGATGCGACCTGGCGCGGCGAGATCCTGAAGACGCAGCGTGAGGGCCTCACCTTGCTGCGCGTGCCTAAGCAATGACGGCGGCGTTTTGGGTGCTGGCGGCGATTCTCGTCGCGAGCGCGGTCTGGACGATCTCCGCGAGCAAACCCGTCTATAGCGTCGTCGCCCTGCTGCTCAACTTCGCCGCGCTGGCCGTGCTGTATCTCACGCTCTCGGCGGAGTTCCTCGCCGTGATCCAGATCATCGTCTACTCGGGCGCGATACTCGTGCTGTTCGTCTTCGTCATCGCCTTGCTGAGCAGCGGCGTGACGGCGTTCTCGGCGGGGCCGAACCGCGTGCCGAAGATCTGGGTGCCGGGAGGAATCGTCGTCGCGGTGGCCTTCGCCTTCGTTGCCTATGCCATAGCACACGCGCCGCGCGCGATGCCGCCGCCCACCGGCGCGGTCGGCTCGCCCGGCGTCTTCGGCAGCATCGCCGACTTCGGCAAGGCGCTGTTCACCGTGCAGCTGCTTCCCTTCGAGGTCACCGCACTGGTCCTGATGGTCGCCGTCATCGGCGTCATCACGTTGGGCGGGGAAGCGATGCGCGAGGGAGCTCCCGTGAACGAACGCAAGGTCGAACGCGCGATGCGCGAGGCGATCCTGCGCGAGGGCAAGGGATGATGGCGATCCCCATCGGCGATTACGTCGCGCTCGGCGCCGTCATGTTCTTCATCGGAGTGATCGGCGTGATCGTCCGGCGCAATCCGCTGATCATGTTGATGAGCATCGAGCTGATGTTCAACGCCGCCAACCTGCTCCTTATCGCCTTCGCGCGTTCGTGGCTGCAGAACGTCGGCCAGATCTTCGCGTTCCTCGTGATCACGGTCGCTGCCGCCGAGGCCGCGATCGGCCTCGCGATCATCGTCACGACGTTCCGTCCGCAGAGGTTTGTGGACGTCGACGATGTGAGGACGCTCCATTATCGGATGATGCATCACGTGCTCGGGGTGAGCGGGGCGTATCCGCTCGTCGTCGCGCTATGGCTCCTGCCGCTTGCCGGCGCCGTGCTCTGCTGGGCGTTCGGGCCGCAGCTGCGCACGCTGGCGGGGTGGCTGGTCTCGGCGCTCGTCGGCGCATCCTTCGTGCTCGCCGCGTTTTCCTGGGGCGCCGCTACGCAGGCCGCGGGCGGCGCGCTGGGCGCGCATCAGGCGCTGCTCGCATGGATGCCGGGATTCGATTTCGGACTGCTGTTGGATCCGCTTTCGCTGCTCTGGACGTTCATCATCACCGGCGTGGGATTCCTGATAGTCTTCTATTCGATCGGATACATGGACGGCGACGTCGCGTTCGCGCGCTTCTTCGCGTACATGAGCTTCTTCGTGTTCGCGATGCTCACGCTCGTGCTCTCGGACAACTTCGTCGGGCTGCTGGTCGGTTGGGGGCTGGTCGGCCTCGCGTCGTACTTCTTGATCGGTTTCTGGTTCGAGCGTCCGAGCGCCGTCGCCGCGGCGCGCAAGGCGTTCGTAATGAACGTCGTCGGCGACGTCGGCATGATGTTCGCGATCTTCCTGATCGTGGCCAACGTGCATTCGATTGGCTTTGGCGATGCGTTCGCGGCGGCGGGAAGTTACGGGCCCGCGCTGTTGTTCGCCATCTGCTTGGCGCTGTTCATCGGCGCCGCCGCCAAATCGGCGCAGGTTCCGCTCCATACCTGGTTGCCGGACGCGATGGAAGGCCCGACACCGGTCTCGGCGTTGATTCACGCCGCGACCATGGTCACCGCGGGCGTCTATCTCGTCGCGCGCTGCGCGCCGCTGTGGCAGGCGAGCGCGAGCGCGCAGATGCTCGTGGGAACGATCGGCGGGCTCACGGCGCTGCTCGGCGCGATCCTCGGTACGGCGCAGTGGGACATCAAGCGGATCCTAGCGTACTCGACGATGTCGCAGATCGGCTACATGATCATGGGCGTGGGTGTCGGCGCGTACGAGGGCGGGGTCGCCCATTTCTTCACGCACGCGTTTTTCAAGGCTCAGCTGTTTTTGGGTGCGGGGGTCGTCATCCACGCGCTCGGAGCGGAACAAGACGTACGCAAAATGGGCGGCCTATGGAGGCGCATGCCGTTCGCGTTCTGGGTGATGCTCACCGGCGTGCTCGCGATCTGCGGCGTTCCGGGCTTCAGCGGCTTCTTTTCGAAGGACGCGATCATCTACGGCGTCTTGCAGCACGGGCATCCGTGGCTCTACGCCGTCGGCGTGATCACGGCCGGCATCACCGCCTACTACATGTTCCGCCTGCTGTTCATCACGTTTTTGGGCAACTATCGCGGCGACGTCGACCCGCACGCGCACCACGCGCAGGCGCCCGCATGGATCATGAACGCCCCGGTGGCCGTGCTCGTCGTTCCGAGCGTCGCGATCGGCGGCGCGTTGATGGCCGGCGGCGAAAACTCGCCGTGGGCCAGATTTTTCGCGCCGCTCTTCGGCTCGACCGCGACGGCCGGCGCCCCGGCGATCTCGGAAGCGGCCACCTCCGCGATCGTCTTTGCGTTGGTCTTAGCGGGCTTTGCCGTCGCTTGGCTGCGCTACGCTACGCCGATTGCGCAGGCCGACGCTCCGCAACGGCTGCAGCGCGAGACAAACCGGATGCCCGCGCTGCTCACGCACCTCTTCTATTTTGACGACGCCATTAATCTGATCTTCGTTCGGCCGGCGCAGGTGATGGGCGCCGTGGCGGGACGAGTCCTCGATCCGCGCGTGCTCGACGGAGCGGTGCGCGACGTCGTGTTCTGGGCGCGCTGGCTGGGCGCCGTGGTCCGATCCTTCCAAACCGGACTCGTGCGCACGTATGCGCTGATCCTCGTCTTCGGTGCCGCCTGCTTCATCGTGTATTATGCCGTCGCCGGAGCGGCGCGCTGATGCCGATCGTTCTCGTTACGATTCTGCTCCCGATCGCGGCCGGCGGGCTGCTCTTTTTGCTGCCGCGGGAAGATCGCATGCTGTCGCGCGTCGTGGGTACGATCGTCGCCGCCGCCACCTTCGGGATGGTGTTGGCGGCGGGGAGCGGCGAGTGGAGTTTTCGCTGGCTTTCGCGGCCCTTTACGGCGGCCTTCCACTTCGGCGCCACGCCGATTTCGTTCTGGCTGGCGCTGCTGCTGGCGGTCTGCACGGCGTGCGCGATCGCGGCCACGCGGGTCGCGCGCACGCGCGACTTCGTGGCGCTCATGCTGATGCTCGAGGGTACGATGCTCGGGCTCTTCTTGGCGCGCGACCTGCTCGTCTTCGCGCTGTTCTGGGACCTAATGCTCGTTCCGGTCTTCTTCGCGCTGATCGGCTGGGGCGAACACCCCGCGACCGCGTGGCGATACTTCATCTACAACTTCGCGGGCGGGCTCACGCTGCTGCTCGCGACGGCGGCGTTCGGCGTGATCTACGGCTCGACCGACGTTATCGGGCGCGCCGGCGCGCACTTGGCGGGGGGCTGGGCCGCCTGGATCTATGCCGGCTTCGCCTTTGCGTTCTTGGTGAAGACGCCGGTTTGGCCGCTGCACACCTGGATGCCGCCGACGTATAGCGGTCTTCCGGCGCCGATGGTCGCCGTCGTCTCGGCGGTGCAGTCGAAGGCCGGCCTCTACGGTTTTCTCGCCGTCGCGCTCGCGCTGATGCCCGAGTACGTCCACGCGTATGCGCTGCCGCTGATGATCCTCGGGTCGATCTCGCTGATCTACGGTGCCGTGATCGCGCTGGTGCAGACCGATGCGAAGCGCATCGTCGCATATTCGTCGCTGTCGCATCTCGGGCTGATCGTGCTCGCCGTCGGGTCGGGGAATCGCATCGCGCTCGAAGGCGCGCTCGTCTATATCGTCGCCCACGGACTGTTTTCCGCGGCGCTGTTCCTGCTGCTGGGTTACGTCGAAGAGCGCGAGGACACGCGCTCGCTGGCGCGACTCGGCGGCCTCGGCTGGAAGAATCCGCGGCTGGCCGGAGCACTCTGCATCGCGGCGCTCGCGGCGTTGGGACTTCCGGGCCTGGCCGGGTTCGTGGGCGAGCTCGTCATCCTGATCGGCGTCTATCAAGCGGGCTACGTGTGGCCCGTGATCGTGGCGCTGGTCGCCATCGTGCTCGCCTCCGCCTATCTGCTGCGTCTGTACCAGGATCTGATGAATGGGCCGCCGATCGCGGACGTGCCGGTCCGCCCCGATATCGGCTGGATTGAGGGACTCGCGGTCGCTCCGCTGCTCGTCGCGCTCGTGCTGGTCGGCGTCTATCCGGTGCCGCTGCTGCACCCGTGAAGGTTCCGTTCACGGCGGCCGACTGGTCCGCGATCGTTCCTGTCGGCGTCCTGGCGGCGGCGGCGCTGTGCGTCCTGATCGCCGATCTTTTTTCCGGCGAGCGCGAGGAGCGTTATACGTCGATCGGCATCGCATTGCTCGGGGTCGCGGCGGCGGCCTACCTCGCGGCGCGCCAGTTCGGCCACCATCACGATGCGTTCTTCGGCGGATTCATCACCGGAGGGTTCGCAACGGTATTCGAGGAGATCATCTTGATGGCGGCGGCGGGCTCGCTGATCCTCTACGCGTCGCTCGGCGCGGCGCAACGCGTCGCCGGGACGACGGCGATCATGCTCTGGAGCGCGTGCGGGGCGATGCTCATGGCCGGCGCCGCAAACCTCTTGATGATCTTCCTCGGTCTCGAGCTGCTCTCGCTCGGTCTGTACGCGTTGTGCGCCGCCTCCGACCGCAAGACGGCGCGCGAGTCGGCGCTGAAGTACTTGATCTTGAGCTCGACCGCCACCGCTTTCTTGCTGTTTGGCGCCGCCCTGTTGTTCGGCGCGACCGGCAGCGTGAGGCTGGCGGATTTCGTTAGCCCGTCGCTCGCATTCAATCCGCTCTTCTGGACCGGCGCCGGCATGTTCCTGATCGGGCTCGTCTTCAAGCTGAGCCTCGTGCCCTTCCACACGTGGACGCCCGACGTTTTCGAAGGCGCGCCGCTGCCCGTCACCGCGTTCATGAGCGTGGCGACGAAGGCGGGCACGCTAGCGGTCTTTGCGCGCTTTATCTACGCGGCGCTGCCGGCGACGGTCGCGCAAAGCGTGCTGCTGCCGGTGTGGATCGTTGCCGGCATCTCGATGATCGTCGGCAACGTCGGCATGCTCGCGCAGACCGACTTGAAGCGCCTACTAGGATACTCCGGCATCGCGCAGATCGGCTACATCCTCGTCGCGCTCGCGGGAACCACGCCGCTCGGGCTGCGTTACGCGCTCTATTATCTCGCCGCGTATGCGTTCATGAACCTGGGCGCCTTTGCGGTCGCGGCCTCGATATCGGGTGAGGAGGAGGAGGGCGCGCAGTTAAGCAGCTACCGAGGCTTGGGCCGCCGGCGGCCCTGGCTGGCGGCGGCGATGACGGTCTTTCTGCTCGCCTTGGCGGGACTGCCGCCGACGGCCGGCTTTCTCGGTAAGATCTTGATCCTCGCGACCGGCGTAGAGAACGGCTATCCGTGGCTTGCCGGGCTGCTCATCATCGGCACGGCGATCTCCCTCTACGCGTATGCCAAGGTGATTCGGGCCATGTACGAGCGCCCGGAAGCGGACGAGCCCGCCGGGTTACGGCCCTTCGTTCCGCTGGCCTGGGTCAGCGTCGCGATATGCGCCGCCGCCGTGATCGCCATGGCCTTCTATCCGCTCACCCCCAGCAACGTACTGCCCCTCGTGCAGTAGCTCCCCGACCGTCACGGGGAGCGCCGAGGTGCGCTATAGTAAGCGTGAGGTACCTCCTAATGACTCGATGCATGCTTTTCGCCGCTTTGCTGGCGCTGCCGCTGTCGGTGATGCTTTCCGGTCCGGCGCGGGCCGACATCGACGAGACCGTCATCGTCCCCGTCGAGGCACATTCGTCCGTCGATCAGCAAGCAGCCATCACCTATGCGCGTCAGCTGATCGCCTCCGGGCACATGGACGCCGCGATCTCAGAGCTCGCGGGCTACGTCGCGAGCCACTCAACGGCCACGGAGGCGGCACGGTTCCTCGGGGACCTCTACTACCGCAGCGGACAGTTCGATCGCGCGGAGGGCGTGTATCGTGGCATGCTTGCCGCGCATCCTGACGATAAGGAGACACACAATCGTCTCGGCGTCGTCTATGCGACGGAGAATCGCATCGACGATGCGATCGCGCAGTTCCAGAGCGCGTTGCCGGGAACCGATTCCGTGCGCGACCTCGTGCTCATGCACGTGCGCAAGGGCGACCTTCCTCGATACGAGGCCGAGATGGTCCGCGCCGCCGACCAAAACCCGACCGATGCCGACGTGCAAGAAGAGATGGGCGAGATCTACGGCGCGATGCACCGTCCGTACGACGCGATGCGTTACTTCCGGCGATCGCTCGACACCGACCCGCATTCGATCGCAGCGCTCAATGGTCTCGCGATGGTATATCTCGACGTGCACGATCATGCGGCGGCGGCGTCCTACCTCAACGATTGCCTCAACATCGATCCGCTCAACTATGCGTGCCTCGATAACCTGGGCGTCGCCGATATCCAGGCCGGGGCGAACGGCGACGCGCTCGACCAGTTCAAGCGCGCGCATCGCCTCGAGCCCGAGCGCCCGGAAGCCATCGTCAACTTCGGATATCTCGCCGACCTCACCGGCGACTGGAAGCGCGCCGTAACGTACTACGTCCAGGCGATCGCGGTCAATCCATACGTTCCCGAGTCTTACGTCAACCTCGGGATCGATTACGAACACAACGGCCTCTATTCGCTCGCGCAAGCCGCGCTGATCAAGGGCGTCGCGGCCGCGCCGTACGACGGCCGCGTCCGCTACCTGCTCGCTCGCGCCTATGCCGCGCAAGGGCAGAAGGCGCTCGCGCTCGATCAGCTCAAGGCGGCGCAAACGTCGCTCGACCCGGAAGTCGCGGAGATCGCCAAGGAGGAGACGGCGCGCCTTACCGGCGCGGCCTCAACAGCGCCGCAGTAAGTCGAACGGCTTCGCGATATCGCGAGGCCCGTCATTGCATCGCAGGCGCCGTTCAGAGATTTTTCATAAGTCCGCCTCAAAGTGGGTCCATCTCGCCCGATTTGGGCGACGACGTCCGCCGGAGGCTGCACATGTCAAGTAGCAATGGTCTCGCTTCGCGTTCAATTTACGGTTTGGCCGCGATCGCGCTCGCACTCGCCGGATGCTCTTCACTTGCGGGAGCACCGACAACGGGAGTGCCGACGACTCGAGCGCCGATGACGCACGGAGACCGGCCTGCGAGTGGTTCGCAGGATCTCTACATCGGAAACATTCTTGGCGGCGTGCCTCTTTATTCGACCGGCAAACACCCGCGCGAGGTCGGCGACATCACGGACGCACTGCCGCGAGTTACCAGCGTCTGGGTGGATCAAACCGGCGTTTTATACGCATTCACCGATAACCGCCAATATCCGTATGAGACGATCGAGGAGTTCGAACCCGGAGTCACCAGTCCGTTCTTTTCACTCGTGCTCAAGCGTTATGGTGCCATCGTCGCGGCCGACTCGGAGCAGAACGTCTATGCCCAGGGAGAGAACGGTCAAGGCCAACAAGTGATCGACGTATATCCGCCGGGTAGTCAGAACTATGCCAATGAGTACGTCGTCCCATCGGTCGGGATATCGGGGCCGCAGGGTATGGCCTTCGACTCAACCGGCGCTCTTCTCGTCGGGGTCGCTGAGCTCGCGCACAACAAACAAGGCCAAGCAGGAGTGGTGTTCCGTCTGAATGCAGGTTCGTCGAGGTTCGTCAATCTCAACCTCAAGAAGGCCTACGGTGGGCTCATCGCAACCGACGAAGCGGGAAATCTCTACGTTGGCGGCGGGACCTTGATCTCGGTCTACGCGCCTGGCGCAACTAGTCCATCGCGCATCGTGCATACGAAAGACACGGTCGTCACTCTCACGGTTGCCGCCAACGGCACGCTCTACGTCGATACGTATAACGGAGGAATTACGGTATACTCGCCGGGGAAAGTGAAGCCGAGGAACAGCTTCGCCCCGCAAGCGCAGGTGAGCGGGCTCGCACTCGGGCCCGGCTAACGGCTGATTGCGACGCGAGCCTAGCGCGCGCGTGAGACGTGCGCCGGGCCCCACTGACCATGACTGCGAGCGGGGCTGGGGCCTGCCGAGCCGAATCTTGCCCCTCCCACAGCGTCTCGGAGGAACAAAAATATGCTTCGTGCCACCTTGATAGGGTTGACGATCGCAGTCGTCATAGTTGTCGCGCCAATCAGTATTCAGGCTCAGCAGATGGGCGCAATGTCAGACTCGGACTACATGGCAAAGGTCATGACCGCGGCGCCGGCGTCAGTGGTTAAGGGCGCGACGATCGTGCAGATGCAGAAGGGCGGCGCGATGCGGACCCTTCAGACTGGCTCCAACGGCTTCACCTGCATGGTCGCCGGTGATAACGATGCCATGTGCCTGGACAACAACGCCATGCAGTGGGCCCGCGCGTGGATGACGCACACGACTCCGCCTAATAGCGTAGGGTTCGTCTACATGTTGGCGGGTGACAATGGCGCAAGCAACACTGATCCCTACGCGACTGCACCGGCCGATGGCAACCATTGGCTAAAGACGGGACCCCACGTGATGATCGTCGGTCCCTCTGCCACTACAATGGGCTACCCAAGCTCCCCCGACGCGGACCCGACGAAGCCGTATGTGATGTGGTCTGGCACGCCTTACGCGCATGTGATGATCCCGGTAAGCAGTCCACAGTGACGTTATCTGATTGATGCGTTACGTCGCGTCTTGATGCGTTACGTCGCGTCGTGAAAGCCCTGGCCTTCAGGTATCGAGGCCTCGGCGATACTCTTGGCTTGCGCCTGACCATAGCTGAGCGACCTGACACCCCGACATCCGACAGAGGGGACCTAGTTTCGAATCGGGCTAAGCCGCGACGCCGGCCTGGGTTACAACGCTGCCCGACGACCTCAGCGCAATTGTACCGAACTACGAAAGCAAAAACGGCCTCGCGAATTGCGAAGTCGTGCTCCTTTGGACTTCGCAAAAGAGACAACTCGATCGCAGGATAGACCCGCTAATGTCGAGGAAGGACGGGCTACCGGGCCTCTTCTTCCGCGTTAAGAAAGGACTGAGTGGCACAAATGTTCAGAAATATGTTCCTTGGATTGTTGCTGGCGGGGTTCATGTCGCCGCTGGCCTCGCTTCCTGCCATGGCCAACGACCACAAGTTCACAGTGGACAATAAGGGTGGCCACCAGGTCGACCACCTGTACCTTTCGCCGATCAGCTCTAGAAAGTGGGGACGCGATCAACTCGGCCCGAACGAGGTGCTGCCCCCCGCGCACCACATAAGCTTTCAGATAAATACCGATTGCGAGTTGGACGTACGCGTCGTCTATCACGACGGGACCGTTCACATCGATAAGGACGTGGACACTTGTAAATACAATCTCACCTTGAACTACTGACGGGGCGCATAAGCAACCCAAAACCCACGAGAGGAATCCGAAGAATCAACTCCAGCTCGTACGTGATGGGGGAGGCTCGGGGCTGGCGACACAAAACCGGCAACTCGCGACTTCGCAAAGCGCTCTACATGCCGGCGATCGTCGCCTTGCGATTCAACCCCGCCCTTCGAGTTTTTGCCGAGCGGATGGCCGCCACGGGCAAGCACAAGCGGCTGATCATCGGCGCAGTTATGCGGAAACTACTAGTCCTTGCCTTTGGGATTCTTCGCTCAGGAAGGCGTTTGACCCGAACTACGCTTGACGCGCAATACGGTATCTATCCCGTCGTGACCACGCCGGGATAGGAGACAGAGCGCTTTAAAACGAGTCCCCTCTCCAGGCGCTGTTGATTGGGTCCGAGATTAGCCCAGGCTGCCATGGTCCGAGACTAGGCCCCCTGGCCGGGCGCGGGGCTACAAGGTTCATGGCTGGCGTGCCTTTTTCTGACGAAGCCCAGATGCCAACCGATTCGTGTCAGAAGTTAAGTGTGCCGGTCCAACTATCGGTGTACGTAGAGTCGCGACAGGTGAAGACCAAGGTTCCGCTGCCGTTGGCATTCTTGAACTTCCCGGTACCTTTGGAAACAGTCCAGTTTAGCTGCTGTTGGGAACAAGGCCCGCGTCTTCCCGATAGATTCAGCGTAATACTGTTCGTTCGACGAAGACCATACTCGTTTCAAGGTGCACAGACGTATTGAGCGCAATCCAACGGTGTCAAAACGCGTAAAAGCAGCGCAGGGCTTCGTATGCCGCGCCTGCGGATTTGACTTCCGCGTCGCTTACCCAGGTATCCCTGAGAACCAGTTCATCGAAGCGCATCATCTGGTACCGATTTCGCAGCTGAAAGGGCAGAAGGTGCGGCGCGATCCAATGAAAGACTTCGCAGTCCTTTGCTCCAATTGCCATCGCATGATTCATCGCACTGCCGAACCAGATGACCTCGAAGCGTTCAAGAAGGGCCGCCGATCGACAATCCACTAGTCCCACTTCAGCCGCCTTGGCAGGGAGCATTACCGGCGGCTTCGACTGAAGGCAGCGGCACAGCGACGAGGAGCCGCCGATCGGCGAGGTCGGCTGCAGAGCAGTGGCCCGGGGCGGCTTCCGAGATCGCGGCCTAGGTGCTATGATTGGGCTCAGCGCGCGGGGCAGAACATACTTGGCCCGCGATGCGTTCATGCTTAAGGGAGCGCAGCACATGAGAATTTCAGACTTTGGCCGCTACGCGCTTGGCTTTTGCGCCGCGTTCGCATTGCTCGCTGGCTGCGGCGGCGGCTCCCAGTCACAACTAGCGCCGTCAGGGCCGTTCCGGCAGAACAGTGCACAGTCGCGGCTCGGTCAACTGGCCAGGGGCGTCGTAAATACGGCCGGCGGCCTTCCGAGTGCAGGAATTGTGCGCCTGCATTACCGCCCGAACGCCGGCCGGTCATGGATGTCCCCCGACGCAGCGAACACGAAAGACCTGCTCTACGTCTCCAACATCGATTCCAATACGCTCAACGTTTACTCATATCCCAAGGCTAAGCAGGTGGGAACGCTGACGGCCGACCTTTCTAGCCCGGACGGTATCTGCGTCGATAACAGGAACGACATTTGGGTTGTGAACAACGGCCCGGTCGGCTCGATCCCTTACTCTGTCGTTGAGTATAAGCACGGCGGAAAGACGCCAATCGCAACCCTTTCCGGTATCATTCTCGCCATTGGCTGTTCCGTCGATCCGACGACCGGGGACCTTGCAGTCACGAATTACGGCACTGGCTCTTCTGGAGGGGGCAGCGTTTCAATCTTTGCGCATGCCAAAGGCTCTCCAAAGGTCTACACGGATTCCGAAATCGCTCACTTCAATTTTTGCGGCTACGACCCCAAGGGCAACCTCTACGCCGACGGAACGGACGCCGGTCAAAACGTGTTCCATTTCGCCGAGCTTCCCAAGGGCAAAAAGACCTTTAAGAACATCACGCTCAAAGGGGGCTCCATTTACTATCCCGGAATGGTTCAGTGGGATGGTACGTACGTAGCGGTTGGTGATCAGCACGCTGGCGGGGCATCCTACGCGTCTGCGATTTACCAGACCACGGGGGCAGGCGGAAAGATCGTACACGAGACACCGCTTGACTCCGGCGGGCTTGAGGATATTATTGGATTCTGGATTCAGGGCAGCACGGTTATTGGGCCAAACGTCCTGCCGAGACCGGGAGACGTAGGGTTCTACAAATACCCGGCCGGAGGCAAGCCTACGAAGAAACTCACGAAGGGCTTCAGCGCGCCACAGGGCTCGGCGATTAGCGAGTAGCCAAAAGCTGGCATCGGGATCACACTCCAGCCGCCCCGCACACGGCTTCGCAATCGCGAGGCCGTCGTTGCATCGCTGGCTCGGCTTTTGCGTTGCAGTTGCGCGGCGTGAGACAGCAAAACTGTCACCGAGCGCGTTGAAACATTGCGCTACGCAGCATTTTTTAGGGTTTTGTAGCTTCGCTCTGCAGCTTTGAGCCTCGCGGCCCGGCACCCGGCACAGGGGGGCCTCGTTTTGAAGCGCTCTGTCTCCTATCCCATCGTGACCACGCCCTTTTTCGAGCGGCTGGCGCATCACTTCGATCTCGCTACGCGTGAACTCCGGAAAACTTGTCGAGGAGAGCACGCCATTCGCGGGCAAGGTCGATGGCAACCGGGCGCGCGCCGGTCCGGTCTATCGAGGAAGCGTCCCTCGTTAATCTCGCGCGATGCAGTCGATTTCGACGCGTGCGCCGAGCGGCAACGCGGCGACGGCAACGGTCGAGCGTGCGGGCTTCGTCAAGCCGAAATAGCGTTCGTAGGCGGTGTTGACGGCCGCGAAATCGCGCATGTCGACCAGGAAGATCGTCGTCTTCACGACGTTCGCGCACTGGTAGCCTGCGGCGCACAGGATCGAGCAGAGATTTTCGAGAGCGCGTTCCGTTTGCGCGACCATGTCGCCGTCGACCAGCTCGCCGGTTGCCGGATCGAGCGGAATTTGACCGCTGCAGTAGAGCTCGTTACCGACCACGATGGCCTGGCTGTACGGCCCGATCGGCTCGGGCGCGTGGGGCGTGGAGACGTGCTCGTATTTCATCGCAGCGCCGCCTCTCGCGTCATCGTCCCTTTGAACGCCATCGGCGGCTCGTCGATTCCGAAGTTGTTTTTGTAGAGCGCATCGATACGCGCGAGCTCCTCCGCCTCGAGCGGCGGCGCGTCCGGCGCGGCGGCAAACTCCTCGAGCTGCTCGCGGTCGTAGATGTTCGGCAATACGCTCATCACGCGGGGCTCGGCGAGCAGCCATGGATCGCGGCCTGGCCGAGCGTTCGGTCGGGCCGCTCGAGGAAGCGCAGCTGCGCGACCTTTTCGATTCCGTTGACCAGCCACTCGCGCGGCCGGTGGCGGCGATGGTCGCCCTGCGGAAACGTCGTGTCGGCGGTGTAGTGCCCCTCGAGCATTCCGCTCGAGTGGGGAACGCGAATCATGTAGCCGGTGTCGGCGTCGGAGTCTTTTGCGGCGGCGATCTGCTCGTCGCCGGGATACTGCTCGAGGATGTTCCAGATGATCTGCAGACTCGCGACGTTGCGCTGCCGGACGGCGTCGATGCCTTCGTACCGCCACCCGATCGCGGGCCCGAGCGCGACGCCGTACATGCGAATCTTGCCTTCGCGTTTGAGCGACTCGAGGAGGCTCCACAGCGCGTCGTCCTCGATCTGCGCCATGCGAGCGTTGTGCATCTGATAGATGTCGATGTAGTCGGTTCGCAGCCGGCGCAGCGACGCTTCGAGCGCCCTGCGAACGAAGGCCGGGGAGAAGTCGTGCGGCAACTCGGACTGTCCGCGCCGCGCCGCCTGGCGTCGGAGAAGTCGTATCCGAACTTCGTCGCGTAGACGACGCGTTCGCGGCGATCGCCGAACGCCGCGGCCAGCTGCTCCTCGCTACGACCGTTACCGTACGTATCGGCGGCATCGTAGAGCGTGATGCCGCGATCGTAGGCGGCGTGCAGCATCGCGACGGCTTCCTCGTCGCTCTTTTCGCCCCACCAGCCGGTCGAGGTCGTCCAGAGACCGAAGCCGACCTCGCTCACGGTCACGTCGCTGTTCGGGTACGTCCGGTACTTCATAGTGGGGGCTTCTCCGCTCGCGGCGCCAACACTCCATGCCATGGACTGCCGGCGACGCGCTGCACGACGATCTCGACTCGCGTGACGGCGTGGATCGACAGCTACTACGAGCACCCCGAACGCTATCGCGTTCTGCCCGACGTCAAACCGGGCGACGTCGCTGCGGCGCTGCCCCCGCATGCGCCGAAGTCGGCGAACCGCTCGAACGCATCCTCGACGACTTCGAGCGGATCGTCGTGCCCGCGACGACGCATTGGAACCATCCGCGCTTTTTCGCGTACTTCGCGACCAGCGCGGCGCCCGCCGCCGTCGCCGCGGAGGCGTCTGGCCGCGACGCTCGACGTCAAGGCAATGCTCTGGCGCACGTCGCCCGCGGCGACGGAGCTCGAAGAAGTGACGATGCGCTGGCTGCGGCAGCTTCTCGGCCTTCCGCGCGAATGGATGGGCGTGATCTACGATACGGCCTCGGTTGCGGGGTTTACGGCGTTAGCGGCCGCGCGCGAGGCTCTCGACCTCGGAATCCGCGACGACGGCATGACCGGGCGCGACCTACCGCCGCTGCGCGTCTATGCCACCGCGGAGACGCACTCGCACGTGGAAAAGGCGGCATCGCGCTCGGCGTCGGCCGCCGCAACGTCGTGCGCGTCGCGTGCGATGAGGCCTTTCGCATGCGACCCGACGCCCTGGCCGCCGCATTCGAGCGGACGTGGCGGCCGGGATGCGCCCGCTCGCGGTCGTCGCGACGGTCGGCACGACGTCGACGACGTCGGTCGATCCGCTGCCGGAGATCGCGGAGGTCGCCGCGCGTCACGGCGTTTGGCTTCACGTCGATGCGGCATATGCGGGGATTGCGGCGATCCTGCCGGAGTTGCGCGGATTGCTCGCTGGCATCGAACAGGCCGATTCCCTCGTCGTCAATCCGCACAAGTGGATGTTCGTCCCCATGGATTGTTCGGTGCTCTTTCTGAAGAACGAGGCCGTCGTGCGGCGCGCATTCAGCATCGTACCAGAATACGTCCTGACGACGCCCGAGACGGACGCCATGAACTATATGGACTACGGGCTACAGCTCGGCCGCCGCTTCCGCGCGCTCAAACTCTGGTTCGTGCTGCGGCGTTTCGGCGCCGAAGGCATCCGCGAGCTTCTGCGCTCGCACATCGCGCTCGCGCAGGAGCTCGCGCAATGGATCCGCCACGAGCCGGAATGGGAGGTGCTGGCGCCGCACCCGCTTTCGGTCGTGTGCTTTCGCTATGCGCCGCCCGGACTGGACGACGCGCGGCTCGACGCTCTCAACGCCGCGATCGTGGAGGCCGTCAACGCAAGCGGCGAAGTTTTCATCTCTCACACGAAGGTCGCCGGACGCTACGCGATCAGGCTCGCTATCGGCAACCTGCGGACGATGCGCTCCGACGTCGAGCACGCGTGGCGCCTGCTCAAGCGCGAGGCGGCGCTCCTTTGTTAGTGCTTGATGATCGTGCTGTGAAGCCCTAGCGGCTGGCCGCTCGCGACGACGCCCGCGGTTTCGACGACCATTGCGGCCACGACGTACGCGACGGGAGCAGGGGCAGCACCGGCTGCAGCGATCGCGGCATAGGACGACGAGACGCGTCGAGCCGGATTTGCCCACGGCCCAGACGAGCCACGATGCCCCGATAGAGAGCAGACAGAGCACCGGGAACGAGACGACGATCAAGGCGTTCATCCAGGCGGCCGGATTATCCATCGATCCCGGTGCGTCGAAGAACATCGGCGAGAGCGCGGCCCCGAGCAGTCCGGGGAGCAGGAGCACGCCCCAGACGATCGTGACGGATGACGAAGTCGGACGACGAGCGCCGTCGGCCATATCGTTCCCCTAATACAAGCGAAATATTGTTCCCGTTCCCACGGGTGCACCGCGCGGCGATAGCGTTCGTACTCTTCGAGCTTCGCGTCGCGGAACGCGTGATATAGATGATCGCCGAGCGATGCGCGAACGACGCCATCACCGTCGAGATCGGCGATCGCCTGGCGCAGCGACTTGGGCAGGGTGCCGATTCCGCGCTCGCGGCGTTCGATATCGCCGAGATCGTAGGTCGATCCCGCGAGCGCCGGTCCGGGAAGCGTTCGTCGAGCGACGCCGTCGGCGGCGGCGCCGATCAGCACCGCCAGCGCGAGGTACGGGTTGCAGGCGGGATCCGGGCTGCGCATCTCGATGCGCGCAGGCGCATGCCCCGGCGGCACGCGAACGAGCGCGTTCGCGCTACGCTCCGACCACACCGTGTAGATCGGCGCGTCCCACGCCGCTACGAGGCGCTTATAGGAGTTGACGGTCGGATTGCAGATCGCCGTCGTCGCAGCCGCGTGCGCAAGGAGGCCTCCGACCATGTAGAGCGCCGTTTCTTCCTCGGCCGCTTCGCTCAGGCGGAAGTCCACGTGGAGGCCGCTGCCGGCGCGGTTTTCCAGCGGCTTCGGCATGAAGGTCGCGTCGAGCCCGAAGTCCGCCGCCACGTGTTTAGCGATCGTGCGCAGCGTCAGCGCGTGATCGGCGGCCGCCAGCGGGTCGTCGTGCGCCACGTCGATCTCGTGCTGTCCGGCACCGTGTTCGTGATGCGCGGATGAGATCGGTACGCCCATCTCGCGCAGCGCCGCCACGATGGCGTTTCGCGCGTCTTCGCCGCGATCGTTCGCAGAAAAGTCGAAATAGGATCCGACGTCCGATGTCGCCGTCGAGGCTCCGCCGCCCCCTCGTTGCTCGAAGAGATAGAATTCGATCTCCAACGCGATCCGCTGACCGCTCAGCGCCGCGGCGCTCTCGATCGCGCGGCGCAGCGTCGTGCGCGGGCAGCCTTCGAACGGCGAACCGTCCGGCATCGCGATGTCGCAGATCAGCCGCGCCTCCGCGGCCTCGGGCGCCGCGCGCCAGGGATAGATCGCAAACGTCGACGGATCCGGCTTCAGCAACATGTCGAGCTCTTCGCCGCGTACGAATCCGACGATCGATCCTCCGTCGAACGTGACGTGGCCGTCGAGCGCGGACTCGAGCTGATCGATCGGGATCGAAACGTTCTTGCTGACGCCGAAGATGTCCGCGAAAACGAGCCGGACGAAGCGCACGATCGACTCGCGGGCGAGCTTGACGACGTCGCGCTTGGCGGAAGGCCGCCGCGGTTCAGGCCGAGTTGTGGAGTTCATCGATTGCTACCGCCAAACGAAGCGTGAGTTGATCGTGCGGGCTTTCCAACGACCGCGCGGTGATTTCGCGCGATTTGCCGCAGCCGGTAGAACACGGTGTGGCGATGCACGTTCAGGGCCGACGCGGCCGTCTTGACGTTCTGTCCGCCCCTGAAATACAGCTTGAGAGTTCGTTCCAGCTCGGTCTGATGCTTTTCGTCGTATCGCCGAAGCGGCGCGAGCGCCTCCGACGCGAAGGCGCGCAGACGCTCGACGTCGGCGCCTTCGTAGAGCAGCGGATACGCTCCCAGCTCGTCGTACGCCGCGACGTGTCCGCTCCCGTAAACGCGGCGCCCGATCGCGAGAGCGGCTTGCGCCGCTGCCGCGCTGCGAGGCATCCCAAGAGGTCTCCACGGTCCCGACGCCGCCCGAGATGCGAACGTTCGGCTTCTGCCGTCGCGACGCGTCTTCGGCAGCAAGCTCGCCGCGGTCTTCGCGTTGCTCGCGTCCACGGCGCGCGCCGCCGGAACCAATACCAGGAGAGCGACGCCGCGCTGCGCGAGGCCGAGCTCTCCGTCGGCGCTGCCGAAGCAGTCCGTCGACGATCGAGCGGAGTTCGCCGGGATCGGCCGGTCTCCGTCTCCAGCGCGACGGCCACGTACGAGGCCGCGGGCGCGATCCTGCGCGGCCGCGTCCTCGCGCGCCGCGGCCGAGTCGTGGAACTTCTCCGAAGCAGCGCTTCCCAAAAGTCTTCCTTGCGTCCGCGAAGGCCCCCGTCTCGCGCGCCAGCTCGACGCCGATGACGGCGGCCGTGAGGCGCAGCAGAATATCCGTTTCGGCGGCGGCGTCCGCGCCGAAGACCGAGAGCCAGCCGACGTGCTTCGGGCCGGCGGTCACGCGCAGCGCCGTGCCCTCGCCCCTGCCTCGACCGTCGCGCGCGCGCTGGCCGGCATCGGGCCCGCTCCCGCCGCCGCGAGATGGCGCCAGTGCGCGTCCTCGAGCAGCACGCCGCCGCCCAGGGTTCGCGCGAGGTGCGCCGTCAATGCTTTTGCGCCTCCGCCCGATGCGGCGATGCGCGCGAGCGCCTCGGTGAACTCGACGATCGCCTGCGGCGTCACGTCACTCCGTGATGCGAGTGATGGCGCGCGCGCGAATGTGCGGCAGCTTCTTGGCGACCTCGGCCGGCATGATCGCGTCGATGGCGTCGTCCACCGTAACGATGCCCAGCATCTTGCCGCGATCGTCGACGACCGGGACGGCGAGCAGATCGTACTTCGCGATTGCCGAGGCGACGTCGACCGCCGGCGTGTCGGGCGCGACGGTCACGAGATCGCTCTCCATGATCCGGTCGATGAACGCCGTCGGCAGCTCGAGCAAGAGCGTGCGCAACGACAGCGTGCCGAGCAGATGGTCGTCCTTGTCGAGGACGTAGAGATAATAGATGAATTCCGACGCCGGCGCGATCTCGCGAATCTTGCGAATCGTTGCCTCCGTCGTGCGGTGGGGATAAATCCAGACGTAGTCGGTCGTCATCATCCCGCCCGCGCTGTCCTCGGGATACTTGACGAGCTCGCGCAGTTCCCCGGCGGTGTAGGCGTTCATCTCGGCCAAGAGCTCGGACTGCTGCTCTTCGGGGAGCTCCGCGAGGAGATCTGCCGCGTCGTCGGCATCCATCTCCTCGATGATGTCGGCGGCGCGCTCCGTGCCGATGTCTTCGATGAGATTCTTGCGCGTCTCCGTGTCGAGATGCTCGAACGCATCGGCCGCCGTCTCGTCGTCGAGCTGTCCCACCACCGCCGCCGCTTCGCGCGCGGACAGGTCGCCGATGATCTCGGCGAGATCCGAAGGGTGAATGCGCGCCAGCCGGCTCTCTTTGACGGAAAGCTGCACCTGCGACGGATTGACGTCGCGGATCGGTGCGACCGAATCCCAGGCGATCATCGAGCGGGGAACGTTCCCGATGCGCGACATCCAGCGCTTGCCGAACGAGCGCAGGCCGAGGCGGCGCAGCAAACCCGCGAAGCCGACGTCCGCGGCGACGACGCGCAGGCGTCCGCCGGTATTGGCCAACTCGATGTCGTTGATGCGAACCACCTTGCGACCGTCGACGTCCACGATTTGTTTGTCCAAGAGGTCGGCGACGAGATAGAGCTCCTCGTGTTCCGGTGGCGCGGGCTCCGTCGGAGCGATCGTCAGCGCGACGCTCCCGTTGCGGTCGACGTCGGCGACGGTATCGATCGGCGCGAAACGGAGGCCCGCCGGAGGTCCTGATCACCAAGCCGTCGACCTGCGGAAATACCGCGTCGGGTTTGCGGACGAGGAAATCGGCGACCTTGCCGATCGGCGACTCGCCGATCGTCGCCTGGCGTCCGACCAGTTCCGAGATGAACCCCTCCGTAAACGCCATACCGCGCCGTTAGGCAACGCCGGCGCAAAACCCGTCAGGCTCGCCAAGCGGCGAGGGGTGCGCCGCATCCACGATCCGTCGCGCAGCTTCCATTGCGTCAGCAGCGCGCGTACGGTCCAGGCCGCGATCCATCCGATTGCAACGCTATACAATCCGAGATGCAGTCGCTCGATGCCGGCCCAGGCCAATGGAATGACCAGCGCGCTGCACGCTATTCCGACGGTCATCGAGAAGCTTGTGTCGCCCGACGCGCGGATCGGCGCGAGTGAGATCATCGCCCATCCTTTGAGCGGCAGCGTCACCATGTGAAACGCCAACGGCAGCGCGGCGATGGTCGCGACGCTCGCGTCGAGCGTGAATACGTACGCCAGCGGCCATGCCAGCAGCGCAGTGGCGACGCCGGTGAGCGTCGTGGCGACGAACGAGAAGCCGCGACGCGCGCGTTCGAAAAACCAGACGCGCGCCGGCGGGATCCCTCGCCCCCAGCCGCTGCCCGATCATGATTTGCGTCGCGTACTGCAGCGGCCCGGGCACGACGAACGTGAGGTCCGAGACGACGTTGAGCGCGCGGAACGCCGCTACGGCGATCGCGCCGAGCGGTGCGAGCATCGCGACGATGAAGATGTCGGGGGCGAGGACGCCGAGCAAAAAGATCGCCTCCGGCAAGCCGAGCATGGCGCAACGGCGCGCGAGCGCCAACGGCACCGAGCGATCCGCGAACACGCGGTAGTGCGGGCGGCGAGCGACGTAGACGATCGCATATGTCGCGGCGATCGTTTCCGAGAGCAGCGACGAGACGCCGGCACCCACGATTCCGAAAGGATGATGCGTCCACCAGCCGAGGCCGAGCATCAGCAGCAGCGGGATGTGGATCGCGTTGACCACGACCAGCACGAGGACGCCGAGCTGCCGGTTTCCGGCCGCCGCCAATCCGACGATGAGCGTTCCGGAGATCACGATCGGTACGATCGACGCGCACCGCAGCACGAGATAGACCGCGCTCGCATGCGCGCTGGCGAGGTCGCCGACCATCCAGTGGATCGCTCGCCCCGAGCCGGCGACGCTTAACGGCGAAGCAGAACGCCCCCGTGATCATCGGCACGACGATGCCGGCTCGGACGGTGCGCGCGAAGCCGTCCACGTCGCGAGCGCCGATGCGCTGCGCGGCGACAATCGACGTGCCGCTGAGAAAGCCCGACACCGCGAAGACGATCGCGAGGAACGAGCGTGTTCGCCGCCGTCGCACCGGCGAGCGCCACCGTACCGATGCTCCCGATCGCGATCGTGTCGGCAGTGCCGAGCAGCTGATCGCCGAGCATCTGCACCGCGACCGGAATCGAAAGGCGCCGGAACGCGGCGCCAATTCGGGTGTGGTCGACGATCATCGACGAGGAGTCCACCGGCGTTACCGAACGCGCTCCAGTACGCGGAAGAACGCGTCGATTTCGTCGTCTTCGGTGTAGAAGTGCGGCCCGACGCGGATGCCGCAGCCGGGGCGATAGTCGACGAAGACGCGCTCCTCGATCAGGCGGCGGCACGCGCGCTCGGAGCCCTCGAAGTCGATCCCGATCCAGCCGGTTCGTTTCTCGGCCTGCAGGGGGAGTTGACGCGCAGCCCGCGTTCGAGCGCCATCGCGACGATCTTTTCCGTCAAGCGGACGTTGTGTTCGCGGATTCGTGCGACGCCGATATCGCCGATCATCGCGTGTCCCGGCGCCGCGACGACATATCCCGGGATCGTCGGGGTGCCGTGGCCGAACCGATACATCGACGCGGCGTGCACGATCGGCGCCGGTTCGAACGCGAAGGGCCGCTCGTGCGCCATCCATCCCGTGACCGCGGGCCGAAACTCTCGCGCAGCGCCGGCTTGAGTAGATCCAGCCGCAGCCCGGGCCGCCGCACAGCCACTTGTGCGAGCCGCCGGTGGCGAGGTCGAGATCGAGTGCGGCGACGTCGTACGGATAGACCCCGGTCGTCTGATACGCGTCGACGCAGAGCAGGGCGCCGACGGCGCGGCAGCGCTCGGCGATTGCGCCGACGTCCGCCAGCGCACCGGAGACATAGTACGCGTGCGAGATCACTGCGATCGCGGTCTTCTCGGTGATCGCGGCGACGACGCGTTCGGTGGGAACCGTTCGTCCGTCCGGCGACTCGACGACGCGCGACCGCGGCGCCGTATCGCTGCCACTCGCGCCAAACGTACGTCAGCGACGGAAACTGCAGCGATTCGTAGACGACCTCGTTGCGCGTGCCGCGAAAGTCGATGCAGCTCGCTATCGCGGCCTGCAGCACCGAAACGTTTGGACCCAAGAAAACCGACCCGGCGGCCGCGCCGATCAGCGCGCCGATACCGTCGGCGATCGCCGGCGATCCGCGGCAACCAGCGTTCCCAGGCCTCCGGCCCCTCCGACGCCCACTCATCCCAATAGGCTTCCGAGCGCGCTGCGGGCGCCGCAGCGGCGCCGCGCCCATCGAGTGGCTGACGAGATACGTGGAATCCGCGAGAATCGGAAAGCGCGAGCGGTACTCCGCGCGCCGTCGATGCCTGCGTTGCGGTGTCGCTCATGCGTAGGTTCCTTCTCCGAGGTAGCTGCGAACGGCCCACAGCTCGGGAAAGAAGCGATGCGCCAGCGTGCTCTCGAGGTACTTCGCGCCGGGTGATCCGCCCGTTCCCTGCTTTTGTCCGATCATTCGCTCGACCATGCGGACGTGTCGCCCGCGCCACAGCAAGAACCGCTCGTCGAACTCGATGAGATCTTCCAGCAGCAGGTACAGGTCGTAGTGCGCGGCTTCGTCGGAATAGATCTGCCGGTAGCTCTCGATCAATGCCTCGCTCGTGTCGACAGCGAAGCCGCGTCGCCGCAGCAGGCCCTTCACCCGATCGTACAACGACGGATCGACTGCGGCGGCGCTCCAGCCGCGCGCGCTGTTCCGCGTCGAGCTCGACCCACTGCAGCACGTCTGTGCGCCGCAGGCCGCACGCGAACTCGAGCTCCCGGAACTGCACCGACTGAAAGCCGCTCGCGGGGTTCAGATGGTCGCGAAATTGATTGAACTCCTGCGGTGTCATCGTTTCCAAGATGTCCACTTGCTGTTCAAGAGGCGCTGAATCGTGTGGATGCGTCGAAACTGTTTGCGGGCGCGCAACAGATCGTCGCGATCGAGCGCCGCAGCAGCCGCATCGAGCTCGTGCAAGAGCTGCTTGAACCACAGCTCATAGACCTGATGGATGACGATGAAGAGCATCTCGTCATGATGCGGCGGCTCGGAGAGCGGACGCTGCAGGCGGAGCAGCTCTTCCAGTTTGAGGTAGGATCCGTACGATAGAGACACAAGTCTCCCGGCTTACGGGGGGCGCGCACGTTCTCCTCGAATGCGACGCCGTTGTGAAGCAACCTTGCCTCGCCGTGGTCGCCGCCGTCTGCCTGCTCGCGGGCTGCGCGAACGGAGGCCGCGGCAGTACGGGTGGCGCCTCGCCGTCGCCGACCGATCCGATCGAGTTTCCGCTCTTCGCGGGCGCGAGCGTACTGTCGGCGCGCGCATGGCACACCCGCGTCACCGCGCGTCCCGGTCTCGCGGACAGCGCGGTCTTTTCGCAGGGAGCCGGCACGTACGACGGGCACGACGTCGTCGCCGGAACGCAGGCAATGATGCCTGCGCTCGAAGCGTGGCTGGGCGATCTGCTCACGCATCCCCCCGACGGCTATTCCGTCGCGATTCGCGGAAACGGCGTAGACGCCGTGCGCGCGCACACGCGCGATCTCGGGGTGGACTTCGTCGTCTTCCAAGAAAACGGCAACGGGCCCCGCCGCGGCGTCGTGGTCATGGCCGTCGACCCGCAAACGCTGGATGAAAAGGCGGGACCGATGCTCGGCCTGATCGGTAAGTTCAAACTCATGCCGCGCACGCTGCGCGATCCCATCGACGCGCAGGCAAAACGGCAGACTGGTTTTTCGATCACCGAGGCGACGAACCCGGACACGCCGCTCGGCGCGGCCGTCGCCGCACTCGATCAGCTGCGCGACTTCGGCGGGCGCGGCATCGTGGTCATCGACGCGGTCAAACACTGATCGGTCAAGCACTGATCACGGAACCAAACTTTTGAACGTTGCCTCGAGCCGAGCGCGCGAGATCGGCGGCTGGGTCATGCTCAACGCGCTGTGGCTGCCGCTGACGTTTCAGGACACCGCACTCATGACGATCGCGGTCCCCGCCGCTACCGTGCACCTCGCGCCCACCGAGCACGTCTTCGTGCTCTCCGTGCTGGCAAGCATCGCCGCGCTCGCGGCAATGCTCGTGCCGCCGCTGGGCGGCTGGCTCTCGGACGCGCTCCGCCGGCGCGGCGGTTCGCGCCGCACGTTCGTCGCCGTCGGCATCCTAATCGACGTCGGCGCGCTGATCGCGCTCGCAGACGCGCACTCGCTCGTGTGGTTCGGCTTCTTTCTGGTGCTGGCTACCGCCGGCGCCAACGTCGCGCTGTGCGCGTATCAGGCGCTGCTGCCGGAGTCGATTCCGCGACAGCACTGGGGCGCCGTGTCGGGCGTTCGCGGAGCCGTGACCCTCGCCGGAACGGTGCTCGGGTTTGCAATAGCGGGCGCGATGCCCGATCCGAGCCTGACCTTTCTGGCGGCGGCCGCAATTGTAGCGGTCGGCGGCCTCTCGCTGCTCGGCGTCGGTGACGGCGTCTACGACGGCGAAGAGCACGCGCACGTGCGCGACTGGCACGACTTTTTCGTCGTGTTCGCGGCACGGACGCTCGTCTTCTTCGGGCTGATCATGCTGCAGACGTTCGTGCTCTATTTCTTCCGGGACGTGCAGAAGGTCGGGGATCCCTCCGCCGGAACCGCGCTCTACGCGTTCGCGACCATCGCGGGCGCGGTAGCGTCGAGCCTCTATCTCGGGCTGCTCTCCGACCGCGTTCCGCGCAAGATCGTGACCGCACTCGCCGGCGCGGCGATGGCGATCGCGACGATCGGCTTCGCGCTCGCGCCGGGGTTGAGCTGGATCCTACCTTTTGCGGTGCTGTTCGGCATCGGGTTCGGCGGCGTCATCTCCAGCGGATGGGCGCTCGCCATGGATGCGATCCCGAAACTTCGCGACGTCGCGCGCGACCTGGGCCTCTGGGGAATCGCGACGCTGCTTCCCAACGTCGTCGCGCCGCTGGTGGGCGGCTGGCTCATCGGGCTCTTTCACGGGACCCGCGCGGGTTATCAAGCGGTCTTCGGACTCTCGGGATTCAGCTTCGCGCTCGCGTCGCTCGCGGTGCTGCGCGTCGGGCGTAGGCCGATCTCGTCGCTCTGGGGCTGGCCGCTGCGCTTTGGCGCGGTCGTTTCGAATTTCGTGTGGGATCACCTCGCATATCGCGTGCGCGGATGGGGAAAGATTCCGCGCCGGCGCGGCCCGACGCTGATCGTCGCGAATCACCAGCACGATCTCGAGTCGATGACGATCGTTACGGCGACGACCGTGCACAGCGGTCCGTGGCGGCACCCCATCTTCACGGCGAGCTCGCGCCGCATGTACGAACCCGGCTTCCTGGCGGAACGGCTTCCGTGGCTGCGCGAGTTGCTTCGACGCGTCAATGCCGGACCGATGTTCGTCGCCCTCGGCATGCTGCCGATCGAGAACGAGCTGGGCTCGCGTGCGGTGAGCGCCTTCGCCTGGTCGGTGCAGCGGCGCCACGGTCCGCTGCCGATCCGTGACGTCTTTGACGAACGCGTCGCGGCGCTCTTTCCGCCGGACGCGAAGACGTGCGACGTTCGAAACGCGAGATGCTTCGCGCGATCGCGAACCGTCGTAAAGGTTGCGACGCTGCGCGAGCCGTACCGCCGCGAGATCCTCGACGAGACGCGCGCAAACATCGAGCGCGACCTCGCGTTGATGGAAGACGTCGTACGCCGCGGCGGCTCGTTCTACTTGACGCCCGAGGGCAAGTATTCGATCGACGGCCGCATCGGGCAGATGCGCGGCGCGATCGAGCGCCTCGCGCCGCTCGCGACGATCTATCTCGTCGGCGTCAGCTACGATCCGTTTGTCTCGAAGCGCCTCTCGATGCTCTATCGTGTCGTCTGTTTCGGACGGCTGCGCGGAGGCGGCATGACGCTGCTCGTGGGAACGCTCGCCGCGATACGCCCCGTCGTGGCGAGCCAGCTGCTGGGCGCGTGGCTCGAGTCGACGGCGGAGTTCAGCGCTGACGAGGCGTGCGCCGCGATCGCGAAGGCGATCCCAGAGCTGCCGCCGGCGCTCTTCGTCGATCCCGAGCTGCGGCGCGACCCCGCGCGCATGGTGCGCGCGGCGCTGCCACGCATGGTCGAATGGCAGATACTCCAGCGCGAGGGCGACCGGTATCGCGTTGCGCCGCGCCGCCGGCATCCGCAGTTTCCGTTCGTCGAAGACATCGTCGCGTACCAGGCGCGCTTCTTGGAAGAGACGCTCGCGAACGCGGCGCTCGCGGAGCCCTACCGGGAGGGGATCCTAGAACCTAAACTCTCGCGCGCTCGAATGCCGCCAGACGCACGCGCATCGACCGGGGCCGCGCGCCTTTGATGTTGCCGTCCGCGCCGATGACGCGGTGCGCCGGCACGAACAAGTCGAGCGGACAGAGAGCCATCGCCGTCGCGACGCCGCGGTGTGCCAGCGGGCGTCCCGACCGCCCGCGCGACCTCGGCATACGATACGAACTCGCCGAACGCGAGCGTTGCGACGGCGCGCCACACCGCCATGCGGAAGGCCGTGCCGTCGAGCGCCAGCGGCAGGTCGAAGCGGCCCAAGCGGCGCCGAAAGTATGCGCGGACCTGCGCGCTGCCTCAACGAGCAGCGCGTCGCCCGCTTTGCCCGGCGCGGCGCGCGCGGGCGCCACGAAATCGCTGGCCACGATGCACGAACCGTTGCTTACGATCAACAAATCGCGCCCTAGCGGCGTCGGAATGCGCTGCTGCATAGGTGCTCGAAGGTGCGACATGCAAGTCCTCGGGCCCAAGCCCGGAACGACCGCGACGAGCGCGACGTTCTCAATATTGAACCATCCTGAGTTCTTGGAGGTCCCCGTGAACCGCGGAATCGTTCGAGCCCTACCGTTGTCGGCCATGCTCGTGCTCGCCGCATGTTCCGGCGGCGCGGTCAATCCGTCGCTGGTTCCGGCCAACCCGGCGTCGATCGAGCAGAACGCGGAGATGCCGCCGGACGCGCTGACCGGGCCCGAGAGCGGCGACGCTCCGTTCGTCGGAAGCAATCCCGTCCGCCGGCTCTGCCCGACGTCCGAGGATCCGCAGCTGATGGAGTGCCTCGCGATGGTGCGCACCGACGTCGCGCCGTCGCTGCAGGCGGGCGCCGACCTCATGGACGCCGCGAAACAGTGCATCTTCACGAACGCCTACTGTCCGGTCGATCTGCAGTCCGCGTATGCGTTGCCGTCGCTGAGCAAAGGCTCGGGCAGGCTCGTCGCGATCGTCGACGCGTGGGGATACCACCACGCGGCGAGCGATCTTGCATTTTATCGCAATGCGATGAGCCTGAAGGCTTGCACCACCGGCAGCAAATGTCTGCGCATCGTCAACCAAAACGGCAATCCGTCGACCGCTGCCGCGCGAGTCGGGACCCAGCAACGACTGGAAGGGAGAGCAGTCCCTCGATCTCGACATGGTGTCGGCGATCTGTCCGAACTGCAAAATCTTGCTCGTCCAGACCGACAACGACTACACGAGCAATCTGTATACCGGCGTGAAGACGGCGGGGAGACTCGGGGCCAAGTATATCGGCGTGTCGTGGGGCGGCCCGGAGACCGGCGGCGACAACCCGATATTCCATCAACGCGGCGTCGTGATCGTCGCGGCGGCCGGAGACAACGGAGGCGGTGGACGCTATCACGGCGGCCCGGAGCAGCCGTGCTCCTACACGTACGTGGTGTGCGCCGGCGGAACGCATCTGGTGCCGGCGCACAACGCGCGCGGCTGGAGCGAGTCCGTCTGGAACGACCTTACGTACGATCGCTGCGGCTCGGGCAGCTCGCCGTGCGGCGCAACCGGCAGCGGGTGCAGCAGGAAGATCGGAAAGCCGTCCTGGCAGACCGACAAGCAGTGCCGCATGCGTTCCGAATCCGACGTCTCGGCGACCGCCTCGTTGCGCAACCCGGTAGCCGTGTACAACTCGGAAGAGGCGGTCGCGCGTGCCCGCAGTATTGCTGGTTCGCCTTCGGAGGCACGAGCGCGTCCACGCAGATCATCTCGGGCGTCTACGCGCTCGCCGGCAACGCCGCGACGCAAGCCGGCGCTCAGAACATCTGGAGACGCCACACCGGACACATGAACGACGTGACGGTCGGCAACAACGTCGATCCGGGGCTCGGCGTCACCTGCGCCTCGACGATCCACTACATCTGCTACGCCCGAGCCGGTTTCGACGGCCCGACGGGTTGGGGATCCCCTAAGGGTATTGGTGCATTCTAAGGGAGCTATGCGAGCCGTCATTCTGAGCGTCGTCGCGGCGATCGCCGCGACAGCGTGCGTCGCGTGCTCGGGAGGGATGCAGCAGACGCCGCTGCCCGGGGTTGAGTCGCAGCCCGGCGCCCAGGCACCGGCGTCCAGCGGAGCCCCCGAGACCAGCGACAGCTCCAGTGAAAGCTCCGACGATCAGTCGGACGAGCCGCCGGTCACATCGTCGCGACCTGCCGAGGCGTCGCCGTCTGCGCACTCGCCCGCGCATTCGCCGGCACCGCACCCGCCGACGTCCGGCCGCTCAGTCGACTTTCCATAACGTTTGTCCGAGCGCGGCACCGGGTCGCCGCGAATGCGCGCTGGCCGTCCGCGGCCAGGCGCATCACGGCTGTTCGAAGAGCGCGCCGTACTGCGCGTCGGACCTGCAGGCCGCGTACGGCGCCGCGCAGGCCGCACGCGCACGCGGCCGAGGCGTGCTCGTCGCCGTCGTCGACGCGTACGGTTATCCCGCCGCGGCGAGCGATCTCGCCGTGTATCGCAAGAGCATGGGCCTACCGGCGTGCCCTCCATCCGGCTGCCTGAAGGTCGTGAATCAGAACGGGCGGACGAGCCCGCTGCCGAAGCCGAACGCGGACCCGAGCGACGACTGGCGCGCCGAAGAGGCCGTCGACGTGCAGATGGTCTCGGCGCTATGCCCCAACTGCAAGCTGCTGCTCGTGCAGGCGAACAGCAATAAGGACGCCGATCTCGCCGCGGGCGTCAATGCCGCGGTCGCGCTCGGCGCGGCGGCCATCAGCAACTCGTACGGCGGCGACGAGAGCGATGCAGCCGACGCGGCGTACGCGCACGCGGGACGCGCGATCACGGCGAGCGCGGGTGACGACGCAGTAAATCAGCCGTGCACCTATGCGGGTGTCGTCTGCGTCGGCGGCACGACGCTTGCCGCATCCGGCCATGGCTGGAACGAGCGCCCGTGGCGCGGCGGCGGAAGCGCTTGCAGCGCGTATGTAGCCAAGCCGTCCTGGCAGCGCACGCACGGCTGCGCGATGCGCAGCGTCGCCGACGTGTCTGCCGTCGCGGATCCGAAGACCGGCGTTGCGTTTTACGAAGCGGCCGGCGGCGGATGGCAGCAGGCCGGCGGCACCGGCGTGGCGGCGCCCGTCGTCGCGGCGCTGTTCGCGCTCGAGCCGAACACGGTGCGCGCGAACGCGCCGGCGTGGCTCTGGCGGCACGGCCGCAAGCTGCCAAAGATTGGAGGTATCTAACTATGCGCCGGCGTGCAACGTTGTTCTGCGCTCTCGCGATTGCCAGTCTCGTGGCTGCCGCACCGCGGGATAGCGCCGTGATCGTTAACTCGGGCTCGACCAATACGGTCGGCTACTCGATAACCGTCTGGTCCGACGGTCAGGCGTCGCTGACGACGCAGAATCGCGACGGCAGCTCGACCGGTCCCGCGAAGTCCTTCACGGTTGCACAGGCGACGGCCGCGCGTTTCTTCGCCGATCTCGCCGCCGCGAAGAGCACCAAAGCGGTGACGGTGCCCTGCATGAAGAGCGCTTCGTTCGGCAGTTCGATGCACGTGAAGTGGCAGGGCTGGGTCTCGCCGGATCTCGAGTGTCCGCCGAAGAGCTCCGCGGGCGATGCGCTCGTCAAGGACGTGGACGCGATTCGTCAAGCGTCCGGCCTCGCGGCGCAGCCGCTGCGGCAGCCCTAGGTTTCTCTAAAAGCGCGACTCCTCGCGCGCGAGCGCTGCGGTCAAGTCGACGCTGCCGCTTGGACGCGCTGCCGACACCACGACGCCGCGCAGCCCGCGTTCGCGGGCGAGGCGTTGCGCATCGGCAACGATTTGCGCGACCATCGCCCGATAGAGCTCGGCGCGATCGCGCTGCAGGTTCGTGAGCTCCACCGAGACCTCCGCGCGCGACGCACGATCCGCGTCGGCGAGTTGCGCGAAACGGCGCGGAACGTCGGTCTTCGCGGCGTCCAGGCTGCCGCGGATCGCCGCCGCGTCGGAGCCGAATCGGTAGCTCGAACCGAAACTTTTGAGGTGCGACGGCAGGTCCGGAACGATCTGAGCCGAGGCGGCCGCCGCGTGAAGAACGCCCAACCGCACGGCGAGATTCGCGTCGGCTTTGGAGCGCAGTTGTGAAGCCATCTGCGCGTTCGCGGCCGCCGCTTGCGCTTCCAACCGATCCCGATAGCGCGCCAGCACGACGGCGTCTTGCGCGTGCAGCGCGGCGACCGCGGCGGACTCGCGTCTGCTCAGCGCCGCGAGTCGCGCGTCCAGCGCGGCGCGCTTCGCCGAAGCGAGAGCGGACGTCGGCCAGCTTCGCGCGCAGCTCGAGCCGTTCGCCCGCATCGCGCCGTGCGAGCTCATACGCCAACGCCAGCTCCTTTTCGCGCAGCTGCTGCTGCCGCGCGGAGAATGCGCGCGCGGTGCGCTGCTCGCTCGCGGCCGCATAGCCGCGCACATTCGCGCCGGTCTCGCGATCCAGCGCGTCGGCGTAAGCGGCCATGGCAACGTTGCGCCGGAGCGCGATGCAGCAATCGCAGATAGTGCGTGGGCCTCGAGCGCCCGGTAGCGCGCATCGCCGGCGGACGCGATGCGCGCTACCTGCCGCTGTGCTCCCGCGACGTCGCGCCGCAGCGCCGTCGCGGAATCGGCGGCGCGCGCTGCCGGATCGGCCAGCCCGGGAACGGTGCGCGTGTCGCGCAGCGCCGCGATCTCGCGATCGTAAGCGTCGAGAACCTTATGCAGCGGATGAGCGGCGATCAACAGCGGAAGGTCGGCGAAACCGATCGGCGCGGTTCGACCCGCGGCGGCGCAGAAGAAGACGACGAGTGCCAGCGCGGCCGCTCGTCGCGTGCGGTCCGTCACGGGAACTTCACCTGGTACGAGAACTGGACGCCGTTCGTGCCGGTGAGCGGAGGAAGCTGCGTCAGCGGATTGAGACTCATGATGTCCATGCCGATGGGTGCCGGCTGCTGCAGCGCCAATAGCGTCGGACCTTGCGCCGTGAAGGCCGTCACGCGTAACCCGGTGGAGGGATTCGGATGCGCCTCGAGCGTGATGCTCTGCGTTCTGCGGATAACCGAAGGTTTGCGCGAAGATTGCGTTGACGTATTTTCCGAACGCTTTGACCGCGCTGACGCCGACGCCCGTCTGGATGTCGCTCGTGATTCGGACCTCGTTGAATCCGAGCGTTCCCGCGAGCGACGATGACAGCGGCTCGAGCATCGTTGCGCGTGAAGACGGTATTGAGCTGCCCCAATGCGACGTTTGTTGCCGCCGAGGTTGCGGAAAAGCCCCTGCCGCCGCTCGATCGAACGCCTCGCACCGCGCCGAACTGCTGCGCGCCGACGAGCAGCCCGAGGATCTGCTCCCGGCTGTACGACGGGTCGGAGGCCAGCGCGAGGTTCATGTTCGTCGCCGGGCCGGTAACGTGCAGACGAATCGCCGTTGGGGGATCCGAGACGAACGTCGTGGCGACCGCGTCGACGTCGGGAATCACGCCGCTCGGCCGGCTCAAACTGCACGCGGCCGCTCTCCAAGTTGAAGTTGCGATAGAAGTTCAAGCGAGCCGCCCGTGGAGCGAAAACTTCCGGCGAGCTTCGGCGCGACAACGTTCCCGTCAGCGTGATGTCTCCGGTCGCTCCGATGTCGACGTTCTTGCTCTGCACGCGCACGTTGGGTCCCGCGGCGATCCGCACCGTGTCGAAAGCGATGCGGGCAGGCGCCTGGCCTGGCCTCCCGCCCCTGGTTCAAGAACGTGTTGAGCGGGATGCGCGCGTTCGAAATGGTGACGTCGCCGCTCGCGGCCGGAGTTGCCGGGGGCGCGTGCTTCAGCGAAACGTTGGCGTCGAGATCCCCTGGAAGTAGCCGGGCATGTCGAGGCGTGCGTTCGTCGCCGTCAGACGTGCGTCGACTGTGGCGTCGCCAGCGCGCCGCAGGCTCGCGAGCGCCGCGGCGGCCTGCGCGCCCAGCTACCGCCGCCTACGTTCGCGTGCGACGTCAGCTGCGCTCTGGTTCCGGCGAAAGATAGGTCCGCGACGATCGCCCGTGATCGGCGAGCGCTCCATCGGACCGCTGAACGTTGCGTCACGCAGCGACAGCGTTCCGTTCAGTTGCGGCAGCGTCGAGCGTGCCGCCTGCGCCAGCACCTCGCCGTCAATCCTCCCGCTCGCGGTCGTGCCCTTCGGAAGAAGGGCGACGAAGTTCGACAGCTCGACGTCTTCGGCGCGCACGAGAACCGGCGATCGGGCCGCTTCCGGGCGACTCAGCGTGCGGCGCGCGCGATGCGGATCGGAACGTCGCGGACGCGAGCACGCCTGCCGCGCTCCAGATCGACCTCGCCGTTCGCACACGGTAACGGCGCGGCGGTCGGCGTCGATCTCGCGCCGCAATTCGCGGTATCGTCAAGCTCGCGGTACCGGACGGACTGCAAGCGCGATCGCGTCGCGTAGCCGCGGCGGCGCGCGCGTGCCCTCGATGCGCAGACGGAGTCGAGCGCGCCCGTTGACCGGCGGATTCTTGCCGGTGGCCGCGAAGAGAAAAGCCCCGAAAGTCGCGAACTGGTGCTATGCAGCGGCCAGCGCGAGTGGATCGCCTTCGCGCAGTCCGAACGTGCCCGACGCCATCGTGCTCAACAACGGCAGGTCGAGCGCGCAGATCGAATCGTTCCTCGTCCGTGCGACGCCGAGACGCTCACTTCAAAGAGCTGGACCGTCATTCGACCCACCGTGCCACCGAAAACCGCGGCGTGCAGGTTCATTGCGATGTCCGGATAGCTTCCCGAGACCGTCGTCTGCGCGTCCAGGCGTCCGGTGACCGGGGCTGCAATCCCGAGCATCGGCAACCACGTGGCGAGATCGACGCGCGTGCGCGTTCGCGCGCATGATCGACGGCATCGTCGCCGGCATGACGCTTCCGGCTACGTCGACCTCTCCGGTGCGTCCCCCGAAACTCAGCGCGCTGTCGATGGCCCGACGCCGTCTCCCAGCGTGCCGCAACGCTGCCCAGCGCGATGCGCCGGAAGCGCGCATCGGAAAGTATGCGTCTCCGCCGCTGGCGACGATTCGCGTTCCGTCCAGGGTCGCGTGAAGCGCGAGCCGCCCGGTTCCGGCGAACGTATCGCCCGTGATCGAAGAAGTCGTTGAAGTCGGCGAGATCGCGTGCGAGGTGCGTCGATGGCGAGGCTCGCGCGCGCGGCGTCGCGTCGCCACTGCATCGCAACCGCCGTCGAACCAACGAGCACGTGGCCTCCGCTCAGCGCAATCCGCCGGCGTCGCCGCTCATGGCGCCGCGCAGATCGCGAAACGCCAAACCGTTGACCGAGCCTTCCGGGCGCCGCATCGTGCCGGCGAATGAGGGCGCGCGCCCCGTTCCGCGCACGCGCACCTCGGCATCCAGGCTCCCCTGAAGCCACGGGCGCCGTTGCGGCTGACCGTCGCCACCAGCGCGCGCACGTCGGAAGAATGGAGCTCCGTCGCGAGATCGTAACTCGCGCACCAGCGCGGGCCGCGACTGAGCCCGGCGATCGTTCCCGCGACGCCGACGAAAAGTGGCCCTATTGCTACGGCCGCATCGTGTAGCGCAGTGTGCCGCCGGAGTATGCCACGCCGGCGTTTCCGTTCACCGCGAAGTTGCGGTAGCGGCCGCCCGGCAACCACGACCGTGCCTGCGACTCGCGGCGATTGCGGCGTTCCCGTCACCGCCGCGCCGAAGCTCGCCTCGTCGCCGGCGTTGCCGAAGAGCCCGCCGCGCATCGCTCCGTTTTCCGAGCGCGAGGTCGCCGCGCGCGTTCGCCGCTCCCCAAGCAGCGGTGCAGCCGGCCCGCCAGAGCGATTCCGATTCCGCCGCTTGCCTGTCCGCCGAAATCGTGCCGTCGAACGTTCCGCTAGCCGCGGCAGCATCGCGAGGCCGCGCGCCTCGGCGACGCCCAGGCTGAAGCGGTGCGGTCGATCGAGCGCGACGCGCGCGTAGAGCGAACCTCCCGGCCGCTCCAGATGGAGGGGCCCACCGATCCCGACCCTGCGCTGTCGACGTTGAAGATGGCGTCGAGTCGTTGCGTCGCGCCGGCCGCCCCAAAGCGCTCCGTGCACTGCGATCGCTTTCGGATCGTCGGCCGTCGCCAGCGCGAGCGGATTGTAGCGGGCATCTCCGGTAAGAGTCGCCGACGTACGGAATGCGCGCCCGGCGGCGACCGCACGCCGAGCAGCATGTCGATCGCGCCGGGCCGTCGTTCGAACGCGACGCGGCCGCGCGCGGTCAGATCGAGTCCGCGATACGCGGCGCGCATGCCGAAAACGTCGGCTTCGCGCCCGTCGAATGCCACCAGGCCCGTCGACGTCGTCGACAGACGTCGCCGCATACGTCAGCTGGGGCGACCGAAGCGCGATCCACGCGACCGGCTTGGCCGTCGCGCCCTCGACCAGCAGTGCGAAGCGTAACGAACCGTCGTATCGGCAGGCGCGCGGCCTGCGTAAATGCGGTGCGCAGTACCGCCGCGTCGCGCGCTGCCGCGGACCGCCATGCGCAATCGCGGACTGCCAATTCCGTAGATGCCGCCGCCGATTGTCACGGGCACGCCGGCGAGGCTCGCATCGAGCCGCGGCGTCAGCAGTCCGTCGTCATACACGTCGACCGGACCGCGAACGTCATCGATCGGCTTCGAATAGGCCGGCGATGGCGATACGCGCCCCGGACAGCGTCGCGCTGGCCGTCGAGATGGCAGCGCAAGGCGCCGCGCGCGTCGGACAAACCGAAGTAGCGCGCGTCGACGTCGCGCAGCGTTCCGCGCAGGAATCGCAGCGACGGCGAATCCGCGATGAAATTGACGGCGGCGGCGATCGGGAGCTCGCCGCGCAGTCCAGTGCTGATTGACATATCCGTCCCGGCGGATCGATGTCGCCGCGGCCGGAGACCGGGAAAGAGCCGGTCCGTCGCTTCGCCGTACTGCAGGCTCGCCGTGTATCGCGAACGCGCGGCCGTCGAAATGTCGGCGTCGACGTTGAGATCGCGCACGTAGATGCGCCGCTCGTCGCTCGGAAGGGCCGACTTCAAATCGACGACGTCGACCGAGCCGTTGCGAACGCGCGCCGCCAGAATCAATGGCCTGCCGCGCCGTGGGGCGATTCGCCTGCAGCTGCGGAATCGGAACGTTGTAGGTTCCGTCGCTGCGGCGGACGATCGTAACGTGCGGCGACTCCGCATCGACGGCTCGCAGCCCTAAGAGCCGTTTCCCTCCCGGCAGCAATTCACGCAGGTCGTATTCCACCGCGAGTCGCGGGATCGCGGCGATGGGTTCGTCGCGTTGCGACGTGACGCGCACGTCCTCGAAGACCGAGCGATTCGCGCCGAGCGTCATACCACCAACGGAGATGCGCGTTTGAGTGAATGCGTCGGCGGCGGCGAGGATGCCGAACCGTGCGACGTTCCGCCATTGCCAGAAAGCAAGCCCTATGATACAAAGAATCGCAATTGCGCCGCCCCACCAAAAGTGGCCCCGCCTGCGCTTCATGCTTCGCTCTTTCCCAATCCGGGCAGGTCGTCACCTTCGCAGGGGCTCGCTCGCTCTAGAGAGTGTCGCTTCAGGAGGTCTTAACATGAAGTTGGTTGAGAATCGAGACGTCGCCGGCGAGCTACTCGAAGGAGCGAAATCGCTGACGCTTTCCGAGGAGGTTGGGCTGCCAATTGTAGAACACGCGCGTCACCTATGTTGAAGGTACGCTCGACAGTACTCGCGGCCGCCTGCGTCCTCACACTCGGCGCGACGACATTGCCGGCGCCGGCAGCGCTCGACATGGCCGTCGGCGAACGCAAGGTAGTCAAGAATCAGCCCGTCAGCGGCTGCAACGCCGCGGCCAAGACCGCGCTCGACTCGGTGCTTCAAGATGCCAGCGAAATCGGCTCGGGCGATACGGGAGAGTGGCGGGCCTACGGACCGGCGGATTCCAGCGGTCACTCATCGGCCGCGGCGGCGGTCCACTGCTATCCGACCGACGACGGGTACGTCGTGACGTTCACCTGCGCGGTGCAAATGCCGCCCAGCACCGACACCGCGAGCGCGCTGTGCACGAAGCTCGCGACGGCCTTCGGAGGGGGGCCGTGAAGCGCTCGAGCCTTCGGCGCGCCGCGATTGTGGCCGCAGCGTTGTGCGCCGCCGTCTCGTTCGGCGTGCCCGCGCCTGCCGCGATCGAAATGTCCGTCGGCATCCGGCACGTGAGCCCGGACGGCACGGCGCAAGAGTGCAGCACGAAGGCCAAGGCCGCCCTGAGCGGTTTCCTCCAAGGCGCGACCGAGTCGAGCACGGGCAGCGGCGAATGGATTGCGACCGCACAGAATCCGCAGGCCGGTGCGGTGACGGCTGCGGCGACGGTGCGCTGCTACGCGCTTCCGCAGGGCTACGTCGTAACGTTCACCTGCGCGGTCCAACTGCCGGAAAATCCATTCGGCTCGGACGCGCTCTGCCTGAACGTCGCCCACAAGTTTTACGGCGGCGCCATCACCGCGCTCGCGGCGATGCCGACACCGACGCCCGTGCCCACCGGCTGCACCACCGTCAACCTGATCGGCACGTGGGTCGCCGACGACAAGCCGAACCTCACGCTCAAGGCGGAGCTCAACGGCGATATGACCGACAGCGACGGCGTCTCGGGCAACTGGATAATCAAGGGCACCACCGTCGTGCTCACGTACTACGGCGAGCACACACTGACGATGTCGCCCGACGGCAAGCACATGCGCGGCTCGGGCTACAGCTTTACGCGCCGCTGCTGAAGAATTCTAATCCGGCGCCCGCTCTCGATGCTATCGAGACGAAACGCCTCCGTCTGCGCCGGTTCCGGCCCGGCGAGGAGCAGCTCGTGTTTCGGGTGATGAGCGATCCTCGTGTGATGCGTCATTACCCCACCGTCTACGACCTCGCCCGAGCCGCGCGCGCGCTCGAGAACGTACTAGGCTCGTACGAACGGCTCGGCTATTCTCTTCTGGCAGTCGAACGCAAGTCGGACGGCGCCTTCGTTGGTCAAGTCGGACTGCTCCACTGGGACGACGTGGATGCGCGCGAGGACGTTGAAGTGGCCTACATGCTGTTGCCGGAATATTGGGGTGCGGGCTACGCGACGGAAGCAGCCCGCGCGTGCCGCGACTGGGCATTCGTGCAACTCTCCGTGGATCGCGTCGTGTCGTTCATCGTCACTCAGAACGCTCCATCGATCGCCGTGGCGCGGCGCAACGGCATGCGACCGTTGAAGCGGCTCGAGCAAAATCGCTTCGGCAAGCCGATCTACGTCTATGGCATCTCACGGTCCGAGTGGCAAGCTGCATCGTCGGTGTGAGCGAGGAGTTCGGCCTCGTGTCGCAGTCGGATTCTCGCTCGATACCGACGCGGCTCGGTAGCTTGGACAGGCTGTAACGCCGGTCTCTCGTATAAAGGTCCGAGTATGAAAAGGGCGCCGGACGTCTTTTTGACCCTTGCCGCTGCGGCGGGTTTGGCCGCGTGCACGCACTCCAACTATATGCCGAACGTGATTCAACTCACGCCCCATGGCACGTCTGCGAAGCCCGCCGATCAGTCCATCGCAAAGTCGTTCGAGCTCATCGCGGTCGAGGACGGTTACACCGGCGAATTCAGCGCACAGACGACCGTCGGAACGTGCTGGGTCGTTCAGGCGCCGCTCACGACGGGCGGAGCTTGGGTCGTCGTGCCCCAGGGCACCACGTGCGCGCACCTCGACACGGAGCAGATCGAGGTTAAAGACACCAACGGCAATTCGGCCGTCACGTACATTCGTTCCGTGCAGTAAATCGTAGGCCGCCCGCCTAATAGAGTGGGCGACATTCTGTGCTTCATAGGAGGTTTCAATGCCCGTATATACTCGGAGCGTTCTTCTCATGTCGTTGGCCGCCGCACTGACCGCTTGCGCGGCTTCAAACCCGAGCGCGACGCCGTCGACCGGTTCCCAGCAAGCGCTCTCGGCACCCGCGGCGGACGGCTACGAAGTGTTCCGGCCCCTCGCCATTCACGCGAGGGCGGGCGCGCGAGCCTTCCTGATGAACTTCGTCGCCAACGGCCCCAACCAGGGTGGCGTACCGTGCATCGGCTGCGTGGCCGGTGCGACCACCGGCGACAACATCGGCATGACCGGCCCCTCGAGCTACGTGCTTTCGAAGACGTATTGGCAGTACACGATCTCGTACACGGATATCAGCTACGTCGGTAGCTGCAAGCTCGCGTGGGACATCAGTTCCGGGAAGAAGACCATCGATAAATTCTCCAAGACGATCCACCTCACCAGCGCGGGAGGCTACGTTCTCTACGCGATTGCCCGGCCGAGGCCGAACTATTCGGGTTCCGCCACGCTCACGGGCACGGTGACCTGCGGAAAAGACACGCAATCGTCTTCGGCACCGCTGGAGTTCCAATAAACTCGGTCGAAGGAGTCGTATCGCCGCCTATTTAAGGGTGCCGAGCACTCGCCACCCGACTCGGAGGATCCATGACGATCGCGCGGTTTCGTAGCTGTGCGCTGGCGTTCTACGCGACGTCGTTCGTTGCAGGTTGCAGCAGTACGCAGACGGTTCCGACGGGTTCGGCAACGTTTTCGTCGGTCGCTCGCCACGAAACGCGCGCTTGGATCGTGCCCCAAGCCAAGACCGGCGATCTGGTCTACCTTTCGAACCTCGCGACGAACGACGTCGACGTATTTTCGTATCCGCACCTTCGACTGGTTGGGAAGCTCAGCGGTTTCGGCGCTCCCCGCGCCGAGTGCGTCGACCGCAGGGGCGACGTCTGGATCGCCGACGTGCAGGGGTTCGACGTCATCGAGTACCCGCACGGCGCGACGAAACCGATCGCGGCCCTGAGCACGCCCGGTGCGCCGCTCGGCTGTTCCGTGGATCCGCGATACGGCGATCTCGCCGTAACCGGCGGCCTCCGTGGAATCGTTCTTGCAGTCTACCCTCGCGGCGCGCACGGTAGATGGCTCAATCCGAAGGAGTACACCTACTCGTCGATTCGCAAAGTCGCGTTCTGTGGCTATGACGCGCAGGGTAACCTCTTCATAGATGGCCTCGACAAGACAGGCGCGTTCCGCCTGGCTGAGCTTTCGCACCATGCGACGGCTCTGACGGACCTCTCGGTGAATCAGAGCATCGTCGGTCCCGGACAAGTGCAGTGGGACGGGTCGACCCTCGCCATCGGCGATACCGGCGTCACGCCGTCCGTGATCTATCGAATTCTCCGTGAGCGGGAGTGCGGCGACGCTCGTTGGGTCGACGACGCTAGATCAGACGAAGAGCATTCGCCAGTTTTGGATCGACGGTAGTCGAGTGATCGGGCCGGACTTCGACGCGGCCGTCGGCGTGTGGAACTATCCCGGCGGCGGAGCGCCGGTCAAGCAAATCGGCGCGGTGCGCGGCTACGGCTCCGCGATCAGTCCGGCTCTAGGCTCGAGATCGAAGGGGTAACTGCGATGGGACGACGCTTACTCGCCTGCGGAATAGCAATTGCTTGGATCGCCGGCTGCGGCGGCCAGTCCAGCGCACCGCTCAGCCCCGTCGGCATCGCGCCGGAGAGCGTGCGCGCGCCGGGTGCGCATGTGGTTCCGGACAAGAACGTAAACGAGCTGCCTGAGCCCCCGGTGGTGCGATCGGTCGACGGCGTTGCCAAAGTTTCGCTGATCGTAAACTTCAGCGGCGCGACCGGCTTTCCGCAGTTCGTGTACGACGACATGAACAACACCGCGCCGACGATTCGGGTCAATCCCGGCGACACGATCGTTCTCAACGTGACGAACGATCTGCCTCCCCATTCCGGCGACAAGTTCGACATGAACATCCACTTCCACGGAATGGGATCGTCACCGAAAGCGCCGGGCGACGACGTGCTTGGAACGCTCGCGCGGCCCGGCCAGAAGCTCCACTACGTCGTCCACATACCGAAGAATCAGGAACCCGGCCTCTATTGGTATCATCCGCACGTGCACGGCCAGACGGCCTATCAGGTCGGATCGGGTGGGATGTCGGGAGCGATCGTCGTCAACGGGCTGGAACGCCACCTTCCCGCCTTGGCTAAAATGAAGGAGCGCCTCATCATCGTGCGCGCGATCGGCGTAGGGGAAGCGATACGCCGCGTGGACCAGGACGAAACGATTGCGGACGGCGGCGACATGTCGGGCATGTCGGACGAGGGCGCGCGACCGCAGGCGATCAACAGCGAACCCTGCGGCTCGGACTTAGGCTTGATCACGGAGCTGAATGGAGCGTACCAGCCGATAGTCACGATCGCGCCAGGCGAGAAGCAGTTTTTCCGCGTTGTCAATGCGACGGCGCACAAGACGCTCAAGCTGTACGATGGCGGCGAGATGGAGCTCGTCGCGATCGACGGCTTCGCGCTCGACACGTGGCGGGGGAACCCCCCGACCGAGATGGTGAGAACGATCATCATGCCACCCGCCTCCCGCGCCGAATTCGTCGTCACGGGGCCGGCGAGCGGAACCGGGACTTTTCGCACGCTCTGCTTCGACTCGGGCCGGACCGGAGATCACGATCCGGAGCTGAAGCTCGCGCTGCTTCGCAAGGCCCACGGGGCGCCTAACCGGGCGGGGTTCATGGGCCACCTCACGGTAGGCGCGCCCCTGCCCCAAAACGTGTATACGACTAAGCTTCCGCCGATCGCCGCCAAGCGCACCGCTATCTTTACCGAGGGTCCGACGCACTTCTTCATCAACGGCAGGCGGTTCTCGATGAGCGAGCCGCCGGTGTTCGTGGTCCACGTCGGGACCGTCGAGGAGTGGCACGTCGTCAACAAGACGCAAGAGGTACACGACTTCCACATCCACCAGCTGCACTTCTTGGTCAAGGAAGTCAACGGAGTCAAACTCTTGCATCCCTACTGGGCCGACAGCGTGGTCATCCCGCATCGCCGCGCGGACGGCTCGCCCGGCACGCTCGTCCTGATCATGAATTTCCGTGACCCCGTCATTAAGGGAACGTTCCTCTTTCACTGCCACATCCTCGATCACGAAGACTTGGGGATGATGGCGAAGATTCAGGCGATCTGACGTGGGTAGCAAACTCTCCAATCGACTCGCCTGCAGTGTTGCCGTCGCGGTGTTGGCGGCGGGTTGCGGCGCCCCGGCGTCGCTGCTGCAGGCGCCTGCGGCACCCGCCCGTCCGGTGGCGCACTTCGATCCGCGCGATTCGTGGATGGCGCCGGTGGCGCGGACGCAGGACCTGACCTACGTTTCGGATGCTCGCGGCGAGGTTTACGTGTTCTCCTATCCCGCCGAAAAGCAAGTCGGGCTTCTTATGGGCTTCAAGTCGCCGGCGGGCGTGTGCTCCGATTCTTCGACGGGCGACGTGTACGTCGTCGATACGGCTAACGTGGCCGTGTACAAATACAAGCATGGCGGCACCAAGCCGATCAAAACGTTCAATGTGTTCGGTTACTTCCCGTTCGGCTGCGCGGTCGATCCCGCCAGCCACGACCTTGCCGTAGCGAATGTCTCAGCCAATCCGAGCGGTCCCGGGAGCCTCTCGATCTTCCGGCCCGGCGATTTTTTCCCGAGCAACTACACGAACCCGGCGTTCAACGCGTACTTTTTCTGCAGCTTCGACGCCAACGGCAACGTGCTCGTCGACGGCGCCGACGTCAACAGCTATCACGCGCTCTTCGGTAAGCTTCGCAATGGGGCGACGAGAGTCACGACGGTGACCCTCGACAAGGCCATCGGATATCCGGGCGGCGTTCAGTGGGACGGCACGTATGTGGCCGTTCAGGACACGATGAGCCGCATACTCTACCGGTTCGATATTACCGGCGTGCATGGCAAGTCCGCCGGCAGTGTCCGCTTCAAGACCGACCGCAGCACGCTGCTCCACAGTTTTTGGATTGCGGGACACACGATCGTGATGCCCTACGGAACGGCACCGCGCCGCGTGCGAATGGTGGGCCGTTGGCCCTATCCGGCCGGCGGCGCGCCGAGCAAGGCCATCGGGGTCGGGCACGCAACGGAACTGGTTGGCATCACCGTCAGTTTCGCAAAAAACTAACCCGCGACGAATTACGAATAAACGCGGCTCGAGTGGCCGGATTGCGCCCTCCAGCTCCAGCAAGGCGCGCTTCAATGGCAATCCGCCGCCGTAGCCCGTCAAGCTGCCGTCGGAGCCGATCACGCGATGGCACGGGATGACGATCGGGATCGGATTCGATCCGTTGGCGCGACCGACGGCGCGCGCGCCGTTGATCAGTCCGAGCCGCAAGGCGATCGCAACATACGAGGTAGTGACGCCGTACGGTACCTCCAAGAGTTCCGTCCAGACCCGCTGCTCGAAAGGCGAGCCCGCAGGCTCCAGCGGTAGGTCGAAGGCGCGCCGCGCGCTCTCGAAGTACTCGCGCAGCTGTCGCTCTGCCGCGCGCATTCCGCGCGCGGCAGCCGGCGGAAGCGGCCCCACAGATGAAGCTTTCGGCCTCCGGTTCGGAAGCAAGATCTCTACGATCGTGCCCGCATTATCCACGGTGACCTGGAGCGTCCCGATGGGCGCTTCGAGCACCGAGCGAAAGAGCTCGCGATGCATACGTGCGCTACAACGCCGCGCCGAGCTGCCTGAGTTGCGCGTACCGTTCCCGCGCGCGCTCGGCCTCCACGTGGTCGTATGCCCGCGCAGCCTCGCGGGCGAGCTCCTGGAGCATCTCGACCTCGTCGGGGTCGAGCTGCGCGCCGTTGGCGTGCGCGCCGTAGAGCGTAAAACTAACGAGCTCGTGGCGCACGGTAACGGGAACGGCGAGCGTGTAGATTGCGGCGTTCGCCGCGTCGAGATGCGAGCGTACGTCGTCAAGCCAGACGATGCTCTCGTCGGCGAGGAGCATCCGCACGAGCAGATCGTTGGCGTCGAAGCCGGGAGGAGCGACCTGGGTCTGGCGCGCCGTCGCGACGCCTTCGAATCGCGGGCCGCCGGCGGAGCGCCGGTAGAGAGCCGCGGCCGCGAGCTCCAATGCATCGACCGGTACCTGGACCAATCCCTCGACGATCGCAGCCTCGTCGGTCGCGTAGGGAAGCGCCGAGGCCGCACGGCGCAAGTGCTTCTCGGCGAGGCGGCGCCGGCGGAAGAAGACGGTTTCGACGAAGTTTTCCGTAGCGCGATTGATGCGATCGAGCAGCACGCCTACCCCGATCGTTACCAGGAGCTCGACTCCTATCGCGAACCGTCCGATGGCTAGGACCCGCGAGAAGAACCAGTCTAGGAGCGAGACGAACGCGATGACGCCCAGCGAGAGGATTCCGTAGACCAGTGCGCGGTTGAGGACGAAATTGACGTCGAGTACGCGCAGCCGAAAAACGGCATACGCGATGCAGAGCGGCATCAACACGACCGCGAAGCCGACTACTTGCCCGACCGCAAAGGGCACGCCCGGGACGAAGTAGACCGCGTAGGCGACGAACGACGCGAGCGTCCCTATCCCGAGGAAGCCCCATCGCTGCCGATCGCTCGGTGTCGCCGTCACGAAATTCTTCGCGAGAATCAAGCCGGCGAAAAGGAAAGTAGCGAGCGGAATCACCGCGCTCGCTATCGTGTCCCAGGCCGGAATCGATTCCGACGAGTAGTAGACGCGCCACTCGAACACGTACAGCGCATACGAGAGCGCGAGGAAGATCCACACGAAGGGATCGACGCGGCGCCGCCATCCGAGCGCGTCGCCGTTTGGGAAGCGCAGGACGAATGGCAGCAACGGCAGGACGCTCCACGGGCCGAACACGGTGCTGAGCACGAAGGTGAGCGCTACGTACGCCGGCAGCGGAAGCACGTGCGACCAATACATGAAGAGGGGGCTCGTACCGAAATAGCCCACGGCAAAAACATAAAACGACCACGACATGATCGACGGCCGCAAAAAGACCAGCAGGAAGGCCACGATCAAGAAAACGGTCGGCGGAATGTAGGCCAAGATTCCGCCGATGCGCTGCCAGATACCATAGCTGGGACTGGGTATCGCGCTCAGCGTCACCCGATACACGACCTCGCCGCGCTGGAGCTCGAGGCGCTCGCGCTCGCCGGGATAGGGCGAGCGTAAGCGCGAGGCGATCTCGGGGTCTCCGCGGTCGACCAGGCGATCGCCGGCGCGTATCCCCGCGCGGTCCGCCGGGGAGCCGCGATCCACGCTCACGACGATCGCGACTCGGGGCGGGAGGGTGAGGCCGAACGTTCCTTCGCCCCAGTTCTCGGCGAAATCGACGTGCCCGATCGGCACGTAGTAGATCGTGATTACGAGAAGCGTCACGAGGATGAGCAGTCCGCGCGAGAGAGCCTGGCGCATTGCCGCGGAGGTTCTGCGACGCGACGGCTCTTCTTGCGCCGCCCAGGTCCGGGGCGCGCCGAAGCAGGGCAAGCGAGAGGGGGCTGAAAATTACCCCGCAGGAGACACAACCCTTTGCTACTTGGATGGAGGCATATGCGAAGCTCAGCCCGTGTCGTTGCATCTACCCTCGGATTCTCACTGGCCCTCACCGCGTGCGGCGGCCAAAACGCGTCCTTACCTTGGAGTCCTGGATCCGGTAACGGGGTCGCGCCGGAGTCATCGGTTCGAAGCGCGTCCGCGGATAAACCGCTGATCGTTATTCCAAGGCTCAGCGGCGAGCTGGCGTATACCGACGTCGGCCGTCGCCCGGCGAGCTCGCCGGTTCGGATTTCGATAACGCTGCGCTACAATCATCAGGCCGAGCTCGATCGCTTCGTCGCAACGATCAGCGCTCCGCACTCGCACTCGCTGCACTTCCTCACGCGCAAGGAGTTTGAAGCGCGCTATGCGCCGACGCCATCGCAAGAGGAGCGCGTCGTGCGGGCCCTGCGGCGAGCCGGTTTTACCATCGTGCAGCGCTTTCCCAATCGCACGATCATCGATGCGACGGGCCGCAGCGCGGTCGTCGAGCGCTTCTTTTCGACCGAGATTCATAACGTCCATCAAGGTAAGTATGGCGAACGCTACACGAACCTCGCGCCGGCGACGGTGCCCGGCGAGATCGCGCCGCTCGTGCGCGACGTATCGCTCAACAATTTGATCATCGTTCGCACCGTTGCGGACCAGACCGGTGGTGCGCGCACCGCGCCGCGGGTCCAACACGACGGTCAGGGCCACGTCATCATCCCGTTGGGATTAGGGGTCACGCCGGACGACTCGAGCGGCAACTTGGTCAACGGCAACTTCGCTTCCGGTTCGCTCAGTCCGGGATGGATCGACGAGAGCAACAATGGTAACTCGGTGCAGGTTACGACCGTACAAGCCTATCAGAGCACATACTCGGCGTTCATGGGCACTCTGCAGCCGCCCGAGATCAACGGCTGGGAATCGCTCGCGCAACTCGTGAAGGTTCCTACCAACGGCGTCCTGAGCTTTTGGGTTTATCAGGGGTCCAACGAAGGGCAGCTGGGTTACGGAACGCGGTATGCATGGCAAGCGGGCTATCTGCTCAACCAGAGCGGCCGGATCCTTACCACGTTCTACAAGACCGTGAACAACACGAACGGCTGGGTGAACTACCAGGTGAACCTGAGCCGATGGGCCGGACAGCTTGACTACATCTACTTCGGCTGTTACGGCGACGGGTACAGCCAGGCGTACGTGTATCAATACTTGGACGACGTCGCATGGCTCGGCGCGTCGCCGTCACCCTCACCCACGCCGACCGCGAAGCCCACGCCGACCCCCACGCCGACCCCGACCACGAGTCCGACGCCGACGACGAGCCCGACGCCGACGGCGAAGCCGACGCCAACCCCGACGGCGTCGCCCACCGCTAGCCCGACGTCGACGCCGAGCGGCGGCTGTAACAGCGCTCCGCCGGACAACGGACCTCTCACGAACAATTACGGAACGCTGGCCACGGGCGTCGCCAAGCCGTTTGACTTCCCCGTCCAGCATGGATGTAACGGCGTCGGATACACCGCCGCGGTCGTGATCGACGATCCGGTGAACACGAGCTACGTCGCGACGTATCTATCCGCGGCCGGTGTCACCCAGACCGGCACGATCAACAATGAAGCCGTCGACGGTGGCGGCAGCGGCGACGATGCCGAGACGGATCTCGACGTTCAGACCATCTCCGGGCTGGCCCCCGGCGCGAACATCATCGTCTACGACATCGGGTCCCTTGGAGACCAGCAGATCGAGGATGCCTACAATAAGGTGCTGACCGACGCCAAGGCTACGGCCGTGAACTCCTCGTTCGGCGGATGCGAATCCAGTGATGTTTCGTTTGCAGATTCCACGAACTCGATCGCCGAGCAAGGCGCCGCGGAGGGCGTCGAATTCTCGGCGTCGAGCGGAGACTCGGGGAGCAACGAGTGCAACGGTACGCTGGGCGTCAGCGCGCCGGCAGGCGATCCGTACTTCTCATCGATCGGCGGCATCGACTTTACCGACACGAGCGGCGGAGTCTTGACGAGCGTTACGATGGGTAACGTCAGCGGATACTCCGGCGGCGGCGGCGTCTCGACCGTCTTCGCCTTGCCGAGCTATCAGAGCGGCATCACCGGCATGATCACGTCGGGGCGCAATCAGCCCGACATCTCACTGCCGTTCTATCCCGTCGCGGTATACACGGGAGGGAGCTGGGGTGAGTACCTCGGCACTTCGTGGTCGTCGCCGGCCTCGGTAGCGCTGATCATCGAAGCCAACGAGCTGCACTCCGCGAAGCTGGGCTGGGTAGATCCAACGATCTACAGCCTCTTCTCGCAGACCGGCTACAGCACGTATTACACCCCGTGCACTTCCGGCAACAACGGCGCCTACTCGTGTAACGCGTCACATTATAATCAGGCGGCGGGCATCGGCGCTCCGAAGGGTTGGGCCTTGGCCAACGCCCTCTAGGTCTGCCGGCGGATAACGGAAATGGGGTGCGTTTCGACGCACCCCATTTTGCAAATGAAGCGCAATGAATTCCTCAAAGCGGCGGCTGCGTCCGCGATTACGGCGGCCCCCGGCATCTACGGTTCGCGCTTACCGCGAGCCGTGGCGCAGGAAATTCGCGAAGAGTTCCTTCACGTTTGGAACGGTTACAAGCAAACCGCATGGGGGTACGACGAGTTCCGGCCGGTCAGCGCAACGCCGAAACACTTTTTCCTTCCGAATCACTCGTTCGGGCTCTCGATCATCGAGTCGCTCGACACGCTCTACGTCATGGAACTCGATGCGGAGCTCGATACTTGCGTTACGTGGCTTCGCTCGCACCTCAATTTCGATATCGATGGCGACGTGCAAATGTTCGAGGCGATCATCCGTATGGTCGCCGGACTGCTAACCGGATACTACGCGACCGGAGAACGCTTTCTGCTCGACGGCGCGCGCGACTTAGCCGATCGATTGTTGGTATGTTTCGCGAAGTCGCCCTCGGGCGCCCCATATCGCTACGCAAATCTGCGCACCGGAACGGTCAGCGGCCCTCATAGCAACTTGGCCGAAATTGGATCGAACGTCTTGGAGTTTGGCGATCTCACGCGGGTCACTGGCGACGCGAGGTATATGGAGGCGTCGCTCAAGGCCTATGAAGCAGTGATTGCGCGACAATCCTCGCTGCATTTGCTCGGCACGAACTTCGACGTGGAAAAGGGCGAGTTTATCGGGAGTGACGACGTGGCGCCCGACGAGCCGGCCGATTCCTTTTACGAATATCTGTGGGGCGGCTGGCAGATGCTTGGAATCGAACGGTGCCGCATGTGGTGGGAAACGCTCACAAAGGCGATGCTCGCGTACAAAGTGACGCACGTCAGCGGCCTTCTGTGGTTCAAGACGGTCGATTTTCGCACCGGCCTGCCGACGGGGGATGCCTCGATCACGGAGCTGGCGTCCTTTTACGCCGAGCTGGTGACGAAGGGCGGCTTCCGCGCCGTCGGCGAGGAGTTCTACGACTCGTGGACGGCCCTGCTCGATCGCTACGAGCTGATCCCGGAGGTGATTTTCTACCCCGACCTGTCGATCGTTGACCCGCGCTATTGGATGCGCCCCGAATATCCGAACGCTGCGTTCGACCTATGGTTTCTCACGCGCGACGAAAAGTATCGCCGGACCGCCTACCGCTATTTCCTGGCGCTACGCGAGCATTGTCGAGTCGTCAATGGGTATACGGTGCTCACGGACGTACGGCCGCGTCCGATGGCGCGAGGCGACTACTTTCCGGCCTACTCGTTCTCTGAGAACTTCAAATACCTGTATCTGATGTTCGCCGAGGCTCGGAGGTTTGATGCAACGCACTACTATCTCAACACCGAGGGCAAGATCATGCGCGGATTACGCAGGTAACCTAATAGAAGCTAGCGCCTGAGCCGGACGTCCAGCGTGGCTTCGACGACGCCGCCGATCGCCGGATCGAGCCGCGTCGTGCTCATCCCGAAGGCACGACGATCGATCCGCGCGGTCGCGTGATAGGAGGGATCCGCGGCATCGCCCGTCACGCTGACGTCGAGCCGTTCGGGCTGCGTGACGCCGTGAATGGTCAGGTCGCCGTCCATCTCGAACGCAGCGTCGCTCTTTTGCACGATCCTCGTGCTGGCAAACGTCCACGTCGGAAAGCGCTTGGTGTCGAAGAAGTCCGGAGACCGAAGCGATACGTCGCGATCCGGGTCTCCGCTGGCGATGCGGGTCGCGTCCAGTACGGCCGTGGCGCTGAGGGGGATAAGCGAACCTCCCGTCAAGACGACCATGCCGCTCGCGATTGGTACGGTCCCGCTCACATGCTCGACGAACACGTGCGTTACGTCGAACGTCGCCTTCGAGCGAGAGACGTCGATCGCGCGCGTCTCGGCGGTGGAGAGCGCGATCGAGGCGAGAGCTGCTATGAGCAGAGCTCGCATCAGTAGGCGATGCTGAACTGTGCGTTCATCGTATTACTCGTCAAAGGCGAATGTGTGATGACGTCTTCTATCGTCGCGCGCGAGTTCTCGGATGGGCCGTACCCGAGCAGCACGACCGCGTCGCGCTCAAATCTGCTCGGATCGTTCGTTCCCTCGTAGCGCACCTCGGCGAAGAGCCGACGCGTGAACTCGTAGCGCAGTTGTTCGAAGCCCCCGCTCGAACTGCACCCCGTGTGCCCCGGAGCGGCGCAATCGGAGTCCCAACCGGACAGCAGCACGAACTCCGAAGAGAAGCGCGACCACTGGCCATACGTGACGCCGTACCCGGTGCGTTCAAAGCGGTCAGCGATCGTGCCGCCCAGCAGGCGCAGACCGCCGTAACGAAACGCGCTCAGCGTGAACAGTCCCATAGCCTCCTGCGAGTAGAGCATCGTGTCGACGCCTGTTTTCGGCAGCTCGCTTTCACGGTCGTAGCCCGGTCCGCCGAAAAGCTGCAGGCTCAGGCCGCGCAGGGTGTCGCCGAACTGCATCCGCAGCCCCACCTTCGGATCGAAAAAGTTGAACGGGTTTTTTCCGACCGTCTGTACGTATGGCGTGTAATCTTGGTACGTATCTCGAAACGTTTCCGGATCGACCGGAAGCGGCAGCGTGAACGAGCCGCCCTGCACGTAAACCGGAATGTGCGCGTTCCAAGGAACGAGGCGATCCGTCACCCACGCATCGCGGAGTAGGCCGGGCTCGCCGCCGTCGACGACGTACTGCTCGACCAGGTAGCTTGCGCGGCTACTGATGGCGCCCGCCGTGAAGAGCTCGATCTCGTCGACGATCGCCTTCGGCAATCCGGCGCCGTCGGGGCCGTTGCCTTGGTTTTCGCTCGAGTCGACGAGGTTGGCCTTCGCCGAAATCGGGAACGCGGGGCCGGGCTGGACTCCGGGAATGCGATCGCCGCTTGCCAAGAAGGCCGCCCCGAACTCGTTGAGGTGCGGGATCACGGAGTGGCACTTCGCGCACGTGACGCCGTATTGGTGCGCGAACAGCGGAATCGCACGGGCCGGTTCGGGCCGGCCCGCAGCAAGGAGGAGGACGAGGCCGAGCGCCCGGCGCCGATTAAGCATGCCTCCGAATATTATTAGGCGTGCCTAAATAGCCCTCGTCCGGGACCGTCCGGAGTCGGCTAGTTCCTAAAGCTCACCGTCGCGCTAAAGAGTTCTGCCGAGCCCGGCGGAGCCCCGAGGCTTTTCATGGCCGTGCCGCCCGCGGGATAGGGCCAGAGTCCGATTTTTCTGACGAACCTCCGCGCGCTTCCATACGGAATGACGATCGTGCGCCCGACGATCGAAAACTGCGAAACGAGGTCGCTATGGTCTCCCTTGAACAGCGTCGTGTGAACGATGTTTCCGGTCGATCCCGTGACGGCGATGCGGTACAGCGCGCGGGTAGAGTCCTGTAAGGCTACATATTTGCCGTCCCACTGGACCCCTAACGGATACGGGCCGACCTTCTTGTCCAGCGTGATGTTGGTGAACGACGTGCTTCCCACCGGAATTTCGGCGAGCTGCGTTTCGGTCGTGCCGGCGTTCGTGCCGTCGACGTAAAGGTCGCCCTTTGCGTCGTAACTGCAGAAAAAGTATTCGTTGATACTGGGGTCCTGGTAGCTCTTTCCCATGCCCTTGGCGTGATGGAAAATCGTAACGGCCCCCGGCCCCAGGGAAGGATTGCCGGCGTAGTCCGCGACCGCGAGATCCCCGGTGGTCGCATCAACCGCATAACCCTGCGGAAAGTAACCGTAGACGTGGAGCACCTGGATCGGCTTCGTGCCGCCGTGCGAGTATTTGGATATCGTGACAGCGGGCATGTCGATGACATAGACGTCGCCTGCCGTGTCGGAACACACGCCCTCGGGCCCCTTGAAACCGGTAAGCGTGCCGACGTGATCGCCCGCGGGATACGAGTAGACGTAAACGCTGCCATTTGTGTCGGACACGTAGAGCAGACTCCCGCTTCGCGCCAGAGGAGACATCCAGGAACGTTCGGTCGCCGCGTGCGCGCTCGAGCCGGCCTGTCCCGGAAGGCCCCACGGTGCCGCGGCGGGCGGCTGCGATCCGCTGCAGCCGGTAACGATAGCGACGGCCGCGGCGAAGCCGAGCCTTCCACAAGCCAAGCGCAACGTATCCATGTTAGATGGCCTGAATCTTTGCCATCATCCCGTGATCTTCGTGATCGAGGATGTGGCAGTGGAACAAGAAGGTTCCTTTGATGATGGGATCGCGGAAGTCCATGAGCAGGACGAGAGTACCCGGATTGGCGGTGCTGCGGTGCGGAATCACCTGACTGTCAGCCCAGTAGGGGTGCGCGAGCTTCACGCCGTCGATCTCCTTGACGAGAAAATGCAGCTGGTGGATGTGAAAGTCGTGGACTTCGGCGGTAACGTTGACGATGCGCCATTCTTCGACTGTCCCGACATGCACGACGAACAATGGCGGGTCTTGCATCGAAAATGCTCTGCCGTTGATGAAGAAACGCTTACTGCCCTCGCTAAACGTCACGGTGCGTTTAGCCGAAATCGGCGGAAGCGGCGCGCGTGTACGCGTTGCTCGGCAGCGGCTCGCCCGCGACGAGGGCATCGGACGCGGCCTTCGGCCCGATGCGGAAGTGGCGTGGCTGCTTGAGGTTCGCGAGAATCAGCTCCGGGTCGCGGTCGCCGGCGGGTCCGGTGTCATAACAGAGCGTGCGAAACTTCGCCGCAGGGCTGCGCGGACCGGTTGCCACGAATTCCACGCGCCCGGCCGGGGGCACGACCGCGTACGGCTCGGTGAACGGCGTCGTCCCCGGGTGAGTGTCCAGCGCGAAGCCGTCGATCGCGACGACCTTGAGCTTCTCTCCATCGATGGCAAGCTTGAGCGTCTTGTGACCACTCGCGTTGATTACGCGCCAGAACTGCTTCTCGCCGGGCGCGATCCTGATGTCCGGCTTGTAAATGCCGTTGACCGTCGTAGTGAGCCCTATTTCGGGCCCACACGGCTCGTTATTGATCACCTGCGGGCGGGCGCGCTCCATTCCCATGTCATCGAAGCCTTGCGCCGGCTCGCCGTTGCCGACGTCGCGGATGATGATCACGCGCTCGGTCATCTTTGCCAGTCGCGGAAAGTGGCGCTCCAGGCCGTTCACGACGATTGCGCCCGACATTCCGCCTTCGCCGACTTGATAGCTCGTCTCTCCGTGCACGTGCGGATGATACCAGTAGAGCCCGGGCTCCTGGCTCTTCGGAATGTGGACGACGTAGTGAAGGCTTTGTCCGGGCCGCGCAAGCGTTCCCAGGACGTCGTCGCCCGGCGCCTTGGGCGACGAACCCATGCCGTGAAAGTGGATGTTGATGTCGTACTTGTCCCCCCTGGTGGGCGGCAAGTAGTCGGTCTCGTCGATCACGATCGTGTCGCCGGGGTTCACGCGGATCGTCGGGGCAGTCTCGTTGAAGCCTTTGTACGTGAACTGCGGGAAGCCGGTGCTCCGGCTTAGATTAACGGTCAGCGCGACCTTTGCGACGCCGTGAACGGAGTTGACCACGGGCGGCTCAGGCAGCTCTCTGTTGATGTTCGGCTGGAGCGCCCGTGACCCGGGCTCTGGCGGAAGCATTTGGCTCGTCGGGGTGCTCGACTGACCGCCGCACCCGGCGAGCCACGCAACCGAAATCGCGATAATGAGAACGCGCCTTCGCACCAAAAGTCTCCTCGCAGCTGCCATGCTGATGGGTTTCGTAGCGGCGACGCGCCCGCTCCTTACCGTCGCAACAACGCTCGCCCGGTTAACGTTCGACAGGCAGGCTCGGAGTCATCGCGGTGCTGGACTTCAGTGACATCGCGGCCTGCCTTCATCTCAGGTTAAAACAATAATCCAGTACGTAATCGGTTACAAAATCGTTACCAAGCCGAAGCTCAGGCATCGATCGCAAGAGGCTCGAATCCGAACTTGGCGGCGGCTGGGCGTTTACGAGCTTCCGCACAACACAAAAGGAGAGGCTCTGACGCGTCGTCGCACATCAGAGCCTCCCTATCGGTGACGTTTACTGATCGCTACGCCAAGCGCTACTTGTCCGACGGAACGTAAGCCGCACCGCTATTTAGGACGCCGAGGTCGGGATCCGTGTGGGCCGACCACACGTTTGTAGAAACCTTCCCGATATCGACCCAACCAAAGGCGTCGCCAAGTGCCAGCATTCTGTCGTTGTAGTTGAACCCGCCGGCGACCGGCTGCCCGGAGCCTTCGATGTTGAGTAACGTCGGGCCAAGCGTCTTGAATGCCTCGCCGGTCCACGGGAGGTGGTATTGCGAGGTCGTGCGCGAGGTTCCATCCGTGACGTTCAACACCGTGCCGTGGTTGCTGACGTAAACGCCCTCCAAGTTCGCGTTGAAGCTCGGAGGAATGAGATTCGTGACGGTGGGCGATGCGCCGGTCGGATCGGATATCTCGTCCAGCAGGTAGCCGCAAGGGGTTCCGATGCAGCCGTAGCCCGTAGTGTAGACGTTTCCGTCAGCGTCTACGTCGAGGAAGCCTCCGCTAAAAATAATATTAGGGTCCTCAACCCCGGTGGGCGGCGAGCTTGGCGAATCAGCGTTCCACCAGACGACGGGCCAGATGTTGTTCGTACAGCTCGGTATGCATTCGTTGGAATCGATGTTTGACGCAAACACGTGTCCATCCGAATCGAACGCCACGTCCTGCGGGGTGGCGGTGTACGACGTGCACGGAGAGTTGCAGCCGCCATCGACATACGTGGCATACGGCGTCGATGATCCGGGTTTATATTCTTGGACGAGGCCGGTCGTCATGCTCGAATTGAAGCCACAGGCCACCCAGAGGTTCTCCGAATGGTCGACCTTGATGCCGTACGGGTCCATACACCCGTTCCCACCTACGTCGATGGCGCTCACGGTCCGGCGGCCGCTTGCGGTCAGTCCGACGACGTACGAGTATTCGAGCGTCGACACCCAAAGGCCGACCCTGGCTGTACGGCGGAAGCGGAGATGGGGCCGCGAGTGGCTGCTCAGCACCTTGAGGGCGTGGCGCAAGGCCGCTCGCGAAAAGACGCTGGGAAGTTTTCCGGCGATTTGAAGTTTCAACAGATCGACCTGACTGATGGGGCCTTTCCCAAGGCCGGTGAACATCGAGCCGGGCGCTATATTATTAACCGCGCCGGGCAGAGTCTGAGGCGTGACGGACGTTGGCGTTGACGAAGAGAGGCCGTTGTTGCCGCCGCACGCGGCTAAAAGCGCCGCGCTAATAAGCACGCCGATGAGACTGTATGATCGTTTCATTTCACTCTAACCAGGGGATGGATTATGCACCTGCAATACATTTTCCGAAGTGAACAGTCGCGTCACCGGAGCCAAAGCATGATTGCAGAACTGACGCGAAGGCTGGGGCTGCAAGAGAGATGGTGCCGGGGGCGGCATACGCCGCAGGCCCTGAGAAGAAGCCCCTAGACAACTACCATGCGCCTCTTGTCCAGCCTGGTCAATGGCATAAATCACCATGAAGCTGGTACTTCTGGCACGGGAGCCAGGGTGCGCAGTGATTTGAGCAACACCATGAGAGTCAGCCACGGCGGCGGTCGGCGGCCCCTCGTCGGTGTAGAACTGGCTCCGGTCGAAGCCGCAGGCATGCTCCATGCCTGGTCTAGTGCCCGAATCCGCGCCGAAATGGGGACCTCGCCGCCAAGCGTCGAATGTCGTTAGACATCCGATTCGTTTATGCATCATGGGGGCAGAGCAAATGAGTATTCCGATTTTTAGCCGCTACGCGCTTGGCTTTTGTGCAGCTTTAGCCGTCCTCGCGGCGTGCGGTGGCCGGGCTCAGTCACCCCTAGCCCCCTTGGGTTCGTTCCAGCAGAGTGGTGCGCAGCTACGGCTGAGTCAATTGCCTGGAGGTCTAGGAAATACGGCTGGAGGCTTCGCGAGCCTCGGAATTTCGTTCGTACATGCAAACGATGAGCGCTCGTGGATGTCTCCCGACGCTGCGAAAACGAAAGACCTGCTCTACATCACCAACTATCAGCAGAACGTTTCAGGTACCTTTACCGTCAGCGTTTACTCGTATCCCGACGCTAAGCTTATGGGAGCACTGAAACAAGAATTGAGTGCACCAGACGGCCTATGCGTCGATAAAAAACAGGACATCTGGATTGTGAATAACGGGGTTTAGCTACGGTGCCGTCGAGTACAGGCACGGCGGAAAGAATCCAATCGCAACCGTCGGGCGCGTCGAGCCGAACCTCGTTGCGTGTTCCGTCGATCCTACCACCGGAAACCTCGCCGTCACGAGTTACGGCACTACCAATGGGACCACAGCGGGCAGCGTTTCAATCTACGCGCACGCAAAAGGCACTCCAAAGGTCTACATGGATTCCGAAATGAGCAACATGTTTCACTGCGCCTACGACCCGAAGGGCAACCTCTATGTTGATGGCCTCGGCAGCGTAGCTCTCGCCGAGCGTCCCAAGGGTAAAAAGACGTTTAAGAATATTACGCTTAAGGGCGGCACTATTTATTATCCCGGTGGCGTTAAAATTGATGGCAAATACGTGGTGGTCGGCGATCAGCAGTATTTGGGAGGCAGTC
>CAVTOQ010000008.1:0-95073 GCA_963736475.1 Vulcanimicrobiota bacterium | reverse complement strand
GTAACGTGGGCGACGTTACCGCGGCCACGGTCCCGGTCTCGAAGGACGATTTCGTACTCGGCGTGCGCGCCGTGGACGCCGACGGGCTTCGCAGCCCGGCGGTCTATCCGGTGGCCGTCCGCGCGAAGTAGTCGCGCATGGCGGCGAGCGTCTCGTCGACGTCCTGCGGCGTGTGCTCCGTCGACACGAACATCACCTCGTTCTGGGAGGGCGGCAGGAGGATGCCGCGGTCCAGCATCGCGCGGTAATAGGCGGCATACGCGGCGTTGTCCGCAGCGCGCGCGTCGTCGAAGTTCCTCCCCGGCGGGCCGGCGCGGAATTTGAAGTCTACCACCGATTCCTGCTGCACGACCGCATACGCGAGCCCGCGCTCGGCGAACAGCGCGCGTATGCCGCCAGCGAGCCGCTCGCGCGACCGCACGCATCCCGCGTAGTATTCGGGATGCGCCTCGAGCAGATCGAGCACGCGGTGCGCCATCGCCACGCAGAACGGATTGCCGCCGTGCGTGCCGCCCGTAAACACCGCGCCGTCCGGCACGAGCACTGCCATCACGTCCTCGCGCCCGCCGAAGGCCGCGATCGGATACGCCGCCGCCCATGATCTTGCCGAGCGCGGTGAGATCGGGCACGACGCCCGCGCGGCCTTGCGCACCGCGCAGCCCGAAGCGCAACCAAGTTATCACTTCGTCGAAGATCAGCAACGCGCCCCACTGTCGCGCGCGCTCGCGCAACGCCTTCGAGAAAGCCCGCATCGGGAGCGACGAAGCCCATGTTGCCGGCGATCGGTTCGACCAAGATCGCGGCGAGCTCGTGCCGCCGATCCGAGCGGTTCGCGCGTCGACCGACTCGAGATCGTTGTAGCGCGCGACGATCACGTCGCGCAGCACGCTCCCGGGGATCCCGCTGCGCGCGCCGCCGCTTCCGGCGGAGGCTCCGGCATCGAACAGGGCCAGATCGAAGTGCCCGTGATACGTCGCCGGCAAACTTGAGAATGCGCGAACGCGCCGGTGAATGCGCGCGCGACGCGGACCGCGCTCATCATCGCCTCCGTTCCGGTCGTCACGAAACGCAGGCGCTGCATCGACGGCAGGTGGCGCGCGAATCCGCTCGGCGAGCCGAACCTCCTCGACATGCGTCGTCCCCCAGACGAATCCGCCCGCGGCCAGCGCGTCGAGCCCCGTCGACCAGCGCGGGGTGGCGTGTGCCCGAAGAGCAACGGTCCGTAGGCCATGATGTAGTCGATGTAGCGGCGTCCCGCTTGATCGTAGGCGTACGCCCCCCTCGCGCCGGCCTGGACGAACATCGGCCCGCCGACGCTCCACGCCGAGCGCACCGGCGAGTCGCAACCGCCGGCCAGCACGGCGCGCGCACGCTCGATCTGCATACCCTCGCGCGCTTCGCAGGTTCAACGGAGAAGCCATGCCCCAAATGCAGAGCCCGATTACCGCTCAGACGAAGATCGACGAGCTCGTCGCGAGCCTTCCCGTCGCCGCGGACGTGCATGCGCGCGTTCGGGTTGGGCTGCAGCGGATGCAGCGTGAGCAAGTACGAAACGATCGAACAGGGCGCGCGCGCGCACGGGCTCGCGGGTCGAACCGATTCTCGCGGCGCTGGAGCGCGCCGGCGCGACGGGCAGCGTGCCGCCGATCGCGGACGCCGACCGGCAACCCCTGCGGCGCGCGCCCGGCGAGTTCGCGAAGCGCGCCGCGATCGCGCACACGATCCCCGTCATGTCGGGAAAAGGCGGCGTGGGCAATCGCTCGTCACCGCGCTGCTCGCGATCGGGCTGCGCCGCAAACATTACCGCGTCGGCATCTTGGATGCGGACATCACCGGGCCCGTCGATCCCGAAGCTCTTCGGCTTGACGTCAACCGCTGACGATCGCGGCCGATCCGCTCAAGAAAGACGCCGCAGGGCCAGCCGCAGCCGCTGATCACGCCCGCGACGTCGCGCAGCGCGATCGAGATCGTCAGCGCGAACCTGTTGACCGATCGTGAAGACACGGCGATGATCTGGCGCGGGCCGATCGTCGCGAGCGTCATCCGGCAGTTCTACGAGCAGGTGCTGTGGAGCGATCTCGACTTCTTGCTCGTCGATCTCCCGCCCGGCACGTCGGACGCGCCGCTGACCGTCCTGCAGTCGCTCTCGATCGACGGCGTCGTGCTCGTCACGATGCCGCAGGCGCTGGCGACCATGATCGTGCGCAAGGCGGCGAACCTCGTGCACCAGCTGAAAAAACCGATCCTCGGCGTCGTCGAGAACATGTCGTACTTCGTCGCGCCCGAGACCGGCACGCGTTACGAGATCTTCGGGCCTTCCTACGCGCAGCGCGTCGCGGAGCTCGCGCAGCGCGCCCGTCCTGGCGCGGCTCCCGATCGACCCGAACAAGGCGCGGCTCGCCGACGAGGGACGCATCGAGGAGCTCGACGACCCCGTCTGTGACGAGCTGGCCGGGCGGCTGCTCGATGCGATCGCCGCGCATCCCAAGCCCAAAGAGACCATTTCGCATCGTTTAAGAGCGCGCCGGTTTAGGAAAACAAGCCGGCATGGCCGGCAAGTATTGGTCCCGCGACGTCACCGAAACCAGCAACGCGCTCGATCTCGACTCCGGCGTCTTCGCCAACGACGATCCCAAGGCCATCGCGCGTTCGTCTGAAGCGATCCGCCGAGCGAAGCAAGCGAAAGAAGAGCTCGTCGTATCGCTCCGCGATGTCGATGCTGACCTTCTACATCAATCGCGCCGGGAAGAATCTTCCCCGCAAGCGACTGCGCGTTCTGGAACGAGCGAAGGAGGAGCTGCGCGCCGAATACGGCCGCACATGAAGATCCGCCACCTCTTGCTAGGCCTCGGCGCCGGGCTGACCGCCGGCTACGCGTTCGCGCGCGCGATCGAAGCCGCCGCCGAGCTGCGCAGGCCCTCGCCGGCGCTGCCGAAGGACGCCGCTCGCCTATGCCCGCACCCGCCGGGCGCTCGAGCTGGCCGACACCGCGCGCAACGTCGCCGGCACGCTCGCGTTCGCATATGGACCGCTCGCGGGCGCCGCGGATCGAGGCACCGGCTTCGCGCCCCCATGGCTGCGCCCCGCGGCGTACGTCGTGCCGCTCTCGCTCGCCGCGGCCCTCATCGACCTACCAACGTCGTTCGTCCAAGAATACACGCTGGAACGGCGCTTCGGTTTGAGCGACCAGAGCCGCGCGCGGTGGCTCGCCGACTACGTCAAGAGCGCGCTGGTCGGCACGGCGCTCGTGACGCTCGTCGCGTCGCTGCTCGGCGTCGCGGTGCGGCACGCTCCGCGCGCGTGGCCTTGGATCGCGAGCGCCGGCGCTTTTCCGCTCTTCGTTATCGGCAACCTCATCGTGCCGATCTACATCATGCCGCTCTTCAACGCATTCGAACCGGTGGTCGGATCGCTCGAAGAGCGCCTGCGGAAGCTGGCGACGCGCTTCGGCGTCGGCGACGCCGCAATTCTGCGGATGGATATGAGCCGGCAGACGCGCAAAGCAAACGCCTTCGTCACGGGGATCGGGCGCACGCATCGCATCGTCCTCGGCGACACGCTCATCGCGGCGTTTCCCGAGGACGAAACCGAGTTCGTGGTCGCGCACGAGCTCGGCCATTACATCAACCGCGACACGTGGCGGCTCATCGGGGTCGGACAGGTCGCTGGCGACGGCGCTCTTCATGATCGCGAATGCAGCGACGTCGCGTGCGTCCCGCACCGAGCAGCGCTACCGCGCCCTGCTCCTCGTGCGTCTCTACGCCGTCATCGCTCGCCGCATCGCAGGTCTTTCGTCCGCTGCTCTTCGCGTTTTCCCGGTCGCGGGAGTGGGCCGCCGACCGCTTCGCGCTCGCCGCGACTAACGATCCGCAGGCCGGCGCCGCGGCGTTCCGCCGCCTGCGCGAACAAAACCTCGCGGACGAAGATCCGCCGCGCTGGTACGAGCTCTTCTTCTCATCGCATCCGTCGCTGCGTGCGCGCATCGCCGCGCTGGAAAAACCTTAGAGCAGCATTACAGCAAAATGGACGATGGCCGCGTGCGAAGCCAAGCCGCCAGGTCGGTCTTCGGCGTGACGTACGTTCCCGTTCGCAGCTCTTCACGCAGCTCGCCGAAGAGCCCGAAGCCTTCGGCGAACGCATCGTGTTTGTGGATCGATTCTTCGTTGACTTGGCTCGCGAAGACGAACGTTTCGTCGCCGAGATCGGCGTACATATCGAGCGCGCGCGCCAGGATGCCGCGCACCACGTCTTCGACGAACTTCGGATTGTGATGGGCCTTGTTGACGATGAAGAACTCGTCCGGCCGCTTCAACAGATCGTAGGTCTCGCTCGACATCGCGTTCTCGACGATCTCGACGAGATCTTCGGCCCGTATGGCATCCGCGTGCCGCTCCTCGGCGCCGAGCAGGATCGAGCCGCGGCCGCGCTGGTTGTGGGTGGCGACGGGCAGCGCGTCGAGCGCGCGCTGAGCGTCCGCCTCGCTAAAGCCGGCGTCCACGAGCTCGTGCAGCGAGTGCTCGCGCATCATCGCCTGCGCGCATGGGCACGCCGTCATGCCTTCCGCTTCGACGCCGACCACTCGACGGGTACCGCATTCGTCGGCGTGCGCGATGCCGACCAGCGTGTAGGTCTCCTCGCCGCGCTTGCCGCTGACCGGCGTCCAGCGCTCTAGGCCGAAGTTCGCGCGCAGCCGCACGTCGGCGCGAATCGCGCGCTGGCTGCCGACGATCTCGCGCGCGATCGCCTCGGCGAGCCGCTCGATGCGCGCCGGCTGCTGTCGCGCGCCAGCACGTCGAGCGTCGCCTCCTCGAGGATCTCGGCGAAGCGCGACATGTGCACGCCGGCCTTGTCGGGCGCGAGGTCGGCGACCATCGCCAGCTCCCCGTTATAGGCGCGCGCGTGGCCGTCGACCTCGAGATGGAGCACGCGGCGCACGCCCGCGACGCCGGCGCGATCGAGCGCGAGACGGATCTCGGGCTCTTCCGATTGACGGTCGGTATCGAAACGCAGCCCGCGCTCGCGGCGGCGCACTCCTCCGTCCGGCGGCGGCGCCACGATGTGCGGCGCGATCTCCGCACAGCGGCGCGACGTTGTACGGACGCACGTCGAGATGCGGCTGGACGATCGCGCCGTCGAAGACCAACAGGTCGACGTCGATCGGGCGGGGCGCGAGGCGTCGCGTGCCGCGAGCGCGGCCGACCGCCAGCTCGACGTCGCGCGAGAAGCGCCTGAACGCCTCCGCATCGAGCTCCGAGCGCAGCGCCGCGGCGATGTTGAGGTACGCCGGCCCCTCCGCTCCATGCGCCGCCGCCGATTCGAAGAAGGAGGACACGGCGACGATCTGCGCGCGGGCGCGCAACCGCTGCAGCGCGGCGAGAATGTTTCCCTGCCGGTCTCCGAGATTGGATCCGATCCCAACGTAGAGCTCGTGCACGATCACACCTTCGATGGGAATTCACGACGATCCCAGCGTAAGTCTGCGGGATGCAGCGCGACGGCGTCTACCCCTACCTGCTCGATCCGAAACTGACGACGCAGGTGTGGGGCGGCGACGAGCTCGTGCGCATCTATGGCAAGCACGGCGATCCGAACGCTCGACTGGGAGAGTCGTGGGAGTGTTGGGACGCCGATCGCGTGACCAACGGCGCTCTGGCCGGCTCGACGGTCGCGGACCTGCGCGCCGAGCTCGGCGCAGCGCTGCTCGGCGATCTCGATCCGAAACAGATCTTTCCCGTGCTCACCAAGATTATCACCGCGCACGATTGGCTCTCGGTGCAGGTGCACCCGGACGACGCGTATGCGCAGCGCGTCGAGCACCAGCCGTTCGGCAAAACCGAGTGCTGGTACGTCATGGACGCGCAGCCCGGCGCCGAGATCGTCTACGGCTGGACGCGCAAGACGTCGCGCGACGAGTACGAACGCCGCGTCGCCGACGGCACGCTCGGGGAACTGCTGCGAAAGATCGCCGGTGAAGACCGGCGACGCAGTCTATATTCCGCACGGCGTCGTGCATGCGATCGGACCCGGCGTCACCGTCTTCGAGACGCAGCAGGCGTCGGACCTGACCTATCGCATGTTCGACTACAACCGCCTCGGATTGGACGGTAAGCCGCGCGAGCTGAACGTGCGCAAGGCCGCCGACGTCTTGAAATACGCGGCCGAAACCGGCGGCACGCTCTTGCAGATTCCCTACACGTTCGAAGGACTTGACCGCACCGCGCTGATCGCCGACGCCCACTTCGTGGTCGAGCGCGTCGTCGCGAGCGCGGAACCCGCGACGATGGCGACCAACGGACGGCCGTTGATCCTCATGTCGCTCGACGCGCCGTTGGAAGTGACGAGCGGCGAAGCGGTCGTAACGCTCGGCGCCTACCAGACCGCGTTGATCGCCGCAGGCTCGGAGTGGTGCACCGTGCGCGCCGCGCGCAACAACGCGCCGTTCATGTTCGTGACGCCGCCCGCGAACCGTGAGCTGCTCGCCGAGCGCCTCATCGCCGCCGGCATCGCGCAAGAGCAGATCGATCGCTTCATGGAGCAGTTCTGACGGCGCTGGTGCCCTGGGACGGCGCGCTGGCACCGGGTCAGACGCGCGATCCAAACGGCGACCTGGTACTCGGAAACATCCCCGCGCAGCGCCTCGCGGAACGGTTCGGGACGCCCCTGCTCGTCGTGAACCTCGGCGTCGTGGACGCGGCGCTGGACGCGCTCGAAGGGTGCGCGCGTCCGCTCGGCGTCGGGATATCCTATGCCGCGAAGGCGTTTGCGACGGTCGAGTTCCTGCGCTACCTCGCCCGGCGATCCGTCGGCCTCGACGTCTGCTCGCTCGGCGAGCTCGTCACCGCGGAGCGCGCCGGCTTTCCGGCGGAGCGCGTGACGCTGCACGGCGCCGGAAAGGACGATGACGAGCTCGTCGCCGTCTGTCGCGGCCGAGCCGGCTGCGTCGCCGTGGACGGAGTCGAAGAGCTCGCGCGCCTGGCGCGCCTGTCGCGCGGCGCCGGGCCGGCGCAGGTTCTGCTGCGCCTCAACGTCGGCATCGAGGCGCACACCCACGACTTTCTGCGCACCGGCGGCGACGACACCAAATTCGGAATTCACCGGCGCGACGAGGCGGTCGCGGCCGACGCGCTGCGCGAGTCGCCGCATCTGCTTTTCGCGGGGCTGCACGCGCACGTCGGGTCGCAAATCTACGAGTCGTCACCGTACGTCGCGGCCGCACAAGAGCTCGTTGCCGCCGCGGCGCGCTTCGCGGCCGCGGGCCTCCCGGCGCGGCGCATCGTCATCGGCGGCGGATTCGGGGTGCAGACGCGACCCGGCGAACGATCCGAATCGCTCGACGTGAGTGCGACGTTGCGCGCCGCGATCGAATGCGTCGCGCGGGACGCGCGCGAATACCGCATCCCCGCGCCGCGGGTCGACATCGAACCCGGGCGGACTGTGATCGGGCCGGCCGGAACCACGCTGTATCGTATCCTGGCAATCAAGCGTCAAACGCAGCGCACTTTCGTGGTCGTCGACGGAGGCATCGCCGAAAATCCTCGTCCCGCGCTGTACGGCGCTTACCACCACGTCGTGCCGGCCGCGGCGGCGGGCGGCGAGCTTGCGGAGGTCACGCTCTGCGGCCGATCCTGCGAAAACGACGAGCTCGGGATCGTGACGCTGCCCAGCGGGCTGCACAGCGGCGACCTGCTCGCGATGTGCACGACGGGCGCCTACACGTACAGCATGGCCGGAAACTACAACCGCTTCCCGCGCCCGGCCGTCGTCGCCGTGGCCGGCGGCGCGCACCGGCTGCTGGCCCGGCGCGAGAGCATCGACGACGTCCTGCGCAACGACGCGTGACCGGATACCGGCCGGATGCATCCGCATAGCTTCCTCGCGCGTTGATACGGGCGTATGGAGACGCAAACTGCAACCTTCGCGGCCGGCTGCTTCTGGGGCGTCGAGGCCGCGTTCCGCCAGCTCCCCGGCGTGCTGGACGCCGTTTCCGGTTACGCGGGCGGCCACGCCGAGAATCCGACGTACCAGCAGGTCTGTGGCCACAGGACGGGTCACGCCGAGGCCGTAGAGGTGACGTTCGACCCGAAGCGCGTCACGTACGACGAGCTCTTGAATCACTTTTGGCAGATCCACGACCCTACGCAGCTCAACCGCCAGGGCCCGGACGTTGGCGATCAGTATCGTTCGGCGATCTTCACGCACGGCGCCGAACAGGAGCGCGCCGCGATCGCCTCGCGCGATCGCGAGCAGCAGCGCTATCGCGCGCCCGATCGTAACGCAGATCATGCCGCGCACCGCGATTCTGGCCCGCGGAAGAGTACCACCAGCGCTACTTTGAAAAGAACGGCGGCGCCGCGTGTCACGTCATTCCCGGCAGCGCCCGATGAAGCGCACGCAGTTCGTGACCGCGGCCGCGGCGCTGGTCGCGGGATTCGGCTTTGCGCTTCGCGGACGAGCCACCGAGCAGGCCTACGCGGTAGCGCACAGCGACGCCGAGTGGATGGCGCTCTTGGGGCCGCAGCGCTTTGACATCTTGCGCCGCGGGGGAACGGAGCCGGCCTTCTCGAGCCCTCTGATCGGCGAGAAACGCGCGGGGGTCTATCGCTGCGCGGGCTGCGCGCTGACGCTGTTTACCTCCCGCGCGAAGTACGACAGCGGCGACGGGTGGCCGTCGTTCTGGAGCGTGCTGCCGAACACGACGCGAACGCAGAACGACTATGCCTTGATCGAGCCGCGCACGGAGGTGCACTGCCGGAGATGCGGCGGACACCTCGGACACATCTTCGACGACGGTCCTGCCCCGACGCATCTGCGCTACTGCATCGACGGGCTCGCGCTGCGATTCGTGCCGAACGCCGCCGCGTCGTAGCGCGGCGCATGCGGATACTGATCACCAACGACGACGGGATCGATTCACCCGGAATTCGCGCGCTGACCGACGCGCTCGGCGGCGAGCACGCGACCGTCGTCGTCGCGCCGTCGGGCAACCGCAGCGGCGTTTCACACGCGATCACGGCGGACGAGGCCATCACCCTCGAGCGCCGTGAGGATTGCGGCTGTCTCGCCTTCTCTTGCTCTGGAACGCCGGCCGACTGCGTGTTCCTCGGATCGACCGAACTCTCCCCACGCCCGGATCTCGTCATCAGCGGCATCAATCACGGCCCGAACCTGGCGGACGACGTGAACTACTCCGGCACCGTCGCCGGTGCGGTCGAAGCCTCACTCCTCGGGATCCCGGCGCTCGCGGTCTCGCTGGCTTCCAACCACGCGGAGCCGCTCGGGCGACGTTACTGGGAGAGCGCGGCGGAGATCGTGCGGCGCTGCATTACAGCCGCCTTCGACGGCCTGAGCGACGCGACGCGCTACTTTAACCTGAACGTCCCAAACCTGCCGCTATCGCAGATCCGCGGCGTCGCCGTCACGCGTCTCGGCCGCAAGCGCATCTGCGGTCGCATGGTCGGACAAGAAGGCGGCGGCACCACGCGCTACTACCGCGCGTGGGAATCGCCCTTCGAAACGGATCGTGAAACGCTCGGCACCGACATCGGCGCCGTGCACGCCGGCTACGCGAGCCTTACGCCGCTCTTGCTGGATCGGAGCGCGCCGGTGACGCCGTCGCTGGACTGGCTGCGCCTCGGGAGGCTGCGCCCCGCAAATTCGGCGATCGGCGCGAGCCGGCGCATCAGACTCTCGAACTGATCGCAATCGAGCGACTGCGCGCCGTCCGAGAGCGCGTTGGGCGGATCGGGATGCACCTCGATGAGCAGTCCGTGCGCGCCCGCGGCGATGCTCGCGATCGCGATCGGCGGTACCAGCCGCGCGATCCCCATCGCGTGCGACGGATCGACGATCACCGGCAGATGCGTCATCTCCTCGAGTAGCGGTATGACCGAGATGTCGAGCAGGTTGCGCGTCGCGACGTCGAACGACCGCACGCCGCGCTCGCACAGCACGACGTCCTCGTTGCCGCCGAGCAGCACGTATTCGGCGGCCAGCAGCCACTCCTGAACGGTCGCCGATAGGCCGCGCTTCAACAGCACGGGCATGCGCATCTGACCGACCTCGCGCAGCAGGGGAAAGTTCTGCATGTTACGCGCGCCGATCTGGAGCATGTCCGCGTACCGCGCGACCTTTTCAACGTCGCGCGGATCGAGCACCTCGGTTACGACGCCCAGACCGAAGCGGTCGCCGGCGTTGCGCAGCATCTTGAGCGCCTCTTCGCCGAGCCCTTGGAACGAATACGGCGACGTGCGCGGCTTGTAGGCGCCCCCGCGCAGCACGTTCGCACCGGATTGGGCGACGCCGCGGGCGGCGTCTTCGAGCTGTTCGCGCGATTCGACGCCGCAGGGGCCGGCGCAAATCGCGACTTCGTCTCCGCCAAACGTCGCACCGCTGCGCAAGCGCACGACCGTCCGTTCCGCCCGCGCATCGCGCCGGACCAGGCGGTACGATTGCGGTACGTTCACTCCTCGCTCCACCTTCCTCGCTTCGACGAACCCTGTGCCTGCTCTTACTCACGCCTGCTCTTACTAAGGAACGGCCGTTCCCCTGCGTGAATCAGGGCGGCAGTGGAGCACGTTGCGGTCACGGGAGTGGGAATAGTATCGCCGATCGGCTACACGGTCGAGTCGTTCTGGCACAATCTGGTCGACGGGAAGCGCGCGATCGCTCCGATGGGCGACGGTGCGCGGGTCTCGGGCAACGCGCTGTGGGCGGCCGTCCCCGACGACTTCTTGGCGCACACGGGGCTGCCGCCGGCAGCGCTGCGGAACACCGATCGCTTCACCCAATATGCGATGGTAGCCGCCGCAGAGGCGCTGCGGCGCGCGAACTACGACCCTCCCGCGCGACGCACCGCCGTGATCATCGGCAATACGATGGGCGGCTTCCCGCTGGTCGCGGACGCGCAGACGCGATTCGTCGAGGACGGCGGACGCGCCGTCACCCCCAAGCTGATGGCGCTCGTCATCCCGAACATGGCGAGCGCGCTGATCGCGATGCACTGGAGGCTGCACGGTCCGCAACTTGCGATCAGCACCGCGTGCGCGTCGTCGCTCGACGCCATCGGTCTCTCCGCCGGAATGATCGAGCGCGGCGAGATCGACGCCGCGATCGCGGGCGGCAGCGAGACGCTGCTGAGCCCGCTGGTGTACGAGAGTCTCGTTCGCGCCGGCGCGCTTTCGCGGAACGGCGACGCAGACCGTGCGTCGCGGCCCTTCGACGTCGACCGCGACGGCTTCGTGATGGGCGACGGCGCCGCGGTGCTGGTGTTGGAGCGCGCGGAGCAGGCCGCGGCGCGCGGCGCCGAAATTCTCGCGCGCATCCGCGGATACGGGTCGGTCGCGGACGCGTATCACATCACGTCGCCCGATCCGTCGGCGGACTACGAGGTCGTCGCCATGCGCGACGCCCTCGATCGCGCCGGCGCTGCGGCGAGGGAGTGCCGCGTGGTGTACGCGCACGCTACGGGCACGATCGTCGGCGACGCCGCGGAATCGCGGGCCATCGACAGCGTGTACGGCGGCGACGGCGCGGCCGTCGTCACCTCCATCAAGGGCCACGTCGGTCACAGCATGGCGAGCTCGGGAGCGATGTGCGCGATCGCGGGCATCGTCGGGATGCACCATTCGCTGATACCTCCGACGATGGGAACGGAACGCCTCGATCCGGCGACGCGCTTCGATCTGGTAAGGTCGCGGGCGCGCGTCCATTCGTATTCGGCCTTTCAGGTAAACGCGTTCGGCTTCGGCGGACAAAACGCTTCGCTCGTCGTCTCACTGGGCAGGGCGCCTCGCTCAATCGGAAGCTTGTCGACGCCTCAGGTAGCACGCCGATGAATCTTCTCGTCAAAGGAACGAGCGGACCGCTGACCGGCGAGGTCGAGGTTCCGAACTCGAAATACCACGCGCATCGCGCGCTCATTCTTGCATCGCTTGCTCAAGGAACGAGCAGGATTCGCGGCCTGTCCGACGCGCGTCACGTGCAATACACGATGGACGTGCTGCGCGCGCTCGGCACGAAGATCGAGGTGGACGGTCAGACGCCTGGTCGTGACGGGCGGCGCGTACCACGTGAAGCGCAAGGTCGTCTCGGTCGGGAGCTCGGGTTCCACGCTCTACTTCATGATCGGCCTCGCGGCGCTCGCGGACGCGCCGATCACGCTGACCGCTCAGAAATATTTCCGTCGCCGCCCGGTCGGGCCGCTTCTCGACGCGCTCGCGCACCTGGGCCTGCGCTTCGAGTCGGCCAACGGCTGCCCGCCGATCGCGATCGAGCCGGGAAAGCCGCGCGGCGGGACGATCGTCATTCCCGGAACGCTCTCGCAGTGGATCTCCGGCCTGCTGCTGCTCGCGCCGTTCGCGCGCGAGCGAACGGTCATCGAGGTCGAGGGCGAGCTCGAACGAGCGCCCGTACATCGCGCTGACGGCGGAAATGATGCGCGAGTTCGACCTGCACGTGCGCATTGCGCCGGACTTCCGGCGATTCGAGATCGAGCCGGGACAGATTGCGCGACCGGCATCCGTCGAGCTCCCGCCCGACATCGGCTCGGCGGCGTTCGGGCTCGCCGTGACGGCGATTCATCCGTCCGACGTGCTCTTCCGCGGTCTGCAGAAGCTGCCGGGCGAGCTGCCCGGATCACCCGAGGGCGCGTTTTTGGAGATCGTCCGGAGATGGGGCTGCCGATGGCGTACGACGCCGACGCGCAGGCGGTGCGCGTCAAGCACGACGGCGTCGACCTGCGCGGCCTGCGCGTCGACTGCCGCGACATCCCCGACATGCTGCCGATTCTCTCGACCCTGGGCACGTTCGCGCACGGCGAGACGGTGCTCGAAAACATCGAGCACGTGCGCCTCAAAGAATCGGATCGCGTCGCCGCGATGCTGCAGCTCAACCGCATGGGCGGGCAGCTCGAGCTGCACGCGGACCGCCTCGTCGCCCACGGCGTCCCGCAACTCTTCGGCGCGAGCTCTCCTCCTTCAACGATCACCGCATCCTGATGTCGCTCGCGGTCGCCGCCTCGCGTGCCGAGGGGCAGAGCACGTTGACCTATCCGAACGCGTATCGCATCTCGTATCCGCGCTTTCTGGAAGCGATGCGCAGCATCGGCGTTCCGATGTCGATCTCCGACGCACCGCTCAACGGCCGACGCGCCGGGCCCAAGCCGCACGCGCCGATGCTCAAGCCGGATCGCGCGCCGCAGCTCACGCTCGCACGAGCTGCTGACCGCGGCACGCGCGCGGAGTCGCCGCGCGGACTGGCCGTCGTCGAGACGCGCGAGGGAAGCGACGTCGACGCTGACCTGGCAAGAGCTGCTCGATCGCGTCGACCGCACCGCGATGCTGCTGCTGCACCTCGGGCGTGCGGCCCGGCGAGCGCGTCGCGTACCAGCTGCCGAACTGCCTCGAATTCGTCGTCATCACGCTGGCGACGCTGCGCGTCGGCGCGATCTGCTGTCCGCTGATGCCGATCTTCCGCGAGCGCGAGGTCGCCTTCTGCCTGCGCCGCTCGCGAGCGCGCGTGCTCTTCGTGCCGGACGAGGCGCGCGGGCGCCAGTCACGCCGGCGAGATCGCCGCGATGCTGCGCGAGGCCTCGGTCTTCAGCGGCGACCTTCCGCTGCGGCTCGAGCACGTGATCGTCTCGCCAGCGGCCGCAAGACGCACGCGCTTCCGGCGACCGATAACGTCGACGCGCCGGTGCACTGGCTGCGCTTTCAAGAGGCGCTCGCGCCGAGCCGAAATCGACGCCGAGCTCTCGACGCGCGCCGCGCCGACCCGACGGCGCTCGCGCAGCTGCTCTTCACCTCGGGCACCTCGGGCGAGCCGAAGGGCGTGCTGCATCGCAACGACGTCTTGATGCGCGCCGCGGCGATGGAAGTCGAACACTTGGGGCTCTCGGGCGAGGATCGCATCTTCGTTCCGTCGCCGCTCGCGCATCAGACCGGCTTCCTGTACGGAATGTGGCTCGCGATCGTGATGGGCGTCCCACAGATCACTTCAACCCGTCTGGAACGCACCGCGCGCGCTGCGCGCGCTCAACGATTGGGACGGAACGTTCGTGCAAGCCGCGACGCCGTTCTTAGCCGATCTCGTGCAGGCGGTCGACGACGGCGAACGCCCGCCGGCGGCGCTGCGGATCTTCGTCGCGACCGGCGCCGCCGTGCCGCGCGGATTGGCCGAACGCGCGACGCGCATTCTCGGCACGGCGGTCTGCGGCGCGTGGGGCACGACCGAATCCTGTCTCGGATCGCTTTCCGCGCCGAGCGACGAAGCCGGCCAAAGTTTGGGGAACGGACGGCCGCGCGCTGCGCGGCATCGGGCTTCGCATCACCGACGCGCAAGGCCGCTCGTTGCCCGCCGGCGAGGAGGGTCACTTCGAGGTGCACTCGCCGACGATGTTCGAGGGCTATGCCGATCATCCCGAATGGACGGCGGCGGCCTTCACCCGCGATGGATGGTTTCGCACCGGCGACCTCGGCGTCATGGACGAATCCGGATACATCCGCATCACGGGTCGCGTGCGCGACGTCATCAATCGCGGCGGCGAAAAAATTCCGGTCGGCGGAGATGGAGCAGCTGCTCGGGCGATCATCCGGCGATCGCCGAGGTCGCGATCGTCGCGATGCCGGATCGCGCGGCTCGGCGAACGCGCCTGCGCCTTCGTCGTGTTGCGCGACCGGCGCGCGCCTCGATTTCGATCGGATGCAGCACTATCTCGATGCCTGCCAAGTCGCGAAACACTACTGGCCCGAACGGCTCGAGATCGTTGCCGAGCTTCCGCGCACGCCATCGGGCAAGGTGCAAAAGTATGTCTTGCGCGAACGCGCGCGCGACGCTGCGGCCCTACGACGCGAGTCACGGAGAAGATCTCTTGAAACAGCTCGAGCGCGCCGGCGTTTTCGACGAAACCGCATTCGCGCGGCTAAAGGACGAGATCGCGGCTTACGTCGCGGGACCCGCCGAGGCGTGGGCGCTCGCGCATCGAGTCGCGAGCGCCGCGTTCCGCTCGAGCTTTGGGAGGAGCTTGCGCGAGCGCGGCTACCTCTCGCTGGCCGCGCCCGCGGCCTACGGCGGCCGCGGCATCCCGTTCGTCGCGGTATCTCGAGCTGATCGAGCTCTTCTCGATGTCGCACGCCTCGATTCGCATGATCGTCCACGTCGTCAACGGCACGTGGCGCGCCATGGACCGCTTCGCGACGCCGGAGCAGCGCCGGCGAATTCGTCATCCCTTCGATGCAGCGGCGACGATCAAGATCGCCTTCACGCTGACCGAGCCGACCGCGGGAACCGGCGCCGATCTGCGCTGCAGCGTCGAGCGCGAAGGCGACACGTACTACCTGAGCGGCGAGAAGCACCTCATCACCTTTGGAACGATCTGCGACTACTGGCTGCTCTTCGCGCGCGCTCGCCGGAACGCGCGGCGCCGACGGAACCGTCGCGCTGCTCGTCGATCGCCACGCGCCCGGCGCGACCGTGATCGCGATGGACGAGTCGATGGGCGTTCGCGGCACCGATCACGCGCGTTTGACGCTTCGAACGCACGCCGGTTCCGGTCGCCAATCGGCTCGGCGAGGAGGGCGAGGGGCTTGGCGGTCGCGCTCGGCGGGTTCCTGACGCCCAGCCGGATCTCGGTCGCGATGAGCTGCGTCGGATTGGCGCGGCGCGCCCAGGAGCTGGCGATCGACTACGCCGCGCAAGCGCGAAACGTTCGGCAAGAAGCTCGCGCAGCGCCAAGCGATCCGCTTCATGATCGCCGAGAACGCGACCGATATCGAGGCGGCGCGGCAGCTGGTGCTCCATGCGCGCACGGCAGTGGGAGGCCGGCGCGCCGGATGCCGCGATGCTCTCGTCGATGTCGAAGCTGCAGGCCGTCGAGATGCTGACGCGCGTCACCGACAAGGCGCTGCAGATCCACGGCGGCATCGGCTTCTGGCAGCCGAATGCGATCGAGCGCGTCTATCGCGACGCGCGTGCGCAGCGCTTCGAAGAGGGGACCAACGAGATCCAAAAGACCGTCATCGCGCGCGAGCTGCTCGAAGCGAGGCGCATGAGCCGTCGCTTCGAGGGGAAGATCGTCGCTGATCACCGGCAGCTCGCGCGGAATCGGTCGCGCCCTGGCGCTCACGCTCGCGCGCGAAGGCGCCGCGTCGTCGTCAACTATCAGCGCAACGCGCGATCTGGCCGCGACGACCGTCGCGCGAGATCGAATCGCTGGGCGGGCGCGCGCATCGCGGTGCAGGCGAACGTGGAGGAGCACCGAAGACATCGACCGGCTCTTCGACCGCGTCGAAGCGGAGTTCGGCGGCTCGATCACTTCGTCTCCAATGCCGCGGCCAGCTCGTTCAAGAAGATCGCCGACCTCAAGGCGCACAACCTGGACCGCTCGTTCGATTCAACGTCCGCGCGTTCGTCCTCGGTGCGCAGCGCGCGGTCAAGCTGATGAAGCACGGCGGACGCATCGCCGTGCTTTCGAGCTACGGCAGCATTCGTGCCTATCCGACGTATGCGAACCTCGGCTCGAACAAGGCCGCGATCGAGGCGTGGGTGCGCTACATGGCCGTCGAGTTCGCGCCGCGCGGGATCAACGTCAACGCCGTCAACGGCGGGCTGATCGACACCGAGTCGTGCGCGTACTTCTACGACAACGTTCCGGGCATGGCGCCGATCGAGGCGGTCCTCGCGAAGATCCCGAAAGGGCGCATGGGGACCACCCAAGAGGTTGCCGACACGATCGCGTTCCTGCTCGCGCCGGAGTCGGAGTACATCACCGGCCAAACGATCTGCGTGGACGGCGGTTTGAGCGTGATCGCGCCGCCCTTCTACGCCGATACGACGCCGCCGCTCTCGCTCACCTAGAGTCAAGGCGTGGCTTCGAGCGACCCGTTCGCGCACGCCTGCGCCCCGGCAGCGATCGGCACGCTGCGCTTGCCAACCGCATCATCATGGGCTCGATGCATCTGGGCATCGAGTCCGACGGCGCCGGCGCTCGCGGCGTTCTACGCCGAACGGGCGCGCGGCGGCGCGGGTCTGATCGTCACGGGAGGCTCGTGCGGTCAATCGCGTCGGGCGCGGGCGGCCGCAACTACAGCTTCATCAACGACCCGAGCAGCGCGCCGCCGCTGCGCGCCGCCGCGCGAGCCGTCCACGACGCCGGCGGGCGCATCGCTCTGCAGCTTTTTCACGCCGGACGCTACGCGCTTCGCTCCTCGTTCGGCCTTCAGCCGCGTCGCGCCGTCGGCCATTGCCGTCGCGCTTCTCTCCGGACCCGCCGCACGCGATGAGCGAGGCGGAGATCCATGACGACGATCGGCGACTTCGCGCGCGGCGCGGCCGCGCGCGCGAGCTCGGATTCGATGCCGTCGAGGTGATGGCCTCGGAGGGCTATCTGCTCAACCAGTTTCTGTCGCCGCTGACGAATCGGCGCGACGACTGCTGGGGCGGCGATTTCGAGCGGCGGATGCACCTGCCGCGCGCGGTGCTGCGCGAAATTCGCGCGCAAGCCGGCACGCGATTTTCCGGTGATCTTCCGCATCTCCGGCGCCGATCTGATGCCGACTCCACGACGCAAGCAGGAGACGCTGCGCTTCGCGACGCGCGCTCGCAGCCGACGGCGTCGACGCGCTCAACGTCGGCATCGGCTGGCACGAGTCGTCGATTCCCACCGTGCAGCAGATCGTGCCGGGCGGCGTTTGGGTGCCGTTTCGCCGCCGCCGTCAAACGCGCCGTCGGCGACCTGCCGGTCATTGCGAGCAACCGCATCAACAGCCTCGCGGCCGCCGAGGCCGTCCTCGCCGCCGGCAGCGCCGACTTCATCTCGATGGCGCGGCCGTTTCTGGCCGATGCGGCGATCGTCGCCAAAGCCGCGCGCGGCGAGGCGAGCTCGTCAACACGTGCATCGCCTGCAATCAAGCCTGCATCGACCGCTCCCTGCTCGACGAGCCGGTCTCGTGCATGGTCAACCCGCGCGCGGGGCGCGAGCTGAGAGTTTCCCGAGGCGCCGGTCGCCGCGGATCAGCGCGGCCGCTTTGCCGTCGTCGGCGGCGGCCCCGCCGGAATGGAGAGCGCCCGCGCTCTCGCGGCGCTCGGCCACCGCGTCGAGCTCTTCGAGGCCGACGGCGAGCTCGGCGGCCAGTTTCGCATGGCGCGGCGCATTCCGGGAAAGCGCGACTTCGGCGAAACGATCCGTTACTTCACCAACGAGCTGGCGCGACTCGGGGTTGGCGTCCACCTGAACCGGCGCGTCACCGACGCCGCAGCGCTGCGCGGTTTCGATGCGATCGTGCTCGCGACGGGAGTCGTGCCGCGCCGCGGCGCCGTCGCCGGCAGCGATCTGCCCCACGTCATCACCTACGCCGATCTCCTGCTGCGCGATCGCGACGTCGGGCGAACGCGTCGCGATCGTCGGCGCCGGCGGGATCGGCGTCGACGTCGCGCACTACTTGAGTTTCGGCGAATCGAACGTCGACGAAACCACGCGCTTCCTCTACGAGCAGGGCCTCGCCGCGCCGACCGACGGCGCGCTGCTCGTCACCGGGCGAAAGCGGGTCGCGCTTGATGCGCCGCGGGCGCGACGATCGGCGAACGCATCGGCAAGACGACGCGCTGGGCCGTGCTCGCGGCGCTGCGCGCGGCCGGCGTCGAAACGCTACCGAACGTCACCTACGAGGAGATCGTGTCCGGCGGCGTTCGCATTCGCGACGCCGACGGAAACGCGCGCACGATCGAGGCCGATACCGTCGTCATCGCCGCCGGCCAAGAGCGCAACGATGCGCTCCTGGCCGCGATTCGCGAACTCGGCGTGCCGTACCGCGTCGTCGGCGGCGCGAAGGACGCGACCGAGCTCAACGCGGTGCGCGCCTTCGATGAGGGCCTGCGCGCGGCGCACGAGCTCGCCCGCGCATTTTAGATCAGCGCGCGAGTCGTCGACCCGCGTCGGGTAACGGGAAGGTCAGCGCCGGCAGCGCGATCGCTTCCGGCGTAATCCCGGAACTCGGTTCCCTGACGCCCGACGCGATCAAGACCTCAGTGCCGATCTGTTCGGAGCTGAGTTTTCCCAGTTGCCCGCGCTCATCGCCCAGCCGTTGGCATAGGTGTCGTTCTTGTATGCTTCGATGATGCACGCGAACCAGAACTGGCCCTTGGCTAGACTCCGCATGTAATACGACGCCTTGTACGTATTGTAGAATCCCTGCACCGGATCGAGGTTCGCGAACTTTTCGATGACCGCGATCGAGTGCTCTCCCTTGCGCTTGCCGCATTCCGCAGGCATCGTCGTCGAACCGATGACCGTATAGTCGTCGGAATAAAGCGTCTTTGGCAGCGCGCCGTTTCCCGGATACCAGTCCGGCACCTTGACGGTGCCGCGCTTGAACGGCAGCGGCTCGCGGCCCTGCGAGCGAACGTCGATGTATCCGTCGCTGGACAACTCGAAGAGCTGCGTCAGCTTGTTATATCCTAGCGCGCGCTCGGAAAGCGTATAGCGCGACGGCTTATCGAGCGACACCTGCGTCGTGGATGCATAGTTATCTTGGATTTTCCGACGGCCGAGGTCCGCAAACGATAGCTGGCCCGAATACGTCCCGTCGGCGGCCTCCGTGTAGGCGTTGTTCTCTTCGAATGCGCCTTTGCCGGAGAGGCCCTCGTCGACATACGACGTGTGGGCCGCGGCCGCGCTCCAATGGTTTCCGGTCGTCAGCGGAAAGTCGAACGAGTTCTCTCCGTTTGGGTACGTGTCGGTGCCCGTTTCGCTAAACGGGCCTTGCACGTACGTAAAGTCGTCGGACAGAATGATTTGCGCAATCCCGCCGTCGTGCGGAAGAAATCCGATGGCGCTGTGAAGGTTCTCAACGTATCCCGTTTTCGAATCGATCCGCTCGAGAACGTTGTAGAGGCCCTTCTTCTTCTGGTCGAGCACAAACTTTACCGTCGTCACGCCGTCGTCGCTTCCGGGCGCGGAGCTCGGCGCGGCGGTCGGGCCCGACCACGTCTTGGTGATCCACTTGTTCGTGTAGGGATATGGGATCGTGACCGGTGCCGTCACCGGCGGCGTGGCCGTCGGCGCCGGAAATGGTTGGTGAAGCGGGGCCTCGGGCACCGGGCGGAAGTGTCAGTCCGCTTCCGCTCTGCCCCGAGCATCCGACGACGCCGAAAAGCAAGGCGACGCCGAGGGCGGCGCCGCCGATCCGAACGTTGCGTTGCATGTGCAACTCCTTTGCGTCGCCATGGGGCTAGGGGCCGCCGATTATACCCGTGCGGCCGGCGCCGCCATCACGCGTACCGGCGCCGGTCGTCCCGACCCGTCATCCGAGAATCGTTTCCACGCCTACCGAGCTTCCTTCAGCAGCGCTTGCAGCTGCGTACGTGAGCTGCGAACGCATCGCGGCCTCGCCTTGTGAGACGATAACGCGTCAGGGACCGCCGGTTGACGAAACTCTTCTCCTCCTCGACGTAGCCCGCATCGACGAGCTTGCTCAGATGCGCGCCGAGATTTCCGTTGCTCACATCGAGCGAACGCGCCAGCTCCGAGAACGCGACCCAATCGAAGTTGAGGAGCTCCGCGATCACGCCCAGGCGCACTTTCGAGAGCAGCAGTTCGTCCACGTACGTATCTATGTCGCGAGCGAGCAGCTCGCTGACGCCGAATCCGCGCATAACCGCCAGCATGCCGGCGGCGAGAACGTAGCCCGCAATGGTTGGAGCAGCGAAGTTCGCCGCGATGAGCGAGACGACGACGAGCACGCCTGCGATTTGCGCGCGACGGTTGCCGTGCATGCCGATGTAGAGCAGCACGATCGCCTCGGCGACGCTCCAGATCGCCGCCGACGCTAGGCCTGAAAAGATCCGGTACGCCGCGGCGTTGGCCACGAATGCCAGCGCGAGCGTGAGCCACAGTACGTTGAAAACTCGCGCTGAATGAGCGAGCTGCGCGCGAGCATATGTCGCGTCCGTCGCGCTCGAACGATCGTGAAGATCGCGCAGGCTGCGATGACGACCGGAATCGACCAGAGCGCGCCGGCCGGAACCGCACCGTTATCGAAAAGCTGGAATAGGGTCGGGACGAACGCCGAGCCCGACTCCCCACACCGACGAAGTACTCGCCGCCGGCACACAGCCGCTGCTGCGACTCGGCCAAGATGCGGTCGACCATCTCGATGTGATCGCGCGCTTCGGAAGCCTGGAACTGATCCACGTTCACACCCCCGTCGTCCAGGCTGCGAGCGCCCAGCCGCGCGAGCAGCGCGACGACCCATGCTGCCGCGCGCCCCATGCGGGTCGTCAGGCAGCGCGCGCCAGCACAAGCCACACAAGGTCAGCCGTAAGCTGTCCAAGCGAGCACCAGCCTTGTCAGCGCATGGTTCGGCCGCGTCGACCGCGGCCTGGTAATTGGATCGCAGAATAATCTGTTTCATAGACTACTCTGTTATAGCATGGCCGCGCGGCGGCCGTCAAGCGCCGGGCCCGGCCGCGGAACGCCGTTGACGGTAGACGCCGTGCCCTGGTATCGTACCGAAGTCATGTACGCGATCATCGAGGCCGGCGGCAAGCAGTATCGAGTCGCCGAGGGCGACGTCATCCGCTGCGATCTGGTGGCGAGCGAAGTCGGCTCCGACGTCACATTCGATCGCGTCATGCTCGCGGGCAGCGGCGACGCGGTCAAGGTCGGCAGCCCGATACTGGACGGCGCGTCGCGTCAGCGGTACGGTGCTGCGCCACGCCAAGGACAAAAAGATCCTCGTCTTCCGCTATAAGCCGAAGAAGCGCGTGCGCAAGCTCAACGGCCACCGCCAGCCGTACGCCGAAGTCAAGATCACCAAAATAACGCTGCCCTAGAAGGCCGAACGCCCTGCTCGAGGTCATCTTCTACCGGGACGAACGCGATCGTCTCGCCGGCGTCTCCGCGCGCGGCCACGCCGATTTCGCGGAATACGGACAGGACATCGTCTGCGCGGCGGTCTCCGCCATTTTGCAGGCGGCGCGACTCGGCCTGAAGAGCACGCCCGGATCGAACTCGAAGCTCGCCAGAAGCCCGGCGAGCTGCATCTGCGCTGGCCGGAGGAGCCGCGCGACCTCGAGAGCCTGAACGCCATCGTCGCGACGGCGGAGTTCGCGGTCGCACAAATCGCACGCCGTTTCCCCGACCACGTCAAGCTGCGGCGCCGTCGCGTGGCACGTGGACCGGGAGGCTCAGCCTCCGGACGGGTAACAAGCTTGGCAGACCGAAGGAGGCGGCACGATGTCTGAAAGCTATCGAACCACGTCACACGACCAGCCATGGTCAGGCAGTCCGGGAAACGGTTATCAGAGCGGCGAGAGACGGCCGCGCACTCCGGCGACGAGGCGGGAGAGGCCGGTAAGATCGTGCTCGTCGGCGTGCTCGGCGGCCTACTGTCGGCGGCCGGCTATCTGATCTACCGCCGCCTACCCGACGAGCAAAGGGAACGGCTGCACGCTCAGGTCCGCCAGATCGTGCAGCAGCGCATCACGGAGATCCGTCAGAACTTCAATATCTAGGGCTTCCGGGCCGGGGATTCGCTTTCGGGAGATGTCGGGCGGCGGGGGCTCGGGCGGCGAGCGGCGGTTCGGGACCTTCGGCGGCGCGCTCCATCTCGGCGATGAAGGAGTGCGACGTGCTCTGCACCTCGCGCATGAAACGGCCCGCCTGGCGCATGACCTTGGGCAGCCGGTCGGGCCCGAACAGCAAGAGCGCGAGGACGGATACGACGAGGATGTCGGGCACCGAGAACATCGGAGCCTATCTTTCCGGGGGCGTTGCCGGACTTCCGCCGCTATCGGGGGAGGGCTTACCTCGGAACCCGTGCAAGCATCAGGACCCGCCCGTGAAGATCATTTACACACGCGGCAACCGCACCGAAACGCTGGCCTCGCTGGCGACGTTGCGGAAGATCCTTAACCGGTTCGTTGCGCATCGCGTCTTCTACGAAGTGTCGAGCCGCAGCAAACGCGGACACGAATTCTTTTCCGCAAAGAACGTCGTTTGTCGTGGGATTGATCGAGGTGACCAACTTCGACCACCTCAAGATCCTCATCTTCGACGCGAACAGCCAGACGCACTCGGTCGAGATCATCAATCCGCAGACGATGCGAATCTACGACGAGCTGCCGGGCCGCGGATTCGCCGTCTCCTTCATCAGCGGCGACTCGAGCGGCGTCGAGACGCGTTGTTACATCCGGGACGAGGGCGAGGAGAGCGATAAGATCCACGAGCGTACCGCGCTCGAGAAGATCACCTTGCCGCAGCTATTCGAGTACCTCGAGGAGATCACCGCGGCCGAGCCCGCCTCCAAAAAGTCGAAACGCTAGGGCGCGAACGCTGCTCGAGGCGCTGGGCTTGGCGGAGTGCTCGAACCCAGTCCGCGATGCGGCCTAAACGCTTGTATGCGACGCCGAGGTTGAGGTGCGCGAGGGCGTACTCCGCGTCGCTCGCGATGGCGCGCTCGTAGTGCGCGACCGCGGCGAGTGCGTCGCCGTCTTCGAGCAGCATGTTGCCGAGATTGGTTAGGGACGGGGCGTAGCCGTCGACCGATTCCAGCGCGGCGGCGAAATCGGCGCGGGCGAGCTCGCGCCGCTGGAGGCCGATGCGCGCGACGCCGCGCTTATTGAGCACGAAGGCGCGTTCGCCGCGCGAGGACGGACGCTCGAGTAACTCGCCCAACGCCGTTTCGGCAGCGGAGAAGTCGCCGCGGTCCAGCGCGGCGAGCGCGCAAGCAATTGGGTCGCCCTTCCTGAACATCCTTTGAATCTTTATGTTCACGATCGACGTCGTCACGCTTTTCCCGGAGCTCTTCGCGCCGTTCGTCGGCCTCTCGATCGTCGGACGCGCGATCGAACGCGGCCTCGTCGCGGTGCGCTATCACCATCTGCTCGACGAGCTGGAGGAGTCCGAGCGCGCCGACGACGCGCCGTTCGGCGGCGGAGCGGGGATGGTGCTGCGCATCGAGCCGATCGCGCGCGTCCTCGACCGGATCGCCGCCGCGGCTCCCGCCGGCGAGCGGAGGGCGATCGTCGTGCCGAGCCCGAGCGGCCGCCCGTTCGCGCAACACGAGGCGGCGCGCTGGGCGGATTCGGACCGGCTGGTCATCGTGTGCGGTCACTACGAGGGCATCGACGACCGGCTCGGCCGGCTCTATCCCGTGGAAGAATGGTCCCTCGGCGACTTCGTGCTGACCGGCGGAGAGATACCGGCCCTCGTCTTCATGGATGCGACGGTGCGCCTGGTACCGGGCGTTCTACGCGCGGAGTCCCTCGAAAGCGAATCGTTCGCCGCCGGCGCGCTGGATTATCCGAGCTATACGCGTCCGGCCAGCTTCCGCGGCGTGGAGGTACCGGAGGTGCTCCTCTCCGGGAACCACGCGAAGATCGCCGCGTGGCGCCGCGAACAATCGCGCCTGCGCACCGAGGCTCGGCGACGGGATTTGCTCGGCGACAACTTGCACCCTCTGCAAGACCCGTGATAGCATAGGTCGTTGTGCCGGGCTCCCGCCCGGCTATTCTTTGCGCCGCTCTTCGCATGGCAGGATTTGCATCATGAACGTCATCGACGTCCTCAACCGCGACCAAGTCAAGGACGGGATTCCGCAGTTCCGGGCCGGTGACACCGTCAAGGTCTACTCCAAGGTCACCGAGGGCGGTAAGGAACGGACGCAGATGTTCGAGGGCGTCGTCATCGTGCGCAAGGGCGGCGGCAGCGGAGAATCGATCACGGTGCGCCGGATTGCGCATGGGGTTGGAGTCGAGAAGACGTTCCTGCTGCACAGTCCGCGCGTCGAGCGAATCGAAGTGGGCAAGCGCGGCGTGGTCTCGCGCAGCCGCCTGTACTATTTGAGCGAAAAGGTCGGTAAGGCCGCTCGCATCAAGGAAAAGAAAGCCAAAGGAACCTGACGCGCCGCCCTGACACCGCTCCAGCTCATCGCCTTCGTTTGCATCTTGGGTATCGCGCGCGTCCTCATTTCGACCAGGCCGTTCGCGAGCGGTGCTGCGGCCGCCCCGGCGTCGACGATCCGCGGACATCTCGACGCGCTGATCGCGATCGGATTGGTCGCGCTGTTCCTGATCACTTTCGTCATCCGCACTTTTTACATCCCGTCGGTATCGATGGTTCCCACGCTGCAGGTTCGCGACATCGTCCTCGTCGACGAGATCGCATATCGCCTGCACGCGCCGGCGGATGGCGACGTCGCGGTCTTCACGCCGCCGGTGGATTCGGGCGGAGCGACTACGTCAAACGCGTGATCGGCGTCCCGGGAGATAGGATCGTGATCGCCGACGGGATCGCCTACCGCAACGGTGTGGCGCTGCGCGAGCCCTACGAGAATCAACCTCCGCGCTACACGCTGGCAATTCGCGACTACGGCATCTACGTGAACGGCCGCGCGCTCGATCCCCATCTCGCCAACGTCCCGCCGCGGGCGCTGTGGCGGGCGCCGGACCGCATTCCCGACGGCTTCTATTTCATGCTCGGCGACAATCGCAACTACTCGGAAGACTCACACGTCTGGGGCTTCGCGCGTGCGAGCGGACTCGTCGGCCGAGCCTTCTTCATCCTTTGGCCGCCCGACCGTCTGCGCGCGTTAGAGAAGTGACGAAAGCATGACGCCATACGAGCTGCTCGCGATCGTCGCGGTCATCGGCGCCGCCCGCGTGATCCTTTCGCTGCGCCCGGTTGTCGCGGGCTCCTCGGGCCGCAGCACCGCCATCGCGCGCGAGTTCCTGGATCCGTTCATCATCGCGGGAATCGCGGCATGGATTCTGATCACGTTCGTGGCCCGAACGTACTACATTCCGTCCGGCTCGATGCTGCCGACGCTGCAGATCCACGACGTGCTGCTCGTCGACAAGTTCGAGTACCGGTTTCATCCGCCGCGAGAGGGCGACATCGTGGTCTTCCCGCCGCCCGTCCCGACGCCCGACGATTTCATCAAGCGCGTAATCGGCCGTCCGGGCGACACGCTCCGCATCGCCGGCGGCACGGTCTATCTCAACGGCGTGCCGCTGCAGGAGCCCTACGTCGCCGAGAAACCGAGCTACAGCCTCGAGATCCGCGACTACGGCATCTACGTCAGCTACGGCGCCGGGTGGCAACAGCTGGACCCCAGTGCCGCCAACGTTCCGCCGCGGGCGATGTGGAGTGCGCCCGATCGCATCCCTCCCCACTGCTACATCATGCTGGGCGACAATCGCAACGATTCGGAAGACTCGCACATCTGGGGATTCGCGGAAGACGGCGGACGGTTTGCGGCCGGACCGCGTAGCGGCGCTCCGGCCGGCTTTACCGGACGCGCGTTCCTGATTTTCTGGCCTCCGTCGCAAGCCAAGATTCTGTAGCGCGGTAAGCGAAGTCGCCTTCCGTGGTCCGCTTCTTGCGATGGCGATCGGTGGCGAACCTGGCCTGGCAGCTAGCGGTGCTCGCACTGCTGATCGCAGCCTTCTTCGTCCGCCTCCCGCAAGTCTCGGGCCTCTCGATGGAGCCGCACATCCTCTCCGGCGAGTACGTCCTCATCAACACCTTCGCCTATCGGCTGGGGCAGCCTCGGCGCGGCGAGATCGTCGCGTTCCGGCACGAAGGCGACGCTCGCGCGATCTTCATCAAACGCGTCGTCGGCCTGCCCGGCGATCGGGTTCGCATCGCTCGCGGGCAGGTCTTCCTCAACGGCAGCAGGCTCGACGAACCGTACGTGCAGCACGCCGACGATCGCAGCTTCGCTGAGACGACCGTGCCGGCCGCGAGCGTCTACGTGCTCGGCGACAACCGCGCGGAGAGCGAAGACTCGCGCTTCTTTGGACCAGTGAGCGACGATCGGTTGATCGGGCGAGCCGTCGCTGGCATCTGGCCGCCGCGCATGCTGGGCGGGCTGTGACGCCTTGCCCGCATCGTCTGGGAACTATCCGGGCCACATGGTGCAGACGGCGCGCCGGATCCGGGAATACTTGCGAATTATCGACATCGTCATCGAGGTCGTCGACGCGCGTATCCCGCGCACCGGCCGGGCGCCGTTGCTCGCACAACTCGCGGGCAAACGCGTACGCTTCGTGGCGTTGAACCGCGACGACTTGGCCGATCCCGGCGACGACGCGACGCTGGCTCGACGTCCTCGCGGAGCACGGCGCGCAGGCCGTCGCCATCGACGCACGAAAACGCGGCAGCGTCGCGCGCCTCGCGGCCGCGATCCAGGGCTTCTCGCTACGCGAACGGACGCGCCGCCAAAGTCGCCCGCGCGATGATCGTCGGAGTGCCGAACTGCGGAAAATCCACCATCGTCAACACGCTGCTGCGCAGAGGCGCTGCGAAGACGGAAGACCGTGCCGGCGTCACGCGCCAGATGCAGTGGTTTCGGCTTGCGCCAAACGTCGAGGTGATGGATACGCCGGGCGTGTTGCCGCCGAACGTCTCACGGGCCGCGGCGCAGTGGCGGCTCGCGATCTGCGGTGCGCTGCCGAATAATCGCTACGACCCGACCGAGGTGGCGGATGAATTCCACAGCTGGTTGGCTGCGCGCCGGCCGAGCACTAACGTCCCCGACCTGCGAGCCTTCGCGGCGGAGCGCGGCTTCGTGCGCCGCGGCGGCGCCGTGGATTATCACAATGCCGCGCGGTCCTACATCAGCGCGTTGCGCGAGGGCGCCTTCGGACGCATCTCGTTGGAGGCTCCCGATGACGTTGAAGCAGCGTAAAGCGAAGACGGCCTACGAGCGCGAGCGCCGCCGGCTGCATCGTCTGCACCGCTTCGAGTATGCGGCGCGCGAGCGCGGGTTCGTGCTGGTCGGCGGCGTCGACGAAGTCGGCCGCGGACCGCTCGCCGGTCCGGTCGTAGCCGCCTGCGTCGTGGCGGAGCAACCGCTCTTGATCCGCGGGCTGAACGATTCCAAGCAGGTCCGCCCCGAGGTCCGCACCGCGCTCGCCGAGATCATCAAGGTTCGAGCGACGGCGTGGGCGATCGGCAGCGCGTGCGTAGCGGAGATCGATCGGCTCAACATCTATTGGGCAAGCGTCCTCGCGATGGAGCGCGCCATCTCGGCGCTGCAGCACGCGCCGCAATATCTGATCACCGATGCGGTGCGGATTCGATCGTTTGCCGGGCCCCAGGAGCCGCTGATTCACGGAGACGCGCGCTGCGCCGTAGTCGCGGCCGCCTCGATTCTCGCGAAGGTCCACCGCGACGCGTTGATGGTCGCGCTCGATGCGGAAGACTCCCGCTACGGCTACGCGCTGCACAAAGGCTATTCGACGCCGCATCACATCGAGGCGCTGCGCGCCCACGGCCCGAGCGTCCACCATCGCGCGAACTGGGCACGCGTGCGCGACGCGCAGCTGGCGCTCGGCCTCGAATCGGTCGAGGCGATGGAAGCGCTGGACGTTGGATAACGCCGAAAAGGGCCGCCGGGGAGAGGACCGCGCGAGCAGCTTCCTCGCCGAGTGCGGCTACCGCGTGCTGGCGCGCAACGTTCGGGTGCCCGGCGGAGAGATCGACGCCGTATGCCTCGATGGGCCGACGCTCGTGATCGTCGAAGTCAAGCGACGTGACTCACGATCGTATGGATCCGCGTTGTGCGCGGTCAATGCGCGCAAGCGTGCGACGCTGCGGCGCGCTGCCGCCGACTACGCGCAGATCGTCGCACCGACGGCGCGGATCCGATTCGACGTCGTCACGCTGGACGGTTCGCGGCTGAGCCTGCACCGCAACGCGTTTTAGGGCCGTCAGTGCAAACGAAAACCAAACCCGAGCTGCGCCGCAGCGTCACGCCGTGGGGCTCGTTCTCGTGGGGCTATTCCGACGTCGGCGCCGACATCTTCGTCGGGCTGGGGCTCGTCCTCGCGTGGGCCGCCGGCGCATCGAACGTCGCTTTCCTCTTCGCCGGCATCGTCTACGTCTGCATCGGCCTCGCCTACACCGAGCTCGCGGCGACCTATCCGGTCGCCGGCGGCGGACAGTACTTCGTGATGCGCGGCCTCGGCGACATCTTCGGTTTTATCGCCGGATGGGCGGTGCTGCTGGACTTCACGATCGACGTGACGCTCTTCGCCTGGATCTCCGTCGACTATTCGAGCCAGCTGCTGCCGATGCTGGTCAACTCGATCCACCCATGGACCCACTTCGGCGTCGTGCTCGCGCTCGTCGTCGGGCTCTGCCTCCTCAACGTCGTCGGCGTCCGCGAGAGCACGACGTTCAACGGCGTCGTTTCCGCGCTCGACGTGATCAGCGAGACGTGCATCCTGTGCTTCGGCTTTCTGTTTGCCTTCAGGCCGCATCTGCTGATTCACACGATGCAGCTGAATTGGCCTTCGCCCTATCAGCTCATGCTTGGAACGTCGCTCGCGATCATCTCGTTCGTCGGTCTGGAGTCGATCTCGCAGGCTGCGCAGGAGACGCAGCGGCCGGCCTCGATCATCCCGCGCACGTCCGTGTCGCTGATCTTGACCATCTTGATCTTCGCGCTGGCCTATTCGAATCTCGCGCTCGGGCTGCAGCCCTGGCATCCGATCCTCGACGCGCACGGACACGCACAGCAGTTCTGGCAGATCTTCCCCAACAACGCCGATAACCAGGGCAAGGCCGTCGCGCTGCTCGCGGCGCAGATACCGTATTATGGCGCGTTTGCCGCGCTCTACGTGCCGGTGCTCGGCGCCGTGCTCGTGCTGATCTCATCGAACTCGGGCGTATTCGGCAGCTCGCGCATCGCTTACGCGATGAGCAGCAGCAACCTGCTGCCGTCGATCTTCCAGCGCGTGCACAGCCGCTTCCGCACGCCCGCGGTATCGATCGTCTTCTTCTCCACGGTCGCGGTGATCGAGCTGCTCTTCGCGGCGGCCCCGTCGCTCTATCCGCACGTCGCCACGCTATACCGCCGCTTCTTCCACGGCGAGAACGGGCTGGAATTCCTTGCGGACCTCTACGCCTTCGGAGCGGCGACGAGCTACTCGTTCGTCTTCCTCGGCCTGATCGGGCTGCGCCTGACCGATCCGCTTGAGCCCGCGCAAGTTCAAGATCCCCTTGAACGTGCCGTTCCACTTCCGCGGGGAGCGCGTCGAATTCCCCATCATCGGCGTGATCGGCTTCGTCGGCATCTTGTCCGATCCTGATCTTCACGCTGCGCACGCACGCGCTCGGACGGATCTTCGGCCCGAGCTGGCTGGTCCTCGGCCTGATCCTCTACCTGATCTACCGGAACTATCGCCAGCTTCCGCTGCTGCGCTCGCAGAAGCGGGACTGGCGCAAGGCCCAGAACGAAATTCTGCGCCGGGCCGGCGAGCTCGAGTTGATGGACGAATACATCGCGAACGTCAAAGCCAGCGACGAGCGCCGAGCGGCGGATAGGACGTAGCGTGCTCCTGATCCGCGCGGTGCTCTCGCTCGCGATAGTGTTGTGCGGACTCGTCATCCTCGCGCGCATGCTGGAATCGGCTGCGCGAAGGCGGCTTCACGATCCTGCCGGGCCTCGTTCTGGGTGCGGCGATGATCGCGCTCGGCATCCATCGCCTGTCGCTGATTCTGCGCACTCGAGGCATGCAGTAATGCTCGACAGCCGACGTTCACGTCACCGCCGCCGGCGCGCTCGCCGCGCTCTTCATTGCCGGAGCCGTTGGCGCGACGCTGTGGTGGATGCTGCACCCGCCGCCGTCCCACGTGCAGCAGATGGCCGCGGAAGCCGAAAGCGAACTCGAGCGGATGGTCGGCAGCTTGATCGTCGTCTTCTCGCCGGAAATCGATTCGGCACACATGATGGCGCTCGCGGTAAAGCTCGCGCGCGGCGAGCGATCGGAGCTGCTCGCGTTGTACATCATCGAGGTGCCATACACGCTGCCGCCGGATGCGGAGATGACGTACGAGGAGCGCCAGGCGCTCGATGCGCTCGGTGCCGCCGAAACGATCGCGAACAAGAGCAACGTCACCATTCGCACCGAGACGATCAAGACGCGATCGACCAAACAAGCGGTCCTCGATATCGCGAAGCGGGAGAAGGCGCAATCTCATCATCCTGGGCTCGTTCCGTGAGGGTAAGTACAGCGGTGCGCCCGCTGGGCCGCACTCATCGAGGAGATCGCGGCCGACGCAAAATGCGATGTGCTCATCGGCGTTGAAGGTAAACACGGTACGCTGCTCATCGATGAAAGCGTGCAACCCAGCTCGTAAACCGTCTGATCGTGAGAGGAGCTTTGTGAACCTTCGTCGTTCGTGTCACTGTTCGGCGCGCTCGCCGCCGGCCTCGACACTCCGTTGTCATCCAGCGCGCTCGCCGCCAATACCGCGCCCGCGATCGTCGCGTTCGATCGTGCATTCGCAGCCATCAACGACTATACGTGCGTGCTGCACGTTCACGAGGCCAAGGGCAGCGAAACGCAAGACCGCGTGTATCAATACTCGTTCATGAAGCCCCACTACGCCAAGACGCTGATCCTCGACGGCGACGGCAAGGGCTCCGGCGGCGTGTGGGCCGGCACGGATCAGATCAGCGGCCACCAAGGCGGATTCTTATCTGGGCTCCACATGAAGGTCGACGTCCACGATCGTCGCGCGGTCTCGCTGCGCGGCGTGACGATCCCCGAGGGATTGCTTCAGCATATCGTCGAGATGCTACGGCACGACGCCCGGCAAGCTGACGCAGACCGACGGCGGAAAAGTCGCCGGGGTCGCCACCGATCGGCTCGACCTCAAGGTCGCAGACCCGGCCGCGAACTCCGACGTCACCGAACAGATCCTCTATCTGTCAAAGGATACGCACTGGCCCGTGCGCCAGATCATGTATTCGGGCCCGCAGATCGTGCTCGACGAGTCGGTCACCGATCTCAAAACCAACACGGGGTTGACGCAAGCCGACTTCCCGTTCTAGGCTTCCCATGTCATCACGAGCGCGCAGCGATCGCGCGTGACATAACGCCTCAGAGACGTTCGTCGCTCCGCCATCCAGGCTCCGCTCCTGCTGCTCCGCCGCCTCGCTCCCGCCATCCATGGCTCCGCTCGGCGGTCGGAAGCCTCTTCGTCGTTACGTCACGCGCGATCGCTGTGCGCTTGTTGATGACACAGGGAGGCTACTTCGACAGGTAGCGCTTGCGCAGCTCGTCGAGTACGACGGCGAGCAGGATGACCGCGCCGAGCAGCACTTTCTGCAAGTATGAATCCACGTTGAGCAGGTTCATCGCATTGTAGAGCACGCCGATCAGGAGCGCGCCGAAGAACGTGCCGATCACGCTGCCGCGTCCGCCCGTGAGGCTCGTGCCGCCGACGACGACGGCGGCGATCGACTCGAGCAACTCGTCGCCCGTTCCGGTCTGCGGCGAGCCCGACGAGAACAGCGCCATGTACAGAAAACCGACGATCGCCGCGCAGGCGCCGCTGATCACGTAGACCGCGGTCTTCACGCGCGCGACGTTGATGCCGGCGAGCCGCGCGGCCTCTTCGTTGCCGCCGATCGCGAAGACGTAGCGGCCGAAGCGCGTGCGCGTCAGCAGCACCGAAGCCGCGACGATGACCACGAGCATCCAAATCACTGGTACCGGAATGCCGGGAAGATGGAGCGCCGTTGTGACGCCGCCGAGGAACGAGCCGATTCCGGTGTTCTGGAAGTCGCCGCTCTGCAGCGCGACCGGCCGGCCGTGCGCGAGGATAAACGACGCGCCGAGCGCCATCTCCAGCATGGCCAGCGTCGTGATGAACGGCGGCAAGTTCAGCCGCACGACCGGCAGGGCGTTGACCCATCCCGCGATCGCGCCGACGCCGAGGGCCACGATCAGCGTCGCGGCGATCAGCGGAAAACCGCTGAGGTGCACGGCGTTGGCGAACAGAGCGGCCACGACGCCCGTCAGCGCGACCAGCGACCCCACGGAGAGATCGATACCGCCGGTGATGATCACGAACGTCTGGCCGACGCCCAGCACGCAGTTGTAGGTGATCTGGCGCAGGACCCGCACGATGTTGCTGGGCTCGAGGAACGAGCCGTGCGACGCGACGTCGACGACGGCGATCGAGCACGACGACGAACGCGGCGGCGGCGGCGATGCGCAGCCAGTACCACACGCGGTTTTGCGCGTTCACGCCGCCGCACCCGTCGCGACGGCGATCACCTTGTCGGGCGTGGCGTCGGCTCGCGAAAACTCGGCCGCGATGCGGCCGCCGCGCACGACGAGGATGCGATGCGCCATGCCGAGTGCCTCGGGGAGATCGCTCGATACCATAACGATCGCCGCGCCGCGTCGTTGCCAGGTCAACCATGATCCGGTAGATCTCTGCCTTGGCGCCCACGTCGATTCCGCGCGTCGGCTCGTCGAAGAGAAAGACCAGCGCGTTGCCGAGGAGCCATTTCGCGAGCACCACCTTCTGCTGCGTCCCGCCTGAGAGGTTGCGCACGATCTGCTCGGTGCTTGGCGTGCGGATGCGCAGTTCGTCGATCATGCGTCTTGGTCGCCTCCCGCTCCCGAGCCGCATCGATCAATAAGTCGCGGTCGACGAACGATGCGAGATGCGCGAGCGTGACGTTCTCGCGGACGGTCATGCCGAGGACCAAGCCCTGCGCCTTGCGATCCTCGGTGATGAAGGCAACGCCCGCGGCGATCGCTGCGGCGACGTTGCCTGGGGGCAGCGCCGTGCCGTCGATGCGGACTTCGCCGCCATCCCGCGGATCGGCGCCCGCAATAGCGCGCACGATCTCGGTTCGGCCCGCGCCGATGAGGCCGGCGAGCGCGACGATCTCGCCCGCGCGCACGGAGAAGCTGACGTCGTGGACGATCGGGGCACGCGTAAGACCTGACACGTCGAGCCGCACGCCGGCGTGCGCCGCGAGGTCTGGCGAGCTCCGGGAAATGCGCATCCAGCCGGCGCCCGACCATAGCGCGAATGATCTCGTCTTGCGGAAAATCTGCCGGCTTCGCGCGTCTCCACGACCCTGCCGTCACGCATGACGGTAATGCGGTCGGCGATGCGCGATAGCTCCTCCATGCGATGCGAGATGTAGATGATCCCGGCGCCGCCCGCGCGCAAGCGCCGAATGATCTGAAAGAGACGCTCGATCTCGCGATCGGAGAGCGCGGCCGTCGGCTCGTCCATCACGATGATCCGCGCCGATCGCGCGAGGACCTTGGCGATCTCGACCAGCTGCTGCTGTCCGACGGAGAAGCGCGACACCGGCTCGTCGAGAGGAACCTCGAGTCCGAGTTCGCCGAGCGCGCGCTCGGCGCGCGCGCGCACCGCCCCAGTTTCGATCAGTCCGGCGCGCGTCGGTTCGCTGCCGAGCGCGATGTTCGCGGATGCCGTAAGCTGCGGGACGAGCGTAAACTCTTGGTAGATCATCCCGATGCCGAGATGCTGCGCCTCTTGCGGGGTCGCGATGTGGACGGGCTGGCCGTCGATGCGAATTTCGCCTTCGTCCGCCTGCAGCGCGCCGGCTAGAACTTTCATCAGTGTGGATTTGCCCGCGCCGTTCTCGCCGACGACGACGAGCACTTCGCCGCCGGACAGCGTTAGCGACACGTCGGTGAGCGCGCGCACGCCGGGAAAGCTCTTCCCGATCCCGCGCATCTCGAGCAGCGCCGCCACCCTTCGACTCCGCTCGCTGACGCTCGCTCCGCTCAGGATGACACTCGCATTAATCTACGGAGAGCTGGCCCAAGGACGCTTTCGTGAAGGACCCGACGCCGATCTTGACCGCCGGCGCCGGCTTCTTCCCCGCGAAGTAATTGGCGATCACGTCGATCGTGGTAGATCCGATCTTCGCCGGATACTGAATCGCGTCGCCGTACATCTCGCCGTTGCCGATGGCGGTGCGGGCTTCAGGCGTCGCGTCGTATCCGACGATCGCGATCTTGCCGGTGAGCCCGGCGGCCCGCACGGCGGCGAGCGCGCCGAGCGCGGAATCGTCGTTGATTCCGAAGATGCCTTTCAAGTCGCGATGCGCCTGCAGGATGTCGCCCGTGTCGCTGCTCGCCTTGTCACGCGTGCCGCCGGAATCTACGTCGGCGACGATCGTGACGGAGGGACAATGCTGCGCGATCGCCTGTTTGAATCCCTTGACGCGATCCTGGACGCTCGTCACCTCGGGCTCGTCGATGATCGCGATGCTTCCGCTCTTCACTGCCTGGCAGATGAGCGTCCCGGCCTGAAAGCCCCCTTGCACGTTATCGCTCGCGATGTGCGCGACGACGTGACCCTGTGAGCTCGTGCTGGCGATGTCGGCGGTGAAGACGGGGATGCCCGCCGCGTTTGCTTCCGCGATGGCGCTGCCGATCGCTTGCGAGTCATACGGCGTCAAGACGATGGCGTCGACGCGCTTAGAGATGAAGTCTTCGACTTGACTTTGCTGCTTGGCGTTGTCACGGCTCGCATCTACGACGATCAGCCCATAACCGTATTTCGCCGCCTCGGAGCGCATGCCGGACTCCATGTCCTGGTAGAACTGCGCCTCGCGGTTCTGAATCGAGACGCCGATCGTCTTGCGGCCGGCGGGCGCGCCGGACGCCGGCGACGCGCTCGACTGCGACGTGCCGTGCGAACAAGCGGCCAGAGCAGCCGCCACGACGAGCGGTAAAGCGATGCGAGCGAGCGCTCTTTTCAAGTAAGTCTCCTTCATCAAACCTTAACTTTCCCCGCTGTCCACAAGCTGTGACGTTAGTCTTGTGCAATCTGTGGAGAAGCCGCCGCTGCGTCACTCGCGGCGAGCCCGTCCTGATCGCGCCAGCGATCGGGTATCGGCACGCGAACGAAGTCCCGCGGCGACATGCCCTCGGGATTGCGCTCGAGCCAGGCCGCGGCGCGCTGCGCCAGGTACTCGAAGTCGTGGTATTGCGACTGGCCCCGCGTCCGGCGCATGATCGCCACCGCCGGCGCGATCTGCCTCCAGCAGTGAGCGATCAGCCGCGCGAACAGGTCCATGAACGTGTCCTCGGAGACCAAACCGCGCTTCACCAGCGTGCCCATCTCGTTGAGCCAGTTACACGCTACCATCTCGGGGTGCATCGCCGGATCGATGTAGCCGATCGTTTCGAGCTCGCGCCGGTACGCCGGATCCTCCAACTTCCGCGGCAGCTCCTCTTGCAGGTATCGCAATGCGGACTGCATCGGACCCCCGCGAAAATCGCGCTCGAGCGACAGCAGCGCCTGCAGCTGATTCCCCGCACGGATGTGCCGCAGCTGAATGAGCGCCGCGATCACGCTCGCGCAGATAACGACGAGCGTTCCAGACTCCGCCAGCGCGCTCACCATCTCGGGTGTCACGGCGGTCGTGTTCTTGGCTTGCTCGAGCTACCCCTAGACATTTCAAAATCGTGGAGCAGAGGGCCGGGCAATGCTCTCCCTGTCCTTTTCGGCCGCGATGCTCGGCATCGAAGGCTACGTCGTGCGTGTCGAAGCGGATAGCGCGCCGGGGACGCCGGGCTTCCTGATCATCGGGCTTCCGGATCGTGCGCTCGGCGAAGCCCGCGAGCGCGTCCGTGCAGCGATTCTCAACTCGGGATTCGCCTATCCGGCCGGACGGCTCTTGGTTAACCTGTCGCCGGCGGACGTTCGCAAGGGCGGACCAGCGTTCGATCTCGCCATTGCGCTCGCCCTGATGGCAATCGACGAGCAGATCGAGCACTCCGCGCTGCGCGAGTTTATCGCGCTCGGCGAGCTCGCGCTGGACGGCAAGCTGCAACCCGTAAGCGGGATCCTTCCGATGGTGCTGGGCGCGCGCAGCGCGGGCTTCACGAAGCTGATCGTTCCGGCAGGCAATTCCGACGAGGCCGCCTTGGTCGCGGGCATCGAGCTCTACGCCGTCGATTCGCTTCGCTCGGCGGTTGCGGTCGTGTGCGGGCACGGTGCGCGATGGCGCAAGCGAACGGCAGATCCCGTACTCGAGCCTGCCGACGAGATCGTCCATGGCGACCTCGCGGACGTGCGCGGCCAGCTCGCGGCGAAGCGCGCACTCGAGATCGCGGCGGCGGGCGGGCACAATTTGCTGCTCGTCGGGCCGCCCGGTTGCGGAAAGACGATGCTCGCGCGTCGGCTGCCATCGATTCTGCCCGCGATGTGCTTGCACGAGGCGCTCGAGGTGACGAAGATCTACAGCGTCGCGGGTTTGCTGCTCGGCCGGGCCGGCATCGTGCGCGCGCGCCCTTTCCGCTTTCCGCATCACACGATCAGCCAAACGGCGCTCGTCGGCGGCGGCGCGCTCGTCAAGCCCGGCGAGATATCGCTCGCACACCACGGCGTGCTCTTCCTCGACGAGTTCCCCGAGTTCACGCGCAGCGCGATCGAGGTGATGCGCCAGCCGCTCGAAGAGGGCACGGTTACGATCGCGCGAGCCGCGGGGACGTTTACGTACCCTGCGCGATTTCAGCTCGTAGCGTCGATGAATCCCTGTCCGTGCGGCTATCGCGGAACGCGCAGCGCAGAGTGCCGGTGCGACGACGCGATGGTCGCGAAGTACGTGAGCAAGCTATCGGGTCCGCTCCTCGACCGCATCGACCTGCAGATCGAGATCGCGCGCGTACCGTTCGACGACATGGTGCGCTACGAATCCGCGGAGCGGTCCGCAGTCATCCGGCAGCGCGTCGTCGCGGCTCGCGAGCGCCAATGCCGGCGCTTCACCGGTTCGTCGCTGCTATGCAACGCGGAGATTCCCGGCAACGCGATGCGGCGCTACTGTGCCCTCGACGAAGCCGCGATGCGGCTGCTGGCGCACGCCAGCGCGCGGCGCCAGTTCTCGGCCCGCGCCTTGGATCGCATCGCCCGCGTCGCGCGCACCATCGCGGATCTCGCCGGCGACGATGCCATCGGCTCCGCGCACGTCGCCGAGGCGATCCAGTACCGGAGCCTGGAGCGGCTCGGCGCGGCGGCCTAAGAGGAGGCTTACGGCGTCTCGAACTGCGGGATCGCGTCGCCGTCGAGGAACACGCTGAGCTCGGCGGGCGAGAACTGCAGCCCGGCCCAAAACGACCCGAAGTCGCCGTATCGCGCGCTGGCCTCGTCGAACCGCATTTCGTAGACGAGCTTCTTGAAGACCAGCGGGTCGTCGGCGTACAGGTCGACGCCCCACTCGAAGTCGTCGAAGCCGATCGAGCCGGAGATCACCTGGGTCACTCGCCCGTGGTAGGATCGCCCCACGACGCCGTGCTGGCTCATCATCTTGGCGCGCGCCTCGTAGCCCAGGATGTACCAGTTCTGCACTTCGCCGCGGCGTTTGCTCATCGGATAGAAGCACTGATAACGGCGGGCGGGTATCTTCGCCCACAATCGCGGCGCGACGTACGGGCTCTCGGCCTGTTTGCGCATGAGTTCGTCGAACGCGGCGATCCACTCCGGCGACTGCGGCGGAAGCTCGCGCTGATCGAGCTCGGCGTGAATCTTCGCCGTCGCATCGTAGAGGCCGAGCTCGAGAACCGAGACGTACGATCCGTGCGGCAGGAGGAACTCGCGCAGCTCGAGTTTGTCGACGAGCGTCTGTGCATACGCCAGCCCGTCGAAGGTGCGCGCGTAATGCGTCAGCATGAGGTCGGCCTTATGGCCCGACGACTTGCGTCATGCCGACGTCGCCCTCGTCGTTGCTTTTCAGGTGGTCGAGGAGGTCGGCCGCGTGACCCGCGTACTTGTTACGGCGTTTTTCGGGTAATGCGTCCCACTGTCGCCGGTTGAAAGCGAACATCCGATGGAGAATCCACCATCCTTCCAGCGATTCAGGGACGTTTGGGTCGCGCATGCGTCTGTCGCTGTTCGTTCTAGCCGCGCGCTAACACTTTCGCGCGTTTGACCTCGGCCTCGACCTCCGCCTCGAGCCGGTCCGGGCGCTCGCGGTACTTCGCCCAGAGCGGCGGCGTGTGCGCGATATCGTTGAGCACGCGTGCGTAGACGGCGTTGACCGGCGTCGGTATGCGGCGCTCGAGTCCGGCCGCGGCCACCGCCCCGTTGAGCACGTCGACCTCGGTCTGCGGCCGGGCGCGCCGCAGGTCGATCAGCAACGACGGAGGCTTGGTTCCGCGCGCCCCCGCGATCGTGTGGGCCAGCAGACCGCGCGAGACCGGGCTGGGCAGGCTCGCGACGCCGAACAGGGCCCGCACCGGATAGCGCGGCAGGTCGATGGGCTCGATTTCGAGCGCATGCATCACGGCGCGGACCTCGCGTATCATCCGGATCTCGAGGGTGAAGATGCGGTCGAAGTGCACGAAGCGGTTCGGCAGGACGTTGAGGATCGCACAGCTCGCGTTGGCGACGACGTTGAGCGCCAGTTTGCTCCATTTCAGCGCGCGCCAGTCCTCGACGACCTTGACCGTCAGTCCGGTGCTCGCGAACGTCGCCGCGAGCCAGTTGTACGCGTTCGAGCCGATGGGCGCGAGCGCCAGGCCGCCCTCTTTCGCCGGTCGAGCGTTGCCGTCGCGGTCGCGATCGACCGGCGTGGTCAGCGCCGCCGCCACGACGTTGTCGGCGCCGAAGGCCGCGGCCAGGCGTTCCTCGTTGCCGACGCCGTTCTGCGGCGAGACGAACACGCACTTTTCCGGATAAGCGATCGCCTTGCGCAGCGTCTCTATCGCGCCGTCGGTATCGTAGGATTTCGTCGCGACCAGCGCCACGTCGGCATCGTACGGCGTCACGGCGTCGAGCGAGCGCGGCGCGTATGCGACGTCGACTCCGATTGCGCGCAGCAAATTGCCGACGAACGTTCCGACCGCGCCCTTTCCGACGATGTAGACGTTCATGCCGAAACGCCCGTCGAGCCGAATCCTCCGTCTCCGCGCGCCGTCGGCGGCAACTCGGCCACGGCGTCGAACCGCGCGCGCTCGACCGGCGCGACGACGATCTGCGCGATGCGATCGCCGCGTCGAATCACGACCGGCTCGGTTCCGAAGTTCGCGAGCACGACGGCGATCTCGCCGCGATAGTCCGCGTCGATCGTTCCCGGCGAGTTCAAACAGGTCACGCCGCTGCGAATCGCGAGGCCGCTGCGCGGGCGGATCTGCGCCTCGTAACCCGGCGGGAGCGCTATCGAGAAGCCGGTCGGTACCAGCGCGCGCGCTCCCGGCAGCAGCGTCAGCTGCTCGCCGACGGCAGCGCACAGGTCGGCGCCCGCCGCGTGCTCGCTCATGTATTGCGGCTGCGGCAGTCCCTCTCCGTGCGGCAGGCGCTGCAACGCGACGGGGATCTCGGTCAACTCACTGATGTCCTAAAGCTGCGCCAGTTCTTCGCGAAAACTCTCGATGTCGCGGAACGACCGGTAGACGCTGGCGAAGCGGATGTAGGCCACCGGATCCAGTTGGCGCAGGGCCTCCATGAGCTTCTCGCCGACCAGAGCGGACGGCACCTCGCTCTCGCCGCGCGCGAACAGCTCGCGCTCTAGATCGGCGGCCACGGCTTCCATCCGGCTCTCGGAGATGGGGCGCTTCTCGCACGCCTTGCGCAGGCCGGCGAGGATTTTCTCACGGCTGTACTGTTCCCGCCGGCCGTCTTTCTTCACGACGAAGAGCCGGGGTGCTTCCATTCGCTCGTAGGTGGTAAAGCGATGCTTGCAGCGCGGGTCCAGACACTCGCGTCGCCGGCGCACCACCGTTTCATCGTCACGCGAGTCGACGACGCGCGTCTCGCTCTTGCGACAAGTAGGGCAAGTCAGCGGTAAGTCTCTCCACCCACGGCATATCTTGTGGGTGCACGTATTATACGTTACTACGGGTAGTTAACGCAAAAAAGGGCCAACGTGCGTCGGCACGTTGGCGCCTCTGCGATTGCGGCGCGCGGCGCTTCAGGCAGCGCCGATTTTGAACATCTTCGTGCCACAGACCGGGCACTTGCCCTCGGTCGCCGGGCGCCCGTTCTTCATGGTGATCTGGACCGCGTCTTTGATCTCGCGCTTGGCTTTGCACTTGACGCAATACGCTTCTGCTGCCAACTCCGGTACCTCCGTGCGGCCTGGCTATTCCTTTGGGGCTGCCCGATTCCCCCCGCGCGCCCGCCGCAGCTAGCACTCCGGCGCGGCGCGCGTGAATGGAAGCCCGATGCGGGACCCGGCCTTTCAGCCCCGCGAGGCCATCGCCGCGGCCCGGGCCGGGCGAGGCTTCGAGGCCGCCGCGCCCGGGCTATGGTGCTGCGGCGAGCTGGGCGGTCTCGCCCACACCTGCGTCGCGATCGTCGGCACCCGGGCGGCGACGCCCTACGGGCGGCGCCTCGCCCACGCGATCGCGGCCGAGGTCGGGTTGGCCGGCTGCTGCATCCTGTCCGGTCTGGCGCTGGGCATCGACTCGGCCGCGCACGAGGGTGCCTTGAGCGTGGGAGCGGTGACGATCGGCGTACTCGGCGGGGGTCACTGCCGGTTCTTCCCGCGCCGCAACGTGGAACTGGCCGAGCGCATCCTAGCCGGGGGCGGCGCCGTACTCTCGCCCTATCCACCGGAGCAGCCCGCGCAGCCCTGGCAGTTCCTGGAGCGCAACGGCGTCGTCGCCGCGCTTGCCGACGCCGTCCTCGTGGTCGAGGCGCCGGCGCGCAGCGGCGCGCTGAACACGGCGAGCTGGGCCGCCGGCAGGATCCCGGTTCTGGCCGTGCCCGGCGACGTGGATCGCAAGCACGTCCAGGGCTGCCTTGCGTTGATCCGCGACGGTGCGACGCTGGCGCGCGACGCCGGCGACGTGCTCGAGGCGCTCGGTCGCGCGCGTCCGGCGCCGGTCACCGGCGCGCGCGGCGCGCGCGACGCGACGGCGAGCGCGCTGCTCCGCGCGATGGAGGCCGGCGCGACGGAGTTCGATGAGATCGTCGCAGCAAGCGGCGTGGCCGCGTCTGCTGCGCTCGCATCGCTTTCGCTGCTCGAGCTCGAGGGCGCGGTCGAGTCGCGCGGCGCGGCACGCTATGCGCGGGTCGAAGCTGCACCGCGCGGCGAACATCGTATGTAATGGACGTTGATGGCGCGCTGCGCACTTTTGCCGACGCCGTAGCCGGCGTCGTCTCCGCGAAATATCCGGAGGCGGCGCCGGCGGTCACGTTCGAAGCGCCGCGCCGTCCAGAGTTCGGCGACTTTTCGACTAACGTCGCCTTCACGCTTGCGAAGGCGGCGCGACGCGCGCCGCAGGAGCTCGCAACCGAGCTCGTGGCCGAGACGGCGCGGCGCTCGCCCGAACTCGGCCGGCTCTTCAGCGGCATCGAACCGGTCGCCGGATTCATCAACCTACGGCTGGCGCCCGAGATCTGGCACGCCGCAATCGAACGCATTCTGCGCGAGGGAGGTAGCTTCGGCGAAAAGCCGCGCAACGGGATGCGCGTCTCGCTCGAGTTCGGCAGCGCGAATCCGACGGGACCGCTCGTCGTCGTGCAGGGCCGCTCGATGTCGATCGGCGCGACGCTCGCCAATGCGATGCGCTTCTGCGGTTACGACGTGTTCGTCGAATGGATCATCAACGACGCCGGCCGGCAACTCGATGCGCTCGGACGCTCCGTCTACGCGCGCTATCGCCAGCTCTTCGACCCGTCGTATCCCTTCCCCGAGGAGGGCTATCCGGGCGAGTACCTGCTGCCGATCGCGCGGCAAATCCGCGAGCGCGACGGCGAACGCTGGACCGCCGCGGGCGAATCGGAGTGGCTGCCCTTCTTCTCCAATTTCGCGCGAGACGAGATCGTCGCCGAACAGCAGCGCACCGCGCGGCGTTTCGGCGTGGAGTACGACCGTTGGCAGAGCGAACGAGAGCTGCACGAGGCCGGTAAGGTGCGTGAAGGAGTGGACCGGCTGCGCGAGCTGCGCCTCACCTACGAGCAAGACGGCGCGCTTTTCTTTCGTGCGACGCAATTCGCCGACGACAAGGATCGGGTCTTGCTGCGCCGCGACGGCCGTCCGACGTATTTCTGCATGGACGTTGCGTATCATTATCAGAAGCTGCGCGACAGCGACCGCGTCGTAGACATTCTCGGCCCCGACCATCATGGCTACATCGAACGGCTCAAGGGCCTGTCGGAGGCGCTCGGGTTTCCCGGCCGGCTGCAGGTCGCGATCGCGCAACAGGTCACGCTGATGCGCGGCAGCGAGCAAGTCGGAATGAGTAAACGCGCGGGCGAGATCGTGACGCTCGACGAGATCCTCGACGAGGTCGGCGCCGACGCCGCGCACTTCTTCTTCATCCAGCCGGCGGTCGAGTCTCCGTTGCAGTTCGATTTGAAGCTCGCGGTCGAGAAAGAGAACGAGAATCCCGTGTACTACGTGCAGTACGGACACGCTCGCATCGCATCGGTCTTACGCCGGGCGTTGCCGGACGATGTGCGCGCGGCCGAGACGGCGCGCTCGCGCCGCTCGTGCACCCGACGGAGATCGCGCTCGCGCGCCGCCTCGCCGATTTTCCGAATGTCGTCGCCGGAGTGGTCGAGCATCTCGCGCCGCATCGTCTCGCCCGCTACGCCCGCGACGTCGCGTCCGATTTCCATCAGTTTTACACTGAGTGCAAGATCTTGACGGAAGACGTGCCGACGCGGCTGGCTCGACTTGCGCTGTGCCTCGCGTCAAAGAGCGTTCTGGCGCGTGCGCTCGCGCTCGCCGGCGTCAGCGCGCCGGATTCGATGTAAGTCGCCCGTGTCGGGAGTGCCGGCCGCCCTGTGGCTCCTCGGGCTCTTCGCGGCGGCCCCGGCGCTACGTACCGACGAACGTTACGGCATCGCCGACCGGCTGCGCGACGCGCTGATCCTGGGCATCGCCGTCCCGTTCGCCCTGGGCATCGCGCACCTGCTGTATCCGGTCGCGTGCTGGATCGCGCTCGCGGCGTGTCTAGCCGTCGCGTATTACCGCAACGAGGCGTGGGGGCCTGAGTATCCGAGGTCGACGCAAGCGCCGCCGTACCTGCTCGTGGGCGCGCTGGTCGCCGTGGCGTGGCCGCAGCTGACGCGTCCGCTGCTGGACGGCGACTCCCTTTCATATCATCTTCCCAACGCAGCGGCGTGGGTGCAGAACCACTCGCTCTGGGTTAGCGCAACGCGGTACTGGTGGTACCCGCCGGCGTCCGAGCTCTTCGCGAGCGGGCTGTATTCCGTCGGCGGTACGTTCGCGCTGCCGTGGTGCGGATTCGGCGCCCTGGCATTGCTCGGCTTTCGGCTCGGGGCGTGGGCGCGCGAGGACGACGCGCCGCCGCTGCTCGCCGAGGCGCTCGCGGCGAGCGCGGTCACGGCGTATCCGCTCGCGATCCAAGCCGGCACGCTGCAGAACGACGTCTGGCTGGCGGCGTTTTTTCTCGAGGCGCTGTGGTTGCTGCGCGTGGTGCGCGAACCCGCGACGGCGATGCGCGCCGCTGCCGTCGCGGCGCTGATCAAGCCGCAGGGCTGGCTCCTCACCGCGATCGCGCTGCTTGCGGGGCGGGCGCCGGCGCGGGTCTGGTTCGCCGCGGGCGGAGCGGTCGCGCTGTGGGTTCTGCACGACGCGACGTTGTGGCATCGCGCAGCCGTCGCGCCGGCGGCGACGGTCACCGGCAGCGTCTTCGGCTCGTCGATCCTCGCGCACGGCGCGCCGGCGCTGGCGCTGCTCGATCGCGTCGCGCTGGCCGCGTCGCCGTTCGCGGTCGTGGCGTTCTGCGCCGCGCTGCTGGGACCGGCCGTCGCCGCGGACCGGCGCGTTGGCTGGGCGGCCTGCGGCTCGGCGCTGCTCTTCTTCGTGCTGCCGTTCGGTTACAGCACCTGGGTCGCACAGCTCGCGACGGCGGCATCGCTGCGCTTCGCCGCGCCCGCGGTGGCGGCGGGCGCCGCGATCCTAGCGCCGCCCGCGCGCCGGCTCGCCGGCATAGCCACGGCGCTGCTGATCGCGTCGGTGCTGTACGGCCTCTGGATCGTGTTCGCGATCTTTTGGAATGACGGGCTCACGCGTATCGCACTACCGGTCGCGCTGCTCGCGGTCGCGCTCGCGGCCGCGGCCCACCGGCGGCGCATCGTGTGGCCGTACGCGGTCGCGTTCGGAATCACGGTGGTCGCGACCAGCTATCTCGGCGCGCGGCATCCGCTCGACTATTATGCGGACGCGCTGCGCGTCGGAACGACGTCGCCGGGAATCTATCGCTGGATCGCCGCGCACCGTCCGCCGGCGCTCGGCGGACAGGGGATGCGCCTCGGCGTCGTCAACGTCGTATCGCCGTCGACGCGCACGCTCGATCTTTCCGACGCGGGCGCGTGCGAGCAGGCGCGCCGTAACGGGTCACTGCTCGCAGCGGTGGCCGAGAACGACCTGCCTGCGGAGGCCAACGCGCAGCGGATGCGGGCCGCGCGCGGCTGCGGCGCCGTGCTGTACGATGACGGCATCGGGGTAATCGTGCAACCCTAGGGAACCTCTGACGAAGTCACTGCACCGATCGCAGCGAGCAGTTTCGCCCCAGATCGAGGCGCGCCCGAGGAAGCATAGCCGTCTCTCTGTGACCGAGGGCGCAACAAAGAGATGTGGCGAAACTGACGCTGCCCAAAGGGTTTGACCGATCGGTACATGGACTTCGTCAGAGGTTCCCCTTCCCCCGCGCGCTATTCCGAATCGGGAGGTTCTCCGGAAGGCGGCTGCGAGAGGAAGTACGCCGGCGGATACGGCGCGGGAATCCGCTTGAACGCGCGAGGTTTCTGTTTGAAATCAAAGCTGTCCGTCAGGCTACGCGCTCGAGTATCGGTGTAGCCGCGCGCGCCCGGCCCGAGGGCGGAGAGATGAAACGCTTCCTCGATGAACTTCAGGGTGCTGCCGAACTCGTATTGCGTGTGCGAAACGTATCCGGCTTTCGCGTACGGCGATATGATGATGCACGGCACCCGTATGCCGAGACCCACGAAATCGAGTTGAGGCGGTGCCGAATTGTCGTACCAACCGCCCCAATCGTCCCATAGTACGACGATCGCCGTGGACTCCCAATACGGACTCTCACCGATGGCGTTGACGACGCCCGCAACCCACGACGGGCCCTTGTCGCTGCGCGAACCGGCGTGGTCGGAGTCCGCAGCATCGGGAATCACCCACGACACTTGGGCGAGACTTCCATTTGCCGCGTCGGTGAGCACCTTCGTCTGCGGTGAGATGATGTTGCGCTTCCAGTCGCGCCCGTAGCGGACTTTCCGAATGGCCGCAAACGGCGCCCATAGCCGGCCGCCGGACCTGACGCTCGGCGCGTAGTACTTCCACGTCACCCCGGCCGCGTCCAGCGTGTCCGCCATCGTGTTGTATTGGGTGAAGCACGGGAATGGCCCATAGCCTCTCTCTACGCGCTGCGGATCGAGCAGGTACGTCGAGGTGCCTTTCGGAGCGTCGCACCCCCAAGGTTGCGCCGTCGGGCCGTCGACTTCGGCGGTGTCGGCGTCCAGGTTCGTCGTGCTCGCGATCAGGTCGATGTGAGCCGTAAACGTGGGTCCGAACATCGTCGGAAACATACGATCGGCGAGCACATATTCGCGCGCCATCGTCCAGTACGGCGCGACCAGGTCGCGCCGGAGATGGGCGTAGGGGTACGTTCCCGCGGGGCGACCGTCGACGAAATGGTCCTTGTCGAATCCGTTCATTCGGCCGCCATTCCAATCGGTGATGGCGTCGTTCCAGTCGTGGAAGATGTCCGATCCGTTGAACGTGATCGCCCGCAAGGGCACCTTGACTCCGGTGTGCGTATAGCCGTACATCGCCGAATCCGCGCCTTTGAACCCGGCAAAGATGTTGTCGAACGTACGATTTTCCTGAACGATGACGACGACGTGCTTGATGTACTTCCCCACCTCTCCGCCGGGGGGCGGAGACTGCGTGGGCGGCGGCACCACGGGAAGCGTCGATCCCCCAGAACCGCTTGCGGAAGAACACGCCGCTAGAGACACGACGCAGAACAACGCGATCCCGAACGGACGCTTCTCCATGCGGTCCTAGCTCCTATCCAGCTGCGCCGTGATCCAGGGCGCGACGAAGTAGCGCCAAACGATCTTGATCAACGCGGCCGCGGGAATCCCCAGGATCAATCCCGGGATGCCGAAGAGCTCGCCCCCGGCGAACACCGCGAACATCGCCCCGATCGGCGAGACGCCCACGGATTGACCCATGATCTTCGGAACGAGCACGTTGTCGCTGATGCGCGCCATGCCGAACATGACGACCTGGACCCAGACGATCATCCAGACGCCCTGCGGCGCGGACATCGGAATGGCGATGAGTTCGGCGATCAGCATGCCGATGATCGGAATCGCGTACGCCACCGCGGACAGGATGCCGATGATCAGCGAAAACTTGAAGCCCAAGAACGCCGTGGCGATGGCGATGACGGCGCCCGTGATCAAAGACACGATGACCTGTCCCGAGATATAGCTTCCGAAGACGTCAGTCACCTCGGCCGCGAGCTTCCGCGCCGTCTGACGCTTCTGCTGCGGGAACAGCGCGGTGAAGCCCTCGGCGATCTGCGTGTCGTTGAGCAGAAAGAAGATCGAGAGCACGATGGCCGAGAACGCGATGAACAATCCGGTCGCCGTGTTGACCGCGATCGCCCCGAGCGACGCGAGTGCGCCGCTGACGAAGCCGGACATCTGCGCGGCGCCTATCTTGCCGAAGTTGAAGCCGTATTGGGGCAGTCGCAGTGTCGGAAAGTGCTGTTCGAGTGAGGTCTCCACTCCCCCAGCCAGCTCTGGGTCGTCGTCGCATATGCCGGAATGTTGGCGATCAAGAGCTGCGTCTGGCTGACCGCGAGCGGCACTACGATTACTAGGAACACCGTTACGAGCACGAGCAGACCGAAGTATACGATCGTAATGGCGAGCGGCTTGGCCATGCGCCGCTCCAGGCGCCCGACGATCGGCTGAACGCCGAACGCGATGAACGCGGCAATCAGGAAGATCCCGATCGTTTTCGGGATGTGCGCTGCGAACCACAGCGCAACCGCCACGACCACGATGCCGCCGGCAATCCAGGCGACGCGACGCCAGAGATCGGTGCCTACAGCGGCTTGCACAGCAGACGCCGCTCCGTGAGATAGCCGCCCTGCTCGTAGAGCCGGCGCGCTACCGCATTCTCCTCGGTGACCATCAGTGCCATATACGGTAAACCCCGCCGTCTGGCCTCATCTTCGGCCGCCGCGAGGAGCGCGGCGCCCACGCCGGCCCCGCGGCACTCCGGTTCGACGGCCATGTAGGCGATGAAGCCCTGCGCCAGCGCCGTCACCTCGTCGGGGAGGCCGTCGAGCAGCATGAGAAAGCCGACGCGCCGCTCCGCGCGCTGCGCGATCAGGGTCACGTGCGACTGATCGTCGACGACGTCGCACAGCCGGTCGAAGGCCGCACGCACGGCCGGCTCGCTCGCGCGGCGCAGCGCGCCGACGCTGGACATCGCGCAGCGCCGTCCGAGGTCTATCACGAAGGCGCGGTCCGCGGCGGCCGCCTCGCCCGCACCGCTCGCGACTCGAACTTGCAGCGTCATGCGCGGCGCGACCCGGGATCGGTTATCGGCTCGCTCGCGGCGCACAGCGGACATTCGTTCGCCGCGAACGAGCGCAGCGGCAGATCGAGCAACGCGTGCGTCGGCGCGCCGAAATCGGCGGCCGCACGCATTACCATCGCGCCGACGCCGACGAGCTGCGCGCCGTGGCGCCGTACGACCTCGATCGACTTCGCCGACGGAGAGTCCGGTCGTGACCACGTCCTCGACGACCAGCGCGCGATCCGCCGAGGACAGCGTGAAGCCGCGTCGCAAGACGGGCGCACCGTTCTCCTTCTCGACGAAAATGGCTTTGACGCCCAAATGCCGCGCGACCTCGTAGCCGAGCAGGATGCCGCCGACGGCCGCGCTGACCACGATCGTCGGCTGCAGCGCACGAAAGCGGTCGGCTATCGCGCGTCCGACCGGCCCCAGCAAGCGCAGGATCCTCGAGGATCCTGAATTTCTGTACGAAGCGATCGCTGTGGCGTCCGGAGCTCAAGCCGAAAGTGGCCCTCGAGCAGCGCCCTCCGGCGCTTCAGCTCCGAGCGCAGGTCGAGCTCGTCACCGCTCATGCCGTTACGGTCATTTCCTCGAGAATCGCCTTGACCGCCGCGACGGGATCCTCCGCGTCCACGACCGGTCGTCCGACGACGAGATAGTCCGCACCGGCAGCAACCGCCTGCGCCGGCGTCGTGACCCGCTTCTGATCGCCGTGCACGCTGCCGACCGGACGGATTCCGGGCGTCAGCGTGAGGAAATCGTCGCCGAAGAAACGCTTGAGATCGCGCACCTCGTGTGCGCTGCAGACGACGCCCGCGCAGCCCGCGTCGCGCGCGAGTGCCGCCAAACGGATCGCGTTTTCGCCCGGGCCGCCTTGCAGCCCGAGCTCGTTGAGGTCTTCGGGAGCGATGCTCGTCAGCAGCGTCACCGCCAGCACGTGCGGCGGGCTGTGACCGAGCTCCGCGGCGCGTTCGCCGGCCGCATCCACGGCGGCGCGCATCATTTCGAGCCCTCCCAGCGCGTGGACGTTGACGAGCCTTACGTTCGGCCGCACGAGCTGCGTCATCGCGGCGCCAACCGTACGTGGGATGTCGTGCAGCTTCGCGTCGATGAAGACGCGTACGTCGCGCGCCTCGCAATACGATAGGATGCGCTCCGGATATCCGCAGAGCGCCTCCAAGCCGATCTTGACGATGACGTCGAGATCGTAGAGGCGGTCCACGAGCCGCTCGGCCTCCTCCGCGCTCGGCACGTCGAGCGCGACGATCAGCTGGGCCATCGCATCACCCCGTACCCCCTTCATGCTGTTCCGGTGTCGCGAAAGCGATGTTGGCCTTGCCGACGATCGCGTCGAGCGATGCCAGATCGCGCTCGGCGAGATACTCCTGCAGCTCGGCGGAGATCCGCTCGGGAATGCGCGGATCCGTGAAGTTGGCGGTGCCGATCGAGATCGCGGCCGCCCCGGCCAGGAAGAACTCGAGCGCGTCGCTCAGGTTCTCGATGCCGCCCTGTCCGATGATCGGGATCTTCACGGCCTGCGCGACCTCGTAGACGGCGAGCACCGCGATCGGGCGGATCGCGGGACCCGAGAGCCCGCCGGTGATGTTTCCCAATCGCGGGCGCCACGTCTCGACGTCAATCGCCATCCCCCGAACCGTGTTGATCACGGCCAAGGCATCGGCGCCGGCGGCCTCCGCCTCGCGCGCCACCGCGACGATATCCGTGACGTTGGGCGAGAGCTTGACGATCAACGTTTTATCCGTCGTCGCGCGGGCGGCTTGCACGACCTTGGACGTGAGCCCGGGATCGCAGCCGAACGTCTCTCCCTCGCTCGCGACGTTTGGGCAGGATACGTTCAGCTCGACCGCCGCGATCTCGTCACGCGCGGCGAGGCGCTCGCAGAGATACGGGTAGTCGTCCTCGGAGAAGCCGGCGACGCTGCCGACGAGTTTGCAGGGGCGGCCCGCATATTTGTGCAGCTCGCGCTCGAGGTACCAGTCAATGCCCGGGTTCTGCAGACCGATGGCGTTGAGCATGCCGGCCGGCGTATGAACGAGCCGCGGCGTCGCGTTGCCCAGCCGGGGCAGCCGCGTGACGCTCTTGAGGACGATCGCGCCGATCTTCGATAGATCGGCAAACGGCGCATACTCCTCGCCGGTACCGTAGCAGCCGCTGCCCATGAGGGTCGGATACTCGAGCTCGAGCTTGCCGAGTCTGACTGCAACGTTCGGCACGGTCACCAACGCAGTTCGTCCGCCCAGAAAACCGGGCCCTCCTTGCAGATTCGCGCGTAGACGACGTCACTGCCGCCTAGCTCCGCCGGAGGAAAGCTCGGCGCCTGAGCGCTGCGCGCGACCAGCGGCACGACGCAGCCCCAGCAGCCTCCGACTCCGCATCCGAACGTCTCTTCCAGCGCCAACTGCGCGCGTACGCCGAACGACTCGGCAACGCGCGCAACGCTGCGCAACATCGGCGAAGGACCGCACGCGAGAATCGCTTCGGGTTTGCGCGAGCTCGCCAGCGCGTCGGTGATGAATCCGCGCCGGCCGATGCTCCCGTCGTCGGTGGTCAAAATCAGCTCGCAGCCCGCATCCTCAAACCGTTGCGCATCAACCAGCAACTCCCTGGTTCGCGCGCCGTAGAAGAGGCGGACGCGGGCTCCGTTGGCGATGAAAGCATGCGCGCACAACAGTACCGACGCGATGCCGACGCCGCCGGCTACGATCGCGACGTCGCGCGCGTCGCCGGAACAGTCGAAGCCGTTGCCGAGCGGACCGAGTACGTCGAGGCGATCGCCCTCGCGCAGCTCGCCGAGCTCGCTCGTGCGCCTGCCTGTTATAAAGAAGAGAATGCTGGCGAACTTGCCTTCCGCTTCGTAGATGGCGAGCGCGGTGGCCGCCGCTTGCGCCGCCGGCGGAATCGCCATGAGGTATTGACCCGGCCTGGTCGCCGCCGCGAGCTCGGGCGCCTCCAGCGTCAAGGCGACGACGCCGGGCGCGAGAGCGCGACGTCCGATAACCGTAGTCGCGTGCACGCGGGCGTGGCGGTCAGCCGTCAGCATACTCAAACCCTATTTTCTGCAAATTCTTAGAAAAATCTCCGGAAATCGGTGCACGCTCTTGCTCCCCGAGCCGTTATACTGTATAGAGAGCGTAAATCATAAGGGAAAGGAGGGTCCGCAGATGGCAGGTCTTATCGTCTTCAAATCGCTAGCCGACGCACTCAGAGCGGGCTATCAGGTTTACGATCGGACTGCGGATGGTTATCTGGTCAGGACTCGCACGGCCGCGGGCTGGGCGATGGCCTTGGTGTCCTGCAAGTAACATCGTCTTTATTACAAGGTTAACGCCGCCGGTCACCGACCGGCGGCGTTAAATTTTTATCGAACCCTATCGCGACTCTCAGCGATAGTCCGGCGGCGACGCCGGCTTCTCGATCTCCGGCGTGGATCCGGGGCGCCACCCGCCGTAAGTCGGTCCCGGCGGCATCCCCGCGCCCGAAGGGCTTCCCTGCGCGGATGCGCCGGCGTTGCTGTCGGCCGGTCCGAACTGCTGGCGCGTCGTCTGCGGACCAAACGTCGCACCGCTCATGACGGCGCCGATGATTTGCGCAACGCCGACGAATAACGGAATCAAGCCGCCGAGCAGCCACGGACCCGGATCGATATGGCCGTCGCCGCGGTAGCCGATGAAGCCGAGCCCGATGAGGAGAGCGAAGCCGATGCACGCCACCTGCACGCCGCGGCGAAGCTGGCGCTGAGCGTAAAAGTCGGCCGGATAGTAGTATTGATTCGGCGCGCCAGGCATTGGTTGACCGGGCACCCAGCCATACTTCATCGCCTTGCGCATGTCGCGCGCATCAGGCGGCGGTACGATACCCCGACGCATCATCTCCATGCGTTCCTGGTGCGCGAAAACTCGCGAAACGATCCAGCCGAGGACCGGTAACCCGAAGATGCAGACTACTGCAAGGGCGGCTACGACGTTGTCATCCATAACTATTAGTTTGCTCCGTTGGTATAAATGTGAATCGATCCGTCAGACGTACCGACCGCCATTTTCGCGGTACCGGCACCGAGGCGAATCGTGCGCTGGGCGGAATCGCTGCCTTCTTGCGACACGCCGTCGACGACGATGCTTCCGTCGCCGGTCGAGGCATCGATGTTGACGTCGGCACTGGGCGGGAGGTGAATCCGGATCGGGCCGTCGTCGGTGTGCATCGTTGCGGAGGGGCTCGCACCCACCAAATTCAATCCGTCGGCCGTGATGCGGCCGTCGTGGGTCGTCGCTGCGAGCGATCCGACCTCGACGTTCTGCAGCGATAGATGGCCGTTGTCCGAGTCCAGCGCAAGGCGATCGCCGCGCACGTTCGTGGCCTCGAGGTAGCCGTCGCTGCTGTGCGCGTCCACGCTGCCCTGCAGATCGGCCAGCGTGACGTGGCCGTCCTGCGAGCGCACGCTCACGCCGCCGGTCACGCCGCTGACGTCGGCGCCCGAGCAGCGCGCGATCTCGAGCCGCGAGCTGCGAGGCACCTCGACCTCGATTCGCTCGTTGCTGAAGCCGAAGATGTCGATCGATAAGTGACCGGAGCCCGGACGCTCGATGCGAACGCCGTCGCTCGTTTGCGTCACTCGCAGCTGCGGATAGGAGCCGCTCGAAAAGACGGCGCCGCGCATCTCGGTGAGGTCACGCACGTGGACGAGCCCGTCGTTCGAGATCGTCACGCGGACTCGCGATTGCGCGTCGTCGATCACGACATGCGGCGTATCGCCCGCGGCGATCGGCGCCTGCGTCACCGGCGTAAAGTCGACGTGATGCATGCCCGAGACGAACGACGTGCCGCCGCCGCCGATCGCGTACGCCGCCATCCCGACGATCAGGACTTCGGCGGCGATCAACATCGCCACGATCGAGGCTCGGGTCACTATAGCCGCGGCCCCCATCCGTCGAAGGTGGTGCGCAGGGACTGCGCGGAGTCCCACCTATCGGTCGGCAGCGTCGGCGCAGCGCTCTCCGGCCGGCTGCCGCCTGGAAGGGTTTTGTTGAGAATGGTTGTCATCGCTGGGTCGATCCTCCGTGAAAGTTCCTGTCCTAGTTACGGCGCGGCGGACGGCATGTTTCGAGACGGGCGGCCCGGCCGGGTGCGAAACAATCCGCGCGCGCCGCGCGTACGAAAAGGGTGTCGGCAGCCTTGTTGGAGGCACCGCCCCCACGGGTGAATGCGGAGCCAGAGGACGGCAACCTGGTCGCGATGACGCTCCGGGGAAATCCGGAGGCGTTCGCGACGCTGGTTGAGCGGTACGACCGCGCCGTCTACCATCTTTCGTACCGGACGCTGCACGACGTCGAGGAGGCGCGCGATGCGACGCAAGAGGCGTTTTTCAAAGCCTTTCGGAGCTTGCGAACGTTTAAGCCCGGGTCGAAATTCTCGACCTGGATCTTCGCGATCGCGTATCACGCCTGTTGCGACCGGCTCAACCGGCGCAGGCGCTACGCGAGCGACGAGCTGCCCGAGCGGGCGGACCCGGCCCCGGGGCCCGAGCAGCAGGCGATCGCCCTCGACCAAGCCGCTCGGCTGCGCGCCGCGATCGACGCGCTCCCCGAGAAATACCGAACGGTCATCACACTCTTCCATCTCCAAGGCAAACAGTACGACGAGATCGCGAGCGTCCTCGGCCTGCCGATGGGTACGGTGAAGACGCACTTGTTTCGCGCCAAGGAGCAGCTCCGCAGGCTTCTGGGCGAAATGGAGGTAACCGAATCATGAACATGCACGACGACGCCCAGGGACGGGCCAGCGATGCCCTCGATCAGGCGATCTTTGCGCTCCCCCTGGAGGAGCCGCCGGCCGATTTGCGAGCCTCGATCTTGCTGGCGACGGCCTACCGCCCTCGCCCGGCCTTCTCGGTCGTGGAGCTCGCCGTGATCGGCGCCGTCGGCGCGATCGGCGTGTGGCTGATCGTTCTGCTGGCCCTCGGCGGCGGGGCGCTCTTCGTCGATACGGTCCAGGCCATCGGCACCTTCCTATCGAGGACGCTGTCCAACGCGACGACGCTGGCATGGCTGGCCGCGGGCGGCGCGACCGCGCTGTGGCTCTCACTTTTCACCGGATCCCAACCCCTCGTCGTAGCCTCGCAAAGGTCCGAGCGGAGGGCCAGCCGATAATCCCTCTGCATGGAGAAACGGCAAGCGCCGGAGCGGCGCCCATATAGGATACTGGTCGTCGAGGACGACGCGGCGATTAGCCGCGTCCTGCAGCTCGAGCTCGAGCACGAACGGTACGAGGTCGACGTAGCCCGCGACGGCCTATCCGGCCTCGAGAAAGCACTCAAGGAACCCGACCTCGTCATTTTGGACTTGATGCTGCCGCGCATGGACGGCATCGAAGTCTGCAAACGCATTCGCGCCAAGAGCCGCGTGCCCATCATCATGCTCACCGCGCGCGACCGCGTACCCGATCGCGTCGCCGGCCTCGACGTCGGCGCGGACGACTACGTGACCAAGCCGTTCTCCACCGAGGAGCTGCTCGCGCGCATCCGGGCCCGCCTGCGCGAGCGCACGCCGCAGGGCAACGTGATCGAGTACCGCGACGTCGTGATGGATCGCGACCGCCACGAGGTGCATCGCGGCGGAAAGCCCATCGCGCTCACCGCCAAGGAGTATGCGCTGCTCGAGTACCTGCTCTTACACCGCAACAAGGTCCATACGCGCGACGAGCTCTTCAACGGGGTCTGGGGCAGCGATTTCCTCGGAGACTCCAATCTCATCGACGTCTACATCCGCTATTTGCGCGGAAAGATCGACGACGGCTTCGACGACAAGCTCATCACCACGGTACGAGGCGTGGGCTACACCATCAAGGATTAGGCCAGGCGGATTGACCTCGGCGCGAACATGGGCCACGAGAAGCGCTGCCAACTTTTTCGGGCCAGCCATGGATGGCTGTTTCACAGCTTGCTGCCCCGAAAAAGTGGCGCAGCCGCGAGCGGAGCCCGGATGGCGGAGCGAGCAGCGGCTTCTCGTGGCCCATGTCCGCCGCCCGGGGGCAATCCGAGATGAGCTAAGCCATGTCGCTTAGGTGGAAGATCGCCCTCGGGTATTCGGCGCTGCTGATCGTCGCTATGAGCGTGATGAGCGGCATTATCGTCTGGCGGTTTCAGCAGATCCTGTACGATCAGGCGGCGACCAGCGTGAACGCGACGATGAAGGCGATCGTGCAGTTCGCGCAGCAGTCCACGACGCCGTTTTCCGTTGAGGACTCGTCGGCCGGGACGCTGCAGTTTCTGTTCAACAGCAGCAATCTCACGACGTGGAACTCCGCCAACAGCTACGTGCAGGTGGACTCGAGCAACGGCTATCCGCTCGCCAAGACTGCCAACCTCGGATCGCTGACGATACCATCGAATCCGAAGCTCTCTCCGCCGCACGACGTCGCGTACCGGCAAATAACGCTCGGCGAGCGGTCGTTCTTGGTCGAGGATCGCTATCTGCGCGCGGGGGCGAGCGCTGCGATCATCCACGTCGCCGAGCCGCTCGACACGCTGCAGCGTACCTTCGCGCGGGCGCAGGAGGCGATCGCCATCGTGCTGGCAATCACGGCGGGGGCCGTCGTCGTGCTCTCGATCGCGATCGCCTCGCAGGCGACGACGCCGATCAACGAGCTGTCCCGCGAGATGCGCGAGATCGGGTCAGACCGCCTTCGGATCGCCGCCGGAAAAGGAGCGCTCGACGGAAACGCGCGCCGCCGGTTCGGCGGCGACGAGGTCGGACGGCTCGCGCGCAGCTTCAGCGAGTTGTTGGCGCGATTGGGCGAGGCGTTCGCGCGCGAGCGCCAGTTCATCTCGGATGCGTCGCACGAGCTCAAGACGCCGCTGACGTCGATCAACGCCAACGCCCAGATGCTGCTGCGCTGGGGCGATCAGGACCAGGCGATTCGGCGCGAGAGCCTGGAGACGATCGTTCGCGAGAGCAGCGATCTCGCCGGAATGGTTAACGGCATGCTGACGCTCGCCAAGGCCGATCGCGGCGACGAGATTCCGAAGGAGCCGCTCTCGCTCGCCCAGATCGCAAGCGAGGTTTCGCAAAACGCACTGCCGCGCGCCGCCGAAAAGGGGATCGCGCTGCGCTTCACGCACGCCGCCACGCCCATCGTCTACGCCGACCCGAGCCTGCTGCGCCAGCTCGTCGGCAACCTCGTCGACAACGGCATAAAATTCAGCGAGCGCGGCAGCGTCGAGGTCGCCGTCGGAGCGAACCGCGACTCCGCCTGGGTCGACGTGACCGATACGGGGCCGGGCATCCCGGAGTCCGAGCTCTCGAACATCTTCGAGCGGTTCTACCGGGCGGACAAGGCACGCTCGCGCGCCGTCCCCGGGACGGGGCTCGGCTTAGCAATCGTTCGTTCGATTGCTCGAGTTCACGGAGGCGAGGCGACGGTCACCAACGTGCCCGGCGGCGGCGCGCGCTTTCGCGTCCTCTTACCGCGCGTCCAGGCTCCGTTCACCTAGCTTTCATGTTGCCGGCGTAGCACTCTCGATACAATCGTTTCGTGTACAAAACCCTCGGCCGAGGGGCGAGCGCGATGCTCCTCGCCTGCCTCTGTTGGCTGGTTCTCGCGGCGCCCGCACGCGCCGACGAGCAGTACGACGTTGGGCCGTCGCCGGTGCTCAACGTGCGGCTCAACCGCGGCAATCTGACGGTCCAGACTTGGGATCGCCCGCAGGTGCAGATTCAATCGGATCAGCCGCTGAACGTGCAGCATCTGCCGCCGTCGCAGGTCGAGGAGCCGAAGCAAGTTCAGATCTCGTCGGCACAGATCCAGACCCAGCACGGACCCGTGACGCTGCCGGCGGAAACGTTCGTGCTGCCCGACATCCCCGGCACGCAGCACGACGCGATCGTCGCGCGCGGCGCGGGCAACGTGACCATCACGATCCCGCGCGACACCGGCATGGTGATCGCGCACGTCCGCGCAGGCCACCTAACGCTGAGCGGTTACCACGGCATTTTCGTCGCGCACACCCGTACGGCGGGAATCGATCTCAACAACGTGGGAGGAACCGCATTCGTCGAGTCGCTGCGCGGCAAGGTCGTCGCGACCAACTCGTCGTTCGACCGGCTGCGCATGCGCACGGCGACGGGCAACATGTTCTTTGCAGGCTGCACGTCACATCAGATTCAGGCCACCAGCACGTACGGCTCGATCGTCTACGACAACGGACACTTTCAGCCCGGGCTCGCGCGTTTCGAGTCCGAACACGGAAACGTCGCGCTCGGCGTTCGCGGCGGCGCGCAGATCGGCGCCCATAGCGGCTCCGGTCACGTCGTGTCGAGCTTCCATGCGGAGGCGCACGTGCAGGGCAACCCGACGACGAAACAGGCGACCGTCGGGGGCGGAGGGCCCGTCGTCACCGCGACGTCGCGCAACGGCTCGGTCTATCTCTACAGCGGATCGATGAGCGAGCACCCGCGCGTGCGCGAGCAGCTCAGCGGCAGCACGCGCCTGCCGACTACCCGTGCTCCGGGCGCGGCGCCGCCCCCGCCGCACGAGCAGCCGTTCCAGCGCTTCAACCGGCTGCGGGGGCAGCCGCCGCGACCTCCGTTTCTAAGTCAACCGTAAGTCCGTCGTAAGCGGCAATCGCGCGCAGGCCGAGCTCGTCTTCGAACCGTTGTGCGAGCTTCGGAGGATCTGCCTCGAGCATCTTCGTGCCGAAGTGCTGAAAGATCGCGACCTTCGGCCGCACGTCGGCCACAACTTGGCGCGCATGCATCCAGGTGAGGTGGTCGGCGTTCAGCTCGTCGCGATAGCGCAGCACGTTGACGATGAGCACGTCCGGACGGCGGCCCGCGTAGTCGGCGGCGAGCCCGTCGAAATATCGCCCGCACGGCAGATACGCGACGCGTAATCCATCGCAGACGAAGTGAAGGCCGTGCGTCTGCACGGCATGGACGTGGCGCATCGACGTAAAGAGCTCGACGTCGCCGATGCGATACGGCCCGCTGCTCGGCTCGAGGTATTCGATTCGCGCCGCAAAGCGCTGTGCGTAAGGAAGCACTACCGGCTCACCCTCGAATGCATCGGCCGGCGCCAGGACCGCGCCGCGCGGGCGGAATCCGCCGGACGTCATCGCCTCGATCAGCACGTTGACGTCGCTCGAGTGGTCGAGATGCTTATGCGAGAGCACGATCGCCTCGAGCTCGCGCGGATTGCAGGGCGGAACGCTATTTAGTGCGCGCACGAGCGCGCCGGGACCGGGATCGACGTGAATCTGTGTGTCGCCGAAGCGCATCCACATCCCGCCGGAGGCGCGCAACTGACGCGCGACGACGAAACGAGCGCCCCCGCTCCCGAGGAAAAGTATCGAGCTATGCAAGCACGGGGAGCTTTTGGAACGCGCCGCCCAGCACCGTCGTCGACGGGCGCCCGAGCCAGCGCTCGAGCACGGTCGCGTACACGCTGCGGAAGTCGACGGTGTAGCGCAGGTTGCCCATGTTGGTAGAGCCGAGGTCCGGCAGCGTTCCGTACAGGCCGCCCTTGACGCCGCCGCCGATCAGGAACAGCGGCGAGGCCTCGCCGTGATCGGTGCCGCGGCTGCCGTTCTCCTCGATGCGCCGGCCGAATTCGCTGAACGTGAGCGTCAACACGCGCCGCTCGTTGCCGTGCGCGGCAAGATCTTCGTAGAAGGCTCCGACCGCATCGGAAAACTGCGCCAACAGCCGGTTCTGGATCGCTACCTGGCTGACGTGCGTGTCGAATGAGCCGTGCTCGACGTAGATGGCCTTGGTTCCGAGCTTGCTGCCGACGATCTGCGCCGCGAGCGCCAGGCTGCGACCTAGCGGCGTAGCCGGATACGAGGCCTTCGTCGTATAGCCGGCTACGAGTCGGGGCAGCTCCTCCGAGCTGCGTTGAGCGTTGCCCTCGATCTCCATGACGTGTGCCAGGTACGGCGACTCGAACGGCAGGCGCCGGTCGCGCGCCTCGGTCCAGAAGGCCTTGCTGGCGACGGTGTTGCGGTCGGCGACCAGCGTGTATTGCGCGAGCGCCGGTACCGCCGGGATGTCGGTGTGATTGGAGACGAGCAGCTCCGGCAGCACTTGCGACACGGCGACTCCCTTGAAGAGATTCTCGCTCGGAAGCGACGCCTCGTCGAAGTAGCGGCCGAGCCAGCCGGTGTGCTCGTAATGCTCGGGCGCGGCGGTCTGCCAGATTTCGGTCGAGCGAAAGTGCGAGTGATCCGGATTGGGATAGCCCACACCCTGGACGATCGCGACCATCCCCTTGTCGTAGAGCGCCTTCAGCGATCGCATGCCGGGATTCAAGCCGACGTTCGCATCGATTGCCAACACGTCGTTGCGCGCGATCGCCAGCGCCGGACGGAGGCGGTAGTACTGTTCGTCGCCGTGGGGCACGACGCAATTCAGCCCGTCATTACCGCCGGCCAGGTTGACGATAACTAGGCAGCGGTCCTGACTGCCGGGCAGGCCCGGCAGCGGCGCCTGCGCGAGCGCCTTCGCGAACACGTGCTCGGGGTTGGCGACGATCGCCAAGCCGGAGGCGGTTGCAAGCAAAAAGTTACGGCGTTTCATTAGTTCAATTGATACGCAGGCGTGGCCATCGCGAGATACGCCGCGCCGGCGACGCGCTGACCGTAGTTCTCCACCGAGAGCGACGGCAGCGCCGCGCTTCCCGTTCCACCCAAATAGCTCTCCAGCTCGAACAGCGACGCGGGCGCCACGTCGCCTTGCAAGATCGTTTCCGCGAGGACGCGCGACGCGCTTGACGACTGAAGCGGCAGGCCGTGCAGCCACGACGAGTCCGCCAGCGTCTGCGATCCGAGCAGACGAACCAGGAAGTTCTGGCGCGCGAGCATCGTGCCGCTGGTCAGCCAGTTCTGGCCGCCCGGCCAGCCCGCTACGTTCGGCGGAAAGAAGAATCCGCTGGCCCATCTGCTGCAGCGCGGGCAGAACCGTATCGTCGACCTGATTCAGCCCGAGCGCCTTGTACGTGCCCACGACGAACTCGACCGGGCTCTTCACGAGCGCGCGGTAGGCGCGCGCGCTGTAGAACACGTTGCTGCTCAGAATCGTGCTCACGACGGGCGCGAGCTCGTAATCGTGCTTGCGCAGCAGCGTCCGCGACCGAATCGACGAGCTGCGGCTCGGGGTTGTTGTACACGAACCAGTTGAGCAGACTGGCGGCGAAGAACCGCGCGCATTGCGGCTGCGCGAAGATGATATCCACGACGTCGTCGCCGTCGAAGTTGCCGGTGCGCCCGAGAAACGTCTTGCTTCCCGAGTCGTGCAGCGCGGCGTCGAAGCTGACGCTGTCGGTGCGGTTGACGACGCGCCAGCCCGTCCAGGCGCGGGCCGATTCGCGCACGTCGTTCTCCGTGTAATGATCGACACCCAGCGTGAAGAGCTCCATCAGCTCGCGCGCGTAGTTCTCGTTCGGGTGCGCCGCGACGTTCTGGTTGCCGTTGAGATAGATGCAGCATCGCCGCATCCTTGGACACGTCTTTCGTCAGGTCGCGAAGATTGCCGAGAGCGTACCTTCGGAAGAGCGCGTTCTGGTTGTACGTAATCCACGGAAATCGCGGCGTTCCGCGCGAGGTGAAGTGACCGTGGAAGTAGAGCGTCATCTTCTCCTGCAGCGGAGACCCAGTCAGCATCCGGTTCAACCACCAGACCTGGAGCGCGACGATCGCCGCCTGGGCCGCGCGGCGGCGCGCACGCTGGATCATCGCGCGATTCATCCCGTCGCTCATGGCATACGGCTGCGACGCGTCGTCCAGCTCGGACGGCGGCGTGACGGCGGCCGCGGAGGGTACGTCGATCAGCGCCGCTGCGGCGTCCGGGGCACGCATCGCGGCAAAGCGCGCGACCTCGTCGGGCGTGCCGCCGAAGCCGCCGCGGCGCAGTAAATGCGCCGCCGCGCGCGTGCCGAGCGTTCCGGGGTGCGGCTGCAACGCCGTGGTGAAATCGAGGCGACCCTGCGGACGCAGGATGCCGCCGACGTCGATCTGAGCCTGGGCGGCCATCGCTGCTCACTACGCGCCGCCCCCCGGGACGCCCTCGCGACGGCGCGCGGGTCTAACCGGGCTCTAAGCGCGGGGCGCCGAATGGCGGCGCGATGGCCGTTTTGGAGTCACGACTCGATCGAAATTCCGAGCAATTCCGAACCAGCGCTCAGCGTATGGAGCGCCTCGTTGCCGAGCTGCGCGAGCGGCTGGTCGGCGTACGCAGCGGCGGCGGCCCCGAGGCGGTGGAGAAGCACCGGAGCCGCAATAAGCTCACCGCCCGCGAGCGCGTCGAGCGCCTGGTCGATCCAGGTTCGGACTTCCTGGAGCTCTCGCCGCTGGCGGCATTCGACATGTACCGCAACGACTCGCCCGCCGCGGGCATCCTGACCGGGATCGGTACGGTGGAGAAGCAGCACTGCGCGATCGTCGCCAACGACGCGACCGTGAAGGGCGGCACGTACTACCCGATGACCGTCAAGAAGCATCTTCGCGCTCAGGAGATAGCGGAGCAGAATCACCTGCCGTGCATCTATCTCGTGGATTCGGGCGGTGCGTTCTTGCCGCTGCAGGCCGAGGTCTTTCCCGACCGCGACCACTTCGGCCGCATCTTCTACAATCAGGCGCGCATGTCGAGCAAGCGCATCGCGCAGATCGCCGCGGTCATGGGGTCGTGCACGGCGGGCGGCGCGTACGTCCCCGCGATGAGCGACGAGACGGTGATCGTCAAGGGGCGCGGCACGATCTTCCTGGGCGGCCCGCCGCTCGTCAAGGCCGCCACCGGCGAAGAGGTGACGGCTGAGGAGTTGGGAGGCGCCGACGTCCACACGCGAATCTCGGGCGTCGCGGATCACTTCGCCAACGACGACGATCAGGCGCTCGCGATGATCCGCGAGATCGTCCGCAACCTTCATCTCGAGCTTGCGCGCCAGTGGGATCGCATCGAGCCGGAGCCTCCCAAGTACGATCCGCGCGACATCTACGGCATCGTTCCGGCCGACAGCCGCACGGGATACGACGTGCGCGAGGTCGTCGCGCGTCTCGTCGACGGATCGGAGTTCCACGAGTTCAAAGCGCGCTACGGCACGACGCTCGTCTGCGGGTTCGCGCGCATCGAGGGACACCCGATCGGAATCCTCGCCAACAACGGCATCCTCTTCAGCGAGAGCGCGCTCAAGGGCACGCACTTCATCGAGCTCTGCGCGCAGCGCGGCACGCCGCTGCTCTTCCTGCAGAACATCACCGGATTCATGGTCGGCAAAGAGTACGAAAACCGCGGAATCGCCAAGGACGGCGCGAAGCTCGTGATGGCGGTCGCGTGCGCCGAGGTGCCGAAGTTCACCGTCGTGATCGGCGGCAGCTTCGGCGCCGGCAATTACGGGATGTGCGGCCGCGCCTACGCGCCGCGTCAGCTCTGGATGTGGCCCAACGCGCGCATCAGCGTCATGGGCGGCCCGCAGGCCGCCAGCGTGCTATCGACGGTGCGCGGCGAGATGACGCCCGAGGAAAAGGCCGCCTTCGAGGCGCCGATCCTCGAGAAGTACGAGCACGAGGGCAGCCCGTACTACTCGACCGCGCGGCTCTGGGACGACGGCATCATCGACCCGCTCGATACGCGACGCGTTATCGCCATCGGCCTGGATGCCGCCGCGCACGCGCCGCAGCCGCGCACGCAGTTCGGCGTCTTCCGCATGTAGTAAGGGAAGCCGCGCGCTATGCCGGCGGCAAGTGGCCGACGTAGAGCTTGTAAATAGTTCGGGGACTCGGTCCATTGGCCGTTCCGGTAGCGCAGCACGGCGCTCGCGTTGGCCTTGGTTGGGCAGCACGTCGGGGCGTCGGGACCGTAGTATGGCCCGCGCAACACGATGGAGTGCTTGTCCGGAGCAATCGTCGCCGTCAGCTCGCACGGATTCGCGACGGAGACCGCTGGAATCACGCTCGCGCCCGGACCGCCGGCGAACATCGCGACCGTCGCCGAGCCGCAATCCGCTGCCATCTCGTGCGACCGCACGACGAGCTGCTGCCCACCCTCGGGCGTGAGCGCCGCGGCGCCGACGATATGCAGCTCTTGCACCGGAAACCACATGTCGGTCCCACTGCCCTGGACGACGCGCGCGAGCGGTCCGCCGGCGGTCGGCGACTGATAGCGCAGCCGGTACGCCTGCTGCCGCGATCCGTAAAACGACAGATACCACTGATAGAAAAGGCGGCCGTGGGACTTCCCTAGCGGCTTTTTACTGGCAACCGCGCGCCACCGCGCGTTGGGCGCCGCGTCGTTGAAATACACGAAGACGCTTTGCACGATCGTCCCGGGCGGACTCGGCACCATCGGGCCGGTCGCGGCCCCTTCGACTCCGCAGACGAGCGCAAGGGCGATCGTCGCCACGCCGACGCGACGCGATTCGAGCATGCGACGGCGTTCGAGCTACGGCTTCATAGTGCTTGCCGGAGGCGCGTTCGGCAGGGTGAAGCTGCCCAGGCCTTGCGGCGGGGCACGCACGACGCCGTGCAGCATGTCGTCCCATGCCCGCGTGAGGATCGGCAATATCGTCACGAGACGATGGACTCCGCCCGGCTGCGAATAGAACGATACGTCCATGCCGACCGTTTGCAGAAACGCCGCGGTCGCAATGGGGTACTGCGTGGGAATGCTGTCGTCGGCGCTGCCGGTGAGCACGTAGAAGGGCGTTCGCCGCATCTCCATGACGATGCGCTGCGAATCGGACCCCAACAGTGCGCCCGCGATGGACATCACCGCGGACCACGCCTGCGGATGAACCGGAGCGACCTCGAACACCGAAAAGCCGCCCATCGAGTAGCCGGCGAGATACCGCTTACGCGGATCGATCGCGAAGGCATGCGTCGCCGCAGTCAGTGCGTCATAGACGTCCGCAGCGGCTCCGCGGAAATTGTAGTAACCGCGTCCCCAGGGTGCGACCACGATCGCGCCGCTGTGCTCGGCGAGCTCCGCGACGTACGGCGGCGCGAGCAGTTGCGTCTCCGACTGCGGCCGGCCGTGCAGCAGCACGACGAGCGGCGCCGGATGAGCGGGTGAGTACGCTGACGCAACGTACACCGCAACCGGCTGCATCGTTCCGTCTTGCGACGACCGCACGAAGGTCTCGCCGAGTCCGCGGATGGCGCCCATGGAAACGTAGGAATCGTGCAGCAGCTGCGTTGCCAGGCTGAGATCGAGGGCGCCTATGCGAGCGACGGTCTGCGACCACTGCGCGGCCGAATACCCCTGCGGAACGGCTGGGTCGCCGAGCAGAGTCGCGTCGTCGAGGAGACGCTCGTAGTAATCGTAGGTCGTGTCGCGGCCGGCGATCGAGCTGATCCTCGCGATATTCGCGCGATATTCGGCCGCGGTAGAATGCAGGGAGACGCGCAGGTCGACCGCGGAACTCCCCAGTAGGAGAGTCAGAGCAGCGGTGACCAGCGCGCCTCTGGTCATGACGATAGCTTAACGCGCCAGGCCGCGGACCCGTGACCGGCACGCATCATATCCCCGCGTACCACTCGTAGCCCTGGTCTTCCCAGTAGCCGCCCTGCCCGCCGGCGATCCGCGCGAAGTTGCCGACCACCTCGATGCGCGCGATCCACTTCGCGCTCTTGTAGCCGAGCTGCGTCGGCACGCGCAGCCGGACCGGCGCCCCGTGATCCGGATCGAGGGGAGCGTCGTTCAGGCGCAGGGCCAGCAGCGCCTGCGGATGTTGCGCCTGATGCAGGTCGAGACTCTCGTAATAGAGATTGCCGGCGCCGTCGTTATCCATGCAGCGAAAGATGACGTACCGCGCCTCGGCGAGCGGTCCCACGGCGTCGAGCACGCCGCCGAGGCGCACGCCGCTCCACTTTCCGATCGCGCTCCATCCCTCGACACAGTCGTGCCGCGTGATCTGCGTCTGCTGCGGCATGCGCTCCAGCTGCGCGAGCGTGAACGCGCGCGGTCGTGCTACCGCGCCGTCGACGATCAGGCGGTACGACGCGAACGCGTCCGCGCTCAGACTCGCGTAGTGCGCGTCCGAAGGCGTCGCGAAACCGTTCACCCGAAAGACGCGGTCGACGTCGCGCTCGCGGTATTCACGCGCGAGGCCCCGCGTCCCGATCAGGCGGTGGTTCAGCTCCTCGACCGACGCCAGTGCTCGCATGAATCCGCCGTTCTGACTGAGGCCCGACGTGAGCGGGCCGCATCCGGCCAGCGCCGAGACGCTCGAGGCGATGAACAGTCGTCGCTTCATTCCGTTCGATACCAGCCCGTGATCATCGAGCGCATCTGATTGACGACGCCTTGCGTCGCCACCTGGAACGTATGGACGGCGAAGAATATGAGCAACAGCAGCATGCCGGCGAAGTGCCAGAGCCGCGCGAACTGCCGCCCGCCGAAGACGACCGTGAGCGGATTCGCGATCGCGTCGATGCCCGGCGACAGCGCGAGGCCCGTGAGGACGACCAGCGGCGCGAGGACGAACAGTATCGCCGTGTAGCTCGCCTTCTGCAGCGGATTGTAGATACCGTGGGGGGGCGGCGTCTTGCGCAACTTCAGGTAGTACGCCTGCATCGGCCAGAGCTTGGGCAGGTCGCTCGGGCGCAGGATCATGTCGCGCAGGTTGCCCTTGATCGCCGTGGAGATCAGCCACGCGAGCCAGCACAACCCGGCGATCCACGCGAAAAAGAAGTGCCAGCGGCGCCCGCCCGCGAGGTCTTGAAAACCGGGGATGGTGATCGTCGCCGAAAACGCATGCGCGCCGCGCGAACCCATCCCGTCGTTCGTCCAGCCGAGCCAGCCGGTCGTGGTGAAGGTGCGACCGAAGATCGTCGTCGTGCCGACGCCGTTGGCCGGCGAACCGATGGCGAGCACGCGCCGATGCGGATCGCTCTTGTCCGAGGCATCTAGATTCGGCGAGGCGTTAAATATCTGCAGGCCGCTTCCGACGAGTACGAAGAACGCGAGCACCCACAGCCAGTGGCTCGCGCGCGTCAGGAACGCGTAGCGATAGATCGCGGGGCGCTGCCCGTCCTTCATCGTCACAGTATAACGCGGGCGAGGCCCGTTTGGATGAGGCCGCGAACCTCCAGGCCGCATGGCTGAGATCAAACTCGACGTCGCCGGCGGGATCGCCCGAGTTACGCTCGCCCGGCCGGAAGTACGCAACGCGTTCAACGCCGAGCTGATCGCGCAGCTCTATGAGACCTTCATCGGCCTCACCGCCTCGGACGACGTGCGTGCCGTCGTGCTCGCGGGCGAGGGGCCGGTCTTTTGCGGCGGTGCCGACATCAACTGGATGCGCGCCTCGCTCGACCTGGAGTACGACGCGAACCTCGGCGACGCCGAGCGCATGAGCGACATGTTCCGAGCAATCGACAATTGCCCCAAGCCGGTCGTCGCCCGCATCCACGGCGCGGCCCTCGGCGGCGGCGCCGGGCTGGCGGCGGTATGTGACGTCGCGATCGCGGCCGAAGACGCGATCTTCGGATTCACCGAGGTGAAGCTCGGCATCATGCCTGCCGTCATCTCTCCGTTCGTGCTGGCCAAGATCGGCGCGTCCCAGGCGCGCGCGCTCTTCCTCACGGGAGAGCGCTTCGACGCGCGACGCGCGCAGGCCATCGCACTCGTTCACGAGGTCGTGCCCGCCGCCGCGCTGGATACCGCCGTCGATCGCTGTCTGGCCGAGCTGCGAACCGCCGGCCCCTCTGCCGTCGCCGCGGCTAAGCTCGTCGTGCACCGCGTCCTCGACAACGGCTACGACGAATCGCGAACGATCACCACGCGCGCGATCGCGCAACAGCGCGTCAGCCCTGAAGGCCAGGAAGGACTGCGTGCCTTCCTCGAGCGTCGCCGCGCGTCGTTCGCCGGTGATTAAGCGGCTCCTGATCGCTAATCGCGGCGAGATTGCGGTGCGCGTGGCGCGGGCAGCGCGCGAGATGGGCGCCGTTCCGCTCGGCATCTACTCGCAGGCCGACGCTCGGGCGTTTCATCTGCAGTTCGTGGACGACGCGCGGTGCGTCGGGGCGGCGAGCGCGGCGGAATCCTACCTCGACGCCGGCGCGATCGTCGCCGCGGCGCGCGCGATGAAGGCGGACGCACTGCATCCGGGATACGGATTTCTTTCCGAGCGCGCGGCGTTCGCGCAAGCCGTGCGTGAAGCCGGGATCGTCTTCGTCGGCCCGACGCCCGAAGCGATGGCCGCGATGGGCAGCAAGATCGAGGCCAAGCGTCGCGTGCGCGAGTTCGGCGTGCCGACCGTCCCCGGCTACGACGGCGACGATCAATCGCTGCCCGTGCTAAAAGAGCAGGCCGAGCGAATCGGCTTTCCGCTGCTCATCAAGGCGAGCGCGGGCGGCGGCGGACGCGGGATGCGGATCGTCGAATCCGCGCCGCGGTTTGCGGAGGCGCTCGAAGCGGCAAAGCGCGAGGCGTTCGCCGCGTTCGGCGACGACGCGGTGCTGCTCGAGCGCTATCTGCGCGGGCCGCGTCACATCGAGTTCCAGATTCTCGCCGACGCGCACGGCACGACGATCCACCTCGGCGAACGCGAGTGCTCGATTCAGCGGCGCCATCAAAAGGTCGTCGAAGAGGCGCCGTCAGTGGCGCTGACGCCGGCGCTGCGCGCAGAGATGGGCGCGGCCGCCGTTCGCGCCGCCGGAATCGGTCGGCTACGTGAACGCGGGCACCTGCGAGTTCATGCTGGATAGCGACGGCGCGTACTACTTTCTCGAGATGAACGCGCGGCTACAGGTGGAGCACCCCGTCACGGAGATCGTGTACGGCATCGACCTCGTGCACTGGCAGCTGCGCATCGCAAGCGGAGAACGCTTGACGGTCGCGCAGGCCGACGTGCGTCCGCGCGGCTGGGCCATCGAGACGCGACTGTATGCTGAGGATCCGGCCAACGATCTGCTGCCGTCGACCGGCACCATCGGGCGCTGGTCGCCGCCCGAAGGCCCCGGCGTGCGCGTGGATGCGGGCGTGACCGCCGGCAGCGAGGTGACACACTACTACGATCCGATGCTGGCGAAGTTGATCGCATACGGCGACGATCGCGCCGTGACGATCGCGCGATTGCAGCGGGCGCTCGAGGAATGCTCCGTCGACGGGGTCGCGACGAATCTGCCGCTGCTGCTCTGGATCGCCCGCGACGCCGCGTTTCGCGCAGGCGAGACGACGACGCGCTTTCTCGACGAGCGGCTGGACGAGTCGATCTTCGCGCAGGCAGCGCCGCCCGACGCCGCGCTGCTCCTCTGCGCGGGCGCGCTGCTGCTCGACGGGCACGCGCCGTGGCGCGTCGCGGAGGCCGGGATTCCGCTGCGCCTGCAGCACGCTGCCGGCGCGATCGAGCTGTTCGCGGACGCGACGGACCGCGCGAACGTCTGGCGTATTTCAGGCGATCGCAGCGGCGAGCTGCAGGCCGCGCGCCAAGGCAGCGTCGTTCGGGCACACTTCAACGGCGACGCGATCGCCGGCGCCGTGACGTATGCGGGCGACGGCTTCGCGGTGCATCTGAACGAACGCGCGTGGTACTTTGCGTTCGCGCCGCCGCCCTCGTCGGACGGCGCCGGCGGCGGCCACGCCGCGGTCGCCGGCGCGCACGTCGCCGCGCCGATGCCGGGCAAGATCGTTAAGGTCGCCGTGCGCGAGGGCGACAACGTCGACGAGCGCGCCCTGCTCGTCGTGCTCGAAGCCATGAAGATGGAGCACCGCATCGAAGCCCCGGCAGCTGCGGTTGTGAAGTCCGTGATGGTCAAGGAAGGCCAAATCGTCGCCGCCGGCACCCCCATTGTCACCCTGAGCGGAGTCGAAGGGTGACGGTACCACGTCGCGTTACCATCTTCGAGATGGGCGCGCGCGACGGGCTGCAGAACGAAAGCGCGCGCATCTCAACCGACGACAAGGTGCGCTACATCGACCTGCTCTCGCAGACCGGTTTGCGCTGGATCGAGGCCACGTCGTTCGTCAGCCCGAAGGCGATCCCGCAACTAGCGGACGCCGCAGAGGTGTTCTCGCTCATTCGCAAGGCGCCCGGCGTGCGCTATCCAGTGCTCGTTCCGAATCCTCAAGGGCTACGAACGCGCGCGCGCCGCGGGCGCCGACGCGATCGCGGTGTTCACGGCAGCCTCGGAGAATTTCACGAAGCGCAACATCAACATGACGATCGACGAATCGCTCGAGGCGTTTCGCGACGTCGTGCGCGTCGCGAAGACCGACGGTGTATGGGTACGCGGCTACGTCTCGACGGCGTTCGGCTCGCCGTTCGGCGACATCGGTCACGCCGCAGATGGTGCTCGACGTGAGCGTGAAGCTTATGGAGCTCGGCTGCGACGAGCTCTCGATCGGCGACACGATCGGCGTCGGCGTGCCGAGCCAGGTGGAGGCGCTCATCCCGCTGCTGGCGAGCCGCGTCCCGCTCGATCGCATCGCGCTGCACTTCCACGACACGCGCGGCACGGCGCTGGCCAACGTCTACGCCGGCTTGCAGCAGGGCGTCGCGAAATTCGATTCGTCGTCGGGCGGCCTCGGCGGCTGCCCCTACGCGCCCGGCGCGACGGGCAACGTCGGCACCGAAGACGTGCTCTATCTCCTCCACGAGATGGGCATCGAGACCGGCGTGGACATCGCGAAAGTGCGCGACGCCTCGCGCTTCATCGCCGGCGTCCTCGATCACGCGCTGACGAGCAAAGCCTACCAAGCCATGGAAGCCGCCGCCGAATAGCAGAGTCGAAGGCGCTTACCACGTACGTAACGAAGCGCGGGTCGATCGCGGATTTGACCGCGCTCGTGAACTTCGTGAACGGGCAGTCGAGGCTCGGGCAACCCGGAACGTAGACCGGCACGCGAACGGGATTTCTCCCTGACCGGCGCGCATCGCGTCGAGCGTTTGCGCGACGAAATACGTGCGCACGTACGCCGCGCCGCTCGGCGGACGGTGCAGCTCGAAGATCAGCGCGCTGCCCGGCGGCGTGTCGTCGAGCTGATCGCCCTGGACAGCCACGACAGCCGCAGCAGGGCGGCGAACTCCGCGAGCTGCGTGTCGTGTCCCGAGAAGAAGACGAACCGCGCGGCCGGCGGCACGCGCGTGCCGGCCACCGCGTGGCCCGTCGCGCCCTCTTCGAGCGTCTGCAGAATGTGCGCCATGATATTCGACGAGTGCGCGCGGGCGGCGTAGCGGTTGTGCTCGAGCCGCTTGGCTAAGACATGCAGCTGGAGCAGCTCGAGGAGCTTGGCGTGATCGACGCGTCCCCACCCGACGTCAGCGTGGCCGTCGGTGTATTCGAGCAAGATGTTCTCGCCGACGTCGGCGGCCATATCGAGGCCGCCGGAAAGCCCCGCGAGACCGCCGTCGCCGTCGTTGGCAACGGTCGTCGGCACGTCCACGATGCGCTTGCACGTCGCCGGCGCCGCGCAGCCGAGCACGTCCTCCATCGTCGCGAACGCGGATCCGTAGGCCGTCACCAGGCCGTTGAAGCCTCCGCCGACCGATCCCAGCACCGAGTCCTTCGACTCCACCTTGTTGACGACGCCGACGCCGGGCAGCGGGTCGAACAGCGGATCGGGATCGCTCGGAGCGTGGCCGACCGTGATGCCGCAGCCCGGCGCGAGCCCCTGGACGACTGCGTCACCGGTCGCCCGGGTGCGCTGGTCGACGTCGGCCCACACGAAGACGGCGCCGCTGCGCGGACAGCCGTTCGCGCCGGCGCCGAGCATCCCGCCGTAGAGCCGGCGATAATACGCGCCGAACTGGCGCATCAAGAGCGCGCCGCGCTCGGTCAGGTTTCCAGGGTTACCGCTCCACGCGGGCCACGGCTGGCGCGAATATGGATTGAGCTCGTCGGGATGCGTGGGCGATCGCACGCCGTGCCGGCTGACCACGACGACCATCCGCAGATCGGACGATGAGGGCGCCGCAGTCGAACGAACCGGCGCGAGGCCGCAAATGACGATCGCCGCAATGAAAAACGTGATGAGGCGCAATGCTTTCATTCCGCGATCATACTCGCTCCAAATGAACCCAGCATTAAGCGCGGTAAACTCCTTTTAACGGAGTGCGAGCGGAATGACGAAGCGCGTCGCGGTGTGGGTATAGGTGTACGCGCTGATCTTGTTGTCGACGAGCCCGGCCGCGATGCCGGTGGAGCGCACCTCGGCGTCGGTCGGCGCGGCGCCGCGCCCCTTGGGATGAAACACCCAGAGCGCACCGTTGGACTTCAGGTGCACGACGGCGCGCGCGATGCGCGGAAGATCGCGCGGTGAGTCGATGCGCACGAAGATCAGGTCGTAGCGGGTGCGCAGCGACTGCGCTGCCGCCTTGGCGAGGCACGCATTCAAGCTGGTCGTAAAGACAGCCTCGTGGCGTCCGACGAGCGCGACGTGCGCCGCGGCGACGACGCCCAGTTTCTCGAACAGCGATCGCCCGGAGTAGTCGCGCTCCGTCCGAACGTTCATGCAAAGCCGAGGTTCTTGGGCTTGGGCGGTATCTCCGTGTACCCCATCGGGCGATCCCACCAGTCGTGCCGGCGCGCCGCGAGCAGCGCTTCGCTTGGCGGAGGCGGCAGCCGCAGCTCGAGTGCCTTCGCGTACGCCTCGAGATACCGGTCGATCATCCGGTCGAGGCTGAACTCGCGCTCCACGTGCGCCCGGCACGCGCGACGATCGAGCGCGGCCAGGCGCGGAACCTTCTCGACCGCGTCCGCGACGCCGTCGCACAGGAATCCGGTCACGCCGTCGACGACGATCTCGGGCATCGATCCCATGCGTGCCGCGAGCACGGGCGTCCCGCAGGCCATCGCCTCGATCGTGGTCAGCCCGAATCGCTCCGGGCGGGTGGTCATGTGCACGAGCGCGAGCGCGTTGCTCAGCAGCTCGTTGCGGCCTTCGCGCTCGACCGCGCCGAGGAACTGCACGCGATCGCCGTCGATGTGCGGCGCAACCTGCTCGCGAAAATACGCCTCGTCGTGCGGGATCGCCGCGATCTTCAAACGCACGCCGGCGCGCTTGGCGATCTCGATCGCGAGATGCGTGCCCTTCTCGGGGTGGAAGCGGCCGAGAAACGCGAGATACTCGCCGGGCCGGTCGCGATAGGTGAACTGCGTGGGATCGATGCCGTTGTAGGTCGTCGCCAGATAGTCGAGGCCCGGATCGCGGTCGGCGTTCGAGATCGAGCAGTAGAAGCTGCGCTGCGCCCCCGCGTAGTACGCTGCCAAGATCTGCGGCGACGAGAAGCCGTGAATCGTCGTGACCAGCGGCGGCGCCTGCGTGCCCAGCGCGTACGTGAGCGGTTTCCAGTCGAGGTGGTTGTGAATGAGATCGAACTCGCCGGCGCGTCGAAAAAGCTCCGCGATGTGCAGAGCCGTGAAGACGTCGCCGTTGAGCGCCGGATCCTCGTTGAGACCCGACCGGCACGACCGAGACGAGCCGCCCGTCGAAGTGGGAGTCGCCGGTTGCAAAGAGCGTGACGTCCAAACCGCGCCGTCGCATCCCGTCCGCGACGTTGAACGCGATCTGTTCCCAGGGCCCGTAGCCCGGCGGCGGCGCGGGCCACGAAATCGCCGCGAGTACGGCGAGCCGGCGTCCTTGCAGGTCCACGCCTAACGGTCGTCGTCGACGATACGCGTGTCGCGGTCGGCAACCGCGAGGTTGAACCGCGTCCGGAAAATCAAGTGCTTCAAGGCCAGCTCCGAAAACGCCGGCACCGGAGCCGCGCGCGCGTAATCGAACATATCGGCGAGGTCGTCGTCGGTAACGTCGCGCTGTTCGAGATTACCGAGGTTCCAGTTGGTCTCGATGAACTTGACGATCGAAGTGGACTCGCGGCGCGTGTGCGAGACGAACGGCGTCGCGTCGGGACGCGCGGGGTTATAGTTTGAGCGAGCCCACGCCGAGATCACGATGATCGGGATGCGAAAGCCCCAAGTGGTTCCGTTCGGGCCCGGGGGCGGCGCGACGTGATCGTACCATCCGCCCGAATCGTCCCACGTGACGATCATGGCGCTGTCCTTGTAGTAGTTGCAGGTCGCCGCGGAGGAATGCCGGCTCTGCGCGATGGCGAGATAGATCGACCCGACCCAGCCCGGACCTGCCGCGCTCAAGGTGCCGGCATGATCCGAATCGAGCGCGGTCGGCATCACGAACGAGACCTGCGGCAGGCGGCAACCGGCGATGTCGCTGAGAATTCGCCCCGGAGGGGTGATCACGTTGCGCTTCCAATCCGGACCGTAACGAACTTTCCGGATCGCTTCGTAAATGTTGACTGCGGGGTTGCTGAGATCGTCGTACGAGCCCGTATAATACTTCCAGCTAACGTGCGCCGCGTCGAGCAAATCGGCGATCGTCGGCTGATCGAAGCACGGAAAAATCCCCGGCGTGACGATCGCCTCCCCCTCTCCGAAGATCGGAACTGTCGTCCCCGGCTTGGCGTCGCAGCCCCAGATGCTGCTGTTCGGATTGCCGGCGATGCGGCTCTGGGCCGTCGCAAGCGTGTAGTGACTTGGCAGCGTCGGGACGAGGCGGGGAGCGAAGTTTTTGTCGGCAAGCGCGTAGTGCGCCGCGAGCAGATGATAGATCGTCGTTTCAGAGTCTGGAATGTAGGCGAATGCAAAGTTCGGCGGCGGCTTGATCCAGCCGAGCGCCGACCGAACTCGATCGTTTCCGAAGCCGTCCATCTTCCCGTGACCCCACTCGCCGAGCAACGCGAGATGCGAGTGACTCGGGTCGCCGGGATTCTCGAGTGCGACCGGCTTGAGCGCGACGGCTTGCCCGTCTACGGTCGCCGTTTGCGAAGTATCCGCACCGGGATAGGGGCCGCCGTGAGTCAGAATCGAGGACGCGAAAAGATTGTCGAAGGTGCGATTCTCTTGGACGACCACGATAACGTGGCGTATTGGACTCCCGGTAACGGGTTGCCCCAGAATCGTGGGATTCGACGTCGACGTGCTCGTTACGCCGCTCAGACTGAGCACGACGGAGGCGGCGATCGCCGTTTTCATTACTGAATAAGGCCGGCTTTGAGCACGAGCTGCGGCTCGCGGAGCGCGCGCACGTCCTCGCCGACGTCGCGCCGCAGCAGCAGCGCGTCGGCCGGCTCGCCGACCGCGAGGATCCCGTTGTGCAGCCCAACGAGCTCGGCCGCGACATTGGTCGCCGCGTGCAGCGCCTGCTGGGGCGTCATCCCGAGCAGCGCCCACATCAGTTCGACCTCCTGCGCGTAGTTCTCGTGATAGTTGTAGGGCGTTCCGGCGTCGGAACCGCCCGCGATGCGTACGCCGCTCTCGTAGGCGTGCCGGATGTTGTTTAGCATCACCTCGTTCAGGCCGCGCGCCTTCTCGACGATGTAGCGCGGCTGATGCCCGTCCTCGAGATGCGCCATGATGCATGTCGGCGCGCTCAGCGTGGGAACGAGATACACGCCGCGTTCCTTGAAGAGCGCGATGCATTCGTCGTCGAGCATCGTGCCGTGCTCGATCGAGTCGATGCCCGCGCGCAGCGCGTTCTTGATGCCCTGCGTCCCGATCGCATGCGCCGCGACGCGCAGACCATGGCGATGCGCTTCGTCGATGGCCGCGGAGAGCTCTTCCGGGGCGAGCTGCGCGTTGCCCGGCACCGCGCCCTTCGTCAGCACGCCCCCGGTCGCGATCAGCTTGATGCAATCGGCACCGGCCCACATCTGCTCGCGCACGGCCTTGCGCGCGTCCCACGGCGAGTCGACCGCGCGCCCGATCGGCCATCCGTGGCCGCCGGTCATGCACAGCACCGCGCCTGCGCTACGCATGCGCGGCCCTGGAATTCGTCCCTCCTCGATGGCCTCGTGGACGTCCGGTGCGATGCGATTGGAGCTTCCGACGTCGCGGATCGTCGTGACGCCGGCTTTGATCGACTTGCACGCGTTCTCGACCGCGCGCAACAGCCGCTGATTGGGCGTCGTCGTCTGGATCATGCCCATCATATCCGGCTCGCCGCTGCCCTCGAGGTGGGCGTGAGCGTTGACCAGACCCGGCGCGACGCACGCCGCCTCGAGCTCGCACGGGCCTTGCGCGGCGCGAATTTCCGTGAAGCGCCCGTCGTCGAGCATCAGATCGACGTTGCGCTTGGGCGGCTCCAGCGTGCCGTCGTAGAGAACACCGGCTCGGACGATCATCGGGCGGGTATTCGAACGCGGCCCGTGCGCTCCTAGCTAGCGAATCTTCAAGGTCGTGAGGCCGGCGATGCCGTTGACGATGAGCTGCACCGCGATGGCCGCAACGATGATCCCGACGATTCTTCCCACGGCATCCACCCCCGTCTTCCCGAACAATTTCGTCAGCTGCTGCGCTCCGCGCATGAAGAGATACGTGATCGCTACGACCGCGAGCGCGATGATCACGAAGACACCGCTGTGGAGTTGATGCCCGGGACCGGGCTTCACCAGCGCGACGGCGACGGTCAGCGCGCCCGGACCGGTGATGATCGGAATCGCCAGCGGAAAGACGGACGGATCGGCGACGGGCTTCGCAGCGTCGGCGGTCTGGGCGTCGGTCTTCTCGGCGAAGACCATGTCGAACCCGACCTTGAGCAGCAGCAATCCGCCGGCGATCTTGAAGGCGCTAATTTCGACGCCGAGCGCGCCGAGCAGCGCCTCGCCCGCGAACGCGAAGCCGATCAGCGTGACGGCGGCGACGATCGAAGCGCGCCGCGCGATCTGCGCCTGCTCTCGCGCCGGGCGCCCCTCGGTCAGCGTCGCAAACGCCGCCGCCGCCTCGATCGGATTGAGCATTGCAAGGAGCGTGACGAAAACGTAGAACGCCTCGCCGAGCTGCCCAGTCAACGTGGCACCCAGTGCAGCTTAGCGTGCGCCGCTTTCGCGCGCGCGATCGCGATGTCGTCGACGGGCCCGTCGACGAGCATCGTGAAGTGGCCCATCTTGCGCCGGGCGACGGCGTGCCGCTTGCCGTACATGTGCAGCACGATGGACGGGTCGCGCAGCAGCTCGGCGACGCCGGCGAGATGATCGCCGTTGCCGTCGCCCAGCACGTTCAGCATGACGGCGTTGGCGAGCAGACGGGGCGCCGACGGCGGCAGGTCGCAGATCGCGCGCACGTGCTGCTCGTACTGCGAGCAGGGCGTGACGTCGATGGTGTAGTGGCCGCTGTTGTGAGGCCGTGGCGCGATCTCGTTGACCAGCAGCTCGCCGCTCGTCGACAGAAAGAACTCGACGCAGTACGTGCCGACGATCCCGAGTCCGCGCCCGACGATCGCGGCCGCTTCCTCGGCGCGTTTGCCGACCTGCGCATCGATTCGAGCCGGTGCGACAGTCATCGTGAGGATGCCGCGATCGTGCGTGTTCTCCGCGACGGGGTAACTCACGATTTCGTCTTGGGCGTTACGCGTCGCGATGACGCTCAGTTCGCACTTAAGCGGAACCGCGCGCTCGAAGATTAGCTCCGCCTCGCCCGCGGCCGCGAGCGCGGCCTCGGCCTCCTCCAGCGACGCCGCCGGCCACTGACCCTTCCCGTCGTATCCGCCCTGCGCGGTCTTGAGGATCGCGGGAAACCCGACGCGTTCGGCAGCAGCTGGCAGGTCCGCGGCCGTCCGGACAGGCGCAAACGGCGTCGTGTCGAGGCCGGCATCGCGGACAAACTGCTTCTCGCGTAGCCGATTCTGCGTGACGTGTAACACACCGCTGGACGGCGTGACGCGGTGCGATGACGCTTCGAGGTGACGCACGGACGCGATGTCGATGTTCTCGAACTCATACGTGATCACATCACTGCGCCGGCCGAGCGCATCGATCGCGTCGAGATCGCCGTAGGCGGCCACGATCTGTTCGTCGGAGACTTGGCCGGAGGGCGAATGCTCCTGCGGATCGAGCGTAATCACATGATAGCCCATGCGCTTCGCGTCGAGCGTGAACATGCGTCCCAGCTGGCCGCCGCCGATGACGCCGATGGTCTCGATCGGTTTCAATCGAGCTTGCTGGAAGCCGCGGCGTCGTGCATGCGCGCAACGTACGCCGCCAGACGCTGCGCGACGGCCGCGTCGCCGAGAGCGACGATGCGCGCGGCCAGGAGCGCGGCGTTGACCGCGCCGCCGATCGCCATCGTCGCGACGGGAACGCCGGGCGGCATCTGCACGATCGAGAGCAGCGAGTCGAGCCCGCTCAGGCGCGCCGACGGCACGGGCACGCCGATGACGGGAATCAGCGTCTTGGCCGCGGTCATGCCGGGCAGGTGCGCCGCCCCGCCGGCGCCCGCGATGATCGCGCGCAGCCCGCGTTTTGCCGCCGACTCCGCGTACTCGAACATCTCGTCGGGCATCCGATGCGCCGACACGACGCGAACCTCGCACGGAATCTCGAGCTCGTCGAGCGTGTCGCGTGCGCTCGACATCGTCTCCCAATCCGAACGGCTGCCCATGATAATCCCGACGACCGGTGCGTTACCCGCTTGCGCCATCGCAAATTGCCTTCGCCACAAGCCGCTCGTGTCATGCACGTCTCCTTTTCATCCTGAGCGCGCGCCGGAGGCGCGCAGTCGAAGGGCGAAGGACGGTCTTGTGCCTCGTTTCCTACTCGGCATCAATTACTGGCCGCGGAGCAGTGCGATGTACATGTGGCAGCGCTTCGACATCGATGAGATCGGCGAAGACATGGCGCGCATCAAGGGGCTGGGCCTGGATGTGGTGCGCTTCTTCCTCATGTGGGACGCGTTTGCGCCGGAGCCGAACGCGATGGATCCCGGCATGCTGCGACGCTTCGATGCCGTGATGGAGCGCATCGCGCGCGCCGGACTGAAAGCGATGCCGACGCTCTTCTGTGGCCACATGAGCGGGGTGAACTGGCTTCCCGGGTGGACGCTCGAGCGCGAGACGACGCGCGGGCGTTTTCGCACGATCGCGAACGGAGCGGTCGTGGACCGATCGATCGGCGACTTTTACGCGGATCCCGCGCTGCTGCGCGCGCAGGTGCTGTTCGCGCGGCGCGTCGGGGAGCGCGCGCGGGAGCATCCGGCACTGTTCGCGTGGGACGTCGGCAACGAGTTCTCCAACCTGCGCGTGCCGGCGACCGCCCAGGACGCGGCGCAGTGGAGCGCGCGGCTCAGCGATGCGTTGCTGGAGGCGTCCGGCGCGGGGATGACCGGGGGCATGCATGGCGAGGACCTGGAGCAAGACCGCAACCTGCGACCCTCGAGCATCGCGGCGCCGTGGCCGTTTGCGACGATGCACGGGTATTCCGTCTACAGCAAATTCGCGCGGGATCGCCTCGATACGGACGTCGTGCCGTTTCTGTGCCGGCTGCAGCAGTCGTTCAGCGGTAAGAGCGTGCTTTTCAGCGAGTTCGGCAATCCGGAGTGCCCGCCGGGTAGCTCGAGCGTCAACGGGTTCGCGTGCCTGAACGAAGAGGAGATGGCGCGGTACGCTAAAGCGGTGTTCGAGCGGCTGCATGCGTCGGGCGCGCTCGGCGCGTTCTGGTGGTGCTGGGCCGACTACGATCCGGCGCTCGCGAAGCTGCCGCCGTTCGACCGGGCACCGCACGAGCTCCGCTTCGGCGTCGTGCGCAGCGACGGCTCGCCGAAGCCGGTCGCTTCCGTGTTCACGGATTTTGCTCGCGAGGGGCGCGAGGTCGTCAAGCCGCCGCCCCCCGCGATCGCGAACGAGAGCGAGCACTACGCCGGCCTCCCCGAGAGCATCGAGCGCGAATACCAGAATTACTGCGAAACGCATGGCTGAAGGCGGCCGGACGCTGATCGTCACCGGCGCGAGCTCGGGCATCGGTCGCGCCCTCGCGTTTTTGGCCGCGATGCAGCGCTATCGCGTCGTCGCAGTCGCGCGCCGCGCGGCGCGCCTCGACGAGCTCGCGAAGTCCATCCGCGATAGTAGCGGCAGCTGCGTGACGCTCGCCGCCGACGTCACCGCGCGGGAGACCCCGACCCGCATCGTCGACGCGGCGCTGCGCGCGTTCGGACGCGTCGACGTCTTGGTGAACAACGCCGGGGGCGGCACGTACGGCGCGCTGATCGAGGAAAGCGATGCGCAGATCGAGGCGCAGCTGCAGCTGAATTTCTCGGCGCCGCTCCGGCTCGCGCGCGCGGCGCTCGCGTCGCTGGAGCTGACGCGCGGTCAGCTGGTCTTCGTAGGATCGGGAAGCGCGCGGATCCCGCTGCCCAACTACGGCGCGTACGCGCCGGCCAAGGCCGCGCTTCGCGCCGCCGCGACTCAGCTGCGCCGCGAGCTGCGCCCGCGCGGAATCGCCGTGACGTACGTCGACCCAGGGCTCGTCGCGACCGAGTTTCACTCGGCCATTGGCATCGAGCGCGCGCGACAAGTTCCCGCAACCTCTCCGAAGCGCGTCGCGCAGGCGATCCTGCGCGGCATCGAGCGCCGCTCGGCCGTCGTCCACGCCGTGCCCTGGCAGTCCGTGGGCACCGCGCTCGGCGAGACGCTCGGCACGCTCGCCGATCCGATCATCGTTCGCGCGTTCACCCCAAAGCGCACGGAAGTGCCACATCGTCAGCCTGAGCCACAAACGGCCCCTCCGACGTCATTCGAAGCAGCGCTCGAGCCGGTGGCGCGCCGAATGGAGCGCGTCAAGCTGCCGCAGAGCTTTCTGCGCGAGGCGCTCGTGCCGGGGACGCGCCTGGATCTCAACGCGCTGGCGATGCGGTGGGCGGGGATGCCGAACAAAAACGAACGAGCCGCACTGCGCGAGGCGCTCGACGCCCTCGAAGCGGGCGGCTACTTACGACGAGTGGAGGATGAGACGTGGAACGTCGTGCGCGCGCCCGACTGATTGGCGGCTTCGCTGCGGCGATGGCAGCGGCGAGCGCCGTCGCCGCCGGTCAGACTGTGATGAGCGTCGAGCAGCCCGGCATCTTCGCACTGCTCGGCGGCACGCCCAAGATCGTATCGACGGCACGCGTGCAGTCTTCCGGCGAGACCGCGACGCTTTCGATCTGGCAGTCTCGGGACGGCAAGACGCCGATCGTGAAGTACGACGTCGACATGCAGAAGCTGATGCATCTGATCGTCGTGCGCGACGATTTCGGGAGCTTCATGCACCTCCATCCCGTCTTCGATCGCGCCACCGGAACATTTAGTCAGCCTTTTTCGAAGGACGCCGGTCATCGCTACTACGTTTACGCTGACACGACCCCGACCGGAGTCAGCGAGCAGGTCTTTCGCTTTACGATTGGGCCCGACGGTTCCACGGCCGCAAGGCAAGCACCGCCGCCGCAGTTGTCGGCGACCCCGTCGCCGCCGAGCGTTTCCGCCGGTCCGTACAGCGTCGCCGTCGGACGCACGACGCTGAGTGCAGACTCACCGCAAAGCCTCGACCTCACCGTGCTGGAGGCAGGGCGCCCGGCGCCTGACCTCACGACCTATCTCGGCGCGGCCGCGCATGCCGTCTTCATCGACACCTCGACGCTCGAATACGTCCACGTCCATCCCACCGTGCGGGACGCGCCGGCGATGGCCATGGGTGCCGGCCCGAACATGGCCATGCGCGCGCAGGCGGGACCGTTGATGACGATAGCCGTGCCGGCGCTCCCGGCCGGAACCTACAAACTCTGGATTCAGTTTGCCGCGAGGAGCGGCGCCGTCTACACCGCGCCGTTCACGCTACGCGTGCGGTAGCGCGCCGCAGATATTTCGCGCCGATCGCCGCGAAAAACAGCAGCGTCGCAAGCAGCACGATCGTGGCGCCGCTGGACGCGCGCACGTAATACGATAGGTAGAGGCCTCCGACCGTGCTGACCGCGCCGAAAAGCGCCCCGAGCGCCATCATGGGTGCAAACCGCGACGTGAGCTGATACGCCGCGGCCGGCGGCGTGACGAGCAGCGCCGCGACCAGCACGATCCCGACGGCCTGCAGCGAAACGACGATCGTGAGCGCCAGCATCACCAGCAGCGCGTACTCGTACGCCGGCGCCCGGATGCCGCTGGCCTGCGCGACGACCGGATCGAACGTCGTGTAGAGCAATCCGCGGAAGAGCACGACGACGGCCGCCGCCACCACGACGCTCAACGCGAGGATCAGCCAGAGGTCCTGCGGCTGCACCGCCAGGATGTCGCCGAACAAAAAACTCTGTAAATCCATCGCGTAGCTGCGCTGCTGACTCATAAGGTAGACGCCCAGCGCGAACATCCCGGTGAAGAGCACACCGATCGTCGTGTCGAGCGAGATGCGTCCGCGGCGATGCACGAACCCGATGCCAACCGCCGTGAGCACCGCCACGATGCCGGCACCGATGTAGAAGTTCGCGCCGCGCAGATACGCGATGACGATCCCCGCGAACGAGGCGTGCGCGATGCCATCGCCGATGAACGACAGCTTGCGCAGGATCACGTAGGTGCCCATCGTCGAGCAGAGCAGGCCCACCGCGAGCGCGGCCACAAAAGCGCGTTCCATGAAGGCGTAGTGAAACGGCTCGGTTAATTTCCATTATTGCCCTGAGCGAGTCGAAGGGTCATGCCTTGATCTCGGGATGCACGGCGTGCGCGGCGTGCGGCTCGTGATCGTGCCGCAGGTGTCCGTGCGTGTGCGTGTGCTCGCGGATCGCGCTGTACGCGCCGGACGCGACGACCTCGCGCGGCGTGCCGAGCGCGAGGACGCGCCGGTCGAGCACGACCAGGCGGTCGAACCATTCGTCGACGCGGTCGAGGTCATGCGTCGCCGTCAGGACGGTGAGGCCCCGGCGGAGAGCCGGAGCACGATGTTGCGCAGCGCCTCTTCCGTCGCCGCGTCCACGCCCGTCGTCGGCTCGTCGAGCAGCAGTAGCTGCGGCTCCTGCGCGATCGCGCGCGCGACGAACGCGCGCTGCTGTTGACCACCCGAGAGATTCGCGATGGGCCGCGGCGCGAGCGGCGTCATGCCGACGAGCTCGATGGCGCGTTGCACGGCCTCGCGATCGTCGCGCGCCGAAATGCTGCCAGAAGCGCAGCCGCGCGAAGCGCCCCATCGCGACGACGTCCCACACCGTGGCCGGGAATGACCAATCGACGGCCTCGACCTGCGGGACGTAAGCGATCGTTCCCGGACGCAGCCTGCGCGGCGGCGATCCCGAGCACTCGCAGCTCCCCGCTTGCCGGCAGCAGCAGACCGGCGATCGTCTTGAGCAGCGTCGACTTGCCCGAGCCGTTGGGTCCGACGATGCCGAGCGACTCGCCGTAGTGGACGGTGAGCGTCGCGTCGACCAACGCGGTGAAATCCTCGTACCGCACCGTCATATCGACGCGCCACAACGGCCTCGGTCGCCATTACTTCAGCGTCTTCACGATCACGCCGGTGTCGTAGTTCAGCATCGCGATGTAGTTGGCGACGCGCGGATCCGTGCCGACCGAATCGTCGTACAGGTCCTCGACGACGCGAATGCCCGCTCCCTGCGCGATCGAATAGAGGATCTTCGGGCTATACTCGGGCTCGCTGAAGACGCCGTGGACGTGATGCGCTTTGGCGAGGTCGATTAGCCGCGCGATCTGCTGCGGGTTCGGCTCCTGGCCGGGATTGCGCTCGACGAAGCCGAGCGTCGTGATGCCGAACCGGTCGTTGTAGTACTGCCACGCGTTGTGGAATACGATCATGTAGCGATGCGACGGCGGAATCGTGTCGATCTGCCGCTGGATGCTCTTCGTGAGGTCGGCGAGTCGCCGGTTGTAGTCGCGTCGCGTTGCGCCGGAACGCGTCGGCGTGCGCGCGGTCGGCCGCGATCAGCGCGTCGCGAATCTTTAGACGTAGCGCTGCGCCAGCACCGGGATCCATCCACAGGTGCGGATTGAGATCCTTGACCGGCAATCCGTCGGCGCAGACGACGACGCGCAGATTGCGGGAGCCGGCGTCGCGAAGCAGCCGGTCGAGCCACGTTTCGAGGCCCGCGCCGTTTTCGACGAGCACGCTGGCGTCCGCGACGGCGGCGACGTCCTGCGGCGCGGGCTGGAACGTCTCCGGCGATGCGCCGACCGGCACGATGTTCTTGACGGTCACGTACTCGCCGCCGACGCCCTCGCACGAAGCGAGTTGAGCGTCGAGATCGTCGTCGCGACGGCAATCCTTCCGGCATCTCCCGGTGTCACCTTGAGCTTGTCGAACGGTGGACTCGGTGCCCATGCGAGCACGCCGCCAACGCGAAAAGGAGGGCGATCGTAGCGCGCGTCATCGGCACGAGCGGCACCGCCCGAAGAACTCCAGCGCGTGGCCGTCCAGCTCGAAGCCATGCAGCTTGCGCAGCGATTCGGCAAACTGCTCCATCGCGGCGCAGTCGACGTCTTCGACGCGGCCGCACTTGCCGCAGATCGCGTGATGGTGATGATGAGCCGGCTCGCAGAGCATATAGGTCGCCTCGCCCTCTGCGTCGGCGCGAGCCGTCACGTCGCCCTTGCCGGCGAGGCGGTCCAGCGTACGATAGACGGTCGACAGCGACACGCGCGCACCGGAACGCTTGAGCGCGGCATGAATCTCCGCCGCCGAGAGAAATCGCTGTTCGCGCGCGAGGATCGACGCGATCCATTCGCGCGGTCGCGTCACATAATCGGCCCGGGCTCCCATGCCGACTATTTGCGAACTATTCGCAAAATTCTTCCGCGGGGCTCGTGGATGGGCTCGGCGAGGGGCAGGTCGCGATCGCGGCCTTGGCCTTGTCGCGCACCTGACCGGCCCAGTAGGCTGAGGTCTCGGCCCACGCCGGCAGCGCGAGTCCGACCGCATCAGCGCGCGTCCGTACCTTTGGGATGACGTCCGTGAATTCGGTCGGGACCGCACCGCCGGTCGGCATTGACGACATTCGCCAGCGCCAGCCAGGCGTCGGCCAGCATCATGCTGGGCAGCGCGGTCGCGGCGGCGGGGCAGGAGGCGTTGAGCTTGGCCGCCAGGTCGGACTCCAGCGCGAGCGCCCACGCCGAATACGCCGCGATCTGGCGAACAGCGGCGCTCGCTGCGCATCGCTGCACACCGCTGTCGAGGATGCTCGCGCTCCTCGTTGAGCGTGGCGATCACTTCGGCGATCGCGCCGATAACGCTGCAGCAGCTTTGCCGATCCGCCGCCCGGCGCGTGCCGATCGTAGTCGCGGATGCGCGACGACGCGTCGTCGATCGTCTGGCTATTGCAGCGGTTCGACGCTACCAGTGCCGGCGCGGCCGCGTAGGTCGGCACGGCAGCGCCGAGCAGCACGACGGCCGCCAGAGTAAACGTCACGTATTTCACGAGTACCGCTCATCCGCTTTGACAGGTGCCCACGCCGGCACGTACAATCCTCCAGGTCGCCGAATCGGGCACCCGTGGGGATGTAGCTCAGCTGGTAGAGCACTTGCTTCGCATGTAAGGGGTCGGGGGTTCGAGTCCCCCCATCTCCACCAACGGAAACGCCTTACTCTGTAAGGAGTTTTGGCGTTTTTGTTTCCGCGGCAATGCGAAGCGATGAGCCGCATTTACGACAATCGTACGACAATCGGGTTCAAGCGCCGCGAAGATCCGGTCGGCGGTTTGGGCGACGCGCTTGGCCGTATGGTCGAACAGGTGGCCATAACGCTCGAACATCATGCGGGTGTCCGAATGCCCCAAACTGCCCGCGATCGCAAGGGGATCTTCTCCCGCCTCGATGAGCAGCGAGTTGGCGGTGTGGCGAAGGCTGTGGAACGTGACGTCAGGCAATTCCGCCTGTCTAAGCAACGGTTTGAAGACGCGTTTGAGGAAGTTGTTTTTCCGAAGCGGCGTACCGGCCGCCGACGTGAAGACGAAGCCGCTCGCCGAGCTGCCTTCTCCCTGAAGCGCAGTAAGCGCCATTCGTGCGAGTTCGGGAAGATAGACGACGCGCCGCGACTTCGGCGTTTTCGGCTCTGAGCGTACGAGATGACCGTCACGGTCCTCCGCCAGCGTCCTCTTGATAGCGATCGTCCTAGCCGGGAGGTCGACGTCATCCCAGGTGAGCGCAAAGATCTCGCCTTGACGCATTCCGGTGGTAACCGCAAGAGTCAGCAATGCACGGTCGCGAGTATTGCGCGAAGCGGCGAGAAGCTTCATCACTTGCTTCCCATCCAGAACGGACACCTCGGGCCGCGGCGGTTTCGGGCGCGGGACGGTCTCACACGGATTTCGCGCGATCTTGTCTTCACGGAACGCGACATTTAGAGCGGAAGAGAGCGTAACGAACGCGGTCCGCCGCGTAACAAGGCCGACGTCGTCGTCCTTCCAGCGGCGCAATAGGAAGCGTACGTCATCCGACGTGAGCTCGCTGAGCTTGCGCGCGCCGACATGTGGCACGATATGCTTGCGGATCATGTGTTCGCGAAGCTTGAACGTACTCGGGCGAATGCTGAGAGCGTTGAGCCACGTTGTTAGATAATTGGCAAGCGTTACTGCAGTCTGTGTGGCGACGGAAGTGCGGTGCTCCTCGCGGTACTCACGCATCTTCTCGGCGATCGCGCCGCGGGTCTTGCCGTAGAACGACTTGCGGACAATCGACCCATCCGGAGCCTTGAGGGTCAACTTCCCCTCAAAAGTGCCGTTCTTTCGCCGGGATATGGTGCCCTCGCCGTGAGCGCGCTTGGCCATTAGGAAGCACCCCGTTCAAGGCGACGGGCGCGCAGTCTTTTCACGAACTGCTGGACAGCTCGGTACTCGACCCGACGGCGCCCTGTCCTCCGGTCAAGCAGATACGGGAGCAGCCCACGCTTCATCAAGCCGTAGACTTTCGTTTTGTGGTATCCAAGAAGTCCGCACACCTGCGGTACCGTCAGCAGAATAACCTGACCGCTCGGCGGATCGCTGGCGCCAGCTTGGATCGTTCCTGAAAGGTTCTGCAAGCATTCACGCACATCATCGAGGCTACTGGTTGCTGCATCAAGCGCCATTTTAATCCGTTCCAGAGAAGATCCGCCGGCCGGCGGCCAGAATTCGGCAAGTTCGTCGCGAACGACGTTGACGGGGCTTTGCTCTAAGGCTCGTCTTGGTTGCATTCGAGTGATCCCGCGCGCGACAAAAAGAAAAGGCCCTCGGGGGCCGTTACATACGCCTTTTGCCTGCATTATTATGCGGGCGAAAGTCGGCTGTACTCTTACATGCCAATTATCCCGCGCGTCCTAGGGGACGTCAAGCGGCGGTCGTGGCTGCGTGCAGCTCAGCGCGCGATCTCGACGAGGCCCTTAGCACCAAGAGTGATCGTGCTGCCATCGTCGAGCCACAAACGAACGGCATCTTCCTCGATCGTACGCACATCCACGACGACGTGAAAGCCGGCCAGTCGGCGAACGAGCATGCCGCGCTTGATTTCTGTAATGCAGGCAAGAGTCGTACCATAAACTTCAATCACTTTTTTCTCTCCCGCGGCCCGACAATGGCGCCGCCGCACGGCGGCGTAACCGCGCGCGAAGGGACCCACGCGCAAGGCCGGAGCACAGCGGAGCCGCGTCAGCGGTCGCCTTGCGCGCGGGACACGCCAGCGCGGTAGCCTTGCCGGGTGGCGGCGCCGGCTGCGGGCCGCGGATTTACGATCAATCTTGCTTCTGCTAAGCGACTGTTTGACGACCTGGGTGTAAGCCCTCAGCTTCCGAGTCGGACGGCATCGGCGATGGACAGGGACGGATGGGGCTAAAATGTCCGGGCCCCCGGCCCCGGGGTCGCGGGTTGGTTGGGAACGGGAGGGCAGCTCGCCGAGCTATCCTAAAAGGCTGCGTTGATGCATTCTACATTTACGTTGCTGCTGAACCGACTGCGCGATGCGAACCTTGTAAGAAATGGGATCATACCGTGGGCGGCTCCGATTCCAGTCTTTGGTAATATTTCCGGCGCTAAGGTAGCAACAGTCGGGCTAAATCCCAGCGACTTAGAAATTTACGGATCAGACAGGTTCCGAACTGACAGGCGGTTCCCGTCGCTTTCATACGCTTTCGTCACTCCAGCTTTCTGAGTGGGTAGATGCGGATGCTCGCCAAATTGAACTAATGCTTGAGTCCTGTTTCTTGTACTTCACAAGGAACCCATACAACCGTTGGTTTAGGCCGCTTGACAAGATCATGTCCAGCACACCGTTTTCGCTATACCGATCTGGCGCGTGTCATCTCGATCTTGTCCCATACGCGACATGTCCAACATGGGGAAGACTGTCGCCGCAGAAACGCCGCAAGCTCCTTGCCACTAATGCTGACATCTTGCCACGAATTTCTGGAAGAATCTAAAATTCAAATCCTGATACTTAACGGGAAATCGGTGGCGGAGAGCTTCCAGGCGATGACCGGATCAACGCTTCGACAGATCGAGATGCCTGGATGGATGCTCCCAAGCGGAAACCGCCATCGTGGCTTTGCCTACCGTGGTGAAATCGACCGACTCACGGGAATCTCGCTTCCCAAACCACTTCTTGTTCTTGGCTACAACCACAACATGCAGAGCAGCTTTGGAATAACTGCGGATGTGAGGCAGCGCATTGGTTCCTGGATAGCTACCGAGGTAAGCAAATACTTTTCAACACGGCTGCGATGAAAAGTCAACGACCGAGGACCCGGGACGATCGGCTTTCCGGCTTCCGACCCTACATTTTCACGAATCGTCTTAAAGACGAGAACACCCACTGCGGGTATTCGACCTCCGGATTGGCGGTTAACGTCACCGTGTGATGCCCCCGCTTTCATCGATGCGATGAGTGGCCTGAGCCATTCTTAGCTTCAAGGCTTCGGTCTCCGCTTTAAATCGATCGACGAACGTCGCGTGGCGAGCGATGAGCTCGTCGAGCCGTTCGCGGATCTGCACGCCGAAGAATTCTACCATAACGTGCAGTATCGCGAGAACTTTCCCGAGTCCGCGGTGGACCACGAGATCTGCGTCAGAGTCGACCGCAAGGGTGCTGCGCACTCGCTCGCCGGCACCTAACAGCCGATCACCTGCGTCGGCGAGCGCAACAATGTCAGCATGATTCCATTTGCTTAGGGCCTTCGACTCGTACGGTCCCATAAAAATGCCGGCGCTTTGGTCATCCCCGTCGTACGCGCCCTGTTCGATCTTCTGCATGGTCTCGGAGCCGGCATCGTCAAAGAGCGGCTCCATCGCTTTTCGGGCCGGATGGTCCTTGGGAATCTTCCTGACCAGCTCCTTACGTGATGCTTCCAGTGACTCGAACATCTTAAGAGCGATGTCGGGATGGCTTGGAAGCAGCAGACCTCGGCGCGCAATGTCGCCCAGCGCACGCGCGTGTATGCGCGCGGGAGCACAAAGATCGAAAGAGCACAGGGTAACCAATGCCTCAGCCTCAGTGGCCGCAATCGCCGCACTTGCGACGAGTATCTGCCGTATGGCATTTCGTTCTGGATCGTACGCTGGTGGCAACGTCCGCGCTGCAGAAACCGCAGCGTAAAGGAGCTGTATCGCCTCGACGAATACAGCAACGAGCGCCTTATCGACATGCTCGCACGGCCCAATCGCCATGCGATCTCTCGTCAAAGTTGATCCCGTGTAACCAGTACTTTTGAGCTCGCCGCGACGTTTGACCTCGCTGCTGTTGGCCGATTCCATGCGCTAGGGTTTCCTTGGAGCTGACCGAACACCTGTTCGCCTATGGCGCGCCCGCCACAGTTCGAGCGACCTGACGACCTTACGCGCGACGCGACGGCCGTGAAGGCCGCAATCAAGCGCCTCAGCGCCGCTGATCGTGCGCAGCTCATCGCGTGGCTGCTGCTCTACTACCGGGACGACGGGCAAATGTTCTCGCGGCAGCTCAGTCGACGCCGGACGAGGATTGCCTTCGACGGCATCGAGTATTGGCTCGCGCAGGTGCCGAAGCGCACTCCTTGAGGAAGTGTTAGTTGGCCACACCGATCGGATTTATTTCCCATTCAGGCGACGAGGAGTTCTGCGACGCTCTTCACGATGCGCTGGGACAAAAAGGCGTTCGCCCAATTCTAGATCGCAAAGATTTTCGTCCAGGTGACGATCTTGTAAAACGGGTTTTTGATGAAGGCATTGGCGGTTCCGACGCCGTGTTGTTCGTACTTTCCCCAACAAGCGTCAATCGCCCGTGGGTTCGCGAAGAGTTGAGCGCGTCTGTTATTCGGAAACTTCACGAACGCACGCGACTCATCCCGATTCTGATCGACGGGCTTCCCGATGATCAGGTTCCGATTCCGCTACGCCACATCAAGTGGATCCGAGTAGAACCCAGCGATTCCGCGGTACAGGTCGCCGCCGAGGTCGCCGGCGCGATGCACGCCGACGGGCAGCCCAATCCAGAGGTGGCGCCTCCGCCGACGTGGACCAAAATCCCGCTGAGCGGCAAACTTGGCCTTACCGCGCAAGACGAGGTCCTCTTCGCCTTCGCCTGTCAGCGTAAACTCCAAAGCGACGACGTGTTTGTAAATGTCGGCGAAATGTTCGCGTTCGCCGCTGAGCACGGCATCGAAAGGGACGATGTCGTGACAGCGATTGCGATGTTCCGGCGTCACTACTACATTGAAGAGCCATCCGCGCGCGGCGGTTTGCCGCCAAACGCAATTCGCCTTACTAGGCTCGGCCTAGAAAGCTACCTGCGCAGTTATGAACTAGAGCGCTTCGAAAAAGCGGCTGAGGAAACCGTCGCCGCGATTGTAAACGGTCGCGCTTCGAACCTCGCGCAACTTACGAATGTCGTTTCGGAGCCCTCGCGGGCTCTTCTTGAACTTTACATCCAGCTCCTCGAGGCCCAGCGGGAGCTCGTCTGCAGTTGGGGCCTTAATGGCTCCGTCGCCTGGAGTGTACAAAAGTCGCTCAAGCGTAGACTCGAGTCTCGGCGGTGGTTCGGTTAAGCGCGCCATGAGTGCGAGTCCAATGCAGTGCCTTCTGTGCGGTGGACCACCTCCGCTCGTTGAGGGTCATCTAATACCCGATTTCGCAGTACGCCGCTTGAAGAAAGACGGTCCAAGCGGATTTTTGCGCGGCGAAAATCCGAATCGGCGGATTCAAGACGGCGTGAAGGAGCCGCTGCTTTGCCCAGATTGCGACAACCGCCGCTTCAGTGACGCAGAAACCTCGTTTGCGAACCGAATCTTTCATCCGTTCCTTGACGATAGAGCGCATGAATTTGACTGTACCGAAGCAGATCGCTACTTCGTCGCTTCTCTCGTGGCGCGGATAGTATCGCGACTTCGTACCCGCACTACGGGCGACTTCGACTACCTACCGGACGAAGTGGCGGCGATGGAAGAGGCTGCGGGGCGCTTGCGTCTGTACCTGCTTGGGGCACAGCAGTACCCCGAAGAGATTGAGCAGCACATTTTCTTCTGCGGACCTGACGGCCATGGACAGTTCCTTGGATTAAATGCATATCTCAATATGGCTAACGACTTACAGATCATTGGGAGGCACGACCGCCTTTACACCTTGGCGATTCTGAGCGGCGTCGTTATAGCTTCGCTGTTAAGAATTCAGCGGACTCTCTCGGTGACTGGCGCTACGATACGCTACTCATCCCTGGAGAACGGATCCATGTTGGCGGCCAAACGATTGCTGACAGGATCTTTGGTGGCATTCTCGCAGCTCGCGCGGACGCTCTTTACAAGTCGCGAGACCAGATGTCAGAGCGGCAACGTGCAAAACTTCGCGATGCACTTCGTGACGTAGATTGGGAGCGGGTTGCGGCTTCAAGGCAAGGACGGGCGCTAATTTGTGATCACCTCAACCGGGAGGCTCGCGAAGGAGATGAAGGCGGCTGATTCGCGCGGAGGGGCATAGCGTTAGCTTAAGGGCAGCCGCTTACGCCGTCGCCTTAGAGCGTGAGCACTGCACAGACTCGCTGCCGACTTACGGACGGAAGAGCGGGAAGAACGCATGACTCGCTTTTGCGAATGCACCTTTAAAGTGCAGTTGGGCTGCCATACCGTTAAGGTTCGGCGTGAGAAGCCAATTCTTTACATTCCAGCACGCCATCAACTTGAGAAAATCGGGCCAGACCCAGTCGGTCCCATAGATCGAGCTGTGACCGATCCAGAGCGCTGTCGATGTGCCAACGGCGCAGAATAGATCATCGAGATACCGCCTGTTGGGCCACGTATCGAGAATGTAACGGCACGCCACAGGCGTCTTTTTGATCTGTTCCTGCCACTTGAGTTTCGTGATGAACGGACTAAGGTTGGTCATGAGCAAAATGAAGCCGTCCGTGATGGCATCCGCCGCGTCCGCGTTCGAGACGAACGTGCCTTGCGGGCTCTTGCAAGGCCCTAACGATGAAGCAGTGAGCCACGCAGTTTTATTTCGTTGGAATGCCGCAATCGCTGCGACCGCGGCGTGGTACGATCCCGTACCTCGGATAGTACCGGGCTTGTCTTTGCTGCTCTGGTACGGAACGAGCTTCCCCGGCGGACTCGACGCCTCCCTGCGTATAGTTGATGCCGATCGCAACGACGAGGGGGAACCCTCGTGGCGCGTTGCGATGCGTCCGGTCAAGGGCGCCGAACTGGACGCCCCCAGTGATGCAATCTCGCAAGCCGTCAGTCCATGCGAACGTGGCGTTAAGCTGACAAAGATGATTTCTTTCTAACTCAGCGACGATCTTGCTCGTCGAGGAAAATGCGTCCATCCGTTATTTAATTACCACGACCAGAATGATCAGTTATGCAGAGAATCTGAGTATGCGGCTGAGTACGCTTCAGGGCAGTAGCGTTGGAGCCGTTTCTAGCCGCTGGACTTCCGGTTCTCCGTAGTATGTCTCCTTCGCAAAGCGCAGCAACGGAACGACCTTAGCCACGATATCGCCATTTGCGGCCGGACCCCAATAGCGGGAGTCCCAGCTTCGATCGTTCGGGGCGTAAAGCCAGACCTCGCCCGCGGCCAAGCGATAGGCGCCCCTGGGCCACGGCACTAACCGCCGCCCGGACCGGTCGCGCGGAAGCAGGCCGGCTATGGAGCAGGCAAGGCCGTTGACCACCACGCCGGCGGCGTCACGTCAACCTCGTCGCCGGCGATCGCCGCGACGGATTTGAGCAAAAGCTCGGTGTCGTCCGCGCAGGGCCCGGCGCCAAGATAGCCGCGTTGCCGGCCGATTTCTGCCGCGCGGGCGGGAGCGCAGGCGGCGACGAGCATGCCGCGTTTCACGCCGTTGGGCTGGCAATGGTAACAGCAAGTAGATGCCGATCGGCATGCTGCCGGTGAAATTGATCCGCAGATCGGCGCGCTGAAGTGCGACGACCGCGAAAGCAATGACGCGCAACAACCCCGTGAGCTTGACCGCGCGGCTCAGCGTTTCGGCCGCTAAGGTGACGATCGCGATTGCCGCGGTGAAGATGACCGCGATGGCGAGCGCGAGGGTCGCCGTGAGAACGGGCTGGCCCATTGCAGCTCAGAAGACGACGACGTGCGAGACATTCGACACGAGAATCGGCGAGCGCGCCGGTGTGACTCGTTTGCGATGCGTGCCGCGTACTTCGTGCCGCGTGATCGCCACGCGCACGAGGAGAGGTGAATGCATCGCGTCGCGCTTCGCAGCGACGCGCGAGCTCTGAGCGTAGCCGTCACGAATTGCAGCGGCGGCGAGCACGCGCGCAATGTAGCGCGCTCCAGCATTGAGGCGCCCGGTGTTGTACATGCCGATTGCATGCCGCAGCGCGACCTGACCATCGCCATATCGCCGCGCAGCGAAGGCGTAGTCGCCGCTGAGGATCCTCGCGCCGACGCTCAGATTCGTGCACGGATCGAAGATCGTGTGCGCGGTCACGCCAAAACCGGCGAAGTTCATGCTGTCGATTTGAGCGATCCCGAGGTCAAGCAAGTGCCCCGCGTCCAGCAGCCGGCGCGCCAGACGTTCCGCAGTCGCGCGGTCGTGCGGGTAGTACGAACGCCTCGTGGTATTGTCGCCGATCGCGAGCGGATTGCCGCCGCTTTCCACTTGTACGATCGCCGCCATGGTTGATGGCGCGACGGTCGGGCGCACAATGCGCCAATGAGCGCTGCCAGCGCAAGTGCATGGAGCGTCATCGTGCACCCGCCTCGCCGTACGGCGCGGTCAACACGATGTCGCGATCGACAAGCACGTTGAAAAGATAACCTGGCGGCACTTCAAGGGTCGGCGGGATTTCCAATTGCCGCTGCGTGAGCTGGATGCTCGTGTTGCCGATCTGCTGTCCGACGGCGCCGGCAATCGTTTGCCCAACGCTCGGCGCCGCGTACAGGCTCGATGACTGCTGCGGCTGACTCAACTGCGCCCCCGCGCCGATGATGCTGAGCAGCAGTGCGGACGTGAAGACCTTATTGAGGTGCTCGTCGACGTTGGCGCCAAAACCGGCGTACCCAGCCTCGTCGGTCCCAGGCATGCCGAGGAGGTCGACACTCGAGCCGTCGGGATAGAGCAGCCTCGTCCACGCAACAAGAACGCGGCGTTGGCCCTGTACGATCCGGTTATCGTAGGTGCCGACGAGTCTCGTGCCGCGCGGAATAAGGAGATAGCGCCCGGTGACGCTGTCGAAGACGTCGTTGCGCACTTGCGCGACGATCGTGCCGGGAAGATCCGCGTTGATCCCGGTTAGCAGGACGGCCGGTATGACGCTACCGGCGTGAAGTTCGTAGGGCGACGGATCGTCTTGGCGTGCCGCGAAGATTCGATCGCGCGAAGCGCTTGCGGCCGAGGTCAGAAAGGCATCGCGCTCGTCTTGACTTTCAGACGCTCGCGGTTGCGATGCGTTTCCTGCGATCCCGGAGGCAGCACCGGCGAGGGCAGAGAACCGGGCGCCGGCTGCGTCGCACCGGCAAGCTCCGGCGTTCCGTTCTCGTTGAGCCGCACCATGACCGGCGCTGCTTGCGCCGCATCGAGTAGCGCCCGGCGGCGCTCTTCCCGCTCGTGCGCCAGCTGCGCTGCTTGCATCTGCGTAGCGGAGATTGGCGCGAGTGCCGGCACGTGCACGGAGTTCTCAGCCTGTTTAAGCAGCGGCGGAACCTGTGCGGGGACCGGAAGCGTGGGAAGCCGCAGCGCTGAGGGCTGGGCATCAGGAATGGCGTTCCACCACGGCGTCTGCTGCTCGGAAGCTTTCGTCAGGTTTGCTGCGGAGTTGAGATTCGAAGCGCGGCGGTGTCCCGCCGTCGATATGCCGTAGACGATCAGGCCGACGAGTCCGGCGAGCAGCAGCGCTGCCATGAACCCGGCTTTCGCGCTGATCTTGATGACCCCGAGAACTGGGCCCCGCCAAGCTTTTTCGACGAGCTCGACCGGCGATGGATGTTTTGGATCCATGATTTAGCTCCCGCGCGTCACGAGCGCGCGGCGCTGGTGCTTGCCGCTGCCCTCGACGAGCGCGATGCCCGCCGGCACGCCGTCGACGACGTAGTAGAGGCCGGTGAAACGGTAGTTCACGAGCGTATCGCCGCCGTCGCTGCCGATCGCGAAGAGCACCGGAACCTCGCGCATGCCCTGCGGCATTTGCAGATACGTGTGCGTGCCGTCGTTGAAGACGCGCACCGGCTGCAAGTCGCGGTCGCCGCTCATGCGGTAGTTGAAATCGAGCTTGTCGATCGCTGTATCGGGCAGCGGTGCGCCCACGCGTACCCCGCGCCCCACAGCGGCAGTGGCAAAAGCCTGCTGCGGGTCTTGCGGATAGAGAAAGCCGATCCGCGGCATCGGGAAGTTGTAGCTTGACACGAGCGTCAAGTAGTACGTACGCCGGTTCGTCGTCACGATGAGGTTCGTGCGCAGGCCGGCTTCGGTCGGCTTGACGAGCACGTGCGGTGTGGCGCCATCGCCGCCGCCGCTCGACGCCGGCGCAATGAGCCAGCGCACCGAGTCGCCGACCGCGACGTTGATGATCGTCTCCCCGGGTTCGAGCACGAGGT
>CAVTOQ010000007.1:0-505229 GCA_963736475.1 Vulcanimicrobiota bacterium | reverse complement strand
ATTAAGCAATCGGCCATGGTGGTGGTGGTGGTGGCCATGTTCCTCCTGGCCGCTTCAGCTCGTACGTATTGCTGAAGCGCCCGCGGACCTGGCGGAAAACTCGAGCCAGCTCACCGTCCTCGACGAAGTAGTTGACGACGTCGAAACAACAGACGGCGGCGTCGTAGACACCGAGAGACCGGGCGCTTCAGGCGCTTGTGGCGGCTCAGACATCGGGCAAACGTGCGTGGACCAAGCCGAGCCGACAATGTCAGTTTCTCTCGGGCTCTACCCGAGCATCGCGGAGCGGACCGCCTACGACGCCGGTCACCTGGTCGCCACGTTGGCCCAGCCTTTGTGTCAACGACCCGGTCCCCCCCACCGATCTCAAGGATGGTGGTTACTTCCCGATCGTGCCGCCGGCAGGCCGTGTCGATGAGGGAGCCGCACCACTGTTGGTACCCGGCGCACCGTCGTGTCCATCCAACGGTCATCGACCGGAGCCATGGCCTCGTAAGCGGGCACTACGCCGAAGGGCGCGGGCGACTAATTCAACGCCGCGGCCCGAGCGCCGACGCCAGGGCGATTCTTACCAAAAACATGACTTGACGGCTGAAATGAAGACCCGGCTACGTGGCCAGCCCCACTCAGCCCCCTTTTATTGCCTATTTCCGGGGCCACAGCAAGGCTAACCGGAGCCCAGCGGCGAAGGAAGCCGCGGTGGCCTCGTTTATGGTGCGGCCGCAGCTTGCTTTACTTCTTCCTGGATAGCCGTGTGATCGGCTTTGAGCTCCTTGGCGTGGACTTTTTCGGCCCGTTTCATGGCCTCCTTGATTTTGGCCTGTGTGTCCGCCACGGCCACCACAACCAGTCCCGCTTGACCGGCGTCGAGTGCTTCGCCCAGCTCTTCAGGTCGCCCCGGCTCATGCCGCCAGAGGCATTCCCGGCCATGACGCCGATCAGCGCGCGCCCGGCGGTGGTGCCAAGAAGGAGACCGGCTCCGATTGCCGCCCCCGGGAACAGGGCAATGACCAGGCCGGTGGCCAGTCCAACGCCTCACCTAGCACGCCGCCAACCCGGGTCGGGGTTTCGTGCTTCTTGACTATCTGACTTTGCCGTTTTCTTTGTGCTCGACGACCGCCGCGTCATAAGCGTCGATCAGGCCCAGCTCGGTGTGCATAAGCTTCACCGCTTCGTAGCCTCGAGGGCGTCGTCGACGTTCGCGTAAATGCCTTCGAAGGAGAAGAAAGTGTCAATCGCCACGTGGTGTCTCTCCTTGGTCGCGCCCAAACGGGCGTGCCGTTGCGATGACTGGGTGCCGGCCACCGCCTAACAGTCGTTACGGTAGCGCCGACGGGACGGCGTCGGCAATGAGCACGGACCAGGCAAAGATGAAGGCCGAGTCGGGCTTAGCGCCGCCAGAAGGCGACGGGACAACACCGCTAGGGTTCGGTTGTCGTTTCTGGCAAACAAGGTTGTCGAATTCCTCTGGCTCGTTCGACGGCTTGATGTTAGACGTCAACTACGAGATGAAAGGATAGCCATCAATGGCTCGATCCCCGATCCTGATGTACGCCCCGGTCGGCGACGTCGAACAGGCCCCGACACCTGAAGAGCTCGAGCCGTACGACCGTCACGCCGAGGAGGTCAGGAAGGCTGGTGCCATGGGTACTGCCCTTCGCCCTGGAGCCGGCCAGCACGGCCACGACGTTGCGGGGAGACGTGGTCACCGACGAGCACTCTCAAGTAACGAAGGAGGTCGTGGTCGGTTTTTACGTCATCGAGGCGCCCCACCTGGACGCCGCTCTGGAGCTGGTCCCGAACAACCCAATCCTGCACGACGGAGGCGGGGTAGAGGTGCGGCCCATGGCCGGCGGCGAGGTGCACCCGCCGGCCGGGCGATGAGCATTGGGCAAGTGAGCATTGGGCAATGACAAGGCCGGGTCCGGTGGAGGCGAGCGGTCGCCGAGACACCGTTCTGAGTGGGCACTGGTAGTGGCCGCGACGACCTGCCTGTGCACGACCTCGACCTGGCCGAAGAGTGCGTGCGCAGGAAGCTTACGCGGCCGCGCTGGTGAGCTGGGCCAGGACCGGGATCCCGAAGAAGCCGGCCGCCTGGCTAACCACCGCGGCCAAACGCCGGGCCATCGACGTCCGTCGACGGCAGACGACGCTGCGCTCGAAGATGCCCTTGCTGGTCGAACCCGTCAATGCGGCCGAAGACGAGGTGGACATGGACGAAGAGGTCGTTGAAGACGTCAAGGTGCTGGTACCCGACGAACGGTTACGGCTGATCTTCGTGTGCTACCGTTTTGCGCTGCCGCCCGAGGCTCGACTTCGGTCTCACACTCAGGCTGGTGTGCGGTCTGTCGACGGCGGAGATTGCCCGGGTGTTACTCGTTTCCGAGACGGCCATGTCCGCCCGCTTGACCAGGGCGAAGAGGAAGATCTCGGCTGCCCGTCTGCCCATGCAGGGCCCCGACGCGGCCGAGCTGCCCGACCGGCTGCGCACTGTCCTGGGCGTTGTCCATCTGGTGTTCACCACGGGGCACACAGCGCCATTTGGTGAGCCGCTGATGCGCACCGACCTGATGAACGAGGCTATCCACCTGGCCAGGGTGCTCCGCCACCTGATGCCTGATGAGCACGAGGTCCGGGGCCTCTTGGCGCTAATGCTGGTAACTGATGCTCGGAGGGCCACCCGTACCGCGGCCAATGGCCGTCTTCCTGCCCCTGGCCAGAGCAGGACCGGGCGCTCTCGGAGCCGTCTGCCAGCGCCGAAGCCCAGAACTGATCATGTACAGCCTCCGGAGCGGCCCCGCCGGCGGTACGTCCTGCAGGCCGCCGCTGCCTCTCCCCACGCTGAAGCGCAAACTTACCGAGGGCCGACTGGCCTCGAATCCTGGCCCTCTACGACGCCCTGCTGTCCGTGTGGCCGTCACCGGTGGTGGGCCCTGGACCCGGGCGGTCCGCGTTGTCGATGGTGTCCGGACCAGGAAAGGCGCTCGAAGAGGTCGAAAGACTCGAAGCTGACGGCCGACTGGCGAACATCCAATACCTGCCGGCCATGAAGGCGGACCTGCTGCGAAAGTTGGGGCAGCCAGAAGAGGCGGCCGAGGCTGATCGCCGGGCGCTGGACTTGGCCAGTGACGAGGCCGAGCGTCAGTTCCTGGCTGCTCGTCTGGGCCAGGACCGCTCCACCTAGCGCCCCGAGCCCACTGCCACTCGGCCAGGAGCCGATGGCCCGCCTTGATGCGCGAGACGCGCCCGAAGGGCGGACGAGGCCCTGGAGGCGGCCGTAAGCTGAGTGCAGTGCGTCATCGTTCGACGCTCTGAACACCCCTTCACTGATCAGGCCCGTCACCAGTAAAGGCGCGGCCGGGGACCTCCTGTCCGGGCTGTCGTCCCGGTAGCGCTCCCGACAAGTCCCACAGGAGGGGAACCCGTGATAAATCAACAACAAATCGACCATTTCCGGACCTTAGACTTTAGTCCTTCTACCCGGGTTCCTCGGCCCCGAGCGAACTCAGGCCCTGCGGGCCGAGGTCGACAGAGCTATTCGCGACGCCTACGCGCCAACGTACGACGAACGGGTCATGGACGGCGTGAGCGGGCACCACCTTGCCCATGACGTCCCGGCTTACGTCCGATGAGCGCCTCTTTAGTCTGCGACGACCCGGTCCTTAAGCGATCTGTTTTTTTTGTGTGTGTGTGTGTGTGTGTGTGTGTGTGTGGCCGGATTGGTGGTGTGTGTGTGGTTTGTGTTGGTGTGTGTGATGACATTTTTGTGTTGCTTGATGGTGTGGTGGTGGGTTTTGTTTTGGTTGTGTGTGTGTGTGTGTGTGTGTGTGTGTGTGTGTGTGTGTTTGATTGGTTTTGGTTTTTTGATTTTGTGTGTGTGTGATGGCGTTTGTCGTCGTTGCTTTGTTGTTTTTTTTTTTTTTTGTTTATGTACATCTACTGGCTCAGTCGTATTGCTTGGAATGCCCTTGTTCACCCTCACCTCGCAGGTCGACACGGCGAGCGTGCATGCCGGTGCTACCTGGCGACCAACGACAATACGCTCGTGCTCGAGACCGCCCTGGCCATCGGCCGTCCCATGCCGCCGCCGCAGCTCCCGAGAATCAAGAAGAATAACGGCATCCAGGCCGACCCCAGCACATCAAGACGCCGCTCGAGCGGCCGATCCTGGTGGGCACTTATCATTACCACACCCTCATCCAGGTCGTCACACCCGAGGGCGTCGTCGTGGGTGCAAGCCAACTGCCACAGGAACAACAACTATCGAGGTCCAGATCACGACGCCGCAGAGCGTGGGCGTGCACGAGTTCCGTCTTCAAGCGGTCGATGACGTCGGCCATATCAGCCGCCTCGAGCACGCCGTTCTTGATCAAGGTCGTACCCAAGAAGCATCAAGATACCGCGATCGGCAAGGCCACGCCCAAGGGACCGCTCGCGTCAAGTGAGGGCGCAGGATTTTCGCACGTTTCTCAACCGAATCTGCCGGCGGGCCAGGTCTCGGAACGGGCCTGGTTCCTCCATGAGCTGTTCGTATCGCCCGGACTGGGCGATCCGGCCATCCTTGACGACGTAGATGCGATCGGCGTTCACGATCGCATCGAGCCGATGGGCGATCACGACCCGCGTGACCCCTTTGAGCTGGTTGGTGAGGCTGTCGCTGACGATCGCCTGAGTGACATTATCGAGGGCGCTGGTCGCCTCGTCGAAGCAGCAGGATCTTGGGGCCGCGCACGATCGCCCGGGCGATCAAGCAGCCGCTGTTTCTGGCCGCTGGAGAGGTTTCCGCCGCCTTCGCCCACCAGCGTGTACATTCCCATGGGCATCCGGCGGATGTCGTCTTCGAGGCCGGCCAGTCGCGCGGCCCGCCAGGCGTCGTCCATGGTCAAGATAGGGCGCGAAGCCCACGATGTTGTTGAAGATGTCGCTCGGCATGAGCTCGGAATGTTGCAGCACCACGCCGATCTGGCGCCTCACCTCGCGCGGATCGAGGGTGGCCAGCTCGCGGCCGTCGTAGGTGACCGTGCCCGAGTCGGGAGCCTCGAAGCCGAGCAAGAGCCGCATCAGGGTCGACTTTCCCGAGCCCGACGGGCCCACGATCGCCACGAACTCGCCCGGGCGGACCTGAAGGCTGACGTTGTCGAGAACCTTCGCCCCTTTCTCCTGGGCGGGATAGCGGAACGACACATGGTTCAAGGCGAGAGCGCCCATCAGCCGAACCGGTTCGAGGACGGCCGCGGCGAACTCGGGCTCCTCCTCGAGGATCGGCCTGATCCGTTCATACCTGGGTAACAGCTCGAGCAGCCCGATCGAGGTGTAGCCGACCTCCAGGACGGCCGCCATGAGATTGGCGAAGGCGATGTTGAAGGCGAGGAAGCTGCCCGTATCCATCAAGTTCGGGTCGAGGTGAATGGCCCCGATATAAACAACCATGGCGGTCAGAATCGGATAAACGGCCAGCCATTGATGAATCCCGCTCGAGAATCGCCGGGCACGGATCGCCAGCGCGAGCCGATCGGTGTAGCGCCGCGCCCAGCGCGAGAAGGCGCGGCCCTCGGCCCCCGCCGTTCGAAGCGTGCTGATCCCGCCCAAGAGCTCGAGGAGCAGGCCGGAGATCGCCCCGTCGATCGCGCGGATCGAGCTCTCGTAACGAAGCAGGCCCCCCAGGAGCAACAGCGTCACGGCGAGCAAGACGGCCAGAAGAAAGGTCGTGCACAGGGCCATCTTCCAACTGTAGTAATAAAGCAGGGCCAGGTTGAAGAACGAGAAGAAGCCCGTGACGACGGTGGCCACCGCCGCCCCGGAGACCTTCTTGAAGACCTCGGAGAGCTCCATCGCCCTCAAGGCCAGGTCACCCGAGGAAAACCGGGCGAAAAACCGGCTCGGCAGCCGGAGCAAGCGGTCCCAGAATGCCGGTATCAACGTCGCCGAGACCCGGCCTTCGATGCGCAAGACCAAGAGCCCCTGGATCGCCTGGAAAATCGCGGCCGCGACGATCATGACCACGAGGAACAGGCAGACGATGGTCGAGCCTGGACAGATCGGCTGCCGGCAGGACCTGGTCGACGATGATGCCGGAGGCCACGGGAATCGACAAGCCGAGGAGCGCGCCGAAGAGGGCCATGACGAACACCATCGCCAGCTCGCGTCCCAGGCCGGGCAGGCTCAGGCTGAAGCCGATCAGGTCGGACTTGCTCGAGTGACGTTGTCCGGGAGCGTCCGGTAAAACATCCAGGCCGTCGGATCGATGCGTCCGGCGAGCTCGAGGTCGACGGGCTGGCCGGCGCCCTTCGGAATCATGCAGCTCGTAAGCCGGCCCGAGCCGGCCCGTGCGCGGCCGGACCGGCACGAGTGCCACGGGCTCATGCCCTGTCGCCGCTCATCCGTCCGAGCAGCGGGTCGCCGCCACGGCGGCGCCACCAGCCGTCGGCAAGCGTGACGGGCCGCACCTGAAAACCTCCGGCTCGCGCCAGGTCTCCCAGGGGGTCGCTCGATGCGCCGACGCGATTCATCGCCGATCTTGTGGGGCGGACGGACCTCGATGCCCATGTATTGTCCGACCGCGCGGCAGGCCGTCAGAAGTGCGTCGTCCGACGGGATCGACCGACCGAGTCGGCCGTCGTGTTGGCCGCCGCGGCCAGCCGCGACGAGACCGACTCGAAGAGCGCCGCCTCGTGGGCGATCGACCGCTGGAATTCCGACCAGCGCGCGACGTTTTCTTGCTCCTCGATTTCCGCGATGAAATCGAGGAGCGGCTCGGTGAAAATCGTCGAGGCCCGCCCAGGGATCACCCATGCGAATCATGGTCGTGGTGTCGCAGGCGGTCACCCGGCACGCCGTCGCCGCCGTGAGCCAGAGATGCTCGGTCAGCGGAAAGCGGGCATGGAGCTCGTCGTCGACAAGCGGAACGCGGTCGAGAAAAGCCGACGTGCCGAGCAGGTGGCGGACCCAGGCGACTCCCTCGCGGACGCCGAAGCGGGCGTCGCGGTCGAAATCGGCGATCGTGCTCCCGTTCGAGCTCGTGGCGCGGCTGCGTTCCGGCGGATCGGGCCAGCGCGCGGCCGACGCGGATCACCCAGTCGTCGATCAACACCGCGACCTGTTCGGAAAGCCCTTCCTCGAAGCTCAGCCGGATCAAGTCTCCCCGGGCGAACTTCAAGAGCTGCGCCGGTCCCGGCCCCGACGGCCAGCAGGCCGCCGCCCGATCGGCCGCGCACGCCGCTGATCGCGAAGATCGAACCCCCTTCCTCGACCCGGCACAGGTGGCGCCTTCGGCCCGCGGTCGCGCCGGGCTCGACCTGCGTGAAGAAGACGTCGACACTTCCCGAGGATACCCACCAGACGGCCTCGGGATCGTCGAGCGCCAGCGGAAGATTGGCGGCCGTCTGCTCCGGCCGGCTGTAAGGCAATAGCTCCTCGACGATGAACCGCGCCGGGTCCGATTCCTGATCGTGAAACGGGATCGGCGAGTCCTTCGCGGAAGACGTCTCCCAGCTCGCGATCTCTTCGCTCGCGTCGCCCCGAAACGGCACGATCGACTGTGCCGGCGCCGGGCTGTCGCATCAGCGAAAAACGGCCGGATCGCGGGCCGGGCAGCGCCTGATGCGACACCAGGCGTGCGTACTCGCCCTGGCTGACGGCGAAGAGCTCGTCGTGTGTTCCGCGCTGCACGACCCGGCCGCCGGAGAGGACGATGATCTCGTCGCAGTCTCGAATCGTCGTGAGCCGGTGGGCGATGATCAGGCAGGTGCAGCCGCGGCGGCGCAGGTTGTCGTCGACGATCATCTCGGTCTTCGGGTCAAGCGCGCTTGTGGCCTCGTCGAGAATCAAGAGGCTGGGATCGCGCACCAGGGCCCGGGCGATCTGCAGCCGCTGGCGCTGGCCGCCCGAGAAATTCCGCCCCTGCTCGCTGACGGCCGCGCTATATCCTCCCCGCCGCTGAAGCAGGTCGCCGTGGATCGCCGCGTCGACGCCGGCCTGGATGAGCCGGTCCGATCGGAACCATCTCGTCCCAAAGAGTCAGGTTCTCGCGGACCGAGCCCTCGAACAGACAGATCTCCGCGTCGACCAGCTCGACCGTGTTGACGAAGACCTCGCGCGGCAGCTCGGTCGAGGGCTTGCCGTCGTAGAGGATCTCGCCGCTCCAGGGCTGGTACAGCCCGGCGGCCAGGCGGCCGATCGTCGATTTTCCGCTTCCGGAGCTGCCGACCAGGGCGATGCGCTGGCCCGGGCGGGCCACGAACGAGAAATCCTTGATCAAAGGCTCCTCGACCGTCCGGTTGTAGCCGAAGGTCACTCGCCGGAATTCGATCTGCCCGCTCAGCCGTCGCGGTTGGGACGCGACGGCTCGCCGCCTGAGCATCGCCACTGCGGACTCGAGCGAGCCGAGCTCGCCGACGTAAAGACCGGGTCGATCGGCCGGTTGCGAACGTCGTCGATGCGGTCAAGGTCGGCGCGAAGCTCCTGGACGTCGGTCCCGAGCCGCGCCAGATCGCGGAACGGTTGATTGAAATAGGCCAGTAACGACTGGAACGCCACCAGAACGCCGATGCTCAGGCCGCCGTAAACGACTTCTCGACCACCCAGGCCCAGGACCATGACCGCGGTCAGGCTCGCCAGGAGCAGGGGGGAGAACGAGCAAGAGCGTATCCCAGAACCCCAGCGCTTGCTCGGCGCTGATCATCCGGGCCTGGTCGCCGCTCCAGCGGACCAGCAGGTCCGACTCGGAACCGGCGGCCTTGACGCTCTCGATCATCTGGATCGCCCACATGACGCCGGCCAGGAGCCGCCCCCGGATCTGCTCGATCGACCGGTTTCGGTCGGCCCGCCAGCGGCCAAGCCACTGGATGGCAACCAGGTTCAGACTGCTGATTCCGACTCCGACGGCGGCCAGAAGCGGGTCACGGGGGAGCATGACGGCCACGTAGACCACCAGGGTCAGCAGGCTGACCGCCGTGGTCGCCAGCTCGCCCGAGATCAGTCGGGCCACTCGCGCCGTGCTCGACGCCCGGCTGACGAGATCGCCGGTCCACCGATGCTGAAAAAACGCGACCGGCAGCCGCAAGACGTGCCACATGAATCCGATCGACTCGACCAGCGTCAGCCGGATCTCGAGGCGCGTCAGATAGACCTGCTCCAGACCGGCCGCGGCGAGCCGAAACGCGGCCGTCACGGCCATGGCCCAGAGCAGCGGCTTGAGCCAGGCGTGGTGCCCCTGGATCAAGATCTCATCGATGAAGACGCGCTGAAACGCGGCCAGCACGAGGTTGGGAATCACCAGGGCCAACCCGGCCAGAATCACGAAGACGAGCGCGGTCTTGGAGGTCGAGAGCCGCCGGACCAGACCCGAGAACCGCGCTGGGCCTCTTGCCTTCCTTGACGAACTGCGGGCCGGGCTCGAAGGTAAACGCGATGCCGCTGTAACCGCGCTCGAATTCGTCGAAGCCGATCGTCCGGCGGCCACTCGCGGGATCGTTCAGGTAAACCTTTCCCCGCCGCAATCCCTCGACGACCAGAAAGTGGTTCCACTCCCAGAAGACGATGAACGGAGGCGGCCGGTTGAACAGGCCATCGGCCGGCTTGCGAAAGGCCTTGCCTTCCAGTCCGTGCCTCTTGGCGGCTTCCTTGATATAAAACGCGTTGCTGCCGTCGCGCGAGACGCCGCAGTCGTCGCGCAGCACGTCGAGGGGAACATAGCGGCCATGAAACTCCAGAATGATCGCCAGCGCGGCGGCACCGCACTCGGCGGCCTCCATTTGCAGGACGGTCGGTGTCCTGACCGGGCGATACTTCCGCGAACCTGAACTACCCATCAGATTTGGCATCCGCGAAAGATCTTCCCGCTCGCCGAGTTTTCTTAATCAGACCCGACGGCCTTCTTGGTCCAGGGCAGGATCAGTTTGATCAGCCTCTGCCGGTCGACCACGATCGCGGCCTGGCACATCGTGCCGGTCTTGAGCGGCTGAGACGTCCCCCGACGACGACGACCAGCGGAAGCGGTTTCCGCGGTTTGAGCGTGACCCGCTCGGCCCGGCGGTGCTGGAATCGCCGCGTTCGTCGAGCTTGACGTGAACGCGAAGCAACACCCCCGGCGCATACCGCTTGAGAAAGGCTTCGGCCAGCTCCGGATGCTCGAGCGCGGCCTCCATCGCCAGCTTGGTCGCCGGCATCTCCCAGATGGCCACCACGCGCCCGCGGATAAATCCATGCTCTTCACGTTTGACCGTCGCCGGGCTCACCTCGACCGGATCGCCGAGATCGATCTTCTTCCCCTCGCCCGCCGGCACGAAAATGATCGATTCGTAGGGGCCGGCGTCGTCGTCGGTGCCCCTGCTCGCTCTTGGGGCCATGAAGCAGCACGACCGGCGAACCTTCGTGGACCAGCTCGCCGCTGGCGCTCAGCACCTGAACGACCCGGCCGTGGACCTGACTGACGATTCGCGACGTGCGCGATCAGCTTGGCGCGGTCCAGCTCGAGCCTGGTCTTCAACTGCTGGATCTTCAGCCGGCGTTCGAGCTGCGCACGGTGCCTCGCGATCTCACCCTTGGTCGCCTCCAGATCCAGCTCCGCCAGCCGTGACTTGCCCTTGTTCAAGTCGTCCTTGATCTGATACAGCTTTTCGCGCGACTCCAGCAGTTCGATGTCGCCCAGGTATTTCCTGGCGCGGAGCCGGTCGTCGCCCACGGCGATACTCTCGGCGATCTTCAGTTTATCACGAGAGGTCGCCTGAGCCTCCGTGAATCGCTCGCCGTACGCGTTCGATCGACTCGGTCTGCGTTTCCCGCTCTTTCTGCTCGTGCCGCGTGAGCTCCTGGTCTTCGCGCTCGACATCCTTCAATTTCGATTCGGCCTCGTGGATCGCATCCTCGAGCTCATTTTGAGAGATTTCGCCGATCTGTTCGCCCGGCGCGACCGGATCGCCGAGCTTCACCCGCAGCGAAATCAGCCGCCCCGTCGCCCGGGCCCGCACCTGCGAGAGAGTGTCTCTGTCGATCAGGAGTATTCCTTCACCATTGACCTTGGTCGGAACCTGATAGAGCACCGCGAAAGCCACCGCCGCCGCGCAGACGGCGAAGAGCGTGCCGAGGTAGACCCATCCATGAACGGTCGTCACGCGGACGAGCGTGTCCAATTGGTCCAACGAGACTCTGGCCGGGTTCGGCGGCGAAGATGGTGTCGACACCGTCACGAGGCTCATCGATCAATCTCCGCCTCGTAGGCTCGAGGAACATCATCGACGTTCGGGAATCGTCGTCAATCAGCGACACCATGCTCGAGACCGCGCTGGCCGAACTGGCCGTCGCTTCAACGACGGCTTGCACACGGATCCGAAAACGACATGGTTCGCGAGATCGACGTCACGCCTAGCTGCCGCTTCGGGTAGATCGGTGATCGGGAAATGAGGAATCGAGTAGGTGCATCGCGGGCTAGCCGGCGATCGCGGAGGGCCGACGGTCCTCGGAATTCCAGGAATGTCGACGACATCGAGATCGCATCGCTGGCGATCTCAGGCAAGAGCGACGACCGACGTCGTCGAGACGGATCTATGGTACGCCATCTGTCACGGCAGCCAGCGACCGTGACGTCGATCGGGATGGTGGTTGACGACGGCGGGTGTCCCGGTTCTTCCCGCCGGAAAGACGCTGAAGCTCCTCGGCGGAGAGGAGCACGGTCTCCGTTTTTTTCTTTTCGGGCTCGGTCTGGCTTTCTTGGGATCTCTGGGTTGAACGGCCATGATTGACTCCGCGCGAATGAGGTTTCGGTTGATCTCGTACTGCTCGATGATACGAACGAGATACTTCTGATATAACACGATTTTCCAGGTTCTTGCAATTAGTCGATGCTGCGAATGCCCGCGCGGCGGGATGAGCCGGACGCAGAAGGGAGTTATTTGAGTGGCCCTACTTGGGCGGTTGCGACGGTGATGACGGATTGCGAGATTCCAGTCCGTTGATCAGGGGCTTGATATCGTCTCGTTCGAGGAGGATCGCGGCGTCGCGGTTTCGACCGCAACATGGGCAGGTCCGCGAAACCCTCGTCGATGGCCAGTTTCAGGTTCGCGGCGGCCATGTCGAGGTTGCGGGCAGCCCTGGCTTTGTCGGTGACCTGGAGCTTTGCCGTAGCCGATCAGGGCAGCGCGGCTCGCCTGCGCGAGTGCGAGCGCCGCCAGCTCTTTGACTGGCCGGCCCTTCCACAAGTCCACGCGCTCGGCATCGACCTTGTCGGCCTCGGCGTTCTGGTTCAAGGTTCGGAGGATCCGGGCTCGCTCCTGGAGTGCTTCGGTCAGCCATTCGCGCCCTTCGGCCTCTCCTGACGGCAACTTCGATAAGGGCCTGAGCTCGTCAATCGCGAGTTGGAGTGATTGCAGTGCATCGTCCGTCTGGTTCAGGTCGGACTGTGATCCACGCGTCGCGCGTGAAGGCCGCGCCGAGCCGGCCTTGCATCGCGGGATCGTCGGGTGCGGTCGTCAGAAACTTTTCCACGACCTGCGCGCCTCGGCGAACGACTTGAGGGCGGCGGTCGAGTCGCCGGCATGACGCTGGATGGTCCCGATTTTTGAAAGCGCGTCGGCCAGGGCTTTGGCATAATCTCGGTATTTCCGGGTGGTCGTCATTGAGCTTCCGGCGGATCTCGAGTGCCCGATTGTAATAAGGCCAGGCATCCGAGACGGAACCGAGGTCGAGGTATTGCTCGCCGAGGTTTTCCAGGTGATTGCAAAGAAACACCTTGTACTCATTGTCATCCGGTGACCTGGCGATGGCGTTTTCTTGCTCTTTCACGGCCTTCTCGAACGCGGGGATCGCCTTCTGGTTGTCCCGCATTTCGTCGTGAATGAAACCCAACGCGTTCCACGTTCGTCCCAGCGCGGCATGGTATCGCAGCCTGCTCGGGCTCGGAATGGACGAGCTTTTCGAGGATGTCGAGGGCTTTCTGTAGCGTGAGCAACGCTTTCTCAGTGTGTCCGGCCTTGTGCTCCTGGATGGCGACCTCGCGATAACTATTGCCGAGGTTCTCTCGGAACGCGCTCACCGACGGATGGGCGTCGACCAAGGCGCGACGGTATTCGAGCGACTTCTCAAACGACTCGAAGGCCTTGTCCAGTTGCTTGTCGGTGACGTGCATCGTCGCCATGTTGTAATGGGAAAGCGCCAGCAGGCTGAGGAGTTTGACGGGCGTCGGGCCGTCCGTGATCTCGCTCATGAGCGACAGGCAGATCTCCTGAACCTGCTGGAAGCAGCGGATCGCGGCGGGGTAATCGATCCTCTTGAAATAGACAAATCCCAGTGCGTTGATCATTTCCGCCAATCTCTGCCGCTTGGCGAAATCTCCGGGCCCGTGGCCGATCAACTGTTGCTGGATCGCCTTGGCTTTCTCGAGCATCTCCAGGCCGTGATCGCCGGACTCGAGGTTCCCCTGCATGATGCCGATTTCCGCGTAACAGTTGGCCAGGCGTGACTGGTCGGCCGGCGAGCGAGCGTATGGCGGCCCGCGACCTTTTCCAGGATCGCACGCGCCGTTGAACGACGTCATGGCCCCCTGAAGGTCGCCGAGCGCGCCTGCCGAATGCCGATGGCCAGATGGCAATCGGCGAGACGGACCTTGAGTTGATCGTCGTCGGGATTGGCCGCGACCTCCGCCTCGCCAGATGTTCTGGGCCGAGCGAAAAGCCTCGATCGCGTCGTGGGCCGATCCGATTTCGCCGGTGATCTCGCCGACGCGGAAATAGGCGTTCGCCAGTTGCTGGCGGAGGGCGGGGTCGTTGCTCCGCTGCGTCACGAAGCTCTTGTAGTAGTGGAGGGCGTTTTCGAGCAAGTCTCCGGCGCAGTCTCCGGATATCGACCGAATCCTGCTCGCTTGAGCAGCGTGTTTTCGCTGACGCTTGGTGAGGTAATCTTCCACGGCCTTCTGGGCCATGTCGAAGTTGGTCTCGGCTTCCTTGCGCGCCGCGGCTTCCCGGCGCCTGCCTCCCTCGATGACCACGGCCGCGGCGGTCGCGACCAGGGAAATCGCCGACCAGGGCGGCGACGGCCGCGTAGGTCCAGCGTGCGGTGCTGGCGGAGCCAGCGGCCGAGCCGCTCGAGCCGCCGCTCGGGGTAAGCCGCCACCGGCTCGTCGGCCAGCCAGTGCTCGAGGTCTTGCGCCAGCTCGCGCACCGACGTGGTAACGCTGCGTCGGGCTCCAGCGGCCATCGCCTTCAGGCAGATCGCTTCGAGCGGCGCGGGTATCGTGCGGTCGAGCGCCCGCGGCGGCGGGAAGTCGCCCTTCATCACCTTTTCGATGACTTCGGAGATCTTCTTGCCCGGAAAGGGAACCTTGCCCGTGAGCAGCTCGTAGAGGGTCGCGCCCAGGCTGTAGACGTCGCTGGCGGGACCGAGCTGGTCGATGGCGCCGCGGGCCTGCTCCGGGCTCATGTACGACGGCGTGCCGATCGTCGTGCCCTGGCTCGGTCTCTCCGGAAGATCGTGTCGCGACGCACCGGCGAAACCGGCTCGAATTCACCGTCGCCGTGCGCCGGGATGACGTCGCTCTTGCCGATCACCTTGGCCAGCCCCCAGTCGACGACCAGCGTCTCGCCATACCGCCCCAGCATGATGTTGGCCGGCTTCAAGTCGCGGTGGAGCACCTCGCGGCTGTGGGCATAATCGATGGCGTCGCAAACGTCGAGAAACCGCCGGAGCAACTGCCGGAACTCGATGCCCCACGACGGCCGTCGGCCGCGTCTTCGCGCCTCGCCGGCTTGCTCGCGCGGCCCTGGTGAAACCGCCGGATCGCCACCGAAAAGCTCTCGCCCTCGAATGAACCGCATCGCGTAATAAGGGCGGCCCTCGGCGTTTCGTCCCAGGCTGTAGACCGGAACGATGCCCGGATGCTCGAGATTGCCCGTGATCTCCGCCTCGAGCACGAACCTGCGCTCGCTGGTCTTCACTCTCGGCGTAACTGCGGCTGAATCTCCTTCACGGCCACGTCGCGCTGCAGCTCGCCGTCGCGCGCCAGCCAGACCTGGCCGATTCCTCCCTGCGCATGCTGGCGGATCAACTGGAATCGCTCGCCCCCGACGCTCGGCGGATGCTGGTTCACGAACGACGCCCCCGAGCCGCCGGTGTGGCCTCCGTCCAGCGGCAGCGTCTCGTCGCCGCCGAGCGACGCGCCCAACGTCGTCCGCAGCGCATCGTCGTTGATCTCGGTCAGCACATCCTGCGTGAGATCGAAGGCATTCCACGCATCCAGACTGAGGCGAAGGTCGTTCTGGTGCGCCTTCAAGTGAGCCGAAGCCAGGCATTCCAGCGCCTGGATGCGCGCGTCGTCGAGCCCCGCCGATCGCTTGAGCCACTCGACCAGCGACTGACCGGAATTCTCGGTCCACGACTTCATCGCCTCGGCGACCGCGGAGCGCGGAACGGCATCCGTCAAGATCGCCAGGACGACCACGAGCAGATCGCTGATTCAACTTGTCCACGTCGATCCCCTTCACCGGCTATTACTGAACAGTTGAATCGAACCGCTCCGTCCGATGAGTCGAATCGTCGTTCGCGTTCGACTCATCTATCATAAATGAGCGAAGCGGATTTTGCCTCACTCGCTCATCGGCGCTTCGCCAGGTCTCGCTCCGAGACTTCACCTTGAACTACGCGCGGCGAGACACCATAATGGTGGCTTGCCACCATCGATGATCGGTGGGCACCGATCGGTTTCATCGATCACTCCGGGAGATACGCAGAGAGCTATGAAGGCCAAAACGCGACATCGCAAAAGCTATAAATGGCGCAAGCGATGCGACAGCTCACCGATCGCCAAGGGTCGGCGCGCCAAGATTCATGGCAAGCGAAACCCAAGAAAGCTCAAGCATTTAGGTGGACGAGGCCTTTGATCGGCTAGCGGCAGGCTCGCGCGACGAACGGTCGATCGAGCTACGGCGCTGCCAACGTGCCGGCTCGTCTACATGCCGCCCAGGATCCGGGCTCGGCCGACGCGGGAAATGGCTTTCATGAAGGCGGCGGTGCGCATGGTGACGTTCTTGCGCTGGGCGAGATCGTAGACCTCGCGAAACGCTTCGACGAGCTTGATCTCTTCCTCGCGCTGAATCTGCTCGAGCGGCCAGCGGAAGTGCTGGAGGTTCTGGACCCACTCGAAGTAGCTGACGATGACGCCGCCGGCGTTGGCGAGCACGTCGGGGACGACGAGGATTCCGCGAGCGTTGAAGATTTCGTCGGCCTCGGGCCAGGTGGGGCCGTTGGCGGCCTCGACGATCACCTGGGCGGCGACGGCCTTGGCCATCTCGCGATCGAACACCCCGCCCAGGGCGGCGGGGATCAAGACGTCGACCGGCATGGTCAGGAGCTGCTCGTTGGTGATCGCGTCTCCCCCCTTGAAGCCGACGATCTTGCGGGAGACCGCGACGTGCTTGTCGAGCTCGGCGATGTCGATCCCCTCGGGATTCACGACCGCGCCGTAAGCGTCGGAGACGCCGATGATCTTGCCTCCCATCTGTGCCAGGCAGCGAGCCGTATGGCTGCCGACGTTGCCATATCCCTGGATGGCGAAAGAGGTGCCGGCGATCGTGCGCTTGAGCCGGCCGAGCAGCTCCCGGGCGATGATCGCCACGCCGAAGCCGGTGGCCGCCTCGCGGCCGGCCGAGCCGTGAAACTCGACCGGCTTGCCGGTGACGCACGCCGGCTGGAACCCCTCGTACTTGCCGTACTCGTTCATGATCCAGGCCATCACCTGCGCGTCGGTGCCCATGTCGGGGGCCGGGATGTCCTTGTGAGGCCCGATCATGTCGTGGATCTTCTCGATGAACTTGCGGGTCAGGCGCTCCAGCTCGCCGCGCGAGAGCTTGTTGGGATCGCAGTTGATCCCCCCCTTCGCGCCGCCGAACGGCAGATCGACCAGGGCCGTCTTCCAGGTCATCAAGCTGGCCAGTGACCGGGCTTCATCCTGGTCGACGGTCGGATGGTAGCGCAGGCCCCCCTTGAACGGGCCGCGGGCATTGTCGTGCTGCACCCGGTAGCCGATGAAGTTGCCGATCTTGCCGGAATCGAGCTCGATCACGACCTCGACGCGGACCTCGCGGTCGGGCGTGATCATGAGAGTTCGGACGTTTTCCGAAAGGTCGAGGCAATTCGCCGCCTGCTCGAAGTAATAGTTGGTCGCCTCGAAGGCTTGCATCAGAGCGCCGTTCCCTGGATAAACTGGACTGGGAGAAGAGCGGACCGGCTCGGGTCCAATCGCTCCGATCGTAACGGACACCCCGGCCACCCGCAATGGACCTTGATCGCGCCGTCCGCACGCCGCCAAGCGCGATCGGCCGGGACCGGTCGCGGAGCACGATCGGCGTCACCAAGCAATCACGCATGCATGCTCATTCAGCAGACGGACACTCGCACGATGCAACCATGGCGACTGGACGAGCTGAATTACGGCCAGGTCAAGGCGAACCCCCCGTTCGAGGTCGCGGTCTTGCCGCTGGGGGCGACCGAGCCGCACAACCTTCATCTTCCCTATGGAACCGACACGTTCCAGGTCGAGGTGATCGCCGCGCGGGCCTGCGCGATCGCGCACCAGGCGGGGGCCCGGGTGCTCAAGCTGCCCGGCCTTGCCCTACGGCACCGAGACCAACCAGATGAAGTTTCCCCTGGCCATGAATCTGAACCCGACGACGCTGGCGCGGGTGATCACCGATCTGGTCGATTCGCTGGCGGCGCACGGGATCTTGCGGTGCGTGCTCTTGAACGGGCACGGCGGCAACGACCTGAAGTGGGTGCTGCGCGAGCTGCACCGTCAAACGCCAGTGCATCTCTTTCTCTGCAATTGGTTCAAGGTTGCAACCGACGTCTATGCGACGATCTTCGAGCGAAAAGGACGACCATGCCGGCGAGATGGAGACGAGCATGGGGCTGGCTCATTTCCCGCGATCTGGTCGCGCTCGAACAGGCCGACCCGGGTGCGGTCAGGCCGAGCCGGTTCGAGGCGGTCAATCGCGGCTGGGTCGAGATCACCCGCCCCTGGCACCTCCTGACGACCAACTCGGGCGCGGGCGACCCGCGGGCCGCCACGGCCGCCAAAGGGGAAGTCGCTCACCAAGCTGGTCGCCGAGCGCATCGGCCGGTTCCTCACCGAGCTGGCCTCGAGCCCCCTGGACGAGACATTTCCCTTTTGAACAGCGTCGACCGTCATGCGGATGAGATGATCAACAACAGCTAACGAGCCTGTGGATAAACTTGTATCATGCTACGTAGCTTATCTTGCTTCGACGATGATCTGTGCGTCTTGCCGTGGCTGCCGGCTGCGGGGCAGATCGCTCCGGCGGTGCCGCGGCGATCCGGCCGCGCCGCGGCGCCCGTGCCATCAAGAGGCCTGCCGCGGCCGGTCCCGGCGTGACCGACTAGTGCTCGAAGGGGGTCGTGAAGCGGGTCGAGAAAGAGCTCGAGCATGTGACGATCCAGCACGAGGCGATCCCCGGCTTCATGGATGCGATGCGAATGCGATTTGCTTATAAAGACAAGACCGTGCTGGGCACGCTCCGGCCGGGCGACCAGGTGGAAGGGACGTTGCGGGTCGAGCGGTCGAACGGGGTCGTCAATCGACTATGAGCTCTCGGGCCTGACGGTCACCACAGGCCGCGCCGCCGGCACTGGCCCCCGATATCTCCAAGAAACAAGGCCCTCTTGCGTGAGCAGCCACGGCGTCTGGAGATCGGCGACCCGGTCCCCGACTTCACCATGACCAGCCAGGACGGCAAGGCCGTCAAGCTCTCCGACCTGCGCGGCAACGTGGTCGTACTCACGTTTATTTATACGCGATGTCCGCTGCCCGATTTTTGCCCGCTGATGGACAAGAAGTTCTCCGAGCTGGCCCAGCGGCTCGGTGCATTTCCCGGAGCGTGCCAGCAAGATCCGGCTTGATTTCCCTCTCGTTTGACCCGGAGCACGATACGCCCGATCTCTTGCGCAAGCATGCCCAGGTTCGCGGGGCTACGCCGCCCCTCTGGTCATACGCGGTTGCCTCCCACGCCGAGCTGGCCAAGATCGGTGTCCCGCTGGGGCTCTTTTACCAGCCCGGAGACAGTGAAATCGCCCACAACCTCTGCACGGCGATCATCGATCCCCAGGGGAAACTGGCCCGCCTGGATATCGGCACGGAACGCAACAAATGGGACGACGCGCCGACCTGCAGAAGACAATTTATTCCCTGCTCCCCGCCGCGGCAAAGTGAACGCCGGGATGACCACATCCCGATCCGTCGATCTTTGCCGCGCGTGTTGCAACGTTTATCTGCGCACATATTTGGGGATAGACGCGGCATCGGTGTCTATGCACGGTACATCCGCGCATGTAATCGGCTCGCTCGAACAAGTGTGACGAATCAAAGCGCTAAAAGATTGCAAATTACGGTTGACAGTTGTTAGAAAAGCTCTAAGATGTCGACAACCACCCACGTTGAGATACGTTCGCGCAAGATCGTGATGGCTTCGTTGTTAGATTGCAGGCGGTCAGGTGTCGATCGATCGACGTGGTCCTTGGTGGTTGTGCTTTCTTGACTTAGAGCGAATCCAGCAACGATGTGGGCAGCTAGGAAGCCCGCGGTTTCAGTCAGGTTTTCGGTCGAGGCTCTCGAGGCCGCAGCCGCCATTCGGTGAAGCGAGAGTGGGTTGCCCGAGGGGAAAGACGATCCTCGGGGCAACCGATTGTGTTCCCGCGAATCCCGAGGATGGAGTCGGGGTGCGGGTGATCTCCCGCGCGCAACTAGAACAAATTCGTTGAGGAGGGTAATTCCATGGCAGCAGCCAAGACCAGCGTCAAGAGTGCCCCCGCCCCGAAGTCGGCCGCGGGCAAGCCCAAGGCTTTCCGCGGGGCCGAGCAGAGATATCATCAGGCTCGCCGAGCATCGATCTTGCTCAAGCACGTCAGCGACCCGACGCGGCTTCAGGTGATCCTGATTCTTTCCGAAGGCGAGCGGCACGTCGGGGCCCTGTGCGCCCAGCTGAGCCAGAGCCAGCCCGCCGTCAGCCATCACCTGGCCCTGCTTGCGGCACGGCGGAATCATCGCCCCTCGCCGCCAGGGCAAGAATAACTTCTACAGCCTGACCGACACCGGCACCGGTCTGGCCCACGTCGTCAAGAACCTGATCTCCTGAGAGTGCCCCGGGGCTTTTCGAGGTCATCTGGCCAGTCTTCGCGAGGCTGGCCAGATGACCTCCGGTGTTCCAGTCCAGCCCGCCGGTCGTCCCTCGGATCGGATCAGGGCATGATTCGCTGGGCGACGACCGTGTTCAAGGATCAACATGCTTCGGCGATGGCGCACCGCGCTGCGGCTGAGCCGGCTCCAGTGCTCCATCATCGTGAGGGGACCGTCGCCGGCGATCAAATCGGTCCAGTAATTCTTCGACGGCCGGTGCGAGAGCTCGGCGACGGCCTTCGTCATATCGACCAACTCAGGCCGCAGCGCCAAATAGAGCGACGTCTCGAACTCGCACGCGTGGTTCATGCCGCCGATCGGCTGGGATTCGCGCACGGCCTCGGCCGCATCGCGCACGCCCGGCGCGGCCCAATAGTTGACGGCCGCCGCCAGCGCACCGGTGTCCACCACGCAAAGTCGCGCGATGATGTCCGCGAACGGCGTGTTGCTGCCGTGACCGTTCACGACGAGGATCCGCGTGAAGCCGTGATGCGCTAGGCTCTTGCACACGTCCAAACCGTAGTCGATCAGCGTGTGCGGCCCGATCGTGAGCGCGCCGGGAAAGTCCATGTGGTGCGGACTGTATCCGTGATTGATGGCCGGCACGAGGACGACGCGATCCGACGCACGTGAGGCAGCGAGCTCGCACACGCTCGTGCAGAGCATCAGGTCGGTGTCGATGGGAAGGTGCGGCCCGTGATCCTCGAGCGTCGCGATCGGCAGGATGGCGACGCAATGACGGGCTGCCGCGTCGCGAACTTCGGACCAGGTCATCTCCCCATAGCGATACTTGTGCGGCATATGCCCGTACTTCTTGGCAGCTGCAGAAAGTAACTTTCGCACGGCCTGAGAATACCGGCGGCCATGAACGCCGAGGCGACGGCGTGACCGCCGATGCGAAGCGCGTGCTGCGCTTCGTGGCGATCATGGGCGTCGTCAATTTGTTTGCGGACATGACGTACGAGGGCGCGCGCGGCGTCGTCGGCGCATTTCTTGGGCATCTCGGCGCGAGCGGCGCCGCGGTCGGCGCGCTGGCGGGCGGAGGCGAGCTGGCCGGCTATGCGATCCGCTCCGTCTCCGGTGCGATCGCCGACCGCACGGGACGCTACTGGCTGGAAGCGTGGGTGGGATACGCGATCAACGTGCTCTGCGTTCCGGCGCTGGCGTTCGCCGGAAGTTGGCCGGCCGCGGCGGGATTGATGATCGGCGAGCGCGTCGGACGCGGAATCCGCAAGCCCGTCATGGCCGCCGTGCTCGCGGAGGCCGGTCATACGATCGGGCGCGGGCGCGTCTTCGGTCTGAACGAGGCGCTGGACCAAATCGGCGCGACCGTCGGGCCGCTCCTCGTCGCCTTCGCGATCGGACGCGCCGGGTACAGCACGGGATTCGGGATCCTGATCGTCCCCGCGCTGCTGACGCTCGCATTTCTGCTGGCCGCCACGGTCGCGGGTCGCGGGATCGCGCCCCGAGCTGAATCCGCTGATGCCACGGTTCGCGATTCCCGCGCGTTTCGGCGCTATGCAATCGGGGGAGCGCTGATCGCCGCGGGATACGTGGACTTCGCGTTGATCGCTTTTCGCTTCGCGCGAGACCACGTCGTCAGCGTCGCGGCAATATCGCTGTGGTTTGCGGTCGCGATGGCCGTCGGCGCGATCGCGGCGCCGATCCTCGGGCGGCTGTTTGATCGATTCGGCAAGATCGTCGTCGTGCCGGCGATCGTCGCGACGGCGGCCGCGACGCCGCTTGCGTTTCTCGGAACCGGCGCCGCCGCGCAGGCCGGCGCGGCGCTATGGGGCGTAGGGACCGCGGTGCAGGATGCGCTGTTGCTCGCGCTGATCGCCGGCGTGATCGCGGGCAGCAGGCGGGCGACGGCCTTCGGCCTCTACGATCTAGTTTTTGGAGTCGCGTGGTTCGCCGGGAGTGCGATCGCCGGCATGCTGCTCGACCAGTCGATCCCCGCTCTGGTCGTATTCTCGACGCTCATGCAGTTGGTCGCGATACCGTTCTTCCTGTGAACGCAGCGCCGGCGCAGATGCGAGCCGGCGTTTGCTTCCGCTTGAGCTTCGGCTCGTTGGGAATCATGCAGTCATGAGAGCTTTGCTTATGATTCTCAGCGGCTGGGCCGGGATCGCGGCCTCCACTGCGATCGCCGGCGCTCAGGGCGCCCCGCCGCCGCCCGCTCCCCCGGCAGCGCCGCCGCCGTACGTCGACACGAACTGCGGCGCATGGCAGGGCGACACGTGGGTTCCGAACGGCAACTGCGCAACGGTGACCTATCGCCATCAAGTCGTCACGGGAACGATCGTCTCGGTCAAGGGGCACCTCGTGACCCTTCAGCAGACGAACGGACAGGTCGTCATCGACGACAGCGCCGCGTTGAACAATCAAACAACCGGTAGAGTCGCAGTCGGACGGCAGATCGTCGCGCACGGCTACTGGCAGGGCAACAACTTTTACGCGACCGCAATCACGAGCGGTCAGCCGCCTCCGTAAGATCCTCACGGCTGCCTCGATCGTGGTGATTACCGGGCCGGCACGGCGTGCCGGCCCGGTTTGTTAATTACTTAACGGTGACGTCGACCGGCTTCGACGCGATGCCGTTGGCCACGACGACGAGCGTGCTCGGCCCGGTGTCGATGGTCTTGGGCACGTCGAAGTGCGTGAAGACAACCTTCGTTCCGGTGGCGACGCCCATCGTGCTGTGATCGTGTGTCCGCGCGTAGAAGACGTGCTTGGTCGAGTTGTTCGTGATCCGGACGAGCGGGTAGTTCGTCGAGTTCTGATACTCGTCGCCGAACGCCATCCCCATCGAGAGACCGTTGAACTGCGTTCCCGTGATCTTGTAGGTCTGGCCGTGGGTGAGGGTGCTCGGGCACTTCTTGATCGCCGGCGCCCAGCTCGCCTTCGGCGAACCCGAGGGCGTGAACAGCACGGGGGTGCCATAGTTCATCATCAGCACCTGTCCCGTCGGCAGCAGCAGCGGCGGCCCCGACTCAGCGCCGTCTTGCGCCCACGACGTGCCGTTGAACTCATACATCTCGCCGCTGACGCCAAATACCAACACGTTGCCGCTCGGAAAAAGCACCGCCCAGCTGTCGCCCGCGTTGTCGCCGTTGGGGAAATCCGGTCCGACGCTCCACGTTTTAGTCGCAATCGTGTAGATGGCCGTATGTCCGGTACCGGTGCCGTGGGGTGCCGAACCGGTCGCAAAGACCGTCCCGTCCGGACGCAGCATCGCGGGGCCGATCTCGCCCGGCGGGTAGTAGCATTCGCCGGGACCGTACATGAGACACCCGTACGGCGACGGCGAGTGCAGATCGACGATGGTCGAACCCGCGCTCTTCCATTTTTGCGTAACGGGGTTGTAGATCTCCGAGTTCGGCGCATTCTTGACATCGGCGGTCAGCACGGTGCCGTCGGGAAGCAGCGTCCAGCCCTCCTCGGCGTTGAAGTCCGATTTCCCCTTGGCACCCATCCGCTTCCACGTCAGCGTATGCGGATCGAGGACCGAGTCGCGGTGCGTCAGTTTCTGCCCGACCAGGTACTTGCCGTCGGGCAGCACGGCGGAAGGCGAATCGCCGATCGTGGTCCAGCTGTTCGGATGGCTGATCGGCGTCCAAGTGTTGGCGACCGGATCGAAGATGGCCCCGAGGTTGGTCAGTTGCAACTGGTAGCCGTTGCCCGGATAGTTGTACTCGCCGCCAGTGATGATGAAGCGGCCGTCGATCTGCACCGCGGAGGCGAAGGCCGAAGGCCCGTACGGCGGGTCCTCTAGCGACGCCGCCTCCGCCCACGTTCCGTTGGCGTAGTTTCCGGACGAGTCGGGCGTCAAGCGATACCAGGTGCTGTTAGTGTAGGTTTGCGCGAGCACCGTCCCGTCCGTCATCAAGAACTCTATTTGTATTCCGGGAACGGGCGGGCGATGCTTCAGCGGCTTGAACCGGGTTATCGCGCCAGGACGCAAGTCGTTGGCTAGTTGCGGACCGACGCCCGGCAGGAGCGAATGGCTGCCGGAGCATGCCGCGGTCGCGACGGCGAACGCGGATGCGGCCGCGAGACACGCCGATCTAAGGGTGAAGCGAAACACGAGAGACCTCCAAGCTTGGGAGCTACGGGCAAGACCCGCTACCCTTTGAGGTCTGGAGGTGGTTTCCCGCTAACCCTGCTTCTTGCGGCGCTTGCGGCCCGCCTCGATGATCTTGAAGGCCTCGCTCCGGGAACACGTGCCGCCGAACTCGATCTTGTTGCCTTCGATCTCGGAGTACTCGACCAAGAATCGCACGATCCCGTCCAGCGTGTCTTGGGGGACGTCCTTGAGCTTTTCGTACGAGTCGCTGCGCAGCGCGACGCCGGCCTGCCGCTTCGGGCAGGCGACGACGCGGTCGTTCACGACGCCGTTCTTCTTCAACAGAATCGCGCCGAGGATGCGGACCTCGAGGAGGCAGCCCGAGAACGTCGGGGAGTCGCTGATCACCAAGACGTCCGTCGGATCGCCGTCGTCGGCGAGCGTCTGCGGTATGAAACCGTAGTCGTACGGCCACGCGAGTCCCTCCGCCAGCGTCATCTTGATCTGCATGATGCCGTACTCGGGTACGAACGCATACTTATGCCGCGTCTGCGCGGGCGTCTCGATGACGGCGTGCACGAGTTTTCCTCCGCTGTGCGGCGCGTAGGCCGGGATCGCGTCGTAATTCGTGGGGTTGATGGAAGGCTTTGCCACGGCTGACTCTTACCCCGAAAGGGAACGGACGCGTCATCGAGCAAAATCCGGCGAGGAGGTACGGCCGTGTTTTCACTGGGATCTCGCATGTTGGGCGGCGCATTGCTTGCCGCGCTCGCCGCCACGAGCCTGCCGCAAATCGCGGCCGCTCAGACCGTCACCGTCACGATCAACGGACAGCCGCTCTACCTAAATCCGGGGCCGATCGAGCGCGCCGGTCGCGTCTTCGTCCCGCTGCGGGGCATCTTCGAGCGGCTTGGAGCTACCGTCGTATACGCCTCGGGCACGATCAACGCAACGAAGGGGCCCACGACCGTTTCGCTGCAGATCGGCTCGACGCAGGCCACGGTCAGCGGCCAACCGCAGTCGCTCGACGTCGCACCCTTCATCGTCGGCGCGACGACCTACGTCCCGCTGCGGTTCATCGCGCAGTCGCTTGGAGCGCAAGTCGGTTACGATGCGAACACGCGCGTCGTCGCGATCAACATGGCGCAACCCATGCCGCCGCCGCCGCGGCCTCCGCGTCCTCCCGCGCCTCCGCCTCCGCCGCCCTCGACCGCCGTGCGACTGCGGCTGCAGCAGCCCGATCCGGGTTCCAACGTCCGCGACCGCTTCAGCGTAATCTCGGCACGATTTCACAGCGCGCGTCAACGCCGGCAGCGTGCGGGTCTATCTCGACGGCAACAACGTCACGTCGCGAACCGGCACGTCCTCGACGGGCTTCTCGTATAAACCGCCTGCGCCGCTCGACTACGGCTCGCACACGGTGCGCGTCGTCGGCCGCGGACCGGACGGTACGCCCTTCGACCGCTCGTGGTCGTTCCAAGTGATCCGCTCGGGGCCGCCGCAGCCGACGATGCGCCTGACGATCTCGCAGCCGGCGCCGAACGCGCCGGTCGGGCGCACGTTTACGATCGTCGGGAACACGGTCCCGAACGGGCACGTCCGGGTAACCGCGGGTCCGAGGCCGCAGACCACGGGGCAGTTCAGCGGCGAAACCGATGCCGGGCAGAGAGGCAACTTCCGGATTACCGTCACCCTTACGACGATGCCCGGTCAGCAGGCCGTGTCGGTACGGATCGTGGCGACCGATCCTGCATCGGGGGAGAGCACGGAGACTACGCTGCAGCTGCGTCTGAACCAGTAAGCTTCAGCGCTTTAGAGTTTCTTAACCCGCCGCTCCTAGGCTGGACGGATGGGCAGAAAATTCGCTACGACCCGTAACAGCCTGGCCTGAGCTTGTCGAAGGCTTATGAAGCGATCTTTGTCTTGAGGACGATCTTGGTGGATTGCCGCGTCGAGAGAATCTGGACGCTGTCCATAAACGCGTGCATGAGCTCGAGGCCGCGTCCCCGCTCCTCACGCCGAGTGAACGGTCGCCACCGGCCGAAGTCTTCGACGCTCATGATCAAGAGCTTCGGATGACGTTCCAGCGCTAGGCGAATCAAACCGGGATTGCCTCCACGGTAGGCGTGCTCGATGGCGTTGGCAACCGCTTCGCCCAGCGCCACGAGCACGCCGAATCGCCTCTCGGCATCGATGTCGATCTCGGCGACCGCGCGCTCGACGATGGCGCGTGCGATGGGCGCGACGATCGGCACCGCGGAGAATACATAGGACTCGACGGGATCGCTGCGCGATAAGACTAGCGTCGCCGCGTCGTCGCGATTGGTCGAGCCGCCGAAAACGCGGTCCTGCAGCGCCCGTGCCGGGTCGCCCTCGTCGGAAAACGACGCGCGCACGATTTCGATCAAGCGCTGTTCGCCGCGTACCGGGTCGCGTTCGTTTTCGATCAGCCCGTCGGTGTAGAAGACGGCACGGCCGCCGGCCGGCAGCGTGAACGTCCAATCCGTTGCCTCGAGTTCGCCGGCGCAACCCAGTGGGAGGCCCCCGCCGGGGAGACGGCGGACGAAGCCGTTCGCGAACGCCAAGAGCGGCGGCGGATGGCCGGCAACCGCGTACGAAAGTGCGCTCGACTCGGGATCGTAGAAGCCGAAGATCGCGGTCACCATTCCGATCGATTCGCGCAGCGCGATGATGCGGTTGGCGTATTCGAGCACGGCGGCGGGGCTATCCGCGCCCACGGCCGCCGTGCGAATCGCTTGGCGCACCTCCCCCATGATGATCGCGGCCTCGAGCCCGTGTCCGGCGACGTCGCCCACGGAGATCGCGACGCGGCGGTCGGGCAGGTTGAATGCGTCGTACCAGTCGCCGCCGACTTCGGCTTCGCCGCTGGCGGGACGATACGCGCCGTGGAAGGCGACGCCGGGAAGAAGCGGCAGACTTTCCGGAAGAAGCGCGCGCTGTAGGCGATCGGCGACGCGATGCTCGCGCAGCAGGGCGACGTGCCCGGCGAGCACGATGCCCAAATGAACGGCCACCAGGCGGACTGCGTCGCGCGCGGCATCGTCGAAACCGTCCGGGTCGCTCGTCGCGCAGGTGATCGTTCCGAACGCCCGGCGGCCGTCGGTGAGCGGCTCGATGATGCGAGCGTGCGCTGCATCGAACTCGCCGGCGGCTCCGCTTGCGACCCGCCTGTTGTAACCACCGGTCGTGTTGCACGAGGAGGGGCTGCTGCAACGGGCGATGATTTATGCGACCGATGCCAGCGAGCTCGCCGTCGCGGCCGCGCGCGGCGGGGCCTTCGAGATCGACTCGGCGGAGGCGGTCGCGGCCGCGCACCGTGCGACCGGCGCGGAGCGTCGCCTGGCGGAGGTTTGCGAGCTCGGCGAAGGGTCGCTGCTGTTCGGCGATGCGCTGCGCCGTCACATCATCTTTGCGCAGCACAGCCTCGTGACGGACGGTTCGCTCAACGAGTTTCACGTCATCGTCGCGCGCGACGTGCTGCGGCAGTTCAACAAGACGCTGCAATTTCGCGTCCACAACCTGTTCCTGAGCAGCCTGATTCGCCTCGGCCTTCTCTGCCTGGGATCGAACGAGAGCCTGCAGCAGACGCCGCACGAGAGCGTGTTCCGGCGTTTCGCCGAAGACGCGGCGATCTATCGACGCATGCGTTAGCATCCGACGGAGCAAATCCGGAGGGCGGCTTAGCACTTTCGTAATCGTCGCTTAAGAGTCGCTTGCTAGCATGGCTAGCGCATGCTGCGAGCGGAAGACGCCGCCGCTGCGGCGCACGGCGGTGACGATGGCGCGCTCGCGAGAGTCGCGGACCCGGAGTTGCTCGCGTGCCGTTCGGCCGGCGAGGTAACGGCTTATCTCGAGCGCCTCGGCGGCGGCGGCGGCGAAGAGGCGCTCGTCGCCGGGATCGTTCTTACGTGGTCGGGCGATGCCCCCGGCGCATACGCGCGGCTGCGGCAGGCCCACGATCTCGCGGTGTCGCTGGGGCGCTTTACGTTCGCCGTCGCGGCGCTCGAGCGGCTGGCGCACGAGGCGCTCCTGTTCGGCGACGTCGATGCGGCGCGCGCGACGATCGACGACGCGGCACGCGCTCGCCGCCGCGCACGGTCTAGCGCCGGGGCTGCTGCGATGCCTGGTCGCCGCGGCGCGGCTCGCGCTGGACGCAGGCGATCTTGCCGCCGGCGCGCAGCTGCTCGAGCGCGCGGTGGTGCACGCGCGTCCCGCGGGAAGGTCGTCGTGTGCGCGCCGATCGGCGCGCAGCTCGCCGTCGAAAAGGGCGATCCCGGCGCGCTCGAGATGTGGACCGGACCGGAAATCGTCGCGGCGGCGCTTGCGTTCCGACGATCGCGGAGCTCGCGCGCGCGGCGACGACCGCGCTGCTGATCGCGGCCGAGCATGTAAGGGACGACCATTCCCGACCGCCACGTGCGCTGCGGCGCGCGCTGCTCGGCGACGGCCAGTCCGACGCGCTCTCCCGAGTTGTTTTCGATGGCGGCGCGGCGCGGCGACCTGGACGAGGCGCGCCTGGCGGCGCGCGCGCTCGCCGCCGTTCCGGCGCCGAACCGCCGCTACCTGCGCGCGCACCGGCTCCTCGCCCGCGCTTACTTGGCGTTTCGCTTCGGCGGAACGCACCGTGTGGGCCGATCACGCCAGCGACGCGGCGCGCGCGTTCAACGCGATGGGCTTGCGACGCTGGACGAACGAGGCGATGCTGCTGCTCGTGCGCCAGCCCGGAGAGCGGCGCGCGCCATTCCGCGAAGGCGCGGCCTCCCGAACGCGATGCTGACCGAACGCGAGCAGCAGGTCGCCGATTTGATCCGGCGCGGTGCGCGCAACCGCGAGGTCGCGCTCGCGCTCGCAGATCAGCGAACACACCGTCGAGCGCCACGTCAGCTCGATTCTCGGGCGCCTCGGCCTGCGTTCGCGCTGGCAGATCGCCGACACGCGCGAAAAAAAACGAAGATTAAGCCTGGCTCGAGTTTTCTTAGGACAACGATAACGCTGCATAGCCGGTTCGTTAACGACGCGTCGGAGGCCGGGGATGCAGCCGTGGTCCGTCATCCCCTAGCATCGGTTTGAAGATTCGGCCCGTATGCCGGCTCTTCGTTGCTGCTGGGAGTTGGGAACCGCATACGTCGTCGGATAGTCTCCTTCGCTTCGGGAAGCTCGCGGCGCTCGCCGGCTTCTGTGCCGTCGTCTTGCCGACCTTCACGGTCCGCGCGGAGACCGCGGGCATCGTTTCGGGAACGGTCACCGACGATCGGACGCATCGGCCGATCGCGGGGGTCGCGGTGGTCGCGAAGTCGCCCAGCGCGACGTATCGCACGGTCACCGACGCCAGGGCCGCTTCCGCTTCCTGAGCGTGCTGCCCGACACTATTCGATCTCGTTTTCGTATACGGGGTACGCGCCGTACTCGATGTCGCTCGTCGTGCTCAACGGCTCGCAGCAGACGCGTCAACGTGCCGCTCTCCCACACGCTCAAGACCATCGCGTCGACGCGTGCGCGCTCGACCGGGCAGCGCCTTTCAGCGCGGTATGACGATCGACACGTATACCGTCACGGGCTCGCAGATCGAGACGGTGACGGGCAAGGCGTTCAACGCCAACGAGAACGACCTGCTGCGCAGCATTCCCAGCGTCACGATCGACAAGACCGGCACGGTTTCGATTCGCGGCGGCTTTGCGTTCGAGGCGGCCTACGAGTTCGAGGGCATCGACTACACGACGCCCTCGGCCAACCTGCAGAACACGCTGCAGAACGTCGCCAACTTCAACCTGCTCAACGGAGTCGGCAGCGTGCAGCTGATTCCCGGCGGCGGCGACGCAACGCACGGCGACACCGGCACCGGGCTGGTGCTGTTCACGGCCAAGCACGGCACGTATCCCAGCTACCTGCACGTCGACGCGGAGTCGCAGCTCTTTCCGTACCTGCATCAGCTGGGGCTGGAGTGGGGCTGGGCCGATCCGTCGCAGCGGCTCTCCAACTACGCGGGGTTCATCGGGATCCGCAAGGCGTACCAATACGGCATTCCGGGCACGGCGGCCAACACGCTGGGCACGCTGGGAACCAACGCCGCGACGCTGGGCAGCACGATCGATCCGAACCTGGTCTACTACGCGCCGTCGTTTCTGAAGTCGAACGACTTCGTCGACAACCTCATCTACCGCTTCGGGCGCAACCGAGAGCCAGCGGCTGCAGTTCTTCATCCAGGACCAGTCGATCACGCAGACGCTCGACTACGGCGGTTTTCAGTATCTGCCGTACATCTCGGGCGGCACGACGTCGGGCAAATGCGCGCCCTATCCGGTCATCGGCTCCAACGGCATCCCGGTCAACTCCCCGACGCAGAACTACGCCTGCGACTCGCTGATCCCGCTCTTTCCCGGCCAGCCCAACACCTACGCCTTCGTCTCGTCAGCCCGACACGCTCAAGAGCCCGTTCCTCGCGTATAAGCTCGAGTACGGCGTGAACCTGGGCGCGTCGTCGCTGCTGACGGCGCGCTACTTCCGCACCTTCACCGAGCAGTCGCAGGACATGCCCGCGCAGGGCATCTTCGCCGACCCTTACGGCGGCACGCGCACCGGCGGGCAGATCGACGTCACGACGCAGATCGGCAGCAAGAACCTCTTGAAATACGGCGGGATCTATCAGTTCGTCGTTCCGTACGGCAACCGCTACGATTTCACGTCGTACACGGCGTTCACGACGCCGGCATTTATCATCACCTATCCCATCACGCATCCGCTCCAGCCGTTGCCGTTGCCGTATACGTACAGCGGGCTGCTGCCCAACAACAACCCGTTCGCGGCTGCGGGGCTGGAAAAGGACTTCCTCTCGCCGACGTTTTGCGCGCAACAGCAACATCACCGGCTGCGGCTATTTGAGCTCGTACTTTCCCGGCGGGCGTGCGCTTCCCGTTCGAGGAAGACGTTGCGACGGTCGGGCAGCAGCAATACGGCGCGTATCTGCAAGACACGATCGAGATGTCGAATCGCTGGAAGAGCGAGCTGGGCCTGCGGCTCGGACGGCTACAACTTCCAGATCCCGTCCCAAGTCGGCGCGCCGGCGTCGATTCCCGCCGTCGAGCATCAGCGCCTCTACGAGCCGCACCTCGATCAGTCGTACTCGCCCGATCCGCGCGACACGATTCGCATCGGCTTCGGCCACACGCTTTCGATGCCGCTGCCCAGCCTGCTCGGCGCCGACGTCAGCCGCGCGCCGTACGCGCCGTTCGAAGGCATTCCGTCGTACGACAACTCGACCGGACAGCCGGCGCAGTACTGCGGTCCGCGCGCCAATCAGCGTCTGCGCGCAACTACGCGGACCAGCTCTACTGGCTGACCCGCGACTACCGCTTCGGCAGCTCCACGCTCGAGGCGCCGCTGGTCGGCGCGACCTTCACCAACATCGACCTCTCGTGGGCGCACGCGTTCCGCGACGGCGCGGCGATGAAGATCACGCCGTTCTACCGGCGCGGCTACAACGTGGTCGAGCAGACGGCGCAGATCATCGGGCTTCAACTACCAGACGGGCTCGCCGGTCTTCGGCGACGTCGCCTATTCGAACCTCGGCATCCAGCGCGCTAAAGGCATCGAGCTGCTCTACACCAAGGAAGTGCCTTTCGGCGTCTCGATGCAGCTGGGCGCAACCTACATCAGCCAGTTCGGCAACGAGCCGCCGGGAGCGTTTCTTGCAGCCTGCGGCGCTGGCGCTCGGCACGCACGTATCGCTCGCCCGATCTCTCGCCCTTTCAGATGAACGCCGCGTTCAACTACAAGACGAATCACGGCTGGCGCATCAACCCGGTGCTCTCGCTTCAACGTCGGGCTATCCCTACGGTGCCGGCTACTACACGGCCGTCTACTGCAACGGCATCCCGGTCATCGTGCCGAGCACGAGCCTGTCGCTGATCTATTCCCAGGCGCCGGGATATATCGATCCGCTCGATCCCGGAACGTGCACCAAGCCGAACATCGCGGCGACGCGCGGCATTCACGAGCCGAACTTGGCGGGCGGTTTCTTGACCACGCCGCGCGTCGACGCCGACCTCACCGTCGAGTACCGGCCGCCGACCAGAGGCGTGCTCGCGCAATCCGTCTTTGGACTGCAGGTGCAAAACCTCTTCAATCAGCTCTACAACGTGCCGATCGTCAACGGCTGCTACGGCGCGCCGGTGACGCAGCGGCCTGCAGAGCGGAACGCGCCATGCACGTACTCCACGGCTCCCTACGCGCCACCCGACGTCGCGGCGCACAGCGGCGTCGCCGTATCTGACCTATCCGAACGAGCCGCCGATCTCGTTCCGCCTCTACTATCAGGTGACGATATGAAAATATTTCTTGGAATCGCCTTCGTCGGTCGCGTGTGCTGCTGCTCGTTGCGTGCGGGAACGGCGGCGCGTCGGAGCCGCCGGTGACCTCGTTCGATCCGGCGGCGACCAGCAAGCTGCAGTTCGCGGTCGGCGTCGCGACGATCGCGTTCAACGGCGGCAAGAGCGTCGCGTACGGGCTCAACACCGTCGAGACGCTGCGCCAGAGCAACGGTCTCTCGGGAACGCTGTACAACCAGCCGATGATCATCGGTCCGTCGAGCTTCGACGTGTTGATCTCGACGCTAGACCGGCAACGAAGTGCAAGACGCCGGAGCGGATCTCGGCACGAACCACATTACGTGGTCGACGCTCAACCAAAGCAATTGGACGGGTCCGCCGCGCGGGCCGAAACAATCCAGCACCGGCGCGTTCGGCTACGGCCTGTGTCCGTGTAACTCCGATGCGGGCCCGGGCAACGGATTCACGCCGCTGTATCAGGCCTTCAACCTGCCGATCTACGGCGAGCCGTCTACGGCACCGGCGCGGAACTCTGGTACGGCGGGCCGCCCGCGTTTCCGCAGGGCGGCCCGTCGCTGGTCGCGCTGGGCTGGGAAGGCTACTCGCTCGGCTTTACCGACTTCGCGGTGCAGCCGGTGTTGGGGGTCTACCATCTCTATGCCGCCGTACCGCCGGCGTACGACACGCCGCAAAACCCGACCCCGAGTCCCAATCCCAACGGATCGCCGACGCCGCCGCCGGGCATTCTGGCCGCGGGCGCGCAGCTCGCGAACCTTACCGCGCTGCCGGCGTTCTCCACGCCGGCGTTCAAGCCCGATCGCAAAGGCGGCGGTACCGTCAGCGTGACGCGTGCCCGCACGGCGCCTCGAAGCGATGGTCGTCGTGCGCGCGGTCGGCGGCAGCGGCGTCGGCATCTGCGTGCTGTCGCACGCAGAGCGACAGCTACTACACGGTCGTCGCGCACGGAACGGGCCTGCGATGCTGACGTTGCCCGACGATCTCGGTCCGCTCACGCAGTCCGGTAAGAAGACGCCGACGATCTGCCCCAAAGGGAGCTATCAGATCTACGCGGTCGGCGCCGACTATCCGGCATACGAGGCGTCGTATCCGAAGAATCTCTCGCAGCTCCCGCGTGATCCGGGGGCCGAGCGGACAGGCCGACGTCACGACCTCCGATCTGCTCAACGGTTCGTATCCGTGACGATCACGCGCTAGGCGCTCTCCTCGCGACCGCGGCGCTCGCCGCGACCGCTGCGTGCGGCGGCGGCTTCGGCACGCCCAACGGTCCCGTCGTGAACTCGCCGGGCGGTCCGTCGCCGCCGCCGCTTCCGCTCGTGAAGGTGCACGTACACGTGACGATCCCCGGGCCGGCGCGCGGAATGCGCGTTCGGCCGGGCTACGTTTCGCCTAATACCGAGTCGCTCGTGATCCAGCTCGCGTCGGTGGACGGGCAGGGCGTCGGCGGCGTCAATGCGACGACGATCGAAACGCGCGCGCACTCGCGCGGCTGCAAGTCGCAGGGAGGCCAGACCGTTTGCACCGCAACGGCACTCGGCTCGCCCGGCGAGGACGTCTTCTCGGTCACGACCTACGCCGGGACGAACGCCACCGGTCCTGTCTTGTCGGTCGGCACCGTGCAGGCGAAGATCTCGTCCGGCAACGGCGGCGTTGACATCAACAGTCTCACGCTGACGCTCGACGGCGTGATCGCGTCGCTGCGTCTATCGCTCTCGCCCGACGCGGGCAAACGCGGCCGGCCGACGAGCGTCTGCGGTTACGTTGACGCCGTTCGACGCAACGGGCGCGCAGATCGTCGGGCCGAGCGACTTCCTCTCGCCGATCACGCTCACGATTCAAGGCGACTCGGTGCACGCGTTTGCGCTGCACGCGGGCGCAGAGTCGGGGTCCGTCGCTCTCGATCGTCAAGCCGACGTCCGGCATCACTCTGAAGTACGACGGCAACAAGCAGGCCTCGCCGATCACGCTGCAGGCGAGCGTCGACGGCCCGAGTTCGATCAGCGCGCACGCGCACTTCGCGCTGCACGGAAAGCAGCCGCCGCCGCCGGTCGGGACGATCTACGCGCTCAACCTCGGGAGCAACGACGGACTCGGCGCGACCGTGACCGAGTACGACGGCAAGGCCAAAGGCAACGCCACGCCCGAGCGCACGCTGCAGCTGAGCGCGAAGCTCTACGCGCGCAGCATCGCCGTCGACGCGAGCGGCAACCTTTACGTCGGTCTCTTCGACTACGCAGTTCGGTTTCTCGTTATCGAATCACGTACGCCGGACGCCGGGAACGTCGATCGCGATTTTCGCGCCGGGGGCGAGCGGAAACGCGAAGCCGACGGCCGTGCTGCACAGCCGATCCGAAGACCAGCACGCTGCTGTTCCCGGTCTTCATGACGTTCGATCCTTCGGGCGACCTCGTCACGTACGGCGCGACGAGCGTCGACGGAAACAGCGGACGACGCGGTGCTCACCTACGCGCCGGGCAGCAAAGGGCGCGGTCGCGCCGGCACACGGCTGGAGCTTTCTACACTCCTACGATCCAGTACGCCGGCCCGACCGGACTCGCGCTCGACTCGGCCGGAAACTTCTACGTCAACGGAGCGTTGCACGCGCTGCTCGGTACTGCGGTACGGCGTCTTCGTCGCGCCTGCAGCCGATGTCGGCAACCCGCAAACCAATCCCTCGCGCACGATTCCGTGGGACACGAAGACCGAACTCACGCCGGGCTTCACGACCAACGTCGCGCTCGACTCGAGCGGCGAGATCCTCGTCGGTAACACGGTGCTGAAAGGCCCGAGCAGCTCCAGGTCGTGCCAGGGACGCATGAACGTCTTTGCCGCGGGCTCGAGCGGCGGGACCACCGACGTAAAGCCGCTGCGAATCCTGCAATTCGATGGCGTGCTAACGAGCGACCAGGCGTGCTACTCGATCACGGATCCGCGCCCGTTCTACTTCCCGGCGATTTCCCTCTTTGGAACGATCCTTTTCGTCGCCGACGATTTCAATGACGCGATCGACGCCTACCCCGCGGACGCAAGCGGCAACGTCAAGCCGACGCTGACGATCGCGGGATCCGCCACGCAGCTCGACGTCCCGATCGCGCTTTCGATCACGAAACTTTCCGGCCGGGCCATGGCCGGGCCGGTTAATCATCACCCTGACGCACTCCACGCCCAATGAGGATACTTCACATGAAAAGACGCTTGGCCACGCTGGCCTTGGCGGCCGTGCCGGCGCTGATTTTCAGCGCCTGCAACGGCGGAAGCGGAGCGGGAAGTTCCGGGATCGCCCCGCTCCCAAACTCTCAGGTAACGCACTCCGCGCGAATCCATCACCTCGATAACGGGCCGCAGGATCTCCACGCCGGTGGGTCCACGTTTGCGGCTTATGCGTACAACCTAGGAAATCAGCCCGTCGGGCTCTACACGCAGCCTCAAGAGCCGCCCGGGCCAAGGTTCGCTGTTCTACGCCGCCGGGACGAAAGGCACGATTTACTACTGCCTGACCGGCAGCGGCTTCGGTCGCAAAGAGTTCGAAGCCAACAATGGCACGGCCACCGCCGCGTGCGCGCCGCTCGGCGCGTCGCCGATCGGGATTCGGCGGACGACAGGACCCGCTCGATTTCGTCGGCACCGACGCGGCGATGGCCTCGACCGAGTGTTGCGTCTCGGGAACAACCTACTACAACGGCCGTTTGACGGGCACAGTGACGTGGGGACAACCCTTCGAATTCCCGGTCTTCGGCGGCCCGATCGTCTACGGCTACCGCCCTCAGGACTTCAAGGCTAACGTGCCGGAGATCAAGCTCTCCAGGTGGACGTACTGCGCCATCGCCAACGGCACCATAAGCAACTGGAACGATCCGGCGATTACGGCGGACAACGGGAAATCCGTGACCGGCGGCACGGCGGAGACCATTACTTTCTTCTTCCGCTCGGACAGCAGCGGAACCACGTACATTTACACGACGGACCTCAACAAGCAGTGCAACGGCCCTTGGAGGGCGCCCTACAACAAGCCGCCCTACGAGTCGTCCGGGCACAGCGCGGACTGGACGTTCGGCGTTAATTCGAACTGGCCGGGTCCCGGCTCTTCCGGTGATCCGGATCCGAACTTCATCGGCGAGAGCGGCAACCCGGGCGTGCTCGCCGGCGTGCAGTCGACGCCCTTCGGCACCGGATACCTCGAAGGCGCTTGGGCCAAATCCGCCAACCCGAAAGTCGGCCAGGCTCTCTTGCAGAACGGCTTCGCACACGGGCTTCCGATCTTCGTAACTCCTACGAACAAGAGAGCCGTTAAGAGGGCGCTGGCGAAGCTCACCGCCGCGAACGTCACATACGGAGGCGGCAGCGACGGCAACCCGCTCGGTTCCACTACGCCGTGGTGCCAGCTCTACATCGATCCTTCCAAGTACGACTCACCGCCGAAAAAGTCGTACCCGTTGGTCGGCCCGACGTACCTGCTCTTCTACGGTCAAAACAACGGCGTACACCTTGCCGACAAGACGACGCTCATCAAGTTCCTCATGTCGGCGGCCGCGACCAAGATCGTCAGTAAGCTGGAATATTCTCCGCTTTCTTCGTCGCTCCAGACGGCCGTTCTCAACGCACTCAACGGCACAGCGGCGCCACTCTGCCTGCCTCCAATAGAGTCAGGACGAGGTACGCGCGCCGCGTCAGCGGCGCGCATACGCTTTTTCTAAGAATGTTGCGGATGTGAAACCTTACGGACTCTCCGGCTTGTCCTTCGCGCGTTACCCTGCATCGCTGTGCGGATGCGGAGGCGGAGGAGCGAGCTCGTCGTCATCGGCGCATGCCGCCGGTCTCGAGCAATGTCTTGGTTCGATTCGCCGACGGCGCGCCTTCGCTGGAAGCGCTGATCGGGAGCACCCCGCAATCCATCTGCGCGGGGGTGAGCTCTCCTTGCTACCTGCAAGTCAACGGAAAGACGGTCGCTTCGTCGTTCACCTATGGCACGTTGACAACGTTCGTCACGCTGCCGGCCGGAACGCTCTCGCTCAAGGCACGCGATACGTCTCGGCTACTTCGTCGGCCCGCTCAAGTCGACGGCGCTGACGGCCGGAAACAGCTACACGCTCGTCGTGGTCGGGGCGTATCCCAACTACAGCGTGCTAGCGTTCGCGGAGCCGAAAACGTCCAGCGGCGCCCAGATGTCACTCTACGAGGCCTCGCCGGCCGTTCCGTCGGCCGACTTCGGCAGCTTCAGAGCGTCGACGCACTCGAATTTCAAGAAGCTCGGCAGCGCGCAACTCGGCAACGTGGCAACGGTTGCGCTCGGAAACAGCCGCTGTCGAACCTCGGTGGGTACGTCGGCAACGCGAGCGCGCCGCTCGGCGCGCTGACGCTCGCACCAGATCAATCCCTTCGATAAGCGCAACGTCTTGCCGTATCACCGCGCCGCTCGGCTGTCGCTCTTTCTATTCGATCCGAAGTCCGGCAGCAGCTCGGCCCTGTCTTTGGAGTACTCGATCGATGAAAGCATCTCTCGTATTTCGCGATCCTCGTCGCGCTGGCGGGCGCGGTCGCGGCGATCTCGGGCTGCAACGAGACGACGGGTCCGGCGGCGATCGGAGTCTCGAACCCGCCGCCGCCGACCGCGACGCCCGCCGCGCGCCGGCTCTACGTCGATCATAACGGTACGTTCTTCGCAGTATGCGCTGCCGTTGACGGCGCAGTCGAAGCCCGAGCGCACGCTGCAGGAATGGCCCGGGCCTCGGCTTCGCTCCGCAGATCGCCGTCGATCCATTCGGCAACGTCGCGCTCGCCAGCCCAAGAACATCCGCATCCTTCATCCGCCGATCGTGTCGTTCGCGCGCGTCGCACGCGAACTCGAGCATCCCGCTGACGCCGGCGATCACGGAGATCGGCCTCTCCGGCGCCGACCTGGTCGACATCGAGTACGACCCGAATCAAAACCTGTGGCTGCTCAACAACCTCGGCGGCGAGGTCTCGGAGTTGCGGGCGCCGCTGTCGAAGCAACGGCGTCGCCGCCGTCACGATCGCAGTTCGGCGCGCCGGGTTCGAAGACGGCCGGATTCTCGACGCTGATCCAGGCGCGCTTCGACGTCAACGCGACGCTATACGTCTATGCGAGCAACGGTCAGCGGGCGCGTCGTCTTCAAGGTCGGCTTTCCGTACGCCAAGCCGCCCGGCTCGGTCGGGTTGAACTTGGCCCAGGCCGACTTCGTCGACTCGAGCCAATGGCCGCCGACGGCGCCGCAGCAGCCGTCGCTGCTCTTGGGGCAGTATTTCGGACCGCTCGCGTCGCCGCATCCGGGCTCGCCGCCCTCGCCCGCCGGTCAACGTAATGAGCCAGTTCCAGGAGCCGCTCAATCCAGCAGGGCCGCGGACTCTTTCCGGACGCAGCACGTCGACACGATCGTCGGAGCGCTGATCGCGGATCCGGCGCGCGGCGTCTTCTACACGCTCGATGCGGGCGACGGCCGTCTCGACGTCTACCGCCTGCCGATGCACGGCCACGCGAAGCCGGCGATCTCCCTGCCCTGCCTCGCGGCTCGGGCAGCTGCAGCCAGAAGATCGAGCATCTCTTCTTGGCCCCGTAGGCTTTCAGTCCGATCCGGCGGCGGCGCGCACGGGGGCGTCGAAGCGATTGCTCGTGCGCGCGATCACGCTCGAACGGCCCGCGGCGATCGAAACCAATCCGCTGCGCCTGACGGAGAAACCGGCGCCGGTGCCGGCGTCCGGCGAAATTCTCGTGCGCGTCAGCGCGTGCGGCGTGTGCCGGACGGACCTGCACGTCGCCGAGGGCGACCTCGCGCCGAGACATTCCGGCATCGTTCCGGGCCACGAGGTCGTGGGGACGGTCGAGCGGGCCGGTCCGGGAGCGAGCGATTTGCGAACGGGACGCGTGTCGGCATCGCGTGGCTCCGCCACACCGACGGCACGTGCGAGTACTGCCGCGGCGGACGCGAGAACCTGTGTCCCAACGCGCTCTTCACCGGCTGGGATCGCGACGGCGGTTACGCCGAGTACGCCGTGGTGCGGGAAGACTTCGCCTATCGGATTCCCGACGCGATCGACGACGAGCATGCCGCGCCGTTGCTCTGCGCGGGCATCATCGGCTTTCGCGCGATCAAGCGCGCCGGCGTCGTGCCGGGCGTGACCGTTGGGCTCTACGGGTTCGGCGGCTCGGCCCATCTGGCGCTCCAGGTGCTGCGGCACTGGAACTGCCGCGTCTTCGTCATGAGCCGCGGCGGCGTCCATCGCGAGCTCGCGCAGGAGCTCGGCGCGGATTGGATCGGCGACGCGACCGAGAAGCCGCCGGCGCCGCTCGATGCCGCGATTCTGTTCGCGCCCGCCGGCGAGCTCGTGCCGCCGATCATGTCGGCGTTGGGGCGGGGCGGCGTGCTGGCGATCGCCGGAATCCACCTCACGCAGATCCCGCCGCTCGACTATGCCGAGCACCTCTTCGGCGAGCGAGAGATCCGCAGCGTCACCGCCAACACGCGCGCGGACGGCGAGGAGTTTCTTGCGATCGCGGGCGCGATACCGATACGATCCGCGACGGTCGGCATGCAATTGGAAGACGCGAACCGCGCGTTGAACATGCTCAAGCACGACGAGCTGCGCGGCGCCGCGGTGCTGCACGTTTCTAACTCAACGTACGCGCGGCGTTGACGCGTTAACGCCGCAATCTCTGCGATAATGGCGGCATGAAAGCCTTCACCGTGTTACCCACGGCCGCCGTCGCGTTTCTCGCGGCGTGTTCCGGCAGCGCGAGATCCCCCCAGGCGCTCTACGCCCTCCCCGCCGTCAACGCAGCCCCGCAGCGGTCGGACTTCGCGACCCTCATACCGCCGCAATTGCGCCCCGTCGGCGGCGCCGCGGCGTTGCCATTGACGCTCGAGCCGAACGCGACGAGCGCCGGGGGAATCTACGCCAGCGAGGTCTATGCGACCGACATCTGGGGATTTCCGGCGAAGAACCAGCGCGACCACAAGGCGACGTGCGTCGTCAAGCACGTCCAGGGCGCCAACGGCATCGCGGTCGACCTCAGCGGCAACCTCATCGACCCCGACGGCGGTACCGACACCGTCATCGTCTTCAAGGGCCCGACGATGTGCGGACCCAAGCTGGGCGACGTCAAGGATCCGTACGGGCAGCCCTCGGACGCGGCGAGCGCCGACGCCGCCCACGGAACGATCGTCATCGCCAACATCTTCGATACCAACAAGACTCCGGGGAGCGTCTCGAAGTGCACGCTCGCACACGGCTGCAAGACCAACCTGCGCAACTCGAACATGGATGAAGTCGCGGGCGTCGCGCTCGCGCGCAACGGCGACTGCTGGGCGTCGGCCACCGACTCGAAGGGCAAGGCGACGCTGACGTACTTCAAGGCGTGTCAGGATCCGGGAAGAAGACGACCGGCTACCGCAACGCCTACTACGGCGGTCTCGACATCGACAACCAGGGGAACCTCGTGTCGCTCAGTTACGCGGACGCAAACCTCTACGTCTACAAGGGCTGCAACCCCAAGTGCACGCTGGTCGGCGGTCCGTTCGCGATGAAGGGCGAGGCCACGTTCGGCCACCTGAACGCCGCGTCCAACAAGCTCGTCACCGGCGATTTCCAGTACGGCCGGATCGACATCTACAACTACAGCCCGGCCAAGGTCCGCTTCGCGTATAGCTTCAGCCGGGGCTTCGATCCCAGCGAGCTCGTCGAAGGAGCGGCGTTCAACCCGCGTTCCACGGAATAGCGTTTCGGCTCAATCGTCGCCGACGATGTGCTTCAGGGCTTCCTGGGGATTGGACGTGCGGTCCAGTCGCCGCCAATACGAAAGCGATTTGCCGCCGAAGATTTTCCTGAACCTGCGTGGCTTCTGCGCGTAGTCGAATGCATCGGATGCGGGGTCGTTCGCGCGCGCGTCGCTGGCGGCCAGCTGAGGCAGATCGAAGTTGTCCTCGATATAGCGAAGCACGCTCGACGTCTCGTATTGGACGTGCGTGACGTAGCCTTTCTTGGCATACGGCGAGATCATCAGCAGCGGCACGCGAAAACCGAGCCCATCGTAATCTTCGTAGACCGGCGGCACCGGATCGAACCATCCGCCCCAGTCGTCCCACATAATGAAGATCGCGGTCGAGCTCCAAAACGGGCTCTTTCCGATCGCATCGACGAGGGACGCCACCCAAGCCGGTCCTTGGCTCGCATCGAAGCCCGGGTGATCGGAGGCCTTATAGGTCGGGGTGATCCACGTGATATTGGCGAGGCTGCCGGCAGCGATGTCGGTGAGAAACTGCGACGGCGGGTTGATGACGTCGGCCGCCCAGTCCGGCCCGTCGTAAACCCTGCTCTCCGCCTGGTACGACGACCAGATGCCGCCGTCGCCGTTGACGGCTCCGGCGTAGAACCGCCAGGTCAAGCCCGCGCTAGTCGGCTTCCGTGCCGATGCTCGGGATGTCGAAACATGCGTCAATGCGCGAACCGTGCTTGCGGCGCGCCGTCAACCTCACAATCGTATCGCTCGAGCCCCCTTCGCAGCCCCAATCGGTGATCGGATAGTCCACCGCGTGAGCGGCATAGGCGGCAACGACGTATTGATGCGCGATAAAGCTGCTGTCGAGATTGGAGGCGAACATCTCGTCGGCCAAAACGTATTGTTTGGCCATGCGCCAGTATGGCGCGATCTGCCGGCGCGGCACGTACGCGTACGGGATAATTCTTGGGATCGCCGACGGGGACTTCTTTATTCCATCCATCCATCTTGCAATGCGTCCCGGGCAGTTTCCCCTGTCCGTCGCAGTCGGTAAAGAATGAGCGCGAATCGTGATTCATGTCCCAAACGCTCGAGAGATCTTGCGGCGCAAGTCGGATCTTTTTTCCGCGCATGTCGTAGCCGTAGTTTTGCGTGAGCGCGTTTGGATAACCCATGAAGAGGTTGTTGAACGAGCGGTTTTCCTGCACGATGAAGACGACGTGCTGGATCGGGCTGCCGGCGGATATTACCCAACGCCCTGCGGTCGCCGTCCGCGCGCCCGGCGGGGGAGAAACGCTGCTTGTACTGCAGCCGGCGAGCGTCAGCGCGAGGGCGAACGCCGAAATTCGCGTCACGCGGGCATTCATAGCGACGCCTTTTTCGATGCTGCTCCGGAACTTCCTCAAGATAAGGAAAACGGGCCCGCCGCAGCGGGCCCGTTTTGTCTATTGTCAGTGCGAAAGGCCGAGTTTACGTTTTCTTCATCGCGCTGACGGTGTTGCCGTAATATGCGGCCGGTTCGAGCGTTGACGGAAGGACTCTCTTCGGAGGACCGCCGTTGGTGAGGTTCCAGAAGCCTTCCTGCTCGTTAATCAGGTTACCGAACGTTTCCGCGTTCTGGGCCGGCGTCGTGCCGTTGGTCCAGAACTGTTGGGCGTCGCTCTGCGGGTTGGTCGACGAAGTCCCGTACATGGCCGAGCTGACCACCGTTCCGGTGCTACCCGAGACCGAGACCCGATAGGTCCCCTGGCCGTAGGAGTAGGTCGGGTAGTCATACGCCTGATCGCCGAGCGCCAAGTAGTGGCCGTCCCACATTACTTGACTCATGAAGCAGACGGGTGAACCGCACGCCTGATTCGGCAGGTTGATGGTGCTGAAGCTGCTGCCGGCTTCGCAGGTCGCCGGGCACTCCATCAGATAGATCACGTTGCCGTTGCTGCGAGCGGACGACGAGGCTGAGTTCTCGATGAAGAGATTGCCGTTCGGGTCGTAACCGCCGCCCTCGGAATAGCTATACGGGGTGGCTATGAAGTCCTGGGCTCCAGTGAGGCCGCCGACGAAGATCTCCACTTCGCCGCTCCCGAAGCCCGGCAGCATGACGTTGCCGGTCGTCGGGTCTACGGAACACGCGAGCGGTTCGGAAACGTCATACGTGGCGCTCGCTATCTTAGTCGTAGAACCGTGGGCGAACTCGTTGATCGTGCCTAGGCCGAGGTCGATGATGTAGACGTTGCCGCTGTTGTCGGAGCACGATCCGCCTGCTAGCGAGAAGCCGGTGATGTTTCCGTACAAGTTACCCGCTTGGGACTTGTAGTTGAAGACATCAACCTGGCCGGTGCTGATGTCGGAGACGTACAGCAGGTACTGCGTGCGCCGCGCGAGCGGACTCATCCACGACTTGCCGTTCTTGTCCAGATGGCGAGGCATCTGCATGGGTAAGCCGCGGGCGTTCATCATTTTCTGGACCCGAAGACTCGGCAGCGCGTGCGACGCCCCGTGGGACGTGGCCGCGTTTTGCTGCGGCACCCCCGGGACTGCCGACCCGGACGTTTGCGACCCATTACAGGCTGCAAGCATCGCGGCGGCTGCCGATACGCCGGCGGCGTATCGGGCCAAACGTAAGATGTTCATTCGAAAGTTTGCTCCTTCTTCTTTCATGAAAGTGCCATTGTTATGCTCTTATAGGAGCCGCTACGGGGAAGTCCGGCCTTGCGGCCGGGTCCCTAAAATGCGACCCCAGTTTGCTTTCTCCTGCAGGCAGCCAGCTTTTCTTATTTAGCCAGGCGGGCGTTTGTGCGGAGGAAGCCCAAGAACACTAGGAGCAATCCTGCGAGGATGGTTTCGAGATTCCGTTGAGGCGCCTTAAGAGCCCTGGCGACCGCGGCAATGCTGGCCGAATAGGAGGCTAGATGACGCGGATACTCACCTTGCTCTTTTGCGCTCTCATTCTGGCGAGTTGCTCGCGCGCGACCGGCTCGGAGCCGCTTCCGGTCGCTCCGGTGGCTGCGGCGCCGAATGGGCATCCGGGGGCGGGAACCGGCTACGATCTGCTCTACAGCTTCGTGGGCGGCTCGAATGCCTCGTATCCGGTTGCGGGTCTCACGAATTTAAACGGAAAGCTGTACGGCACGGCGGGGGGAGGCGGCAAAAGCAACCAATGCGGCGACGCCGGATGCGGCACCGTGTTCGACATCAGCACGTCCGGCAGCGAGAGCGTGCTCTATCGCTTCAAAGGTACGCCCGACGGCGCGGTCCCGCTCGCGGACATGATCGTGCTCAACGGCGTTCTCTATGGGACCACGAGTCAGGGCGGCACCGCAAGCACGACCTGCGGCGCTGCCGGATGCGGCTCCCTGTTCGACGTCGATACATCCGGAAAGGAGCGCGTGCTCTACGCTTTCCAAGGCGGAGCGGACGACGGCGCGGCACCGGACGCTAATCTGGCGGCGCTCAACCGAAAACTCTATGGCACGACGGTGCTAGGCGGCCCTACCAGCACCGAGTGCCCCAAGGGATGCGGGACCGTGTTCGACGTCAATAGATCCGGCCAAGAACACGTGCTCCACGCCTTTGCAGGCAGTCCGGACGGCATCCGGCCCAAAGCGGGTTTGCTCGCCCTCCACGGCAACCTGTACGGCACGACGTATGGGGGAGGTGCAAACGATATGGGCACCGTCTTTGAAATCAGCGGTTCGGGAAAAGAGCACGTACTCTACAGCTTCAGCGGCGGCTCGGACGGCGCATATCCGAGTGCCGGGCTCGTCGAAGCGCACGGAAAACTCTACGGCACGACGGTGGCGGGCGGCGGTAAGGGTGCGTGCAGCTGCGGAACGGTCTTTGAGACGAGCACGTCCGGAGCCGAGCACGTGGTCTATCGCTTCAGGGGCGGCAAGGACGGGGAGTCCCCGTACGCGCCCTTGGTCGTCGTCAATCACAAGCTGTACGGCACCACGGCGGCGGGGGGCATCTATGGAGCGGGGTGCGGCGGCGGCTTTCGATGCGGAACCGTCTTTGAGGTAAGTGAGTCCGGGACGGAGCGCGTACTGCACCGCTTCTCGGGCTTCCCGGACGGAGCATATCCATATGCGGGTCTCGTCGACGTGTCCGGCACGCTCTATGGCACGACCAGTCAGGGCGGCTCTAGCGCAAGCGGTTGCTGCGGAACAGTCTTTAAGCTCTCACCCTAGAGTAAGAGGCGGGCGCTTTCGCACCCGCCTCCACGTTGCTCGCAACGCCGAGCGTTTCTAGAACGCCTTGATTCCCTTGGGCGTTCCCCAGCCCCCCGGGCCGGAGTAGGTTTCGAACTGGTTCGTTCCGGCGGTGCAGAGGTACTCGCCGCTGCAACTGCCGTCGTTGCCGCTGCTGATGTAGTGGAGTTGGTGCGCGACTTTCCCGTCGCGCAGTTTCCAGAACCGCTTGCCGCTATGCAGGGCGGCGGCATTGCCATTGAGCCCGATGACTCCGGCCAGGAACGGCGACGCGACGCTCGTGCCGCCGACGCCGAACCAGCCGCCGTAGAGGCTGCTGTACACGGCAACGCCGGGCGAGACGCCGGCCTGGGCCGATATGTCAGCGTCGGTGCGGTAGGTGCAGTCGGGGTCACCCTGCCACGAGGGCTTCGGGACTCCCGGGCTGCCGACTTCGCTCGGGCTCGCGCAGCCGGCGCTCGCACCGTTCCAGATGGTTTCGGTAAACGTCGTGCCGCTCTTCTCGAGCTGGGTGCCGCCGACGGCGACGACGCTGGCGAGTGCCGCCCGGGCCGCCGAAGCGGTCATAGCCGCCGTCACCGCTCGAGGCGAGATAGGCGATGCCCGCGGTGCTAAAGTAGCTCGCGAAGTTCGTATCGCCGCAGTCCCAGCTGCCGTAGCAGCCCCAGCTGTTGCTGACGATGGTCGCGCCGAGCGTGACGGCTTCCGCTTCGGCTTTTTCGAAGTCGGAGATGCCATCGGTGCTGTTGTTCTTAGCCTCCATCAGATAGATCGTGCACTTCGGGCACGAGGCGGAGACCATTTCGATGTCGAGGGCGGTCTCGACGCACCAGCCGTAGTCTTCACACGTCGGCGGATAGTTGGATTGCTGTCCGGTCTCGTTGTACTTGAAGAAGCTGGCCGTTCCGAGGCCGTACTCGGTGCGGTACGTCGCGAGATCCGTCGCGGCGCTAGAGAGGTCGCCCGCCTCGATGACCGCGACCTTGGTTCCCGCTCCGCATTCCTAACGAAGGCGCCGAGACCATAGGCACTCTCGAGCTGTGTTGCGGTAAAGCCGCAGGTTGACGTGGGGTTGCACGGCGGCGGCTGGCCGTTTTTACCAATAATCTGCAACGCGAAGCAGCTCGGCTTGCCGACGACTTGCGGGCACGTGGCGCGCGCGAGATGCCGCGCCTGCCACTGTGGGATGCGAGTGGACGGCGATCCTACCGTTTGGGATCCGCCCGTCGGGACATTCGAAGAGTTGCCGCTGCTACACGCGGCGATTGCCAGCGCCGCGACGAGCGGCGCCACAAGTTTCATGGTTCCGTTCACAAATGCTCCTTATGCTTATCGGGTTCTCGTAGGCCAAAGAGGCGGGCGCTTTCGCACCCGCCTCCGCGTTGCTCGCAACGCCGAGCGTTTCTAGAACGCCTTGATTCCCTTGGGCGTTCCCCAGCCCCCCGGGCCGGAGTAGGTTTCGAACTGGTTCGTTCCGGCGGTGCAGAGGTACTCGCCGCTGCAACTGCCGTCGTTGCCGCTGCTGATGTAGTGGAGTTGGTGAGCGACTTTCCCGTCGCGCAGTTTCCAGAAGCGCTTGCCGCTATGCAGGGCGGCGGCATTGCCATGGAGCCCGATGACGCCGGCCAGGAGCGGCGACGCGACGCTCGTGCCGCCGACGCCGAACCAGCCGCCCTCGCAGGCGCAGTACTCGGCAACGCCGGGCGTGATGCCGGCCTGGGCCGATATGTCGCCGTCGGTGCGGTAGGTGCAGTCGGGGTCGCCCTGCCACGAGGGCTTCGGGACTCCCGGGCTGCCGACGACGCCCGGGCTCGCGCAGCCGGCGCTCGCACCGCTCCAGACGGTTTCGGTAAACGTCGTGCCGCTCTTCTCGAGCTGGGTGCCGCCGACGCCGACGACGCTGGCGAGCGCCGACGGGCCGCCGATGGTGTCGTAGCCGGAATCGCCGGTCGAGGCGAGATAGGCGACGCCCGGGTTGCTAAAGTAGCTCCCGAAGTTCGTATCGCCGCAGTCCCAGTTGCCGGGGCAGCTCCAGCTGTTGCTGACGATGGTCGCGCCGAGCGTGACGGCTTCCGCTTCGGCTTTTTCGAAGTCGGAGATCGTGCTGTTGTCCTTAGCCTCCATCAGATAGATCGTGCACTTCGGGCACGAGGCGGAGACCATTTCGATGTCGAGGGCGGTCTCGACGCACCAGCCGTAGTCTTCACACGTCGGCGGATAGTTGGATTGCTGTCCGTTCTCGTTGTACTTGAAGAAGCTGGCCGTTCCGAGGCCGTACTCGGTGCGGTACGTCGAGAGATCCGTCGCGGCGGTAGAGAGGTCGCCCGCCTCGATGACCGCGACCTTGGTTCCCGATCCCATTCCTAACGAAGGGCCGAGACCATACGCACTCTCGAGCTGTGTTGCGGTAAAGCCGCAGGTTGACGTCGGGCTGCACGGCGGCGGCTGGCCGTTTTTACCAATAATCTGCAGCGCCAAGCAGCTCGGCTTGCCGACGACTTGCGGGCAGGTGTAACGCGCGAGATGCTCTGCCTGCCAGTCAGGGATGCGAGTGGACGGCGATCCTACCGTTTGGGATCCGGCCGTCGGGACATTCGAACCGCCGCTGCTACACGCGGCGATTGCCAGCGCCGCGATAAGCGGCGCCACAAGTTTAATGGTTCCGTTCACAAATGCTCCTTGTTCTTGTTGGGTTTTCCTGGAGTTTGGGGGGTAGTCTGAGAGTCTCATGAGGTTCCTGAGAGTTGGATGACCTCCCTGTTTTCCTCAACGCAAAAAAGCGGGGGGACGTTCGAGCGCCGCCCCGCTTTTCGTGACGCCAATGCGAGCAGGCTAAAAGGCGCCGATGCCTTTGGGCGTTCCCCAGCCGGCCGGTCCTGAGTAGGTCAGGTACTGACCGGTACCGGCCTTGCAGAGGTACGTGCCGCGCAGGCTCCGCGGGCAAGCCGCGACCTGCCCCTTCGAGACGGCGTGCAAGTACTTGCTGCGGTTGGTTTTGGAGAGCGTCCAGACGGCTCTGCCGCTCTGGCGTGCCTTGGCGTTGCCCGCGAGCGCGTAGACGCCGCCAAGCAGCGGCGATCCGACGCTGGTGCCGCCGACGGTGATCCAGCCGCTATAGCCGAACGTGTCGTACTCCGCGACGTTGGAGGCCACCGCGGACACGTCGTTTCCGGTGCGCTCCGCACACCTGGGATCGTGCTGCCACGCCGGCTTCGCCACGACGGAGCAGCCGCCGCCGCTAAACTGCCACACTTCTTCGGAATACTTCGCACCGGTCTTCGATAGGACGGTGCCGCCGACCGAGACGACGGAGTCGTAGTCGGCCGGATCCTGCATGCCGTATCCGAAGTCGCCTGCGCTCGCGAGATACGTTACGCCGGACTTGGCGAAGTCGCCGTTGGACGCTCCGCCGCCGCCGCCGCCGTAGCTGTTGCTGACGATGTGTGCGCCCATCTTCGCCGCGCGCGCGACGGCCGCGTAGAGGTCGTTGCTGTTGTTCGACTTCGCTTCGAACAGCCAGATCGTGCACTTCGGGCAGGCCGCCGATACCATCTGGACGTCGAGGTCGATCTCGAGGCACCAGCCGACGTTCGAGCCCGAACATTGGGCCGGATAGTTTTTCGTCTGCCCCAACTGGTTGTACTTGGTGAACTTCGCCGTGCCAAGGCCGAAGTTCTTACGATACTCCCGCAGATCCGACCCGACGTTCGGGTTGTCATACGCGTCCACGATCGCGACGATCTGGCCGGCGCCCTTCGTTTTCGACGGCAGTTCGTACGCCGCCTGAAGGTCGGCGGGACTCAATCCGGCGACGGCCGGGTTCGCGCCGGTCGCGATAAGAACGTCGCAATTCATGTATCCCGGTCGCACGTCGGAGCAGACGCGCCGATAGCCGCTTGCCTCGAGCCCCAAAGTCTGCGATGGTGCGCCGAGCTGCGCCGTGGCGCCGGGCACGTTGAGCGAACCGCCGGCGTTGCATCCGGCAAGCGCGAGCGCCAACAAAAGCGGTGCCGCAATTTTAATGGAAAGGTTCACGAGAAGCTCCCTTTTCCCGATTTTCGCTGGTCTGGAACGCGTTCGTTCCCGAAGGGAATCCGGCGGGCCTGGTGGCATTGCTGCGACTATCGTGATGCGTCGAATCGGCATGCTTGCGGCAAGCGCGGGCATCGTCCTTGCCTCGTGTTCAACGGCGCCGCTGCCGCGCGAGAACGAAGTGTTGGGCGGGATGGAAGCGGGGGGCGCCGGCAAGATCGAGCACGTCGTGTACGTCGTGCAAGAGAACCGCAGCTTCGACGACATGTTCCAAGGCTATCCCGGTGCGAACACCGTTTCGAGCGGTAAGGACTCGTCGGGAGGACGGATCAAACTCCGGCCCATCAGCCTGAAGAAGCAGTACGAGATCGACCATTCCGCGTTTGCCATGTTCACGGCGTGCGATGGAAGAGGTAAACTGCCCGGAACGAGCTGCCGGATGGACGACTTCGACCTCGAGATCGAATATTTCGGGCCGTACCACGGACAGTACGCGTACGTGCCCCACGCGGAGTCGAAGCCGTACTGGGACATGGCGCACGAGTGGGTCTTGGCCGACAAGACGTTCGCGTCGCAGCTCGATGAGAGTTTCGTCGCCCATCAGTACATCATTGCGGCCCAAGCCCAATCGAGCGTCGACATTCCCTTCTTGCTCTGGGGTTGCAAGGGGGGCAAGACCGACGAGGTCCAAACGATCACGCAAAAGCGCGGGTATGGGCCCGTACAGCGGGCGTGCTTCGACTATGAGACGCTCGGGGACGAGCTCGACCGGGCCGGCTTGACGTGGCGCTTCTATACGAGCCGTTATCGGACGCCGACGAGCGGACTGTGGTCGGCCTATCAAGCGGTCAAGCACATTTTTCGCGGGCCCGATTGGAAGACCGACATCGTTACGCCCCAAAAGAAGTTTCTCACCGACGTTCGCGCCGGGAAACTCGCCAACTTCACCTGGATAACGCCGCTCTGCCCGGACTCCGATCATCCCCTCTGCGGCGGCGGATTCGGGCCGTCGTGGGTCAGCGCCGTCGTCAACGCGGTCGGAGAGAGCAAATTCTGGAAGTCTACCGCGATCTTCGTGCAGTGGGACGACTGGGGCGGCATGTACGACCACGTGAAGCCGCCCTTCAAAGACTACGACGGCTTGGGCTTCCGCGTTCCGTTGATCGTTATCGGTCCGTACGCAAAGAAGAACTACGTTTCACACACGCAATACGAGACGGCCAGCGTTCTCCGCTTTGCGGAGGACCTCTTCGGGCTCGACCATCTCTCGGCGGCCGACGCGCGTGCGACGTCGCCCGCGGGCGACTGTTTCGATTTTTCGCAGCGACCGCGCGTGTTCGAGCCCATCGAGGCGCCGGAGGATGAGGCGTTCTTTTTGAGACAGGCGAACGACGGCAGAATTCCCGACGAGCAGTAAGTGAAGGCAGCGGTCAAGGCCGCGGCCGTTTCCGCCGCGATTTCCGCGCTGACGGCGTGTTCCGTCGCGCCGAACGCTCCGGCGGTGCCGTACGCCGAGGGGAACGAGGTCTTCCAGTCGGCCCTCGACAGCGGCGCCGGCAAGATCGAGCACGTCGTCTATATCGTGCAAGAGAACCGCAGCTTCGACGACATGTTTCAGGGCTATCCGGGCGCGGACACCGCCTCGAGCGGCGAGACCTCCAACGGGAAGCGCATCCGGCTCACGCCGGTCAGCCTGGCGGACGAATACGAGATCGACCACTCGGCGCACGCGATGTTCGCGGCGTGCGACGGAACCGGGAAGCTGCCGGGGACGAAGTGCCGCATGGATGGATTCAATCTCGAGCGGCTCTATGGCGGACCTCCGAACGGACAGTACGTCTACGTCCCGCACGGCGAGACGAAGCCATTGTTCGACATGGCGCACGAATGGGTGCTGGCCGACAGGATGTTCGCGTCGCAGCTGGACGAGAGCTTCGTCGCGCATCAGTACATCATTGCCGCGCAGGCGCACTCGAGCGTCGACGTCCCGGACTCTTACTGGGGCTGCGAGGGACCACCGAGGGACGAGGTCGCGACACTTACGCATCAGCGCACGTACGGCACCGCGCAGCGCCCGTGCTTCAACTACGAGACGCTCGGCGACGAGCTCGACGCCGCGAGACTCTCGTGGCGGTTCTACACGAGCTCGTATAGTAGTCCCGTGAGCGGATTCTGGTCGGGCTATCAGGCCGTCAAACACATCTTCGAGGGGCCCGATTGGCGCAAGGACGTCATCATGCCCCAGAAGCGGTTTCTGCGCGACGTGAAGGCGGGAAAGCTCGCCGCCTTCACGTGGATCACGCCGCTCTGTCACGATTCCGACCATCCGATCTGCGGTGGCGGCTACGGCCCGTCATGGGTAACCTCGCTCGTCGACGCGGTCGGCCAGAGCAAGTTCTGGTCCACGACGGCGATCTTCGTGCAGTGGGACGACTGGGGCGGCATGTACGATCACGTGCCGCCGCCGCACCGCGGCTACGACGGCCTCGGCTTCCGCGTTCCGTTGCTCGTGATCTCGCCCTATGCAGAGAAAGACCACGTCTCGCACGTACAGTACGAGACCGCGAGCGTGCTGCGGTTCGCTGAAGACCTCTTCGGCCTAGCTCAGCTCGGCGACGCGGACCGCCGCGCGATCTCGCCGGCAAAAGACTGCTTCGATTTCTTCGCGCCACCGCGCAAGTTCGTTCCCATCAAGTCGCCCGAGGGTCCCGACTTCTTTCTCCAACAATCCAACGACGGCACGATCCCCGACGAGCAGTAGTGCGCGGCATCGGGCGCCGCGAAGCCTTACTCGGTGTCGACGGGGAGTTCCGACAGTGGCTGCTTGAGGAAGAACGACTCGTCGAGTTTCGATCCGATCCTGTGAAACGGACGAGGAGACTGGGTGAAGTTGAAGGCGTTCCCGATGCTCGCGGCGCGGACGTCCGGGGTCGCGGGCAGCGTGCCAAGACCCCAGTTTTCTTGAATGAATTTTAGCACGCTCGCCGACTCGTACTGCGTGTGCTCGACGTGCGGCTGCACGTATGGCGAGACGATCAGCATCGGCAACCGGAAGCCTAGCCCACCCTGATTGTCTATGAACGGCGGTTTAGCGTGATCGTAGAAGCCGCCCGGATCGTCCCACAGAATGATGATGGCGCTGGAGTTCCAGTACTGGCTCCGGCCGATCGCGTTCACGATCGAAGCGACCCAGGATGGGCCGTTGTCGACCGGCACCAACTTCTTTCCCACGTGATCGTACTCGGCGGGATGGTCGGAGTTGGGCGCATTCGGCGTCACCCACGACACGGCCGGTAGTTTGCCGTGATTGATGTCTCTAAAGATCGCCGTGGGGTTGTTCGTGACGTTCGTACTCCATTCAGATCCGTCGTGGACGGCCTTGATCGCGTCGAACGCGCTCCAGATGCCCGCGGCCTTGTTCGCGTTGATGGTGTAATACTTCCAGGAAATCTTCTTGGCGTCGAGCTGATTGCGGATGGTGCTGTAGGTGAAGCACGGGAACGGTCCGGCGCCCACGAGGTATCGATCGCTGGTCGTTATCAGCGACGTCCGCGTACCCGGCGGCGAGTCGCAACCCCACGGCATGTTCAAGGGATTGTCGATGATGCTGTTATCGCCGTATTTGGCCACCTTGTGGTTGACGGCCGTGCCGCCGGCGATCAGGTCCTGATGTCCGACGAAGCTCGAGCTGCCTTGCGTGTCGAACATCGCGTCGGCCAGCACGTACTGCTTCGCGATGTCCCAGTAGGGCTTGATGTCGTTCGGATCGACGTACTGGTACGCGTACGTGCACTCGGCCTGCGGCCCGGTCCCGTCGGCGCCGAATAGCACGAGGTCGAAGCCGTCCATCGCGCCGTTGTCGTACTCGGTAAGATAGCCGCCGTAGGTGTGATCGAGATCGTTGTCCTCCCCGAAGTTGTCCGTAAACCCGGCGCCGACCAGGGAGACCTTGGTGAGCGGTACGGTCGTCGGCTGTGTGATGACCGGCTGACCCCTGTGCGCACACGACGAGGCGATCGGCGACGGCATCGGTGCCGCCTGACCGCTCGTGGCGCCGTTCGCGCCCGGAAATGTCGCGAAGAAATTGTCGAAACTGCGGTTCTCTTGAATCACGACGATCACGTGCTTAATCGGGGTGCTTCCGCTCAGCCCGCGGCCGCCGGGAATCAATGCGCCGCCGGATATGCCCGGAGAAGAGAAGCCACCGCCGCACGCGGCGACGGCGACGGCCGCGACGGCCAGAACGACGAAGCACCGGTTTGAGACGGATGGCAGCATGGCTTGGCTACTCCGTGTCGACGGGGAGTTCCGACGGAGCCTGCTTTAGGAAGAACGACTCGTCGAGCTTCGATCTGATCTTGCGAAACGGACGAGGGGACTGGGTGAAGTTGAAGGCGTTCCCGATGCTCGCGGCGCGGACGTCCGGCGACGGCGGGAGCGTACCGAGACCCCAGTTTTCTTGAATGAACTTTAGGACGCTCGCCGACTCGTACTGGGTGTGCTCGACGTGCGGCTGCACGTAGGGCGAGACGATCAGCATCGGCAACCGGAAGCCCAGGCCGCCCTGATTGTCGTAGAACGCGGGTTTAACGTGATCGTAGAAGCCGCCCGGATCGTCCCAGAGGATGACGATCACGGAGGAGTCCCAGTAGTTGCTCTTGCCGATCGCGTTAACGATCGAGGCGACCCATGACGGTCCGTTATCTTCCGGGACGAGTTTCTTACCGACCTTCATGTATTCGGCCGGGTGATCGGAGTTGAACGCGTCCGGCGTGATCCATGCGACGGACGGCAGCTTGCCGTTCTTGATGTCCTTGAAGATCACGTTCGGGTTGGTCGTGACGTTCGTGCGCCATTCGGGCCCGTCGTGGACCGCCTTGATCGCGGCAAATGCGCTCCAGATGCCTGCGTTCTTGTGCGCCTCGACCGTGTAATACTTCCACGAGATCTTCTTGGCATCGAGCTGATCGCGGATGGTCCCATAAGTGAAGCATGGAAACGGCCCGTCCGTCGGATAGAATTTGCCGCTGGTGCTGATCAGCGAGGTAACGGTGCCCGGCGGCGAGTCGCAGCCCCAGCGCTTTAACACAAACGGATTGTCGATGATGCTGTTGTCGCCGTACTGAGAGGGGTCATAGTTGACGGCGGTCCCACCGGCGATCAGGTCTTGGTGCCCGGTGAAGCTCTCGCTGCCTTGGGTGTCGAACATGTTGTCGGCCAAAACGTATCGCTTCGCGATGTCCCAGTACGGTTTGATGTCTTTGGGATCGACGTACTGATACGCGTACGTGCACTCCGCCTGCGGGCCCAGCCCGCTCGCGCCGAACAGCACCAGGTCGAACCCATCCATCTTCCCGTTGTCGAGCTCGTTCACGTAGCCGGGGTCGTAGCTGTGATCGAGGTCGTTGTCCGCGCCGAAGTTATCCTTGAATCCCGCGCCTAGCAGTGAGACTTTCGTGAGCGGTACGGTCGTCGGCTGCGTGATGACCGGCTGACCCCTGTGCGCACACGACGAGGCGATCGGTGACGGCATCGGTGCCGCCTGACCGCTCGTGGCGCCGTTCGCGCCCGGAAATGTCGCGAAGAAATTGTCGAAACTGCGGTTCTCTTGAATCACGACGATCACGTGCTGGATCGGCGTGCTACTGCCGGGGTGACGCCCGCTTGGGATCAATCCGCCGGCGAAGCCGCCGGAGGTCTGCGCCGCCGCCGCACGCGGCGATCGCCGCGCCGGCGAAGAGCACGAGCGCCCATAACCTCCGGCTCACGAGACCGCCACCTTCGCAGCGATGGCGTCGACGTCGTAGCCGAACTTGGCGGCCACGCTCGACGTCGCCGAAGCGATCGACTGCAGTTGCTGCGCGTCGAATTTCGGCTTGTAGTAGTCCGGAAACGACAGCTTCTGGCCGTATGCCTCGCGTGTCGCTGCAAACGTTTCCGGGTCCAGCTCCGCGTGCGCGATGATGCGGTCGATGGTCGGCAGCGAGTCCGCACAGAGATCCTCGTAGCGCACGACGCAGACGCGCCGCGCGAGCTCCGGGTCGCTGTCGAGCTGCTTTGCGACGAAGCCGTAGACGTAGGCCCAGTAGCGCGCACGCGACTCGGCGATCTGGCCGGAATCGAAGAGCGCGCGGATTTCTTGTAATTCCTCCGGGTGCCCGACGTTGGCCATCACCTGATGCGGGCCGAACTCATGGTGTCCCGTGAGCTCGATGATCTCGATCTGACGCGGGTCGCTCTGCTCGAGCTCTGCCCAGATGCGATCCTGCTTGATCAGCGACGCGACGTGGTCGACCGGATTGCGGATGTAGAGCAGGAAGCGCGCGTCGGGAAAGAGCTTGCGCAGGTACTGCATGCGCACCACGCACATGATCGCCTTGCTGATGTAACGCGTGCGTCCGCGCACCAGCGCGAGCTTACGCAGGTGCTCGTCGTAAAAGCGCTCGAAGGCGGCGTTCGACGTCGTGCCGTCGAGCACGCTGTAGTTCGCCTCGTCGTGGATGTACGGAAAGAAGTGCTCCCACAGGATCTCCTCGCCCATCTCCGCGCTGTCGCGCGTGACTTCGATCCGATCGCGGTGGATGCGCGGAACCGGCTTGCGCATGGCGTCGACCGGGATGCGCGGAAAGACCTTGTTCCACACGTACGGCATGTAAGGCATCAGGAAGTCGGCATACTTGTGGGTGACGACGTCGGGATGCTCGCTGAGCATCTGCAGCGTAATCGTGGTGCCGGCCCGCGGGAGGCCGCAGATATAGACCGGCCGGTCCACCCGACTGCGACGCGAGGCGGCCCGCCAGAGCGCGCGACTCGAGATTGCCGAGGCCGACGAAGAGCGGCGCGCCCGCGTGGACGGCGCGCACGCTCCAATAGAACGGCCCAGGCACGGAGAATCTCTGCGGTGTCGTTGTGCTCATATCTCCCGTCGATTGTGAACGCTACAGTTTTTCGAAAAGGGCGCCGATGACGGTTAAGCCCGGACCGAACGCCATGCTCAGCACCTTCGCTCCCCGAGGAATAGCTTGGACGATTCCACGATCAGCTGCCAGATGTGCGGCGCGGTCGCCGAGGCCATGTTTCCGTTTTCGAACAGGACTTTCCGGCTCAGCTCGATCTGCGACTCCTCGATGCCCAGGCGGCTGCGGATCTGATTGAGGATCGCCGGGCCGCCCGGATGGATCGCGAAGACCATCTCCCCCTTTTCGCGCTCGAAATCGAGGCCGACCTGATCGCAGATCGCGTCGACGAAGTCGTTGATCGAGTCGCGGATCATGAACGGCACGCGCTTCGATAGCGACATGTCGAACTGCAGCGGACCCGGGCGCAGCGTCATCTCGGGCAGCGAATCCGGCAGGATGTACTCGTCGATCGCGAGCATGCGCAGTCCGCTCTTGCCGCTCTTTTCGAACTCCGACTGCGGATACGCGGCGTATTTGATGAAGCCGTCGGCGAAGAGCGTCGACGTGACGAAGTTGTCCGGTTCGTCGCCGAGCAGATCGAAGTGCAGCGAGAGAAACTCGGTGTGCACGAAATCGACACGCCGCTTGCGCTTCGGCAGCGAGACGTGCGAGGAGCCGACGAGTCCGACGGCGGTGCGAATGGCCGGAAACGCGCCGTAGCATCCCATGTGATAGGAGTGCGTTACGCCGACGCCGAGCCAGCCGCGGCGCGACAGGAAGCTCTGCACCGGACTCGGCGAGAGATAACCCGAGCAGCTGACGTGGATGATGTCGTCGGGCGGCAGCGCGGCTTCGTCGCGATAGACCCGCTCGAACACGTCGTACGCGACCTCTTCGAACAGGCTCATGCGCTCATCGAGCGGCTCGCCCGTCGCCGGTGCGCAGATCGCCGAAGCGCCGGATCGGCTCGTACTCGTTGTCGGGATCCTGCTTGACGAAGCGCGACGTCAAAACGCTCGACCTGCCGGCGCGCGATATGTTCTGGCGACGCGCCGTAGCGGGCCATGCGCTCCTGCAACGTGCGTGCGATGCGGTCGCGATCGGCCGCCGACGTCATGCCGCGCGCCGCGCACTGCGCGAGCGTCATGAAGTGCGCCTGGATGACTTTCAGCTCGTCTTGTGCGCGCGGAGTCGTAACGCGGATCGTTTCAAAATCCGACAGGACGACGGGACAGGGCCGCGAGGCGCGGCTGTGCGGCGATCGTTCCGGACGACTTTTTCTAACGTGCGCATATCGAGTCAAGTGCGGCGTTCGCCAAGCGCCTCGCCGTTCCATTCGTATTTGCTGCGTTGTTCGCGTGATATTGATGACATCGGTAATCGGGGTTATTTTTACTCGTCGTCCACGGGCAGATTCGATGGTCGCTGCTTGCAAAAAATAAACTTTAGAGTACTTTCCGCCAATCGGGACGATATTCACGCGGCGCCTGCGTGAAGTCGAAAAAATCGTGGACGAAGTCCGCAGAGGTCGCGTCGGTCGTGCCGAGCCGGGGCAGATTCCAGTTGTCTTCGATGAAGCGTACGATGCTGCCGAGTTCATAGTTGCGTGCGAGATATACGCGCGCTTGGCATAGGGCGAGACGACGATCAGCGGAACGCGAAAGCCGAAGCCGCCGTAACGGCGCGCGCCCGGGCGGCGCGCACGTGATCGTACCAGCCGCCCCAATCGTCCCACACGATGACGATCGCGGTGGTTTTCCATGCAGGACTCTCGCCGATCGCGTTGACGACCTGCGCGACCCACGACGGCCCGGTATCGCTGTTGTCGCCCGGGTGATCGGAGTTCTGGTAGTCGGGGATTACCCACGATACTGCAGGGAGCGTGTCGCGCGAAATGTCGCTGAACACCTTCGTTTCCGGGGAGGCCTGATTCGTGATCCACTCAGGACCGTAGCGCACGGCCTTGATCGCGTCGAACGCGTTCCAGAGATTTCCGCCGAAACTTCCTCCGACGGTCGGAGCGTAGTAACGCCACGACAGCCCCTTGGCGTCGAGCAGATCGCGCAGCGTCGAATACGTGAGGCACGGGAACGGCCCTTGATCGTGATACTGCCGCCACTGATTGTTCGGCGGTGATCAGCGACGTCGTCGTGCCGGTCGGCGCGTCACAGCCCCACGGCGCTTGCGTGGGAAAGTCGATGAGGTTGCGCCCGTTGCCGAGCTCCGTTCCGCCGCGGATCAGGTCTTGGTGAGCCGTGAAGCTGCCGCTGCCCTCGGTCTGGAACGTATGATCGGCCAGCACGTACTGGTTGGCCAAATCCCAGTACGGCTCGAATCTGCGCGGGATTGACGTAGGCGTAGACGTACGTGCCGGGAATCCTTGCCGATCGGCTCGAGGTCGAACCCGTTCATGCGCCCGCGATTGTAGTCTTCCAGCCAGTACGCGTACCCGTTGCGTGGCGAGATCGGGCTCTCGAGATTGCTCTTGTGCAGCCGAATCGTGCCGTTGTGCGTCTTGCCGACGGTCGTTCCGTCCGCGCCCGGAAAGGTCGCGAAGAGATTGTCGAACGTGCGGTTCTCCTGGATGAGCATCACGATGTGGGTGAAGTGGCTGCCCTTCTTGGCCGGCGGCGGGGGCAGGAACGGGGCGGAGACCGGGGTTGCGCCGCCACCGCCGCCGCAGCCGCTCAGAACGACGGACAGCAGCGTGCTAATAAGTACGAACGCGCTCGCATATTCGCACCAAGTGTATCATGTGGGCGCGGGCGGCATCCCTTCCCTGACAGGCGGTTGCTAGTGCCGGCTGCTTCCCGCGACAACCGAGGGCATCGCCCGAGCCGCCGCGCTGTTGCGCAGCGGCGGCGTCGTCGCGCTTCCCACCGAGACGGTCTACGGGCTCGGCAGCGCTGGTCTGGGACGCGCGCGCCGTGGCGCGGATCTTCGAGATCAAGCGGCGCCCCGAGTTCGACCCCCTGATCGTCCACGTCGCCGACCGTGCGGCCCTCGAGCGGGTCGTGGCCCACGTGCCACGCACTGCCGAGACCCTGATCGAGCGCTTCTGGCCCGGTCCGCTGACGCTCGTTCTGCCGAAGCGGCCGCGGGTTCCCGGCCTCGTGACCGCCGGTCTTTCGAGCGTGGCGGTGCGCATGCCGTCGCACCCAGTGGCGCGCGCATTGCTGCGCGACGTCGGCGAGCCGCTGGCGGCCCCGAGCGCCAACGCGTTCGGAGGCCTGAGCCCGACGCGAGCCGCGCACGTGGCGCAGGCGCTCGGGGCCGAGCCGGGATCTGATTCTCGACGGCGGGCCGGCGCACTACGGGATCGAGTCCACGATCGTCGCGCTCGAGCCCGCGCCGACGCTGCTGCGGCCGGGCGCGCTGGCGGCCGAGGAGATCGAGGAGGCGATCGGGCCGCTCGCGCGGCGGGCGCCGCCGGGAGCGGCCGCGGCGCCGGGCCAGTTGCCGGTCCACTACGCGCCGCGGACGCCGCTGCGCATCGTCGACCCGGCCGAGGTGCCGCCGGCCGAGCGCGCCGCGGCGGGTGCGCTCGGGCTGCGAGGGCCGTTCGACGGTTACGCTGCGGTGCGCGTGCTCTCGCGGCGTGGCGATCTGCGCGAGGCTGCGGCCGCCTTCTTCGAGGCGCTCCACGAGCTCGACGCACTGGGCCTCGAGCGCATCGACGCGCAACCGTTCGACGGAGCGCGGGCTTGGCCTCGCGATCATGGACCGGCTGCGCCGCGCCGCGGCGGCTCACTAAAAACAAATCTGGGCTGCTAAGCGTTCTGCGTATGGGGAACGAAAGAGAGGATCATGATGACGAGTCCCAAGTTTTTCGTACGCTTCGCCGCGGCAGCGGCGCTGGCCGCGATCCTGTGCGCGGGAGCGACGCCCGCCGCCACCGCGCTGCCATACCAGGTCGCAGGCGACGTCGGAGAGAGTTATCGCCTGCTGACGACGACGTATTACGACGCCGTCGATCCGCAGGTGTTGCTTGCGGCCGCGAGCGACGCGCTCGCGAGCGCGGCGCGTAAGCACGGCGCGACGATCACGCCGCCGGCCCTTCGCGTGCAGTCCGCAGCGTGAAGCTACGCTGGACGCGCTCGACGACGCGATCGTCGCAACGCGCGAAGGCGGCGCACGCCACGCCGAGCGACTTCGCCTACGCCGCGATCGACGCGATGGCGAAAGCGACCAACGATCGCTACACGCAGTTCTTCACGCCGGCCGAGTTCAAGGCGTTCAACGAAGCGTTGGACCCGCAACGCATCGGCGGCATCGGCGTCATGATCGAACCCGACCCGCTCTCGGGCTCGGTTCGGATCTCGTACGTGCTGCCGGGCACGCCCGCCGAGCGCGCCGGACTGCGCGTCGGCGACGTCATCGTGACCGTGAACGGCACGCCGACGAAAGGACTGAACGTAGAAGGCGTGAGCGGCCTGCTGCGCGGCAAGCCGGGCACGGTCGTAGCGGTGAGCCTGCGGCGCGACGGATCGCCGGTGGCGGCTTCGATCACGCGCGACAACGTGCAGCCGCCGACCGTCATTTACAAGATGCTCTCCGACGGCATCGGCTACGTGTGGATCATCGCGTTCGGGCGCGCGACCCCCGGCGAGTTCGACGCGGCGATTTCGCGCCTCAACGAGCAGGGCGCCAAGGCGCTCGTGCTCGACCTGCGCAACGACGGCGGCGGTTACGTGAACTCGGCGCTCGACATCAGCTCGCGCTTCATCGCGAACAAGGCGTCTGCTCACCGTTGAAGAGCGCGGCCAGACCGCGACGACGATCGACGCTCCGGGCAACCCTTCGGTCAACATGCCGGTCACGGTGCTCGTGAACCAGTACACGGCGTCGGCGTCGGAGATCACCGCCGGCGCGTTGCAGGACGACGGCATCGCGACGCTGGTCGGATCGAAGACCTTCGGGAAGGGCGTGATGCAGACGCTGACGCCGCTCCCCGACGGAGCCGCGATCAAGATCACGACGGCGCACTACCTGACGCCGAACCATCGCGATATCAACCTGCGCGGCATCGATCCCGATCTGAGCGTCGTCGAGAACAAGGATGCACGCTTCGGCGAGGCGGACAAGGACTCGCAGCTTCGCGCCGCGATCTCGCTGCTGCAGAAGAAGATCGCTACGAGATACTAATGGGCGATTAGCTCAGCTGGGAGAGCGCCTCCCTTACAAGGAGGAAGTCGCAGGTTCAAGTCCTGCATCGCCCATTGTCATTTCGCTCTTTCCAGCATCAGGCGACGTATTGTCGCGCACGAACGCTAATCCTCAATCGCAGTGAACTGAAACGCCGTGTCGATTCGGTGGGTCGAGTCCGGACGGTAAAAAGAGACGTGGAAGTAGTCACCGCATCCCCGTTGCTGGACGACCTCTCCGATTAGCGGATAGGTGCCTGTCCCCACGGCCGTGACGGTCATCGCCGCACAGCCTGTCGGAAAGTATCCCGGACTGAATGCGATGAGGTAGTCGCCCTTTCGGACGTGATGAACGACAAAACCGCTGCCGCGCACTATCTGGCCATCCGCGGTCATCTGACCGGAGCCGACCACCAGGTTTTGCGAAGATGGCGCGGACAAACCAAACTGCCCTGACGCATAGGCCGGCCCCGCTAACGCACCCGCAAACGCGATCGCAAGAATAAGTCTATTCATGCCTGCGGGGTTGGCGCTCGTCGTCTCTCTGCCTGCGATGCGAGACGTCGAATTCTCTAACACCCGCCATCCGCGGCCGGTGCAGGCTGTTCCGACCTGGTGCCTAATAACGTCGCGTTGTAAGCGATTAGGTCGAAAAAATGCTCAACTTGCAGAACTTGGTCGTCCAGCGCGAGGGCGACGTCGCCGTGATCGCGCTGAATCGCCCCGAGAAGCGCAACGCGCTCTCGCTGCAAATGATGCGCGAGCTCGACGACGCATTGGCCGAAATCGGGCGAGATGCCGAAATGCGGGTTGTGATCCTGCGCGGCGAGGGCGCCGCATTTAGCGCCGGCCACGATCTGCGGGAGCTCGTCGATCGCGACGTGGACTCATACCAAACCATCTTCGAAGCGTGCGTCGCCCTGATGGCGCGAATCGTCGCGACTCCGCAGCCGGTCATCGCCGAGGTCGCCAAAATCGCGACCGCGGCGGGGTGCCAGCTCGTCGCAGCCTGCGATCTCGCCGTCGCGTCGACCGAGGCGACCTTCGCCACGCCCGGCGTACGCATCGGCCTCTTCTGCAGCACGCCAATGGTTGCGCTCACGCGCGCGATCGGGCGCAAGCGCGCGATGGAAATGCTGCTCACCGGAGACGCGATCGACGCGCCCACCGCCCTCGCGTGGGGCTTGGTGAACCGCGTGGTCGCGCCGGACCGCCTGCATGAGGAAGCGCTCGCGCTCGCGCGCAAGATCGCGGCCTCAAGCAAGCACGTCGTCGGCATCGGGAAGGCCGCATTTTACAAGCAGATCGATCTCGATCTTGGAAGCGCCTACGACTATACGAAAGACGTCATGATCTCCAACGCGCAGGAGGCGGACGCGCACGAAGGCATCACTGCATTTCTCGAAAGGCGCCGGCCGCAGTGGCGTTGAAAGCCCGCCATCCGCGGCGCTCGCGCTCGTGGGCAACGAGCGACGCACGCAACGCACAAGCGTCGCCCACACCCGGTATGCGTGGCCCGACAAAAAGGGATTCGCGCATACGCGACGGCAGGGGGGCTCGCCTATGGCGAGCCCTTCTGTGATTGCCGCCCGGCGCGCGGCAGAAAAATAACGGCCTAGAGCGAACTAGAGGCGACTCGTGACCGTCCTTACGCCGCGAACGCGCTACGCCGCCATCGTCTTGCTCGTTGCCCTGATCGCCGCGCTGGCCGTGGCGGCCTTTCGGGTACGCGTCGAGTCGCACGCGAACCGCGTCGAGCTGGCCATGGATTACACCGATTTCGACGCGCTCGCGCGCTCCTACGACTACAATCCGGCCGCCTTCCTCATCGCCTTGCGCCGCGCCGGCCTGACGTCGCTCGCGCTGACGGAAGAGCTCGGCAGCAACGTGGGCTACGACGGCCAGGCGTACGCCACCACCGGCGCCGCACTGCTCAACCAGGCGCGCATCAGCCCGATCGCCGATCCGCTCCTCGCGGCCCTCGTCCGCACGCATCGCATCGACCGCGGCGCGATCTACCTCTTGGTCACGGACGCGTCGACCTATCATCGATATCGCACGCAGCTCCCGCTCCACTTCATGGCCAAGAGCGTGCGCGTCCTGCGCGCGACGCGTCCCTGGCTGATCGAGGTGCACACGCAGATCGACTACTTCAACGCCATCGCGCTGGGCATCCCGACCGATCAGATCGAGCTGGCGCGACGGCTCGGGCTGCTGGTCGTGCCGCGCTTTCAGAACGACGAGCGCTTCGCGTTTCCGCAGATCGACGGCCTGTTCCGCGACGTACTGCGCTACGATCCCAAGGTCTCGACCGTCATCTTCTTCGGCCTCGCCAATCAGGTCGTCGGCTATCCCGACCACCTGAAGGACACCGCCGACGCGTTCGACCGTCACATCTTCAATTTCGGATCGATCGAAACGTACGACCCGAGCCAGGTCCAGAAGGGCAACGACACGTTGGCCAAATTGATCCCGGGCCGAACGGTGCGCGTGCAGGCCATCGCCAAGACCGAGCTCGACAAGCTCAAGCTCGACGAGGTCGTCGCGCGCTATGTCCTCGGCGTGCGCGAGCGCAACGTCCGCGTCGTCTACCTGCGCCCGTGGGGTCATCAGGACGGAAACCTCTCGATCGAGGCGACCAACGTCGAGATGGTCAAGTCCATCGCCGACCAGCTGAAGGCCGCCGGATTCCGGCTGGGGCGCGCGACGCCGATCCCGTTTTACCACGGGAACAATCGCGTGCTCGTCGGCGTGGCAACGCTGGCCGTGCCGTCGATCTTCGTGCTGCTGCTCGAGCTCTTCGGCTGGTATCGCCGGCGCCTGGCCGTCGCCGCGTACGGCCTCACGATTCTCCTCTATCTCGCCGGCATCGTTTCGCATCACGACGCGTTCGCGCGCTCCGTCATCGCGCTCGCCGGTGCGCTGCTGTTCGCGACCGCGGCGCTGCTGTGCCTCATCCCCGCCTGGAATGAGGTCCCGGCCCGGCGCATCGGCGCGCAGATCGTGCGCAGTTTGGGATGGACGCTGCTCGCCACCGGCGTCGCGCTGCTCGGCGCGCTGGTGGTCGTCGGCATCATGAGCTTCCCGCTGGCGATGGAAGAGATCGAGCGATTTCGCGGCGTGCGGCTCGTGCTCGGGCTGCCGCCGCTCATCGCCCTCGCGCTGTATCTCTTCGATAAACGCTTCGGCGCGGGCGTGGAGCGCGGGCGCGACGTATTCCTCTCGCCCGTACTGACCTACCAGCTGCTCGCGGGGATCGCCATCGTCGCGGCCGGCGCGCTGATGCTCGTGCGCAGCGGCAACGAGAGCGACGTGTCCCCGTCGCCGTTCGAGCTGGCGCTGCGGCACTCGCTCACCGCGGTGCTCACCGTGCGACCGCGCTTCAAGGAGTTCCTGATCGGCTTCCCGGCGATCATGCTGCTGCCGGCGCTGCTGCCGGCTCACCGGCGCGCGATCGGCTGGCTGCTCGCACTTGCGATCGGCGTCGGCGTCGGCGACGTGATCGATACGTTCTCGCACCTGCACACGCCTATCGAGGTCTCCGTCTTGCGGGTGATCAACGGGCTCGTGCTCGGGGCGATCGTCGGCATCGCCGCGACCTGGATCTACCGGCGCTTTGCTCCGACCCCACGGTGATGGCGCGCGTGCTGCTCTCGGGATATTACGGCTTCGGAAATCTCGGCGACGAGGCGCTGCTCGACGTTTTCGTGACGCAGATGCGGCGCCGCTTTCCCGCATCGCGGCTCGAGGTGCTGTCGGCTACGCCGAAGATGACGTCGGACGCCTACCGCATCGAGGCGACGCCGCGCTGGGATTGGCGCGCGGTTCGCGCCGCGATCGCACGCGCCGACGTCGTCCTTTCCGGCGCGGGCGGCCTGCTGCAAAACGGCACCAGCCTGCGCAGCCTGCTCTACTACGCCGCGATCCTGCGCGAAGCGATACGCACGCGCCGCAAGACGATGGTTTTCGCGCAATCGGTGGGGCCGCTGGACTTCTGGGGGCGGCTCGTCGTGCGGCATTTCTGCAGGGGACTCGACCGTGCGACCGTGCGCGACGAACGCTCGCGCCGCCTGTTGCACGAGCTCGTTCCACGCGCGCCGGTGGAGCGAACGGCGGATCCGGTCTTCCTGTACGACGCGCCGGAGGAGTGCGATCTCGCGGCGGAGGGGCTCGGACCCGAGAGCGGGGCGTACGCTTTGATCAGCGTGCGCAAGACTTCGGGCTTCCGCGACGCCGTCGCGGTGCTGGCGCGCGCGATCGACCGTCTCGCGCAGCTGCACGGCATTCGCAGCGCGTTCTTGCCGCTTGGCGGTGCCGCGGACGCCGCGGCGTCGACCGACGTCATCCGCGCGTGCGCTTCGAGCCCCATGCTCCTGCCCGAGTGTACGCTGGCAAAAGCCGCGGCGATCGTCCGCGGTGCGCGCGTGACGATCGGCATGCGCCTGCACGCGCTGGTGCTCGCGGCGCGCTACGGCGTTCCCTTTCTCGCGATGGCGTACGATCCGAAGGTGTCCGCGGTGTGCGAAGAGCTCGAGTATCCGCTCGAGCCGCTGTGGACGGCCGGCGCCCCACGGCTCGACGACCTCGCCGTGGACGCGTTGGTCGATCGGCTCGTCGGGGAGCGCGACGCGCTCGCCGCGCAGCTGGAGGCGCGGCGCGACGCGGTGCAGACCGCGGCGGCGCGAAACTTCGACGTGCTCGGTGAGCTGATGGGCGATGCCTGAAGGCGCGGACTACCGCTCGACGCTGAACCTTCCGAAGACGGACTTCCCGATGAAGGCCGAGCTGCCCGCACGCGAGCCGCAACGCGTCGCGTGGTGGCGGGAGCATCGTACCTACGAACGGCGTCTGGAGCGCAACGCCGCGAACGGGCCATGGATCCTGCACGACGGGCCGCCGTACGCCAACGGCGACCTGCACATGGGGCACTTTCTCAACATGGTGCTCAAGGACGTGTTCGTGAAGATCGCGCTGCTGGACGGCAAGTTCGCCAAGTTCGTGCCCGGCTGGGACATGCACGGCCTTCCAATAGAGTTCGAAACGCTCAAGCACCTCGGCATCAAGGACTTTCACACGATCGATCCGCTGGAGCTGCGCGAGCAGTGTAAGCAGCGCGCGCTCTTCTGGCTCGACCGCCAGCGCGACCAGCGCGTGCGCATGGGAAACTTCGGGTTGTTCGAGCATCCCTACCGCACGATCGACCCGTCCTTCGAGGCGACGATCGTCGACGCGCTTGCGGACCTAGCGGAACGGCAGCAGATCTACAAGGGCCTGCGCTCGACGCTGTGGTGCGTCCACGACGAGACCGCGCTCGCCGAGGCCGAGATCGAGTACGAGCAGCGCGTGTCGCCGTCGATCTACGTGCGCTTCACCGCCGATGAGGAGCAGGCGAAGCGCATCCGCGACGTCATGCGCGCTCAGCATGACGCAAACGTCCCCATTTCGTTTCTCATCTGGACGACGACGCCGTGGACGCTGCCGGCGAACGCCGCGATCGCACTGCGGCCCGACGCGACGTACGGCCTCTATCGCGTGGGCGACGAGGCGGTGATGGTCGCGGAGGCGCTCGCGGAGCGAGCGCTGGGCGAGCGCTACCCGGAGGCGAGGCCGGTCGGAAGCGCGCGCGGCGAGGAGCTCGACGACCTCGCCGTCCGCCATCCCTTCATGGATCGCGACTCGATCGTCGTGCTCGCGGACTACGTCGATCTCGAGACGGGAACCGGCGCCGTGCACACCGCGCCGGGACACGGCGCCGACGACTTCGACACGGGAATGAAGTACGGGCTGCCGATCCTCAACCCGGTAGATGCTGCCGGCTATTTTACGTCGGAGGCGGGCCCCTATGCCGGCCTGCACATCTTCGACGCGAACGCGCGCATCATCGAGGACCTGCGCGCGAGCGGCGCGCTCTGGAGCGCAGGCGACTACGAGCATTCTTACCCGCACTGCTGGCGTTGCCACAACCCGGTCATCTTCCGCGCGACGGCCCAGTGGTTTCTCGCGATGGATCAAAACCTGCTGCGGCAGCGGGCCGTGGATGCGATCGAGGGCGTCGAGTACACGCCGGAGTGGGGGCGTGCGCGCCAAGAGCAGATGATCGAGACGCATCCCGAGTGGTGCATCTCACGGCAGCGCACGTGGGGAACGCCGATTCCGGCATTGGTCTGCACCGAATGCGGCGACGCGGTCTTGGACCCGCGCGTCGCGCGCATCGCGGCGAAACGCTTCGGCGAAGCCGGAGCGGACGCGTGGTGGAGCGATCCGGTAGAGCGGTATCTGCCGAGCGGCTTCGTCTGCCCGAACTGCGGCGGCGCGCGCTTCGAGAAGGAGAAGAACATCGTCGACATCTGGTTCGAATCCGGCGTGACGCACCTCGCGGTCCTCGGGCGCGACGGCATGCCGTGGCCGAGCGATCTCGTTCTGGAGGGCGGCGATCAATTTCGCGGCTGGTTCCGCAGTTCGCTGATCACGGGCGTCGCGATCAAGGGGCGCGCGCCATACCGGCGCGTCATGAAGAATGGCTGGGTGAACGACGAGCAGGGGCGGCCGATGTCGAAGTCGCGCGGCACCGGCATCGACGCGCTCGACGCGATGAACCGCTGGGGTGCTGACGTGCTTCGTCTCTGGGCCGCATCCGTCGAGCCGATCGACGACGTGCGTTTCGGGCCCAACGTCATCGAACAGGTCGGACGCGTCTACCGCAACGTCCGCAACCGGCTGCGCTTCATGCTTTCCAATCTCGACGGCCTCGGCGCCGGCAACGCCGTCGGGCGCGAGGCGATGGAGCCGCTCGACCGGCTCGCCTGCAGCGTGACCGATGCGTTCGTCGCGCGCGCCAAGGCCGCATACGACCGCTGCGAGATCCACGACGCGTACTTGGAGATCGTCGAGTTCGAGAGCTCGATGTCCGGCCTGTATTTCGACGCGCTGAAAGATCCGTTGTACTCGCGTGCCGCCGGCGATCCGCGCCGGCGCAGCGCGCAGACCGCGCTGCTCTACGTGCTGACGCGGTTCCTCACCGTGCTCGCTCCCGTGCTGTCGTTCACCGCGGAAGAGGCGTGGCAGTACCTGCCGGCGTTCGCGCGCGAGCACGCGGAGAGCGTGTTCGACAGCTCGTTCGACTCGCACCGCCAGCGCGACGGCGCTTTCGAGGGCGACCTCGCGCTCTGGCAGCAGCTGCGAATCCTGCGCGGCCGCGTCGCGGCGGTGGCGAGCCCGCGCGACTTCGAGGCCGCGCTGCGGCTGACGGTGACACCCGGCCTCTACAAGCGTCTCGGGCCGCTGGGCGACAACCTGCGCGAGGCGCTGGTCGTTTCGCAGTTCATGCTGCAGCAGGCCGAGGGCGCCGACGGCGACGACGTGATTTCGTTCGAGCTCGTTCAGGCGGACGGCGCCAAGTGCGCGCGCTGCTGGAAGTATCGCGAGCTCGGCACCGATTCGCAGCGCCCCTCGATCTGCGCCGATTGCGCCCGAGTCGTGCGCGAGTTGGAGCGGACCGTCTAACCGCGCGCGGGTTCGCGGAAGCGCGCCCAATCGCCGGCCTCGATCGCCTCGCGCGCCTCGCGCATGAGCGTGTTCACCAGGTATACGTTGTGGTACGAGAGCAGCCGCGGCCCGAGCATCTCTTTCGCGCGGAACAGATGGGCAAGGTATGCGCGCGTGAAGTTGACGCATGTCGAACAGTCGCAGCGAGGGTCGAGCGGCGAGAAATCGCGCGTGAAGGCGGCGTTGAAGATGTTGAGCTCACCGTCGCGCGTCATGCCGCGGCCGTTGCGGCCGCATCGCGTGGGATAGACGCAGTCGAGGAGATCGATGCCGCAATCGACGGCCGCGACGAGGTCGCGTACCGTGCCGACGCCCATCAGATAGCGCGGTCTGTTCGCGGGCAGCAGCGCGGCGGTCGCCCGGGCGGTCGCGTACATCTCCCCGCGGGTCTCGCCGACGGACAGCCCGCCGATCGCGTATCCCGGGAAGTCGAGATCGACGAGCTCGCGCGCGCTGCGCTCCCGCAGTACGGCATCGAGGCCGCCCTGCACGATCGCGAAGCACAGCGTTCCGTCTGACGGCGGCACCCCCGCCGAGCGCCGCGCCCAGGCGGTCGTCAGTCGCACCGATTCGGCGAGAGCGTCGCGCGACGCGGGGAGCTTGACGCAGACGTCGAGCAGCATCGCAACGTCGCTGCCCATCGCCTGTTGGAACGCGATCACGCCCTCGGGCGTGAAGCGGTGCTCGCTGCCGTCGAGATGCGACGCGAACGTCACGCCGTCTTCGTCGAGCCGGCGGCGCGATTCGAGGCTGAAGACCTGAAAGCCGCCGGAGTCGGTGAGGATCGGTCCGTCCCACGCCATGAAGCGATGCAGTCCGCCGGCTGCCTCGATCGCTTCGCGTCCCGGCCGCAGCCACAGATGATACGCGTTGGCCAGCACGATCTGCGTCTGCGCGTCGCGTAGCTCGGCCGGAGTCAGTCCCTTCACCGTCGCCGCCGTACCGACCGGCATGAAACACGGCGTCTCGACGACGCCGTGCGCGAGCTGCAGCCGCCCCCGCCGCGCCTCCCCATCTTGCGCCAGCAGCGTGAACATCAAGTCCCTACGGGAATTCCGCGGGCGTCAATCTGTTACTCTCGCTCAAGACGACGGCGAACGCGCGCGGCGTCGACCACTCGTCGACTCCGATGAACGGCACGAGCAAGCCGTCGCGCTCGATTTCGATGCGCTTTGGCCACGCTTCGCCGAAGCCTACTCCCGTGATCGAGGTAAGCACATCGATGCGTACGGGCGCGACACCGATCTGGAAGACCGTATCCTCGTCGATCAGGTCTTCGACGGTCAGCGAGTCGAGCGGCGCTCCGAACGCAGCTAGTGCCTGCCACACGCGCTGCGCGTTTTCACGATCCGGCCGAATCCAGACATCGAGGTCTTTGGTTGCGCGGGCGCGATCGTGAACGCTCAGCGCGTGGGCGCCGACAACCAGGAACTCAACGCCGCCGCTTAAGAACGCGCGCAACAGATCGCTGAAGTCGGGGTTCAATTCCATTTCTCGCGCCTCGAGCGAAAAAGCTCAGCGTATCGACCAGGACCAGCCGATCTGAGGCGGTCGATGCTGCGTCGTCCGGATCGTCGCCGTCGGCCTCTGTTCGCGACACGAGGCGGCTCCATGCCGACGCGCGTCTGCGCTGCGCCCTGGCTCGGAATTCGTCGTTCTCGTTTCGATCGAAGGGACCCATAAAACATCTTTCGCCGTGTCCCTGTTCGGAACCGTTTTACGATGACACGAGCGCGCGGGCGTGTTCGTAAGCGGGCGGTGGGGCCGCCTCGAACTGCATCGGCTGTCCAGTGCGCGGGTGCGCGAATGCAAGACGCCACGCGTGCAACGCCTGTCCGGGCAGCTCGAAGCGATCCTCTCTGCGTCCGTAGACGGGATCGTTGAGGATCGGATGTCCGCTCGCCGCCATGTGCACGCGGATCTGATGCGTGCGGCCGGTCTCGAGACGAAAGATCAGCTCCGCGTGTTTGGCGAACGCTTCACGCAGGTCGTAGTGCGTGGTCGCCGGCCTGCCCTCGGCCGTGATCGCGAATTTCAGGCGATTGCGCGGGTCGCGGCCGATCGCGCCTTCGATGATGCCGCGCGCGTGTTCGGGAACGCCGCGGACGATGCCGAGATACTCGCGCACGACCTCGCGCCGCTTCATCGCAGCGCGCAACGTCGCGAGGCTGTGCGCGGTCTTCGCGACGACGAGTAGGCCCGAGGTGTCGCGATCGAGGCGATGGATCAGGCCCGGACGCAGCGCGTCGCCGGGCAGCTCGATCTCTACGTGACCGAGCACCGCGTTGACGAGCGTGCCGTCTACCGCGCCAAGCGCCGGATGGGTGACCATTCCCGCGGGCTTGTCGACGACGAGGATGTCGGCGTCCTCGTAGACGAGGTCGAGCGGGATCGCTTCGGGCGTCGCGACCAGCTCGCGAGCGCGCGGGACCTCGAACTCGACGACGTCGCCGGCCTCTAGAGGCCGGCTCGGCTTGGCGGGCGTACCGTTGACCAGGATTTCGCCGCGACGCGCGCTCCGTGCGACGAGCGTTCGCGAGGCGCCGGAGAGCGAGGCGATCAAGACGTCGGTGCGTTTTCCGGCTTGATCAGCGGTGACGACGTGCAACAAGGCTGGAGAGCAGCAGCAATCCCACGCCGACCGTTATGCACGAGTCGCCGAGGTTGAAAATATTCGGCCAGATGCGGTAAAAGTCGATGAAGTCGATCACGTACCCGAAGTGCAGCCGATCGACGATGTTGCCGATGGCGCCGCCGACGATCATGCCGAACGCGACGCGCACCGTCCGCGACCGCGCGGCTGCGTCGCGAAAGCTGAACCAGAACAACACGAGCACGATGATGGCCATTCCGATCAGGATTACGGCGCTGTTTCCGAACAGGCCGAAGGCGCCGTGGACGTTGCGTTCGTACGTCCAGCGCAAGAAATTCGGGATGATCGTGCGACACGCGGGGAAGTCGGGGACGCAGTGCGCGGCAATCCAGCGTTTGGAGAGCTGGTCGGCCCATAGCACGACGATCGCGACGCCCGCGATGACGAGGGTGTTGACTAGGCTAGAGGTTTGGTTGCGGGACAAACTGATAAAACCATCCTGCGACGTTGAGGAATGCATTGTTGACGAGAACGAGACCGACGACGATCATGAACGCCCCTGCGGCGAATTCGATCGCCGCCAGGGAGCGTTTAATCCGGTTGAGCCAGGGCAGCACGACGCCGATCGCGCCGGCCGTCGCCAAAAACGGCAGCGCCAGCCCTAGGCAGTAGAACGACAGCAGCAGCGCGGCCTCGCCGCTGTGCTGTTGCGCGGCGATCGCCAAAATGCCGGCGAGGATCGGTCCGATACAGGGCGACCAGCCCGCGGCGAAGGCCATGCCGACCAGGCCCGACGTCCAGAAGCTCGCGCGATCGCGCACCAAGTGCACGCGGGCGTCGCGCATGAGCAGTGGAATGCGAATCATGCCCATCATGTGGAGCCCGAGCACGACCACGATCACGCCGCCGATCTGTGCGATCAGCACGCGATTCTGGTCGAGCACACCTCCGATCGCGCTGGCGCTCAAGCCGAGTGCGACAAAAATCACGCTGAAGCCCAGGACGAACGCGATCGCATGCGCCACCGTCTGCATGCGCGCGGGCGCCGTCGGCCGCGCTCGCAAATCCTCCAGGCTCTCGCCGGTGAGCAAGGAGAGGTACGCGGGCACCAGCGGGAGGACGCACGGCGACACGAAGGAAACGAGGCCCGCTAGGAAGGCGATGCCGGCGGTAATGTGTGTCGTCGCGCTCATCGGTTACGTCAGGTTAGGAATGCAGCACTGGTTCACCTATCCAAACATCGATCCGGTCGCGATTCATCTCGGTCGGTTTGGCATTCATTGGTATGGCATCGCCTATCTGGTGGCGTTCGTCTGCGTCTATTTCTGGATGAGCCGGCCGGCCGGGCGGCGCCGGCTCGGTCTGACGCGGGAGCAGATCCAAGACTTCCTGTTCTACGCCCTGGTCGGCGTGCTGATCGGGGGCCGGACCTTCTTCGTGATCAACGACATGATCAGCATGCACGACGCGTCGTACTACCTCTCCAACCCGATCAACTTCGTCGCGGTCTGGAATGGGGGAATGGCCTTCCACGGCGGCCTGGTCGGCGTGATTGTCGCGATGTGGCTGTTCGTTCGCAAACATCCGGGCCTGAAATACGTGGTACTCGGCGACGAGGTCGTGATGATGCTCCCGATCGGCATCGCGCTCGTTCGGATCGTCAACTTCATCAACGACGAGCTCTGGGGCGACGTCTGCGTCCCGGACCGTCCCTGGTGCATGATCTTTCCGTCGGCGCCGCTGGTCAACGGCGCGCAGGCGTATCGATATCCCTCGCAGCTGATGGAAGGGATACTCGACATCCTTACGCTGCCGATTCTGCTGCTCGTCTATCGACTCAAACCGAACGACGGCGTCGTCGCGTGGACCTGGTTCACGCTCTACGGGATCACGCGCACGATCGCCGAGATGTGGCGGCAGACGGCGTTTAGCTGGATGGGTCTCACGGGCGGCCAGCTGTACGCGCTGCCGATGGTCGTGATCGGCGTAGCCGGCATCGTCTACTGCGCGACGCGCGGTACGCGCACCGACGCGCGAGTGGTGGCTCGCCCGTCGCCCGGATGAGCGAGGGCGCCGCAGAACGCTATCTTCGACTGCGTGACGAGATCGAGCGGGAGCTGCGCGAGTGCGGGCGCCGTCCCGGCGGCGTCACCGTGGTGGGTGTCGGCAAGGGGCAACCGGTGGAGGCGCTGACCGCGGTCATCGCAGCCGGCCTCGAGGACCTCGGCGAGAACTACCTGCAGGAGGCGCGCCGCCAGTTTGCGGCGCTGCCGCCGGTGCGCAAGCATTTCATCGGTCACGTTCAGACCAACAAGGCGAAGGGAATCGCCGCGGCGTTCGATGTGGTTCAGAGCGTCGACCGGCCCGAGGCGGGAGCCGCGCTCTCTAAGGCGGCCCGGCAGTTGGAAAAGCCCCTTGCCGTGCTGCTCCAACTGAACGTCTCGCCGACCGAGCGATTCGGCTGCGCGCCTGCCGACGCGCCGTGGTTGGCCGAGACGCTCCGCGGCCTGCCGTTCCTGCGCCTCGAGGGCGTCATGGCCGTCGGACCGCTCGACGCGGATCGTTCGGCGATCGCGCGCGCTTTCGAGCTGGCCGCCATGACGTTTGCCGCCGTAGGTGGAAGTACGCTTTCAATCGGCATGTCGGGCGATTGGCGTGAAGCCTTGCGGGCGGGCTCAACGATGCTGCGCATCGGTGAAGCGCTCTTTGGTCGACGCCCGGCAGCCAAAGGGGGGCAGGCGTGAGCATGTTCAGCAAGATCGGATCGTTCTTCTCGATCCGAGACGACGAGGAAGAGTTTTACGGCGAGGAAGTCCCGGCGGGGCGAGTCGTGCCCCTCTCCAGTGCCGGACGCCGCGGCGGAACGCAAGTGAGCGTCTATTCGCCGCGCTCCTACCAGGACGTCGTCGAGATCGCCGACTCGTTGCGCAACCGGCAAGTCGTCATCGTGAACCTCCAGAACGCCGATCGGACGCTCTTGCAGCGGGTCGTGGACTTCACCTCCGGCGTGGCGTATACGATCGACGGCAAGATTCAGAAGCTGGCGGAGTCGATCTATCTCGTCGTTCCCGCAGGGATCGTGGTCAACGCCGCGGGACTGCGTGAATCGATGATGGCCGACGGCACTTTCGATTTCATGACAAATAGAACGTAGGACGGGGAGCGATGGAAAAGATTACACCGGTCGACATTCAGCACAAGAGCTTCAAGAAGGCGCTCCAAGGCTATGACCGCTCGGACGTCGACCAATTTCTCGACGAGGTCATCGAGACGCTCGAGGACGAGGCGCAGCAGCGCGCGGCTCTCGAGGCGGAGATCGCCGACCTCAAGGAGCGCATCAGCCACTTCAAGGCGATGGAGGAGTCGCTGCAAAATACGCTCGTGCTCGCGCAGCGTACCGCCGATGAGGTCAAAGCGTCCGCGCACAAGGAGGCCGACCTCATTCGCGAGCAGGCGCGTCTCGCCGGTGAACGCGAGATCGCGGGCTACAACGACGCCATCTCCGAGGTGCGGCGCGAGCATCAGCGCGCGGTCGACGCGGCGGAGAAGGTGCGCAGCGAGCTGCGCAGCCTGCTGATGACGCATCTGGCGCTGCTCGAACGGGCCGAAGGCGTAATGCCCAACGGCGAGCCGCAGACCCCGACGACCGTCGAGAGCAACGCGATCGAGGAGTCGCCGCCCAAAGCCGACACGACGCGCATCACGGTCTATTAGAGGCCCCCCGGTGCGCGTTGCGGTGCTGCCCGGGGACGGCATCGGCCCCGAGGTCACGCGCGCCGCAGTCACCGTCCTGAAACGCGTGCGGCTCGACGTGGAGTGCGTCGAGGCCTCGGTAGGCGGCGCGGCGCTCGCGCGCGGCCTGCCGGCGCTTCCGGACGAGACGCGCGAGCTCTGCGACTCGAGCGACGCGATTCTGTTCGGAAGCGTCGGGCTTCCCGAATACGAGGGCAAGCCTCTGCCGGAGCGGCCCGAATACGCGCTGTTCCTGCTGCGGCGCGACTACGAGCTGTATGCGAACCTGCGTCCGGTGAAGGTGTTTCCGGGTCTGGAAGACGCGTCGTCGCTGCGCCCTGAGATCGTACGCGGACTCGACATGCTCGTGATCCGCGAGCTGACCGGCGGCATCTACTACGGCCGGCCGAAGGAGCAGCGTCGCGTCGACGGCGTCGACGAGGCTGTGGACACGATGATCTATCGCGCGCCGGAGATCGAACGCATCGCGCACGTCGCGTTTGTGTGTGCCCGCGCGCGCCGCAAGCGCCTCACCTCCGTCGACAAGCAGAACATCCTCGAGACGTCGCGGCTGTGGCGGCGCGTCGTCAACGAGGTGGCGCGCGAATACCCCGACGTCGCGGTGGATCACCTGCTCGTCGACAACGCGGCGATGCAGCTCGTGCACCGGCCTGGCGCGTTCGACGTCATCCTCACGGAGAACATGTTCGGCGACATCCTGTCCGACGAGGCCGCAATTCTCACGGGATCGATCGGTACGCTCCCGAGCGCGAGCCTGGGTACGCGCCGGAACGAAGGCCGTCAGTTCGGCCTGTACGAGCCGATCGGGGGGACCGCGCCGGACATCGCAGGCCGCGACCTCGCGAATCCGACGGCCGCGATCCTCTCCGCCGCGATGCTGCTGCGCCATTCGCTCGACGACGAGCGTTCGGCGGAGCGCATCGAGCGCGCCGTGGAGCGGACCTACGCCGACGGTCTCCGCACGGCCGAGCTCGCGCACGGGGCGCACGCGCTCTCCACGCGCGCGTTCACCGATGCGGTGATCGAGCGGCTCTAGGTTCCTTAGGCTTCGTCTCCGGCGAACACGTTGATCGCGACCTTGCCGTTCGCGTGCCCTTCTTCGACGTACGCGACGGCTCGAGCCACGTCGTCCAGGTCGTAGCGGCGGTCGATCACCGGCTTGACGATCAGCCCGAGCATGCCGAGCGAGGTGATCCGGCCCGGCGCGCCCTCGCGTGTATAGTCGATCACGCGGTCGGCGCCGTGCGCCTTCGCGATCACCGCAAACGCTCCCAGACACGTGCCGAAAACGGCGTCGCCGCGCTTAAAGCGCGTGACGTTCCTTCCGACCGCCGCGACTTCGCCGGCCACGTCGCGGCCCGGGCCTATCTTCGGTTTGCTTAAGCCGCACATCAGCCGCCCGGGGGCCGGCTACTCGACGTCACGTATCTGCAGAACGTCGGGCCCACCATATCCCGTGTAGACGGCGGACTTCACACGCGCGTCGTCTCGTCGGCGACGCGCCGGCCGATGAAGTCGATGAAGTGCAGCCGCAGGAGCGCGTGCTCGTGGGGATGTTCGGCGATCCACGCGGAACGCCAGCGCGCCAGCGAGTCGCGCTTCAACGCTGCGACCGCGTCGTCGTCCATCCCGATGTACTGCTGCAGATCGAGGCTAATGATGAGCGTGTCGTCGCGCCGCAGGTCGAAGCCCATGACGACGTCGGGATAGCGGCGCTTGAGCTGCGCGAGATCGTTCAGCTCGGCCTGGTGCGCGCGCTGCTCCGGCGTGGGCCCGCAGGCCGCGAGCAGCGCGGCCAGCGCAATGCCCATGAGGTAACGCACGTCGGTCACGGTGTGGGCACGATTCGGCCACGCCCGTCGGCTATCATTCTGCAATTTGAACGGCGCGCGCTTTCTTTGTGCCTTTCGTTATGTTCCGCCGGCGCGCTAAATCGCTACGCCCGTGAGACCATTTCATATTGAATTCCGCTCACGGCGGTAGTATAGTAGGGGTACGCTGCGTATCTTTAGCACTGCGCTAGACTAGGAGAACGTCCTTGAGCAGCACCGTCAATGTCAATGTAAGCCCGGTCGACGTTAGCTACACGGCAAACGGCAGCTTCGACATCGGTCTCGATAACATCCAGATCAAGACGCCGATCGACACGAACAGCACCGTGGCACTTAATTCTGCGCTCGCGATCACCCAAATCCCACCGATTCAGACTGCCTCCGCAATCACGGAGATACCGCCAATCAGCATCGGCATCACGGAGTTGCCCATCATCAGGCTCGAGCTTAGCATGAAGCCGACTCGCGTGCACCTCCCGGTGAATATGAAGTTCGCGGTCTGTGCATTGGGCCTCGAGGTGCTCTCGTTTGGCGTCTGTGGCGAAAGCATGATAGTCATTGAGGACTACCATCCGCATCAACGCGAGTTGTGTGCATGAGCGCCTCGGCCGTCTGGCGCCTCGGCGAGAGCGAGTTGATCTTCAGCGGCGTGCCTCCTCTTCTGACCGGCGAAGTAGAGCTGATCAATGAAAGCGACGAAAAGATCAACCCGAAGCGCCTTGAGACGCGATTCGATCGTGAGCAGGCCATCAAGGGTGACTTGCGTGTTCCCGTTCGCCTCGCTCCCCACAGTCGCACGCATGTGCGCGCCCAGTTTCTAATTGATCGCCAAACGCGGCCAGGGACTTATCGGGGCTCCGTGCACGTCGGCGGTCGGACGACGCCGACGACCCTGCACGTGTACGAACGTGTCGCGACAAGCATCCAGCCGAGCATTGTGCGCTTCGCCGGTGCGAGCGGCGATGATGTCGAGTTGCGGGTGTCACTAAGCAACAACGGCAACACGGCGCACACGCTGAACAAGGGCGGTGTTGTTCAATTTGAAGAGGTGGACTGGCTCGGCCGCGTACTCGTTTACGCGCTGCGCGAGACATCGCGCGCTGACGGCGCGCAAAGCTATCTCGATCGCGTCGTGCATGAACTCGTCGTCAGCATGGTAAGCACGACGAGGATCGCGATAAGTGCGCCGACATCGAAACTCGGGCCGCGCGCCACCACGCAGGTGCTTCTCACGTTCACCCTTCCCGCCGGTTTGATAAAAGGTCGCACGTACGGTGCGTCGCTGCCGATCGCGGGAACGCGCGTTACGTTCGAACTCTTGTGTAACGGCTCCGAGAAATCCAATCGACGGAGGCCAACATGAAAATCTCACCTTCGACCGCGACCGCTTTCGATGAGCTCACCAAGTTAGTGGGTACTGTCGTCACCGATTCGCTGAAGAACGCCAGCACCCTGGTTGCGGTGGCTGCAAGCTTGATCTCGCCGACGTTGATCTCAAGGACCAAGAAGCAATGCGGTTGCAGCGACGACTGCGGGTGCAGCCAGGCGAGCTGCACGTGTGGATGTGGGTGCAAGATTCCGGAGACCTGCTGCCCGCCGCGCTGCGTATGCGAGATGACGCTTGCAGCGATGACGGGGCAAAGCGTCGTCGCCGGCATCCGTGTTGTCAATCAGGCACAGGAACAACGAACGTTTTCACTTGCTTCAACGCCACTGTTCAGCGGTCCAACGAAAGCTGATTTCGCGTTTTCACCGGCCGCGCTAACGCTTGAGCCTGGAAAATCCGGTTTTGCTGCTGGCTCGCTAGCGATTCCCGCGAGTTTCGCGAAGGGAAGCTATCAGGGTGAGATCACCGTAACAGGCGCATACGAGCACTGCGTTAAGGTGACACTCGACGTCGGGTGCGACGATCACCAATTTGCGACGTGCGAGGTCGCGGAGTGTGAGCGTTACGAGCGCATTCGAGCCCACCATTGGTACGATCACTTCCAATGTGTCGAACAATGTGGGCCGTCGGCATCGACCGGTGGCCGTGTTGTGGGCACCGCGCCGTGAGCTCGAACCCCGATGAGGTCCGCGACATCGGGGCGATCATCCAAGATCTCGGAGCCGTCATGGCGCGCTCCCTGGTCGGTAATTTGCAAGTCGTCATTCGTGTGGGAGATTTGGTTCGCGCCCTCGTCGCCGATCCGCCGAAGGTCTCGGACGTCGCGCCCAGCCCGCGCGCGCTCGTCAACCGCTTATTAGACTTCAATATCGCGTCGCTGCGCATCCTCACCGATCATTCGCTCGAGACGCTTAACGGGATCATCTCAGTCGCCGAATCGAGCTTACGAGGCAGCGCGGGTAGCCGTCTGGCATCATCCGCGCTTCCGTCGAGCGCCGCTCAGGGCAACACCGTTGATCTGGGCCTCGAAGGCGAGCGCGGCGCTCGCGTATCCGCTCCGTTTCTCTTGGAAAATTTCTATGACCGCCCTTTGGAGGTTACGTTTGAGGCGGAGTCATTGATCGCAGTGGATCGCGAGCCTATTTCTGCATCAGCGATCGCGATAGAGCCCGGTGTCGTGCAACTGCCTCCGCGCGGACAGCAAGTCGTATATATCTCACTTGTTCTCGGCGATCAGTTCGCGGCGGGTGTGACGTATGAAACGCGAGTTCGCATCGTCGGGTTTGAAGCGAGGATGATACGCTTGGTCGTGAGGGTCCTCGATCGCAAAGCCGGTACTCCGGCGAAAGTGCGACCAAAACAGAAACGTCGCGCTGCGCCGATCACTTCGAATCGCGTAAATCCAAAGCAGGGAGAAAAACGGGTACGGCGGCGCCGCCCGCAAGAAACGCAAACGTAGAATGAAGGCCACCAGCGAACCGCTCGAGGAAACCAGCACCGTCTGGAACCTCCCCGCGAGGCTTGGATTGACTGCGGATCTAGAACGGCTCCAAGCCTTCCTCCTCGCGTGGACGCAGGAGACGGATCTTGAAGTGCGTCGCATGATCCAGACGCAACTTTCCGGGCACGCCAAGCATTTCAGGCCGGTCACTGTGTTCGCGTGTTATTGCTCGATCGCGGATAAGGATGTTCCTGCCGAGGTATTACGAGCCGCCGCCGGACTTGAACTTCTCCATAATGTCAGCCTGATCGTTGACGACATTCTGGACCGTTCGCGGTATCGAAGGGGTAGTCTCTCGTTACACTGCCGCTTCGGTTTTCTTCCTGCCTTGATGACCTCGGGGTATATTATGGCGGCTGCTTCGAAGTTGGTGGCTTCGGACGCATACTCGGTTGCGCTATTGGGTGAGCTAATTCAACGGCTCGGAGCAGCGGAGTGCCTGCAGTGGCGGCTTCGGCGCCACGCGCTCGGCACCGAAGATTGGCGAATGATCGCGGCCGAGGATACCGGCTCAATGTTCGAGATTTGCGCCCGTCTAGGTACTCGGGATAATCGTCTGCAGAAGTTCGGGATGTTGCTGGGTATTCTCTATCACGGCTGCGACGACGTGGCGGATATTCGCGGAACAACTGCGCTCGGCGGAGGCTCTGCGCGCGACATCGACGATGCGATCCTAACGCTTCCCGTCGCAATCGCCATTAGGGACCCGGAAACCGCACTTCTCGTTCGCAATGCAAATCCTCAGAACCGGGCCGCCCTAACGCAGAAACTGGTCGAAGCGTTACCAGAGGCCGAAGCCTATCTCGACCAGATTGGTATCGAATGCGAGACTGAGGCGCGTGCCAACAGCAGATACCCCGAGAGGCTGATTTCCTTGATCCGCGAGACGCGTCTTCTTTCTAGGGCTTAGGCGTGGCATCTCAACGCAAGCGCCCTGCCCAAATCGCGGATCGCTACGACGTGGTGATTGTCGGTGCGGGACCTGCAGGCAGCACCCTTGCGTTCAAATTGGCCTCTGCGGGCGCGAAGACGCTCGTGCTGGACGGTGCACGCTTCCCCCGTGAGAAGGTTTGCGGCGACTATGTCGAGCCCCGGGGGCTGCGCGTGTTAGACAAAATGGGGTGTTTACAGACCCTGGAGGCAACCCTGCCTCTCCCGATTACGCACTCTTCGACCTACGTTGATTCCGAGAGGTGCTACATAGGCAGGATCCCGTTTTATGGCGTCGACAAACATCTGCCGCCTCACGGCTTTATCATCCCTCGCGACGTCCTGGATACCGTTATGCTCGAAGCCGCCGTAAAGGCCGGCGCCACCGTCCACCAGGAAACGTATGTCGCGGATTTTGGAGTCAACCGAAGAGGCGTGACGGTGAATGCCCGCCGTCGAGGAAACAGCGTCGTGTTCCACGGCCGAATGATCGTCGGCGCGGACGGAGTGAACTCTGTCGTCGCACGGAATGCCGGACTGCTTGCGGACGACCCCCGGCACATTGCTCTCGCGCAACGTGCCTACGCCGACGGCTGCGACGAGGGAATCAAAGAGGCAGCATTCTTTTTTGACTCCGACTTTTTCCCAGGTTACGGATGGATGTTCCCCATGAGCCATGGCCGCGTGAACCTTGGAGTCGGCGTGTTGAAAGAGACGTGCCAGCGAAAGGGAATCGCAGTTCCCCGGCTGTTCTCTGACTTTTTTGAAAAGTTGAAACGATGCCATCCACTGTGCGGGAAGCTCAAGCTCCTGAGGCCTCCGATCGGTGGCATCGTTAAAACTTATGGGGGCGCTGGCCCCAATTTCTTCGATAGGGGCCTCCTCATTGGCGACGCGGGGAGTTTCGTCGATCCGATGACGGGAGAAGGCATTACACCGGCGATGGAATCAGCCTCGATCGCAGCGCACGTTATTTTGGAGGCAACCGCGAAGGGACAGCCGGACGCAAGATCGCTTTCCACCTATGAAACTCAGTTTCGCAAATACTTCGACCCCTCGATGATATTCGTTGACTTATGCGCCGCTACGCTGCGCAACCCGCATTACTGGGGATCTTGGAGAAAGGCGCTCGTGCGGGGCTGTGCGCTTGCTCAGAACGACTCAAAATTCGCAGCCACAGTGGGTGCGTGCTTTGGCGGATTGGAGGTCAATCCGTCCGGGATTCTCGCCGAGATGTGGATGAAAACGGCTGAAGGTTTGCTGGGTATCCGTAGGCCGCCCACTGGCGCACTTTCGTTGGCGGAAACTGCCGGCTGGATAAACGACTCGTGGAAATCGCTATCCGACGATCCTCTCTGGCACGTCGACTGGACTATGGACGTTCAGCGAAGATGGATCCGTGCTCTTTCCCTCATGAGTAAGCGGCGGCCAGATCCGCGTGTGGAAGGCGTCATCTAACCAAGGCAGCCTACGGCTTTGCCCTGGCTTTCCGGCTGCGTTTAGGCGTTGGATTGGCGACCGGTCTGGAGACCTTCATAATCTCATTTGCGAAGTGATCCGCAGCGACCGTGGGCAGTGAGCTCACTTCTCGCAGGTATTCGCGGCTGAAATCCGCGAGCCGACCAACGAATTGCTTCGAATCTGCAGTCCCCTCGCTGACGCGTCTCAGTTCGTCGCTGATTTTCTGAGTGTACTTATCGGCCGATTCGACCCACCCACGCCAAAATTTCACGGCAGCCGTCACTGCGGCAAGCTCGCTGCGAGCCACTTCGATCATTAGGTCTCGGAGCTGTTCGCTCTGTCGTTGTGAAGCAGTCGGCGGCATGCTATCCAATCACCCAAATTGAGGCGGGCATCCGGAGAGAGGTACTTTCATGACTTGTAATCCGCTGAAGGCACCTCGATGTTAAGCTGAGGTCGCGACCTTCTTGAGCCTCCTCGATGTATCGCAAGATGCTCCCGAACTCGTAGTTCGTCTCCGAGATATTCGTGGCCTTCGCATGCGGGAAAGCGACGACTGCCGGTACGCAGAACCCGGGCACGCCGTAGTTCATCTGTTTGGGCGGCAGGTTGTCGTAAGGGCCGCCCCAGTCGTCCCACACGATCACGATCGCCGTGTGATCCCAGTGGGTACTTGGCCGACCGCGATGTACTGCCGGAGGTCCAAGCCCATGACGACGTCTCGGTACTGACGCTTGAGTGCCGCGAGCAACGCGGCCAGCGCGATGCCCATGAGGTAACGCACGTCGGTCACTGTGCGGAAACGATTCGGCTACGCCGTTCCGCTACCATGCGCGCATGGACGGAATTGAGTGGGCCGCCAGCGCCATGATCGCGGCGCGAACGCGCCTGGAGATCGCGACGGAAAACCTCGCCAACGTCTCGACGGACGGTTTTCGCAGGTTGGCGCCGCGCGGATTTCTCACCGCGCGCGGCGTGACGGTCGAGCGACGGCCGGGCGGCGACCGCGGCGCGCTGCGACATACCGGGCGCGACCTGGATCTCGCGATCGTCGGCGACGGAGCCTTTCGCGTAAGCGACGCCTCCGGCGCCGTGCGCGAAACGCGGGCCGGCGCGTTCGAGCGGCAGCCCGACGGCACGCTGCGCGACGCCCGGGGCGGCACGCTGCTCGGCGCACACGGCGCCTTTCGTGGCTCGCGCTTCGATGCGAGCGCCTTTGACCTCCCGGCCTCGAGCCGCGTGCAGACCGGTTTCCTCGAGACGTCCGGCGTCGACGCTATCGCCGAGATGATCGACGTCCTGGCGGCGGAGCGTTCCTTCGAGAGCGCGCAGAAGGCGGTGACCGCGATCGATGCGTCGCGCCAGAAATCTTCCGACGCGGCGCGCGTCAAGTAGCGGCGCTCATGGATCGCGCGCTTTTCGCAGCCGCGAGCGGCATGGCGGCGCAACAACGCAACCTCGATACGATCGCCGACAACCTCGCCAACGCCGAGGTCGTCGGATTCAAGGGATCGGCGCAGACGTTCGCCGAGCTGGTCGCGCCGGGACAGGCCGGCATCGGCACCGTAACGCTCGGTACGCGCGTGCTCTTCAATCAAGGCAAGCTCGCGCGCAGCCCGGGACCCTTCGACCTGGCGATCGACGGGCCCGGATTCTTCACGCTCGCCGACGATCGAGGGCGCCTGCGCTTTTCGCGCGACGGCGAATTCTCGCGCACCGCCGACGGCTCGCTACGCAACTCGCAGGGCTTGTCGCTCGCGGGCATTCGCATTCCCGCCGACGCCGTTACGGCGACGGTCGCCGCGGACGGAACGGTCGAGGTCGCCGGTCCCGCCGGCAAACGCGCCGTGGGGCGGGTCCGGCTGGCGGAGTTTCCGGCGCCCGAGGCGCTGCGCGATACCGGCGGCGGTATCTTCGAGGCGACGACGGCGGCCGGCCGCCGGCGCGACGTCGTACCGGGCTCCGACGACGGGCCGAAGCTGCGCTTCGGCATGCTCGAACAATCCAACGTCACGATCATCGACGCGATGATGCAGATTCTCACCGCGCAGCGCGCCTACGAGGCGAATGCCAAGGGCGTGCAGGCCGCCGACGAGATGCTGCGGATCGCCAATAACCTGCAGCGTGGATAGCGTCACGGCACGCCACGCCGCGGAACTCTTCGAGACGATGCTCCTCGCTCCGATCCTGCGGCCGATGATCGCGGGCGCCGGCACGCTGGGCGATTACGAGATCGACTCGCTGGCCCGCGAGATCGCGCGGCGCGATCGCCGCTTCGCGGCGCTGCTCGCGGAAAAATTGGAAAAGGCTCAGTGATCGACGCCGACGAGCGCGAGGAGCGCGTGCGCACGCTGTTGCCCCTCACCCGCCGGCTCGCGCGGCGGCTCAAGCGCCTCGTTCCCAATCTCGATACTGACGATCTGGTCGGCGACGGCTGCGTCGGCATGATTCGCGCGGTCGACTCGTTCGATCCGCTGCGCGGGCCGCGTCTCGAGGAGTACGCGCGGCGGTTGATCGTCGGCGCGATGCTCAACGGCATCCGGCGCATGGATCCGGTTTCCGAGCGTGCGCGCCGCATCGTTCGCGACGGCGAGAATCAGCGTTACGCGATTGCGGCCGAGCGCGGAGACGTGCCGGGTACGCGCGAGATGGACGTCCACTGCCCCGGATACCGGCGCGCGGTCGCAGCGGCGTATCGCGGCCAGCCGCTTTCACTCGATGCGCCGCTTCCCATCGGAGAATCGCTCTCCGGCGACTGGGGCGATGATCCCGGGCGCATCGTCGAGGCGCGCTCCGAGCGCGAACGGCTCGCCGCGCTCGTCGAGGGCTTGCCGCCGCGCCAGCGCATTGTCGTGCTGCTGCACTATTTCAATGGAAAGTCACTGCGCGCGATCGGCAGGCAGCTCGCCATCTCGCCACAGCGCGCCTCGCAGCTGCACACGAGCGCGATCGCCGGGCTCAGGCGCTTGTCCGAGCGTCAGACGTATGCTGCGCCGCATTGAACCGGAGGAGAGCGCCGCCGCGCTTCCGCTGCACGTCGGCGCGAGCCGCTCGGAGGCGATCGTCGCGGCGGCTCCGGAGGCGGAGCTCGAGACTGCGCTGCTGCCGTACGATCATCCGCGCTGGGTAAGAGACGCGTTGGCGGTGTCGCAGCGAGCGAGGGAGCTGCTCGCCAAGCTGCGGCCGGTGGCGCTGAAGGTGTTCTGTTTTTGGGACCATCGCATTCGCTCGATCGTGATCGGGGATCGCCGGGTCCAGGTCGATCCCAGCGGGTGCTATCGTGCCGATGCATAGCTCGTCTCTCTAGCGGAGGTGCGCCGCGAGCGCGATCGCGACGGTGGCCATGCCGAAAAATACGAAGTAGATCAGGCCTCGAGCAAACGCAAGCACGTCATGCACATCGTTCATATCCGCATGGTCTCACGCGATGCTGATAGCCAGCGTAAGGGCTGCTGTGATTCGCCTGAATTTGAGCGAGTTGTTACGCTGGAGTAAACGAAATTCTTGCCGGTCATGCGTTCGGGAATCGGCAGCCCCATGAGCGTGAGCAGCGTCGGCGCCACGTCGCCGAGCTTGCCGCCCGGGGCGAGGCTGCCGTGCAGGCCGTTCGCGATGATGACTAGAGGCACCGGATTGGTCGTGTGGGCGGTGATCGGGCTGCCGTCGGCGGCGACTTCCTCCTCGGCGTTGCCGTGGTCGGCGGTGATCGCAAGCAGACCATTGCCGCGCAGCGTCGCATCGACGAGTCGCGCGACGCACTCGTCCACGACCTCCACGGCATCGATCGTCGGCTGCCACTTGCCGGTGTGCCCCACCATGTCGGGATTCGCGTAGTTCATGACGATGGCATCGTAGCGTCCGCTCTCAATCGCGTTTACGGCGGCGTCGGTAATCTCGCGTGCCCGCATCGCGGGTGCCAGATCGTACGTGGGCACCGAACGGTCGGACGGAATCAGCACGCGGTCCTCGCCCTCGAATTGATCCTCACGCCCGCCGTTGAAGAAGTACGTTACGTGCGCGTACTTCTCGGTCTCCGCGAGCCGCAGCTGGCGCAGCCCTTCGCGCGCGAGGATCTCACCGAAGGTATCGTACTGCGGCCGCGGCCCGAACAGCACCGGGTTGGTGTACTCCTCGTCGTACTTCGTCATTGTCGCGAAGAACGGATTGGCATAGCGCCGCGACGGAAAGACGCCGAAGCCGTCGTCGTAATACAGCGACGTCCCCGCGTTGAACGCCGTCGTGAGCTGTCGCGCGCGGTCCGGCCGAAAGTTGAAGAAGACGAAGGCGTCGCCGTCCTCGATGGGACGCGCGCGCCCGACGATCGCCGGCAAGACGAACTCGTCGTCCTCGCCGCGCGCGTAGGCGTCGAGCACCGCGGCGCGCGCGTCGTCGGCGCGGTGTTCGGCGCTGCCCGTTCGCCAGCAGCTCGTACGCGAGCTGAGTGCGCTCCCAGCGCCGATCGCGGTCCATCGCGAAGTAGCGTCCGGTCACGCTCGCGATCGCACCCGTCCGCCCGACCGCGGCGAGCTTCGCTTCGAGCCGCTCCACGTAGCTGAGGGCCGAGCGCGGCGGCGTGTCGCGTCCGTCGAGGAAGCAGTGGATCGCCATCGGGACGCCGGCGGCGACGGCCGCATCCACGAGCGCGAAGAGATGCTCCATCGAGCTGTGCACGCGTCCGTCCGAGAGCAGTCCCATGAAGTGCAGCGTCGTGCCGTTCGCCCGCGACGTGCGCGATGGCGCGTCGCAGCGTCTCGTTATCGCCGAACTCGCCCGAGCGGATCGCGGCGTCGATGACCGTGACGCCCTGCGGAACGACGCGCCCGCTGCCGAGGTTCATGTGGCCGACCTCGCTGTTGCCCATGACGCCGCGCGGGAGACCGACCGCCTCACCCGAGGCCTGCGAGCGTCGTGTGCGGCCAGCGCTCGAGAAGCGCGCGCCAATGCGGCAACGCGGCGGCCGCGATGGCATTGCCTTGCGCGGATTCGCGGCACCCCCAACCGTCGAGCACCGCGAGAACGACGGGTTTATAATTCACGCCGCATTGGCGATGAGAGCCGCGAAGCCGTCGGGATCGAGCGACGCGCCGCCGACGAGGCCGCCGTTGATGTTGGCTTGCCGCATATACGCGGCGACGTTATCGGCCGTCATGCTTCCGCCGTAGAGAATCGGCGTTTCGTCGAGCCCGCGCAGGCACCCGCGAATCGTCGCCATCACGCGATCGGCCTCTTGCGGATCGCAGTTGCGGCCCGTGCCGATCGCCCAGATGGGCTCGTAGGCGATGACGACGCGAAACAGCTGGTCCTCGCGCGACGCCGTCCAGCGCGGCGCGCGTCTGTTCGATCACGCGCTCGTCGGTCGCACCCGCATTGCGCTCGTCGAGCGTCTCGCCGACGGCGACGATCGGCGTCAGCCCCTGCTCGAGGGCCGTGCGCACCTTCAAGTGCACGGTGCGATCCGTCTCGTTGCAGTATGCACGCCGCTCCGAGTGACCGAGGATGACGTGCGACACGCCGAACTCGCGCAGCATCGGGGCGCTGATCTCGCCGGTAAACGCGCCCTCGAGCTCCCAGTGCATCGTCTGCGCGCCGAGGTGCACGCGCGAGCCGCGCAGCAGCGACGACGCGGCGGGAATCGACACGAATGGCGGCGCGACGACGATCTCGACGCTCTCGGGCAGCGTCGCGGCTTCGGGCAGGAAGGCGTCGAAGAAACGCGGTCGGTCTCGCGCCGCGGTCTTGTGCATCTTCCAGTTGCCGGCGACGATCGTTCTAGCGCTCAAGCGCGGCCACCCCGGGAAGCGTCCTGCCTTCGAGATACTCGAGCGTCGCGCCGCCGCCGGTCGAAACGTGCGTCACCTTGGACGCAAAGCCGAGCAGGTGCGCCGCCGCGGCCGCGTCGCCGCCGCCGACCACGCTGATCGCTCCGCGCCGCGGTCGCTCGCGCGATCGCGTCGCCGACGATCTGCGTCCCGCGCCGGTAGGCCGGATTTTCGTAGACGCCCATCGGACCGTTGAAGACGATCGTCTTGGCGCGCTCGATCGTTGCGGCATACGCCTGCGCGGTCGCCGGTCCGATGTCGAGAATCATCTCGTCTGCCGACCTCGCCGATCGGCGACGATGCGGGCCTCCGGGGCCGCCTCGACGGCACGGCGCCACGACCGCGTCGCTGGGAAGATGCAGCTCGACGCCGCGCTCCTTCGCGAACGCCAGAATCTGACGCGCCGGATCGAGATCGTCGTCGCGCAGCGAGCGGCCGACCGCGACGCCCGACGCCGCGAGCAGCGTGTTAGCCATTCCTCCCCCGACGCAAAATGCGTCGACGAGCTCGACCAGGTGCTGCAGTAGGCCGATCTTGTCTTTGATCTTGGCGCCGCCGATCACGCACACGAACGGCTTGGCGGGATGTTCGAGCGAGCGGCGACAGCGCCGACAGCTCCGCCTCCATCAGGAATCCCGCCGCGCTGGGCAGCATGCGCGCCAACGCCTCCGTCGAGGCGTGCGCGCGGTGCGCGGTCGCGAACGCGTCGTCGACGTAGTAATCGCCGAGCCTCGCGAGGCGGCGCGCGAACGCCTCGTCGTCGCGCTCTTCCTCCGGGATGAAAACGTACGTTCTCGAGCAGCAGCACGTCGCCGTCGCGCAGCTCCGCGACGGCGCGTTCCGCCGCGTCTCCGACACTGTCGTCGGCGAACGCGACGCGCACACCGAGCCGGTCGGAGAGCGCCTGCGCCACGGGCCGCAGCGAGAAGCGCGGGTCCGGCCTCCCGTCGGGCCTGCCGAGATGCGATAGGACGATTGTTCGAGCGTCGTGCTCGTGCAGCCAGCGCAGCGTCGGAACGGCGGCGTCGACGCGTCCGTAATCCAAAATCTTAGCGCTGTCACCCTACATGTCATCCTGAGCTTGTCGAAGGACGAAGGAGAGCGGCACGTTGAGTCCTCGCGCACCAGCACGCGCTTGCCCCGAACGTCGAGCTCTTCGAGCCGTCGAAAGCTCACGCTCGAAGCGGCGCTCAGGCCTTCGCGGGAATCGTCGTGAGCACCATCGCCGTCAGCTCCGCGAGCCGGCACGAGTATCCCCACTCGTTGTCGTACCACGCGGCAATCTGCACGAGGTCGCCGTTGGCGTTGTTGAGCTTCGAGTCGATGATCGAACTGTATGGGTTCTTCTTGAAGTCGCTGGAGACGAGCTCTTGTTCCGTGTACGCGACGTACTTGCTCAGCTCTCCCTCGGCGGCGCCGCGCAGGATCGCGTTGAGCTCCTCTTTCGTCGTCGGCTTCTTGGTCTGCGCGACCAGATAGATCATCGAGACGGTCGGCGTCGGAACGCGCAGCGAGAAGCCGTCGAACGTTCCCTTGACCTCGGGGATCGTCAGGTAGAGCGCTTTCGCCGCGCCGGTCGAGGTCGGGATGATGTTGGTCGCGGCGTTGCGCGCGCGGCGCGGATCCTTGTGGGGTCCGTCGAGCACGTTCTGATCGTTCGTGTATGAGTGGATCGTCGTCATGAAGCCCTTCACCCACCCGAGCGAGTCGACCACCGGCTTCACGGCGGTCGCCAGACAGTTCGTGGTGCACGACGCATTGGAGATCACGTTGTGCCTCTCGGGATCGTAGCTGCGATCGTTCACGCCCAGGACGATCGTGATGTCTTCGCCGCTCGGCGGGCGCGGAGATGATGACTTTCTTGGCGCCGCCGCTGTCGATGTGGGCGCGCGCTTTCTCGGCGTTGGTGAAGAGCCCGGTCGATTCGATCGACGACGTCGACGCCCAGGTCCCGCCACGGAAGCCGGCCGGGATCGCGTTCGGCGAAAACCTTGATTGCGCCGCCCGTCGATCGCGAGCGTGCCGTCCTGTGCGGCCGACGCTGCCCTCGTACGATGCCGTAGTTGCTGTCGTATTTGAAGAGGTGCGCGCATTGCGTTGCGCGTCGATCAGGTCGTTGACCGCCACGATTTCGATGTCCGGATGGCGCTCGACGCACCGCTTTGGTGAAGTTTCTTCCGATGCGGCCGAAGCCGTTGATCCCAATGCGCATGAGCGCGTTTACCTGGCCGCTTTCGCGCTCCCCTGCACGCCGCGGAGGTAGTCGGCCAGCCGGCTGAGCGCCCCGAGCCGCCCGCTCACCGTCGGCTTCGCAATCGGCGGATTGCAGCGGCGCCCCAGCTCGGCGAGCGACTCGTCGGGATGCGAAAGCCGAAGTTCGGCGACTTCGCGCAACGCCGGCGAGAGCCGCGGAAGCCCGTACGCGCTCTGCAAGATATTCGATGACGCGGCGCTGCGCCGCGGCGGCTTCGGCGCGAGCGCTGCAGGTTCGCGGCCTCGGTGTTGACGAGGCGATGGATGCGATTCTTCGTCTCGCGCAGCGCGCGCACGTCCTCGAGTGCGAGCACCGCGCCGAACGCGCCGATTCGCGTCAGCAGCTCGACGATCGCGTCGAAATCCTTGAAGTACAAGCACGGTCGCGCCCCTTGCGCCGCGTCGCTTTGGACGCCGCGCCGGCGCTGCGCAACATCCATGCGCAGGCGCTCCGCCATGCCTCGTCGCTGCGCGCCACGAACTCGAGATGGTAGCCGCGCGTGCCCGCCGCCAGCGATCCGCACGCGAGAAACGCCGCGCGCACCTCGATCGAGACGATCGCATCGGTGCACGGGTTTGCGCGGAGGCGTCGCGAGCGCGCTCGGGAAGCGCGATCGCGAACGTCGGGAAGCCGCTGCAGGCGCGTCGGAGCGCGCGTCTCGATCGGATGCGACTTGCGCTCGTCCAGCAGCGACCAGAAGAGCCGCGCGACGGCGTTGCGATGCGTGACGAACTGGCCGCCCGACTCGACCGTACAACGCGAGTCCGGCGAGCAGCGCTTGCGCGGCAATGGGCTTCGTGCGGCAGCTCGCGCGCCAGCGCGTCCTTCGTGTCCGCCGAGATCACAGCCACTCGGCGTCGTCCTTACGCGAGTCGAGGATCTCGTAGAGCGACTCGGCCGCGCACCGCCGGCGTCACGCGCAACGGCACCTCGAGCACGCGCACGGTGACGAACTTGGTGGCGTAGTGAATCTCGAGTTCGTCGCCGGGCTTGACCTGATAGCCCGGCTTGAGCGGCTTGCCGTCCTTTGTGATGCGCCCGTGCTCGAGCGCTTCGTGCGCTTCGCTGCGCCGCTTGGCCAACCGCGAGACCTTCATGAACTTATCCAACCGCACCGCGGCGCCTCATTCAACGCGCCGACGCCCAAGACGCTCGCGGGGACGTTTGCCGAGTGTTGACAGTATTGCGATATATCGTTTAGTATCGCGATATAATCTGGAGGGAAATGCATGGATATCGGTTTTTGGGGTGATCCGCGCTCGGGCAGGTGGGGCGGGATGTTCGGTCAGCGGCATCGGCGGCACGGCCGGCGGCTGAAGCGCGGCATGCTAAGTTCGCGATGCTCAAGCTGCTGGCCGAGATGCCGCGCCACGGCTACGAGTTGATCCGCGCCTTTCGCGAGAAGGGCTGGGGCGCGGGCGCCGGTTCGGTCTATCCGATTCTCGGTGCGCTCGAGGCCGCCGGCCTCATCGTCGGGCGCGACGAGGGCGATCGGCGTACCTACGAGATCTCCGACAAGGGCCGGCGCCTGCTCGAAGAGCATGCCAAGGAGCTTGGACGCCTCTTCGACGAGGACGACGAAGACGAAGGCTGCGTCCGAGGTCGAGGCGGACGGTCTGCGCGAGGCCGCGGGCCGGCTCATGCAGTCGATTGCGCAACTCGGATTCAACGTCGAAACGCCGAAACAATCGGGCGCGTTTGCGAGTTGCTCGACGAGACTCGCAAACGAATCTACGAAGTGCTCGCGCAGGAGTAAGAGGTGCCGATAATGGCGCAGGCGCGCGCGGCGCAACGTCGCGGGGTCAACGTGTTCGAGGAGGGCAAGCCGATGTGGCAGATCCTCCTCGTCTTTCTCGTGCCCTTGATGCTCAGCAACGTCTTGCAATCGGCCTCGCAGACGATGGCCAGCATCTGGATCGGCCGCTCGATCTCCACGCAGGCGCTGGGCGCGATCTCGGCCGTCTTTCCGATCGTCTTTCTACTCTTCTCGTTCGTCTTCGGCGTTTCGAGCGGCGCCAGCGTTCTGATCGGCCAGGCCTTCGGCGCCGGCGATCACCACAAGGTGAAGAAGATCGCGGGAACGGTGATCGGCGCGGCGCTCTATCTGGGAATCATCGTCGCGATCGTCGGCTTCTTCGGCTCGCCCGACCATCCTGGCGTGGCTGCGCACGCCGCCCGACATCATCGCGCAATCGGACGCGTACGCGCGCGTGCTCTTCCTGACGATGCCGATCTTCTTCGTCTACTTCGTCTACGCGACGATCTTGCGCGGCACCGGCGACTCCACGACGCCCTTCTACGCGCTTATCGTCTCGGCTCTGCTCGCGATCGTCGTGACGCCGCTCTTCATCGTCGGCGTCTTCGGCCTGCCGAAGCTCGGCGTCGTCAGCGCCGCGGTGGCAGGAGGCATCGCCAACTCGGCGGCATTTGCGTGGCTGCTCTACTATCTCGCGCGTCGCGATCACCCGCTGAAGTTCGATCGCGAGACGCTCGCAAGACATGCGGATCGACTGGGGCATCCTGCGCTCGGTCTTGCGGATCGGCGTGCCGACCGGCATCCAAGTGATGATGGTGTCGCTGGCGGAGATCGCGGTAATTTCGTTCGTAAACCGCTTCGGGTCGAGCGCCACCGCCGCGTACGGCGCGGTCAACCAGGTCGTCGGCTACGTGCAGTTTCCGGCGATCTCGATCGGCATCTCGGCCTCGATCTTCGGCGCGCAGTGCATCGGCGCTCGCCGCGAAGACAAGCTCGGGAGCGTCATTCGCTCCGCCGTCGGCCTAAACTACCTCATCGGCGGAATCATCATCGGACTCTGCTACATCTTCGCCTGGCAGATCCTGGGCTGGTTCATCACGGACCCGAACACGCTCAAGATCGCGCACGAGCTCCTGATGATCACGCTGTGGAGCTATCTGCTCTTCGGGAACTCCGCGGTTCTCAGCGGCGTGATGCGCGGGAGCGGCACGGTGCTCTGGCCGACGATCAACGGCATCTTCGCGATCTGGGCCGTCGAGGTCCCGGCAGCGTATATCTTGATGCACCGCATTGGCCTCGACGGCGTCTGGCTTGGGTACCCGATCGCGTATTGCGTCGTGCTCGCGCTGCAGTTCTGCTACTACGAGTTCGTCTGGAAACGCAAGACGCACGAGCGGCTCGTCTAGGGCGTGCCGGGAGGCCTTTGGGGCCGTTCGTGCAAGTAGGGCCGACCGATGTGGGGCTCAGTATCCCGGGCGGTCGGCGCGTTATCGGGCGGAGAAAACGCTCAGAGGGACTTCGACCTTGCGGCGGAGCGCATCCAGAGCGCGCTGCTCAGCGTCACGGTTCCTGAGATTGCCGGCCTCGACATCGGCGTGCACGCCGAGCCGGCGCGGCTCGTCGGCGGCGATTACATCGACGTCTTTCCGTCCCGGGAGCAGCTCTTGTTCGGGCTGGGCGACGCGTCGGGCAAATCGCTGGCCGCGGCGCTCAACGCGCTCATGCTGCGCTATCTGGTGCGCGGTCTCGTCCAGGCGCTGGGTTCCGAGCGGCTCGAGTCGATCCTCGAGCACACCAACAGCGTGGTCACCGCGGACCTGCGCAACACGGATCAGTTCATCACGTTCGTGCTCGGCGCCGTGGATGCGATCACGGGCCGGCTGCGGATCGTCAACGCCGGCCACGAGCCCGCGCTCGTTCTGCGGGCCGCCGCGACGGACGTCGAGGTCATGGAAACGCACGGCATCGTGCTCGGAGTCAACGATGGAGTTACGTACCGCATCGAGGAGCGGACGATGCAGCCGGGCGACAGAGCCGTCATCTATACCGACGGTCTCACCGAGGCGAGCAACAGCCGCGGCGAGCTCTACACCGTCGAGCGTCTGCGCGAGAATTTCTTGCTGCACCGCGAGTTGGGAGCGCAGGCGCTCGCCGACGCCTTATTCGATGCGGTGAAGAAGTATTCGGGAGCCGAGATGCGCGACGACGCCACGATCCTGGTGATACGTCGCACCGTTGCGAGTCAGAGGCGTTTCTTCGCCTTCGGCGTGACGCACGTTCCGGCGGCTCGGCACACGACGACCGGCGGGTCGAGCGCATCGGCGGCGCTGTCGCCGAGCTCCGGCCGTGCGGCGATCACCTTGCGCGCCTCGAACTCCATGCGCCGCGAGGTCTTGCCGATCTTGACGACGCGCCCCTGAGCCTCGATGAAGTCGCCGGCGTAAACGGGCGCGAGGAACTCGACGCTGTCGTATGCCGCAAAGAGTCCCTCGTCGCCGTCGAGGCGTATCAGCAGCTCGGTCGCGACGTCGCCGAAGAGCGCGAGGATGCGCGCGCCGTCCACGAGCGCGCCGCCGTAGTGCGCGTCGTGCAGACCCATACGCACGCGCAGACTCGCGGTCAGGCCTTCGCCTTCTGCCATAGCTCCTCCAGTTCGCCGAGCGACAGATCGGCGAGGCCCTTGCCCTCGGCGCGGGCGCGCTCTTCCATGAATGCGAATCGCCGATAGAACTTCTCGTTGGCTTCGCGCAGCGCGGTTTCGGCGTCGATCCCCAGCGCTCGCGACAGGTTGACCAGCGTGAAGAACACGTCGCCGAGCTCTTCGCGCACGCGCGAATCGTCCTGCGGTTGGCGACGCGCCTCGGCGAGTTCGCGCAGCTCCTCGGAGAGTTTGTCGAGCACGCCGTACGCGTTCGGCCAATCGAAGCCGACGCGCGCCGCCTTTTCCTGCATGCGCTGGCCGCGCTGCAGCGCGCCGAGGTGTTTCGGGATCCCGTCGAGCCGGCTCTTGCGTCCTTGCCCCGTCTTTTCGAGCGCCTTGAGGCGCTCCCAGTTGCGCCACTGCGCGTCCACGTCTTCGATCACGGCGTCGCCGAAGACGTGCGGATGGCGGCGGACCATCTTGTTGGAGAGCGCGTCGACGACGTCGGCGATGCTGAACTTCCCGACCTCGGTGGCGATCTGGGCGTGAAAGAGCACCTGCAGCAGCAGGTCGCCGAGCTCTTCGCACAGGCCCTCGAGATGCGAAAGTTCGATCGCCTCTACGACTTCGAACGTCTCCTCGATCAGGTACGGAACCAGCGTGCGGTGCGTCTGCTCGCGATCCCACGGGCAGCCCAGGCGCAGGCGCGCCATGATCTCCACGAGGTCGTCCCAGGAGTAGTGGGACGACTGGGGCGGGAGCGGCACGAGCGGCATCGCGATCGAGGCGGAGAGCGTGGCCCGCGGCACTCCGGGAAGGATCTCCGTCGCGGCGCCGCGCGTCTCGAGCGCGCGCAGCAGCGCCGGGAGTCCAGGAAAGTCCGACAGCGGATTGCCGAGCACGCCGAGCCCGAGGGCGCCTTCGCTCAACGCCGGGTCGTCGAGGCGCTGCGCGAAGCGCGCGATCTCGTCAGAGCTGCCGCGCACGAGCAGCGCCGGATCGTCCACCATGCCGCGGACGATGACGACGCCGTTGCGCTCGAGATAGGACGTGAGATCCGGCGGTGCGAGCAGCACGACGGCTCTGCCGATTGCCTGCAGCCCGTCAAGGGTCCCGATCGTCAGCAGTCGCGGGTCACCCGGACCCAGACCGGCGATGCGAATCAGCATTCCAGCGCCGTTTCGGGGGGCGTCGACGAGACGCCCCCGCTAGCCGCCGCGCGGCAACTTTACTTCGTGCTGCTCGGTGTGGGCGATGCCGCTGCCGCAGAGGCCGTGACCGCCGCCGCCGGGAGCGGGCTCGGGAAGAGTCCGGCAAACTGCGGATCGTTGGTGACGATGACCGCGTGCTGCTGAAGGCTTTGCAGGAAGGGCTGCATGAGCGGAGCTTCCTTCTGCTGACGCAGAGCGACCATCATCTTCGGAGTCGCGTCGGCGAGCGTCGCCTTCTTGCCCGGCGTGCGACTCTCGACCTGGATGATATGGTAGCCGAACGGCGATTTAATCGGCGGACTGATCACGCCGATCGGCGCCGAGAAGGCGTACTTGTCGAACGCCGGCACCATCTGCCCTTTGCGGAAACTGCCGAGATCGCCGCCCTTGTCCTTGCTTCCGGGATCGGTCGAATACTTTTGCGCGAGCGTCGCGAAGCTCTGTCCGGCCTTGAGATCTGTTTCGATCTCGTTGGCCAGGGCAAGGCTGGGAACGAGAATGTGACGCGCCGTCACGGTCGGCGGCGTATCGTAGGACGCGTGATCCCGCGCGAAGGCCGCCTTGAGCTCGGCCGGCGAGACCCTGATGTCTTTTTGGAGCGCCTTATCGAGAATCAGCTGCTCGCGCAACGCGGCGCGCACGTCCGCCTCGGTGAGATTGCGCGACTTCAGCATCTCGTCCCATGAGGTGCCCGGGAAGGCCGCCTTGATCTGATTCTCGCGGTCGGCGATCTCGGCGTCGGTGACGGTGATGTTGTTATTTTTGGCGTATTGCTCGATCAGCATCTCCTGCACCATCTGCTGCAGCACGCCGCGCGACATCGGGCTCGTCTCGAGACGGCTGTTGAATTGCTCTCGGCTAATCGGTTGGCCGTTCACCGTCGCGACCGTGCCGCCGCCGGAGCACGCCGCAACGGACGTGCCCATTAGAAGGGCGGCGAGGCCCACAGTGATGCGTTGGGCTTTCGACATCATAGCTCCGTAGGAAAGTTGAGTGCGTAGGAAGCGGGGCCGATGGCCCCGCGTTACGGCGCCCTGTTTCGCTCGCGGCATCGGAGAAGTCCTCCAATGAGGGCCGGAGCAGGCGAGGCCCAGGCGTGCGCCCGGGACCTCGCCTGCTCCGGCCCCTAGATCGCCTCGAGCAGCTGCCGCAAAAGCGGCATCCAACTCGTCGAGGGACCCTTGCGGCCGGTGCGCGAGGGCGGGAGATCCACGACGATGCGCCCTTCGCCGAAACGAAACCGATTCTTCGTAAGCTCGGCGAACTTGGGAAGCGCCGAGGGATCGAGCTCAAACCCGGATCCGACGCCGAAGGTCAGGCGATGGTCGTCGACGACGACCCGCGTGACGCGCTTCTGCAGAGCCACGGCGCGGAGTTTCGTCAGTTCGACGAGATTGCGCAGCGGTTCGGGGAACGCTCCGAAGCGATCGCGGACGCCCGCCTCTACCTCCGCGACTTCCGCCTCGGTTCGGGCCTTCGCCAACTGCTGATAGACGGCGATTTTCTGTGAAACCTGCGAGATGTACTCGTTGGGAATGAAGGCGCTGATCTTGACGTCGATCACGGCCTCCTGGCGTTCTTCGAGCGATGCGGGCGCACCGCGGCGTTCCGCGATCGCCTCGGCGAGCAGCTCGCAGTACGTCTCGAATCCGACCGACGCGATGAAACCCGACTGCGCCGATCCTAGCAGATTCCCGGCGCCGCGAATCTCGAGATCGCGCATGGCGATCTGCAGTCCCGAGCCGAGATGCGCGAACTCCCGAATCGCTTCGAGCCGAGCCTTGGCCTCTTCCGTGAGCGCCTTATGCCCTTGGTAGAGGAGATAGCAATACGCTTGATGATTCGATCGTCCAACGCGGCCGCGCAACTGATAGAGCTGCGCGAGGCCGAACCTGTCCGCGTCGTTGACGATCATCGTGTTGACGTTGGGAATGTCGATCCCATTTTCGATGATCGTAGTCGCGACCAGGACGTCGAGCTCGCCGTCGATGAAGCGCTGCATGACCGGTTCGAGCTCCGTCTCGCGCATCTGGCCGTGGCCGACGGCGATGCGGGCCTGCGGGACGAGCTGCTCGAGCGCGTTGCGAACCGCGTAGATCGACTCGATGCGGTTATGCAAGTAGTAGATCTGGCCGCCGCGGTCGAGCTCGGCGCCGATTGCGCGCTGCACGACGGCGTCGTTGGCCGGAACGACCATCGTCTTGATCGACATGCGGTTCTTCGGCGCGGTTTGGATCAGCGAGAGATCGCGAACTCCCATCAGCGACATGTGCAGCGTGCGCGGGATCGGTGTCGCCGAAAGCGTCAAGACGTCGACGCTGGCGCGATATTCCTTGAGGCGCTCCTTGTGCATGACGCCGAAGCGCTGCTCCTCGTCGATGACGATCAGGCCCAGGTCGGCGAACGCAACGTCCTTCTGCAGCAGCCGATGCGTGCCGATGATCACGTCGACCTTGCCCTCCGCGAGGTCGCGCAAGATCCGTTTCTGGTCGGCCTTGGGCGTGAAGCGCGAGAGCTCTTCCACGCGAACGGGAAACGCGCCGAATCGGGCGCCGAACGTGCGAAAGTGCTGGTCGGCCAGCAGCGTCGTCGGCACGAGCACCGCGACTTGTTTCTTGTCGGCGATGGCCTTGAATGCCGCGCGCATCGCGACCTCGGTCTTCCCGTAGCCGACGTCGCCGCAGATCAGACGATCCATCGGCCGCGCGCGTTCCATGTCTGCCTTCGTCGCGTCGATGGCTTTCTGCTGATCCGGCGTCGGCTCGTACGGGAACGCCTCCTCCATCTCGCTCTGCCACGTCGTGTCCGTGCCGAAGGCGAAGCCGCGCGACAGCTCGCGCTCCGCGTAGAGTGCGACGAGCTGGTCTGCGACCTTCGCCAGCGATTCCGAGACGCGCGCCTTGGTGCGGGCCCAGTCGGCGCCGCCCATCTTGGAGAGGCGCGGCGCCTGCCCTTCGGCGGCCGAATACTTCGCGACCTGATGCATCTGCGTGACGGGCACCAGCATCCGGTCGCTGCCCGCGTAGCGCAGGTCGAGGTAATCCTGCGTCGCGCCGAGGATCGTCTCGGGGCGCAAGCCCAGATACTGGCCGACGCCGTGAACGGCGTGAACGACGTAATCGCCGACGCGCAGATCGGCGAGCGTGACCGGCACGCCTTCCTTGAGCGCGCGCATCTTGACGCGTTTGGGCGGCGCGCCGAAGATCTCGCGATCGCCGAGCACGCGCAGGTGGACTGCCGGAGCCGGAAGCCCGCCTCGATCGATCCGTGATCGACGAACACGGCGCCGCGCTCGGCGCGGCCGGGCTCGATGCCGGCCGCACGCAGCAGATCGATGGTACGCGAGACGGCCGCGCTGACGATGAAGACCGTCTCGCCCTTCGAGATCCATTCCCGCAAAGCTTGCGAGAAGAGCGCGACTTGCCGGTTGAAATGTTCCACCGGCAGGCATTCGAGGACGAACGAATCGAGCACGGGCGGTACCCACTCGTTCGCATCGCCGGCGAGCTCGATCGCGCCCGGCAGCACGAGCGTGGCGTGTCGCCCGACCGACGCGCCGACGTCGTCCAGCGACGCGGGTGGCGCGGAAGGCTGCGCGAGCAGCGTCTCGGCGGCCTCTTCGTCCGCCAGTAACGTGTGTCGCTCGCGTGCGCGTTCCTCGTCGAGCGCGCGCGCCGTCGCCGCGATCGTCGCCGGCTCCTCGAGCACGACCGTTGCGTCCGGCGGCAGATAGTCGAAGATCGTGGCCCTGCCGTCGAGCTCGTCGGACCACGGCGTGACGTCGACACGGTCGATGGTCGCGCTGCTGCGCTGCGACTCGATCGCGAACTCGCGCATCGACTCGATGGTGTCGCCGACGAATTCGATTCGCACCGGGGCGTCCGCGGTCGCCGCAAAGCAGTCGATGATCCCGCCGCGCACCGCGTATTCGCCGACGGCGCTGACGACGTCGCGGCGCTCGTATCCGAGCGCGAAGAGCCGCTCTTGGAGCCGTTCCCAGCCCGCTTCGTCGCCCGTTCGGAGTAGAACGCCGACTGTTCGAAGTGCGCGCGCGCCATCAGCGGCTGGCGCACCGCGGCGATCGGCGCCAAGACGACGCGCGGGCGCCGACCCGACGAGATCGGCCAGCAGCGTCAGGCGCGCGCTGCGTTCGGACGGGCTCTCGATCGCTCCGAGCGCCTCGTCGCGCGAACGCAGCAGCGCCACGCGATCGCCGCTGCTCGCCCAAATAATAGAGAAGATCGGCGAAGCTGCGTTCCGCCGCATCGGGCGTCGCGACGACGGCCAGCAACGTGCCGCCCAATTCGCGCGCGAGCGCGGCGAGCAGCGCCGGCCGCGCGGCCGCGATCGTTTCGTGCAGCGCGTAGGCGCCCGGCTTATCTCCGGGCAGCGCGCGCAAGGCGCGGAGCCGCTCGAGCGTGTTCTGCCAGGCCCGGCTGCCTTCCAGCGCGGCGAGCAGGTGGCCGGCGCTGGTGCCGGTCTCTTTGAGCAACGCGGTCATGTGAGTCGCTCATTATACCAGCCCGGGAGCAGCAGCAGCATCGGCAGGGACGCCGCCACGCCAAGCGCGACGGTCGCCCGCCGGCTCGGCGACGGCGATCGCGTCGGGAACGTAGCGCAACAGCGAGGTGAACGACAGCAAGATCGCCGCGGTCGCGGCGCGCGTGCGCGGCGCCATGGCGGCGAGCGCCACGAGCCAGATCCCGTACCACGGATACGGATTCGGAACGAGGGCCCACGCGCCGATCCCCAGCCAAAGCCAGCCCTCGCTGTCGCCGCAGCCGCAGGCGCGCTATTCCGTCGACCGCGAGTGCGATGCCAGACCGCGCCGGCCAGCGCGATCGCCGCGACGGGGCTCAGCGGCGCGACGATCGCCTGCAGCGAAGCTTGCGGCGCGTACTGTCCGTGCGGTGCGAGGCGCGTTCCGACGCCGACAGCAACGGAAGCGAGAAGCCGGCCACGAGCGCGACGCCCATCGCCGCCCCGAGTCCGCGCGCGGCGCTGCAACGCAGCGAACGCAACGGCCGCGAGCGCCGCGGGCGCCTTGACGAGGCCCGGAAAAGGCGACGATCGCCGCTCCGATGCCGAAGAACCCCCGCCGCGCCACCGCGAAACCGGCGAGCACGATCGCGAGCGCGATTGCGTCGTTGTGCCCCTCGGCCGCGCACCAAATCGCGGGCGGGTTCAGCGCGATCGTCGCTGCGGCGCGCAGCTTCGCCGCGCGATCTTCGCCGTACGCCGCGTACGCGAGCGGCACGATCAGCAGCAAGTGCCGCCGCCGCGGCCACGCGCAGGCCGTTGAGCTTGCGCGAGCGTACCGAGCGGCGCCAGCGCGCCGACGACCGCGCGAGCCAATGCCACGAAAGCCGGGCCGTAGACGCAGATCGGGAACGTCCAGGACCCCACTGCCACGCGGCATCGCGCAGCAGCGGGTCGTGTAGCCCAGCCGGAGCGTGCGCGTACGGATCGAGCCCCAGGCGCGCGAGCTCGCCGTACGCGGCGTAGGCGTAGACGTCGCTCGAGAACAGGATCGGCGCGCACCACGCGGCCGCCAGCGCAACGGCGACGATCGCGCCATCGAGGCGCGGAGAACGGCGCAGGCGCGCGCGAGCGCGCGCCCGTAGAAGAAACCGGCGGCAGCGAGGGTCAGAAGAAGGGCCGAGCGGAAACGCGCCGCGGGCGCCCCATTCGGTGACGACGAGAAGCGGCTGCGAAGCGGCGTTCACGCGCGCGTGCTGCGCGCCGCCGCGGCGATTCCGACGAGCAGCCACCACGCGCCGCCGACCTTCGGATAGAAGACCAGCAGGTCGACGACCTGATGCAGTGCGAGCGCGACGGTCGCGGCGAGCGCGGCGAGCACCCAGGGCGATCCACCGCGCAGGCGAGCGAGCAGGTCTTTGCCGCCGAGCGCGGCCGAGATCGCCGCGACGAAGGCGACCGTCGCCGTGAGCAGTACGATGCCGCCCTCCGCGAGCGATTGCAGATACCAGCTGTTGGCGTGCGTGCGCACGCCGAAGACGCCATAACGCGGCAGCTCGAGCTCGAAGTTTCCGGCGCCGACGCCGAACACCGGGCGATCGCGCCACATGCGCAGCGCCGCGGCCCACAGCTCGCTGCGATTTCCGACGCCTCCCGCGTACAGACTCGGCTGCAAAGAGACGCGCAAGACGCCCGGAGTGTGCGCGTAGATCGCCCACCATGCGGCGCCGAGCAATCCGGCAAAGAACCCGTACAGCGCCGGCCGCAGCGCGCGCCACGCCGCCTTGCCCGCGACGAGCGCCAGCAATCGCCGCCACGATCGCGAGTCCGAACAGCCCCGCGCGCGAGAAGCTCAACACGTCGGCGCAGACAATCGCGAAGAGCGCTACGCGCAGCGCCGTGCTCGGCCGCACGAGCGCCCACGCGCCGAGCGCCGCCACTGCGATCTCGCAGTAGGCGGAGAGCTGATTGGGGCCCTCGAGCACGCCGGCGATGCGCGGGACGATCGCCGCACCGATGTACAGGCCCGAGGGTGCGCCGACGATCTCTTGCGCGAGCGCCGTCACCGCGACGACGATCGCCGCGAGGGCGGTCGCGTTCGACGAGCGGCGCGTCGTCGGGATCTACGCGATAGCAGCAAAACGCCGCGACGAAGACGGCTCGCGTACTCGACGACCTTGAAGGTCTCGCGAATCGCCGGCCCTCGGTGCGCCGCGCCGGCGAGCGTCAGCGCGCTCGCCGCGAAGTAAAAAGCGAGCGCACCGAGCAGCAGCGGCGCGGGGCGCTCGCGCAGGGCGGCCGCGACGCCGCGTACGTCGTTAGCCCGAGCAGGACGCCGAGCAGAACGACTTTCGGCAGCGTGATGCTCGTGCCCAAGATGTCGTGCGCAAATGCAAACGGCGTCGCCAAAATCAGCGCCGCCAATCCGTACGCCGCGCGCCGCGACGTCAGCAGCGCCGCGGCGACGAACGCCGCGACGAACAGGGCGGCCGAAAGCGGATCGAGCGCAACGGGCGTGACGAACTGGTCGACGACCGGCCGATACATAGGGTCCCTAAGATCGCTCGATGTCGCTGATGAGGTAGAGCGGCCGGCCCTTCACCTCGTCGTAGACGCGCCCGAGATACTCGCCCAAGATGCCGAGGCTCATCAGCTGCACGCCGCCGAGGAAGAGCACGGCCACGATCGTCGAGGCCCAGCCCGGCGTGTATCCCGGCGGCTTGAGGCTGAAGAGCTTGAACGCGATGACGATCAGTGCGTAGACGAACGCGATGGCGCTCACGGTGAAGCCGAAGTATGACGCGAAGCGCAGCGGAATGTCCGAGAACGACGTGATGCCGTCCATGGCAAAGCGGATCATCTTCGGAAGCGGATACTTGGTCTTGCCCGTGTGGCGCACGTCGCGATCGTACTCGATCGCGACTTGATTGAAGCCGACCCAGCTCACCATTCCGCGCAGAAAGCGATGCCGTTCGGGCGAGCGGCGCAGCGCCTCGACGACGCGCCGGCTCATCAAGCGGAAGTCGCCCGTATCGAGCGGGATCGCTACCTTGGTGAGGCGCTTGATGATCCGGTAGAACGCGCGCGCGGTAGCGACCTTGAAGGCGCTCTCGCCTCGGCGCGAGCGCCGAACCGCATACACGACGTCGTACCCCTCGCGCCATTTGCGAACGAAGGCGTCCACCAGCTCGGGCGGGTCCTGCAGGTCGCCGTCCATCAGCACGATCGCGTCGCCTCGCGCGATCTCGATGCCCGCGGTCGCCGCGAGCTGGTGGCCGAAGTTGCGCGATAGGTTCACGAGCACGATGTGCGGGCCGCCGCCGCATCTCGTCGCGGATCGCCGCGAGCGTGCCGTCGGTGCTGCCGTCGTTGACCAGGACGATCTCGAAATCGAAGACACCCGCAAGGCGCTCGGTCGCGGCACCGATGCGCTGCAGCAGGAGCGCCACGTTCCCTTCCTCGTTGTATAGCGGAACCACCACGCTGAGAACCGGTCGTGTCGTGTCGGCCACGCTCAACCTTTCAACACGTCGCGGCGGAATGCCGCGCGGCGGCGAGAAGGCTATACGATGCGCACTGACCGCTCGGCCGCGCTCGTCGCTGCGGCTTTCGTTGCGCTCGTGAGCTGCAGCCGCGGAACGCACGCGACGAATCCCGCTCGATCGCCCCAGAGCGGTGCCACGCCGGCGCGGGCGCCGCAACCGGTCGCGACGGCCACGGCGGCTCCGATCGGCACCGCAGCGGCCACGGCGCCGGTGATCACGCCCACGCCCGGACCCTCCGGGCAGCGGCCGCCGGCCGCAGCCCCGCGGATCGCCAAGCCGGTGCCGCGATTATCGCCCAACGCGGCGCCGCAGATCCTCGCGATCGCGGTCAGCGAGACGACGGTTCGGCCCGGCGACCGCGTTTCGGGCAGCGTCATCACGAGCTCGAACGTCGCGAGCGTCGAGGCGCGCATCGGCGGATACGCCATGTCGCTCTCGAAGGTCGGCGTCGGGAAATTCGCGCTTACCTACACCGTCGCTCCGTTGCCGTGGTTCGTTCACGGCAACTTCACGCTTCGAGTGATCGCGCGCAACACGCGCGGCGACGTCGCGACGCGCGAGATTCCCTTGACGGTGCGCTAGCGAGCTAAGGAACGGGCGGCTTTCCCGGCGCGGGCTGAGGCGGCGGCAAGCCCGGCGGAAGATTCGGGAACGGCGCGGGGTTGTACGGTGTCGGCATGATCTGAGGCTGCACCTGGTTGACGCCGCCATTGACCTGGTCTTGCCACGCCGAGACGGTATCGTGAACTACCCGCACGTCGGCGTCCGGCACGACGAGGTTGCGCGGCGTGCGCTGCAGACCGTTCTGCGCGATCTCCGTCGACTGGAACGAGCCGCGGTCGTAGAGGTAATGGAAGATCGTCCCCGATGGGTAGCGGCGCGTGATTTGATAGTGCAGCGCATCGATCCGATCCATCGGAATGGCTTGCGCGTTCCAGCCGCTCTGATCCGTCGAGATGTAGACGGCCGACGTGAACGGCGTGATCGGCGGGACTTGCACGATGAACGTCACCAGAACTGACTGCCCGGTGAAGCGCTGGGTCGGCGCCGGCGTCTCATCCGGACCCGGGGTTGGAGCGTAGCCGAGGAGATCGGGATTCGGCGCCGGCGTGGAGATCGCGACCGCGAAGCGGGCGACGTCCGCGAAGTTTCCCTGGGCGGGCAACGGGTCGCGCGAGAGGTCCAACTCGGTCACCGTGCCCGACGCGTCGAACGTCGCGCGCGCCCAGATTCGAGGCGCCGGCAGCGAGCGACGTAGGCGCCCCCGGTCTTCGCGTCGTGGATCACGACGTCGTGCGCGACGCGAAAGCCGTCACCCGTCGTGAAGAACACGAAGCCGTCTTGATAAGCCAGGAGCTGTCCGCTCACGACGATCGGCGAGCTCGCCGCCGAGCAGCACCGAGTGCGAGTGCGACGCGCGGCCAGCGACGCGACGCCGCGCTTCATATCGGCAGCACCTGCACGACGGTGCTGGGCTGCCAGAACTGCGTGCGGTACGGATTGCCGTACCAGTAGAGCGTCTTCGACACGTCGACGAGCGCGTGCGGCAGCACCTTGAAGCGCACGTCGAAGCTCGCGTCGTAGGGCGGCTGGCCGAGGAACCACGAGTAGAGCGGCTGCCCGAGGATGTTGTTGGGCGGCAATCCGAACACGCCGGGCACCGGTATCGGATAATCGTCGTGGTGGCGGACGAGCATCGAGAAATTGAATTCCGGAGTCGGCACGAGGCTGAGGCCGAAGCTCGTGGTGCGCAGCGTCGAAACGCCGCGGAACGACGTGAAGCTCAGCGGGCAGTAGAACGATCCTACGGGCTCGCAGGGCAGGTAGCCGCCGTTGATGTAGTGGTCGCCGACGTTTTGGATCTGGTAGCCGACGTACGTGTGCAGCGAGCGCGTGAACTGCCGGCTGATCGAGAAATTCTCCGAGGTGTTGCTGATCCAATGCGGGAGCGAGTTCCACTGGTATTGCTTGTTGAAGCTCGCGTTGAAATAGTACACTTGGTACGGGCTCGGCGGATTGTTCAGCTTCAGCGCGGGCGTGAAGAAGTTGAAGCCCAGCTCGGTATTGTAGATCGTCGTGTAGACCGGACAAAAGTATACCGGCGGGTGCTTGACGCCGTGCTGGTCCGGGCACGGCGCGCCGTAGGCCTGCAGGCCCGGGGTCGGTATGGGCGCCTCGGTTCCCCCCGGCAAGTTCGGGTATCCCGCGAGGTACTGCTGCGCGCCGACGGAGTCGTGGTTGAAGCCGTAGCCCTCGTAGATCTGCTCGTAGAGGGGCAGATCCCCGATCTTGTTCTGGAAGCTGTTCGCGGTGATCTCCAGCTGGCTGGGATGCGAGAGGTTCCCCCCGATCGAGTTGTGCTCGAGAGAGCCGACCCCGAGAAGGTTGTAGTTCGTCAGCTGCGACGTGGCCTGGAGGTACGAGTGCGGCATCGCGTACGTCGCGTTGATGTACGTCGTCTGCTGTGCCGCGCTCGGCTCGCGAAGCCAATTCTGCTGACTGTAATACTGCGTGAAGGTGGAGATCTGAAAACGGCTGCCGAGCTTCTCGTAGAGCATCATGTTCCACCACTTCTCCGCGCGAGTCGCCGGATTGACGGAGAAGATCGCGTACTCGTGGTCGCCGACGAAATGCTGCTCGACGGAGAGATACGTGTGGTAGGTGGGGTCGTTGCGCAGGTGCACGGCGGTCAGCGAGTTGGCGTTACCCGCCAGGTTCCACGTCAGGTCGACGGTCGCGCCCGAAAGCGTGTTCTGCGCGAAGTACTGGCTCGACGAGAAGTTGACGACGTCCGAGCCCAGCGGGATCGGCAGGCCCGCGAGATACGTGTGGGAGTTGACGAAGCGGATGTAGGTCTTCGTGCCGATCACCGCGCCGCCGGCCTCGATGCTCGGTGTGCCGCCGACGTTCGGAAAGTAGAATGCGTCGTCCGGCATCACGCGGCCCTTCGCGGGATGCGCGAGATCGCCGTTGAGGAACGTCCAGCGATCCGGCGCGTTCGTCACCGGTACGAAATAGATGCGCGAAAAGTCGAGGAAGTCCGAGATCGCCGCCCCGCTGACCTGTCCGGTGGAATCGTGGAGCGTGACGTGCCCGGCAACCAGGAAGCGATTGAGCTTGAGATCCATCGAAAACGCATCGCCGGTCACGTAGAATCCGTCGCTCGTGCGTAGCCGCACGTTGCCGTCGGCCTCCACGAGAAAACGATCGTAATAGAAATTGATCTGCTTCGCGGTGAGGTAGAGGATCGTCCGCGGCGGCGCCGGCGTCGGCGTGGCGCTGGGTGCCGGAACCGCAGGACGGGCCGCGCGGCAGGCGAGGACGAGCATCAGCGTCGTGAGCGCCGCCGATAATGCGATTCGTGGCACGGTCGAAACGCTTTTCGACGCCGGGGCGCCACTCCTATGCGAGCAGGCCGTGCGAATCGACGAACCCGAAGCGCGCGGTCACGTATGAAGCGCGTCGTCACCATCGTGATCGATTCGGGCGGCGTCGGCGCGCTCGCCGACGCAGCGGAGTATGGCGATGCGCCCGGCGCGAACACGATCGGCAACGTCGCGCGCCGCGTCGGGTGGCCTGAGGCTGCCAAACTTCGAGCGCTGGGGCTCGGGCTGCTGACCGACGATCGCGGCGTCGCGCCAACGGCCGAGCCTGCGGCGCGCGTCGCGCGGCTGCGCGAGCGCAGCCGCGGCAAGGACACGATCACCGGTCACTGGGAGATGATGGGGATCCTGACCGAGGTCCCGTTCCCGACCTATCCCGACGGCTTTCCCTCCGAAGTCGATCGACGCGTTCACCGCGATCGCCGGCAAACCGCCGCTCGGAAACAAGCCCGCATCCGGTACCGAGATCATCGAGGAGCTGGGGGCGGCCCACATGCAGACCGGCCGGCCCATCCTCTATACGTCGGCCGATTCCGTCTTTCAGATCGCCGCGCACGAGGACGTCGTGCCGCTCGAGCGCCTCTACGAGTGGAGTCGCGAGCGCCCGCGAGATGCTGCGCCCGCCGCACGTCGTCAACCGGGTCATCGCCCGGCCGTTCGTGGGCGAACCGGGTGCTTTCCGGCGGACGCCGAATCGACGCGACTATGCAATCGAGCCGCCTGCAAATCTGCTCGACGAACTAAGAGGCGGTGATATCGAGGTGCACGCGGTAGGAAAGATCGGTGACATCTATTGCGGACGCGCCATCTCGTCGTAGCGTTCGGGTGGCCGATAATCGCGACGCGGTCGAGAAGACCTTCGAGCTGCTGGAGCAGGATCGAGCGCGGCTTCATCTTCACGAACCTCAACGATTTCGACTCGAAATACGGGCATCGTCGCGACGTGCGCGGATACGCGCGCGCCCTGGAAGAGCTCGATGCGATGCTGCCCGGGCGTCACCGCGCGCTTGCGGCCGGCGGACGAGATGATCCTTACGGCCGACCACGGCTGCGATCCGACGGCCCCGGGCTCCGACCACACCCGCGAGTACGTCCCGTTCGTGCACGTCGGGCCGGAGCCGGGCGCGCGCTCTGGGCGACATCGAGGGTCTCGATTACGTCGGGCGAACGGTCAAACGAGCGCTTTTGATGTGATGCGATGCAGATAGCGGTCAGCGCCCCGATGGAGCGCAGGCGTCCCGCACTCGTGGTCGGCGCTAAAGCGGACGATCGACGTGGTATTGGGCACGCTTGCTGCTGATCGTCACGGCGCCGATCGTGGCGCTCGCGGCGCTGGCGATCGCCGTGCGCGACCCGAGGCACGCCGTTCTTCGCGCAGGAGCGCGTCGGCATGCACGGGCGGCGCTTCAAGATGTACAAGCTGCGCACGATGGTCAACGGCGCGCACGCGATGCGCCAGAGCGTCATGCACCTCAACGAGGTGGACGGACCGGTCTTCAAGATCCGCAACGACCCGCGGCTGCACCCGCTCGGGCCGCTTCCTGCGCCGCACGAGCGTCGACGAGCTGCCGAACCTCGTCAACGTCGTGCTCGGCGAAATGTCGCTCGTCGGTCCGCGGCCGGCGCTCCCGAGCGAAGTCGAGCACTACGACGCGATCGCGCTGCGCCGGCTGAGCGTTCCGCAGGGCGTGACGTGCCTGTGGCAGATCAACGGCCGCAGCGACGTCTCGTTCGAGCACTGGATGGAGCTCGACAATCGCTACGTCGACAGTTGGACGCCGCTCGGGCGATCTGCTGATCATCCTGCGGACCATCCCGGCCGTGCTGCGGAGGGACGGAGCGCATTAAGTCGTCACCGCGTCATCTCCGGGTCGTACCCCATCCCCACCGGCCGCGCCACAATCGCATCTCGATCGCGTCGTCGACGTTCTTCATCATGGGCGCGACCTTCGCGTCGACGCTGCTGGGATTCATGCGCGAGGTCGTCAACGCGCGATACTACGGCACGCGCTGGGAAATGGATACGTTCCTCGCGGCGGCGACGATTCCGACGATCCTCTTCGGCGTCTTCAACGGCGCGCTCGTCAGCGCGCTCGTCCCGACGTTCTCGGAGTATCTCGCGCATCACGAAGAAGACGAAGCGTGGCGTCTGGCGAGCACGACGCTCAACATCCTCGCGATCGTGCTGACGACGTGCGCCGTGATCGGCTTCTTCACCGCGAAGTGGTACGTGCCGCTGATCGCGCACGGCTTCCCGCCGCCGCAGATGGCGTCGCGATCCGCATGACGCGCTGGCTGATGCCCAGCATCGTCGCCGTGAGTCTTGAGCGGCGTTCTCTCGGCGATGCTCAACGCCTATCACCGGTTCCGATCGGCCGCGCTCGTCGGCGTCGCCGTCAACATCGTGACGATCGCGTGCGTCGTGCTGCTCGAGCCACGCGCATGGGCATCTACGCGCTCGTTCTGGGGACGGTTCTCGGGCTTGACCGCGCAGATGCTGGTGCAGCTTCCGTCGTTTTTGTCGATCGGAAAGTACCGGCCGATCATCGACCTGCGCCATCCCGGGCCTGCGCAAGATCTGGCTTTTGCTCGGCCCGATCATCGTGGGCTCGGCGGCCGGTCAGCTGGCGCTGTTCTTCGATCGCTTCTTCGCCTCGACGCTCGCGCCCGGATATATCGCCGGGATGAACTACGCGACGAAGCTGGTGAAGTTTCCGCAGCAGATCTTCGCGGCGGCCATTGCGACGGTCATCTTCCCGTTGTTGGCGGCGCAGTTCGCGCGCGAGAACCGGCGCGGAGTCGCGCGCAGCGTCGTGACGGGCCTGCGCCTGGTCAACTTCATTACGATTCCGTCGGCCTGCGCGCTGATCATGCTCGCGCACCCGATGGTGCAGGCGCTCTTCGAGCGCGGCACGTTCGAGGCGAGCGCGACCGATCTCACGGCCGGGCTGCTCCCGTACGCCGCGGTCGGGCTCATCGCGCTCGCGGCGAACGTCGTCCTCACGCGCTGCTGTTTTGCCTGTCGCGAAACGCTGTGGCCGGTCACGATCTCGGTGGTGACCGTCGTCCTCAACGTGCTGCTCTCTCTCGTGTGGCTGCCCGGCCTGGGCGCTCGCGGCCTGCTGCTCGCAAACTCGACGAGCCAAACGGTGCAGGCGCTGCTGCTGCTGATGGTGACCGCGCGGCTCGTCGCGGGAATCGACTGGGGCGCGCTGCTTGCTTCAACGGGCAAAGTCGTCGTGAGCTCGCTTGCGATGCTCGCCGCGCTGGGATGGATCGGCGCGCTCGGCGTAACGCCGGAAGCCTCATTGGCCTCGCGGGCCTGGTTCCTGTTCGGGCAGATCGCGATCGGAGGCACCGTCTTCGTCGCCGTCGCGCGCATGCTCGGCGTCGAGGAACTCGACTTGGCGTGGCGCACGATCGTCGCGAAGTTCGAACGCAACCTCGTCAGCCCGCCGGAAAACCGCGAAGCGCCGATCGCGTAGAGCAAGCCAGAGGCGCGGATTATTGACTACAATCAATTTTTTTGGGGCAGGCTGGCCCTCCGCGGAAAGCCAACGTTCCAGGCCCATGCTCTCGATAATCATGCCCGCTTACAACGAGGCTAGTTCGATTGCCGAAAACGTTTGCGAGACCGTGGAGACGATGCGCGATCTCGGCGTCGAGTTCGAGATCGTCGTCGTGGACGACGGCAGCATCGACGGAACGCACGCGGCCGCCAGCAACGCGTTGCGTGCATGGCCCGATCACGTGCGCGTCGTTCGCTGCACGCGCAACGAGGGCAAAGGGAACGCGCTGACCTGCGGCGCGGCCTATTCGCGGGGCGACTACGTGGCGTTTTTGGACGCCGACATGGATCTGCATCCGGAGCAGCTCGCCGACTTCTTCGCGATCATGAACGATCGCAAAGCCGATTGCGTCATCGGGTCGAAGTTCCATCCGGAATCGAAGGTCAACTATCCGCCAACGCGGCGCGTGTACAGCTTCTTCTATTACGTGCTGGTCCGGACGCTCTTCGGATTGCCCGTGCGCGACACGCAGACGGGCATCAAACTTTTCAAGCGCGAAGTGCTGGATAAGGTTCTCCCGCGGATTCTCGTTAAGCGGTTCGCTTTCGACCTCGAGCTTCTCGCCAACGTTCATCACTTCGGATATCGCATCGTCGAGGCGCCCGTCACCCTGAACTTTCAGCGGGTCAGCAGCCGGGTTCGGTTGCCCGCCGTGTGGAACGTTTTCGTCGATACGTTAGCGATCTTCTATCGAATGCGGATCTTGCGTTACTACGATCGACTCGAACGTCCGCCGGCGCAAGTCGATTTCGCCGCCAGCTCGCACGAAATCGTCGTTCCCGTCGCCATCAGAGACTAAGTTCTTAGCTTGTCCCGCTCGGCGTTAGTGCTCCTGTTACCAGGGCTCGGGGATGCGCTGGCCGCGAGCCCGTTGCTGCGCGGCCTCAATGCGGACGCATGGAATACCGACGTGCTGACGTGGCAACCGCCGGTTACCGAGTACGTGCGCGCGCTCGGTATCGCGCGCGACGTAACGGAGTTGCCGCTGCGGCCGAGCCCGGCCGAGATGCTCGGTCACATTCTTCGTCTGCGCCGCCGCCGCTACGATCTGTGCATTCTGCCGTTTCCCGCGACGCGTTGGCAGTACGCCTTCGTCGCCCGCGCCGCCGGCGCCAAGCGATTGTGCATTCATCGCTACGGCGGAGCATCCAGCGCCATCGCGCGAACGGCGCGTACGACACTGATCCCGCTGCGCGGCGGCCATCGCATCGCGGAGAACCTGCGTATGGCTCGCGCGTTGGGTCTGACGGACTCGCCCGCGGATCTCGAATACTGGGTGCCCGCGAGCTGGCGCGCCGACCCGCAGGCAGGCACGCTGGGCATTCATCCGGGCTCGATGGCCTACAAGGGAAACGAGTCGAAGCGCTGGCCCTACGAGCGGTTCGTCGCCTTGGCGCGCCGCCAGGCCGAGCGTGGACGGCGGGTGCGCTTCTTCCTAGGCCCTCACGAAGGCAAGGAGGCAGCGCGCGCCGAGCAAGATTTTCGTGGCCTCGAGGGAATCAGCATCGTCCGCGAACCGTTAGCGCAGGCCGCGCGGCGGTTGGCGGAGTGCGAGGTCTTCGTCGGCAACGATGCGGGCTTCAGCCATCTCGCGTCGGGACTCGGCGTAAAGACTCTGGCGCTCTTCGGAATGACCAGCGAAGTACGAGGAGCCCCGGTCGGCCCAACGATTGCGTTGCGCCCGTCGCTCTGTCCGGCCTGCCACGACGAAGGCTCGCACCGTTTCGAATGCGTACGGCGTCTCGACTATCGCTGCATCTTGCGCGACGTCGAGTTCGACGACGTGAGCGACAGGATCGACCGGCTGTTCGAAGCGTCGCCGGTTAAACAAGAGTTAAGCTTGGAAGGGCCGTTCAGGCTTTACGGAAAGGCGTATTCGTGACAGGTCGGTCGGGGAGCCGATGAAAGAACAGACGGTACGGGCCCCGGCGGACGTCGGGGCGCTCGGGGAGCCCTGGGCTATTCGAGACGTCCTCCGCAAGGCCGTGGTCCCGGTGCTCTTCGTCGCGCTCGCCTTGCTCGTCACGTTCGGCTATGGGAGCGGCGTGCAGCTCAACGACGGTCAGGCGGCGCTGCACATCGATCCGCTGAAGTTTCTGTGGCAGCTGCTCCACGCGTGGAATCCCGCGCTGCATCTCGGCTCGCATACCGGCTACTGGTACCCGTACGAGTCGCCGTACGGATGGGCATACGGAGTCGCGCAGGCGCTACGTATTCCGCAGGACTACGCGCAGCATGCGATCGTCTTTGCAGTCTACCTCGCGTGTCTCTTCTCGATGCACTATTGCCTGCGCCAGGTGACGCCGTGGCTGGACGAGGTCGCGCGCGTCGCCGGTTCGTGCGCGTACCTCTTCAACATGTACGTCGCGCTCAATTCGCAGGCGCAGATCGTGTGGCTGCTCACCTACGCGACGCTCCCGGCGATGGTGGGGGTCACTGCGCGCGCACTCCGCGGCGACATGAATCTCTGGCGCGCCGCCCTCTTCATCGCGTTGCTCGTGCTATTCGGGGGCGGGATGAACCCGCCGCTGGTCGCGATCAACGTGATCATTCTCGCGATCTTCGTGGCGATCACGATCGCTTTCGATCCGGCGCCCGTGAAGGCAGCGCGACGTGCGTGGCCGTTCCTCGTCGTGACGTCGGTGGCCACCGTCGCCGTCAATCTCTACTGGCTCGTGCCGTTCGGCGATTACTTTCGCACCGTCTACCTCAACGGCGTGCTCAGCGAATCGCCGTCAATGCACAACGCCACGACGTCCTTCGACAACGTCCTGCGCGGTCTCGGTCACTGGGCGACGTTCGTTTCCTTCGCGGGCCGGGCGTACTTCCCGTGGGCCGCCTCGTACGCGGCCGGCATCTTCGGCGCGCTCCTATGGTTCGTTCCGATCGTCGCGATCGGCGGCATCGCCTTCAGGCGGAACCAGCGGCCGGCGACGCTCTTCTTCCTCATCGTCACCATCGTGTCGGTGCCGCTCGTCGTCGGCTATTACCACGACGCTCTCGGCGACGCGGTGACGGAGCCGATCTACAATGTCTTCTATCGCTACTTTCCCGGATTCCAGATGTTCCGCTTCTCGTATAAGTGGGTCGCGGGAGTGGAGTTCGGGCTCAGCGCGCTCTACGCGATCTCCGTGTCGGCGATCCTCCCGTGGCTGAGCGAGCGTTTCTCCGGCGCGGCACGAGCGCGGCGGTGGGATTGGCTCGCGCCGGCTGCGGCGACGGCCGCGATCGTGATCCCGATCGCCGCGTTCGTTCCGGTGCTGATGAGTAAGATGAACTATGCCGGACCCGTCATCCCGCCGTGGGAGTATCGAGAGAAGTCGTTGGTCGGCGACGACGCGAGTCATCGCGTCGCGCTCTTTCCCACGCAGTATCTCGAGCAGTTCGATTGGGGTTCGCCGCAGTTTTACATCGAGGACTCGTTCGTCGATCGACCGATGATCTACGGGCTGCTCGGCGGAGAACCTTCGGAGGGTACGGACGTCTGGGTGAGGCGCAGCTATCGCGCGGCCCGCGAAGGCCTGCCGTTCGCGGCGGATATGCTGCGCGTATTGGGTGTCGACACGATCCTGCAGCGCGACGATTTCATCCCGGCGATCGACTTCAGCTCGCCGGGAGAGTGGCGTTTCAACACGACCACGTTGACTCACGATCTGCTGCACCGCGTGATCGGGGCGACGCCGGCGCGTTCCGATGGACCTCTGCGCGTCTATCACCTCGCCGGCGCGCTGCCGCTCGTCTACGGCGTGACCCACCCGATCGTGAGCACGCTCCCGGAATTTTCTAACGGTTACCTGGGAGACGTGGATGCGATGGCGAGAGGGAACGCCGAGTTCGACCCCCCGAGCCGTTCGGCCGACGAGTTCTCTTCCTCGCTCACCGAACTCTCGCCGATACTTCCCGCCTCCACCGCGCAGGTCCGAGACCTCGCCGTCAACGAGGCGCTGCTGCACGGCGGCATCCAAATTCAGCCGCCGCCGGCCGACGTCGGCTGGACGACGCCGTTTACGGTTCGGTTGGCCGGCGTCTACGAGATCTTCGCGATGGAGCGGTCCCTGTTGTTTGCAGCGGCACCCCCGCAGAACCTCGGCATCGACGGGAGCTATTTTTCGCCCCTGACTGCGAACGGCGCCTGGACCGAGTACGGGCAGATCGACATGCCCGCCGGAGGTCACTCCGTCACCGATGAGTATCCCGACCCAAACCTGGTCGTGGCACTCGTAAACGTCGACGATCTGCGCGCGTGGCAGGATCGCATCGCGGCACTGGGACGAGCGTTGCCGCACAATAGCGCGACGACGAGCCTCGTCTACGCGCGCAAGACGACCGTGACGCTGCCCACCTCGGGCAAGTATCGGGTCGTGGCCGGCGCCGTGGCTCCGTTCGGGCCCGACGGCCAGGCACGCACGCACCTCGCGCCGGGCGGCACCTATCGAGGAGCATTCCCCGCAAATCTGTCGGGAACGCTGCCGTATGTCTTTAGCGCCGGCGTGCTCGGCACGACGGCGCTGATGATGCCGCCGGAATGGTACCGCGAGGATCCTAGCGTGTACGACTGGCAGCGCGGCGATCCAATGTCGTGGTTGCTTTTCGCGCGCGAGGCCCACGTGCGAGTCTTTGTGCCGGGCTCGCAGAACGTGGATTCCCGCGTCGCGATGCGGCTCAGCCGGCTGCAAGTGTCGGGCGACATGACCGTTTCTGTCGACGGCAGCGCCCAACAAACTATCGCTCTTGCAGGAAACGCGGCAGCTCCACAGGCGTACGACAGCCCCACGAGCCTCTCGGGGTCGACCGCCGTGCCGGCGGCGTTCACGCTGCCGCTGCATCCTGGATGGAACGACGTCGCCTTCCGCTTTCACTCCCGCACCGGAGAGCCTCAGGATCTCGGCACCGGGGTGATCTCCGCGGCCGTGGCTCCGGATCTTTCCTTTAGCGCCGTTCGCGCGTTCGGCGCATCCGCACGGCGCGTCACCGACTCCGCGTTCAGCGCGTTCCGCGTCGCGGATCCGCCCGACGCGCTCAGCGGCGATCCAGAGCTGACCGGAACGATCGAAAACATGGGCGGCCACGCCGTGTGGCTGGCCGTCGCCCTTTCGGATCGCGGCCGCTACGTCTATCGCGTCTATCCCATTCCCCAAAGCGGCCTGTTCGACATCAACTTCATGCACGCGTTTCCCAACGGTTGGGACGACGCTTCGCTGCGCGTCGCCGGCATCTGGTTCCTCGCGCGCGGAGCGCACCCGAAGTTCTCGTCGATCTATTACACCATGCACGCTATTCCAGAAAGAGCCTTGCGCCGGCCGCAGTCGCTCGTGAGCTTGCCTCTCCTAGTTGACGGAAGACGCGTCGGAACGCAGCCGATGGCGCTGGCCGCGGGACGGCACGTCGTCGCGAGCGGCGACAAGCAGGTCAAGATCACGCTGCTGAGCATCGAGCCCGTCAATCTGCCGCGCTCCAACCCGGTCGGCCTGCAATGGCACCGGCGATCGACGACGCAGCTCGACGTTACGGCGAGGAAGACGTCGAACCCGTTCCTGCTCGTGTTCGGCGAAGCGTTCCATCCGGAGTGGCAGGCGACGCTGAACGGCAGCGAGCCGCTACCGCACGTCGTCGTCGACGGCGTGGTCAACGGTTGGATCGTTCCGAGCCTTCCCGATGGCGGAGACATCTCGCTCGTCTTCGTCGGACAGCGCTATTACACGATCGCGGCGGCGCTTTCCATCGTCGCGTTGATCGTTCTGGTCGTGCTCGCATGCGCGCCGTCGCTGTGGCCGGTTCGCGTATCTGACCGTTGAACGCGTGCGTGTGGGCGTTGGGCCGAGCGCTCGCGTATGCGACCGCGACCGCCGTGGTCGCAATTTTGATCGTCTCGTTCGTCTCGGGGGCCGACGCCGAGCGATTCGCAACTATTGCGTATATCGCCACGCTCGCCGCCGCGCTGATCCTCGCGATAAAGTGGTTTCTTCCGGCCGCACCAGCGACCGATCCTAGCCGCGCGCAAGGCCCGGTCTTTCCGGCAGCCTTTACCTTTACAAGCGGCGTCGGAGCGCTGCTGTTGCTCGGCGCGGCGTTCGCATCGCAGCCCGGCAGCGAGGTGCTCGCGGTAGCGGCCTGCTTCGGGCTCGTCGCCGCGGCGGCGATCGTACGCGGCGGCGCCATCGCGGCGGTCAACGCGAAGCTCTCGCGCGGTGACCGGCTCGCTGTGGCCGCCCGGTACGCGGTCGTCGCCGCCGTCGTTGTGCTCGCAGCCCGCGCGCTGCTGTCGTCGAACGATGGCGAAGGCTTCGCGCGGCTCGCCTATGCGGCCGTCGTGATCGCGACCATCGCGATCGCCGCATCGTTGATCGCCCCTACGCCGGCCGGGGCCGCGCTGCGCCGAGGGTACGCGAAGGTATCGAGCGCGCTGCGCGCGCCGCAGAGTCCTCCCATCTTCATGCGCACCGCTCAGTACGCCGTTGCGACCACCATCGCTGGGCTGGTTCTGGCGACCCTCGTGCCGGAGACGTACGCGGAACGCTTCACGACGACGGCCTACCTCGCGATGCTCTTCGCGGCGCTCGGAGCCTGGATGACGTGGCGGCTCGACGACGGTATGAACGGGGTGACGGGCGGCGTGTCGAGCATCCGATGGCCGCGCTTCGCGCTCGTGGTGGCGGCGCTCTTAGTGGCCGGAGCGGCGCTGGCGTTCAGCCCGATCGCCGAAGCGCTCGCCGTGTGCGCGTGCCTCTATCTCATCGGCGCAGCAATCCTCCGGCAATCCGCCGCTGCAGCGTAAAGAAGAGCTTTCCTTGAGGTTCGTAGCGATCGCGGCAGGAGCTGTCTTCGCCGCGTTCGTGAGCGTCAAGGGGATCCCGACGCTGCGGCATGACTGGAACTGGCCGGTGGAGTTGAGCGCGGTTCCGCCGTTCGTGAACGAGATGATCGGCGGCTGGCTCCCCAACGGGTTCGGCATGCTCAACGCGCACCCCACGATGTACGCGATCGCGTTGCCGATCGGCCTCGCTTTGTGGCTCTTCGGTCCCCTGGCCGCGCTCGCACTGTTTGCGCTGTGCACGGGTTGGCTCTGTGCGCGAAACGCGGTCCGTCTCGCGCAGCGGCTAGGCGCGCGTGCCGCCGCAGCCGCCGGACTCGGCATATTCGCGTTGTTCAACCCGTGGGTCTATAACGAGGTCGTCGCGGGACATCTGGTGATGGTGCTGGCATATGCCGGGATCATCGGCCTCGTGGGCGAGATGCTGCGCGGGCGAGCGGCTTCGCCGGTGCGGCTGGCCCTCTGGCTCGTGCTGATCGAGGTACAGCTGCAGTTCTTCATCGTCGCGATGTTGGCGCTGGCAATCTTCGCGTTGCGAACGAAAAAGTGGCTGCCTCCGCTCGCGGGCGTGGTCGTCGCGCTTCCGACGATCGTCGGCCTGATCGCGGAGCGCGATGCGATCCTGCGAACGCCATATAGTCTGCAGTGGCAAACCTATCAGTCGGTACCGCCCGGCGCGCTCTTCGCGCTGGGCGGTTACTTTCCGGGTTACGCCGACCGGTTGGGACTCGCCGCGACGGTTGCCGTCTGGGCGATCGTTGCGCTCGCGCTCGCCGGCCTTGTCGTCGCGCACAGGTCTCGTGCGGTGATCGCGGCCGCGGCCGCAAGCGTCGCCTTGTTTCTGGTCATCGCGGGCACGCAAGGACCGCTGGCCGTTCCCTACGCCTGGATCGTCCGCAACGTACCGGAGAGCGGAGTCTTCCGAGAGCTGTACGATTTGAGCGGGGTGCTCGCCGCCGTCGTGTTGGTGCCGGTGAGCGCGGCGTCGCGTGCGCTACGCTTCGCAGGATATGTCGCGCTGGGCGTAGGCATCGCGCTCGCGGCGACGTGGATCGCTGCGCCGCCCAGCGACCTGTGGGTCGGCGCGGGGGCGTATCCGCATCCGCAGGTCGCCGCCGTGCCGTTTACTCGCGTCGCCTTCACGCCCGCGTTTCAGCCGCTCGGCCTGCGCGACGATGGCGGTGACGGAGCCGATCCGGACGCCCGCGGATATCCGGGCGGCGTCGTCGCGCTCAACGAATATCTTCCGACGTATCCGGTCGACATGGCGTTCGCGCGATACGAGCAGCGCGGCGACGTCGCGGCGCTGCGCGCACTGGGTACGGCAGAGATCGTTTCGCGCCGCTGGCTGATCTCGCGCGCGGCCGAGCGCATCGTACTCACGGCGTCGCCGCCGCCGGCGACGGTCGCGAGCGAGATCGCGTCGGTCCGCCGGATCGAAAATCCGGTGCCGTTGGTGTCGACGTGCACGAGCAGTCGTGTCGCGGCGCTGCCGAGCGCCTTGGACGCGTGCGACGTTTTCTTTGCCGATGCGGGCTCGGCGTATCCGACCGTTCGCCCGTTTTCGGCCGCAACCGATTCGCTCGATCCGGCGACCGCATGGATCGACGCGCGCCTGGGATTTGCGAGCTCGCCCGAGATCGCGCAGGGTCTCGGCGGGATCTACACGCGCTCGCGCGTTCCGTTCCGCGTCACCGGCGGCCCGTGGATCCTCGCGTACGTCAACGGGCGCCTGTACGATGCGGATGGGCGGCCCATTTTCACGAGCCGCGGTGAGTTTACGTGGCTTAACGTTGCTCCGAGCGGCGAGACGGTGGTTTGCGACGGCCTGTGCGAGCTCGTCGCGGTGACCCAATCCCGCCCCGATCTCGCGCCGAACGGGCCGACCGCGGCGATCTCGCCGGCTCCGTTTCGCGCGATCCTGCCCTGGCTCTATGTAGTGAACGACACTCGCGCCGCGCCGCTGCTGCGCCTCAACGAGCGCTACGACGCCGCCTGGATGGCGCTGCGCGCGTGGCACGCGTTGCCCCACGTTCGCGTTGACATGGCGGCGAACGGCTGGCTCGTCGGCGTCCCGTCGGCGGCTCCGATAATTATCGTACAGGTAACCTCCCTCTTGCAGCTGCTCGCCGAACTTTGCGGGATCGTTTGCATCGCGTGGCTGTTGAAGGCGGCCCCGCGAGCGCCGACGAAACGCGGGCCGTGATGCAGTGGCTGCTCAAATACCCTTTGTCGATCTGAAGGCGCAGTTTCGCGGCGTTGCGCGACGAGATCGTTCCGCGCGTGCAGCGCGTCATGGAGGACGGCAGTTTCATTCTTGGGCCCGACGTCACGCCGCTTCGAAGAGAACTTCGCGACGCTACTGCGGGCGCGCGCGCATTGCGTCGGCGTCGAATCGGGAACCGCGGCGCTGCAGCTCGCGATGGAGGCGCTCGATATCGGGCCGGGCGACGAAGTGATCATCCCGGCGAACACCTACATCGCGTCGGCCATCGCCGTTTCGGCGACCGGCGCGAACCCGGTCCTCGTCGACATGGACGAAAACTACCTCTCGACGCGACGCTGCTGGCGGAGGCCGTGACGCCGCGCACGAAGGCGATCATGCCGGTGCACCTCTACGGACAGCTCGTGCCGATGGAACCGATCCTGGCGTTCGCGCGGCGGCACGGGCTGCGCGTCATCGAGGACGCATGCCAGGCGCACGGCGCGACGTGCGAATGGTAAGCCGGCCGGGAGCTTCGGCGACGTCGGATGTTTCAGCTTTTATCCCGGCAAGAATCTGGGCGCGTACGGCGATGGCGGTGCGATCGTGACCGAACGATGCGCGACTCGCCGACAGGCTCGCGCCTGCTGCGCGATTTCGGCCAGCGCAAGAAGTACGAACATCTCGTGAAGGCCGGGAACTGTCGCCTCGATTCCATTCAGGCCGCGGTGCTCGACGTGAAGCTCGGCCATTTGGATCGCTGGAACGAGGCGCGGCCGCAACGCGCGCCGCTACGACGACGAAGCTGTCGGACATCGGCATAGCGCCGCCACCGCGACTCACCGACGAAGGACACGTCTACCATCTCTACGTCATCGAGGTCGAGAACCGAGCGGACGTACAGAACGTTCTAGCCGAGCGCGGCATCGCGACCGGCATCCACTATCCGGTACCGATTCATCTGCAGCCCGCGTACGCCGACCTGCGGCTCGGCGCGCGGAACGTTCCCGCGGACCGAGCGCAGCGGCGGAGCGCATCCTTTCGCTTCCGATGTTCGCCGAGCTCGACCGAGGAGCAGATCGATCTTGTCGTCGGCGCCATCGACGACGCCCAGCGTCTCGTTCACGCGTAGGAGGACGCCGTCATCGCGCCTGCACGCGCGAACTCCGTGCCGCCGTAGTGGGAGCGGGCTACTGGGGCCCGAATCTCGTTCGAAACTTTCACGCCTCGGACGCCTGGCGCGTCGCCTGCATCGTCGATAGCGACCCGGCGCGGTTGGCAAGGCTGGCGCGCCTCTATCCGCACGTCGCCGTGCATCCGCACGATCGAGGAGGCGCTGGAAGACGCGAGCATCGACGCCGTTGCGATCGCGACGCCGCCGCGTACGCATTATTCGCTCGCGGCGCGGGCGATCGAAGCCGGCAAGCACGTTCTCGTCGAGAAGCCGCTGGCGGAGAGCTACGAGTCCGCCTGCGATCTCGCAGGCGCGGGCGGAGCGCCGTGGCGTCCGGCTGATGGCCGACCACACCTTCTTGTACACGGGGTCGGTCGAGAAGCTCCGCGCGCTGCGCGAGAGCGGCGAGCTCGGCCACATCTATTACATCGATTCGGTTCGCGTCAATCTCGGACTCTTTCAGGAGAGCAACGTCCTCTGGGATCTCGGCCCGCACGACGTGTCGATCATCAACTACGTCCTGGGCGAGGAGCCGCAGTCCGTGTCGCTCCAGCTCGCCGCCTGCGTGCACGCCGAAACGCCCGACGTCGCGTTTCTCACGATGTGGTATCCGAGCGGATGCATCGCGCACGTTCACCTCAGCTGGCTGTCGCCGGTGAAGGTTCGCCGCACGACGATCTCGGCAAGCCGGAAGATGGCGGTCTGGGACGACGTCGACCCGAACGAAAAGATCTACATCTACGATAAGGGCGTCGTGCTGGACCCCTCGAGCACGACGCTGCAGCAGCAGATGGTCTCGTACCGGCTCGGCGACCTCAACGTCCCGCTGGTCGACAATCGCGAGGCCCTGGGAAAGCTCGTCGACGATTTCGCACGCTGCGATTCGCGACGGGACGCCGACGCGCTCGGACGGCCGATTTGGCGCCGGCGTGGTGCGCGTCATCGAGGGCGCCCTGCGCTCGGCGCGGCAGCGGAGCGCGCGAGTCGAACTCGGCACGGCGCCGGCGGCGACTTCTTCGAGCGTCCCTCGTGACGGAGGTCCGTTTCTCGATGATCGTGCCGGCGCTCAACGAAGCGAGCCGGCTCCCGGTCGTTGCTCGAATCGATACGGCGGCAGCGCTATCCAAGCGACCTGATCGAGCTGCTCGTCGCCGACGGCGGTTCGACCGACGATACGGTCGCCATCGCGCAGTCCTTCGGTGCGACGCGTCGTCCACAATCCGATACGCCGCGCCGAGCCGGGCGTCGGGCATCTCTGATGGAACGCGCCGACCGGCGACGTTGCGGTGATCCTCGCCGCAGACAACGCGCTGCACGACGAACATTTTCTCGACGCACTCGCACGTCCCGTTCGCGGATCCCGCGATCGCGGCGGCGTTCCCGGCACTCGTGAACACCCCCGCAGACGGCGCGACGACGCGTTACTTCAACGCCTTTAGCGATCCGTTCAATCACTTCGTCTACGGCGGCGCGACCTCGCCCGTCTCGTACGCGCGCACGTACCGCGTGAAGCGGCGCACCGACGATTATGTCGTGTACGATTTCGCCTCGGGACCGACGCCGCTCATCGCGCTCGCGCAGGCGTTCGCGATTCGGCTGCCCTACCGAAAGCCGGCCGGCACCGACGAAGACGACGTCGCGCCCGTCGAGATGCTGATCGCGGCCGGAAGCGATATCGCGTTCGTGCCCGGCGCGGCGCGTCGAGCATCACACCGTGGGCGGAATCGCCGACGCGTTGCGCAAGTTCGGGCCGCGATTTCGCGCGCGTCTGACCGATGCGGGGCAGCCGATGTGGGGACGGCTGCGCGACCTCGGGTCGGGCGCAGCGCTGGCGGGCCTATCTGTGGCCGTTCTATTCCGTCAGTTTCATCTTTCCGGCGCTTGGCCGTCGTTGTATGGTTTGCTCGCGCGACCGCCGCTCCGAGTGGCTCTACCATCCGTTCGTGAGCGCGGCATTTGGCTTCGAGTTTTGGAGGCAGGCGACGATCGTTGCCTTCCGGCGTCTCAAGTCGTTTGACGGAAAAGAGGTTCTCTAGCTCGTGCCCGTTGATTCGACGCGTCGTCCTCGGCAAAGACGTGCGGATCTTTCACCGAGGCCTGGTCAATCTCTACGGCTGCCGCGTCGGCGACGACACGAAGATCGGGGCATTCGTCGAGATCCAGAAGAACGTCGATCGTCGGCAGCCGCTGCAAGATCTCCTCGCACACGTTCGTCTGCGAGGGCGTTGACGATCGAGGATGAGGTCTTCATCGGCCACGGCGTGATGTTCGTCAACGATCGTTATCCGCGCGCGACCAATCGCGGACGGCTCGCTGCAGACGGAGTCGGACTGGAACGTCCTGCCGACCAAGGTATGCCGCGGCGCGTCGATCGGCAGCAACGCGACGATCCTGGCGAACCTGACCATCGGGGAGGACGCGCTGGTCGGCGCGGGGGCGGTCGTGACTCGCGACGTCCCCGCCTTCGCCGTCGTCGCGGGCGTGCCGGCGCGCGTCGTGGGCTCTACGCGGCGCTCATAGCGGCGAGGCGTCGTGCGGCATCCAGCGCAGCCGCAAATCCTTCGCGCCAATCGTCCCCGCGTGGTGGAAGATGTAAAACCGGTTATCCGGGCCGACGTAGACCGTATCGTCGCTCGAGCGGGACCGCGGCCGTAGAAGACGATGACGTTCGTCGCTGGACTATACACCGCTCGCCAGTGATATCCGGAGGGCAGGCGTCCGTAGTCGTAGTGGGCGGAAGGGGCACAGCTCGCGAGGATCGTCGCGAGGCTCGATAGGATGAGCCGCTTTGCGCGCGGCGTTAGAGGCTCCTCAATATGCCCGAACGTTGCGTAGTCCGGCCGCTCTAAAGGCCGTTACGACCGCCTGCGCATCCGCCCCGGCATCGGGATAGAGTACGACGGCCCGGCCGTCCGCCACGGCTTGGTCGAAGTTGTCGACTTCGTCCCCGGGAATGGCGAACCCGGCGAGGTAGCGCCGAGCTGGCGCCGGGGTGCGAGAAAGAACCGAGCGTCGCTCGGCGGCCGCCGATCCCCGGAACGCTCGTGCCGCCCGAGTCGCCCATGATGCCCATGCCTCGCGTCATGTCGTCGGCGAGGGAGTTCGATTCCATGTCGGCGACGACGTCTACGAACTCGAGCGCTGAGCCTTCGGTGTCGCCGGCGGCGCCGCTTACGACCTTGACTTTGCTCAGGTCGATCTGCTGCGCCGAAAGCGCGCTCTCGAGCGCCTGCGCGTCGGACTGGGGAAAGATGCCGATGACCAAGCCTGATGCCACTATGGCGGACTCCTTGCAGCAACCTACGGCGTCACGCTAACCCTTGTAGGCGCTAATAGCGTGGGCGAGCCGTTCGACGCCGACACGGATATTCTTTTCCGACGCGTTGGAAAAGTTCAGGCGCATGCCGTCGTGCACGTCGCGACCCGGATAGAAGTTGACTCCCGGAACGAAGACGACTTTCGACTCGTGCGGAGATGTGCAGGAGCTCCGACGGTATCGACGCCCGGGACGGTTACCCACAAGAACATTCCGCCCTGCGGGTCGCGTGAAGCTAACGCCCTCCGGCATGAACTCGGTGAGCGCCGTGCCATGACGTCGCGCCGCGTGGAGTACGTTGACGCGATCCGTCGGACGTGCGCGTCAAACGCGCGTTCTGCTCGAGCGTACTGGTAGAAGACGTACTGCGCGAACGTGCCGCTGTGCAGGTCGGCGCCCTGTTTCGCGAGCACGATCTTCTCGCGGATCTCCTCGTCAGAGATAACGAGCCACGCGATCCGCATGCCGGGCGCCATGATCTTGCTGCCCGTGCCGGAGTAGATGATCGGCGCCGCGGTTTCGTGCGAGAGGAGCGACGGCAGGTCGCTGCCTTCGAAACGGAGTTCGCCGTAAGGATCGTCCTCGACGATCGGTAAACCGAAGCTCCCGCAGATGCGCACGACGCGCTGCGCGTCGCGGTCCCGAGAGCGTACGTCCGGTCGGGTTCTGGAAGTTCGGAACGAGGTAGAGAAACTTCGGAAACGGATCGGCGCGCTCGAGCACGCGCTCGAGCGATTCGGGCAGCATGCCGTCCTCGTCGGTGTCGACGGTGAGATAGCGGGCTTGATAGGCGTCGAACGCTTGAATCGCGCCGAGGTACGATGGATTCTCGAGCACGACGTGGTCGCCGGGATCGAGAAACACCTTGCCGACGAGATCGAGCCCCTGCTGCGAGCCGTTGACGATCGTGACGCTCTCGGCGTCGATGACTCGTCCGAGGCGCCGCGTCAGGCGCTCGCGCCACCCACCGCCGCATCTCGGGGATTCCCTCGGTGACGCTGTATTGCAACGCCGCGGGTCCGTACCGTTCCATCACCTGCCGGGCCGCCTCGGCGATGGCGGCCGTCGGAAAGAGTTCGGGCGCCGGCAGACCGCCGCCGAACGAGATGACGTCGGGCTGCTGCGTGACCTTCAGCATCTCGCGAATCGTCGAAGCCCGGAGGTGTGCCGTACGCTCGGCGAACCTCGCGGCTCGCGAGATGGTCGTCATAGCTCGGTTCGTATTACCCGGCGGTCATCGGGGGTCCGCTGAGGGGGGCGTGCGGGGCGGGAGCGCCGGGGGAGACCGGGGCGGCGATCGTGTCGGCGGCAAACGAGAGTATCGTCGCGCCCAGACCGATGAGCCCGACGAGAATGAGCACGAGCGTGCCGACCACCGGAACGAGCTCGGCCGCGGTGATCAGCGCGATGCCGACCAGCAGCGCGACCAGCGGCGAAGGCGTCGTCGCGGGACTCGAGCATCTCGCACAGCCGGCGCCCGATCAAAAGCGCGAGCGCGGCGGTACCGAGGAACACGCTCGCGAGAACGAAGACGAGCTCCAGAAGGATCAGCGGGATTAGCAGGATCGTGATCGCCAGAAGAACCGCGAGCGGAACGATCGCCACGCAGCCGAGGAGACCGGCGGTGACGGAGAGCCCAGGGTGGCGCTCGAGTCGGTCCAGCACCATGCGCGTACGCAGCGGAAAGATCAAGGAAGATGAGCAGCGCGAGCAGATTCCAGGAGAGCCGCCACAAGAGCCGGTGGTCGGGAACGAACGGATTGTAGACGGATTCGCTCGGGGCCCATGGAACGATCGCCTGCGCCACGGCGCCGCCGAGTTGGTTGATTTGTCCCGTGACGACCCCGCCGGGACGCGTGTCGCAGCTGCCGCCGATGGCCGTGCAGTCGCCTTCGACGATGCCGGCGATCGTCGCGTCCCCGAAGATCACGGTGAGGTCGCCGTCCACCACCTGTCCCGGCTCGACCACGACCGAGCCGAAGTAGGTTCCGCCGTGATAGGCGGCTTGCGGGTCGGCCGCGGCCGGCGCCGCGCAGAGCGCCAGCGCCGCCACCGCACCCAGGACGATTGACCAGCGAAACGTCACGATCGGGGTCCTCGCGTCAGGTAGGTTGCCATCAGGGGCCGCACGCGGCGGTAGCCGTAGGCGAGGGCGCAGAGCAGCAGGAGATCGAGCAGCAGCACGCCCGTCATCGTGGCGGCGGCCAGCGGCGTCGCCGGCGCCAGCGCGCGCACGGCCGCGCCGAGCGCGGCGAAGCCGTGCTGCTCCGATAGGACGAGCGTCGCGGCCAAGTGATTTAGCGCATGGGAACGCACGCCCACGAACACGAGCGTCCACGCAACGACGAGATACGCGAGCAGCACGAAGCCCAACGGAGTGCGCCGGCGAGCATGCAGCGGCGCGCTCGCGCGCGGCCGTCACGACGGAAGCCGTGAAGTCGGCACCGACGCTGCCCGGCGGGCGGGCCGTTTCCAGCAGCGCGTCGATTACGCGCAGCTCGCGCAGCAGCGCCAGACAGCGGCCGCACGCGCGCAGGTGCCGCGCCACCGCGCCGACCTGCCGCGGCGGTAGGCTCGCTTCGAGATACGCGTCCAGCAGCGGCTCACACGAGGAGCAGCGCATTCGTACCTCCCTTCGCGACCGCGATACTGCAACGCTTCGACCGCGGCGGACTCGCGTTCGCGCATCTTCTTCGTGAGCGCTATCTTGCCGCGATGGATCAGCGTCTTTACATTGCCGAGCGAGAGCCCGAGCGTGCTCGCGATCGTCTGATATTCCATGTTGTCGAAATAACGCAGCGCCAAGACGGTGCGCGTGCGCTCGGGAAGCTCCGCGAGTGCGGCACGCAGCTCGCGCTCCGCTTCTTCGCGCAGCACGCCGCCCGCGGGATCGGTGTCGCGCGACAGATCGGGAAGCGAGCTCTCGATGTCGTGGTCGGGCGACAGCTCTTGGAGCTGCGGCGCGCGCAGCGACTTTGACAGATAGGTTCGAATCACGTTTCGCGCAATTTGGTAGATCCAGGTCGAAAACTTTCCGAGCTGAGGGTTGAACGTGCCGAGATGAGCGTACGCGCGCAGAAACGTCTCCTGCGAAAGATCGGCCGTCTCCGAAGAGTTGCGCACCGTCGCGCCGATGAAGTTCGCGATGCCGCGTTTATAGCGATCCACTAGCACGCCGAAGAGCTCCCTTTCGCCGGAGCGCACTCGTTGCACCAGAGCTTCGTCACTCTGATCACGGAATGCCATCCCTCCTCGATTCTGTTCCTCTGGCGGCTCTTACCTCGGCCGAGCCCGTTTGTTACGCTCCCCCGAGGGTGCGCGACGGCGGGCTCGCGGCGTCGCGGACGGAGAGGATGGGCTGGGCGCCGCCGAGCGGCCACTCGATTCCTAAGTCCGGGTCGTTCCACGCAACCGAGAGCTCGCGAACGGGATCGTACGCGGCGCTCTGCTTGTACGTGACCAGCGTTTCATCTTCGAGCGCAAGGAAGCCGTGCAGAAAACCTTTGGGAACGTAGATTTGCCTGCCTTGCGCCGCATCGAGTACCATGCCGTGCCAGCGGCGGCGGGTGGGACTCGAGGCCCTGTAGTCCACGATCACGTCGAAGATGCTGCCCCGCACGACCCCCACCAATTTGGCCATTCGCTCGTCGCCGTGCAGTCCTCGCAAGACGTTGCGCTGCGACCGCGAAAGGTTGTCTTGCACGAACGTTTCTTCGACGCCGCATTGGCGATAGCGATCGAGCGAGTAGGTTTCCTTGAAATAGCCTCGTTCGTCCGCGAAGACGCGTGGCGTGAGCACCAGGGCGCCGGTGAGAGGTAAATGCTCGATCTCCATGAGAACGAGGGTACTATGAACGGAAGCGCGAGTCCACCGGGCACGCTGGTGCTGCGCCGTGGACTCGAGCGCCTTCGCGCGAGCGCGATGCTCAAGCAGAGTGTGCTTGTCTTTTCCGCGAGCATGGTGCTCAACGTCTGCGGATTCGTCGCGCACGCGATCGCGAGCCGTCAACTCGGCGTGACCGTTTACGGCGGTCTTTACGCGCTGCTCAACGCGGCGGTGATCCTCGCGCTGCCTGCGGCATTCGTCGCGCCGGTCGTGGCGCAACTCGCGGCCGAGTTTCGCGCGCTGCACGACGACGGACATCTGCGCGGCCTGACCGACGGCGTGGCCGCCGCGTTCGCGAAGCTCGCCGTGATCTATCTCGTGATCGCGGCCGTCGGCGCTCTCCCGTTCGCGCGGTTCCTTCACGTCCCGGTATGGTCCGTTCCATTCGTCGGTCTCATCGCGGGCGCTTCGTTGTTCGTGAGCGCGCTGCGCGCGGTCGCGCAAGGAACGCAAGACTTTTTCGGATACGCGGTATCGAACTCGGTCGAAGGGATCGCCAAGGTCCTCGGCATCGGGCTGCTCATCGCCGTCGGGCTCAAGCTCGGCGGCGGCATCGTGGGATTCTTCTTCGGACCGTTGGCGGCGCTGATCTATCTCGCATCGAGGCTGCGCCGGCGCTACGCCGGAGCGCAGGCGCATCGAGTCCGGTACGACTGGCGCCGGATCCTCAACGCGGGCGCCGGCGCGGCCGCGGCGACGATCGCGGTCACGTTAATGGGGTCGGCCGACGTCGTCCTCGTCAAGCACTTCTTCGACGCGCATGCGGCGGGGCTGTACGCGGCCGCCTCGCTGGGCGGAAAGATCCTGCTGTATCTGGTCGGATTCATCCCGACCGTGTTGCTGCCGCAGGCGGCGGACCGTCATGCGCGCGGCGCGCAGACCCGCGAGGTGCTGGTGGCCAGCCTATCGATGTTCGCCGTCGTCGCGTGCGGCGGCTTGTTCGTCTTCCGTTTCTTCGGTACCGACGTGCTTCACGCGCTGGTGGGACGCGCCTTCGACGCGGCGTCTCCGCTGCTCGTGACATACGGATTGGCCATGGTCCTGCTCGCGTTGACCAACGCGCTGACGTTCTACGGCATCGCGACCCACCGCCTGGCGTTCACGGTGCCGCTCTTTATCTGCACGTTCGGCACACTCGGCGCCATCGTCACGATCCATCCGACGCTGGCGACCGTCGTGGAGATCATGGTCGTCGGGAATCTCACGGCCGCGCTGGCGGTCGCGATCGCGCTGATCGCGCAACGCAACACGACGGGCCGGCGGTCGACGGTGTGAAGCGCGTGCTGTTGATTGGCGGTTCCGGGCGGCTCGGAACGGCCATTCGACGGCGCTGGAGAGACTGCGAGATCGTTGCACCTTCGCACGGCGAACTCGACCTGCGCGACGCCGGCGCGCTGGCCCGCGCGGTCGCGGGCGCGCGGGCCGACGTTCTTTTGAATGCCGCCGCGTTTCACGACGTGGACCGCTGCGAGATCGAACCTGCGACGGCGTTTGAAACCAACGCCATCGCCGTCGCCGCCGCCGCGCGCGTCGCGCGCGACGCGCGCGCCGCGTTCGTGACGATCAGCAGCGATTACGTCTTCGACGGCGCCGCGAGCTCGCCGTATTCCGAGGACGACGCGCCGCATCCGCTCTCGGTCTACGGTACGTCCAAGCTCGCGGGCGAGTATCTGGTCGAGTCGCTCGGTGGCCGCGCCTTTGTCGTGCGCACGTGCGGCGTATACGGCCGGACAGCGTCGCGGACGCGGCCCGGGCTCGTCGAGCGCGTGCTCGCAGGCGGTGCCGGCCGACCGCTGCGGGTAGTCGCCGACTCCTACGCCTCACCGACCTTTGCCGGCGACCTCGCGGACGCGCTGCGCCGCCTCGTCCAGACCGAGGCTTATGGCCTATACCATGCCGTCAACGCCGGCCCGGTGAGCTGGTACGACTTCGCCCGCGAGGCGGCGCGGCTGGCCGGAATAGATGCCGCGCTCGAGCCGATCTCGGCGCAGGAGTGGGAGGCCGCGGCCGTCCGTCCGCGCTTCTCGGCGCTCGCGAATGCCAAGCTCGCCGCCCTGGGCATCGCTATGCCGGCGTGGCAGGAGGGGCTGGCCGCGTATTTGGGGGTTTCTTAGCCCTTCGGATAAGATAGACTGCACCGTGGAACTGAAGATCGACCGGGAGCGCGTGGCTCGCTGCCGTGAGCTGGCGTCGGCCATCGTCGCGCCGGTGGAGACATTCATCGGCGCGCACTCGACCGTGTCGGTCGAGCGCGCGGTGCTGCGGCTACTCGGCGTGGACGGAGTCACCCCCGACGAGGTGCCCATCCCCAACGCCATCGTGGAGACGCTCGAACCGAACGAACGGCGGCGCGGCGTCGCGGTCGCTTTCGGAAGGGCCCTGGCCGAGACCGGGCTCGAGCCCGCGGCGCTCGGCGAGGCGCTCGGCCTGCGCCGGTGGTCGCTCGAGCAGTTCGCGGAGACTCCCGAGGCTGCGGCGCGCGGCGCCCTGCGCCGGCACGTCGAGGCGGCGCTGCGGCGTATCGAGGAGCAGCGCGACGAGCGCGCGCGGCGGCTCGCACGCCTTCCGCAGCTCCCGCCTCCGCTGCTCTACGTCATCGTCGCCAGCGGCAACATCTACGAGGATCGAAGTGCGGGCGTGGCCGCCGCGGAGGCCGGCGCTCAGGTCATCGCCGTCATCCGCTCGACCGGGCAGTCGCTGCTGGATTTCGTGCCCTTCGGACCCACGACCGAGGGCTTCGGCGGGACCTACGCGACCCAGGCCAATTTCGCAATCATGCGCGCCGCCCTCGACGAGGTCGGCGAGCGTTTGGGCCGCTACGTGATGCTGACCAACTATGCGAGCGGCCTGTGCATGCCGGAGATCGCGGTGATGGCGGCGCTCGAGCGGCTCGACATGCTGCTGAACGACTCGATGTACGGCATCCTCTTCCGCGACATCAACATGAAGCGCACTTTCGTCGATCAGCACTTCAGCCGAATGCTCAACGCCTACTCGGGCATCATCATCAACACCGGCGAGGACAACTACCTCACGACGGCCGACGCGGTGGATCAGGCGCCCGCCGTGCTGGCGTCGCAGTTCATCAACGAGGAGTTCGCGCATCGCGCCGGCCTGCCGGATCATCAGATCGGCCTCGGCGACGCGTACGAGATCAATCCGGATCTCGAAGACAGCTTCCTGTATCAGGTCGCGCAGGCGCAGCTCGCGCGCGAGATCTTCCCGCGCGCTGCGCTCAAATACATGCCGCCCACGAAGCACATGACCGGCGACGTCTTCAAGGGGCATCTGATCGACGCGATGTTCAACCTCACGTCGGTGATGACGGGGCAGAGCATCCACCTGTGCGGGATGCTGACCGAGGCGATTCACACGCCGTTTTTGGGGGACCGGGCGCTCTCGCTCGAAAACGCGCGCTACATCATGAACACGGCGCGTCACCTCGGCGACGAGATCGTCCTGCGGCCGGGCGGAACGATCGAGCGGCGCGCGCACGGCGTGCTCGCCGCGTGCGAGTCGCTGCTGCGGCGCGTATCCGAGATCGGGCTGATGGCCGCGATTCAGTCCGCGACGTTTGCCGACGTGTCGCGTTCGCCCGACGGCGGGCGCGGGTTCGATGGCGTCTTCGCGCGCGCCGGCGACTACGTCAATCCCTTCGAGGAAGCCTTGAAATTCGCGGGGAGCCTGTCCTCCGGCGCTTCGACTCCGCTCAGCACGGGCCGCGTCGAAGGATGAGTAGAATCGTGAAGCCCTATGGCGACACGCAGGACGACGGCAAGGTCCAGCTCTCCTTTACGCTCCCGCTGGAGTGGAGCGAGGCCGCCGACGAGGCGGCGCGCCAGCTCGCCGGCAAGATGGGATTCACCGACGTGCAGGTCGTCGACGGCCGCCCGATCGCGACGGGCTTCTCGTTTTTCGTCCTGTACGCGAGCACTCGCGAGGGCGTAGACGTCGACGGCGTGCACGCGCCGTCCGCGCGCACGCACGCAATGTCGATGGAAGAGATCGACGCCCTCGTCGCCGAGCGCATCGGGCGCAAGGTCCGCGTCGCCGGCGCGTGCATCGGAACCGACGCGCATACCGTCGGCATCGACGCGATCCTCAACATGAAAGGCTACAAGGGCGACTATGGGCTCGAGCGCTATCGCATGTTCGAGGCGTTTAACCTAGGCAGCCAGGTGGCGCCCGAGGAGCTGGTGCGCTACACGAAGGAGCACCACATCGATGCGCTACTCGCCTCGCAGGTCGTCACGCAGAAAGGCAGCGACATCAAGAATTTCACGCAGCTCGGCGAGCTGCTCGAGGCCGAGGGGCTGCGCGATCGCGTCGTCCTGATCTGCGGCGGCCCGCGCGTCACCAATCGCCTCGCCGGCGAGCTGGGGTACGACGCGGGCTTCGGCCGCGGCACGCTCCCGAGCGAAGTCGCCGCCTTCATCGCGGTCACGCTCGCCGAACGCTTGCGCCGGCCGGTCGCACTCGGGTAGTGCGCGGCGTGGCCAAGACCGCACTCGTCACCGGAATCACGGGTCAGGACGGCTCCTATCTCGCGGAGCTCCTGCTCGCAAAAGGCTACCGCGTGGTGGGGATGACGCGCCGCACGAGCACGGAGGTGCACGAGCGCATCGAGCACATCGTCGATGACGTCGAGATCGTTTCGGGCGATCTGCTCGATCAGAGTTCGGTCACTTCGATCCTGGCCGACGTGCGCCCGGACGAAGTCTACAACCTCGCGGCGCAATCGTTCGTCCCCGCTTCGTGGACCCAGCCGGTGCTCACGGGCGAGTTCACGGCGCTCGGGGTCACGCGCGTGCTCGAGGCGATTCGCCACGTCGATCCGACGATACGTTTCTATCAGGCGTCCAGCTCGGAGATGTTCGGCAATGTCCCTGAGTCCCCGCAGCACGAATCGACCGGCTTCTATCCGCGCAGTCCGTACGGCGTCGCGAAAGTCTACGGCCACTGGATCACCGTCAACTATCGCGAGTCGTACGGCCTCTACGCGTGCAGCGGCATCTGCTTCAACCATGAGAGCGTGACGCCGGAAACGCCGGTTATCATCCGACGCGACGGTGTCGTCGATGTGGCGCCGATCGGCGACCTTTTGCGCGTACGCGAAAAGGGGGCAATCTTCCAGACGTTTGATCTCGGCGATAACGTGGAGGTTTGGGACGGCGAGCGCTTCGCCCGAGTCCTTGGCGGGACGGTATATCTGCACCGTCCTGTCGTCGATAACAAGAGGGTGCGTCGCATCGAGGCGCGCTGTGGCACCGTGACGCTGACAGGCGACCACGTCGTCTTTCTGTCGGACGGCGAGTGTCCGGCGCGCGGAGTGCTTGAGGGCGACAAGATGCTTCGAGCGGATTTCCCGGACGCGCCGAAGCTTTCCAACCCGACGCGCGAATTTGCCTGGATGCTGGGGGCCTTCGTTGGAGACGGCAGCGCCCACGTCGACAAGGACGGTCACGTACATGCGAAGTTTACGAATTCTACCGAAGCTCTTCGCGCCGCGTTCGCGGAGGCGTGGCGGCGGCAAACGCTTGGTTACGCGACGTACACTGCCACGTCGTCGGGGTTCGTTTCGGGGAGAACCGTCGGAGCGCTGGCGCTCAACGGCGCACCCCGCTTCGTCGAGTGGCTCCGCGACGAGTGCTATACGAAGGAAGGCTACAAGCGCGTTCCGCGCATCGTCCTCAACGCTGACGAGGGCGCGTGGTTGGCGTTTCTCGACGGCTACAACGCGACGGACGGTCTCAAAGCCGGCAACGGTGCGCACACGTTCAAGAACTTCAAGACGAACTCTCCGGTGCTCGCGATGGCCCTCTGGTGGCTGGCGCGTACCGCGCTCAAACAGGACTGCGTTCTTAACGTCGAAGTTGGCCCGTCAGACCGCCCGGGTCCGTTCTATTCGATTAACCTAAGGTCGCCCAACCCCATTGGCCGAACCGGCGCGCATCTACGGTCCGACTTGCGCGTGGTCAAGCGTGCCGTCGAGGATCCTCATTATTCCGGGTGGCTCTACGATCTGACAACCGAAACGGGCCGGTTTCACGCCGGTGTCGGGGACATCGTAATCCACAACTCGCCGCGGCGCGGAAAGGAGTTCGTGACGCGCAAGATCTCCGACGGCGTGGCACGCATCAAGCTCGGGCTCGCGAAGGAACTGCGGCTCGGGAATCTCGACGCTCACCGCGACTGGGGATACGCGGGCGACTACGTGCGCGCAATGTACCTGATGCTGCAGCAGGAGTCGGCCGACGACTACGTGATCGCGACGGGACGAACGCACAGCGTGCGCGACTTCGTGCGCATCGCCTTCGAGGTCGCCGGGCTCGGGTCGTACGAGCCGTACGTGGTCATCGACCCGCGCTTCGTCCGTCCCGCCGAGGTCGACCGGCTGATCGGCGACGCCGCTAGAGCGCGACGCGCGCTCGGCTGGGAGCCCGAGGTGAGCTTCGAGCAGCTCGTCGCCATGATGGTCGAATCGGACATCAAGCGGTGCGAGCGCTCGTAACCGGCGCGCGCGGATTCGTCGGGCAGTACCTGCTCGCGGCGCTGCGCGACGCCGGCGCGGAAGCCTTCGGGTGTTGCGGTCCGAACGATTTCGACGGTCGCTACCCGATCATCGATCTCGGCGACGTCCAAACGCTGCGACACGCGCTCGAGAGGCACCGTCCCGACGTCATCTTTCACTTGGCCGCGCAGACCTCCGTTCCGAATGCGCTTCAAACGCCGATCGAAACCTACGATGCCAACGTCATGGGAACGGCCCGTCTCGCCGAGGCCGTGCGCGACTACGCCGTCGGCCCGCGGCCGCGAATCGTGTTCACGAGCTCCGGCAGAAGTCTACGGGGCGCGCGCGCTAAACGATTACCCGGCGCGCGAAACGCTCGATCTGCGGCCTGTCAATCCCTACGGTGCGAGCAAGGCCGCGGCCGAGGCGATCTTGTTGAGCGAAGCGCGCAGTTTTGGTCTCGACGTCGTCATCGCGCGCGCGTTCAATCACATCGGACCGGGTCAGGACGAGCGATTCGTCGTCGCATCGTTTGCGGCTCAGCTTGCCCGCATCGCGGCGGGCGGTCCGCCGCGGCTGTCGTCGGGAATCTGAACGCGGCCCGCGACTTCTTCGACGTGCGCGACGTCGTCCGAGCCTACATCGCGCTCGCGCGCGACGGCGAATCCGGCGCAGGTTTACAACGTGTGCAGCGGCCATGCCGTCGCGATTCGCGACGTGCTTCGCGAGCTGATTGCTATCGCGCACGTGGCGGTCGAGGTGCGCGAGGATCCCGAGCGTAACCGCGGCGCCGATCTCCCGCTTTCCGTCGGCGATCCTGGAAAGCTGCGCGCGAACACCGGCTGGGAGCCCCACGTCCCGCTGGTGCGCTCGCTGCGCGACATCTATGCCGCGGCGCAGGAGCGCATTGCGCGTGCGGCGGCAAGGGGATGACGACGCGAGAGTTCGTCTTCAAAAATCGCGGTCTGCTGTTGAGCTTCCCGGCCGCCGCGCTGGCGATCCTCGGGCGCCCGAGCGCTCGCAGCGTCGCGCTCGGCCTGCCGCTCGCGATCGCGGGCGAGCTCGTGCGCTGCTGGGCGGTCGGGTACTCCGGCACGACGACGCGTAACGACGCGGTCACGGCGCCGAAGCTCGTGACCGGCGGTCCGTACGGCTACGTCCGCAACCCGCTGTATATCGGAAACTTCATCACAGCCGCGGGGTTCGGGTTCGCGTTCACCGGCAGAAACTCGTGCGCGGCGCGCTTGGCGCTGATCGGCGGGTCGCTGGCGGCGATGGCGGCCGTGTATGCGACGATCGTGCCGCACGAAGAGGCCTTCCTGCGTTCGAAGTTCGGTGAAGCCTTCGAGCGCTATTGCGCGCAGCGTGCCGCGCCTGATCCCGCAACGGCAGCCGTGGTCGGACGGAACAGGGGCGTGGAACGCGGACGCTGTGGTCGAGGCCGAGAGCAAGACGTTCGCGCTCTTCGGCGCGATGCTCGCCGCGCTTGGCGCTCAAGGCGCGCGGCTAGGCGACCATGGCGATGCAACGCCGCCTGACGCTGGCGCTGGTCGCGACCGCGCTCGTCGCGGTGCTCGAGTTTTGGGGCGGCGCCGTGTCGCGCAGCCTCGCGCTGACCAGCGACGCCGCGCACGTGTGCATGGACGTCGTTCGCGCATGGCGCTCGCGCTGCTCGCCGCGATCGGCGCGGCGCGGCCCGCCGATCCGCGCCGCACCTTCGGTTACGGACGCATCGAGGTGCTCGGCGCGCTCGCCAACGGAACGCTGCTGCTGGTCGCGACGATCGCGATCGTCTACGCGGCCGCGCGGCGCTTCGCGGCTCCGGTCGAGCCGCACGCCGCCCTCATGACGCTGCGTCGCCGCCGTCGGGCCTCGCGGTCAACGCCGGCGTCGGCGTACTGCTTCGCGCCGGCGGCACGGCGCGATCTCAACGTGCGCGCCGCGCTCTTTCACGTGCTCGGCGACGCGCTCGGCGCAGTCGCCGTCATCATCGGCGGCATCGCGATCGCGCTGACGCACCTCGCGTGGATCGACCCGCTGCTCTCGCTCTTCGTCGCCGCGATCATCGTCGTCGGCGTCGCGCGCGTGATGCGCGACGCGACGCGACGTCCTGCTCGAGAGCGTTCCCGAGGGCGTCGACTCGGCGACGCTCACCGCGCACCTCGAGCGGATCGGCGGCGTGACCGGCGTTCACGACCTGCACGTGTGGTCGATCGGCAGCGGCTCGCACGCGCTCTCGGCGCACGTGCTGCTCGACGACCGGCGCATCAGCGAAGCGACCGAACGTGCTGCGCGAAATCACGGCTGCGTCGCAGTCGCACTTCGGCATCTCGCACGTCACAGTCCAGTTCGAATGCGAGACTTGTCCCCTCGTGGTGAGGCACTGACGCCGGCTTCGGCAACGCCGTGCCGACGTGATGTCGAGGTAAGCTCCCGACCGCCGAGCCCTGACTCGCTGCGCTCGCTCAGGACAGGCTCCGATGGATGGCGGGAGCGAGGCGGCGGGGCAGCAGGAGCCGCGCCCGGATGGCGAGGCGACGAGCGATTCCGAGGCATCATGTCGCGTCGGCGTTGTCCGAAGCCGAGGTCAGCCAAACGCGCGGCTCGAATTGCGAGCGACCTATGGCTGAAATGAATTCGAAGACCGTCGTGCTCGGGATGGCGCGCACGCCGTTCGGCAAGCTCGGGGGAGCGCTCGCTCCGCTTTCCGCGACGACGCTGGGCGCGGTCGCGCTGACCGCGGCCGATCGAACGCTCGAAGATCGATCCGTCCGAGATCGAGCACGTCACGTTCGGCGAGGTGCTGCAGGCGGGCGTCGGGCAGAACCCGGCGCGCCAAGTGCTCTTTAAGTCGGGCCTCGCCAAGACGGTGACCGCCGATACGATCAACAAAGTCTGCGCGTCGGGCATGCTCGCGGTCGTCAACGCGATGCGCTCGATCAACGCGGGCGCGAACGCCGTCGTCGCCGCCGGCGGCATGGAGTCGATGTCCAACGCGCCGTATCTGCTGCGCGACGCGCGCTGGGGCTATCGCTTCGGCGACGGCGCGCTGTCGACGCGATGATCTACGACGGCTTGTGGGATCAGTATTTTCCGATGACGATGGCGACGCAGGGCAGCAAGGTCGCAGCCGAGCTGGAGCTGACGCGCGAAGAGCAGGATCGCTTCGCCTACGAAAGCCATCGCCGCGCGGCGCGAGGCGCACGCGGCCGGCATCTTCGCCGACGAGATCGTGCCGGTCAGGTCGCGAGCAAAGCCAAGGACAAGGTCGTCGTCGAGCGGCTGCCGCGGCAAGGGTAAGGTGCGCGTTCCCGCGATCGGTCGGCGCGCCGAGCTCGCGTGTGGGAGCACGAGCCGTCGGAAGAGTTTACGCTCGACTACGCGAGCGTACGCGCCGTTCGTTACCGGCGATCAGCCGCACGCCGTCGTCGATCGCGACGAAGCGGTGCGCGCCGACGCGAGCCTCGAGGCGATGGCGAAGCTGCAGTCCCCTCGAGCGAAACGGCACGGTGACGGCCGGCAATGCGCCGGGCGTCAACGACGGCGCCGCGGCGCTGATTCTCGCCGACGCAGACTATGCCGCCGAGCACGGCTACGAGGCGCTGGCGACGATCGTCGACCACGCCACCGTCGCGTGGGACTCGCCCTACATCTGCCTGACGCCGGCGATGGCGGCGCAAAAACTGCTCGATCGCACCGGACTGCCGCGCCAGCGACATCGCGGTTTGGGAGATCAACGAAGCCTTCTCCGCCGTCGCGATCACGTCGGCGCGCCGTCTCGGCCTCGGACGAAGGCTCGGTCAACCAGTTCGGCGGCGCGGTTGCGATGGGGCATCCGATCGGCGCGTCGGGCGCGCGCATCGTCGGGACGCTGATCAATCAGCTGCGCAAGCGCGGCGGCGGCTACGGCATCGCCGCGATTTGCTCCGGCGGCGGCCAAGGCGACGCGCTTCTCATAGCGGTTTGATTTTGTCCATGTCGTTGTCGCCGCGAGCCTCATTTACCGTAGTAAACTTCGGCCCGCGGCTCCTAGACATGAACAAAATCATTTCCGCTCATCACAGTTTGCGATGATTGCGGAGAGTCGGGCGCAGTTCGAGCTGACCGACGAGCAGCGCGCAGATCGGCGCGCTCGCGGCGGAGATCGCGCAGCGCGAGATCGCGCCGTTCGTCGCGCAGTGGGATCGCGAGCACGTCTTTCCGCGCGAGCTGTACCGGAAGCTCAACGACGCCGGCATCATGGGCATCCTCGTGCCCGAAGAGTACGGCGGCGCCGGCGCGGACTACTTCTCGTACGCGCTTGCGATCGAGGAGCTCGCGCGCGTCGACGCGGGGACGGCGGTGACCGTCTCGGTGCACTCGATGATCTGCTCGGCGATCCTCAAGCTCGGGACGGCAGGAGCAGAAGGAGCGCTGGCTGCCGGCGCTCGCGACCGGCGACGTGATCGCCGGCTTCGCGCTGACCGAATCGGACGCCGGCTCCGATGCGGCCGCGCTGCGCGCGACCGCGACGCGCGCCGGCGAGCGGCTACGTGCTCAACGGGCGCAAGCAGTGGTGCACGCACCGGCAGCTATGCCGGCGTCATCATGGGCATGTTTCGCACCGGCGGGCCGGGCGCGCGCGGCGTCAGCGCGTTTCTCATCGAGCCGAGCCTTGCCGGGCATCACCGTCGAACGCGTGACCGAGAAGCTCGGCATTCACACCAGCAACACGTGCGATCTCGCCTTCGACGACGTCGCGCTCCGGCGCGACGCGCTGCTCGGCGAGGAAGGCGCGGGCTTCGGCAACGCGATGACCGCGCTGACGGCGGGCGCATCGGCATCGCGGCGCAGGCGATCGGCATCCTCGCCGCCTGCCTCGACGAATCGGTGAAGTTCGCCAAGGAGCGCGTTGCGTTCGGCAAGCCGATCGGCGCGTTCGAGGGCGTCTCGTTCAAGATCGCGCAGATGGCGATGGACCTCGATGCGGCGCGTCTGCTCGTCTATCGCGCCGCCGCGCTCGCCGACGCCGGCGAGCCGTTCGCGATCGCAGCCAGCAAAGCCAAACTCTTCGCGTCGACCGCCGCGCGCAAGCACGCGGCCGAAGCGCTGCAGATCCACGGCGGCTACGGCTACACGACCGAGTTTCCGGTCGAGCGGCACTATCGCGACGCGAAGATCACCGAAATCTACGAAGGCACCTCGGAGATCCAGCAGATCATCATCGCGCGCGCTCGTCCTGGGACGGCTCGACTAAACCTCTGCACAGGAGCGCAAGGGGCGAATTCCGAGCGAACGTGTCGGGCCGCAATGAATCTCATGGAGTACCAGGGGAAAGAGCTGTTCAGGCGCGCGGGCATCGCCGTGCCGCGCAGCTCATCATGCGGCGACGCCCGACGAAGTCGCGAACGCTTCATCGAAAGCAGACGCCCGGCGATTGGGTCGTCAAGGCGCAAGTGCTGATGGGCGGCCGCGGCAAGGCGGGCAAGATCAAGTTGGCGAGCGACGCGCGGAGGGACGCAGCGCGGCGCACGAGATCATGGCGACGCCGATGCCGCCGAACCGGCAGAATCCGCACGGCGAACCGATCAACTCGGTGCTGGTCGAAGAGCGGCTCGAGATCGCGAAGGAGGCCTACTGCGCGATCGCGATCGACCGCGCCGCGCGCAAGCCCGTCTTCATCGTCAGCCGCTTCGGCGGCATGGACATCGAAGAGGTTCGCCGAGCATCATCCCGAGTCGATCGCGAAGTTCTACGTCGACACGGCGATCGGGTATTCGCCGTTCATCGGGCGCGAGCTCGCGTTTGCGGCGCAGCTCGATCCCGGCTATCGCAAGCAGTTCCCGGCGATCGCCGGCGCGCTGTACGATCTCTTCTTTCGCTTACGGCGCGAAGCTCGTCGAGATCAATCCGCTCGCGCTGACCACCGACGGCCGCGTCATCGCCTCGGACGCGAAGGTCGAGCTCGACGACGACGCGCTCTTCCGCAATCCCGAGTTCGACGAGTGGCGCAGGCGTCTGCCGCTCGACGAAGACGAGTTGCTCGCGGCGCAGGCCGGCGTCGGGCATTCGCAACTTCCGCCGCTTTCCCGGCAACGTCGGCACGATGGCCAACGGCGCGGGCCTGGCGATGGCGACGATGGATGCCGTCAGCAACGCCGGCGGCGAGATCGCGAACTTCCTCGACGTCGGCGGCGGCGCGAACGCGCAGCGCGTGCGCAACTGCTACGAACTGGTCGTCAACAACACCGGCGCGACGGTGTTCTTCATCAACATCTTCGGCGGCATCACGCGCGGCGACGAAGTCGCGCGCGGCATCGTCGAGGCGATGCAGCAGACCACGTCGCGCAAGATTCCGCTCGTGATCCGCCTGACGGGTACGAACGAAGAAGAAGGCCGCCGCATTCTCGCCGAGGCCGGAATGACGCCGGTCGAAACCATGGACGAAGGCGCGCGCGAAGCCGTGCGTCTCGCGGCGCAGATGAGAGGCTGAGCGATGTCGATCTTTTTAGATAAGAACAGCAAGGTCATCGTGCAGGGCATCACCGGCGCCGAAGGCTCGTACCATACCGAGCGCATGGTGAAGTACGGAACGAACATCGTCGGCGGCGTGACGCCCGGCAAGGGCGGCCAGAGAACGCCGCAGGGCTTGCCGGTCTTCGATACGGTCAAGGAGGCCGTCGACGCAACCGGCGCGACGCACAGCTGCATCTTCGTGCCGCCGCCGTTTGCGGCCGACGCGCTCTACGAGGCGCTACGAGGCCGGCATCACGCTTCGCGGTCTGCATCACCGAGGGCGTTCCGGTGCACGACATGCTCAAAGTCGTCGGCGACGACGCCGCGGCATGCGGATCATCGGGCCGAACTGCCCGGGCCTCGTCTCGCCGGGCAAGGCGCTCGTCGGCATCATGCCCGGCCACGTCTTCAAGGAAGGCAGCGTCGGCCTGATCTCGCGCTCGGGCACGCTGACCTACGAGGTAGTCGACCTCCTCACGCCGGCCGGCCTCGGCCAATCGACCTGCGTCGGCGTCGGCGGCGACCCGATCATCGGCACGACCTTCGTGGAGTGCCTGCGCGAGTTCAAGAACGACCCGCAGACCGAGGCGCTCGTCATCTGCGGCGAGATCGGCGGCTCCGACGAAGAAGACGCGGCGGCCTTCATCGCCGAGCACCTGCCCGAGATGCCGGTCGTCGCCTTCATCGGCGGACGCAACGCGCCGCCGGGCAAGTCGCTCGGCCACGCCGGGCGCGATCATCTCCGGCACCTTCGGAACGCCCGCAGAGCAAAATCGCGGCCTTTGAGGCCGCCGGCGTCCCGGTCGCCGAGCGGCCGTCGGAGATCCCCGCCCTGGTCGCCGAAAGGTTGACCGTCCGAGCCTAGACCCAACGGGATGGCTTCTCCTTAAAGAAGCCTAAAGGACCCGCATCCTCAAAGAAGCCTAAAGGACCCGCATCCTCCCTGAGGAAATCCTTGGCGCAGTGGGTCACTCTGTGAAGCCCCTGAGCCGTAACGGCCCGAGGGAAGCAGGGCGGCTTACGCTTTTGACAACTTAACGACAACAGAGGGTTAACGAACAATGAGTTCACAAACGAACCCTCCGTCGAGCGGTCGTATCCGTCACAATGTTGGCGGCGTTCCTTTGCCAGGGAACATGGGCACTGGCAGGCGTCACCGGTAACATCGCGGGTACGGTCAAGGATACCAGCGGCGCACCGGTTGCCGGCGTTCAAGTAGCAGGCAATCGCCCCCTCGCAGTACCCATACCGCGACGACGGACGCGGGCGGGCATTTCATCGATCCTCTCGCTCGCTCCCGACACCTATACGATCAACTTGACCAAGTCGGGTATCAGCCGGTGGCTCTTCCCAGGCGTCACGGTCTTTGCCGACCAAACGCAAACAGGTCGCCTATACGTTGAGCAAGGCGCTCAAGACGATCGCGCACGTGACGTCGCAAGCGGCGCCTCGCTGGTCAAAGTCGGCGTCGGCGGCGACCTGTACAGCGTCAACTCCGCGCAGGCGCGCAGCCGCGGCTGCTCTGGCGGCGGCGGTAACCTCAACAATGCGTACTCGGCGATGGCGCTCGGTTCCCGGCGTTCAGACGTCGCAGGGCGGCATGGGCTGGGACTTCAACGCCGCGTACGTCCGCGGCCAAAACTCCTACTACACGGCCTTCGAGTACGACGGCATTCCCGTCAACCGGGCCTTCGATAACTACAACTCGTCGACGGAGTCCAACCTCGGCTTGCAAGAGTTGCAAGTCTACACCGGCGGCGGACCGCTTCGATCACCTCGGCCGGCACGTCGGGCTTCATCAACCAGGTCATCAAGACCGGTACCTTCCCGGGCTACGCGACGGCCAATCTCGGCATCGCCACCCCGGCCTTCTACCATCAGGCGCAGGTCGAGATCGGCGGCTCGACGCCCGACCGTACCTTCAGCTACTACGTCGGTCTATCGGGCTACAACCAAGTCTATCCGCGCTCTTCGACAACACGAACGGCGCCGGCTACATCGACGCCGGGACGGCAGTCTCTCCGGCAATACCGACGGGTTCGGCATCGGCTACGGTTTCTTGAGCGATCAAGTCATCACGGTCGGTCCGACCGCCATTAGCGGCATCGGGACCGGCCAGGGCGACAAGGGAATGTGCCCGCTCGTCGGGCGGCCGTGGTCGGCTCCCGCGCAGGGTTGCTGGCAGTACTACAGCGGCACCTCCGGCAATCCGTTGAACATCGCCGACCGCGAAAACGTCGTCAATCTGCACATGGGCATTCCCAAGCGTAACGGCCTGCGGGATGACGTCCAGCTGCTGTGGAGCGGTTCGGCGCTGACGAACTACTTCGTGGAGAGTCCGAGCGATCTCGGTCCCGGCGTCAACCAGTTTGCCTACTCAGCCTTCGGAACGAACTACCACGCACCCATCTGTGGTCCCGAGACCATCGCTCCGGGATTGACGGTTAATGGGTGCAACAGCCCGATCGGCCCGGCGGGACAAATCATTCCGCTGCAAGGGCTCGGCGGACCATTTATCTGCGGGTCGCCCACGACGAGCGGCGGAATCAATACCCTCGGTTGCGGTCCGACCTATGCCCATTACGCCGATGGCGTTGCCTACAACGTACCCTTCGGCTCTCCCATCGCGACCAGTGCGGCGAGCGTCAGGGCGCCGGGCGTCTACATGGCTCCCGACACGCCCGCGCACGCGTTCGACGGGCCTCTCCCACTCTACGACAACTCCCTGACGACCATCCGCAACGATACCGGCATCACGAAGATCCAATACACGTACGCGCTGAGCCAGTCGGCCTATCTGCGCGCGTACGGCTACACCTTCTACTCGGACTGGATGCAGGTCAATCCGATCTACGCCGGCACGGGTGGCGGCGTGCCCACCAACGGCGCGGCGGCGCAGTATGACCTCTACACCCACACGTCGGGCGGCGCGCTCGACTTCCAAGATCAGCTCAACGACCAGAACCTGATCAGCTTAAGCGGGAACTATTCCACCGCCAGCGTGATCCGCTTCAACAACTCCAGCGCGTTCGGACCGGATTCGCCGATCGGCTATATGTCGAGCAACGGCAAGGGTGGCTACACCTGCTACGATCCGGGATCTGGGGCGGCGCAGCCGTGTCTGGCCGCCGGCAGCTACTGGAGCCCGACTGCCAATAGCGGCAAGGGCGGCTCGGTGGCCCCGTCGTGGACGAGTTTCGCGACCGTCGGTCCTTTCTGCCCGACGACCAGCCTCGGATGCGCCGGCGGATTTGCTGCCGCGGGCACCCCGGCGGCGAAAGCCGGCGCGACGTGGGACAGCCTGTGGTCCGGAAACGCTAGCGGCTCCTACAACACGGTGCGGCCGGAGTTCACCAACTTCTCGCTCCAGGACCAGTTCCGCCCGAGCGACAAGCTGCTGATCAACGCCGCGATCCGCTACGACGACTTCACCTACAAGCTGCCCGACTCGGTGTCGGCTGCGGACAACTTCTACGCGGCCATGACGGCCAACTATACGTGCGTCAAGGCCTCCACGAGCCAGGTGCTCACGTCGCCGCTGCCTCCTGGCGTACCACCTCCGGCGTCGGCACAATATGTCGTCGGCGACTGCAACGCGGCGGTGAATCAACTCCAGCAGATCACGAACGCGAGCGGCTGGGTGCATCCGAACGGCAAGACCCAGGACGGCGTCGCCGCCCCGAACTTCACGGCGGCGTCGCCTTCGTCGTACCCGCTCAATTACTGGGAGCCGCGCTTCTCGGCGACCTACACGCTCTCGCCCGACACCGTCATCCGCGCGTCGGCCGGGCGTTTCACGGCGCCGCCGATCTCCGCGTCGGTCCAGTATCTCTCCTCGACGGGCGACGATCGCTCCGTCTGGAACAACACGATGAACCTCGGGTTCTACACACCCTTCCATCCGATTCCCGGGATCTCGTCGGGTCAGTATGACCTCTCGCTCGAGCAGCACTTCCGCGGGACGGACATGAGCTTCAAGCTCACGCCGTTCTACACGTGGGTTTCGAACTGGCAGCAGCAGACGTTCATTGGCTCCAACTTCGTGACCCAGGTGCCCGTCGGCGTGAACCGCATTGAGGGCGTCGAGTTCCAGTTCAACAAGGGTGACTTCACTCGCAACGGCCTGTCGGGTCAGTTGGCCTTCACGTACACGAACTCGAAGGTGATGTTCCAGCAGGTTGGCATACAGGGCGGCGTCGTCCCCAACGAGTTGGCCGTACTGAACCAAGTGATCGGGCAGTACAACAAGCTCACCAAGGGGGGTGGCGGAAGCGCCTGCTACCAGAACGGACTGCCCTCCGCTTGTACCGCCAAGCCGATCCAGTGTGGAACCTCCTCGGCTCCGCGTACCTGCGATCCGATCCTGAATCCCTACTACAACCTGCCGGAGCAAGGGCTCTTGGGCCTTAGCTCCTGGTACAATCCATTCTCGACCGCGATCGCGCCCAGCCTCAATGGCGGCATTGCGAGCTACATATCGCCGATCACCTCGGCGCTGTTGCTCAACTACCGCAAAGATAAGCTGGCGATTACGCCGACGTTCTCGTTCCAGACCGGCGGCTACTACGGCAGCCCCTTGGACACCAACGGCATCGACCCGCGTACCTGCTCGCTGAACCAGAGGGGAAGCCACATCGCGAGCGGCAATCCGCTGGCGTGCAACTACCTCACTGCGGTGGCGCCGGGCCTGTCGTCGTTCGGGTACCTGTACGTCCCGAATCCCCAAACGGGATCGTTCCTGTTCGACAACGTTCAGTCACCGAGTTCGATCGTCGGCAACCTTCAGATCGCGTACGATCTGAGCCCGAAGATCAAACTCACTGTCTTGGGCGTGAACCTGTTCCACGCATGCTTCGGCGGCACGACCGAGCCGTGGACGTCGGCCTATCCGCCGAGCAATAACGTCTGCGGATACAGTCCGGCGGGCGGCGTGCTCAACTCGTCGCTCTATCCGTCGAACTTCTACAACGGCAGCGGCATCAACGACTTTGCTGCCAACCACGCACGTGTGCCGGCGGCGTTCCAGCAAAGCTACACCGCGGGCGGCACGAACAACGGCGCGCTCGGTGCGGCGCCTCAGCCGATCAGCGTCTACTTCAACGCGCAGATCCGAATCTGATCGGCACGTAGACTCAACCAAAAAGAGGGCGGGCTCCTTCGGGATCCCGCCCTCGCTCTTTTTGGAAGGCGTCATTCGCGCGCTCTCGAAAATTCACGCGATGCGCGGAACGCTTCTGCTCTCGGCGGGTATGCTGGCGAGCGCCGCTCTCTTTCCCCTCCAGGCGCGTTCCGACGGAACCGCAGTCGCGACTTCGGCCACTCCGCCGCCGCAGATCTATCGCATCGTCACGACGGCGCTTTGCGCCCGTCTCCACGGCACCGTTCGGCCGGCAGTCGCCATGGTTCTGGAGAACGATCAATCGATCGCGAAGAGTCCGCCGCTGTTCGCCAAGTACCTGCGCGGCACAACCGAAGCGATGGGGGCCGGTCCGGCCAACGCGAACGGCGATCCGCCCAGCGGCGATTCGATTTACACGCAGTCACCCGCAACGAACATGGCGCTGCAGCAGATGTCCTATCTGGTACTTCCGATCGCGCGCAACCTCATCGCCGCGCAGACGCTGCTCGACGATCCAAAGCTCCTCGCGGCGACGGGAAGCGCGGCGGACGATGCGACGCTGTCGCAGGTCAAGCAGCAACTGCTCCAAACGATCGCCTACCAGAGCGCTTCGCTCGATCTGATCAACGGATTCGTGCAGACGATTCAAATGGGAGAGCTGCAGCACGTCGGCGAGGAGTACCTCGGCGCGATCCAGGGCGGCGGCACGGGTCGTTCCGGGATCGCACAGGCGACGCCGAATCCGTGGCAAGATACCAACGCGCCGGGTTTGACGCCAAATCCGTACGCCTTCGACGTCACGCAAGTTCCGGGGCTCGCCGTCGGCTATAACCCAATCAGGAACATCACGGATGGACTCACATGGCTCCGAGCCCAGACCCGACAGCATGAAGACAGCGCCGGCTCGACGATCATGAAGGCGTTGAGCCAATGCGGCCAGTGACCGGCATGATGCATGCCAGGAAGTGGGTGCTAAAGTGAAGGCGATTATCGTATCGTTGACGGTTGTGCTGATAGCGGGCTCGTGGGCCGCCGCGGCTCGAGCCGACTCGACGCTCGGGCAGCTCGTCTATACGTTCACGTATAGTGCGAGCCAAAACGTCACCGCGCGCGATAGCCAGACCGTGGAGGACGTCAACTCGAACGGGAATTACTCCGGCGGCGGTAACGGGATCTCACACTACGGCGGCGCACTCGACGAAAAGGGCACGATTACGGTGGACGCCGTCCGTCAGCAAGCCGACGGAGCGCTCGTGGTCATGATCAGCGAGCAGGGCGAAAACATCCACCGAGCGCCGCCCGCCGAGTGCGTCGTTTACGGCAACACGAACGTGATCTGCGACCCGAACAAGACCGTTTACAGCGAGGAGTATACGCTGTTGCGCTTCCTCGGCGGCAACTTCGTCGACCCGAGCGCTCTCGACGCGAAAGGCCACTGGCAGATCGTGCAGAACACTCCAACGCTCGCCGTCACGGCCGACTACACAGTCAACAGCAACAACAACGGCATCATGCAGATCGGCGAGACGCGCAGGTTGCGCGATCCCCACGCCGGCAGCCTCACCACGGACGTCCAGAGCAAGATCGGTTACGACTTCAAGCGCTCGGTGCCGGTCTCGGTGGACGAGTACGTCACCCAGCATCAGGACAGCGGCGTGGTCGGGACGTCTCGGACGATCTACCAGACGACGCTCAATCTCGTCTCCGATACGATGGCCAAGACATAGCCCGCTACGGCTATCGGTGCGAGGATTGCGAGAGCGTGATCTTTCCGGTAACGACCCGTAGCGAGCTCCAGTGGCTCAAGGACCGCGTTCATGTGGTCCGCGAGGTTGCGCGCCACTCGACCGACGGGCTCGACACGTGGATGATGGACGGCCTGGCGTTTCTCGACGAGCATGAGGGCCACGCTGTTGTGCTCGTCTCCCGGGCGCCGGTAAGCCGGAGTCCAGCCCTGGACTAATGTTCCAATTTAGTCTATAATGGGCCTATGGCGGTTGTCGTAGCGTTAGATCCTCTCGCATCGCTGTCCGACTCGAGCCGGGTATCGGGGCCAGCGTTGCGGGCCTTCGAACGGATCTGCGACCGATGGGAACTCTCGCAAAAAGAGCGGTACACGATTCTGGGACTGCCGAAATCGACGTATTTCACGGCTAAGAGAAACGCCACTTCGCGCCTTTCGCGCGATACGCTCGAGCGCATTTCCTACGTGTTGGGAATCTATTCGGCTCTAAAGATTCTCTTGCCGCGGCGGGCGGCGGCCGATGCCTGGGTCCGCACGCCCAACGACAACTCCCTATTCAAGGGACACTCGCCGATCGAGATGATGTTGGGAGGCAAAGTCGGCGATCTCTTCGTCGTCCGCCGTTACCTCGACGGCGAGCGGGGTTGGTAACTCGCCTCCGCTCCCAGCGCGCCTACCATATCGTTCCGTCACGCTATCCCACGGTTGGCCTGTTCGACGACGTTTCCGATCCGGCCGACCTAGAGGTCGTGATCGAGTTGGCTCAGGCTACGAATCCCCGCATTCTCGACGCAATCGGCAACATACGGTTGGTGCGCGACAAGGACCGCATCGCAGGTCCAGGCAGCACGCCGATTATGGCAGCGTTTACGCATGCCAAGCCAAGTCGATTCTGCAACGGAACGTTCGGCATCTACTATGCGGCGGCCGAAGAGGCGACCGCCGTGGCCGAGACCGCACACCATCGCGGACGATTTCTCTCCGACGCGCATTTGCCGAACGAGCGCTTGGACATGCGCGTTTACACGGTGACGGCCTCCGGCGAGTGTGACGATGTGCGCTCGCTGGCATACGCCGATCCGATCTACGATCCGAGCGGCTACGCCGCGTCGCAGCCTTATGGCGCGAGCCTGTATAACGAAGACGTGGTCGACGGCGTCCTGTTCAAGAGCGTGCGGCGCCGCGACGGCCACTGTTTCGGCCTTTTTCGGCCGACGTGCATTGAAAGTTGCGCCATGACGCGGCACATGGAATACCGCTTCGAGGATTACCGCCTCGTCAGCGTCCTAGAAATGAAGCAAAAAGCCCTGAACTGAGATCAGAGCCTTTGCTTTTGGCCTATTCCGGTATTCTCAAGTGCTGGCCCGGCTGCAGCGTCCCGCCGTGCAGATGGTTGGCGTCGCTGATGCGGTCGACGAACTCTTGGAGGTCCGCGCTGGGACCGGCGTGGGCCGAGGCGATCGACCAGAGCGTGTCGCCCGGATGGACCGTGACGACGGCGTAGCGCTCGGCGCTCGCGGCATAGAGCCGGACACTCGACAACGTCGGCAGCGCGACCATGAGACCGAGCCCGGCGAGTGCGATCGCCGGCATCAGGGTGAATCGTTTGCGCCTACCCACTCTTCCCTCCTATATCTTGTGCCAAACGCCTGTTCGTCCACTACATTTTACCATGCCGGCGAGCGGCGCTGTCAAGAGCATTTCGAACGTATGTTTGCCTTCGACGGCGCTTCATGGTAGGCTTATAGCCGCCATGAGTGCCAGACGCCTGGCATTCTGGCGCGGGAGAAGCAATGTCGAAAGAGACGATTGAAAAGCCGGCGACGGACCGGCAGCGCCGGATCCTGGAGATCATCCGGGACTTTACCGTCGAACACGGCTACCCGCCCTCGGTGCGGGAGATCGGCGAGCGCGTCGGCCTCTCTTCCTCTTCCACGATCCACGCCCACCTCAAGGCGCTCGAGCGCCGGGGCCTGATCTCGCGGGACCCGACCAAGCCGCGGGCGCTGCGCTCTTCGGCGGGACCGGGCTTGCCTCACAACGCGCTCGTCGTGCCGATTCTGGGGCGCGTCGCGGCCGGCGTGCCGATCACGGCGCAGGAGAACGTCGAGGGCGAGTTTCTCCTGCCGTCCGACTACGTGCCGCGGGGTTCAAACGCGTTCATGCTGCGCGTGCAGGGAGACTCGATGGTCGACGCGGCGATTCTCGACGGCGACCTGATCTTGATCCGGCCGCAACGGACGGCAGAGAACGGGCAGATCGTGGTCGCGATGATGGACGGCGAAGCCACCGTCAAGCGCTTCTATCGCGAGGCCGGGCGCATCCGGCTGCAGCCGGAGAATCGGGCGATGGCGCCAATCTACGCGAGCGATGTCGAGATCGTCGGGCGCGTCGAAGCCGTCGTCCGCCGCCTCTAGAGCCTTCTTATCGTTCGAACGCCGCGCCGTCCCGCTGATGCGGCGAGTCGGCGAGCTGGCGTTCGTCGCCGCCGTGCGCGACGCGCTGCCCTGGAGTTTCCTCGCTCTCGCGGCCGCGTTCGTCGTGATCTTCAGCGTGCAGCTCGCCCACGGCGAGCCCGAGACGCCTTCGCTCGGCCTGCGCCTAGCTTCGGCGCTCCTTCCGTCGTTCGGCATCATGGCCGCCGCGCTGACGATCCTGCTCGCGGTGCGGCTCGCGCGCGCCGCGCATTACGCCGTCGTGCCGCTGGCGGCCGCGAGCGCCGCGTCGTTCGGGCTCGCGCTGCCGCGGCCGTTCGGGCCCGACATCATCGCGTATCTGCGCATCCTGGGGGCGTCCGGGCTCTTCGTCGCGATCCTGGCGTGCGGAGTCGCGGCGGCGTGGATCGCGCTGCTGCGGCGGCGCTGGCGTTCTCCGCTCGCCGATTGGGGCGGCGCGCTGCTGGGTGTGGCGACGTTCGCACTGCTCGCCGCGCTGCACGTTTCGCCGTCCGGCGCGATCGCGTCGGCAATGCATCCGATTGCGCGGCTCGGCGACACGTATCTCGCGCTGGTCGCTATCGTCCTCATCGAGACCTTGCTGTGGACCGCGGGAGTCCACGGGCCGGCGATGCTGGCGGCCATCGTCACGCCGGTCTACCTCACGATGCAGATGCAGAACACGCATGCGTTTACGGCGCACGCGCCGCTGCCGTACGTCGTCGTGATCTCACTCTTTCTCTTCGTGTTCCCCGGCGGAGCCGGCGCGACGCTGCCGCTGGCCGGACTGCTCGCGCTATCGGCGGTTCCGCGGCTTCGCCGCGTCGGCCGCGCGACGTTCATCCCGTCGCTCTTCAATCTGAACGAACCGCTGCTTTTCGCGGCGCCCGTCGTGTTCAACCCGCATCTCGTGGTGCCGTTCGTCGGCGCTCCGCTCGTGCTCGCGACCGTTACCTACGCGGCCGTCGCCGGCGGGCTCGTCTCGCGTGCGGCGTTCTACATCCCGTCGTCCGTGCCGACGTTCGTCTCGACGTACTTGGCGACCCAGGACGTTCGCGCGATCGCACTCGCCGCGATCAACATCCTGCTCGCCACTCTGATCTACTATCCATTCGTGCGCGCGTACGAGCGTCACGTGCTCGAATCGTCGTGATCGCGCAGCTGTGCGACCGGTTTGGTATCGCCGGAAACCTGCGGGCGGCGGCGCTCGATGCATACGCGCGGACGCACACGATAACGTATCCCGCGCAGGAGCGCGTGCAGGCCCGCGTGCTGCAGGCGTTCCTCGACGAGGGCATCGCGGAGAGCGATCTGGCGGGCGGCCTCGGGTACGGCTACGACGACCCGGCGCGCACGCGATACGAGTCGCTCCTGGCGCGCGTACTCGGCGCGGAGCGCGCGATCGCGCGTCTTTCGATCGTGAGCGGCACGCACGCGATCGTCGCCGCGCTGGCGGCCTGCACCCCGCCCGGCGCGACGCTCCTCGCGATCTCCGGAGCGCCGTACGACACGCTGCGCAACGCGATCTGCGACGCGCCGCACGCGCTGGTGCAACACGGCATCGCGTACCGGGAACTGGCGCTAGCGGACGACGGCGGCATTGACCTGCGCGCGGTCGGCCAAGCGCTGGCGGCCGGCGGCGTCGCGGCCGCATTCGTGCAGCGCTCGCGCGGCTACGCGCCGCGCCGGTCGCTCTCCGTCGCGGAGTGCGAGCGCGCGTATGCGGCCGTAAAAGACGCCGCTCCCGGCGTCGCCGTCCTCGTCGACAACTGCTACGGCGAACTCGTCGAGGAACGCGAGCCCGCGAACGCCGGCGCCGACCTGGTGATGGGCTCGCTGATCAAGAATCTCGGCGGTTCCCTTGCGCCCGCCGGCGCGTACGTCGCCGGCCGCGCGGACCTCGTCGAACGCGTCGCCGCGCGACTCTACGCGCCCGGGCTTGGTGCGGCGCTCGGCCCTACGCTCGGCCTCGGGCGCGCCCTCATCCACGGCCTCTTCCTCGCGCCGGCGATCGTCGAACAGTGCCTGCGCGGGCTGGACTTCTTCGCGGCGCTGTTCGAGCGGCTCGGCTTCGCGGTGGATCCCATCGCCGGCGCGCCTCGCACGGATATCGTGCAGGCCATCCGGCTCGACAAGCCCGAGCTGCTCGTCCGGTTCGCCGCGGGACTCCAGTCGGCGCTGCCGGTCAACGCGCGCTTTCGCCCCGAGCCGGGACCGGTTCCCGGCTACGCGGATCCCGTGATCATGTCGTCGGGCGCATTCGTCAGCGGCTCGACGATCGAGCTGTCGTGCGACGCGCCGATGCGCGCGCCGTTCGAGGTGTACGTTCAAGGCGGCGTCAACGCCGCGCACGCTTATCTCGGCGCCCTGTTAGCGGCGCGCGCTCTCCTCTGAGCCGAGGAATCCGTAGAAGTAATAGCGGCAGCCGTCGCTGGTCGTGACCACGACGCGGGTGTCCTCGATCGTCGCCTGCTGCACGCGCTTGCCCGCCAGGTTCCCGAGGACGTCCTGGACCTGGAGAAACTCGGCGGCACGGAGCCCTTCCGGCTCCGCCTCGAGCAGCTCGATCAGCTCGTCGATTCGGTCCTTCATGTCTTCCATCTTAGTAATCGTCAGAGGCGGGCCCGTTTCTTAGCTCATACGAACGCCAGGAGGCGCCCGGATCGGCTAGAGAAGGGCTGGCAGCCATGTACCTGCTCGAAGTGCTCAGCGGTCCCCTCGACGGCAAGACATGGGCCTTCGAGCGTGAGATCACGATCGGCCGCGACGACGCGTTGGCGGATGCGTGCCTCGCCCTGGACCGCTACGTCTCGCGCCGGCACGCTCGGCTCCAGATCGATTCCGGCGCGATCCGCCTTACCGACCTGCGCAGCCGCAACGGCACGCGGCTCGGCGGGAAGACCGTCGTCGGTGAAGTGCCGCTGCCGGTCGGCGTGCCGTTCGTCGTCGGCCGGACCGTGCTTCGGGTAACCCGCACGTAAGTTCGACGTATGGAAACGGTTCGGACCATCGCGCAGGCGCGCGCGCTCTTCGATGCATTGTCGCGTCCGCTCGGATTCGTGCCGACGATGGGCGCGCTGCACGCTGGTCACCTCGAGCTCGTGCGGCGGGCGCGGCAGAGGTCGGCCTCCGTGGCGGCGTCGATTTTCGTCAACCCGATGCAGTTTGGGCCCAACGAAGACCTCGCGGCCTACCCGCGTGACGAGGCCGGCGATCGTGCCAAGCTCGCGGCGGCGGGCGTCGTCGGGGTCTTCATTCCCGACGCGGCGGCGATGTACGCCCCGAATTTCACGAGCTACGTCGACGTCGGCCCGCTCGGCGAGATCTTGGAAGGAGCGCTGCGCCCACAGCACTTCCGCGGCGTAACGACCGTGATGACGAAGCTGCTCAATATCGTTCGGCCCGACCTTCTCTTTCTCGGCCAGAAGGACGCGCAGCAGGCCGCGATACTGCGGAAGATGATCGCCGACCTCAACGTTCCGGTCGAGCTCGAGATCGTGCCGACGGTGCGCGAGAGCGACGGCCTCGCAATGTCGAGCCGCAACCGCTACCTCGACGCGAGCCGGCGCGCGGATGCGCCGACGCTGCATCGCGCGCTGCTGGCGGTACGCGACGCGCTGGCGCGCGGCGAGTCGAAGTCCGCCGCGATTTCCGCGGGCGCCGCGGCGCTGAGTCCCGCGGCGCAGGTCGATTATCTCGAGCTCGTCGATCCCGAGACGTTCGCTCCGCTCGAGCGGCCGCGCTCGCCGGCCCTGATCGTCGGGGCCGCGCGTTTCGGGTCGACGCGGCTGATCGACAACGTGTTGTCGGAATGAACGGGGCGCGCATCTTTCTCGGCGTCACCGGCGGCATCGCGGCCTATAAGGCGGCGGCGCTCACGAGCACGCTCGTGCAGCGCGGCGCGCTGGTCGACGTCGTGATGACGGCCGAGGCCGAACGGTTCGTTACGCCGCTCACGTTCTCGTCGCTGACGGCGCGGCCGGTGTACGCGTCGCTCTGGGACGCGCCCGAGCGGATCCCGCACATCCGGCTCGTGCGCGAGGCCGACGTGGCGCTCGTCGTGCCGGCGACGGCGAACGTCATCGCGAAGCTCGCCGCCGGCATCGCGGATGACCTGCTCACGACGGCGCTGCTCGCCGCTCGTATTCCGCGCATCCTCGCCCCAGCGATGAACGACGCCATGTACGAAGATCCGGCGACGCAGGCGAACATCGCGGCGTTACGTGCGCGAGGTTACGAGTTCGTTGACCCGGAGCGCGGTTTCTTGGCGGAGCGCGAGTTCGGCCTCGGCCGCCTGGCCGCTGAAGAGCGCATCCTCGACGCACTCGAAGTGACGCTCGCGCGACGCCGGGCGCTGCGGGACAAACGCGTTGTGATCACGGCCGGTCCGACGCGTGAGGCGCTCGATCCGATACGCTTTCTGAGCAATGCGTCGAGCGGCGCGACGGGGATCGAGCTCGCGCGCGAGGCGGCGCTGCGCGGCGCGCGCGTAACGCTGCTGCTCGGTCCGACGCTGCTCGAGCCGCCCGCAGGCGTGGACGTCGTGCGCATCACGACCGCGAACGAGCTGTACGACGCCGCGCTCGAGCACGCTGCCGGCGCGGACCTGACGATCGCCACGGCGGCCGTCGCCGACTGGCGCCCCGCGGAGCGTTCCGATTCGAAGGTGAAGAAGACCGGCGAGGATCTCACGGTACGGCTGACCCCCAACCCCGACGTGCTGGCGGAGCTTGGGCGCCGCAAGGACTCCGGATTTTTGGTGGGCTTCGCGGCCGAAACGGATCACCACGAGGAGCGCGCGCGAGCGAAGCTGCGCGCGAAGAATCTGGACGCGATCGCGGTCAACGACGTGTCGGGCCAACGCGGTTTCGGTCCGGGCGATAATGCCCTCGTGCTGCTGTGGGGAGATACGGGCCGTCGCGAGCTGGGCCGCGCCGGAAAGGCGGCGCTGGCCGCGCGCCTGCTGGACGCGATCGAGGAACGGATGCGATGCTCCTGACGATCGACGTCGGCAACACCGAAACGAAGCTCGGCTGTTTCTCCGCGGCCGACCTGCAGCACACCTGGCGCGTCACGACGGAGCTGCGCCGCACTCCCGACGAATACGGCGTATTCTTCACACAACTCTTCGCTACGAGCGACCTTGAACCGCGGGCGATCGATGCGATCGCGATCGCGAGCGTCGTCCCGAAGCTCGATCCGGTTCTGGAGTCGGCGTGTCAGCGCTTCTTCGGCGTCGCTCCGGTCTTTTTGAAGCCGCAGTCGCAGCGCCTGATCCCGATCCTGACCGAGAATCCGTCCGAAGTGGGCGCGGATCTCGTGGCCGCCGCGATCGGAGCGCTAAGCGCCTTCGGCGCTCCGCTGATCGTCGTGAGCTACGGCACGGCGACGGTCTTCATCGCGATTTCCGCCGCCGGCGAATACCTCGGCGTCGCGATCGCGCCGGGCGTGACCGTCTCGATCGACGCGCTGATCGGACGCACCGCGAAGCTGCCGCAGATCGCGCTCGAGGCGCCGGGCCGCGCGATCGGGCGCAACACCATCGAGGCGCTGCAGAGCGGCATCGTCTATGGCTTCGCCGGACAGACCGAGGCCATCGTCGCGCGGATGCGCGGCGAGATGGACCCGGCCGCTCGAGTCGTCGCGACCGGCGGCCTCGCCGAGATCGTCGCCAGGCACACGCCGGTCGTCGACGCGATCGCGCCGCACCTCAGCCTGACGGGCCTGCGCCTGTTTCACGAGGCCGAGGCGCGCGGCGGCGAGCCGTTTAAGAGATAGCCATGCGCCCCGCGCCGCTACGCATCGGTTCGATCGAAATTTGGCCGCCGCTGATTCTGGCGCCGATGTCCGGCGTTACGAATCGAACCATGCGTGCGCTCTACCGCCCGTTCGGCCTCGGGCTGACCGTCACGGAGTTCGTCTCGTCCAACGCGCTGGCGTACGGCAGCCGCCGGACGATGGAGATGATCGATCAGCACGGTCTCGAGAAGCCGGTCTCGACGCAGCTCTGGGGCGACGACCCCGCGACGATGGCTCGCGCGGCCGAGGTCGTGCGCGAGTGCGGCGCCGACATCGTGGACATCAACTTCGGCTGCCCCGCGCCGAAGGTCACCAAGACGAACGGTGGATCCGCGTGTCTGCGCGATCCGGATCGCTGTGAGGCGATCATGCGCGCCGTCGTGGGCGCCGTCGACTGTCCCGTGACGATGAAGATGCGGCTGGGCTGGACCGAAGACGCTCTCGTCTACGTCGACGTCGCGCGGCGCGCGCAAGACGCCGGCGTGCAGGCCGTCACGCTGCACGCGCGCACCGCGAAGCAGTTCTACAGGGGCGAAGCCGATTGGGACGCACATCGCGCGGCTCAAGCGCGCCGTCGACATCCCCGTGATCGGCAACGGCGATCTCGACGACGCGCACGTCGCGATGCGCCGCATGCGCGACAGCGGCGTCGACGCGATCATGCTCGGCCGCGCGACGCTCGGCAATCCGTGGCTGATCTCGCAGATTCGCGATCTGATGGAGGGGCGCGACGCGCAGCCGTCGCCCGCCGCGGCCGATCGCCTGCGCTTCGCGATCGTGCACTATCGCGCGATGGTCGACGAGCTCGGCGAGGCGCGCGCCGTGCCGCAGATGCGCAAGCACGTCGCGCTCTATCTCAAAGGCATTCCCGGCGCGGCGTCGCTGCGCGAACGCATCATGCGCCTCGATTCGCGCCGCCGAGACGATCGCCACGATCGAAGAGACGATCGCGCGGCTGGAAGCTGCGCGCCGGTCGCCGCATAGACGTGATCGATCGAACGACGCGACCTCTACGGCGCGCCTTCGCCGCAGGCGCTGGCGACCGAAACGTACGAGAACTACAAGCGGTTCGTCAATCCGCCGCTCGCGCGGGTGATGAAGCTCTCCGGTTCGCCGGTCGAGGTGCGCGCGCGGGCTGCACGATCTGGGATCACAACGGCAAAGCCTATCTCGACTTCGCCGGGCGGCTACGGCGTGTTCACGCTCGGCCACGCGCATCCGCGCGTCGTCGCGGCGGTGCGCGCGCAGCTCGAGCTGATGGCGCTCTCCGGCAAGACGATGTTCAACGTGCTGCTCGGGCGTGCCGCGCGCCGGCTCGCGGAGCTCGCGCCGGGCGATCTGGAGATTTCGTTCTGGTGCAACAGCGGCACCGAAGCGATCGAAGGCGCGATCAAGCTCGCGCGCGCCGCGACCGGACGCGCGAAGATCGTCGGCACGCTCGACGCGTATCACGGCAAGACGCTCGGCGCGCTCTCGGTCAGCGGACGCGAGACGTTTCAAGCGCCGTTTCGCCCGCTGCTGGCCGACTCGGTCTCGATGCCCTACGGCGACGCCGGCGCGCTGGAGCCGGCGCTGCACGATGCCGCCGCGTTCGTCGTCGAGCCGGTGCAAGGCGAAGGCGGCGTCAACGTGCCGCCGGTGGGCTATCTGCGCGCGTGCGCGAGACGTGCGATCGCACCGGCGCGCTGTTCATCGCCGACGAAGTGCAGACGGGGCTCGGCCGCTGCGGCTATCGCTTTCGCGTGCGATCGCGACGGCGTCGTGCCCGACGTCATGACGCTGGCCAAGGGACTCTCGGGCGGCGTCGTCCCGGTCGGCGCGTTCATCGCGCGGCCCGGCGTCTGGAAGCGCGCGTTCGGCAACGCGCCGCTCGCTGCACACCTCGACCTTCGGCGGAAGCGAGCTCGCGTGCGCCGCGGCGCTGGCCGCGATGGACGTGCTCGAAGAAGACGGTCTCGCGCAGCGCGCGCGCGAGCGCGGCGAGCAGCTGCTCGCGGGCGCGCGCGCGATCGCCGCCGAGTATCCCGCCGTCGTGCGCGAGGTGCGCGGCCTCGGACTGCTCGTCGGCGTCGAACTGACGCACGAGGGCTACGGCGGCTGCATCATCCCCGAGATGCTCAAGGCGGGCGTGACCGCGGCGTGGACGCTCAACCAGCAGCGCGTCATTCGCCTCGAGCCGCCGCTGGTCGTCACCGAGCCGGAGATCGACCGCGCGCTTGCGGCGCTGCGCGCGGGCGTAGCCACCGCGTACGAAAAGCTCGGCAATCTCTGAACGCGTAATCAGCGATGCCGTATGTCGAAAGCACGATCGTGATCGACGCCCCCGCGCGACGTCGTCTACGAGCTCGCCAAGGATCAGGAGCGGTTTCCGCAGTTCATGCCCGACGTCGAGACGGTGACGATCCTCGAGCGCCGCGCCGACGCGTGCGATCTCGCGCTGGAAGACGCTGGTCGAAGAGGCGCCGATCGAGTGGACCGAAGAAGACCGCTTCGACGACGAGGCGCTGCGCATCGACTACCAGCTGATCGAAGGCGATCTCGACAAGTTCGAAGGCGCGTGGACGTTCGAGCACCGCGACGGCGCCACGCACGTCGTGCTCGGCGTCGACTACGATTTCGGCGTGCCGACGCTGGCCGAGCTGATCGGCCCGACGCTGGAGAAGAAGGTGCGCGAGAACAGCGAGATGATGCTGGCCGCGCTCAAGCGTCAAGCGGAGCAAGACGCGCGCACGTGAACAAGTTCTGCTTCGTCATTCACCCGCTCTCGTTCGAGGACATCGCGCGCTACGAGCCGGGCGCGAAGGGCAAGGGCGAGCCGATCCTGCGCAAGATCATGGAGTGGATGCCGCCGTACGCGGCCGTGCACGTCACCGGCGTGCGCACGCCCGACGGCCGCGAGACCGAAGGCTGGTTCGTCGCCGCGCCGCTCTTGCCGCAGCAGATGATCGATTTTCCGCGCGAAGACGTCTACCGCCGCGTCCTCGGCGCGATCGAGATCGGCGCGCAGCTGGGCGCGCAGGTCGCCGGCCTCGGCGCGTTCACCGGCGTCGTCGGCGACGCCGGCATCACGATCAACGAACGTTCGCCGATTCCGGTGACGACCGGCAACTCGCTGACGATCGCCGCCGGCGTGCAGAGTCTCTTTCGCGGCGCGCAGGAGATGGACATCGATCCGTCGACGTCGACGGCGGTCGTCATCGGCGCGACCGGCTCGATCGGCGCCGCCTGCGTGCAGCTGATCGCGCCGAAGGTCAAGCGCGTGATCCTCGTCGCGCGCAACGAGACGCGCCTGCGCAAGTTCCACGAGTCGGTCGCCGCGACGCTGCCGTGCGAGAGCGAATACACCACCGATCTATCCGCGGCGCGTGCGCTCGCGCGCAGCCTGATCCTGACCGCGACGACCTCGACGCAGGACGTCATCGAGCCCGAGGATCTGCAGACCGGCGCGGTCGTCTGCGAGCTCTCGCTGCCGCACGACGTCAGCCGCCGCGTCGCGCGAGCACGGCCCGACGTGCTGGTCGTCGAAGGCGGCAACATGCTCGTGCCGGGAAATCCCGCGCTTCGAGCGCGTGCGCGAACCCGGCACGGATTCGATTTGAATCTGCCGCCGCGCACGGCGCTGGCCTGCATGAGCGAGACGATGATCCTCGCGCTCGAGGGACGCCTCGAACCGTACACGCTCGGCCGCGGCATCGACCTCGAGAAGGTCGTCGAGATCGCCGAGATGGCGGCAGCGCTGCGGCTTTAACTCGCCGACATGCGCGCCTTCGACGCGGCGATCACGCCCGAGAAGCTCGCCGCCACTCGCGCGCAGCCGCGCGCTCAGCCCTTCGACGCCGCTCAGGGCAGGCTCGGTCAAAGGATGAAGACGAGTCGTTTCGGTGTCGCTGGGCTCGAGCAGGCGCGACCATCGCGCGCGGGTGAACGTTCCTGGGCGAAGAGTTCGACATCTCGCGCGTCGGGACGGACGGCAAGCTCGACGCCGCGATCGCCAAGGTGCGCGAGCTCGACGGCAACGTCGACGCGATCGGCTTGGGCGGCATCGACGTCTATCTCTACGCCGGGCGCCATCGCTACGCGCTGCGCGACGGGTTGCGCCTGCTCGAGGCGGCGAAGATGACGCCCGATCGTCGACGGCAGCGGGCTGAAGAACACGCTCGAGCGCGAAGCCGTGCGTTTCATGCAAGACGAGCTCGGCATCGATCTGCGCGGCAAGCACGTGCTGATGGTCAGCGCGCTCGATCGCTTCGGCATGGCGCAGGCGCTCGTCGACGCCGGCGCCGACGTGCTCTTCGGCGACTTCATCTTCGCGCTCGACAAAGACATGCCGGTGCGCGACCTGCACGAGTTCGAGCAGCTGGCCGAAAAGTATCTTCCCGACGCCTGCAAGCTGCCGTTTCAGTTCTTCTACCCGACCGGCAAGAAACAAGAGAAGCCGCCCGAGCCGAAGTATCCGCACTACTACGACGAGGCCGAGATCATCGCCGGCGACTTCCATTTCATGCGCCAGTTCATGCCGGAGCGGCTCGACGGAAAGATCGTCCTGACCAACACCGTGACGCAGGCGAACGTCGAGGAGCTGGCACGCGCGCGGCGAATCCGCATGCTGATCACGACGACGCCCGATCTCGCCGGCCGCTCCTTCGGAACCAACGTTCTCGAGGCGGCGCTGCTGGCGCTGCTCGGGAAGCGTGGAGCGAGGTCGTGCCGGCCGACTACGAGCGCCTGCTGCACGAGCTGCAGCTGCGGCCCCGCGTCGTTAAGGCGGATTAGGGCGTGGGTATACTCTCGCGGCAGGCGTCCCGGTTGTGAGGAGGCCTTCGAGGCGGCCCCCTAGAACAAACCGCGCCAGCGTTGGAGATACGCATACAGCTGTGGGGTTCGCCGCTGAGAACCCCGTGAGGGTCTATAGTTGAACGATAAAGAGATCGTCCTGACCGCGGAGGGTCTGTCGAAGCTGGAGCACGAGCTCGACGAGCTCAAGACCGTCCACCGCCGAGAGGTCAACGACCGCATTCGCCAGGCCAAAGAGTACGGCGACTTCAGCGAAAACGCGGAGTACGAAGACGCCAAGCAAGAACAGGCGTTCATCGAAGGCCGCATTCTGAAGCTCGAGGCGATGATTCGCAACGCGCGCATCATCGACGAGTCGGAGTATGCCGCCGACGAAGTGCACCTCGGCGCGATCGTCAAGGTCAAGGACCTCAAGAACAACGAGGCGTACGAGTTTTCGATCGTCGGCTCGGCCGAGGCCGATCCGCCGAATCGCCGCATCTCCAACGAATCGCCGCTGGGCAGCGCGCTGATGGGCCACAAGAAAGGCGCGACGGTCGACGTCGCGACGCCGCGCGGCCTCGTCAAGTACAAGATCGAGTCGATCAAGAGCAGCGCACCGAAGAAGGCCGCAAAGAAAGCTTCATAGACGCAAGGAGTCTTCTTGGACGAACTCGGCAAGACCGAAGCAGCGCTCGTGGCGGCCAGACGTGAGAATCTGGCCGCTTTGCGTTCGCGGGGCAACGATCCGTTCGCGCAGCGGCGCTGCGACGTCGACGCGACCGCCGCCGAGCTGCTGGCGCGCTACGGTTTTCTCGTGCCCGGACAGGACGCGGCGGCCGAAGGCTGGAGCCTCGCGGGCCGGATCCTCTCGAAGCGCACGATGGGCAAGACCGTCTTCGCCGACCTCGGCCGACCGCACCGGGCGCCTGCAGCTCTACGTGCGCAAGCAAGAAGTCGGCGACGAGGCCTTCGCCGACTGGGACGACCTCGACCGCGGCGACCTCGTCGGCGTGCGCGGCTACATGTTCCGCTCGAAGATGGGCGAGCTGACGCTGCACGTCACGGCGTTCACGCGCGATCGGCAAAGCGCTGATGCCCGCTGCCCGACAAGTGGCACGGCCTGCAAGACGTCGAGAAGCGCTACCGCCAGCGCTACGTCGACCTGATCGTCAATCCCGACGTGCGCGACGCGCTGATGATGCGCAGCCGGCTCATCGCCGAGATGCGCCGCTTCATCGACGCGCACGGCTTCTACGAGGTCGAGACGCCGACGCTGCTGCACGTCGCGGGCGGCGCGGCGGCGCGGCCGTTCGTCACGCACTGCAACGCGCTCGACAAGGCGATGCAGCTGCGCATCGCGACCGAGCTCAACCTCAAGCGGCTGATCGTCGCGGGCCTCGAGCGCGTCTACGAGATCGGCCGCATCTTCCGCAACGAAGGCATCGACACGACGCACAATCCCGAGTTCACGATGCTCGAGCTCTACGCGGCCTACTGGGACGTCTACGACATGATGGAGTTCAACGAGGCGCTGATCGCGCATCTCGTCTCCGTCGCCACCGACGGCGGCACCGATCTGCCGCACGGCGACGCGACGATCTCGTTCCAGCGGCCCTTCGCGCGCATCGAGTATCTCGACGCGATGGCGCGCTACAGCGGCGGAAAATACACGCGCGAGCGGCTGCTCGACCCGCGCGGCCGCGCAGGCGATCCTGCGCGAGCTTGGCTTGCCCGCCTCGCCGACGCACGGGCACGCGCTCGACAAGATCTTCGAGCGCGTCGTCGAGCCGCATCTGCTCGCGCCGACCTTCGTCACGGGCTATCCGGTCGTGATCTCGCCGCTCGCGAAGCGCGCGCGGACGATCCCGAGATCGTCGACCGCTACGAGCTCTTCTGCGCCAACATGGAGATCTCCAACGCGTTCACCGAGCTCAACGATCCCGACGACCAGCGCGCGCGGTTCGAGGCGCAGGTCGCCGAGCGCGCTCGCAGGCGACGAAGAGATTCCCGAACCGGATTGGGATTTCGTGCGCGCGCTCGAATACGGCATGCCGCCGACCGCCGGCATCGGCATCGGCGTCGACCGGCTCGTCATGCTGCTGACCAATCAGCGCTCGATCCGCGACGTGCTGCTCTTTCCGCTGCAGCGCCAGCACGGCTGACGACGGCGCGTCGCGTCGCGATCCTCGCGATCGTGTTCGCAGCCACGGCGCTCGCGCCACTCTCGCCCGCAGACCGCGACCGGCTACTACTATCTCGACCCGCGCAAGATCGACCTTACGCTCCTGTTGCCGCCGCCGCCGCAGCCCGGCTCGCCCGAGGCGCACGTCGACGATGCAGGCGGTGAACGCGGCGGTCGCGGCGCGCAGCCCGGCGCAGCTGCTCGCGGCGCGCGAGGCTTCGGAGCGCAGCGTCTTTTTCTTCGAGCCGTCCGTCGGCCCGGGTTTCACGCCGGAGCGCCTGCCGGTTACCGCCGCGTTCTTCGAGCGCATGAGCGCCGACGTGCAGCGGCTCGTCGCCGGGGCGAAGCAGTATTGGGAGCGGCCGCGACCCGACGGCGCCGCGACGAAGCACGGCTCGTATCCGAGCGGACACGCCGCCTTCGCGTCGTCGACGGCGATCGTCCTTTCGCAGCTGCTGCCGAGCAACGCTACGCGATCTTCTCGCAGGCGCGCATCTTCGCGGAGAACCGCATCCTCCTGGGGCTGCACTATCCGACCGATATCGCTCGGGCTGGACGGCCGGTACGCTCGCAGCCTACGTGATCATGCAGGATGCGGCGTTTCGGCGCGACTTCGCGCGCGCGCAGGCCGAGCTGCGTCGCGCGCACTTGACTTCGGCACTCGCAAGGTAGAGTTCGATCGACCTGCGGCTGACCGTCGAGTACGACGGCACGGAGTTCTGCGGGTTTCAGTGGCAGCCGGAGCTGCGCACCGTCGCCGGCACCCTGGAGGCCGCGCTCGCGACGCTCTTCGCGGAACCCATCAAGATCACGGGCGCGGGGCGAACCGACGCCGGCGTGCACGCCACCGGACAGGTCGTGTCGTTTTCCGCTCGCCGGCCGTTCCCGTTGGAGCGCCTCGCGCTCGCGCTCAACGCGCTGCTGCCCCGCGACTGCGCCGTGCGCGACGCCGCCGAGATAGACGCCGATTTTTCAGCGCGCTTTTCCGCGCTCGAGCGCACCTACGTCTACGCCGTCCTCAACCGGCGCGAGCGCAGCGCCTCTGCTCGCGCGGTACGCCCATCACCTTCCGCGAGCCGCTCGACCTCGAGGCCATGCGCACGGCTGCCGCCTGCCTCGTCGGCGAGCACGACTTCCGCGCGCTGCTCGCCGGCGCGACGCGACCCGCGGTGCGCACGATCTCGCGCGTCGGGATCGAGCGGCGCGGCGAGCTGCTGCGCATCGAGATGGCCGCCAACGCGTTCCTGCATCACATGGTCCGGGCAGTCGTCGGCGCGCTGCTGGAGTGCGGGACCGGCCGGCGCAAGCCGGAGGAGGTGGCCGAGGGGCTGCAGGACGGCCGGCCGCTCGGCACGGCGACCGCTCCCGCCCAGGGCCTCTTCCTGGCCGGCGTCCGCTACGACGGCTACGACTCCTTCGCCGAGCCCCCGTCTTTTGGCTCGTGGCCGCCGGGGCGCCTTGACGGGCCGCGCGCCTTTCCCGTAGGATACCTGGGTTGTGCGCACCTATCAGCAGACAACGGCCCAGACCGAGCATCGCTGGTATATCGTCGATGCGGCGGGCCAGCGTCTCGGCACGCTCGCCGTCCGCATTGCGCGCGCGCTTTCGGGCAAGCACAAGCCGACCTGGACGCCGCACATCGACGACGGCGATCACGTGGTCGTCGTCAACGCCGAGAAGATCGAGCTGGGCGGCCAGAAGTGGAAGCAGAAGCTCTACTACCGCCACAGCAACTATCCCGGCGGCTTGAGAGTGCAGACGGCGCGCGAGATGGCCGACAAACACCCCGAGCGGCTGATCGAGAAGGCCGTGCGCGGCATGCTCCCGACCAACCGCATGCGCGACGTGCAGCTGCGCCGCTTGAACGTCTACGCCGGCGCCGAGCATCCGCACGGCGCGCAGAATCCCGCGCCGCTTCCGGCGCGAATAGGAGGCCTCATTGGATCAAGTCAGCGACGTCATCCAATCCACCGGACGCCGTAAGCGCGCCGTCGCGCGCGTGAAGCTCAGCGCTCGGCCAGGGCGTCATCACCGTCAACGGCAAGGCCGCTGGACGATTACTTCCCGCGGCCGCAGCTGCTGCAGATCGTGCGCCAGCCGCTCGAAGCGACGCAGAGCGGCTCGCGCTTCGACGTCACGGTCAAGGCCGAGGGCGGCGGCGTCACCGGCCAAGCCGGCGCGATTCGCCACGGCATCGCTCGCGCGTTGCTCGCGATCGACGAGTCGCTGAAAGAGCCGCTGCGCAAGAACGGCTTCCTCACGCGCGACCCGCGCGAAAAAGAGTCGAAGAAGTACGGCCGCAAGCGCGCGCGCAAGCGCTTCCAATACAGCAAACGCTAAAGACGCAGCCGTCAAGCTCATCGCGATCGCGCTCGGCGCGGTCGCGCTGCTGTTTCAACCGACACCCGACTGGATCGAGCGCGCCTATGCCAACGGCGCGTATCCGCGGCTGGGAGCACTTCGCGTTCGCCCTCACCCATCCGCTGCCGTGGTCGCTCGGCGATGTTGCGGCGCTGCTCGGCGTCGCCGCGATCGTCTGGCTGGTCGTGCGATTCTTTCGCGCGTCTCCGCGATCGCGGTCGCGCGTTGCCGATCTCGTGGCGGCTGCTCCTGAGCTGCGCCGTCGTCGTCGGCGCTCTACGCGGTCTGGTTCGAGCTGAGCTGGGGATGGAACTACGCGCGCGCGCCGCTCGAGACGCGCGTGCGTTTCGATCCGGCGCGCGTGACGCCGGCAGGCGGCTGCGGTCGCTGCGCGCGCGCGCGATGGCGCAGATGAACGCGCTCGCCGCCGCGGCGCACGCGCGCGCGGCGCACGCCGCTCGATCTCGAGGCGCTGCGCGCGGCGTGGCTTCCGGCGGTGCAGCGCGCCGGTGACGACTGGACGCCGCACGTCGGCGCCGCCGAAGCCGACGGTCGCCGATCCCGTTCATGGTCGCGACCGGAACGAGCGGCTTCATCAATCCGCTCACGCTCAACGTCGCGACTGGCGTCGGACCTCTTGTGGTTCGAGCGGCCCTTCGATCTGGCGCACGAGTGGAGCCACGACGCCGCATACGCGCGCGAAGACGAGGCCAACTATTTGGCCGATCGTCACCTGCTTGCGCTCGCCGCGACCCGGCCGTGCAGTACTCCGGGTGGTTCGAGCTGTTCCTATACCTGCCGCAGAAGCGGCACTACGCGCACCGCGAGTTCGTGCCGCTCGTGTGGCAAGACTTCGCGGCGCTGCGCCGGCGCAACGCGCGGCACATCAACGTGCTGCTCGCGCACTGGTCGTGGCGCACGTACAACGCCTATCTCAAGAGCAACCGCATCGCGTCCGGCGTCGCGAACTACGACGAGGTCACGCGCCTGATGCTCGGCGTTCCGCTCGACGCGCGGGCCTGCCGATCGCGCGTGAGTCTCCTAAAAAGAACAGGGACCCGAGAGCGGGTCCCTGCTGTTTGTGAACGGAGCTTTAACCGCGAGGCGGTTTGTTCTTGCCCTGCCGCCGCCGCCGCTGCCCGGAGGCTTGCCGCCGCCGCCGCCCGGCGGCTTGCCGCCGCCGTTCGGATGGCCTTGGCCGCCGCCAGGCGGACGCTGGCCGCCCTGATGCATCGCACCGCTCGATGACTGTTTGTGCATCGCGCCGCTCGTGACTGCTTGTGCATCTGCTGCGATTGCATGCTGTTCTGCTGCTGGTGATGCGACGACTCATCGTGTTGTTCGCCGGCGGCTGCTTGTGCGTCGTCGGTCGGCGCCTTGTTGGTGGTCGTCGGCGCCTTGTGTGCCGTGCTCCGTCGCCTTGTTCGCGGCTTGCCGGCGCCTTGGCCGTTCCCTTCATGCTCGCCTGCGCGGCTTGCTTGTCGGCGGCCGTTACCGGCGCATACTTCGGGAGCTGCTTCGGATCGGTGATGCGGTTTCTGCACTGCGGTCACGGGCGGCTTGCCCTTGTTGACGTTGGCGTAGAGGTTGCGATCCTGGCCCGCAACTTTCGCCGTTTGCACCTGAGCCGTCGTCGGCGCGCGGCCGCTGCGCCGCGCGTCGATCTGCGCCGACGTCGGCCGGGCGGAGACGCCGCCGTGGCCGCCGTTATAACTCACGCGTGAATGGTTGTAGTTGTTGATGACGGTCTTGTTGTAGGTGTTGTGGATGACCGTCCGGTTGACGTTGACGACGGCCGTGTTGTAACGGAAGGCGTCTCCGTCCCACGAGCCTCCGACGAAGCCGGTGCCGAAGTAGCCGAAGCCGTAGTTAACGCCGCCGTAGAAGCCGACGGACGGGCCCCAGTAGCCGCCGTTCCAGCCGTAGTCGCCGCCCGAGTAGCCCCAGTAGCCGGGCGTCCAGTAGACGCCCGACGGACGGCGGGGCGACCCAGACGCCGGGCACCCAGTAATAGCCGGCCTGTCCCCAGGCCCAGTAGCCGGGGGTCCACTGCCAGTTCGGATAGGGCGCCGGAGGCATCGAGTAGACCGGCAGCGGCGGCGGCGGCGAGCCGATCGTGAAGCCCACGCCGACGGTGAATTGCGCCGGCGAGGGCAATGGGACTGCGGTGATGAGTATTGCCGCGATGATTGCGGGAAGGGTTCTTAATAATTCGCACGTTTCCTCCTTTTCCGGAGACCATTATAACCTAGTGCCCTCTCCTCTTTACCCGTGGACCGGGCGCCGGGAGCGGTTTTCAAGCTATTCTTACCCGTTCATTAGGCCGTTCCAACTTAATCTTCATCCCGCTTTCACGTCATATCGCGTGCAAATTGCGGTATGTGCCGCAGCCAAACCGGCTCGCTACGATTGCGGTATGTTTGACGTTGGAGATTCTCTTCGCGACGCCTTAAGCGCCGCCCACGCGCGCCTGCGGGACGCACAGGCCGCGGTCGCTCGGGCAAACTCCGGTGCGGCGCCGGGGCGATCCGCCGACGCCGCGATGGCGCAGACCGCGCAGGCCGCGATCTTCACCGAGGCGCTGCTCGGCGCAGAGCGGGCGCGCTTCGAGGAGATCAAGGCGGTGGCGAAATGACGATCGACTTGCTGGATGCCGCCGCCAGCGGCATGGACGCGCAGCGCGCGGCGCTCGACGTCGCCGCGCGCAACGTCGCCGCCGCCGAGGCGGCGGGTCCGAACGCCGATTATGCTCGCATGATTCCGGAGTTCCGCGTTGTCGACGCCGACGACGGTGACGCTCGCGTCGAGTTTAACGGAACGCATACCGAGCGCGGAACCAACGTCGACATCCTGACCGAGATGATCGCCGTGATGAACGCCTCGCGAGCCTACGAATCCGACGCATCGATCTTCGACGTCGGCAAAACGCTCGCCGAGAAGTACGATCGAGTTGGAGCGGCTGTGAGAGTCGAGCCGATCGCGCCGGATGCTCCCGCCGGCACCGGCTGCGCAAGGCGAGGACGCTGATTTCGCGCGAGCGCTCGACGCGGTTGGCAACGCGCTCGCCGGCGCGAATCGTGCCGAAGACGCGTTCGCCTACGGTACGGGCTCGCTCGAAACGGCGGTCTATGAACGCGCCCGCGCCGACGTCGCGCTGTCGGTCGCGACGGCCACGGCGCAGCGTCTCGCGCAGGCGATCCAGTCCATTCTCAACATGCAGATCTAGGTTTCCTTTCCCGATGCTTGCACTCGCGCAGATCTTGACGCGATGGAACGCCCTGCCGAGGGCTGCGCGCTGGGCGGCAACCGTCGTCGCGATCGGCGCGATCGCGGCCGGGATCGGCGGGATACTGCTGGGGCACGCGTCGCGTATCGACGCTCTTCGCGCAGCCGCTGCATCCCGACCAGCTTGTCGAGGTCGAAGAACGACTGGCCGGCTGGAACGTGGCGTTCACGCCGACGGCCGATAACGTCCTCGTGGACGCGGCGCGCCGTAACGATCTGTTGTTGCGGCTCTCGCTCGCCGGGGTGCCGCATCAGCATCTCTTCAGCACCGGCGAGGCCATGGCGAGCATCGGCGTGCTCACGCCGCAATCGGTAGTCGACGCGCAGACGCGCGCCGGATTGTCGGGCGACATCGAGGCCGGGCTACGAGGCATCGACGGCGTGGACGACGCACGCGTCATCGTCGCGCCGGCGAAGTCGGCGGAGTTCGCGGACGAGACCGCGCAGGACGCCAGCGCGAGCGTGCGGCTGCGGTTGCGTGCCGGTACGCAACTTGTCGCACGAAGCCGTGGCCGGCATTCGCGCGTTCGTCGCGGCGAGTGTCCCGCAGTTGCGGCCCTCTCAGGTCACGATTCTGGACGACCGCGGCGTCGCGCTTGCCGACGACGTTCGCGCCGGCGATGACGCAGCCGACCTGCAGCGTTCGCTTCAATCGGCTCTCGATGGCGCGTTCGGGGACGGCGCGGCGATCGTGCGCGTACGCGCTGAATACGATGGCACGCAGTATGCGGAGCGCGACGTCCGTCGCGCGGCCGCTCGGTGCGCAGCCGATCGCCGCCGTGCGCCGCAGCGAGAGCTACGACGGCAGCGGCAAGCATTATCGTCACGTCGAGCAGGGCGACGATCGCGGAAGCGAGACGCACGAACTCATCTCGCACGTGCCGTCCGGCGGGATCAAGCGTGTCTCGACAGCAGTATTCGTCGACGAGACGCGTGCGCTCGATCTTGCGAAAGTCCGGGATCTCGCCGCGGCGACGGTGGGCTACGATGCGCGCCGGGGCGACAGCGCTAGCGGTCGAGGCGCGTCGATTTTCGCAGCCCTCCCGTCGCGCGCAAGGACGTCTGGTGGCTGCTCTACGGCGCGATCGTGCCCCTGGCGCCGGTCGTTATCCTGACGATTGGACTGGTCGCGTGCACGCGGGTTGCGTTGCCGCCGATCGCCGCGTTGGTACGAGAGCTCGCGGAGCGCGCGTTGCTCGCGCGAACGTCAAAGGCCGCAGCAGGCGTTCGCGCCGGGTCGCGTTCGTTCGATGCTCGAGCGCGAGCCGCCGCATGCGGCCGCTGCGATCATCAGCGCCCTCCCGGCAGCGACGGCAACCGCGGTGCTCGAGCTCTACCCGCCGCACGAACGCGAAGCGATCGTCAGCCGCATGCAGCGCCGTCACTCGCCGCTGCTCGAGGATGCGCAGGAGCTGTTGCGTCCGTCGTGCCTGACGAGTTCGTCCCGCTCGACGTGTTCCTGCGCCCGGCGCCAGCGCGAGGCGGCCGACGATTCCCGCGATCGAGCCGCCGCCGAACGTCCGTCGCGAACGAGCGCGCGGATAGCGATCCGGTGCGGCGCGCCGGTTTCGCGCCGCGCTTGGCCGACGCCATCGACGTAGCGGTAGCGCGCCTGCTGCCGGCGATCGCGCGCGACGTGCTGGCGCGAGAACTTCGGCTTGCGCCGGCCGACGTCGCCGCGATCGTCGCCGCCGCGCTGCGAACGGTTCGCCGACGAACCGCTGCTGGCTCTGCGCGTCATCCGGCGGACGTCGAGGCGCTCGCGGAGCTGCCGATCGCGGTCGTTGCCGACGACACGCTGCATCGCGGAGACGTGGTGATCGAGCTGCATAGCGGCACGATCGATCTTGCGAATGGAGTCGCGCTTGAACGCCATCCTCGCACGCTGCGCGATGACGCCACGCCGCGCGCTCGATCTCGGAACCTGCGCGTTCGGGCGCGCGATCGACGCGTCACGGCGCGCCGCTGGACGGACGGCCCCGCTCTGCGCGGACGGCGCGTCGCATTGGAGCCGTCGCGCGCCGCTTCCGAACGAGCGCGCGCCGATCAACGTGCCGCTGTGGACCGGCATTCGCGTTGTGGACGGGCTGCTGACGATCGGCCGCGGGGCGCGCGTCGGAATCTTCGGCGCGCCCGGAAGCGGCAAGAGCGTCTTCGTCGAGACGATCGTGCGCGGCTGCGCCGCGGATGCGGTCGTCGTTGCGCTCGCCGGCGAGCGCGGACGCGAGGCACAGCGCTGGATCGCGCTGCGCAGCGATCGTGACGACGATCGTTTGCGCGACCAGCGATCGGGCCGCCGCACGAGCGCGTCGCTGCATGTCACGTCGCGGTCGCGCATGCCCGCGCGTTACGCGATCGAGGGCTCGATGTCGTCCTGATCGTCGACAGCCTCGCGCGCGTCGCCGCGGCGCTGCGCGAAATCCGCGTCGCCGCGCGGCGAAAGCACCGGGCGCGGAGGCTATCCGCCGAGCGTCTTTGCGGAGTTGGCACGATTGGTCGAGGTCGCGGGACAGCTGCGCTCGGGATCCATCACGATGTTCGCCACCGTGCTTGCCGACGGCGACGACCGCGATCCCGTGAGCGAAGCCGCGCGATCGCTGCTGGACGGACACGTCGCTCTCTCGACGCGCCTCGCCCACTCGGGTAAGTTCCCCGCGGTCGACGTGCTGCGCAGCGCCAGCCGCACGATGGCGACGGTCGCGGCCGAAGACCATCTGCAGCGCGGCGCGGCGAGTGCGCCGCGCGATCGCGCTGCTCGATCGCATCGACGACGCGCGCGCGCTGGGGATCGAACCGGCCGATCGCGCCACGCGCGCGGCCCTCGCGGCGGAGCCGCGGATCGAAGGCTTCCTGCGGCAATCCGACGGACGCAGCGCGCCGGCGCGACGCTTTCGCAGCTGTTCGAGATCGCCGACGCTCTTCGGCGACGGATGGAGATTCGCTGACGAGCTGGCGGCGATTCGGCGACGCATCGAAGCGATCGCGGCCGGACCGGGCGAACGCCGGCCGTGCGATTCGCCGCAGCCCTTGACGCCGTCGTTCAAAAGGCCGGCGCGACGCGCGGCGAGCGCCGCCTCACGCGCGCGCGATCGATCGCATCATCTGCGCGAGCGCGGCGGAGTTTCGCGTCGACCCCGCGCTGATCGAAGCCATCGTGCAAAACGAATCGGCTTTCGATCGCCGGCGCCACGTCCGGAGCCGGCGCGCGCGGCTTGATGCAGCTGATGCCCGAGACCGCCCGAGCCTCGGGGTCAGCCGATGCATACGACCCGGCGCAAAACGTCCGAGGCGGCACGCGCTATCTGCGCGGCTTGCTCGACCGATTTCAGCGACGTCGCGCTCGCTGTCGCCGCGTACAACGCAGGCCCTGCCGCCGTGGAGCGATACGGCGGGTTCCGCCGTATTGAGACGCGAAACTACGTTCGCAACGTCTTGACGCGCTATCGCGCGCGGTCGCAACTCGGCAACCTTACGACCAACGGCGGCTCACAGCCCGCTGGCATCATCGTGCCATGATGACGCAGCAACTGGAAGTGAGCATCCTCGCCGCTCCCCTCGCGGCCATCGATCGGCGAGTGCTTTCGCAGGCATGGTATGCCGCCTTAGGCTGAGGCGCGCCACGCCGTCGGAAGCCGCAGGTAAGCTGCGAGCGACCGGCGGAACACTGCGCAGATCGCCGTGGAGTCGCGCGCCGCGGCGCCGCTCAACACGGTGCGCGTTCGACGTCGCGCCGCGCAGATTCTCGGCCGAAGAACGGCGAGCCTCGACGGACGCCAAATCGCGCCGGCTTCGCGTCGGTCGCCGCGCCGCTGCCGCAGCTTGCGGGCGCGATCGAAAAGGCGTTTGCAGACGCGGCCCTGCGGCGCGCGACCTTTTCGGTGGGCCGCGGCAACGCGCGCATTCACGTCGTATTGCAGACCAAAGGGAACCGCACGACGCTCATCGCGCTTGTGCCGTCCGCATCTGCGCGAAGCGGTCGCACGAGCGCTCGCGCAGAGCCCGCGTCGCGCTCGCGGCGCGCGGCATCGGCGTCGAATTGCGCACGCAAGGAAGTCCGCAATGTTTCTGAACGCCGCCATGAGTGCGGCGCTCGATCGAATCACCGAGCGCGCCGCCGACGTGCGGCGAGCCTTCACGCCGGGAGCCGTACCGGCAGCACGACGACGTCTTGACCCCCGCGGCTGCCTCCGACTTCACGCTCGATCCCTTGGCGGTTAGCGCGCCGGACCACGCGTATTTCGTCACGACCGACGACCGCGGCAACAACGCGTACACGCGTGACGGAGCGTTCGCGATTCGTAACGGCACGCTCGTTGACAGCAGCGGGCGAACCGTACGCGGCGTTCGCGCTACCGGCGACTCGCCCGAGCCGCTGCGCGTCGATCCGGTCGATCAATCCTTGGGTCGCGTCCGCGACGCTCACGTCGAGCGCGACGGCACTTTGCCTACCGACGCGACACGATCGAGCCGCGCACCGGCGCGCGCGAATCGCAACGTGTCGTCGTCGGACGCATCGTGCTGGCTCGCTTCCCGGCCGGAACGAGGCTCGTCGGCAACGGCGACGAGCTGCAGCCGCCGCCGGGTATCGCGCCGGAGGTCGGCCTGCCCGGAGGCGATCGCTTTGCGCCGCTCGCGACCATGCAGCGGGACCGCAGCCGGATCGATATCGACGAGAGTCTGGTCCGGCTGAAGGATGCATACCTGACGGTTCGACGCGCTCCAGGCCGCGGAAGCCGCCCGGGCGCATCTCGGAAAGACGACCATGGATCTCGTCAAATGAGGTCGCTTGGATTCGCTCCCGCTTCCGCGACCGTTTCGAACACGGGAAAGCGCGTCCGCGAAGCTCGATTCGAGCGGCGTTCCTCGCTTCCGGCGAGCGCCGCATGCGTCGTCGCCAACGGCATACGCGAAACGCTTGAGCGCCCTACTCGGGGCGCCGGTCATGCTACGGCTGTTCGAGCCGGTAATTCCCGATCCGCGCGCGTGGGACGCCATCGCGTTGCACGCGACGATGTATCGCGTTCGCGGAAGCGTGGCCGATGCGGCTATCGTTCTCCGCGCACCCGACGCGATCGCCATTGCGAGCGCGATTTTCGGCGAACCGGCGACGCCGGACGCGCGGGAACTCTCTCCGATCGAGCGCGACGTCGTCGACCGAGCGGCGAACGCGATCGCGGCGAACCTGATCGCGGTCTGCGGAGCGCGCGAGAGCCGCGCCATCGAGCGCGTCTGCGCGATCGATGGATTCGTCACGTTTTTCGAGATGTCGCTCGAGGGGCCGGTCGAGGCCAGGATCGGCATCGCGCTTTCACGCGATCCGGCACCGGAGCCGCGCGGCGGCTTCGAGCTCCTGCATCTGGTGGACGTTCGCGTCGCCGCCGTCGCGGCGATCGATCTGGGAAGCACTTTGGTTCGCGACGTCGGCCGTTTTGCTGTCGGAACGATGCTCCCGATTCGCGCCGAGGATCTGCGCCGCTGCACGTTGACGATCGCGGGACGGCCGATCGCGCGCGGCCCGTGCGGCGTAGGTAACGGCCGCTACGCGGTAGCGGCGAAGGTGATCCGCGAGACGGCGTGAGCTCGGCCGAGAAGCCGGCAGATCCGGCGAACATGAACCTGCTCATGCACGTCCCGCTGCGCCTGACGGTGGAGCTCGGGAGCGCGATGATGTCGGTCGCCGAGATCCTCAAGCTCGGTACGGGATCGGTCGTCGAACTCGATCGAGCGGCGAATCATCCCGTCTGCCTGCTGGTGAACGACCGGCCGATCGCGCGCGGCGAGATCGTCGCGGTCGACGAGAACTTCGGGCTGCGCATCACCGAGCTGTTCGCACTCTGATGTCTTTTGACGCGCTCGCCGCGGCGTCAGGCCGGCATCCGCCCGTTCCGCTCGAGCTTCTCGTCAGCCTCACGGTTCTCTCGCTCGCGCCGCTGCTGCTGGTGATGTGCACGTCGTTCGTCCGGATCGTCGTCGTGCTCTCGCTCGTGCGGTCGGCGATCGGCGCCTCGGCGCTCCCGCCGAACGCGGTGCTCACGGGCTTGGCCCTCGTCTTGACTTTAGTGGTTATGGCGCCGACCGTGCAGCGCATCGCACGTGACGCGGTGGTGCCGTATTCGAACGGAAAGATCCCGGCCTCACGCGCCCTTGCGAGGGCGATCGACCCGCTGCGGGCCTTCATGCTGCGCCAGGCTCGCGCCGCCGATGTAAGCCTCTTCGAGCGCATCGCGCACCGGCGGCCGGAGCCGGAGCGCAACGCGCCGCTGAACGTGCTCGTCCCGGCCTTCGTGGTCGGCGAGCTGCGCAACGCCTTCGCCATCGGCTTCGCGCTCTATCTGCCGTTCGTGGCCATCGATCTGGCCGTCGCCGCGATGCTGATGGGGCTCGGGATGATGATGCTCAGTCCGCCGGTCGTCTCGCTGCCGGTCAAGCTGCTCCTATTCGTCATGGTCGACGGCTGGGCGCTCCTGTGCGGAGGCGTTGCCGCGAGCTTTCGATAAACGCTTCCCATGCGCATCAGCGAGGCGCTCGCGACGCAGCGGCCGTTTTTCTCCTTCGAGTTCTTTCCGCCGAAAGATGACGATGGCTCGCGCCGGCTCTTTGAAACGATTGCGGCGCTGCAGCCGCTGCGCCCGTCGTTCGTCTCGATTACCTACGGCGCCGGCGGCTCGACGCGCGCGCGCACGGTGGCGCTCGCGAAGCAGATCCAGCAAGAAACAGGGCTGACCGTCGTCGCGCACGTGACGTGCATTGGCGCGAATCGCTCCGAGCTCCGCTCATTGTTCGACGAGCTGGCGCGCGCGGGCATCGAAAACGTGCTTGTGTTGCGCGGCGATCCGCGGGCGGGCTCCGCCTTCGAGCCGCCGTTGGGCGGCTTCGCTCACGCGAGCGACCTCATCGCGATGCTCAAGCGCAACTACGACTTTTGCATCGGTGCGGCGTGCTATCCCGAAAAGCATCCGGAGGCCCCGACGTTCGAAGACGATCTGCTCAAACTGAAGATCAAGGCGGATGCCGGCGCCGATTTCCTGGTGTCGCAGCTGTTCTTCGACAACGCGCATTTCTTCACGTTCGAGCGGCGCGCGCGCGCCGCCGGCGTCGACATACCGTTGCTTCCGGGTCTGATGCCAATCACGAACTTCGGGCAGATCCAGCGCTTCGTCGCGATGTGCGGCGCCAGCATTCCACCCAAGCTTCGCGTCGAGATGGAGGCGCGCAAGGGCGACGACAAGGCCGTGGAAGATCTCGGCGTTGCCTACGCCTCGATGCAGGCGTTGGAACTGCTGCTCGGCGGCGCGGCCGGCATCCACTTTTACACGCTCAACCGATCGCCCGCGACGCGGGCGATCGTGTCGTCGCTGCTCGCCGCCAGCGCGTGGCGTCCGGCCTTCTCCATAACAACGCGGTAACGCGGCAGTAACTGCGTCGCTGTACCGTTGAGCGGTGGAGGCGCTCGACGGGTTGATGCACGACGCGCTGATGACGACGGCCGCGATCGCATTACCGATGCTCGCCGTCGCGGCAACGGTTGGCACGGGGATCGCGGTCCTGCAGGCGGCCACGCAGGTGCAAGAGCAGACGCTGACGCTGTTGCCGAAGGTCCTGGCCGTCGGTTTGACCGTCGCTCTGTTCGGCACTTCGGCGATGCGCCTTCTCGCGGCACTGTTCTACCATGCCCTCGATGCCATTGCGGCCCTGTGCGCGGGCCGCTGATGACGCAGCTGCTCGTCTTGGCGCGCTGCCTGGGATTCGTTTTTCGCGCGCCGGGGTTCTCGCATCCGAGCGTGCCCGCACCGTTGCGCGCCGGATTCGCGCTGCTGCTCGCGATGGCGGTCGCGCCCGGCGCGCGCGCGGCCGTGCCGGACGACGGCGGCGTCGCGTTCGTCGTCGCTTTCGTCGCCGAGTTTCTGATCGGCGGCGCGATCGGCATGGCGGCTTCGCTGCTCTATGACGGCGCTTACGCCGGCGGCCGCGTCGTAGACGACTACGTTGGAGTTCGGGCGATCGCCCCGAGCCTGCAACTGGTCGCGCCGAGCGGATTCGGGCGCGTCTGGTCGCTCGCGCTCACCGGCGCGTTCTTTCTGACCGGAGCGTATCGCTTGACGCTCGCGGGGTTCGCTCAGAGCTTCGCGCACATCGCGCCGGGCAGCACGCCTGACCCATCGGCGTGGGGCGCCTTTGTCGCGAATTTCGCGACCGCCTTCGTTGGCGTGGCGCTGCAGGTTGCGGCGCCTGCCGTGGGCTTAGCGTTCGTCGTACAGATCGCGCTCGGCGCGCTTTCGCGCGTCGTTCCGCGCTTTGGGAGCTTCACGCTGGCGTTTCCCCTCGCGTTCGCAGCGGCGATCGTGATGACGGCGATCGCCGTGCCCGAAGCCGTGCGATGAGCGACGCCTCCGAAAAACCGTTCGAACCGACGCCGCGGCGAATTGCCAAAGCCAAGCGCGAGGGAAACGTCGCGCGGTCGAGCGAGTTCTCCGCCAATTTCTCGTTCGCGGCCGCGGCGGCGACCGCGGTCGCGTCTGCCCCAGTGCTGGGTACCGTCGCCGCGGGTGCGATCGTGGGAGCGGCGACGAAAGCGGTCGTTGCGCCTAGCTGCGCGCTGGTCTTGGCGGTCGCGTTGCTCGTCGTGGGCGCGGCTGCGTTAGCCGGAGCGCTGGCGGGTGTCATGCAGACCGGCATGACGTTTGCCGGCGCGGCGCCGAAGCTCGAACGCCTCAATCCCCTCGAGGGCCTGCGGCGCATCTGTTCGCGCGACACCCTGACTCGCACGCTCCGCGCGACACTCGCCTTTACCTGCGCGCTCGTCGCGATGACGCCGGCGATCGAAGCCAGCGCGGCGGCGATGTTGCGCGCCGCGAGCTGGCACACCGCCGCGGCGGGTGCGTGGAAGGGAGCGGAGGGCGTCGCGGCGGCGGCGGGCGCCGTCGGCCTGTGCTTCGCGATCGCCGAGTACGGAGCGGCGCGGGGCGCATGGCTGCGGAAATTGTACATGAGTTTCGAGGAGCGCAAACGCGAGACGAAGGACGAAGAGGGCGATGCCGTCGCGCGCGGCCGCCGCCGCGCGCTGCACCGGTCGCTGCTGCGGGGCGGCTTGAGACGCGTCAAAGATGCCGCCTTCGTCGTGGTCAATCCCGAGCACGTTGCCGTCGCGCTGGAGTACCGGCCTCCGGCCGTTGCCGTGCCGAAGATCTTGGTGCGCGCCGTCGACGAGCTGGCGTTGCTCGTTCGAGACGCGGCGCGGGCGTACGCCGTTCCCGTCGTGGAGAACGCCGACCTGGCTCGCGCGCTCTACCGCGACGGACGCGCCGGCGAACCGATACCGCACGCTCATTACGTCGCCGTCGCAGAGGTTGTCGCGGCGCTGCTGCGCGCGCCGGCATTGCACTAATGATGCCGCGCAAGCCGGCGATTTACTCGTTCGCCGGTTTGCTGCTGGCAATCGTCGCGATCCTGATCGTGCCGCTGCCGCCGTGGCTGCTGGACCTGCTGCTCGGCGTCAACATCTTCGGCTCCGCCCTAGTTCTGCTGCTCTCCGTCAGCGTCGAGGATCCGCTTGAATTTTCGGCGTTCGCTCCGGCGCTGCTGATCGCGACGCTCTTTCGACTCTCACTCGACGTCTCGGCGACGCGTCTGATTCTCACGTCGGGAGCGACCCCCGGCGCCGTGGGCGCGATCATTCCCGCGTTCGGCGCCTTCGTCGTGCACGGGAACCTGGTCGTCGGGCTGATCGTGTTTTCCATCTTGGTGACGATACAATTCGTCGTCATCGCAAGCGGTTCGCAGCGCGTTGCCGAGGTGGCGGCCCGCTTTACGCTCGACGCAATGCCGGGCAAGCAAATGGCGATCGACGCGGACGTGCACGCGGGAGCGCTCGATGCGGATGGTGCGCGGCGCAAGCGCGAGGCCGTCCAGCGTGAGGCGGACTTCTACGGCGCGATGGACGGCGCCGGCAAGTTCGTTAAGGGCGACGCGATCGCTGCGCTGATCATCGTGGCGCTCAATCTAACCGGCGGGGTCGTCGTCGGCATCGCGTACCACGGCCTGTCGCCGATCGACGCGCTCAACACTTTCGCGCTTCTCTCCATTGGAAACGCACTGGTCACGACGCTGCCGGCGTTTCTGATCTCGACCGCGATGGGCATGATGGTCACGCGCGTTGCGTCGGACGGCGCGCTGGGCGCCGACCTCGCCGCGCAGCTCTTCTCGCGACCCGAGGTGCTGCGCAGCGCGGGCGCCCTGTTGCTCGTGCTCGCGCTCGTTCCGGCGCTGCCGCGGCCGCTGTTTGCCGTGCTCGGCGCGAGTGCGTTTGTGATGGCGAGCGCGGCGCAGCGGCATCGCGCGCGCGCCGAAGTCGAAGCCGCCGACGCACGCGAGCGCATCAAGCGCAATGCGATGCGCCGTCCCGAGCTCGCGCTCGGGCTCGTCGGCGTCGACGCGATTGCCGTCGAGATAGGCGCAGACCTGGCCGCGCTGCTCGCGCCGCCGCTCTCCGACGCCCTGCTGGACCGAATCGGCGAGGTGCGCCGCGCGCTCGCCGCCGACATCGGCGTCGTGCTGCCCGGCGTCCGCCTTCGCGACGACCTCGGACGCGAATCGCGCACGTATGGAATCCGCGTCCGTGATCGCCTGGTCGGCGCCGGGCGGCTCGAGCTCGACCGGCTGCTCGCCGTTGCCGACGAAGCGGTCCTCGCGTCGTTCGGCGTGAGGATCGAACCTGAACCCGTCTACGGATTGCCGTCGGCCTGGATCGCGCCGCAGAGGCGCGACGCTGCGGCGAACGCGGGGGCGCTCGTGTTCGATCCGATCTCGGTGATCGGATCGCATCTCGCCGAGATCGCGCGCGTCCACGCGGCCGAGCTCGTCGGGCGTCAGGAGTTGCAAACGCTGCTCGAACATCTGCGCGCCAGCGTTCCGGCACTCGTCAAGGAGATCGGCGGAGATGCGTTGCCGTTCGGCGCGCTGCATCGCGCGTTTGGGCTTTTGTTGCGCGAGGCGGCGTGGCCGCGCGATCCGATCGCCGTCATCGAAGCGATGTTGGAGGCCGGCACGCACGAGCCGCGCGAGCTCGCCGAGGCGGCGCGACGAGCGATCGTGCCGGACCTGCTGCGGCGCAGGGGCGTTCGGCAGCTCGAGCCGGCAATCTTCGAGCCCGCGTTCGAGCAGCGGCTGGTCGCGAGTTGGTGCCGCTCCGACGCCTACGATCCCGCGACGGCGCTGGCCGTTCGCGCGCGCATCGAAGCGTACGCGACGCGGACGCCGCGCGACCGTGCTGCCGTCGTTTGCACCGCCGCGCTGCGGCCAATGCTTGCGGACTTCCTGTTGCGTTGCGGCGTGCGGATCGGCGTGTATGCCTATGGCGAGCTACCGAGCGACGTGACGCTCGCGCCCGCCGAGGTCATCGAAGAGAGGGAACCGAACGCGCTGCCTGCATGAAACTCGCGCCCTTGGACTGGGCAATCGTGGTCGTGTCGTTGGGCGTGAGCTTCGTTCCGGCGATCGTTCTGGCGCGGCGCGCGGGGCGAAACATCACCGAGTTCTTCGCGGCGGGGCGGCAGGCGCCGTGGTGGTTGATCGGCATCTCGCTCGTCGCGACCACGTTCTCGACCGACACGCCGAACCTCGTGACCAATCTGGTGCGCGACGGCGGGGTCGCCGAGAATTGGCTCTGGTGGTCGTTTCTGCTCACCGGAATGGCGACGGTCTTTTTCTACGCGCGGCTATGGCGCCGGTCGGGCGTGCTCACCGACCTCGAGTTCTACGAGCTGCGCTATGCCGGACGCGCTGCGTCGTTCGTGCGCGGCTTCCGCGCGATCTACCTCGGGCTATTCTTCAACTGCTGGATCATCGCGACCGTCAACCTCGCGCTCGTCAAGATCGCCGGCATCCTGTTTGGCTGGCCGCGCGCGGAGACGCTCGCGATATGCGTCGCCGTCCCGATCGTCTTCGCGGCGACGGCCGGGCTGTGGGGCGTCATGGTCACCGACACGATCCAGTTCGGCATCACGATAACCTCGGCGTTCGCCGCTGCGTACTTCGCGATCCACGCGCCCGGCGTCGGCGGTCTGCACGGCCTCATGACGCACGTCGCGCAAGCGCATCCGCTCACGCTCTCGATCCTACCGAACTTCGCGGATCCGAAGACGGCGCTCGCGATCTTTGTGATCCCGCTCACCGTGTTGTGGTGGTCGGTGTGGTATCCCGGCGCGGAGCCGGGCGGCGGCAGCTACGTCGCGCAGCGCATGCTCGCCGCGCGCACCGAGTCCGACGCGCTGTTCGGTACGTTCGCGTTCCAGGTGATGCACTACGCGCTGCGCCCGTGGCCGTGGATCGTCGTGGCGCTCGCCTCGACGATCGTCTATCCTTCGCTGCACGACATCCAGCTGCGCTTCCCCAACGTCGCCGCCAACCTGATCGGCAACGACATCGCGTATCCGGCGATGCTCGTGTTCCTGCCCGCCGGCTTCGCGGGCTTCATGGTCGCGGGCATCTTCGCGGCGTATCGCTCGACGATCGAGACGCACCTGAACTGGGGCACGTCGTATCTCGTGCACGATTTCTACCAGCGCTTCATCCGGCCCGGCTCGAGCCAGCGCGAGCTCGTGTTTGCCGGACGGCTCGTGACCGTGCTGCTGATGGGCGTCGGCGTTGCGCTTACGCTCGCGCTCGATAACGCGAAAAATGCGTTCAACCTGCTGCTCTCGATCGGCGCGGGCACCGGCCTGATCTACCTGCTGCGCTGGTTCTGGTGGCGGATCAACGCCTGGAGCGAGGTGAGCGCGATGGCCGCGTCGTTCGTGGTCGCGCTGGCGTTCTTCGTCGCGGGCAAGCTCGGCCACGCCGTCGCCAGCGTCGACGCGCTGCTCATCACGATCGGCATCACGACGGTCGTGTGGCTTGCGACAACGTTCCTCACGCCGCCCGTCGGCGCCGAAGCGCTGGCGGCGTTCTACCGCCTGGTCCGGCCCGCCGGGCCGGGCTGGGCGCGGGTGCGCCGCGCGAGCGGCCTCCCGGCGTCGCCCGACTCGCTCTCGCTCGCGCTGCTCGGCTGGGTGCTCGGCCTCGCCTCGGTGTACGGCGCGCTGTTCGCAGCGGGCGCCTTCATCTACGGGCGGGCCGCCCAGGGAGCCCTGTGGAGCGCGATCGCGGCCGCCGCGATCGCCGGGCTGCTCGCGATCGGGCGGCGTCTGTGGCGTCCCGGCGTTTCCGCGATGGCAGGCCCGGCGCCGCCGGAAGGCTAAGCTCCACCGGCTCCAATGAACTGGAAGAACCTGAAGGCGCCGTTTAAGGCGCTCGTCATCGTCGCGATTTGCGCGGTCTCGATCTGGCTGGTGTGGCCGGTGCAGAAGAACGTTCACCTCGGCCTCGACCTGCAGGGCGGCGCGCGCCTCTTGCTGCAGCTCTATCCTACGGCCGAGGTTCCGCAGATCACGAGTCAGGTTCAGGCGCAGACGCGCGAGGTGATCGACCGCCGCATCAACGGCCTGGGCGTCGCGGAGCCGTCGATCAGCAACGTCGGCAGCGATCGCATCCTGGTCGAGCTTCCCAACGTGAAGAATCCGGACCAGGCCGAGCAGGTGCTCAAGCAGGTCGCGGTGCTCGAGTACAAGATCGTGCCGTTCGACGTCATGCAGAAGGCCGAGGCGGCCAACGCGTTGTTGAAGCAACCCAATGTCAACGCGAAGGCGAAGGCCGACGCAGAGCTCTACGTCTCGAAGACCGCGTACGAGAAGAGCGGCGACGTGGTGTACTCCGGCAAGGATCTCAAGGCGGCGCAGGCCAGCTACGACCAGTCCGGCCATCCCGACATCACCTTCCAGACGAAGAATCCGGCCAAGTTCGGCAAACTGACGTCGTCGAATCTGCAGAAGCCGCTCGGCATCTTCCTCGACCATCGCTACCTCTCGGCTCCGATCATTCAGAGCCCGATCTACGATAGCGGCCAGATCACGGGCAGCTTCACGCAAGACGAAACGATCACGCTGGCCAACGAGCTCAACGCCGGCGCGCTCCCCGTCAGCGTGAAGATCGTCGAGAAGGAGACCATCGGCCCGACGCTCGGTAAGCTCGACCTGATCCAGTCGATGCGCGCGGCGGCTCTCGGGCTCGGCCTCGTGCTGCTGTTCATGATCTTCGTCTATCGCCTGCCGGGCTTGCTCGCCGACGTCGCACTCGCGATCTACGTCCTGATCATGCTGGCGATCCTCGCGGTCTCGGGGGCGAACCTGACGCTGCCGGGCATCGCCGGCTTCGTGCTCTCGATCGGCATGGCCGTCGACGCGAACGTGCTGATCTTCGAGCGCATCAAGGAAGAGCTGTGGAACGGCAAGACAATGCGCGCCGCGGTTCGCGTCGGCTTCCAGCGCGCGTTCTCAGCCGTTTTCGACAGCCACTTCACGACGATCGTCGGCGCCGGCGTGCTCTACATGCTGGGCACGGGCACGGTCAAGGGCTTCGCGTTCACGCTCTTCTGGGGCACCGTCGTTTCGCTGTTCACCGCCGTCTTCATCACGCGCTTCTTCGTGGACGTGCTGGTCGACAACGAGATTCTCACGAGGCCCGAGCTCTACGGCGTCAAGCGAAGCGACGTCGGCATTTTCGCGAAGGGCGCCGCGGTGGAGGCTAGGGCGTAGGCGATGTTATTCCGCAGGCTCAACTGGAACATCGTCGGCTGGTTCCAAATCGTCCAGACGATTTCAGGCCTGATTATCGCGCTCGGCATCGGCGCGATGGTCTACAACGGCTTCAAGGGCGGAAACGGCTTCCAGCCGTCGCACGTGCTGCGCCTCGGCCTCTCGTTCACGGGCGGCACCGACATCGCGGTAAAGTTTACGCAGCCGACGACGACCGATAAGGTCAAGGCCGCGCTCGCGAGCCTCGGCATGACCGAGGAGTCGGTCACGACCGCCGGCAGCGACGGCACGCAGTTCGTCGTCCAGACGCAGACGTCGTTCGCCAACGATTCGGCCCCCGTCTGGAACGCGCTCGGCACGGTCGCGCCCGTCGATCGCGCCGCGTCGCAGATCACGGCGGTCGGCCCGTCGCTCGGGCGCGAGTACCTGACGAAGGCGCTGTGGGCGCTCGTGATCGCGCTCGGCATCCAGTTCCTCTACATCGCGTTTCGGTTCGGCTGGAACTACATCTTCGGCCTCGTCACGGTCATCGCTCTCGTGCGCGACGCCCTGATGATGATCGGCATCTACGCGCTGGCCGACAAGCGCGCCGACGACGCGTTCCTCGCCGCCGTGCTGACGGTCATCGGCTACTCGGTCATGGACACGATCGTCATCCTCGACCGAATACGCGAGAACACCAAGCTGATGGCGGGCGCGGCCTACGACACGATCGTCAACGAGTCGATCAAGCAAACGATGACGCGCTCCTTCAACACGCTCGCGACGGTCGTGATCACGCTCGTGGCGCTGCTCGCGCTGGGCGGCGCGTCGCTCAAGAACTTCGCCTTCGCGCTGCTCGTCGGCATCTGCTCGGGCGGCTACCACTCGATCTTCTACTCGGCGCCCCTCGTGCTCGTCTTCCGCAAGCGCCAGCTCGAGGCCGCCGCGAGGCGCCGCCGCGCCGGGCTCGCACAGGATCGTACCGTGACCGCGCGGACGCGCTCCGAATCGAGCGCGCTGCAGAGCCGCGGCGGCGTGCCGCGCGAGGACATCGTCGCCGCGCGCCGCGAGCGCCGTGCGAAGGCCAAGGCGGCGCGCACCGTCGCGCCGACGACCCCGCAGCGCTATCGCAAGAAGCGCGACGGCGGCGCGGTCGCCGTCGAAGAGTCCTATGCGGGTGACGAGGAGACGGCGCTCGATCCGCTCGACGCGCAGAACGCCGGGCTGCACGATGCTGCGATGGAGCAAGGCCACGAAGAAATCGCGCTCAATCTCGAAGAGTTTCCGTCGACAGGCTCAGGGCAAGCTGAGTCCGAGCAAACGACAAGCTCAGAGCACCCGAAGGAGTAAAGCGCTCCCCGAGCCGACGCGCTCGGAGCTCGCCTTCGAGGCGGCCCTTCGACAGGCTCGGGACGCGCCAACGGAACCGCTTTCCGCCGAGACGGAGTCGAACGCCGCCGACGAATTCGTGCAGCGCATCTTCGCGCAGAGCGAGACGTATCTGCGCGATCCGTACGCGACCATCGGCGATGCGCCGCGCTTCCACACGAAGATCGCGGGCGTGTCGTTCGAGGGCCGTCAGGACGTCATCGCCGGCCTGCGCGCCGGCGCGGCGCTCGAGCTGCGCCGCGAGCCGCACAACCCGCACGATCCCAACGCGATCGCCGTGTGCTACGGCAACCTGCAGCTGGGGTTCTTCAACCGGCGCATGGCGGCGCATATCGCGCCGCGTATGGATGCGGGCGCGCGTTATCGCGCTCGGATCGCATCGCTAACCGGAGGATCGCAGGACCCTTCGACCCTTCGACAGGCTCAGGGCAAGCTCGTGGAGCCGCGGCACCGCGGCGTCAACATCTTCGTCGAGCGCGAATCGGCGGGCGCGCTCGCACCGGAGCGGCGCCCTTCAACTCCACTTCGACAAGCTCAGTGTGGCTCAGGACAGACTCTGTTGGATGAAGAGTCGCGGGTCGCGGAGCTGGTGCGGTCGGCGCTGATCGGCTCCGCTCGGCCGCACGCCGCGCAGCTCGCCGTGCTCGAGCGGCTGGACGCCGGGAAGAACACGCTCGCGGTGCTCGGCACGGGGCGCGGCAAGTCGTTCTGCTTTCAGTTCGCCGCGGCGATGCGCTCCCTTCGACAGGCTCAGGGCAGGCTCGGCGACGCCAAAACGCTGGTGATCTATCCGTTGCGCGCGCTCGCCAACGATCAATACGAGGCGCTGCGCCGCACGCTCGATCCGCTCGGACTGCGCTGCTTCCGCGCCAACGGATCGATCGACAACGAGGAGCGCGAGGAGCTCTTTCGCGCGCTGCGCGAGGGCGCGTGGGACGTCGTGCTCGCGACGCCCGAGTTCCTCGAGTTCCACCGCGATGCGCTGCGCGGCGGCGGCGCGCCCTCGTTCGTGGTCGTCGACGAGGCGCACCACCTGCACGAGTCGCGGCATCGTCCGGCGTACTCGCGCCTCGCGGCGACGATTGCGGCGCTCGGCGCGCCGCAGATCCTGGCGCTCACGGCGACGGCCCGCGACGACGCGTTTCGCCGCATCGTCGACGAACTGAAGATCGACGCGTGGGTGATCGATCCGACCGTGCGCGAGAACCTCGAGGTCGTCGACGCGCGCAACACCAAGGACAAGGTCGGCTACCTGGCCGACCTATTCGGTGCTGGTGGAGCGAACGAAAAGGGCATCGTGTACTGCAATTCGCGGCCGGAGGTGGCGAAGGTGGCCCAGCGGCTGCGCAAGGCGCTCGGCAATTGCGTCGTGTTCTACCACGGAAAGATGCCCAACGCCGAACGTCTCGAGGTGGAACGGCTCTTTCGCGAGGGGAGCCTGCGCGTCGTGGTGGCGACGTCGGCCTTCGGCGAAGGCATCGACCTGCCCGACGTGCGCAACGTGGTGCTCTACCACCTCAACTTCGACTTCGGCGAGTTCAATCAGCAAGCCGGCCGCGCCGGTCGCGACGGCGCGCGCGCGCGCATCCATCTGCTCTACGGCGAGCACGACCGCGCGCTCAACGAGTATCTCATCGACGTCGACGCCCCGCCTCTGCCGCGATTGCGCGAGATCTACCGCGGGCTGCGTCCTTCGACAACCTCAGGACAGGCTGTGGTGCGGGGCGACAACGCGCAGCTGGCGGGCATCTTGGACGTCGACCGCGTGACGGATCGCACGATCGGCGCTGCGCTGCGTATCTTCGCGGACTCAGGCCTCGTCGAAGTCGGCGAAGACGACGGTGGACGCTTCGTGCGCTTTCTGCCGGTCGCGGGAAAAGTGGAGATGGAGCGCAACGAGCGCTACGCCGAAGGCGAGGCGACTCGGGAGGCATTTGCGCAGTTCTCCAACCTCGCGCTCAGCGCACCGGCGATGACGCTCCAGCGCATCATCAACCGGCCGATCTATCCGTCCCGAGTCGACCTCTTACGTTAGGTTACTCCGTATCGACCGGCAAATTCGACCGCGGCATCGTGAAGAAGTAGCTCGCCGGATACTTGGCGTGGATCACCTGAAACGTACGCGCCGGCTGCGAGAAGTCGAAGCTGTCGTCCAGGCTGTTGGCACGCGTGTCGGTGTAGCCTTGCCAAGGTGACGCCCCCCGCAGCTGGCCCAGCGCCGGGAGGTTGAAGACCTTCTCGATGAACTTCAAAATGCTGCCGTACTCGTAGTGCTTCCTTGACACGTAGTGGGTCTTCGCGTACGGCGAGATGATCAGGCACGGAACGCGAATGCCCAGGCCGCGGAAGTCTTCGACCGGAGGCTTCGCGTTGTCGTAGAATCCGCCCCAATCGTCCCACAGCAGGATGATCGCGGTCGAGCTCCAGTCGGGGCCCTGCCCGACGGCATTGACGACCGACGAGACCCACGACGGGCCCTTGTCGCTGTGCGAGCCGGGATGATCCGAATCGTCGTGATTCGGCGTGACCCAGCTCACCTGGGCGAGACTGCCGTTTTGCGCGTCGGTGAGCACCTGCGTCTCGGGCGCGACCATGTCCTTGTGCCAATCCGGTCCGCGGCGCACGTACTTGATGGCCTCGAAGGGCGACCAGATCCCAGGCGCATGGAGCCCGTCGACGTAGAACTTCCAGGTGATGTTGTTCTGATCGAGGTCCTGCGCCATCGTCTTGAACTGGGTGAAGCACGGGTAGGGGCCGGTGGCGAAGCTCTCCTTGCGGTGCTGGTTGAGGGTGTCCGTCTTGGTTCCGGGCGGCGCGTCGCAGTCGTTTAAGCCGCTGTCCGAGAAGTCGACGAGCGACTGCAGCGGGGTCTGGATGACGTTGTCGGTTCCCGCGACGAGCGTGATGTGCGCGGTCCAGCTCGGCCCGAACTCGGTCGGGAACATGTGGTCGGCGAGCACGTATTGCTTCGCCATGTCCCAGTAGGGCTTGACCTGCGAGCGCTCGATGTAGGCGTAGGCGGCGTCGTCGCCGTTGACACCCCACTTCGAGAAGCCGTCCATCTTACCGCCGTCCCAGTCGAGGATCGCCGCGGAATACGAGTGCGCGAGGTTGGGTTCGACTTCGAACGTGTCCTGATGCAGCGAAATCCTGACGAGCTTGCCGTCCTTGCGGCCCCAGCCTTCCATCGGGGCGTCGGCGCCTGGGTAGCCGGCGAAGAAATTATCGAAGCTGCGATTCTCCTGGATGATGACGACGACGTGCTTGATGTAGTCGCTCGCGAGGCTGCGCGCCGTCGGCGAAAGCCCCGGCACGACGGCCTGCGGTAGCGCGCTCGAAGACCTGCCGGAGGCACATCCCGCCCCAAGGGCGACGGCCAGCGCGGAAATAGCGATCAGAGATTTGGCGGCCATAACATTCCCTTTGAAGTACCCAGGACGGCTGTCCGGACCAACGCGCCATCACCTTTCCTTCGGCTCCGATGGGCCGCCTGTCTCAGCTGATGACGCGGGTCATCGCAGCTTCGTCGACGGCCTGATAAAACGCGTTGTCGGTCTCCGTCACCCCCGAATCCGCCCAGGGATCGATCTGACGGCGTGACGTCGGAAGGTGCACTGTCGGGCCGACGGCGTCGGAGTAGTCGGATCCGCCAAACGCCTTAAAGTCGCCACTCTCGCGATGCGACAGCACGAGGGAGCGGACTGCGTCCGCGGCGGCCCGCGCGTCGGAACGAACGTGGTCGCTCAGCCGCACGTCGCTCGCCAGCTTTTCGTAGAACGCGATCGCGGGCCGGTCGGCACGCCACGGCATGTCGCTCGTCGCTTCGGGAAAGCGCGCCATTCCCTCGATCGCGCGCGCGTCTTCGCGCACGGCGCCGCGCATGCCGGGCTCGCGCGCCTCGGCGGCGACACGGTCGTTGAGCCGCCGGATGCTGCGTTCGGCGTGCGCGACCTTCTCCGGATCGAGATCGAGCACGTCGAACGCGGCGGCGGGACCGAAGTCGAGTTCGCCCGCGTCGTACTTCGCGCGCATCACGTCGTTGACGACACCCTTCGCCATCGCCTCAGGCTCGTGCGCGTGCGATGCGATCACGTGCGCGACTCCGCTCGGCACGCCCGGCGCGAGCATGGTTTCGGGGCTCGCTGCGAGATACTTCACGCCGGCACGCGAGAGCGCATCGGCGAACCCCATGGTATCCATCAGGCATTGATTCGCGACGACGCCGTCGACGCTGCGGCCGGCATCCTCCGGATGCTCTCGCGCGTGCAGCGCGACGCCGTCGGAGATCGCCTTGGCGATATCCGGCATGCTCATGACGCGTCCGTCCCGCGTCTCGAGGCCTCCGCCGTCGCCGCCGCCGTGATCGACGAGGTCGATCCAGGTCGCCGGTGCGCCGCTGGCCTGCGCGTTATCGAGCGTGTGCGCGACGAAGCGCGCCAAGTTGGTCTCGTTGCTCATCTCGTGCGCCCGCGCGAGGTGCACGCGCGACACGTCTCCGTCGGCGATCGTGTAGTGCTCGGTGTGCAGCGTGCCGGAGACGACGGCGTCCCCGCCGGCCCGCAGCCTGGTCGTGTCCTCGACGGTGAACTCGATACGCGAATCGGTGCGGCTCGTGCGCAGCGCCTGCGACAGCGTGGACTCCTGGATCGCGTCCAGATTATTGTCGCCGTCGCGGTAGATTCCGAACTCGAGCGAGCGGCGCGCGGGCGCCGCGGTGACGTTTTGCAGCATGAAGCCTCCTAGCGGAATGAGTCGGGAGGCCTACTGCGACGGATTGCCGTGACGGCTAGAGTCGCGCGACCGCTACGAAAAACGTAGCGACGTGCTCCGGCGCTTTGCTATGCTCGCAAGAGTCGAAATGGGACGAGAATTGCATCGAACACCCGTTCGGAATGGGGCTGTGCTTTTAGAGGAAACTACGGCCTCGTGACGCGCGATCACGACGTCTTGATCTTGGGCGCCGGCTTGGCGGGCATGCGAGCTGCGCTCGAGGCCGCGCGCGGCGGCGCCGACGTCGCGATCGTCACGAAGGTGCATCCCATCCGCAGTCATTCGAGCGCGGCGCAGGGCGGCATCAACGCCGCGATCTCAGAGGAGGACAGCTGGGAATCGCACGCCTTTGACACCGTCAAGGGCAGCGACTATCTCGCCGATCAGGACGCCGTCGAGATCATGGCGCAAGAGGCGCCGGCCGACATCATCGAGTTCGAGCACATGGGCGTCATCTTCTATCGTGGCCCAGACGGCAGGCTCGGAAAGCGCGCGTTCGGCGGCGCGTCGTTGGCCCGCACGTATTTCGTCGGCGACATCACCGGGCAGGCGCTGCTCGTCACGCTGTACGATCAGATCCTCAAGGCCGGCGTCAAGGTCTACGAAGAGTGGTTCGCCACCAAGCTCTTCATGGAAGGCGGCGCGTGCCGCGGGCTCGTCGCGCTCGAGATGATCACCGGCGAGCTGCACCTGCTGCGCGCCAAGGCGGTCGTCGTGGCCAGCGGCGGCCTCGGCCGTCTCTACGAGCCGAGCACCAACGCGCTGATCTGCACCGGCGACGGATACTCGCTCGCGTACCGTGCCGGCGCGCCGCTGATGGACATGGAGATGGTGCAGTACCATCCCACGACGCTGGCCGGCAGCGGCTTCTTGATGACGGAGGCGGCGCGCGGCGAAGGCGCTTATCTGCTCAACTCCGAGGGCGAGCGCTTCATGAAGCGCTACGCGCCCAACAAGATGGAGCTGGCGGCACGCGACGTGACGTCCCGCGCCGAGGCGACCGAGATCGCCGAGGGCCGCGGCATCGACGGCAACGTGCTGCTCGATTTGCGCCACCTCGGGCCCGACGTCATATTGAAGAAGCTCCCGCAGATTCACGAGATGGCCCTCGACTATCTCGGCATCGACATGATCAAGGAGCCGGTCCCGGTGCGCCCCGGCATGCACTACCAGATGGGCGGCATCAAGACCGACGTGAACGGCGCGACGAGCGTGCCAGGCATCTACGCGGCCGGCGAGGTCGCGTGCGTCAGCGTCCACGGCGGCAATCGCCTCGGCGCCAACTCGCTGCTCGACACGATCGTCTTCGGCCGGCGCTCCGGCAAGGCGTCGGCGGAGTACGCGAAGCGCACGCCGGCTAGCACGGGCGGCGAGGACTTGTTGGCATCGGAGCAGGCGCGCCTGCAAGAATCTGCTCGCGCGTCCGTATACCGGCGACACGCCCGCCGGTCTGCGCCTCGAGCTCGCGACGATGATGGACGAAAAGGTCGGACTTTATCGCAACGAGGCCGGTCTGCGCTCGGCGCTCGGCGCGATCGAGGGATACAAGAAGCGCTACGAGCGCATCGCCGTGGGCGACAAGGGCCGGGTCTTCAATCAGGCGCTGGAGTTCGTACTCGAGCTCGGCTACCTGCTCGATTGCGGCGAGGCCATCACGCGCGCGGCGCTCGAGCGTAAGGAGAGCCGCGGAGCGCATACGCACACCGAATATCCTGAGCGCAACGACGAGGACTGGCTGAAGCACGTCGTGCTGACCCACCGCGGCGAGCGCGAACCGGAGATCTCGCACGTTCCCGTCACCATCACACGCTGGAAGCCCGAGGTGCGCACCTACTAAATGCAGTTTACGATCGAAGTCGGGCGTTACAATCCCGAAGGCCGCTACGCGGACAACGCGATCCCGGGCGAGCCGTATCCGCCACCGTGGAGCCGCTCGCCGATGCGGCGCTATCAAACGTACACCGTCGATCTGCCGGAGCACGCGGTCGTGCTCGACGCGCTGATCGAGATCCGCGAATACCAAGATCAGTCGCTGGCCGTGCGCTGCGCGTGCCGCAGCGCGATCTGCGGCTCGTGCGCGATGTGGATCAACGGCCATGCGAACCTCGCGTGCAAGAGCAAGCTTCGGGAGTTCACCAGGGATGGAAAGACGCGCGTCGAGTCGCCGCCGTCCATGCCGGTCATTCGCGATCTCGTATGCGACATGGCGCCGTTTTGGGAGAAGCACCTGGCAGTGAAGCCGTGGCTGCAGAACAAACAGCCGATCCCGCCTCCGGACGAGGAATACCGCGTTCCGAATGCGGCGATGGAAGAGCTGATTCAAGAAGTCAGCTGCATCAGCTGCGGCGCCTGCCTGATGGACTGCGAATCGTTCGCGGTCAACTCCGAGTTCCTCGGGCCGCAGGCGCTTGCGCAGGCGTATCGCTACACGGGCGATCCGCGCGACGCGGAGACAAAAGAGCGGCTCGGCAAATACAGCGAGCCGGGCGGCATCTGGGACTGCACGCATTGCTACGAGTGCGTCACACAGTGCCCTAAGGGCGTCGCGCCGCTCGAGCAGATCCTCAAGCTGCGTAAGCTCGCGGTCGACGCCGGGTTCACGCACAATGCCGGCACGCGCCACGCCGATGCCTTCGCCGAGTCGGTACGCGACAGCGGGCGCCTCAACGAGCTCACGCTGATGCCGAAATCGATCGGCTACTTCAACGTCGTCGAGCAGCTCAAGATGCTTCCGAGCGCGTTCAACCTGCTGCGCGCCGGTAAGCTACCGCCGCTCATCCATCATAAGATTCCAGGACTCAAACGCATCAAGGCGATTTTCGAACGTGTCGGAGGACGGTTCAAGTGAAGGTTGCGTTCTATCCCGGCTGCGTCTCGAAGGGCGCCTGCCCGGAGCTTTACATGTCGGCTAAGGCCATCGCCGAGCCGCTCGGCCTCGAGCTCCACGAACTGACGCAGGCGCCGTGCACCGGCGCGGGCGTACTCAGCGAGCAGAACCCGGAGCTCGCCGACGCGCTCAACGGCCTGACGCTGGCCATGGCGGAGTCCGAGAACGCCGACCTCATGACGATCTGCAGTACGTGCCAGGGCGTGCTCTCCAATCACAACTACCACCTGCAAAAAGACTCGGAGCGAATGAATCGCGCGAACGCGACGATCGCCGACCAGGGCTTCCGCTACGGCGGCACGACCAAGGTCAAGCACCTGCTCTGGATGCTCTTCGAAGACATCGGCATCGACCGCGTCGCCGCGCGCATCAAGCGCAAGCTCACGGGGCTCAAGATCGCGCCGTTCTATGGCTGCTACATTCTGCGCCCCGAAGAGTCGCTCGGACTGCGCGAACGTCCGGAGCGTAAGACGTACCTCGAGCGGCTGATCACGCTGCTCGGCGCCGAGCCCGTCGAGTATCGCGGCTCGACGAAGTGCTGCGGCTTCCCGATGCTGACGTTCAACCGTGACAAGGCGCTCGCGATGGGCGGCAACCACATCATCGAAGCCAAGGAAAAAGGCGCGGACCTCCTCGTCACGCCGTGTCCGCTCTGTCACCTGAATCTCGACGGACAGCAGCCGGATGCCGCGCGCGTCCTCAAGCAAGAGATCGACGTTCCGATCTTCCATCTGCCTCAGCTCCTCGGTCTTGCGTTCGGTTTCGAACCGGAGCAGCTGCGGCTCAATCACCACGTCGTGTCGACGAAGGGCGCGCTGGAAAAGGTCGAGCTGAAAGTCTAAAGAAAACAACGTCATCCCTTCTCACCCTGCCAGGAGGACTTCGCTTTGCTCTCCAGACTTTTTATTGGCCGCTGGACGGCGGCCGCCTTACTCGGCGCTCTGGCCGCAGGTTGCTCGGCAGCCGGCACGTCTACCGGCCCTACGGTCGGGGCGTCCAACCCCACTGCGCGCAGCGTCAGCGATTATCGCACCCTCGCCAACGGATTGGGTGCGCCTTCCGCGGCGAGCGCTTCCCGCTCGAATGGCTGGATGTCTCCGGATAGACACCACAAGAACCTTATCTCGTTCTTCTGGGGCAACTACGATTCGAGTACAATCACGATTCTCTCGTCGAGCGGAAGGCAGAAAGGCCAAATCACGTCGGGTCTATACAACCCCGAGCGTCTCTTCGTCGATAAGCACGGTGACGTATACGCGACGAACATCGGCTACAACGGCAGCAACAAAAATTCGATAACCGGGTACAAGCCGGGGCAAACGACGCCGTTCATCACCATCACCAACGGCGTGAATCGGCCGACCGGTCTGACCGTGGATGCAGCCGGAACGATCTATTGCGCCAACGTCGGCAACGACACGATCACGGTCTATCCGAAGGGACAGACGTCGCCGTCGCTGACGATCAATTACTTCGCAGAGTACCTGGCGACGGACGCGCAAGACAATCTCTATGCGGCCGGCACGGCGGTCGAGAAGTTCCCGCCGGGTTCGACGACGGGTACGGACACCGGCCTCCCGCACTACCCCGGCGCGCTCGAAGTCGACAAGCACGGAAACATCATCGTGCTGTATGGCGCTAACATCGAATACTTCCCGAAGGGCTCGACCAGTCCGTCGAAGGACGATTCCTGTAACCGGGTCTCCGTTCGCGCTTTCGCTGAGCGGTGACGAGAAGAAGTTGTACGTGAGCGTGGACAACACGACCGCTCATTTTCTCGTCCAGTCGGTCAACTATCCAAACGGCTCGACTCTAACCACCAAGTACTCACGCCGGCGTCGGGGAGTGGCCGATCGCGGCTAGCCCGGACGCCGCGCTGGGCACCTAGCGATCCTTCGATCCTAGGCCGGCGCCGGGTCCGGCGCGGGGCAGTCGCGTAAGAGGGTGAGTCCGTCCGCCGTGCTATGCGTCATGACGTATTGCACGAGCGGCGGCTCACCCGCCGCCTTCTCGGACGGCGGCTGCTGAAAGCGCGTCGGGAAGTTTGGATCGCGCAGGTTCTGGTCCGACCACGGATTGGCGGCTTCGCTCGGATAGTACCACGGATAGTCGAGGATCATCGACTGCGTCGATCCGTCGGAGAAGCGCACCGCCATGCGGATGTCCACCCAGAAGCCGCGCGTGCGCGAATCGTACTGCGAGCCGTGCGGATCCGAGAACGTCACGAAGCCGCACGAGCGCGTGTCGCCGGACGGCGCAACCCCTGCGCCGCCCGCGCCCGCGGCCGTGCCTCCGCCGGCCGCGCTGCGCGCCGACGCCACCATGGCCCCCGCGTTTGCGCTGCCTGCCGCATCCCATACGGGGCGGCTCGAGGACGTGAGCGCCGACGCCGCGCTGCGGCTGCGCGGGTCGGCTCGAGGCTTGCGCGGCTCCTTGCGGAGGCGGCAGCGGCGGCGCGGCGCGGCGTTTGAGCCATTGGAACCGCACGAACGCGCTCCGCGACGCGCACCGGCCGCGGCGTCGGCGACGGGGTCGAGCGCAGCGCGATGCGCAGGCTGCGCGCGCCGAGTGATAACCTCCGTACTCGGCGTTGGGCGCGCGAGGCCCTGCGGCACGAGTCCGGCCGCCGCCTCGTGGATCGCAATAGAGATCGCGACGGCGAGCAGCAGCCGGTTCTTCGGCTCGCCGAGGTCGAGTTTCAATTCGCTTTTACAAGAAGAACGCCGAGCCGGTTCCCTTTCGGGAGTGGCTCGGCGCTCTGTTACGTTTCTAGTCGCCTATGCGGGTTTGCGTTGTATGTCTGCACGTACCACTGCCTGAACTGTTCGTAGGTCGGATAGTAGCCGTACTTGTGGTAGAACCAGTCGCGATATGCGTCTTGTCGGCGCGCCACTTCCTGCTCCTCCGCTCGTTTCTCCCTGACTTTGTGGTTGTAGTTGACGATGAGTGGAACGGAGCCGACTGCAGCGGCGCTGAGTACGATAATCGTGGTGGTGCTGCCCGCGCCGTTAGCTAGCGCGGGAGCGACCGCGCCCGCGGCAAGCGCCGCGGTCATGCGCGGCGGCCAGGGCGTGCGGTCTCTTCATGTTCATCCTTTCTGCAGGCCATTCGACCCCCCGACTGTAACCCGGTCCCGCGTGGAGATCGAAACCCTGATTCGAGCGATCCCGGATTTTCCGATTCCCGGGATCCTTTTCCGTGACATTACCCCGTTGTTGAAAGATAAGCAAGGCTTTCGGCGCACGATCGACCTGTTCGTGGAGCGCTTCATCGGGCCGCGGAATCGACTACGTCGTCGGCATCGAGGCGCGCGGATACATCTTCGGAGCACCGATCGCGTACGCAATCGGAGCCGGATTCATCCCGGTGCGCAAGCCCGGAAAGTTGCCGCACGAGAAGCTCAGCGAAGAGTATGCGCTCGAATACGGGACCAACGCGCTGGAGATTCACGCAGACGCAATCGGTAAAGGCGATCGCGTTCTCGTCGTGGACGACCTGCTCGCGACGGGCGGCACCGCGGCCGCCACCGGCGCGGCTCCTCGAGCGTCTCGGCGCCAGCGTCGACGCCTTCGCCTTTTTGGTCGAGCTGACGGCTCTAAACGGGCGCGAGACACTCGCGGGGCACCGAGATCGTCGCGTTCCTTTCCTACTGATCGCGCGATGAGGTTGCTCTTTGTCGCCGCGGGGATCGCGGCAGCGACATCTGCGTCATCCGACGGCGCCGAGTGCCGCGCGTCCGCACTCCACGCCGACGCCGTCAGCCCTCGCCGACCCCCATCGCCGATCCGGCGATCACGAAGCTCGCGCGCCAACAGTTCGTGCAGTGGCAGGCGGGGACCATCAATAAGAGCCTCTACGCGCAGCAGGTGCTGGATAAGCTCGACGACGCGAAGATCGCCGACACGTCGACAGGCGCTCGGCCAGCTCGGCGCGCTGACCGACGCCGTCTATCTCGGGCCCTGGGTCGCAGCCCGACTTCCCGGCCGGAGCGCGCGGCTACATCTATCAGATGCGCTGCACCTAGGGGAACATCTACCTCTGGCTGGCGCTCGACGCGCAGGGCAAGATCGCGACGATTCTCTTCAAGAACCGGCTCGATGTCGAGACGGTGACCCCGCGCTCCAAGCCCATCGCTGACGCCGCTCGCCCGGCTGCGCAGGCCGGGCGCCGGCCTGCGTTATAATGGCGGGATACCCATGACGATCTCCGAGCTGATCGAACGAGTCCGCCGCTACGACCCCTCCGCCGACGCGGAGGCGCTGATGCGCGCGCTACGAGCTGGCCGTCACCGCACACGAGGGCCAGCGCCGCGCCTCGGGCGAGTCGTACATCGAGCATCCCCTCGCCGTCGCCGGCATCCTGGCCGACCTCGAGATGGATCACCAGACGATCGCCGCGGCGCTGCTGCACGACGTCGTCGAAGACACGTCGATCACCGACGAGCAGGTCACCGCGCAGTTCGGCGAAGAGATCTCGCGCCTGGTCGACGGCGTGACGAAGCTGACGCGGATTCCGTACCAATCGAAGGAAGACGCGCAGGTCGAGAACCTTCGCAAGATGTTCTTGGCGATGGCCAAAGACATCCGCGTCATCATCATCAAGCTGGCCGATCGCCTGCACAACATGCGCACGCTCGCGAGTTTGCCGCCGTCCAAGCAGCAGGCCATCGCGCGGGAAACGCTCGATATCTACGCTCCGATCGCGCACCGGCTGGGAATCTGGAAGATCAAGTGGGAGATCGAAGACGAGTGCCTTCGCTATCTCGATCCGGCAAGCTATCACGATATCGTCGAGCGCGTCGCGAAGACGCGGCGCGAACGCGAGGCCGACGTCGAAAACGCAATCGCGCGGCTGCGCGACGAGTTCAAGGAGCTGAAGGTCAACGCCGAGATCCAAGGGCGTCCGAAACACTTCTACTCCATCTATTCGAAGATCAGCAAGGGCCGCGAGTTCTCGACGATCTACGATCTGACGGCGATTCGAATCATCGTCGATAGCGTGAAGGATTGTTACGCGGCGCTCGGCGCGGTGCACGCGATGTGGACGCCGCTGCCGGGGCGCTTCAAAGACTACATCGCGATGCCCAAGCCGAACATGTATCAGTCGCTGCACACGACGGTCGTGGGGCCGAGCGGCGATCCGCTCGAGATCCAGATCCGCACCTGGGAGATGCACCGCACCGGCGAGTACGGCATCGCCGCGCACTGGCGCTACAAGGAGGGCGGCAAGGCCGATCAGTTCGAGAACAAGCTCTCCTGGCTGCGCGCGCTGCTCGAGTGGCAGAAGGACATGCGCGACTCGCGCGTCTTCATGGAGAACCTCAAGCTCGATCTGTTCGACTCGCAGGTCTTCGTCTTCTCGCCGCGCGGCGACGTCTACTCGATACCCGCCGGCGGCACGCCGCTGGATTTCGCCTATCAAGTGCACACCGACGTCGGGAACCACTGCGTCGGCGCGAAGATCAACGGGCGGATCGTTCCGCTCGACTACGCGATGCAGAACGGCGACATCTGCGAGATCCTCGTCAACAAATCGAGCGGTCGCCCGTCGCTGGACTGGCTCTCGATCGTCAAGACCTCCAGCGCGAAGCACAAGATCAAGCAGTGGTTCCGCAAGGAACGCCGCGAGGAAAACGTGCTGGCCGGGCAGGAGGCGCTCGAGCAGGAGCTGGCGCGCGCGGGCCTGCGCACCGACGTCGCGCGCGGCGAGCTGCTCGGACGCATCGCGTCGAGGCTGAACTACGCGACGCCGACCGATCTCTACGCCGCGATCGGCTTCGGCGACGCCTCGGCGCAGGCCGTCGCCAACCGCGTGCGGGACGAGCTCAAGCACGACAACGTCGTCGACCTTACGAAGATCGGGCGCAAGCCGGCGCCGCGCAAGAGCGTTCGCCGGTCGAGCGGCGTGCGCATCGCCGGCGTCGACGACGTGCTCGTGCGCCTCTCGAAGTGCTGCTCTCCGGTGCCGGGCGATCCGATCATCGGCTACGTGACGATCGGTCGCGGCGTCAGCATCCATCGCGCCGACTGTCCCAACGTCGCGTACATGAATGCCACGCCGGAACGGATTCTGCAGGCGCAGTGGATCGACGACGCGGGCCTGACGCACGGCGTCGACGTCGAGGTCGAGGCCGACGATCGCGCGCAGCTGCTGCAAGACATCATGGCGGTCTTCTCGGAGCTCAAGACGCAGGTAAGCTCGGTGAACGCGCGCGTCCGCAAGGACGGCGTCGCCGTGGCGAGCCTTACCGTGCAGATTCGCGACCTCGATCATCTGCACAAGCTGCTCACCAAGCTCGAGACGCTCAAGAACGTGCGCCGCGTCTATCGCGTGACCAAACGCGAGCGCACCGCGCTCTAGGGACGTGTCGACGCGCAGTATCCTGCCCGGACTCGCCGCGTTTGTGGCCGGCGCGATGAACAGCGTCGCCGGCGGCGGAAGCTTTCTGTCCTTTCCGGCGCTCGTCTTCGCGGGCGTGCCGCCGATCTCGGCGAACGCGACGAACAACGCGGCGATGTGGGTCGGCACGATCGGCAGCGCGCGCGGCTATCGCGAGGAAGTAGCGGAGCATCGCGGGCTCCTGCTCCCAGTGATCGCCGTCAGCATCGCCGGGTCGCTGATCGGCGCGTGCCTGCTGTTGTTCACGCCGCCGGCGTCTCTTCGAACGGCTGATTCCGTGGCTGCTGCTCTTTGCGACGATCGTCTTTGCGCTGAGCCCTCGCCTGACGCGCGGTGCGGCCGCGACGCCGCGGCACGCGCCGTGGCAGATCGCCGTGCAGTTCTGCGTCGCGATCTACGGCGGCTACTTCGGCGCGGGATGGGGATCCTGATGCTCGCCGTGCTGGCCTTCTCCGGACTGCCGAGCTTCAACGCGCAGAACGCGATCAAGAACGTGCTCTCGGTGGCGATCAACGGCGTTGCGCTGATCCCGTTCGTCATCGCGCGCATCGTCGATTGGCGCTTTGCGCTTCCGATGGCGGTCATCGCGCTCGCGGGCGGCTATCTCGGCGCTCGCTTCTTTCGGCGCGTGCCGCAGCCGGTGGCGCGTGCAATCGTCGTCGTCATCGGCGTCACGATGACTATAGTTTTCTTTGTGCGGACTTTTGTCTGAAAGGTGACGACGGTCGCTCGCTCTTGCAGGGTGGCTAAGAAGGCGATTCGAAGGGCGGTCTTTCACTGCGTGCTAGCGAGGACTAAAGTGTTTTTTCTAAAACGCCGCGCGCTGATTGTCGCCGGAGCGCTGCTGGCGACGTCGGCGTGCGGGGGCAACGGAGCCGTGCCGGCGAGCGTCGGCGCAAATGGCGCGTTCTCGCAAGTCGGCTTCGATGACGCCGGTTCGATTGCGCCGGCCGATAACACGTCCATCCTCAAGAAACTCAAGAAGGACGTCGTCATCGGTGCGACGGTCGATTCGAAGAACGGCGATGAAGGTCCGCGTGCCCTGTCGGAGGTCCATCTGAGCCGCGGCGCACTGAAGAAGAACCAACTACTAGTCTGCAACTTCGTCGACTCTGCCGGTACCGCCGGAAAAGGTACGACCATCGAAGTACTCGATCCGAAGCCGGGCTCGAAGCCGGCGACGTTCGTGCAAAGCACGAAAATCGAGGGCTGCGACGGCAACGCGGTGACCGCGGCCGACAACGTGTACGGAGCCGGCATGACGAGCGGAGTCGTCGAGAAGTTCGACTATAACGCCAAAGCCGCCAAGACCTATGGACCGCCGATCGAGGAGCCGCTCACCGACGCCGACGCGGACTGCAGCTTGCCCTACGCGCCCGAAGCCATGTTCGTCGGCGACGCTAAGACCGGTTCCGTCGTCAAGTTCGCCGTCGGTATCTACGGGCTCAAGAAAGCGGTTGCCGTGATTACCGGCTTCGCGGTCAAGGGATCGGGTTGGCGCACACGCGGCCCGGGCGGAATCCAATATAATAAGACGCGCATCCGCGGCAACAAGTGCAACGACACGCTGTACATCGTCGACGGCGTCGACAACACGCTCGTTGCGGTATCGACGGCCAGCAATTTGCTCACGACAGGCGAGATCCGGGTGCAGCCGGGCGGCAAGAGCTTCGTCTGCAAGGCGAAGAAGTTCACCTGTGCGACGCTCGTCTACGGCGGCTCTCCGCTGGACGAGCCCGCGGCGCTGGCGCTGCTTCCTAACGGGAACCTCGTCGTCGCGAACGGCAAAGGGGGAAACACGCTGGTCGAGATCTCTGCCGCAGGCAAAGTGCTCGCGACCAAGACGCTCAACGGCGACAAAAAGGCGGAGGTCTTCGGGCTGCTCGCAGCCGGAACGAGCGACGCGAACACGACGCTTTTTTATACTGACTCAGCTCACAACAACGTCCATGAACTGGAGCCATAAATACCATGCGATTCTTTAACCTACTGCCGGCGCCGCTGGCGCTCGGCGGCCTCATCGCGATGTCTGCGTGCGGCGGCAACGCCGTGCCGTCGAGCGTCGGCGCGAACAACGGACTCTCGCAGGTTGCCGCCGGCGATCAAAGCTTGGTTACATCCGACGGCCGGTCGATCCTCAAGAAGCTCAAGAAGGACATCGTTATCGGCTCGACGGTCGATCCAACGAACGGCGATCAGGGGCCGCGCGATCTGTCGCAGGTGCGCCTGACTTACGGCGTGCTGAAGAAGGGGCAGCTGGCGGTCTGCAACTTTGAGGACTCCTCCGGCACCGCCGGGAACGGCACGACGATCGAGCTGCTGGATCCGACTACAGGCTCGACGCCGACGACGTTCGTGCAGAGCAGTAAGATCCAGGGTTGCTCCGGCGATGCCGTGAGCGCCGAAGACGGCGTGTACGGGGCCGGACTGTCTAGCGGTATCGTCGAGAAGTTCAACCAGAGCGCCAAGGCCATCAAGACCTACGGGCCGCCCATCGAGGAGCCGGTCGTTACCGATGACGCGGACTGCGGGCTGCCGTACGCCCCCGAAAGCATCTTCGTCGGCGACGGCAAAACCGGTTCGGTCGTCAAGTTCGCCGCCGGTATATACGGGCTCAAGAAAGCGATGGCCGTGATCACGGGCTTCGACGTCGGCGGATCCGGTTGGGGCGCCTTGGGTCCGGAGGGAATCCAATATAACAAGACCCTCATCAAGGGAAACAAGTGTAACGACACGCTCTACATCACCGACGGCGTCGACAACACGCTCGTTGCGGTGTCCAAGGCCAGCAATTTGCTGACGACGGGCGAGATCCAGGTGCAGCCGGGCGGCAAGACCTTCGTCTGCAAGGCGAAGAAGTTCACGTGTGCGACGCTCGTTTACAGCGGCTCTCCGCTGAACTCTCCCGTGGCGCTGGCTCTGATGCCCAACGGCAATCTCATCGTGGCGAACGGCGCCGGCGGCAACACGCTGGTCGAGATCTCCGCAGCGGGAAAAGTGCTCGCGACCAAGACGCTCAACAGCGATAAGACTCAGGAGGTCTTCGGGCTGCTGGCGACCGGAACCGAATACTCGAACGCGGCGTTGTTCTATACGGACACCGCCGACAACAGCGTTCACGAACTCGAGCGGTAGAAACTACGCGCCCGGCGTTGCCAGCGCTCATAACGATGCTGGCAACGCCGGCGCCCGCTGACGACCTCACGGCCGACATCCGAGTGCGCCGGCGGCCGAGCGCCGGGTCCGCCCAATGTCGTACAGGCTGGGGCCCGCGGTCCCGCGAACAAGGCGGCCGATGAATGACTACGAGGTAACCTATATCCTAAGGCCATCGCTCGAAGAGGCTGAGGTCGAAGAGCGGGCCATCGCGATCGGCGAGATCGTGAAGGGTCAGGGCGGCCAAGTCTCCGCCATCGAGCGGCTGGGCAAGAAGCGGCTCGCCTATGAGATCAAGGACGTCCGCGAGGGCAACTACGTCGTGATGCAGTTCAAGAGCGAACCGCCGGTCTCCAAGGAGCTGGAACGGCAGCTCAAGCTGCACGACGACGTGTTGCGGGCGCTCGTCGTCCGGCTGGACGCGAAGATGCTCACCCACATGGCGGCTCTGGCCGCGGCGGCACCGCCGGCGGCTCCGCCGTCCGCATAAAAACGCAGCCGTTCGGCAACATCCGTGCCATACAGTTGACACTCTGCGGGCGTAATTTCGTAGCGACCTTAAGATATTCGCGAAAGAGAGTGTAGTATGTCAGCTTCGTTCAACAGGGTGATCTTAGTCGGAAACCTGACCCGCGACCCGGAGATACGTTACGTCAACTCGGGATCGGCGGTGACGAAGTTTCGCATCGCCGTGAATCCGAACAAGCGCGACGCCAAGCCCGAAGACACGATGTACGTGGACATCGTCGCCTGGGAGCGGCTCGCCGAGACCTGCAACACCTATCTGAAGAAGGGCAGCCCGGTGCTCGTCGAGGGCCGGCTCTCGATCCGCTCGTACGACGACACGAAGCTCAAGGACGAGAGCGGGCAGCCGATTCGGCGCACCGCGACCGAGGTCGTGATCTCCGGCATGCAGATGCTCTCGTCGCGCCGCGACGACGCCGACGCGAGCGATCGCGGTTATAACGGTGGGCGCAGCCCGGCTCCGGCACACGCGCCGGCGGGCGGCTCGAGCAATGCCGGCGACGACCTCGAAGACGAGATCCCGTTCTAAGAGCCTAAGGATGGCGGACGGTCCGGCGGTGCTGCGCTTTGCTGCGCGGCTCGTTCGGCATTCGAATACGGCGAAGAATGATTCGACCGTGCTCAAGCTCCCCGAGGCGATTGCGAAGAAACTGCACGGCCTTACCACGCTCGAAGGCACCATCAACGATCATCCTTTCCGAGCGCCGCTGGACGAAAACGCGTCCGGAAGGCGCTCGCTTCGCGTGAACAAGGCGATGCTCAAGGGCGCCCGAGCCGGCGTCGGTGACACGGTGAATCTCGCCGTCTTGGGACCGGAGCCCAAACTCACCCTCCCTGCCGATCTCCGCGCCGCCTTCGCCGCATCCGACGAGGCGCAAGCGCTGTGGAAGGAGCTCACGCCGCTCGGCCGTCGTGATTGGGTTCGCTGGATCGAGGGCGCCAAGACGCCCGAGACGCGGGCCCGTCGCATCACGCGAACGATCGAACAACTTGCCGAGGGAAAGCGCCGCCCGTGCTGCGTGAACTTCTACGAATACATGCTGGACCGCGTTCGAACGTAAAGAAGATGGCCCGAAACGGCGCCGTTGACGCCTGATCCGAAGCGCCGTCCGCTCGCGACGCGCGATCGCGGGTGGGCGAAGGCGCTGGCGCGCGCGCTCAACTCCGCCCATGTTTCGCCGGACGCGATCTCGATAGCGAGCCTCGTGTTCGCCGCCGGCGCAGCGGCCGCGCTGTTGGCGAGCGGACAAAGCTTCGGCGTCGCGCGCGTGCTCGAGCTACTGGCGGCGGCCGCGCTGATCCAGCTGCGCCTGCTGTGCAACATGCTCGACGGCATGGTTGCCGTCGAGGGCGGCCACCAGACGCCGCACGGTGAGCTGTTCAACGATATGCCGGATCGCTTTGCCGACCTCGCGATCTTGGTCGGCGCGGGCTATTCGCTCACGGCCTTCGCGTGGGGGCGCGAGCTGGGATGGGTCGCCGGCGTTCTCGCCGTGCTGACCGCCTATGCGCGCGTGCTCGGCGCGTCGATGGGTGCGCGGCATTACTTCATCGGTCCGATGGCCAAGCCGCAGCGCATGGCCGTGATGACGGTCGCGTGCGTGCTCGCGGTCTTCGAGCCGCTGCTGGGCTGGCGCGGCCAGGTCGTCGCGCTCGCGCTGGCGATCGTAGCGATCGGATCGCTCGTGACGCTCGTGCGGCGCACGCTGCGCATCGTCGCGGAGGTCAACGCGCGGTGAACCTGGCGCCCTTCGGCGGCGTCATCGCCGGTGGCGCGCGGCTGATCAGCGGCGTGCAGGTGACGTGGCGCGACGGCCTTCCGCTCCCGCGCCAGAGCGTCTTTTTCGCCAACCACACGAGTCATCTAGACTTCGTCGTGCTGTGGTCGTCGCTGCCGCGTGAGCTGCGGAAGCGGACGCGGCCGGTCGCCGCGCAGGACTATTGGGATCACGGGGTGCGCCGCGCGCTCGCCGTCGATGTGTTCAACGCCATCCTGATCCCGCGCGGTCATGGCGGGACGAGTCGCGAGGTTGGCGCCCGCGACACGATCGATCGCTTCGCCGCGGAGATGGGCGATCGCTACTCGCTGATCATCTTTCCGGAGGGAACGCGCGGCACCGGCGAGTCCATCGGTCCGTTCAAAAGCGGGCTCTACCACTTATGCCTGCGCAAGCCGGAGCTCGCGCTGATCCCCGCCTACATCGAAAACCTCAACCGGATCCTGCCGAAGGGAGAGTTCTTGCCGGTGCCGTTCATCAGTCGAGTCACGTTCGGTTCGCCGTCGTTCATCGAACCGGAAGAATCGAAAGAGCATTTCCTCGCGCGCATGCGCGGCGCGCTGTGCGCGCTGCAGCCGCGATGACCTTCGCCGGCCACCGCTTCGATCCGCAGCTAGTATGGGCGTTCGGCGGAATCCTCGCCGTCTTGGCGCTCGCCACCGTCATCGGCCTGGCGCTGAAGGCGCTCGTCCACGGGCCGTCGGCGCGCTCGACCATCGACAACGCTAACGCGCGCATCCGCACCTGGTGGGTGCTATGCATCATCTTCGGCCTCACGCTCGTCGTCGGGCCGACCGGATCGCTCGTGCTCTTCGGCCTGATCTCTTTCCTCGCGCTGCGCGAATACATCACGCTCGTCTCGACGCGCCGCGCCGACCATCACACGCTCTTCTGGACGTTCTTCATCTTCACGCCGCTGCAGTACTATCTGCTCAGCCTGCGCTGGTCAGGTTTCGTGATCGTCATCCCCGTCTACGCGTTCCTGTTCTTGCCCGCGATCATGGCGCTGGCCGGCGACACGCAGTCGTTCCTCGAGCGGGCCGCCAAGATCCAGTGGGGGCTGATGATCTGCGTCTACTGTCTGAGCTACGCGCCGGCGCTGCTCACGCTCGACATCCCCGGCTACGGTCCGGACGCGAAGCTGCTGCTCTACCTCGTGATCGTGGATCAGGCGAGCGACGTGCTGCAGTACCTCTGGGGCAAGGTCTTCGGGCGTCACAAGATCGCGCCGGCCGTCAGCCCGAACAAGACCTGGGAGGGCTTCGCCGGAGGCATCTTGACCGCCACGGCGATCGGCACGGCGCTGTGGTGGCTGACGCCGTTCACGCCGCTCGTGGCGGCCGCGATCTCGCTGCTTGTCACGCTGCTCGGGTTCGCGGGAGGGCTCGTGTTTTCGGCGATCAAGCGCGATCGCGGCGTCAAAGACTACGGAACGCTCGTGCAGGGGCACGGCGGCATCCTCGATCGCATGGACTCGCTGATCTTCGCCGCGCCGGTGTTCTTCCACGTCGTGCGCTTCTTCTACGCGCTGAAGTAACGAGGCGGAGCGCCTACGGAAGGCGGTACTCTTCGATCGGGCCGCTTTCGGGTCGCGGCCAGACGCCGGGAATCGCCACGCCGCCCATCGCGGAACGAATCGCTATCGCTTCCGCATCGGTGATGCCCTCGTCGGCGATCACGCCCATCGTTTGATCGCCGTTGCGCCACGTGAACGCGTCGCGGCGCAGTATCAGCTCGTGCCCGTTCACTTTGCGGTCCATGTCTTCGAAGATGTACTTTGCGGGCGGACCCTCACGCGAGTCGTAGCGTATCGCTTCGAGCGTGAAGGATCGTCCGTCGGAGCGGCGGTAGGTGAAAAGAACGGCCGGCTTCCCTAGGCTCCACGAGTGCGTCGTCTTCGAATAGAGACCCGGGGACCGCGTGGCGACCGTTTCAGAGACGACATCGCGCGGGAGTCCGGTGGGCGGCACGATCGTGAAGTCGGCGCGCGACTGCGCCTGCGCGAGACTCACCGTCTGCGGCCGCATCGCCGACCATACGCGCCGCGGCGCGGGCGGCGGAGGCTTCCAGTGCAGAATCAGCTGAATCTGCGCCTCGATCGCGTCCGTGAGCGCGGGCGCGACGCGCGGCAGCGCGAGCGCGATCGCCGCAGCGGCCGCCGCCGCTATGGCGAAGGCCCAGCGGTCTGAACTCCTTGCGGGCTGCGCCGCCGCGAGCCGCTCGCGAATGCGCCAAAGCGGCGCCGGCGGCGCGCTCGTAGCCCCGAGCAGCGACTCGAACGCGGCGGCGATGCGGGCGTTATCGTACATGCGAGACTACCTCGGAGGAAGGGGCGGTTGGTGCGATCGGCGCGGATAGCGCCGCGCGCAAATTCTTGCGTGCGAGCATGAGATGGAAACGAACTGTCGACGCCGACACGCCGATCGCGGCCGCGATCTCTTCGCTGCGCAGCCCGGCGTAGTAGTGCAGGAGCGTGGCGGCGCGCTGCTGTGGTGACAGCGTCGCGAGCGCGCGATGCAAATCGATGGCGTCGCCGCTGTCCCGGGGAGTCGCGCGATCGGCGACGGCCTCTAGGGGCAACGCGTCCGGCCGCCGGCGCGCGACCGTGAGCGCGTGGGCGGCGATCGTCTTGTACGCCCATGCCGAAAAAGCGCCCGAGCTGCGCAGCCGCGGCAACCCGCGCGCGATTGCCACGCAGGCTTCCTGCGCAGCATCCTCGGCGAGTCCGCGGTCGCGCAGAATCGTCACGGCCACGCGGAAGGCCTCCGGCCACACGGCCGCGATCAGACGCTCCAGCGCCTCGCCGCCGTGCGCGGCGTCCTCGACGGTGCCGGCTTCCAGCGTTAAGGGCATACCATTAAGACGCTCGCAGACCCAAAAGTGTTGGGCGGCGAGTCGAACGTTTTACCACTTGTCCAAAGGCGCGGGCCGTCGCTTGTGCAAGCGTCGCACCAATACGCTCGCGTCCTACGCCACAGGAGACACGAATGAATTCGACCGCGATGCCGACCGGTGCAGAGCTCCGGGATTTTCTCGCGCTTCCCTACGCGGAGCTCGAAGAGCTGAACCTGCGCGCCAAGGCGCAGCGCCAGGAGCGCGTTCCGCTTCGGGCCCTGCAGGAAGAACGATTGCGCTACCTCGCCGAGGAGCCGCGCATCAAGGCGCTGACCGTACTGTTCAGCGATCTCGAGGGGCGCCTCCACATGCTCGACTACGACAAGAAGTTCTTGCTGCGCGCCCACGACAACCTCACGTTCGACGGCTCCTCCATCCGCGGCTTCACGGCGCAGCGCGAGAGCGACCTGCGCCTGTCGCTGGACTGGAGCGCATTCTACTGGGCGCCGGCCGACGTATTCGGGCCGGGCAAGATCCTCGTCTTCGGTGACGTGCTAGACCGCGACGGTAAGCCGTTTCCCGGCGACATCCGCGGCGCGCTCAAGAAGCTCGCCAATGACTGCTATGCGAGGGAAGGCTACGCACTCAACGCCGCCAACGAGATCGAGGGCTTCCTGTTCGCAGGCGTGGACGCCGAGCGCCGCTTTCACGAGACGGGCAAGTTCGAGTACGTCAACACGGGCGGCTACTACCATTCGCTCCCAGGCGATCCGCTGCGCAACTTCATCGACACCGTCGCCGAGGTGCAGCGCGCGATGGGTTTCCAGAACGAGAAGGACCACCCCGAGGTGGCGCCCTCGCAGTTCGAGATCAACTATAACTACGGCGAGGTCGTTGCGGCGGCCGACCAGATCCAGCTGTATAAGCTGATCTGCCGGCAGGTCGCGACGCGGCAAGGCATGACGGCGAGCTTCCTGCCCAAGCCGGTCGTCGGCGTGAACGGCAGCGGCATGCACACGAACGTCTCAGTGAGCAAGAACGGCAAGAACCTGTTCTGGGATCCCAAGGGGCAAGAGCAGCTGAGCGGCTTCGGCTGGAAATTCGTCGATCGCATCCTCACCCTGGGAAACGACATCTGCCTGATGCTCAACTCGAGCGTCAACGCGTACCGGCGGCTCGACCCGCACTTCGAGGCGCCCAACCAGCTCAAGGCCTCGGCGATCGATCGCGGATCGATGATCCGCATCCCGATCGGCAACCAGCGAAGCATGCGCACGGAAGTGCGCTCGGTCGCGCCGGACGCGAACCCGTATATGGTGATGCTGGCGGTCTTCAAGACCGGCCTCGAGGGCACGACGAGCACCCTCAAAAACCTGCGCCAAGCCGATCGCTATCTGCCCGACAACATCTACGACGCGCTAGCGGCGTTCCGGGCCTCGGAGTGGACGAGCAAGTTGATGGGCGACGACGTGAAAAATCGCTATGCCGACCTCAAACAGGCCAGCGCCGATCGGTGCCCGCGCCTACTCGGAACCTTCGTGAAGTCGCAAGAGGTGCAGTACCACCACGAAGTCTACAACCAGTACCTCTGGAATCTCTTTTAGCCATGAGCCGCGGGGCAATGGAGCCGGTACGTGTTTCGCGCCGACGTCCGCGGGCGCGCAATGCGTGCCGGCTCCGTTGCAAAAGGTCAACGGCGGTTTGATGCGAAGAAGCCGGTAGACTGCTGCTCCATAGCGGGGCGCGGACGTTGCTATCGGAGAGATACATGAAATCGTCAATTTTCTATCGGCGTGCCGTCGGCACGTGCACGGCCATTTTTCTTCTCGCCGGCTGCGGCGGCTCTCAGGGCGGCGGCCCGCTCGCCCCAATGTCCGCGGGAGCCGGGGCGTCGTCGCGGCTCCGCAGCCTTGGCGGCGATCCTTGTGACGGCAAGGGTGGCAGCAGCTTGCCTTCGACGAATACCGAGTTCACCACGAATGGGCGCTACATAGAATACCGCGTCGGAACCGGGGCGCCGCAGCACTTCTTCGTGAAGGGGATCGGGTACTCGCCGACGCCGATCGGCAATGCCGTTTCGGACCCGCCGGCGTGTAACTCACCGCTGCGCAACAGCAACAAGGAGATTTGGTCGCGAGACCTTCCGTTGTTGAGGGCGATGGGCGTCAACGTGATCCACGTCTACAACGTCACTCCGCCGCCCTACGCCGAAGGCCCGAAAGGGCACGTGGGCACGATCAACGAGTTCCTGGATGCCGCCTGGAACAACGGCAAGGACCCCATCTTCGTACTCATGAGCGTCCACTTCGGTAGCGACGTTCTGTTGAACCCAGGGGCAGCGAACGACCTCGCGAACCAATATTATGAACTCGACAAACTGTACGCGAAATATCCGGCCGTCATGGGTGTCACGATCAGCAACGAGATCATAAACCTCAAGAATCAGGACAACCCGACGTGGTGGACGCGCTTCAATCAGGTCGCGGAGGCGGCGAAGCGCGGATTCGGGAACGCGAAGAAGCTCGTGACGACGTCTGACTACGACCACCTCACCACGTTTGACTACAAAGGCCGGAAACAAATCGCCCAGATTTACTACGGCGAGAAATACCACGCAGCGGTCGACGTGTGGGGCGACAACTCGTTCCGTGGACGCTCGTTCACGGAGTACCCCGACCTGTTTACTCAGGTCAGGGATACCACGACCAAGCCGGTCATGTTAACGGAGTACGGCGCAACGGTCGCATATCATACGATTCAAGAAAACACGTACTCCTATCCGAAAAACGATCCCGCTAAGAACGGAGTTTGCAATCCACTCGAGCCGACAAAGAAGCCGCTAACCCGCGACGTCGCTGAACTGCCGAACGACACCAGCAGCAATCCCAACATGGCCGGCGCTGTGGACTATCTGACGAACAGCGCGGAACTTCTGTACGGCGGCTACAAGCACGACGGTGTGGTTTCGGGAGGGTTCTACCTTGAGTGGACCGACGAGTGGTGGAAGGCCGACTCCAACAACTGGGATTTTCGTAGCAGGCACGTGGGGGACCTCAATTTCACGAATTATTTTCCCGGATGTGCTCGGGATGAGGCGTGGTTCGGCCTCAACGCCATTTCGAAAGGCGCCCGCGCCGTCGACAGGCTGACGCCGCGTCCGACGCTTCGGGCACTGAAGGACGTCTGGTCGGCAGAACGCTAAAGATGAAACGAGCGCTACGAATCGTGTGAGTTGCGGATGTCGTCGAGCGGGATCGCGATCACCGCGCCGGAGTCGCTTCCGATCACGAGCGTCCTGCCGACGACGATCGGCGAGCCGACGTTGAACGGCGTGTGCATCAGCTTGTCGCCGACCACGCGGCCGGTCTTGGCGTCGAGGGCCCACAGATAGCCGCCGAGGTCGCCGAAATACAGGACGCCGTCGACGTCGACGACGCCGCCCTTGACGGAACCGCGCGTCGGCGACTCCCACATGAGCATGCCGCTCGCCGGGTCCAGCGCGTGCATCCATGGGGTGATCGCGCTGCCTAGATAGAGCAGGCCGTCGGCCAACAGCGGAATGGCGGCCTCGTTGCGGATCGGCAGCGAGCCGCCCTCGAGCGCGACGTCCCAAACCGGCGCGCCGCTATTGACGTCGAGGGCGTAGACGCGCTGGACGGTGAGATTGCCGATGACCGTCGAAGTATCCGGAAAGACCGGGGAAACGTAATCGCAAAATACTCGCGCGCCATCGGTAACGGGAGGACAGTCTCCTATGCCGGAGGCGCCTTTCGAGAAGGGACTGCGCCATATGAGCGTTCCGTCGTCGGCATGCAGTCGCCATGCGGCGTTGCTGCCGACACCCATGGTGACGAAGTCGCCGTTCCCGACCGGGAGCATCGCGGTCATCGAGGCCATCGACCCGATCGAGCGCGCGTATTTCTTCTCGCCGGTCGCTGGGTCGAGGCCGCTGACCCATCCGGCGCCGTCGTGATGCACGAGCACCCCGTCGATGATGGCTGGCGTCGGCATCGCCGATCCGGCGAGCGTCGTCTGCCAGCGTCTCAGGCCGGTGGCGCGATCGAAGGCAATCAGCGCGCTCGGACCCTGACCGACCATCACGGGCTCGGAGGGCGACGACGTGCGGCTCGTGGGATCGCCCTCGCCGACGATCACGAGATCGCCGAAGATCAGCGGCGCGCTCATCAGCGGATTGAGGACGTGCGCCTTCCAGAAATTTGCCCGGTCTGCGCGTCGAGGGCGTACAGCGAACCGTTGTTGTTGCCGATGTAGAGCGTACCGTCGCCGGCCGTCGGGCTCGCCGAGATTTGGCCGCCGGTCTCGGTGCGCCAAGCCGCGTGCAAATCACCCCCGACGACGGCATTGTTCTGCGGATCCAAGCGGAACTGCGTCCAGGCCACGATGGCCATCGTGAGCGTCGCGACCAAGCGTTCCAGCACCGGCTCCATCCCTTAAGAGTGTTCCCGGGTACTTAAGGGACTATGAGCGGCAGGCTTAGCAAAGCCGCGGCGCTGGCACTCGCGTGGCTCGCCATGGGAGCGACGAACGCTCGCTTCGTTAACGACGTGCGCGCTCACATCAGGCATGTCGTGATCATCGTGCAGGAGAATCGCAGTGTCGATAACCTCTTCAACGGCTTTCCGGGCGCCGACACGGTAAGCTTCGGAGAGCGGCGCATCGGTCCCGTCTCCCTCCACGCGGTCGACCTCGGTTACCCGGCCGACGTCGATCATCAGCATCGCGCCTGGGTAACGGAGTACGACGGTGGACGGATGGACGGCTTCGCGAGCGTCGCGACATTTCCGCGGCAGCCGAGGGACTTTCCCTACGCCTACGTGCCCGAGAGCCAGGTCATGCCGTACTGGACCATGGCGGAGCGCTTCACGTTCGCCGACCGGATGTTTCAATCCAATACCGGCCCGAGTTTCCCCGCACATCTGTATCTGATCGCCGGTCAGGCCGCGTACACGGCGAGCAACCCCAACCACCTCGGTACGACGCGGTTCGCGTGGGGCTGCGACTCACCGCTCTACGCGCGCGTCGCGCTGATGGGCGCGGACGGGCAGGAGGTCGATCCCGGCATCTTCCCATGTCTCGACTTTCCGACGATCGCCGACGTCGCGAGCGACGCGGGACTGAGCTGGCGCTACTACGCCCCGGCGATCAATCGCCTGGGCAGCATCTGGTCGGCCTTCGACGCGATCGCGCACATCCGATACTCGTCGCGCTGGCGCAACGTCGTCTCGCCGGAGACGAGGGTGCTCGACGACGCGCGCGCCGGGAAAATCGCGTCGATCACGTGGGTCGTTCCGAAGATGCAGAACTCCGATCACGCGCTGCCGTTTCACACCTCGAAGAAGGACGTGGGCCTGCGCGGCACGGCGCAGTACGGACCCGAATGGGTGGCATCGGTGGTCAACGCGATCGGCGAGAGCCGCGACTGGAGCAGCACCGCGATCTTCGTCGTATGGGACGACTGGGGCGGCTGGTACGACCACGTCGCGCCGCCGCAGCTCGATCGCATGGGACTCGGTCCGCGCGTTCCGTTCATCGTGATCTCACCGTGGGCCAAGCACCACTACGTATCGCATCAGCAGTACGAGTTCGGCAGCATCGTAAAGTTTCTCGAGGCGGCATTCGCGCTGCACTCGTTGAACACAACCGACGTGCGCGCGGCGCCGCTCGCCGACTGCTTCGACTTCTCGCAGCGCGCCCTGCCGTTTGAGCCGATCCCGTCGATGCGCCTGGCCGCGTTCTTCGCCGGCGGCGGGCAGCCGGAGATCGAGCCGGACGACGACTATTAGAGCGTTAGCTCCATCCCATCGAAGGCAATCTCCGCGCCGGCCTCGCGCACGCGCGCCGCGGCCGGTGAGTCCGGATCGAGCATCGGGTTAGAGTTGTTGATGTGCGTGAAGATGACGCGCGTCTTCGTGCCGCGCAATCTCTCCAGCGTGCCGTTCGCATCGCCCACCGGCAGGTGTCCCAGCGAGCGCGCGCGTTTATTCGCGAGCCCCTGCGCGATAAGCTCGTCGTCGCTGAAGAACGATCCGTCGAGGAACGCGACGCTTGCGGACGCGATCGCGCGAGCGAGCGCGTCGTCGATCTCGGCGAAGACCGGCGCGAACAGCAGGCGCTTCTCCTCCGACAGAGCCTGGATCTCATAGGCGACGACCGCGCCGAGCACGCCGCGGCGGCCGTCGTAGCCCGGCGTCGTGCCGGGCACCGGGATCGCACGCACGCTGAGGCGGTTGGCGGCGAGATCGTCGTCGCCGTCGGCCTCGCACGCCGCCTCCAGCGGCGCCTCGAGCCAGCGGTGCGGCGGACGCGCGAACGCGGCGAACGCCGGCTGCGTCGTGGCGATCGCACGAACGACGCCGCTGGAACGCACGACGAAGCCGCGCTTCCCGTGCTGGCGCAGCACGCTGAGGCCGCCGAGATGGTCGACGTTCGCATCGGTGATCAGCATGCCGGCGATGGGCGTGCCGCGCGGGCGCGCGGGATGCAGCGGCGCGAACGCTTCGATCTGCTCGGCGACGTCAGGCGAACAGTTTAGGAGCAGCCAGCGCCCCCCGTCGTCGCTGACCGCGACACTGGATTGCGTGCGGCGCGGCCGCCGGCCCTCGCGCGCCCCCGCGCAGTTCGCGCAGGCGCAGTTCCATTGCGGCACGCCGCCGCCCGCGGCCGACCCGAGGACCCGAACGATCACGCCCGCCGAGCGATCAGCTCGCGCTCCGGCGTCTCGTCGCGCAGCCCGACGACGAGATGATGATCGGGACTCAGCGAGCAGACCGGGTCGGTCGCGCCGGCGTCGCCCGTCAGCAAGTACGCCTGGCAGCGGCAGCCGCCCCAATCGATCTCGCGGCGCTCGCACGAGCGGCATGGCTCGGGCATCCAGCCGATGCCGCGGTAGCGCCGGAACGAATCCGATTCGCGCCAGATCTCCGCGAGAGCGCGATCGCGCACGTTCTCGAAGCGCAGCGTGCGGATCGCCGCCGCCGCCGGACACGGCAAGACCGTCCCGTTCGGCGCGACGGTCAGGAACTGCCGCCCCCAGCCGTTCATGCACGGCTTGGGAAACTCGTCGAAGTAATCGGGCAGCACGTAGACGATCTCCATCGCGCCGAGTAAGCGCTCGCGCGCTGCAGCGACGACCGCCTCGCCGTGCTCGACCTGCTGGAGCGTCGGCATCAACGCCGTCCGGTTGCGATAGGCCCACCCGTAGAACTGCACGTTGGCGAGCTCCAGGCGGCGCACGCCGAGGCTTTCCGCGAGCGCGATCACGTCTTCGATCGAGTCGTGGTTGAGCCGGTGCAGCACGCAGTTGAGCGAAACGGCGACGTCGCGCTGGAGCGCGCGCCGCAGCGCGTCGAGCTTGCGCTCGTGCGCCGTCGCGCCCGCGATGCGATCCGCCAGCGCGGCTTCAGTCGCCTGAATGCTGATCTGCACGTGGTCCAGTCCGCCGGCCAGCAGCGCGTCGAGCAGCGTTTCGTCCAGGAACGTGCCCTGCGTGATCAGATTTGTATACAGCCCCGCATGCGATGCGCACGCTACGATTTCTGCCAGATCGCGGCGCAGCGTCGGCTCGCCCCCGGAGAAGTGCGACTGCACGACGCCGAGCGCCGCCGCTTGCTCGAGCACGCCGCGCCACTGCTGCGTCGAGAGCTCGTCGCGATACTCGCGCAACGCCAGCGGGTTGTAGCAGTACGGACACTGCAGGTTGCAGCGATACGTCAGCTCGCACAATAACGACAACGGCCGCGGCGCGCTCATTCCAGAAAACCGCGCACTTCCAAGCGTTCGAACAGCTCGTGGACGTCGGCGTGCGCTAGCTCGAGCGTGACGTCGAAGCGCTCGACGATCGCGGCGACGATCTCGTCGACGCTGCGCTCGCCGTCGACGAGTTCGAGCGCCACCGCTGCGGACGGATTGAGCACGAGCGCGCCCTCGGGCACGAGCAGCATCGCGCTGCCTTCGGCGTCCTGACGCAGCTTCACGCCCTTGCCGAGTCGCGGCCGCGCCTGATCCTTCACTTGAAGACCCGGCTCGCCAGCGCGGTTGCGTCGAGGATGGACCAGAGCACGTCGCACTTGAACTCCAGAGCCTCGATGCAGCGCCGCGCGACCTCCGGCGTCGTGGCCTCGTCCAAGACCCACTCGAGCGCGATCTCGGCGTCGCGCTTCGCGAGCGGGATGCGCCGCCGAAAATACGCGAGCCCGTCGGGATCGATCCAGGGATAGCGTTCGACGATCGCCGCGACGCGGCGCTCCATTACGGGCGGCCCGAAGAGCTCGGTCAGCGATGAGGCGACGGCCTCGACCCACGGTTTTGTGCGCGCGAACGTGACGTATGCGTCTACCGCGAAGCGTGTGCCCGCCGCGACGCCGCGTTCGGAGATCACGGCGGCTTCGTCGAGACCCACCGCCTGCGCGAGCCGCAGCCATGCGATCGTTCCGCCATTAGCCCCGTCGCCGGTGCCGTCATGATCCGTGATGCGCGCGATCCACGCTCGCCGATGTGGCGCCGACGGCAAGTTAGCGAGGATGGCCGCGTCCTTTACCGGGATTTGCTTCTGGTAGTAATAGCGGTTCGCTACCCAGGCCTGGACCTGCGCGCGATCGAGCGTGCCGGCGACGAGTCGCTGATGGAAAGGGTGCTTGTCGTGGTAGCGCGCCGCGCCGACGGCGCGGAGCCGACCGGCTAGAGCTTCGGCTTGCGAATCGGTGAGGTCAGGTATGCCGTAACCTCAGCGCCAAGCGGATGCTCTTGAAAGTCGGGCCGCTCCCAATGCTGGCGAGGCTGATTCATGCAGTCAGTATACCGTATCTGCGCCGGTCGTCCCAAACGAACGCACGTTTGCGTACGCGAGCCGGCGCCGCATCGGCGCGCTCGGGATCCGGATGCGGTCGGCCAAGCGCAGGAAGGCCAGCAGCCGGACGTGCCACCACGTCATGTCGATCTCGAACCAGCGCAATCCGTGCCGCGCAGAAAACGGGAAGGCGTGGTGGTTGTTGTGCCAGCCCTCTCCGAACGATAGGAGCGCTACCCACCAGCAGTTGGTCGAGTGGTCGGTGGTGCGGAAGGTACGGTAGCCGAGCATGTGCGCGGCGCTGTTGACGAGCCACGTCGAGTGATAGCTGAAGACGAGCCGCACGAAGACGCCCCAGAACACCCACGCCCAGCCGCCGAGCGCGAACAGCGCGACCGCCAGCGCGATTTGAAGCGGAAGGGCGAGATGCTGCAGCGCGCGATAGAACCGGTCGGCGTAGAGGTCGGGCGCATAGCGCATCACTTCGTCGTTCGACGGCATCGCGACGTTGTGGCGGTAGAGCCAATCCACGTGCGCCCACCGGAACCCGAGCCGGATGTCGTGTGGGTCCCCCGCGTGATCGGCGTTCGCGTGATGCTTGCGATGAATCGCGACCCAGCGGATCGGATCGCCCTGTAGCGCCAGCGTCCCGAAGAGCGCGAAGAGGTATTCCAGCGGCTTGCGCAGCCGAAGGCTGCGGTGGGTGAGAACGCGATGGTAGCACAGCGTGATTCCGAGCACGCCGGTCAGATACGCGACGATCGCGGCGACGACGAAGCCGGAGAGACTGAAGAAGGCCGGCAAGAATGCGCACAGCGCGCCTACGTGAATGATCGACAACCCGGCGCCCGTGCCGTACCTAGCCAGTCGCTCCATCGCCGTTGCGATTTGTACGGCGAATGAAAAGAGCCTGCCGGGGAGGCAGGCTCTCGGTTATGCGAGGCGCGGTGGCCGCGCGAAACGCTTACCGGTACGACGACCGGCGCGTCGCGAAGCAGTCGCGGCAGTAAACCGGCTTGTCGCCGCGCGGCTGGAATGGCACTTCTGCCACGCCGCCGCACTGGCTGCAGGTCGCCTTGAACATCTCCCGCATGCCGCCGCCGCGGGAGCCGCCGCCGTTCGAGCCGCGGCCGGCCTTGCGGGCGGCGCGGCAATCGGTGCAGCGGCTGGGCTTGTTGGTGAAGCCCTTCATCGCGAAAAACTCTTGCTCCCCGGCGGTAAACGCGAACTGCTGCCCGCAGTCAACGCACGTGAGCATTTCATCTGTATACATAAAACGAGCGAATCTCCTAAATCTTGGGTGACTTGTTCTCCGGATCCGACTCGCTTTTCTGGACTCTAGCGGGCCTCGAAACCTGGGTAACCCATGCAGTATACACCATTGCGAGCGGCCCGTCATTGAAAAGGGCAGGGCGCACCCGCCATTGCCCGAACCATGCGTTCCAAATCCGGCCCCACGCGTTGCGCGGGGCGGGTGGTGGCGTCCGCTTTGCGGCGTCACCTGGCTAGGGTCCGGATCCCGCACAGGGAGACCGGACCGGCAACCACCTAGTCGAAAGGATACCATGCCAACCAAGCCAACCAGGCTTAAGCGCGCCGTCAAAGAGCGGCGCCCCAAGCGCAAGCCGTGCAGCTTCTGCACCGATCGGGCCATCGCGGTCAGCTATCGCGATGTCGCCCGGCTCAAGCGTTACGTCTCCGAACGCGGCAAGATCGTTCCCCGCCGCATCTCGGGCAACTGCGCCAAGCATCAGCGTATGCTGACAACGGCGGTCAAGCGGGCTCGCCTGATCGCGTTCCTTCCGTTCGGCTCGGAATAGCGGTGCGACTGATCCTCTTGCGCGACGTCGCGGCGCTGGGCAAGCGCGGCGACGTCGTCGACGTCGCCGACGGCTATGCGCGCAACTACCTGCTGCCCCGCAAGCTCGCGGACGAGGCCGGCAAGGGTGCACTCGCACAGCGCGACGCGCAGCAGAAGGCGCGCGAGCGGCGCGACCTGCAGGAGCTCGAGGACGCTAAGGCGCTTGCCGCGCGGCTCGAGTCGGCGAAGCTCGCCGTTAAAGCCAAGGCCGGCGGCAACGGCAAGCTCTTCGGGGCCGTCACCAACGCCGACGTCGCCGCGGCGATCGCCGGTGCGCTTTCGGTGGAGATCGACAAGCACAAGATCGAGCTCAGCGGCCAGATCAAGGCGCTCGGCTCGTATCCCGTCGAAATCAAGCTGCATAAGAACGTCGTGGCCAAGGCGACGGTGGACGTCGTTTCCGCTTAGAAGTTTCCGAACATGCCCCAAGTGTACGCGGCGCGCTTTCGCCGCAAATTCGGTGTCGAAGAGGAGATGAGCCGCTACGTCGGCGCGCTCTACGAGATGCTCTCGTCGGTGCTGGGCCAGGATAAGGTCGTGCTGCGCGCCGGCAAAGTGAACGCGCTCAAGCTGATGCGTTCGCAGAACCTGCCCGACCGGTTGTGCGGGCTGCAGCGCCTCGTGTTCGAGGATCCGACCCTCGAGCGCGTGACGACGCGCGCGCAGCAGCGCAAGACGCTCGCGGAGATCGAGGAGGCGATGGCCGACGTGATCGCGCAGCGGCACGCCGAAGACGCGATCGACAAGCGTGTCAACGAGAAGATGACCGAGCGTCATCAGGAGTACGTCAAGGACCTCAAGCTCGAGGCGCTGCGGGAGACCGGCGGGCCCGAGACCCCGGCCACGCAGGCCAAGCTCGAAGAGCTCGATGCGCTCTCGCAGCGCAGCCTCGCCGCGTCGGCGCTGCGGCAGCTGCGCCCGCAGACGCTGCGCGAGGTGGTCGGCCAGGAGGCCGCGATCCGCGCGTTGCTCGCGAAGATCAGCTCGCCGTATCCGCAGCACATGATCCTGTACGGTCCGCCGGGCGTCGGCAAGACGACCGTCGCGCGGCTCGTGCTCGAGGTCGCGAAGTCGCGGCCATACACGCCGTTCGCGAAGGACGCGCCGTTCGTGGAGGCCAGCGGCACGACGCTGCGCTGGGATCCGCGCGAGACGATCAATCCGCTGCTCGGCAGCGTGCACGATCCAATCTATCAGGGCAGCCGGCGCGAATTCGCCGAGGCGGGCGTCCCCGAGCCGAAGCTGGGGCTGGTGACGCGCGCGCACGGCGGCGTGCTCTTCATCGACGAGATCGGCGAGATGGACGGCCCGCTGCAGCTGCGGCTGCTCAAGGTGCTCGAAGACAAGCGCGTGACGTTCGAGTCGTCGTACTACGATGAGAGCGCGCCGAACGTTCCGGAGTACGTGAAGCGGCTGTTCCGCGAAGGAGCGCCGGCGGACTTCATTTTGATCGGTGCGACGACCCGCGATCCCGACGACATCGACCCGGCGATCCGCTCGCGTTCTGCGGAGATCTTCTTCGCGCCGCTGACGCAGCACCAGATCGTGTCGATCGTGACGGGCGCGATCAAGCGGCTGGGCGCGCGCGCGGCGCAGCGCGTGGCGCAGCTGGTCGCGTCGTACACGATCGAGGGGCGCAAGGCCGTCCAGATCGTCGCCGATGCGTACGGTCAGGCGCTGTACCGGCTGCACCCCGGCCGGCACGCCGAGGGTGCGGTGAAGAAGCCTTCGATCACTGAGGACGACGTACACGCGGTCGTGCGCGCGAGCCGGCTCGTGCGCCACACGCTGGTGAAGGGCCGCGCGACGCGTGAGATCGGCAAGGCATTCGGGCTCGGAGTGCTGCACCATCTCGGCAGCATCATCGAGATCGAGGCCGTTGCGTTTCCCGCGGCGCAGAAGGGCAAGGGGACGATCCGCTTCAACGATACCGCCGGGTCGATGGCCAAGGACTCGGTTTTCAACGCAACGAGCGTGCTGCGCGCGGTGACCGGCCTGGACATCGCGGACTTCGATCTGCACATCAACGTCGTCGGCGGCGGCAACATCGACGGACCGTCGGCGGGGCTCGCGATCTTCCTCGCGCTCTACTCGGCCGCCACGCGCACGCCGCTGCCGCAAGACGTGGCGATGACCGGCGAACTCTCGATTCAAGGCAAGGTGCGCGCCGTCGGCGGCATCGTGGAGAAACTCTACGCGGCGCGCGAGGCGGGAATGCGTACGGTGCTGCTGCCACGCGAGAACTTGCGCGAATTCGATCGCTCGCTGGCCGGTCTGAAAGTCGCCGACGTCGCGAGCGTGGATCAGGTCCTTCGCGAGCTGCGCTGCCTGCCCACCTCCCGTCGAAAGGCTCGGCGCCGGTAGCATCTCGTCCGGAGTGCCACCACGTATGGCACACTGTCCCCATATAATCGGGGCTATGCACAATCGGCCCACAAGGGGCCCACAAGGCGTTCACCGCCGCAGCGCCGGACACCGCACGCGGCGATGACCGCTCAACCGCTCCCTTCGACCATCGACCGCATCCCTCCGCACAACCTCGAGGCGGAGATGGCGGTCATCGGCTCCGTGCTCGTCGACCGCGAGATCTTTGCCGCGGTCGGCGAGATCGTTCGCCCCAGCGACTTCTACGCGCACGTCCACGAGACGATCTTCGGCGTGCTCTACGAGCTCTACGAGCGCGGCGAGCCGCTCGACAAGATCACGGTCGGCGAGGAGCTGCGCCGCCGCAACGTCTTGGAGCGGGTCGGCGGCCTCTCGTACGTCAGCGCGCTGATGGAAACGGTGCAGACCGCCGCGTCGGCGCGCTACTACGCGACGATCGTGCGCGAGAAGTCCGTCCTGCGTTCGCTGATCCACGCCGGCACCAAAATCACGCAGCTCGGATATGAGGGCGAGGAGGATGTCGCGCAGGCGCTCGATCGCAGCGAGCAGCTCGTCTACACGATCGGCGAGCGCCGCGGCGTGACGGATTTCATGCCGGTCAGCCGCCTCATGAAAGACGCGTTCGATCACATCGACCGGCTCTTTCATCAACGCGGCGACCGGACGGGGCTCACGTCGGGCTTCCACGACGTCGATGCGATGACGACCGGATTTCAGCCGGGCAACTTCGTGATCATCGCGGCGCGGCCGGGCATGGGCAAGACGTCGTTCGCGCTCAACATGGCCGTCGCGGCGGCGCGCGTCGAGGCCGAGCCGGTCGCGTTCTTCTCGCTCGAAATGTCGAACAGCGAGCTGATCCAGCGGCTGATCTGCGCCGAGGCGCGCATCTCGATGAACGACATGCGCCGCGGCAACATCAAGGCGCACCAGTGGGAAGACATCTCGCGCGCGATGGGCGAGCTCAACGAGCTGCCGATCTATCTCGACGACCTCGGCGCGCTCACGGTCAGCGACGTGCGCAGCCGCTGTCGCCGCCTGAAGTCCACCGTCGGCCTCGCGGCGATCTTCATCGACTACCTGCAGTTGGTCCGGCCCGCGGCGCTCACGCGCAACACCAATCGCAACGAAGAGCTCTCGGAGATCTGCCGCACGCTCAAGATGACGGCCAAAGACCTCGCCGTGCCGATCATCGCGCTCGCGCAGCTCAATCGCGGCGTCGAGATCCGGAGCGAGAAACGCCCAATGCTCGCAGATTTACGTGACTGTCTCGCCGGGAATTCGCTCGTGACGAACGCCGATACGGGCGAGCGTGTTTCCGTTTCCGAGATCGTTGAAAGGTCACTGCGTTTCAACGTGTGGGCGACCGACGATCGGCTCAAACTCGTGCGCCGCCCGATCGTGGACGCTTGGAGCGTTGGTCGACGCCAAATCTATCGAGTCACGACGCAGAGCGGGCGCACGATCCGTTGCACCGACGGGCATCGCTTCTTGTCCGTGGATGGCTGGAAGGAACTCAGACGGCTGCGTGCCGGCGATTCGGTAGCGGGACCACGAGCCTACCCCGACTCGGCTCGGCGCGAAGCGAGGATTTCATGGGGGAAGGCGCTGTTGCTCGGGGGGCTGATCGGTGACAGCCACCCGGGCGGCAGCGCGGCGCTCGCGGTGGCCGAACGGTTCGAGGAAAACGAACGCGACAGCTCCGCGCCTTCCGATGTTATTTGGGAAACTATCGCGTCGCTAACGTCCGACGGCGTCGAGGAAGCGTACGATCTGACGGTCGGAGATCTGCACAATTTCTGCGTGGATGACCTGATCACGCATAACTCCGGTTCGTTAGAGCAAGAGGCCGATGTCGTCTCGTTCCTCTATCGCGACGGCTACTACAACGCCGAGACTCCGGAGCCGGACATGACCGAGTTCATCATCGCCAAGCACCGCAATGGTCCGACGGGCGCCGTCAAGCTGCGCTTCCAGCGCGAATATACGCTGTTTTTACCCTACGGGGACGAGTCGCACTTTCCCAGCCCGTAACGGGCCTCGTGATTGCCTTCATCTCCTCAGTGATCGCGCTGCTCTTGCTGACGTCGCGGCGTCGGCTAAGTACGAACGCGACAGCGTCACGTACGCGTCGGCGGCTCGCTCGATCCAGCGTCGCGGCGTCGCCCTCGAGCGTTTTCTTCACCTTCGCAGGCGCGCCGGCGGCGACGACGCCGCCGGGTATTGCGGTGCCCTCGCCGACGACGCTGCCGGCGCCGATCAGCGTGCGTTCGCCGACCGAGCAGCCGTTGAGCAGTGTCGCGTTGCTCCCGATCAGCGCGTGCGGTCCGATCGTGCAATCCTCCATCACGGCGCAGTGCCCCACGGTTACGTCGTCGCCGATGATCGTCTGACCGTACTCGCTGACGTGCACGACCGCGTTGTCCTGCACCGACGTGCGGGCGCCGATGCGGATTGGGCCGTTGTCACCGCGCAGCACCGCGCCGAACCAGACGCTCGATTCCGGTCCGATCTCGACGTCGCCGATCAGCACGGCGGTTGGGGCGACGAACGCGGACGCCGCGACGCGCGGCCGCTTGCCTTTATATTCGATGATCATGGGCGATGCTTCGCAGGGCGGCGCGTCGAACCTCGCGGCCATGCACAGGCACCGCACGCCGCTGCGCGGCGTCAAGGCGATCCCGCATCCGAAACCGGGCGATCCGAACTACAGCGACGTCAACTACGAATACGCCGGGCGCATCGGGCACGTGCACGAGGTCGTCGAGATCGACGGCCGATCGCTCGCGAAGGTCGGCTTTCCCGACCGCAAGATCGTCTATTACCTGCTCGACGACCTCGAGCTCGACGCCGGCGCGAAGCGCGGCACCTTTCACGACGCGGACGCGGACTAAGTTCTACGGCGTTACCGTCGGATTCTTCCAGGCGAACGCGCCGTTCGGATTCGGCTTCACCCACACGATCAAATCCCATATCGCCGGAAAGTGAAAGATCGTGGTGACCGTGGCGGCATTCGGGACCTTGTTCATCGCCACCACGGTGGCGGCGGTCGGGTGCTGCGGGTTGCCCCCCGCCGCGGCGAACGCCTTGTCCCAGGCCCAGCCGTCGTATGTGATTTTGCCGGTCGCGGGATCGCGCGTCACCCAATGCACGTGGCCGTCGAACTCGACCCATCGGCCCGGATTCACGCCCCAGAGCTGCGGGCGCGCGGCGCTCGAGCTCACGAGCACGGAGTAATCCGCGCCCAGCAACAGGCCGTTCTTGTCGTACCAGAGCTGACTCGGATGACGGACGTCGGACGATTGCCATTGGAAGTTGGCGTAGCTGATCGCGCCGGTCTCGTCTTCGCTCGTGTAGCGAATGTAGCCGGCCTTCTCGGCGTCGGCGGCGGTCGGATAGCGCGCCATGAGATCGGTGGCCATGCCGGCGACAAATGCCTTCTCGGCTGCGCTAAGCGGGCCGCGATACGTCGCGTCCTGGTCGGCCGATGCGAACGACGGCGACGCTAACGCAATGAGTAGGCTGAGCAATGAAATGCTTTTCATGGTAAAGAACATGATGGCGCCGCGGCACGCGGGCGGCTATCAAAGACCGCTCAAAAAGGCCGTCGCTCCCGCCCGCTTTCGGGGAGGGGCGAGCCCGGCGCCGTGGAAGACGGGCGGCCCGGCCGACGTAGCTCAACGGTAGAGCAATCGCTTCGTAAGCGATAGGTTATCGGTTCAAATCCGATCGTCGGCTATTTCTTGTGGACAGCGGCTTAACCGATGCGGCGCTCCATGAACGTGGGACAGGGGTAACTGACCCTCGCGTAGGGGCCGCATTCGGTGAAGCCGAGCGATCCGTAGAGCCGGTACGCAGCCGGCAGACGCTCCTTGTCGGTGTCGAGGACGACGCGGTTATATCCCTCTGTCTCTAGAAATTCGAGCGCGCGCAGCACGAGCGCGCGCGCCGCGCCCGCGCCGCGGCTCTCCGGCCGTACGAAGAGCCGCATGATCACGCCCGTCCGCGCGTCCAGCTCCGAAACGGCCACGCAACCGATGGCGTGGCCCGCGATATCGGCCAAGAACGCGGCGCCGCGTCCGCGATACACGACTTCCAGCTCGCCGACCGCCGGAACCGAGCCGTGGCGAAGCACCGGCGGCAGCGTCGGCCTCGTACTCGACCAGCAACCCGTAGAAGTCTCTGAAGTCGCGTTCGTCCTTGACCTCGGCGAATCGAAGGCGCCTACGCGTCTTTCGCGCTGCGACCGTCGGTGCGCTGCACCGCCGCGTCGCTGAACGGCAGCGGCCACAGGCGCCCCGCGATCCACGCCTGCGCCTGATCGGTGTAGTGACCCGAGCCGGGTTCGCCCGACTCGCCCTGCGGCAGCGTGATGCCGCCGGCGTCCCAGTTGCCGACGTCCCAGACGGCGCGGAAGCTCTGCGATGTAGCCGGGATACTGCACGTGCAGCGTCAGCGCGTCGCCGTTTCCCGGCAGCGTCGTCCCGTCGAGGAAATTGATGCCGAGCGACGACAGCGCGTGCGGCACCGGCACGGCGCCGGCCATGCGCCACGGCCGCGGGAGACGGCAGCGCGGCCGCGCGCAGCGCCTCGCGACGAGTCGGTCGTGCGAGCAGCGTCGGCATGCGTCCGGTCGTGCCGTGCGTCAGCGCCACGCGCAGCCTCTCGACGACCGTCGCCGTCGTCGAGTCGCCGTCCATCTCGCCGTTCCAGGCTCGCGAGCTGCCGCGGCGAGCGCGGCGTCCCGATCGCGCAGCATGCGGTGCGACGTCGCGCGCGAGCTCCCGCTCGGGCAACGAGAGCGCGTCCATCTGCATCGCGCGTGAAGTACGCGACGTCGTACGTGTGGCGCGCGCGCAGCAGCTGCGCGATGCGATAGGCGCGATACGGCGGCGCGAACTGCGGGCTCAGCGGCAGCGGATAGCGCGCCGGGATACATCTTGTTGTTGGCCGTCCAGACGACGGCGTCGCGCGACGGCGCGACCCTCGGCATCCGCGCGAACGGAATCACCGGATACGTGCGCGCGAGATCGCTCGGCGGATGCAGCCAGCGCGCCCGCACCGGATCGTTGGGGATCTGCCCGGCGAGCAGATACGCGACGCGCCCGCTCGTGTCGGCCAGGACGAAGTTCTGCGTCGGGCCCGGGAACCTCGCGAGGGCCGCGGTCGCCGCCTCGATCGATCGCGGCGCGGTCGAGATCGATGAACGTCTGTGCCGGCGAGACCGGATCGTCGTACGCATTCCAGTGCACGAGCACGAATCGCCCGTCGTCGGTCGGCGTGCCGAACTCGCGCGCCGTGCGATAGTAGCGCTTCGTCGCCGCGGCGCCCGAAGCGCACCGAAAAGCGTTCCGCTCTGCCAGCCGGCCGGATCGAGCCGCGCCGGCGGCAGAAACGCCGAGAGCGACGTGACCGTGCCGTCGGTCGCGCCCCACGCGACGCGCTCGTTGTGGCCGAGCACGATCGCCGGGCAGCCCGGCAGCGTCGCGCCGGCGACGTGAAAGCCCGGTGCGCGCAGATCGAGCAGATACCATACGCCGGGCATCTGCAGCTGCGAGGTGCGGATCGTTAGCGAGCAGCGCGCGGCGCTGCACGGTGCGGCTCGCGCCGGCAGCCCACTCGTTGCTGCCGATCGGCGGGCGCGCGTCGCCGAGCTCGCGCTCCAGCGTCGCGACGCGGCGCCGGCAGCGCGGTCCGGGCGCGATGCGCGCGAGTCCGGCAAGCACCGGCGCGTCGTAACACGGATCGGTGAACGGAAAGCGCGCGTCGAGCAGCGCCGAGTCCGCCGCGGCGGTAGGCCGCGTCGCGCGGCGCGATCGCGTCCCAGTCGTCGATCAGATCGAGCACGGTCACCATCGCGACGGCGAGCGAATCGTGCGGCGTCCACGGCGCCGGCCGATAACCGAGCAGGCGAAACTCCACCGGCAGCGGCTCGCGCTCCATCGCGGCGTTGACGCCGTCGCTGAACGCGCCGAGTATCTCGCGCGACCGCATGGTCGAAGCCGCTGCCCACTGCGCCTCGCACGATCGCGCGCACGGGGATCGCGCGCTCCGTCTCGTCGGTCGCGAGAGCGCGCGCGGGCCGTAGACCTCGGCGAGCTCGCCGAGCATGAAGCGGCGCAGCAGTGTCCATCTGAAACAGCCGGTCGGATCCCTCGACGTAACCTTGCGCGAAGAAGAGGTCGTGCTCGTTACCTGCGATGACGTGCGGCACGCCGCGATCGTCGCGCAGAATCGGTACCGGGGCTCGCAGCCGCAGGCCCGAGATCGGTGCCGCTTTCGCGGGCGTGCGCGTGCATGCCGAGGACGACGTTGACGAACGAACCCGAGCACGATCAGCCCGATCAGTACGAGCGCCGCGAGCGCCAGCCGGCCGAGCGTCTTCACGACGTGCGCTACGTCGACGTAGATCTCGTCGCCCTCGACGTTCACGTCGAACGTCATCAGCGGGACGACCGCCGGAAGCGTCAGCGCGTCGCCGGTGCGCACGTCGAAGGTCGCGCCGTGGCGCGGGCAGACCACGTGCTCGCCCTCGAGCTCGCCTTGATCGAGCGGGCCGCCGTCGTGCGTGCACACGTCTTCGATGGCGTAGATCTTCCCGTCGACGTTGCATAGCAGGATCTCGGCGGAGTCGACGACGACGCGGCGCGTCGTGCCGGGCGCGATCTCCGAAACCTTCGCGACGCCGTGTCTAGCCACGCGTCATCTCCTCGGACTCGATCGCATAGACGAACGTCGCGGGATCGAGGCTGTCGCGACGCTCCGCGCGGAGCTCAGCCTGTGGGTACATCAGGAAGCCGACGTCGTCGCCGCTCGACCCGGGCAATGCCACGTCGTGTCCGTCGTTATACGCGACGTAATTGCCCTCCCATGCGCCGAAGAGCGTCTCGCGCGCGGCCTTCACCTTCGGGTCGCTCAGCGCGAGATGACCGGGCGGCTCTTCGAGCATCACCTTGCGCACATCGGCCGGATCGGCCGGCACCCAGCCGTGCTCGCTGAGATACACCTCGGCGCGACAGTGCTGCGCCTTGCTGATCGTGCTCGAACTCGTGCCCAGGCTGTGATACCCGAAGCGCGACGGCGCGACGCGAATCCCGTAGAGATCGCGCGCGGGTATGCCGGCGGCGCGCGCGAGAGCGACGTACAATCCGTTGATGTCGGCGCACTTGCCGCTGAGATCGCCGGTTTCCAGCATAAAGCCGACGTCACCGAGGCCACAGCCGCGCGTCTTCGGGTTGCGCGAGGCGCTCTCCACGACCCACTCGTAGATGAGCTTCGCCTGGGTGGCGTCGTTTGTGGAGGAGCCGACGATCTTCTTCGCCGTGTCAGCGACGATGCCGTCGGTCGGCTGAAGTTTCGTCGCCGACGTGTAGAGCGCGTACTCGTCCCGGCTGAGCGGCTGGGGTCGTCCGGGCTTGGTGAGATCGACCACGCGGTCGCGCGTCGACACGATGCTCGTTACTTTGATCGTCGCCGACGGCTCGGGCCTGAGCCAATCCACGACGAGCATCGCGACGCCCCACTTGCCTTCGCGCACGATGCTCGCGGAGGTCGCATCGGTCTCCCACGTCGTGGCGCCGGGCCGCATCCATTCGGACTCAACAAATCCTGGAACCGGGATCCACGCCCGAACGGGTTGCGGAGAACCGGACAGCGTCACGAACGTCGTGAGCCGGAACGTGCGCCACGCGCGCACCGTCGGCGCGAACGAAGCCTCTTCGAATTTCGCGATAGCGAGACGCGGCACACCGGCTAAGATCGAAACGGCAGCCCCCCGCCGCAGAAAGTCATTCCGCTTCATATGGCGGGAGTTTGTCGTCGGGCTCGGCGAACCTACGGGTTCGCTCGAACGGAGGCATGACGGTGGCAAACATTCCTTGGATGTCCGACTACGAGGCGGCGCTCGACCGCGCCCGCTCGGAGCGCAAGTTTGTCTTTCTCGACGTCTTCAACCCTGGTTGAGGGGGATGCCAAGCGCTGGATACCGTGACGTATCCTCTACAACCCGTCGCCGAAGCCATCGTGGCGCATAGCGTTCCAGTCCAGATCGATAATTCGAAAGCCGAGAACAATAAACTGTTGCACGGCATCCACCACATCTGGACGCCGGACATTCGCATCCTGTACCACGACGGCTCCGAGCTCTACCGCTGGGACGGCTTTCTCCCGCCGCCCGAGTTTGTCGCGCGAACACTGTGCGGATTCGGCATGGCGTACCTTAGATTGAAGCGCTTCGATCAGGCCGAGGCATGCTACGCCGATGCGCTCACGCACTTCTCTACGACGTATGCCGCGCCCGAGGCGCTGTACTATCTGGGCGTGACGCGGTACCGGCGAGATCCGAACAGTGACGAGCTCCTGAAGCAGTGGGACAACCTACGCTCGCGCTATCCGGTCAGCGAGTACCGCGTGAAGCAGTCGTTCAAAGAGCTCCCTTGAAGCGGCTCATCGTCTTCGACCTCGACGGCACGCTCGCGTTGAGCAAGGCGGCGCTGGACGACGAGATGGCGGTTCTTCTGGGTCGCCTCATCGGCGTCATCAAGGTCTCGATCATCTCAGGCGGCGACTATCCGCAGTTTCAAAAACAGGTGCTCGAGCGGCTCCCCGCGGGCAGCGACCTCGCGAACCTCTCGATCCTCCCGACGTCGGGGACGAAATTCTTCGCGTACGACGGCCAGTGGCGCAAACTTTACTCCGAAGACCTCACCGACGAGCAAAAGAAGAAGATCGAAAACGCGCTCGAGAGCGCGGTCGCCGAGACCGGCTTTCAGCCGAAGGAGACGTGGGGCGAGCGCATCGAGGATCGCGGAACGCAGATCACCTACTCCGCTCTCGGCCAGCAAGCGCCGCTCGAGGCGAAGGAAAAGTGGGATCCGGACTTCTCGAAGCGCAAGCAGATCCAGGCCATCCTCGCCAAGACGCTGCCCGAGTTTTCGGTGCGCCTCGGCGGCACGACGTCGATCGACGTTACCCGCCCGGGCGTCGACAAGGCCTACGGCATCCGCAAGCTGCGTGACGAGCTCGGCATCCCGATCGCCGAGATGCTGTTCATCGGCGACGCGATCTTTCCGGGCGGGAACGACTATCCGGCGAAAGAGGCCGGCACCGACACGATACAGGTGCGCGATCCAGAAGAGACCAAGCGCGTGATCGAGGCGATTATTGCTTGCGAATCGCCTCGACGTTGAGCTCGATGCGGACCTCGTCGCCGACCACGACGCCGCCGGTCTCGAGCGCGGCGTTCCAGGCGAGGCCGAAGTCCTTGCGGTTGATCGTGGTGTGCGCGCTGTAGCCGACGCGGTACGCCGCCCCACGGATCGTTCGCGCGGCCCTCGAAGCTGCCGTCGAAGCGCCACGTCGCGCGTGATGCCGTGGATCGTCAGTTTGCCGTCGATGGTCAACTCGTCCGGCGTGCCGTAGATACGGGTGCTCTCGAACGTTAGCGTCGGGAACTTCTCGACGTCGAAGAAGTCGGCCGAGCGCAGGTGCGCGTCGCGCTGATCTTCGCGGGTGTCGATCGAGCCGGCCTCGATGGTCGCGCCCACGCTGGCGGGCAGGTCGCTGCCGGGCTGCAGCTCGACCGACCCGTCGAAGGCGGTGAAGCGGCCGCGCACCTTGGTGATCATCAGGTGGCGGACGACGAACTCGATGGTCGTGTGGGCGGTGTCTAGGGCGTAGACGGCTCTTCTCTTGCAGTTGGGTCGTGGTCATGGTTGGCTGTCTTGGCTCCTTATGGTTGCCGATAGCCTCAAAGTGTGCTATCGTTATGCTAGTAACTTTTGCATACTAACAAGCCGTAATCAAGTACGCACTCTAAAGTAGCCTAGGAACCTAATGGAAACCATCAAACTCCCGCCCCTGCCCACCAGCGCCGATGTCTACAATCAGGCGCAGTGCCCCTCGCGCCTGATCCTCGACCGAATCGCCGACAAGTGGACGACGCTGATCATCGGCATCCTGGCGCAAGCCGAGCATCGCCGCTTCAACGAGTTGCGGCGCATGATCGGCGGCATCTCGCAGAAGATGCTCACGCAGACGCTGCGCGACCTGGAACGCGACGGTCTTGGTGAAGCGGACGATCTATCCCGAGATTCCGCCGCGCGTCGAGTATGAGCTCACGCCGCTCGGGACGCACGCTCTGCGGCCCGCTCGGCTCGCTGACGCAGTGGGCGCACGATCACATGGACGAAGTCAAGCGCGCGCAGGCAAAGTTCGACACGCGTGTTTGACCTGAGCCACCTCACGGATTACGGGCTGCTGCTGATGCGGCTAATGGTCGGCGCGATCTTCGCCGATAGCGGTTACGGCGACCTCAAGGATCCCGAAGCGCGCAGCAAGAGCATCGGGCTGTCGAAGAGCTTCACGCTATTTCTGGCAGCCGCGGAGCTCGCTGGCGGACTCGCGATCATTTTCGGCGTGCTGCAGCAGCTCGCCGCGATCGGATTGATGCTGATCATGCTGGGTGCGATCCAGAAGAAGATCTTCGTCTGGAAGACCGGCTTCTGGGGAAAGGACGGGCCCGGATGGTACTACGAATCGACGCTGATCTCGACGCTGCTCGTGATCCTGTTTACAGACGGCGGACGCTTCGTGCTGCTGCGGTAGCGATTCTGATCGTCGCGACGGGCTGCGCGCCGCACGTGTCCTATGCGCTCTCGAAGCAGGATGCGGAGCGCTTCGGCCGCGTGCTGCGAGTCAACCTAGCCGGCCGCGACCCGATGATCTTCGGCTTGGACAATTGCGTACTGTATAAAGCGAAGACGGCGCACGAGGATATCGTCGGCTGGGACGTGGTGCTCGCGTCCGATTGGGGCATGTCGAGCTATCCTAAGTGGATGACCGCCTGCACCGACCAGCACGTGCGATACGACGGGAAGTACGTGGTCGCGTCGTTTTGCGCGCAGGCGCTGGGCGCCGGCGGCGGCTGCGCCGGCGGAGACGGAACGTATCGCAGCCGCACCGGCGACGCGCAAGGCTGGGAGATCGAGACCATCAAAGGCTGGGCACCACTCCCGAAGTACCTCTAGAAGTCGTCGTCCGGAATGCCGCCGACGGGCTGGTGCAAGAAGTATTGCGCATCGAGCGGAGCGGGGATCGGGACGAACTTGTTCGCGTGCGAGTAGTCGAAACAATCGGAGAGGTCGTCCGCGCGGGCGTCGGTCGTGCCGAGCGAGCCCAGACCGAACGTCTTCTCCGTGAACTTGAGGAGGCTGCCGTACTCGTGGTTCACGTGCGAGATGTAGTGCTGCTTTGCGTACGCCGAGATCACCAACAGCGGCACGCGGAAGCCCAGCTCGTAGGAGTTGTAGAGCTTAGGCGGAGCCGCATCGAACCAGCCGCCCCAGTCGTCCCACGTGACCAAGATCGCGGTGTTGTTCCAATACTTGCTCTCGCCGATCGTGTTGACGATGGACGCCACCCACGACGGGCCGCTGCCATCGGTGACGCCGGCGTGATCGGACGCCTTCCCGGTCGGCGTCACCCAAACGACGTTGGCGAGATTTCCGCTCTTGACGTCGGACAGCACTTGCGCGGGCGGGCTGACGACGTCGGTCGCAAACTCCGAGCTCTGATAGACCGGCAGGATCGCGTCGGGCCCGTGCCAGAGCCCCGGACCCGCGCCGGCCTGATAGTAGTGCCAGGTCAGATTTTTAGCCTCGACGAGCGCGATGAGCGAGTTGCGGTCGAAGCATGGATAGGTCTTCTTATTCTCGTTGCCTTTCAGGTCGATGAGCTGGACCAGCGACCCCTTGGGCGAGTCGCAGCCGCCGGTGCTCTTTTTCTCCGGCGTCTGCGGATTCTCGGCGGCGCGCAGCTTGGACTCGTCCGAGATCGTCGACGTGCCGCTCAAAATATACTGGTGCGCGGGAAAGCTCGGTCCTTGGTTCGTCTGGAACATGTTCGGGCCGAACGCGTAGCGACGCGCCATGACGAAATATGGCTCGACCTCCTTTTCCGGAACGTAGCCGAACGCGCGAACATCCGCGGGCGGACACGTCGCTCCTTTGTTGCACTTGGATTTCACGAGATTCCAGCCGTCCATGTTGCCGTTCGCCCATTCGGTGAGAAAGGCGTCGTGTGTGTGGCTGACGTCGTAGGGCGCGGTGAGCAGCCGGGGTTGGAGCGCCACCGTCTGGTGCAGCGAGTTTTCACCGGACTTGACGGTTTGGGCGCCGGGGAAGCCGTTGAAGAGGTCGTTTGTGGAGCGGTTTTCTTGAAATACGATGACGACGTGAGTGATCGGCGTGTTGGTGCCGGTTGAAAGCCACTGCATCCCGCCATTTGGCCGAGCCGCGAGCGGCACCGGGGGCGGTGTCGGCGACGTCGAGTTTTGGGAGCATCCAACGAGTGCTACGATCACAGCAAGCGCCGAGAAACGGGTGCGAATCATCCTACCGTCCTCCGAAGTAGCTATGCGGTTGAACCAAGTCTATTGGTTTGCGATTCGCGCGGTCAAGACGGCGCGAAACAAATTTGCGGCAAAGATGATTGCAGTGCAATGACTCTTGTTATCTGTTGCAAGTCGCGCAATGCAAAAACTACCTGCGTCATTCTATGCGACTGGCATCGCGAGTCTATGAAACGTGACGCAAGCAATCACTTGCGCGCACGAGAGGGGGATACGCGGGTGCGCAACCGTCGACGAAGCGGATTCGCCTACGCGATGGCGGGACCTTAACGCCATACAAGTAAGCGTTCAGTTGATTATATTATTCGCCAAGTGCACGCGCGATAATACGTCTTAGCCCGATTGGGCTAGTTCCAGGTTGCTACTGCGTGGTTTTTTCCGCGCTGGGAAAGGGTGTATAACGATGTTTATGTTCTTCCACGCGCTGGCGTTGGCGTTAGGCCTCTTCGGGGGTCTTGGCGGGGGCTTCACGCACTTCGGCGCAGCCGGTGCAATGGGCGCCTCGATGGGCCCACCCGACGGCGGCGGCACGATGCCCGGTCCGGGCTAATCCCGTCCGCGGCGGCGGGGCTGGGCCGCCGCCGCGCTAATCTATTTGGCCATGGCGAAGAAACAGCCGATCGCCCCTCGTTGGTTTGATGAGATGCGCGGGCTGTTTGAACGATGTCAGTTTTTGGCGGCCGGCGACGTGTACGATCAGGCGGTCGACTCCGGCACCGCGCCGTCGTATCCGGCGCAGCTGCTCGCGGCGCAAATCCTGCTCAAACGCGATGAGAACAGGGCGGTGGCGTTTCTGATTCGTCGACCTCCCAAGGCGAACGCCTCGCGGGAGCGCGCGGAGTGGGCCCTCCTGGTTGCGATTGGATACGCACGGATGCGCGACTTCGAACGCGCGGATCACCATTTCGAAATGGCGGGCAGGCTGGCGCGGTTGCCGGCGGAACGAGCGGTCCTCGCGTACCAGCTCGCGCGCCGTTACATGCTCGAGGGTAAATTACGCCGAGGCGCGCCGCCACGCCGGCGAGATGTCGTGCGACAAGTCTCTCGGCGCCCGCATCAAGCACGAACTGCTGGAATCGTTCATCCTTTGTCAGGAAGAGCGCTATCGCGAATCTGCCGAGCGCACGATCCGCGCGATTGGGCTCATCGGAAAACGACGCGAGGAGCATCTCGAAGAGTGGTTTCACGCGGTTCAGAACCTGGCGCTGCTTGGCCGAGAGCTGCCGCTGCCGGAAGCCGCCGATATCGCGAAGGCGGAAGTGGACGCCGACATCGAGTGGCCGCCGGATCTCGCGGTCCAGCGCTTCCAGGCGCTCAAAGGCGTCGGCTGGTCGTGCGCGCTGCGCGGCGACCTCTTGGGCTGTTTTCGTTATCTGCGCGCCGCGGAACGCATTAAGCCGAGTCCGGTGTTCGAAGCGATCCTCTTGCTCGACCGCGCGTACTTTGCCCGCATCGTGGGAGAAACGAACTGGGCCTGCGACGAGGTCGCGAAGGCGGAAGTTCTCTTCGATCAGATTGACTGGAATGAGGCGCCGGGCGACGAGCGCGTCGGCTTGCTGCTCATGGCCGAGGCAATCGTCGAATACAACCCGGAAAAGGGTCACTACTTCCTCGCCCGCTATAAGGGGCTCGATCGTATGCGTTCCCCCGTTTCGCTCTTCGCCTTCGACCAACGCTGCGAGGCGCTCGCGGGTTATGTTGAGGGTTTCGTTCGGCTCCGCAGCGGCGAAACCGGCGCGGAAGAAGCGCTGCGCAAGGCGTGGGTCGTCTTCGATCGGATCGGCTACGACTGGCGCGCCGGACGCACGGCGTTACGGTTGTTCGAAGCCACCGGAAAGGAGCGTTGGCGGCACCTCGCCGAGGACAAGCTCGAGTCCTATCCGGGATCTTGGCTCGTACGGGAGGTCGCGACGCAAAACGCGGCCGCGGCGGCACCCGTAAAGCTTCCGCGGATGCAACGCACGGTTCTCGAGATGCTCTGCCGCAAGATGACGACCGCGGAGATCGCCCAACAGTTGGGACTGAGCCAGCACACGGTGTGGAATCACTTGAAGGCAGTCTTTCGGGCATACGGCGTCAACAACCGGGCCGCGCTCGTGGCGGAGGTTGCGAGCCGAGGTCAGTTGCCTACTTTTGCCTGATCGGTAAAGCCGAGCAACGAATTCGGCGACGTGCACTTGATCGTGTAGCGCTATACCGATTGCGCCTGCGGCGCCAGTAACTGCAACTTGGCTTCCGTCTCAGACCCCGGCACTGCGGTCAGCACGACCATCTTGATGTCACCGTCGCCCGGAAGCTCCAGGGTCGTGTGATCCAGGATGAACTCGCCCAGCTCCGGGTGGTTGAAGCGCTTGAGGCCGTCCGTCGAGCCGAGCACGTCGTGTTCGGCCCACAGATCGGCGAAACTCCGCGGAGTTCGTGCGCAGGTCGTCGATGAGCTCGACGAAGCCGGGATCGTTGGGGTACTTCGCGGCGACGGCGCGGAACTGCGCGACGGCGCGCCGCATCGTGCACTCGGGATCGCCGTACCGGCAGCGCGAGTTCGGGTCGCGAAAGAGGCGCCATACGATGTTCCGCGCCGGGCCAGGCGCATTCGAGAAATCGGCGAGCGCGTCGGCACTGGCGTTCCACGCGAGAATGTCCCAGCGGCGGCCGCGCACGTAGGCGGGCAACGGATCGAGCCCGTCGAGCACGCGGCGCACGAGCTCGCTCACGCGCTCCTCGTCGGGCACGACGACGGTCGGCGCCATTCCGGCCAGCAAGTGAAGGTGGCGCCGCTCCTCGGAGGTTAGCCGCAGCGCACGCGCGATGCCGTCGAGCACTTCGGCGGAGACATTGATCGGCTGCCCCTGTTCGAGCCGCGTGTACCACGTGGCCCCGATGTTGGCCAGCAGCGCGACCTCTTCGCGCCGCAAGCCGGGCGTGCGCCGGCGGGCGCCGTCGACCAATCCGACGTCCGAGGGGACGATCTTCGCCCGACGGGTGCGCAGGAAATCGCTCAGCTCCGAGCGCCGGGGAAGGGACGAAATCATTAGCGAGCCTCTCAAGGTGTCCGCGTCAGTGCTAGGATAAACTCGGTTCTAGTAATAGTATCGCACACCGATTAATCTAAAAGCAAGTCGCTCCCCTAGGACCACGACTACCCTTATGCGAGTTGCTGAACAAGCCCCGACCACTCGGGGCACTCTTCCCGCGCGGCCCGTCGCGCCGGTTTCGACGAATGGTTCGCCTCGCCAGGCGGCCTCGTCGCTCGTCGAGTACGGGGTTTCGCGCTACCTGGTCGTCATCGGCGTCATGCTCGCGGCGCTGCTGCAGACCGTCGACCTTACGATCGTCAACGTCGCGCTACCGACGATTCAGGGCAACCTCGGCGCGACCGTCGACGAGGGCACTTGGGTGTTGACCGGATACGTCATCGCCAACGTCATCGTGATCCCGATGACGCCCTGGCTGCAGCTGCGCTTCGGGCGCAAGAACTATTTCCTCGCGTCGATCGCGGGCTTCACGCTCGCGTCGGTGCTGTGCGGGATGGCGACGTCGCTGACGGCGCTGATTCTCTTCCGGGTGGTGCAGGGCGCGTTCGGCGGCGGCCTGCTCGCGACGGCGCAGGTCGTTCTGCGCGACACGTTTCCGCCCGCGCAGCTCGGGATGAGCCAGTCGATCTTCGCGCTGGGCACGATCGTCGGGCCGTCGGTCGGGCCGACGCTCGGCGGCATTCTCGTCGACAACTTTTCGTGGCCGTGGGTCTTCGACGTGAACGTGGTGCCGGGAGCGCTGGCTTTCGTTCTGTTGTGGCGCTACATGCGCGACGACGGCAAGCGGCAGCGAGCTCCGGTCGACGTCACGGGCATCGCGCTGCTCGTCGTCGCCGTGAGCTGCCTGCAATACGTGCTCGATCAGGGGCAGCACGACGACTGGTTCTCGGACCAATCCATCGTCGTGTGCAGCTGGCTGCGCTGCGGCCGCGACGGCGGCGTTCATCTGGTGGGAGCTGCGCGTGGCGCAGCCGATCGTGGATCTGCGCGTCATCGGCAAGCCGGCCGTCGCCGCGGCGCTGACGATCGCGGCGGCCTACGCGGCGCATCATCTTCCCGAGCCTACTGCTGCTGCCGCAGTTCACGATCGATAATCTCGGCTTCACGAGTACGAGCGCGGGGCTGCTGATCGGCGCGCGCGCACTGCCGGTGCTGCTGCTGACGATCCCCGTCGCGCGCCTCGCGGGCCTCCCGCGCTTCGATCTGCGCTGGGCGATCGGCGGCGGTTTGGCGGTTTGCGGCCTCGGTTCGCTGTGGCTGGCGACCCGTCTCACCACGGACAGCAGTTTCGGCACGTTCGTGGCTCCGCTGCTCTTCATCGGAGCCGGCGCGGCGTTCGTGTACACGCCGCTGCTGGTCGCGACGATGCGCGCGGTAGCGCCGGAGGCCGCGGCGAAGGCGGCGTCGTTCATCGTGCTCTTCTTTCAGCTCGGCGGTTCGATCTCGTCGGCGTCGGTCGTGGCCTTTCTTGGATCGGCGGCTGCAATTCCATCAGACGATCCTCGCCGCACAGACGGCACTCTCGCGTCTGCCGGTGGCGGACTTCGTGCAGCACGGCGGCCTGACGCAGCTCGCCGCCACAGTCGAAGCACAGGCCGCCGCGTTATCGTATGCAGACATGTTTCTCGTCACCGGCGTCGCGGCGCTATTAGTCACCCCCGGCGTGCTGCTGTTGGCACGCAGATCTTAACATCTCAGCAAACGAAGGAGTTACGAATCTTGCAGTACGAAACGGTTTGCGACCAAATCTGCGATGACATCGCCACGGTATTGCTCGAGATGAAGCCGGCGACGCGGATCGCGGCGTATGCCGCCGCGCGCGCGACGCGAGATATCGCGGCCGCGTTTCACCACGCGGCCGGCGACCCGCTTAACCCTCGCTGGCGCGAGGCGATGGGCAGCCTCGAACGTTTCCTCGGCTATTCCGAGCGTTCGCCGAACGTCCTGAACTCCGCGCCGCTTCGCGAGCTCGCGCGTTCGTCAAGGAAAACGCGGACCTTCTCGCCGCAGCGTGAAAGTCGCGAAGGGTTCCGCGGCTTAGCGTTTCCGACTGCGGCCGCAGGGGCGTGACCTTGGACCTCTCGTCCGTATCGCCCGGCGGCTTCAAAGATCCGTGAGCGGCCGCATAATAGCTGTCGCGCAGATTACCGAGTTGGAGTCGCGAGCGACGGGCGTTCCGTCGCCAAGATAGATCGTCGCGCCCTTCGCCAGCAGGCGATACGCATCGAGCCGCGCGTTCTTCCAATCCGACACCTTCCATCGCTGCGGCGCCATCTCGGAAAAATCGTAGGGCGGCAGCGAGTGTTTCTTCTCGAAGAGCTCGAGCTCTACGCGGAATCCTTCGCGATCGAGAATCGCCTTTTCAACCTGTGCTTTGCTGGCCACTCGGCGCCTATTCGGGCACGGTCGGGCGCTCCCCCAGTGTAGCTCGACGCGCTACGGACAGGGCGCCTTGCGCGTCGCCCGGAAACGGCGCGGCTTAGCCGACGGCGCCTTCCATCTCCATCTTGACCAGCCGGTTGAGCTCGACCGCGTACTCCATCGGCAGCTCCTTGACGAAGAAGTCGAAGAAGCCGTTGACGATCATCGCGGTGGCGTCGGCCTCGGACAGGCCGCGGCTCATCGCGTAGAAGAGCTGCTCCTCGCCGATCTTGCTGACGCTCGCCTCGTGCTCGACCGTCGAGCGCTGCTCGTGGATCTTCATCGTCGGCTTCGTGTCGCTCGACGACTCCTCGTCCATGATCAGCGCGTCGCAGCGCACGCGCGTCTTCGCGCCGACGGCGCCCGGGTGTACTTCGACCAGCCCGCGATAGGTCGTCTTGCCGCCGTGCGCGCTGACGCTCTTGTTGGTGACGACCGACGTCGTGTGCGGTGCGACGTGGATCACCTTCGCGCCGGCGTCCTGATGCTGGCCCTCGCCGGCGAACGCCATCGAGAGGATCTCGCCGCGCGCGCCTTCGCCCATCAGGTAGATCGACGGATACTTCATCGTCAGGCGCGAGCCGATGTTGCCGTCGACCCACTCGACCGTCGCGTTCTGCGTGCGCGACCGCGCGCTTGGTCACGAGGTTGAAGATGTTGCGGTACCAGTTCTGGATCGTCGTGTAGCGGATCGACGCGCCCTCGAGCGCGACCAGCTCGACGACCGCCGAGTGCAGCGACGACGTCGAGAACTTCGGCGCGGTGCAGCCCTCGATGTAGTGCACCTTCGCGCCCTTGTCGGCGATGATCAGCGTGCGCTCGAACTGGCCCATGTTCTCGGCGTTGATCCGGAAATAGGCCTGGAGCGGCATCGTCACCTCGACGCCCGGCGGCACGTAGATGAACGATCCGCCCGACCAGACGGCCGAGTTCAGCGCCGCAAACTTGTTGTCGCCGGGCGGAATGACCGTCGCGAAATACTTGCGCACGATCTCGGGATACTTCTTGACCGCGGTATCCATGTCGCAGAACAGCACGCCCTGCTCGTCGAGCGCCTTGCTCGTGCTGTGATAGACGACCTCGGACTCGTACTGCGCCGAGACGCCGGAGAGAAACTTGCGCTCGGCCTCGGGGATGCCGAGACGGTCGAACGTGCGCTTGATGTCCTCGGGCACGTCGTCCCACGAGCGCTCCGTCTGGTCGGTCGACTTCACGAAATAGTGGATGTCGGCGAAGTCGATCTCGCTCAAGAGCGCCGTATCGCCCCACGTCGGCATCGGCTTAGCGATGAACAGGTCGTACGCTTTGAGCCGGAACTCGCGCATCCACTCCGGCTCGTCCTTCATCGCGCTGATCCGCTCGACGATCTCGGGCGTCAGGCCCTTATCGGACTTGAAGACGTAGTTTTCGGGGTCGTGGAACCCGTGCCGGTAGTCCTCGATGAGGTCCGACGGGGCGACGGGGGCTTGGAGTTTGACTGCCATGGCTCAGATGAGCGTACCCCCGCGACCGGATATAGTCAAGATAGTTAAGTAGGAGCTTCACTTACCCCGCGTAGGAGGACGCTCCTGCGCTGAGCCCTTTACAGGGGGGGTGCAGGGGGTATGATTGCCCCCGGTCCTTCAATATCCACAGGTTTCGAAGGGCTTCGGGTCCCGGGGCGGACCCACGGTTCTGGGGAGGGCGCGCCCTTACGCGCCATCGCGGCGAGTCGCCCGCGCACCGCTCAAAAGCGCCGGCAAGAGCTCGCCGATAGGTCGGGGGAGGAGGCTGCACCGCAGGCGCCAGCCGACGAAGTCCGGAGGTGGGATTCCTCGAGGGTCAAGGAGACCTGGAAAATTGAAGGCACTCGGCAGGCACATTGTGTGCGAGCTTTCGGGCTGTCAGCCCGCGGCGCTTTCCGACATCAACGGCATCGCCGCCATGATGATCGCGGCGGCGAAGGCCGCGCGCGCTACCATTATGGAGAGCGCGTTTCATCGGTTCGAGCCGCAGGGCGTTTCGGGCACCGTGATCCTGGCCGAGTCGCACCTCTCGATCCATACCTGGCCCGAGAAGGGCTACGCGGCGATGGATTTTTACACGTGCGGCGACCATACCGACCCCTGGCTCGCTTGCGAGCTTGCCGCACAGGCGCTGCGCGCAAAGAGCGTGCTTACCACCGAACTCAAACGCGGAATCGAAAAGAGCGACGGCGAGTTCACGCACGTCTTAAGCCGCGATCACGACTTGCGCGTCTTGAGCGCGTAGCGGTCGGTTATTTAACCGGCATCATCAGCAATTATCACCTTAATTCGGCAGGCTCGCTGCGCTTGCGAGTCCAATTCTGCATTCCAAGTCTCTGCTTTCTCGAGTGAGGTAAAAAACGAACTCCATGCGTTTCTCAATGTTTCGTTCCGGCGTGACTTTGTGCGGCGAGCTGCACTCGCGCTGGCAGCCTGCGCGGGTCACGGCATCGTTCCGCGTCGCAAGCTCCGCTCAGCCCGTCAAACGGCTCAGACACACTCTCGCAAGATAACCCTCTGTCGCCCGATCGCACGTCGTGCGCGACGAACCGCCGCAAGGGCAGTGGATCATGAAGGGCGCTTGCACCAAGATCAGTCTGAAGCCCACGGGCGCGAACTTCGCGCTTGCCAAGTATCATGGACATCACGGTCACGGGCAGCATCGGCGCGAACAGTCTCAAGAAGCCCGCCACCGTGTATCTCGCCGATGCGACCGACAAAGGCGACATCGAAACCTGGAAAGGCGCCGCGTTTCCGAAGTACGTTGCCAAGGGAACCACGATCGTGTACGCCGGGGCGATCAATCAGGGCAGCGTTCCGATCGTTCCGAAGGTCGGACAGAACAAGCCGGTCCTCGAGTACGATCACCGACTCGAAGGGCTTGCCGGGCAAGGAGTGCGCGAAGCCGTGCTGACGTTCTCCAAAGGCAAGCCTTTGTGGAAGCCGCTGCCGATCACGGGTCCCGTGAAAGGCAAGACCGTCACGCTCGCGCAGTATACCGTGCCGCGCGGATTCGAGCTTCCGCCGAAGGGCAAGAGTGGCCTGGTGCCGCTGTACTTCGCGGTCAACTGCTTCCAGTAACGGAAGCTCGAAGCGCATCCTGACGAGGATGAACCGGAGCCCCGCCGGCAACGGCGGGGTTCTTTTTTTGCGGCGCCAATCTATGCCGCACATGCCGAAGACGCAGCACTGGCAGTGGTACGTCGAGGAATCCGCGCCGACCGAGCAGCACCATCACGCGATCGACGAGCTTTTGTTTTCCGGGCGTTCGGACTTTCAGCAGGTCGCGGTCGTCGCTCGCCGGTCTTCGGCAAGATGCTCGTCATCGACGGCGACACGCAGAGCTCGCAGGCGCGACGAGAAGATCTACCACGAGACGCTCGTGCATCCGGCGCTGGCCGGCGGCCGCCGATCGCAGCGAGGTCCTGATTCTTGGCGGGGGCGAGGGCGCGACGCTGCGCGAAGTTTTGCGCTGCCCCGACGTCACGCGCTGCACGATGGTCGACATCGACGGGATCGTCGTCGACCTTTCGAAGAAGTATCTGCCGAGTGGTCGGACGGCGCGTTCGACGACCCGCGCGCGCGCGTCATCGTCGGCGACGCGCTGGCATTCATGCGCTCGAACGACGACCGCTACGGCGTGATCGTCTCGGATCTCACCGAGCCGCTGGAGGACTCGCCGAGCAATCCGCTTTTCAACGAAGACGTGTTCGCGCTGATCAAGTCGCGGCTGGCCGAAGGCGGCGTCTACGTGCTGCAGGCGAGCACCGCGGCCTTGCACAACGCCGCGCTGCACTGCAAGATGGCGCGCACGCTGCGCCGCCACTACGCGCACGTCGCCTCGTTCTTCACCCACGTGCCGGCGTTCGATACCGATTGGGCCTTCCTCGCGTGCAGCGATCGCGTCGATCTCGCCGAGCTCGACGCGCGCGATATCGACGCGTACTGCGCGCGCCTGCGCGGCGAAAACTTCTTTCTACGACTCGGTAACGCACCGGCGGCTCTTCTCGCTGCCGCTCTACCTGCGCCGCATGCTGGCCGCCGGCGGGGATACGTTTTAGCCGTCCGGAAAGCCCCGCTATTATGGCCATCGATTATTCGCGCGCCCCGCACGCCTGGGAGAAGGAGAAGAGCAACTTCGTCGCGCTGCTCGATCTGCAGCTCGAAAGGTGGAGCGCGGCAAGGCCGTGATGCGCATGCCGTTCCGCCCGAGATCACCAACGGCACCGGCGCCGTGCACGGCGGCGCGATCGTCAGCCTCTGCGACACGGTGTTCTACGTGGCGCTCGCCTCGATCTTCGGCCGCGAACAAGACACGACGACCGTCGCGCTGCAGTGCAACTTTCTTGCGCCGGCCGTGCCGCCGCACGATCTGATCGCCGAAGCGCGCGTGCTGAGCGCCGGCCGGCGCATCGTCTACGGCGAAGTCTACGTGCGCAGCGGCGAAAAGATCGTCGCGCACGCGACGCTGAACTTCCTCAACAGCTACCCGAAGAGAAACCTCGCCAGCGAAGCCGTCCGCAATGAGGCCACGTCAGACGGCTGATGCGCGCACTGCCGCTCTACGACGAGCACGTGCGCGCTGGGCGCGCGGCTGGTGCCGTTCGCCGGCTTCGAGATGCCGGTGCAGTACGCGGGCATTCTCAAGGAGCACGACGCCGTGCGCCATCGCGCCGGGCTCTTCGATCTCTCGCACATGGGGCAGTTCGTGCCTGACCGGCGATCGGCGTCGCCGAGTGGGCCGACACGCTCACGATCAACGCCGTCGCCACGATGAAGCCGCTGCAGGCGCGCTACAATATCTTTTGCAACGAGCGCGGCGGCGCGCACGACGACACGATCTTCTACCGCCTCGACGGGCGCTGGCTGCTGGTCGTCAACGCGCGCGAACGCCGACAAGATGTGGGCGCACCTCAACGCGCATCCGGCCGGCTCCGGCGTGCAGCTTGCGAACCAGCACGGGCGGCGCGCGCTGATCGCGATTCAAGGGCCGCGCTCGGTCGAGATGCTGCAGCCGCACGTCGACGTCGATCTCGCGTCGCATGAAGTACTATTTCTGCGCCGAGGGCCGCGTCGACGGCGTGCCCGCGGTGATCGCGCGCACCGGCTACACCGGCGAAGACGGCTTCGAGCTCTTCGTCGACGGCGAGTCGCGCGCCGCGATCTGGAGCGCGCTGCTGCGCGACCATGCGCGCCGAGGGCCTGGAGCCGTGCGGGCTCGGCGCGCGCGACGTGCTGCGCCTCGAGGCCGGCATGCCGCTCTACGGCCACGAGCTGACCGAAGAGATCACGCCGGTGCAAGCCGGTCTGAGCTGGGCGCTCAAGCTGAACAAGCCGGAGTTCATCGGCAAGGCGGCGCTCGCGGCGCAGCTCGAGCGCGACGACTATCCGCGCATCGCCGGCCTCGTGATGGACGGCCGCGCGCCGGCGCGCGAGGGCTATCGCGGTACTGCTCGACGGCCGGCACGTCGGCGAAATCCGCAGCGGCTCGATCGCGCCGTCGGTCGGAAACAAGAACATCGCGACCGCGCTCGTCGCGCCGGAGGCCGCAACCGTTGGCACGGCGCTCGGCGTCGAGATTCGCGGCACGTCGCACGAAGCGACGGTCGTGCCGCTGCCGTTCTACAAGCGCGCGAAATAACGAAAGAGGGAGTACCTAGTGGCGCAGCCGGAGATCTGCTGTTCAGCAAAGAACACGAGTGGGTGAAGCTCGACGGCGACTCGGCGACGATCGGCATCACCGACTACGCGCAGAACTCGCTCGGCGACATCGTCTACGTCGAGCTGCCGAAGGTCGGCGCCACGATCGAGCAGTTCGGCAACGTCGGCGTGATCGAATCGGTCAAAGCGGTCTCGGATCTCTTCACGCCGATCTCCGGCGAGGTCGCTCGAGATCAACGGCGCGCTCGACAACGATCCCGCCGCCGTCAACCGCGACCGTACGGCGGCGGCTGGCTGTTCAAGCTGCGCGTCGCCGATCCGAGCGAGGCCAAGAAGCTCCTGTCGCCCGCCGAATACGACAAGATCGCCACGGAGTAGCCCGCACGTGTACACACCTCATACCGAGCGCGATATCGCAGAGATGCTCGACGCGATCGGCGTCGGGTCGCTCGACGATCTGCTGCGCGTTCCCGACGCGGTCGCGCTGAAGGAGAAGCTCGACGTCGTTCCGGCGCTGCCGGAATATCTGATCGCGCGGCGCTTCGACATGCTCGCGAAGAAGAACACCGGCCGTCGAGTATCGCTCGTTCCTCGGGGCGGGCGCCTATCGCCACTACGTGCCGCCGGCGATCGCGGCGCTCGCGATGCGCGGCGAGTTTCTCACCGCGTACACGCCGTATCAAGCCGAGGTCTCGCAAGGCTATCTGCAGGCGATCTACGAGTGGCAGACCTACATCTGTCTGCTCACCGGCATGGATATCGCCAACGCGTCGGTCTACGACGGCGCGACGGCGCTGGCCGAGGGCGCGATCATGGCGCTCAACGCGACCGGGCGGCACAAGGTGCTCGTTTCGCGCGCGATCCACCCGAACTATCGCGCGGTGCTCGAGACCTATTGCGACGGGCTCGACGTCGCGATCGACGAGATTCCGCTCACGGCCGACGGGCACGACGGATCTCGCGTGGCTGACGAACGCGGTCTCGCGTCAGTATGCCGCGGTCGTCGTGCAGTCGCCGAACTTCTTCGGCAGCGTCGACGCGCTGCCGCGCGACGCCGCGTCGGCGGTCGCGCGCGAGCGGCGCCGTGCCGATCGCGGTCGTCGCCGAAGCGCTCTCGCTCGCGGCGCTCGCGACGCCGGCGTCGTGGGGCGCGCAGATCGTCGCCGGCGAAGCGCAGAGCTTCGGCGTGCCGGTCGCCTACGGCGGTCCGTATGCCGGCTTCATCGCGTCGACGCAAGAGCACATGCGCCGCATTCCCGGCCGGCTGGTCGGCAAGACGGTCGACAACGCCGGCCGCACGGCCTACGTGCTGACGCTGCAGGCGCGCGAGCAGCACATCCGGCGCGAACGCGCGACCTCGAACATCTGCACGAACCAAGCGCACTGCGCGCTGATCGCGACGATCTATCTCGCGCTGATGGGCAAGACCGGCCTGCGCGACGTCGCGGCGCTCAACCTCGAGCGCTCGCGCGAGCTCGCGACCGCCGTCGCGATCGTGCCCGGCATACGCCTGAAGTTCGACGCGCCGTTCTTCAACGAGTTCGTCGCCGACGTGCGTGCGGCCGGCGGCGGCCGTGCTCGCCGAGCTGCAGGAGCGCGGCATCCTCGGCGGCATCGATCTCGGACGCTTCTATCCCGAGCTCGCGACCTGCATCCTGATGACGGCGACCGAACTGACGACGAGCGGCGACATCGACGCGCTCGCGGCCGCGCTCAAGGAGGTGCTGCGTGTCCACGCCGGCGTCTGACACGCACGAGCGCTGCGTCCCGCTGATCTTCGAGCTCGGCCAGGACGGCCGCGCCAACCGCTACGTCGAGGAGGGCAAGCCGCTCGACGCGTTTCTGCCCGCGTCCGTGCTGCGCGACGACCTGCCGCTGCCCGACAACAGCGAGCTCGACGTCGTGCGCCACTACACGCAGCTCTCGCAGCGCACGTTCGGCATCGATCTCGGGCTTCTATCCGCTCGGCTCGTGCACGATGAAGTACAACCCGCGCGTCAACGACGCGATGGCGGCGCGCCCGGAGTTCGCGGAGCTGCACCCGTACACGCCCGACGAGCTCGCGCAGGGCGCGCTGCAGGTGATGTACGAGCTCGAGCGCTCGCTGAGCTCGCTGTTCGGCATGGCGGCGTTCTCGCTCAATCCGTCGGCCGGCGCGCACGCGGAACTCGCCGCGCTGCTGATCGCGAAGAAGTACTTCAAGGATCGGGGCGAGACGCAACGCGACAAGGTGATCGTTCCCGACACCGCGCACGGCACCAACCCGGCGTCGGCGGCGATGTGCGGGTTCAAAGTGATCTCGCTGCCGAGCGACGCGCGCGGTCGCGTCAGCGTCGAAGAGATCCGCAAGGTGCTCGGCCCGGATACGGCCGTCTGCATGATGACCAATCCGAACACGCTCGGCCTGTTCGAAGATCACATCGCCGAGATCGCGGCCGCCGTGCACGCGGCCGGCGGCCTGATGTACTACGACGGCGCCAACGCCAACGCGATCATGGGCAACACGCGCCCCGGCGACATGGGCTTCGATCTCATGCATCTCAACACGCACAAGACGTTCACGATTCCGCACGGCGGCGGCGGCGCGGGCCACGGCCCGCTCGGCGTCGCCGCGCACCTGGTCGACTATCTTGCCGACGCCGGTCGTCACGGAGCGACGCGCTCCAGCGACGCTCGTTCCGGCTCGATTTCGACCGGCCGAAGTCGATCGGCCCGATGCGCTCGTTCTGGTCGAACTTCGCGCACGCGGTGCGCGCGCTCGCGTACCTCTACGCCAACGGCGCGGACGGCCTCAAGCGCGTCTCGCAGCTCGCCGTGCTCAACGCGAACTACCTGCGCGTGAAGATCGCCGAGTTTCTCGAGACGCCGTACGCCGAAGCCTGCCGCCACGAGTTCGTCGCGTCGGCGCAGGCGCTCAAACGCGAGAACGGCGTGCGCGCGCTCGATCTCGCCAAGGCGCTGCTCGATCACGGCTTCATGGCGCCGACGATCTACTTTCCGCTGCTCGTGCCGGAATGCTTGATGATCGAGCCGACCGAGACCGAATCGAAAGAGACGCTCGACGCGTTCGTCGACGACGCTGCGCGACGATCGTCGAGACCGCCAAGCGCGATCCCGAAGCGCTCTTCGACGCGCCCGGTCAATACGGTCGTCGGCCGCGTCGACGAAACGCGCGCCGCGCGCCAGCCCGACTTGCGCTGGCGCCCCAGGCCCGAAGGAGCCTACCGGCTCTTAAAAAAGATGACTTGAGTCATCTTTAGTGCCGCTACTCTCGCGATCGCTGACTCGGGAACCCGGGCGGAAGATGGCTCGCCACCCTCGGGTCGCCTTTTCCCGCGAAAGCGCCGGGGAAGGGAAGCTCCCGCTGATGGAAAAGGTGACCCCGGTTATTAACTAAAGTCTTCTTTTTGCAGAGGTATCGAGTGCTTCGGCGGCTCGTTGATGACTTGCGGTCTGCGCCTCCTTCTGCAGGGGGCACGTCCGAAATGGGCCGGCTGCTGCAGCAGGCAAGCGCGCGGATGGGCCGATCGGCCTGCCGCTGATCGCAGCGCCGGGACGCTTATACGCGGACGTGCGCCTATCGCGACGACGGCTTCGAGGTTCTCCTGCTCAACTGGGCGCCCGGAGCGGCTTCGCGCGATCCACGACCACGGCGACCAGGACTGCTGGATGCTCGTGCTCGTCCGGCAGCCTGCAGGTTGACGACTACGTGCGGCTCGATCCTGGAACCGAGCGCCGGCTACGCGCAGCATCCAGGCGCAATCGTCGCGCATGCTGGAAGCCGGAGGGCTCGACACGCGCGCCGGCCGCTTCGATCTGCATCGCGTCTCGGCCCCCGGTGCGCCCGCGGTCTCGCTCCACGTCTACTCCGCGCCGCTGCGCGAGTATCTGATCTACGACGAGCTCGCGCAGCGCTGCGAGACCGCCTTCGGAAGGTACGACGACGTCATCTCGCCGTACGCCGCGGCGCGCTCGCGATGATCGATCTCGACGTCGCGATCATCGGCGGAGGCTTCAGCGGTTGCGCCGTCGCTGCGCAGCTCGCGCGGCACGCTCCCGACGGGTTCTCCGTCCGCATCTTCGAGCCCGGCGAGCTCGGGCGCGGCGCCGCGTACGGCACGCGGCATCCCGAGCATCTCCTGAACACGCGCGCGGATGCGATGAGCCTCTTCCCGGACGATCCCGATCATTTCGTGCGCTGGCTCGGGTCCGCGCGCCGACCGCGCGGCCTTCGTTTCTCGCCGGCTCTACGGCGACTACGTCGCGGAGATCGCTCGCACGCGCGCTCGAGCGTCCCCACTTCCGGCTCGTCAACGGCCGCGTGCACTTCGGTGCGCAGGACGACCGCGGCTTCGTCGTCGAATCCGCGCTGGGACGCGGATCGAGTCGCGTGCCGTCGTTCTGGCTACGGGCAACGCGCTTCCGAGCGACCACTTTCTACCGCCGAGGTGCTCGCGCATCACCCGGGTTACGTCGCGCGATCCGTGGCGCCACGATTATCGCAGCGTCGGCGGACACGTGCTGCTCATCGGCTCGGGCCTGACGGCGCTCGACGTGCTCGTCGCGCTGCGCGCGTCCGGCCACCGCGGCGCCGTCCACGTCGATGTCGCGCCACGGACGCTATCCGGCAGTTCATGCCGACGTCGCGCCGTACGACGTCATCCCCGCGCTCGACGCGCATGACGCGCGAACGCTGCTGCGCGGCCTTCGCCGGCACGTCGCCGACGCGCGCCTTCGCGGATTCGATTGGCGCAGCGTCATCGACGCCGTGCGCCCCGGAGTCGGAATCGCTCTGGCGGCGTCTGGCGTCCGCCCGACGCAGCCGCTTCGAGCGCCACCTGCGCACGCATTGGGAGCGCCGGCGCCACCGCGCCCCGCAATCGGTCGACGCGGTGCGCCAGCGCTACTCGCAATCGGGCAAGACTTTCACGCTATGCGGGGCGGCTCGCCGCGATGCAGCGACGGCGAGGCGACGCATTACGCTCGACTGGCGGCTCGACCGTCTCGTTGCGCCCGGATTGGATCGTCAACTGTTCGGGCGTCGGCGGCGTCGCGCGACATGGCGCGCGATCCGCTGATCGCCGGCATGCTGGCAGACGGCATCGTCGCCGCGGAAGCCGCGCGGCCTCGGCCTGCGAACGACGTTCGACCTCGCGGCGATCGGCGCGACCGGAGCGCCCGTCGACGGGCCTTTGGATCGTCGGGCCGCCGGTGCGCGGTTCGCGCTTCGAAGCGACCGCCGTGCCGGAACTGCGCGGTCATGGCGGCGAGCGCCGCCTTCGAAGTCCTCCGGGCGGCCAGGGGCCAGGAAAATTGGCATAAAAAAGGCGCCCCCTGCCCGCAGCCGCTTCTTGGGCCGGGACGTTATAATGGATGTAACAGGGGGCTCGCAAGTGGCCCCCTTCCCCATCCAGAACACGGAGCGCCATGCGGATCAAATACGAGGTGTCGGCGGGCGGATTGCTGCTGCGCCGCCGTGATTCGACCTACGATGCGCTATTGATCGGGCGCGGCGCACCGCCGCGCATCTGGACGCTGCCCAAAGGCCACGTGGAACACCGCGAGTCGACCGAGCAAGCGGCGCTTCGCGAAGTCCACGAGGAGACGGGCTGCTGGGGAGAGATCGTCACGCGGCTGAACGAGATCGCGTATTGGTTTTACGTGGGGAAGGCCAAGCACCGGAAGTCCGTCACGTTCTTCCTGATGCGTTACCTCTCGGGCGACCCGGCGAACCACGATCACGAGGTCGACGACGCGCGCTGGTTCGACGTGACGCAGGCTCGCAAGTCGCTCAAATACGTGAACGAAAAGCGCCTGATCGATCTGGCGATGGAATTCTTGGCGGAAAACCCCGACGCGTTGGGCGAGCCCGCCGTCGCCGCGCAAACCTCGCTCTCGTCGTAAGTTGTCGAGCGAAACGGTCAACGACGCCGCTTTTTGCGTGCGGCTCGACGCGTTCGACGGTCCGCTGGATCTGCTGCTGAGTCTCATCAAGGAGCAGCAGCTCGACGTCGCCACGGTTCCGCTCGCCAGCGTGGCCGAGCAGTATCTCGCATACGTGCGCACGATGCAGGCGCTCGATTTCGAGATTGCCGCCGAGTATCTCGTGATCGCCGCGACGCTCGTCTTCTTGAAGTCGAAGGCGCTCCTGCCGCCGATCCCGCAAGAGTTTGCCGAGGAGCCCGGCGAGACGCCGGAAGAGGTCGAGGAGCGCCTGCGCCGGCGACTGATCGCGTACTCGAAGTATCGCGAGTTCGGAGAGGAGCTGCGCGAGCGGCAGGCGGAGGCGGGATCATACTTCTATCGCGAATCCGGCGATCCGGCCGGCGAGGTCGTGCAGCGCTACGACATCAATCCGGAGAAGCTCAAGCGCGCTTTCATCGCGATGCTGACCCAGGCGCGGCCCGGAGAAGCGTTCGATCGCGCGCGAGCGCGATCTCGCTGATCGCCTCCATGGACTACATCATGCGCCGCATCAAAGGAAGCGGGCGAGGTGTACTTCTCGCAGCTGTGCAACGAACTCGGCATGACGCGCGACGTCGTGATCGTCACGTTCCTCGCGATCCTGGAGCTCGTCCGGCGGCGGCGCATCCGCTTCGAGCAGCCCGAAGCCGTTCGACGACATTCGGCTCTGGGCGAAGGCCGGCGTGACGCGAGCTCGAAGAGGCCGTCAGCCGCCTGCAACGCCCGGTCGAGGCGCTGCTCTTCGTCGCGAGCGAAGCGCTGTCGATTCGGGAGCTCGCCAAGCTGCTGCGCGCGGAAGAGCACGAGATCGCCGCCGTGCTGCAGCGCATCGAGGCAGACTACGCGGATCGCGGCATCGTGCTGCGCGAGATCGCCGGCGGCTATCGCTTCGCCACCTCGCCGCTCGCGCGCGATGCCGTCGAGGCCTATCTGCTGCCGCCGAAGACGAACCTCTCGACGCCGGCGCTGGAAGCGCTCGCCATCGTGGCGCATCTTCAGCCGGTCACGCGCAGCGAGATCGAGGCGATCCGCGGCGTCAACTCCGACAGCGTCGTGAACACGCTGCTCGACCGCGGCCTGATCGCCGAGGCCGGCCGCAAAGACGTCGTCGGACGGCCGATGCAGTACACGACGACGCCGTTCTTCCTGGAATCGTTCGGATTGCGCTCGCTCGACGATCTGCCGGCCCTGGAGCTGGAGCCGGGACAGCCACTCGAGTTCAATCTCGAAAGCGTCAGAGTCTCGTAGGCGCGAGAGGTCCCTAGATGCAGATCGGCCTGCACGTGCACGTCGCGGGCGGCTACGTCAAGGCGGTCGAGCACGCGAAGGCCGTGGGCTGCAGCGCGATGCAAGTGTTCGCGACGAATCCGCGCGGCTATCGTCCGGCAGCGATCGACCGCGTCGCGCTCGGACAGTTCGCGCAGCTGCGCCGCGCGGCGCGGCATCGACCCGTGCGCGATCCACACGCCGTACCTCATCAACCTCGCGAGCGCCGACCCGAAGATCGCCCAAGGCTCGCTACGGCTCTTGCGAGCACGATCTCGCCGTCGCGGCGCGGGCGGGATGCGCTTCGTCAACACGCATCTCGGCTCGTACGGCACGCGCGACCGCAGCGAAGGGTTCGACGCGACCTGCCGCGCGCTCGAGGCGGCGCTGAGCGCGATCGAGCCGGGCGTCTTCCTAGTGCTGGAAAACTCCGCCGGCGCGGGTCAGCTAATGGGCGGAACGCTCGAAGAACTCGGCGCGCTCGTCGCGCAGCCTGCCGCATCCGCAGCTCGGCTTCTGCATCGACACGGCGCACGCGTGGGCTTCGGGCTACGAGATCAACTCGGCGCACGGCGTGGATCGCTTCGTCGAGGAGGCCGAGCGGCAGATCGGCGTCGGATCGCATCGTGATGTTCCATTTCAACGACACGCAGGTGCCGCTCGGCGCGAGCCGCGACCGGCACTGGCACATCGGCGAGGGCAACATCGGGTTCGAAGGCTTCCGGGCGCTGCTGGCTCACCGCGAGCTGCGCGACAAGACGGCAATTCTCGAGACGCCCGGCACCGACGAGGACGATCTGCGTAACATGCAGACGATCCTCGCGATCGCGCAGGGCAGCTACATGACACGCGCAGGTGCGGGAGACGCAGGTTGGACTCGACGAACAGCGCGGAATCGGCGCGGTTGATCTTCAGGCGCAGATCGACGTCGCTGATGTCGGAGACGAACGGGGCGGTGCGGATTGGATCGCGGAACATTGTTTGAAACCTCTTGACGAACGGGTAACCTTCAATCATTATATAGAGGTGACAGTAACTTGTCAAGCAGTTTTGGCGGTGACTACGCCGTCGCCGACCCGGGCTCCGTGATCGCGGTGGCCGACCTGGCGCCCGGGCGCGCTCGAGCTGGTCCGGCGCTTCGTCAACACCGCCGATCTGCCCAGCGGCCCGGACGAGCTGGATTCGCCTCGAAAACGCTCGGGCGTGGTGCCTGAGCTACGGTCTGGCGCCGCCCAAAGACGCTACGCACCTCGCGGCTCCTGCGCGAGCTTCCGCGAGGCGTTGCGCGATCTGCTCTTCGCCAATAACGGCGAAGGCGACGCCCCGGGCGCCTGGGAGCGTCTGCGGCCCTTCCTCGCGAGCACTCGCCTCAGCCTCGCCGTTAGCCCAGAACGCGGGCCTCGAGTTGTCGCCCGAAGACAAAGGGCCGATCGCCTCGCTGCTGGCTACCGTCTACGAGTCGCAGCTGCTCGGGACGTGGTCCCGCCTGCGCGCCTGCCGCAAGCCTTCCTGCCGTTTCGCGTACTACGATCGCACGAAGAACGCGTCGCGCGCGTGGTGCAGCATGGCGACGTGCGGCAACCAGGCCAAAGCGCAGCGCCGCCGCCAGCGTGAACGCCAACATAACTTCGTCGCTCACTTTGACGTCGACGCGTTCTACGCGAGCGTCGCCGTGCGCGACAATCCGGAGCTGCGCGGCAAGCCCGTCGCGGTCGCCGGCAGCAGCCGCCGAGCCGTCGTCTTGACGGCGTCGTACGAGGCGCGTCCGTACGGCGTGCGGTCCGCGGTCCCGCTCTACAAGGCGCGCATGGCGTGTCCGGATCTAATCGTCGTGGCACCCGATATGCAGAAGTATCGGACGATATCGCGCGAGATCTTCGAGATCTTCGCGGATGGCGGCCGCACCGTCGAAGGCCTCTCGATGGACGAGGCCTTCGTCACGATCGACGCCGCGACGCTGGACGACGCGCGCGCGTGTGCTGCGCAGATCCGCGCGCGACGTCTTCGCACGGACACTGCTCACGGTCAGTGCGGGCGTCGCGACGGGAAAGATGATCGCGAAGATCGCGTCGGATGCGTGCAAGCCCGACGGGCTGCTGGCGGTTCCTCCAGGCGAGGAGGCCGCGTTCCTCGCGCCGCTGCCCGTCGGACGGCTATGGGGAATCGGACCGAAGATGCAGGTTCGGCTCAGCGTGTTCGGCATCACGACGATCGGCGAGCTTGCCGCTCTCGACGAAGCGCACATGCGCGAAATATTCGGATCGTGGTGGCGCGAGGTGCGCGAGCTCGCGCACGGCATCGATCGCCGCCCGGTGGAGCCGGAGCGTGAAACGAAGTCGATCTCAACAGAGGAGACGTTCGAGTACGACCTGCGCGACGAGCGCCAGCTCATCGACGTGCTGCGGGCGCAGGCGTGCGAGCTCGCGGAAGCGCTCGAACGCGCGCACACGGTCTGCGCGACAGTCGGCGTGAAGATCCGGCGCGCGGATTTCACCATCGTGGGCCGCCAGGCGCACCTGACCGAGCCGACTCGTGAAGCGCGCCGCATCTTTCGCACCGCCGTGCACTGCCTGCGCCGTGCGGGCCTCGAGGGGGCACCGGTCCGCCTGCTCGGGACGCGCGTCGCGTCGCTCACCGAAGGCGACGCGCTGCAGACGAGTCTGTTCTAGATGGAGTGCGACGCCCTTACCGCTCGAGCACCTGAACGTTATTGTCGTTATCGTTGTTGAAGTAGACCTTCGCGTCCGTCGCGCTCCTGCCGGTCGCGACGAGGCCGAACAGCGCTCCGGCGGCGCCCTTGTCGACGTTGCGCACGTCGAGCACCTTGCCCGCTGCGGACACCTCGATCAAGAGGTTCTTGCCGGTGGAATCGAGCGTGTTGCCCACCACGAGGTTGCCGTTCGGCAGCAATGCGGTGCTGATCGGGCCGTTGAGAGGAGCCCCTGCAAAGAGCACCCGCGCGTCCTTGGCCGACGGTCCGCTGAACTTCATGCCGTCGCCGCTTGCCTTGATGCCGCCCGCCGGAATGTTCGTGACGTTTTTGAAGGCCACGACCGTGTTGTTCATGCCGTCAGCGAAGTAAAGCGCGTCAACATTGGGATCGTACGCGAGGCCCGACGGAGCCAATGCGGTTCCCGGCTTCCCGCGATTGACGGGAAATCCGGTGGCGATCACATCATACGTAAACTTCGAACCCAGGTTGATGCGCACGACGGTCCCGGTGCGTGCGTTGGTCTCGTAGAACGCCGGCGCACCCTTCTTGGGCGCGGCGAAGACCTGGCCCCAGGGCTGTGCGAACGGCTTGCCCGAGATGTTGGTCTCCAGCTTGCCGGTGACGCCGAGCACCGGATTGTCGTTCGCGACCATCGAGGAGGCCCAGATCGTGTCATCGCTGCCCAGCGCGAGTGCGTCGCAGCCGAGCAGCGTCTTGTCCGAAGATACGTGCAGCGGCTTCGACCCCGTCACCGGATGAAGGGCGACGATGGACCGTCCCGTGCCCTGCACGTTGGACTTCGCGTTGAAATTGCAGACGACCAAATCGCCCGCGGTAAACTTTCCGGACGTGATCGGCGCGACCGCCAACCCGTACGGATTCTGCGCGCCGTTCGCCGGATCGACGGTCGAGCCGATGACGACCTGCTTGCGCAGCTGCTTCAGGATGGAAACGTCCGCCGCGAGGGCGGACGCGCCGCGATCCTGTGCGAGCGTCGGCGGTGCCGCGGGCAACGCGCCCATCATGCCCCCTCCGTTCCGGCTGCAGCCGCTCGCGATCAGCGCCGTAGTAAGTGTGGTTACGAATACATGCGTGAGTTTCATTCGACGCACGTTAGCGCCGCGAGGTAAAGAATCTCTGAACCTAATAGTTCTGGATTGCGTTCAGACGTGATCGGTCGCCCAGACGAAATCCGAGCTTACATTTCGTGCAAGCGTGTCGATCAGGCGCCTGCCGTCGCCGCTGAGCGGAGCCATCATGAGCGTAGCGCCGTTGCGCTTGCGCGTCGTGCCCTTCGGCAAGACTTGACGCGCGCCGTCGGGCGGAAGCCATCCCGCGACGCGCCGTAGGTCGCCGGCCGCGGCCCGCAGCAGCGCGGGGACGATCTGCGCCGCGGCGTCGTCGGAGAAACCGAACTCGTCGAAGACGTAGGCGTCACGCTCGGGCACGCGCGCGCCGAGCACGTACGCGCACACGCCGCGGCCGCGCCGCACCGCGAGGTTCGTTGCGTGGCCCAGGCGGTGTTCGGAGCCGTGGCCGATGCGCGTCGCGATCCATCGCCAGGTCGCGTCGTCGCGTACGAAGGCGCTGCCGCGGCGCAGGTCGGAGCGCTCGAAGCAGCGGCGCACCGCCGCGGTATCGGTGCGCGCGAGCGAAGCGACCTGCAGGCGATTGCAGGGCAGCGCGTCGGCCCGCAGCGTCAGGTCGCGCGAGGGCAACGTGCGAAACCCTACGGCCGCGTAGAACTGCGGCCGGATGTCCGAGAAGAGATAGGCCACGTCGTAGCCGTCGCCCCGCGCGGCGTCGAGCGCCGCGGCGAGCATGAAGCTCGCGTAGCCCCGTCCGCGCAGCTCACGGGGCGTAAACACCGCGCCGAACCCGATCGCGCGCAGGACCCGCGGTCCGTCGCGTAACGCGCGCTCGTAGCGCTTGAACGACGCGACGAGACGACGGCCGTCGTAGAGGCCTACGGTGCGAAAATTGCGGCGGCCGTACGTAGTCCCGGCGAGCTCTTGGGTCTGCGCGGCGTACTGTTCGAAGGTCCGGCGCCCCGCCCACAGTGGTGCCGTGAGCGGCAGCACCTCGCGCGCGTAGGCGTTCGTGGAAATCGTGCGCAGCTTCACTATCGGAGCTCTTCTAGAAGCTCCGGTGCGCTGACGCCGCGCGTCGGCGTGCCGGAGGCCGTGACCAGGACGCTGCCGCCGGCCCGCCGCAGCGCATAGTTGAAGGCGCGGCGCTCGGCGTCGTTGTATCGTCGAGCTGCCTTGGCGGCAAACATGTAGTAGCTGAACTTGGCGGTTCGCGACGCTCGCGCGGCGCCCGCATTCTCCTTTGGGATAATACCGAGCCTCGGGCTGAAGAGGAATGCCTCGGGCGAGTACCACAGCGGAAACGCGCCGGGACGAACGTTCGCCACGACGACGCGCTCGAAGTGCAGCCCGCGGGCGGCTTCGACGCTGCGCAGCTGTACCAACTCCTGGCCGCCGATCGGCGGCGCGCAGGCTTCCAAATCAGTCTCCATTCGCTGCTGTGCGTAATGGAGAACGTCCTCGAGCGAAGCGCCGCGGTTGTGCTCGACGAACTCGTTCAATCGCGCCAGCAGACGGCGCAGAACCGCCTGTTGCGCGACGGCGCGAGCGGAGCCGGGCTCTCCCTCGCGCGCGAGACCTTCACGCCAGACGGCGCGCGCGTACGTTTCGAACGTCTCCGAGTCGCGCCGTTCGACCCATCCCTCGCGCATGCGCCGAAATTGCTGGACGCGTTCTAGGGCGTCGGCGCTCAAGGCGTCGTCGCGCTCGCCGCGAAGCACGTTCCAACCGAGCCGCAGGTCGCGCCTAGGGTCCCATCGTCCGGGTCGCAGCGTCGGCGCAGGCTCGTCTTCGAACGTAAAGAGCTGCCGCTGCGGGTCGGCCGGCTCGCCGCTTAGGATCGCGAGCGAGGCATCGGAGAGGCCGACGGCCGGACTCGATAGCGTGCGGAGCAGCCAATCGTGACGGAACGGATCGTGTACGTTCCAGAGGAGTGCGAGCGCGTCGAGCACGCGGCGGTCCTCGAAGATGTTCGCATCGCCGGTGACGACGGCGGCCACGCCGCGGTCGAGTAGCGCGGCCTCGTGGATCTGCACGTTGCGCACGGAGCGGAAGAGCACCGCGATCCGGCTCGGCGCGATGCCGTCGGCCACCCACGCAGCGACGCGGTCCGCGATCAGCCGAGCCTCGTCGACGGGCGTTGCGACCCTGACGCATTCGGGTCTCGGCACGCCATTGCGCGGCTGCAACTCGATGCGCGACGCGGCGCGCGCGAAGATTTGTTCCGGGTGCGTCATGCGCACCGGCGAGATCGCCGATGCGGGATCGCCGCAGAGCGTCACGCCCGACAGATCTTCGCCGAAGATCGCGGTCAGCAGTCCAAGCTGAGCGCTGGTTAGGTCTTGTGCCTCGTCGACGAACGCAACGCGGTGGCGCGCCCGCAGGGACGCTGCTAAGGCGGCATTCGAACGCACGCGCTGCGCCGCGGCAATCGCGGCGTCGCGTCCGGTCATCTCGCCGGTCGTCTCGATCAACTCCACGTACGCCTCGTAGAGACGCGCGAGAATCTTGGCCAGGTCGAGCTCGCGCCGGCGCTGGCGATCGAGCTCTTTTTCGTCCACTTCCAGGGAGTCGTAGTAGTTGCTCTTGGTCGCCGCGAGCAGCGACGGATCGGCGAAGTTCGGCGGCTTTGCGTAGAAGTTTGTCGCGCCGGTCCGCGCTGCCGCGAGAAATTCGTCCGGCGGCACCCCCGCATCGCGCAACCGTCGGATCAGCCGAAACGCCGACGCGAGAAAGCGCTCGGGCGAGCGCAAACCGGGCACCTCGGGATCCAGTTGGTTCTCCGCAAACTCCGGCCACTCCAGGGCGAAGAGCGGCGCGCAAGCGGTCGCGAACTGCAGCTCGGCGTCGACGTCGTCGACGAGCGTCACCTCTACGCCCTCGGCGGCGAGCAGCGACGCGGCGTATGCATCGAGGCCCTGCGTGGCGTCGACGTACAGCGGATCGGCGTCGGGGAATTCGGCGCGCGCGCGCTCGAGGCGCTTGAGCAGCGCGGTGGTCTTACCGCTCGCCGGGCCCCCGACGATTGCGACGCATTGGGCGATGCTCGTCTCGATCAACTTCCGAAGCGCCGGCCCTCCGGCGGCGGCCGGCGCGAGCACGCGGTCGCGTAATTACAGAAGGAGCACGCCGCGGGGTCCGTCGTCGGCTCGAAGTCGCGAACCTCGCCCGACGAAAGCCGATCGCTCAGCTCGATCATCCGCGCGCGCGAGCGCTGCAGTTCGTCGATGCCGATCGCGCCGCGCGCCGAGCGCTTATCGCGCGACGGCGGCGCCGTCGGCGCTCGATCGGCGACGTCCAGGACGATCGGCCGCACGTCGAGCAACGCGTCGCGCAGCGGGATCAGAACCAGCTTTGTGACGCGATCGCCGGCGGCGGTGCGCGCCCAGTAATAAAACGGCAGCTGGAAGTCGCGAAAGCGGCGGACCTTTTCGCAGTACTCGGCCGCGCTCAGCGCAATGCTGCCGGTCTTGTAGTCCACGACGCCGATCCCGCCGGACCGGTCGTCGCGGTCGAGCCGGTCGATGAAGCCCACGAACGCTCGCCCCTCGAGATCCAGGTTGGCAGCGACTTCGCGGCCGAGCACCTCGAACGGCGCCTCCCGCTCCTGCACGAGCAGCCAGTCCACGTAGCGCTGCGCCGTCCGCTGTGCGCGGCGCACCTGGAGTTCGAACTCCACCGCCGTCTCGAATCCGTCGCGGTTGCGCTCGAAGGCCCAGGTTACGCACTCGCGCACGCGCCGGCGCATCTGCGTCTCGTCGCGCTTCGTCGGCCGTGGGAAATCTGCGTGAAAGTCTTCGAGCGCGAGATGCAGCGCGGTGCCGTATGCGGATGCCGCCGAGCCCGGATCTTCCACCGCCGCGCAAGCGTAGCGATAGAACCATTTGCGAGCACACTCGGCGTACACGTTGAGCGCCGAAGCGCTGAAGTGCCGGTGCCAGCCCTCCACGCCGGCCCGGAGCTCCGGCGGCCGCGCCTGCGCGAGCTCGATGTCGCCGCCGCCGCGAGCGTCGTGGAGGTCGCCATGAGCAGAGGCCGGCGCGACGGGCGGCAGATCGAACGCCTGCGCGATCAGCGCACGCAGGCGCTCGGCTTCGATGTCATGCGGGATCGCGCGAACGCGGCGCGCGCGTTGGGCGAACCGCAGCATGTCGTCGCGCTCCACCGGCGGCAGCGCCAGCCTCCCGCCGTCGATCGCGTCGAGCAGCGCGCCGGTTCGCCGTGCGACCGTCGCATACGCGGCCGCGACGTCATGACCAACGCCGGAATGCGGCGAACGAAGCAGGCGAAGCAGGGATTCCTCTCCGCCGGTGCGATGCCACTCGACGGCATCCGCGACGAAGGAATGGTACAACGTGGACTCGGGCGGCGCCACGATCTGAAGTTACAGGTTCCACCAGGCGCCCCTGCAGCCAACGTATAACCGCCTTCCGATGCGGCGTATCATCATCGGCGTGAGTGGTGCCAGTGGTAGCCTGTACGGTTACATGGTGCTGCAAGCGCTGCGCGCGATCGGCGGCATCGAGACGCATCTCGTGCTGACCGCGGCCGCTCGGAGGACGATCGAGCTCGAGACCGAGATGACCGCCGAAGATTTCGAGGGGCTTGCCGACGTCGCGCACCGCGACGACGATCTGGCCGCGGCGATCTCGAGCGGTTCTTTCCTCACCGATGGCATGCTGGTGATCCCGTGCTCGATGAAGAGCGCAAGCGCGATCGCCTATTCGATGAACTCGAACCTGCTCGTGCGCGCCGCCGACGTCTGTTTGAAGGAAAAACGCCGGCTCGTGCTGGTCGTACGCGAGACGCCGCTGCATCTCGGACACCTGCGCACGCTCGCGCAGCTGGCGGAGATCGGCGCGGTCATACTGCCGCCAGTGCCGGCGATGTACGCCAACCCGCAGAGCGTGGACGACATCATAGCGCACACGGTCGGTAAGGCGCTCGACCAATTCGGCATCGCCAACGAGCTCTTCAAACGCTGGCGCTCACCATAGACGAAGCCACCAGCCAGGCGGCGCCCGTAATCAGGAAGTTCAGCGCGAACTCCGACCAGTTCAAGTGTGCCTCCGGGTGCGCGATTAGACGCGGCACCCAGACCAACACACCGAAGAGCGCGAGCATCAAAGTCAGCAGACGCAGCGCAAGGCGGGCCCGAACGTTGACGACGATGGCGACCGCCGCGAGTGCGAACGCGAACGTGGTGAGGATCGCCCAAAACATCTGATTCGGCGGTATCCAAGTCGGAACCAAGTCGGACGTGACGCGAAGGTAGACGATCTGAGCCAGCGTGAACGAAATCACGCTCACTCCGAATCCGAGACGCGCGGCCCGTCCGAGCGTTGCTGCCTGGCCAGCATTCCCCGCGGTCGCAGCGTAGACCGCGACCACCCCGCACAGCAGCGAGAACTGTTCGAAGAATCCGTCATATTGTCCGAAGACGCGCGGCGCGGCGACGATGCCGGGAATGCATGCCAGCGAGAAGAGCGCATAGACTACGATCAGGACGATCGATGCGGAACGCGCGCCACGCGGGAACACCAGCAAAATGCCACCGGCGATTTGGGCGACCATCAGAATGGCGCCGACGCTGTTGCCGGCCGGCAGTTTCCAGAAAGTGCTCAGGCTTTGCCAGGTGTCGGGGTCGTGCCACATGAGCGCGATGACGCCGAACAGCACCGCCGATGCGCCAAACAGGATCCGCGCGTACAACGCTGTTTTCATAGGAGCTTCATTTTACGACCAAATTCGCCGCCTCGGAAGTCACCCACGCTGGGGTGGTCGCAACCGAACCCCAAAAGCCCCGGCCGATCCCGTCGCTCACGGCCAAATGCCGCCGATCGACGGCGACTTTGATCCCGTAGCCGGTCATCACGATGCCGCTGCGGATGGGCACGGTGCTCGGCCGTGTGATAGTCTCTTGGTGCATCTGGAGTTACTCCTCCGGGTGCGACGCCCTCGGCCCGTTCCAGCGAGTCGGGGGCATTTCTTTGTTAGCTCTTAGTTCGACACAGTCGGCCGAAAAACCGTGCAATCGATACCCTCACTCCGTCGTTACGGGTATCGGGGGATTAGCCGATCCGCGGCGTGGCGTCTTTGTCAAAAGCATTGTTTCCCGGAAACAAGAGCCCGGCGTCAATACCAAGGAATCTAAGCCGCTAAGCCGGCGAAAGTCGCGATGCGCGCGAGGGCGCCACGATACGAGGGAGAGTCAGAAGGTCCGGGCTGCAGATGCCCGGCGGAGGAGAACGCCCCTGGCACGAAATCCGGCCCATGGCGACTCGCGTGAAACCGGGGCCGCCGTCCTCGGCTCGCCCTACCGGCACGGTCACGTTTCTGTTTTCGGACATCGAAGGCAGCACCGAGCGCTGGGAAAATGATCGCGAGGCGATGGAGCCGGCGTTAGCACTCCACGATGCGCTGATGCGCGCAACGCTTGAAACGAGACGGGCGTACATCTTCAAGACGATCGGCGACGCTTTCTGCGCAGCCTTCGCCTCTGCCGCAGACGCCGTTGCTGCCGCGCTTGACGCACAACGCGCTCTCGCGGCCGCAGATTTTTCGGAAGTCGGGGGCATTTACGCGCGCATGGCGCTACATACGGGCGAGAGCGCTGAGCGTGACGGAGATTACTTCGGGCCGGCGGTCAATCGCGTCGCGCGACTGCTCGCGATAGCCCATGGGGGACAGGTCGTGCTCTCGCGCGTCGTCGCCGACGAATCGTCCGACGCGCTGCCAGCCGGAGTCACATTCTGCGATCTGGGCGAACACCAACTGAAGGATCTCGCTCAGCCCGAAAGAGTCTATCAGCTCTGTGGACCGGGGTTGCGGGCCGACTTTCCGCCACTGCGCTCGTTAAGTGCTCTCTCATCATTTATTCTCGACCCGGAAGCGATCCGTGAGACGCCGAGTTTCACGGGTCGCGACGCCGAACTTGAAAGCATCGCAGCGTTGCTCGGCAGCGGCGCCAAGACAGTTGTATACGGCTTGGGCGGAACGGGCAAGTCTGCAGTCGCGCGCGAGTTCGCCTGGCGCAATCGGGAACAGTATGCGATCATCGCTTGGCTCGATGCCGAAACCGAGAGCGGTATTATCGACGGCTTCATTAAGATCGGATCGCTTTTCGTGAGCGGTCTCGACCAACTTACCGATCGACGACGTGCCGCACAACAAGCCAAGGCGACGATGCTCGGATCGATCGCCGGGCTGACGAACCCCATTCTGCTCATCTTCGATAATCTGGCCAGCCGTCAGCTCCTGCGGGAGTGGGCCCCGCGGGAGGGTGTGCAGACGCTGGCCACTTCGCGCAACGCAGACTGGGGCGGGAAGGCGAAGACCGTCTTGCTGTCCCCGTGGCCACTCGATGACGCCACCCGTTACCTCAATAGCGAAAGTGCGCGTACGGACCTTACCGACATCGATGCTCGGGCGATCGCCGAGGCACTTGGCGGTCTACCTCTGGCCGTAGCGCACGCTGCGGCTTACCTAGGAAGCCTGCACACCGTCACGGCTCGCAGCTATCTTGCACAGATCGAGCGGCACATGGCACAAGCGCCGGACGGTGCCGAGTATTCGCACGCAGTGTTCGCGACGTTTCAAGAGGCCTTGGCCAAGGCTGAACACACTCAGCCTGGGGCCGCTGCGGTGCTCTGCCTGGCGGCCTTCTTCGCCCCCGACGCAATCCCCGAAACGCTCTTTCAGAGCTCGACCGACCCTGCGGCCCTGAGACCGCCGCTTCTCGATGGCGCTTCGGCCGCAGACTTGGGATGGACCCTTGCCGACGCAGCCCGCCGTGACGAAGCGCTCGGCGCGCTCGATCGACTTTCGCTAGTGCGGTTCGCTGCCGACACGCGGACGTTCAGCGTGCATCGCCTGGTGCAGTCCGCCGCGCGGGATCTCGTCGGCAGTGCAGCTTCGGTCTGGATTGAGCGAGCGGTGGCCAGCGTGAATGCCGCGTTTCCGGAACCTAAAGAGGCAACGACGTGGCCGCAGTGCGAGCCGCTCGTCTCACACGCGCAAGCTGCGTTGGCAGCGCTACCATCCGACTGCGCGCCCTCTGCTCCCGCAGCGGAGCTCGCCAATCGCTGCGGTCTCTATCTCTATCTACGGGGGGCTTTTGCACAAGCCGAGCCGCTCTTGCGCCGCGCAGTAGCGATCGCCGAACCTACTTATGGGTCGAACCACTCCTTTTTTGCAACGACTCTCAACGAACTCGTGATCCTGTTCTACGATACGAACCGCTTCACCGAAGCGGAATCGCTGCTTCGCCGCGCAGTGGCGATCTTCGAAGCGAACTATGGACCGGACCATCTTTCGCTCGCGGCGCCTCTGCACAACCTCGCAATACTGCCGCGCTATACGAACCGACCCGCCGAAGCCGAACCGCTCATGCGACGCGCGGTCGAGATTTGGGAAGCGTCCTACGGAGCAAACCATGTTCAGGTAGCCTTTGGCCTTAACAACCTCGCGACTCTGCTAACCGAGACTAACCGGTACGCAGCAGCCGAGCCGCTCTATCGTCGCGGGCTGGCAATATACGAAGGCACCTACGGTACTCACCATCCCCACGTGGCGATGAATCTTAACAATCTTGCGAACTTACTGCGCGACACGAAGCGGTTCGCTGAAGCGGAGCCTCTCTATCGCCGCTCGTTGGCGATCCGCGAAAGCAGCTACGGACCGGACCACCCGTACTTCGCAACGACGCTTAACGATCTCGCGCAGCTCCTCCGCGACACGGAGCGCTCCGCCGACGCGGAGCCGCTCTTTCGGCGCGCGCTGGTAATTCAAGAAGCTAGTCATGGAGCCGAGCATCCCGTCGTCGCAGAGACGCTCAACAACCTCGCGCTCCTGCTCTTACGAACAAGCCGCTCGGCCGAAGCAGAAGCCCTCTATCGGCGCGCGCTGGCCATCAACGAGGCTAGCTTCGGGGCGGATCATCCAGAGGTCGCAAGGACCCTCAACAACCTCGCAGAGCTGCTCCGCGAAACGAAGCGGTCCGCCGCGGCCGAGGCGCTCGTGTGTCGCGCATTAGCCATCAAAGAGCGAATCGCTGACCCATTGAGTCAATTAAGTGGGCCAATCGATGTTGACAAAGCCGGCAGATAGGCGCACCGCCGCGCGCGTCAAGAACTACGCGGACGTGCTGCGCGAGTACGAGCTGGAAAATCCTAGGGGCCTGGAAGCGCTTGGAATCATACACAGCCTTCGGTCGCGACGTGATGGGAACGAATAAAGCCTGGGAGCTCTTTGAGTATCTGACGGTACTCGCGGAGGACTGGCTTCGATTGCATCCAGCGGTGTATCCGAAGGGCGTCCGGCGAATAAAGCTGCACAATCCGTGGCCGGCACCGCCCGCGTGACTGAGCATCCGTTCTTAGGATGGCAGACTGCACACACTGCCGAGCGAGGGCGGTTTGCTACGTCGAGACAGCGATGAAAGAAAACGACACGTCAGCTAACTTAAAGTACGCGTTCTTTCTGCTGTTCTGAGAGGCGGTGAGGACGGTAAACGTACAGCTGGACTTGTTACACTTGGCCCTTGCTACGTCCGCGATGTCCGCGTTTGCGGCGTTCAGCGAGATGGTTATCGCCGGGAACGCGCTGAAGGGTGAAGTTGAGATCGTGTAAACACCAGTCATAGTGTGCGTGACCGTGAATCCCCTACCGGCTTGAATCGTTCCGTTTGCAGTAACGACGCCGGCTAGCATACTTATCGTCCTCATCGGGGCGACATGATAGAACGTCGAGCTCTGAGTCGCCCCTGACGGACCTAATTGCGATTGCGCCTCATTTCCACAGGCAACGAATGTGGCCAAAGCGGCGATTATCGCCAACAATGTCATTCTCATGTCTTGCTCCTTGTTGGAAGCTTATTACAATTTGTTCGACCTAAGTCGTGGGCGCGCACACGGCATAGACCGTCGCGTTTGAAGGCAGGCCAGACTGGTTGTCGCCATATGCGCTGATGGTCCAACCATTCAACTGTGGCAATAGGGGGTGCGGATTCCCGATTTCGGCTCCATTTTTGCCAGTGTAGCCGCCACCCGTAACGACATAACTTTTGGGACAGTAGGCTATGATTGTCTTAGTTTTCGTCCAAGGGACTTTCGCGGAAACCCAAACCCACCAGTATGGCCCACCCTTTTTCTTTCCCGTCGCGGGACCGATGAAATCAGGGGTTGAATTTTGCTCACTCGCGGGTGATAAGCCCAATTGTGATTGCGCCTCGTGGCCGCCGCATCCGGCCAGCACGACACAAGCCATGAATACGCACGACGCATATGCAGCTAATACGGCGATTCTCATTTTGCTCCTCATTTGGAAGCGGTAGCGGGGTGGTCCCGTCATCGCGATTCATCTTTTTGTGGCCTCTTGCGCCATTCCTATAAGTCCAAGGGCCGTTGTGAGCCCGATTTTCTCAGGAGCTACATTCAGCGCTGAAAGCATCGCAAAACGGGCCCGCTCGACGGGCTCGTTGCTTTTACGCCCCACCGCCTCGCACACGGCTTCGCGAATCGTGAGGCCATTGTGCGTTGCTGGCTTTGGCTTTGCGTTTCAGCTGCGCGGCCACGATCCAACGACGACGCTCGCAGCTCAGCGCCGCCGGGCTGCTACGGCGTCTCAGCAACGCAAAGCCGCGGCTGCGTGGCGCGATGACGGATCGCTCGATGGCGTGGATTTCCGGCGCGACATCTGCAGAAGCTGCAACGGCTGCCGGTGCGTGTGATCGCCGCGGCTATGCGCACCGGCATATCGCACGGTTCGAAGGTGCGAGGTGGAAGGCTTGTGCCGCACAAGCGGCATTGGAAAGCATTGCGAGCTTTGCTTTAGGTTCAATCGCAGAACTATGCTCGTTCCGGCCTCAAGCCTAGGCCCATGACAACCTGGCGTCGAAACACTCGCCAAATGAGGGAGACGCGTTTGCGCCCTCAGCCGCTTTGCTGTTTTTCGAAAAGGCCTAGTCATGAAGCATCTAAGCAGTCTCGTCGGCGCGTGCCTGCGCGCGGCGCTCCTGGCCGCGTGCGGCGGAAGCAGCGTCCTTTCGCCCGTAGCGACGCGAAACATACTCATCCCCGCTGCGCACGGCTCGCAAATCTTCAAATACACCGGCACGGCGCAAAAGTTCAAGGTTACCGTCCGGTGTAGCACAGTTAACGATCACGACCTACGGCGCCAGTGGCGGTGGCGAATCGCCGGGCGCAGGGCGGCGAGGCCGCTAGGCTAAGCCAAGCGCAAAACCGCTGCGATCTAAGCGCTAAACTGCGAGGCTGCTGCGCGCTGCGAGACGCTCGCAACTACAATGAGAGTAAAGACGCGATGCGGCGCGGCCGAAAGCGCGTTGCGAGCCAAACGTGTGAATCGATGTCCTCGCCTAAGGGTGTCGGCCTTTGCTAACGACTATTCCCTCGGCAGAGTCGGAGCCGGTGGGAGTTTGAATCAATTTGATAGCCGAACCGCCGCCGGGATACAGGAATTTGCCGATATAGTAGGGCTGGCCCGATCGTGTTATACCAAAATCGCTTACGGCCACCCTCGTGCCTTGCTGCGAGTCGCTACCAAACCTAGGTACATAAAAATCCGCATAGAGATCGTTGGTGATATGAAGAGATGTCGTTCCCTCAAGCGTTGCGGTCGATCCGCTTACGGCGAGCTGGTGGATACTCTTGTGGAAAGCATCTCCAACCGCCATGTACTTGCCGTCCCACTGAACGCCAGAGTCTGCATAAACTGATAAAGGAAGCGAGATCTGTGTGAATGTCATGGACCCGGCGGGAATCTCCCAAAAAGCCTCTCCCTCGCTATTGGAAAGCAGTCCAGAGACAAACAAGTTGCCGTCGTCATCGTAGCCGAGCCAGTCAAATCCCGAGGCGTTCGTCGATTTATACTCGGTTATCGAGCCGGAACTGAAGATCACAATACCGGCGTTACCGACATTCTCAAACCAATCTGAAACCGCCAGATTCCCAGTCCTGGGATCGACCGCACATCCCCAAGGGGCAGCATACGGATCGAAAAGCGTCTTTATCGGGCCCGTGCCGCGGTGCGTGAACTCATAGATCCCCGAGGTATTGAGGTCCACGACGTATACGTGCTGGGCTTTGTCGGTGCAAAGGCCCCATGGCTGGAGAAACCCGGTGATGGTTCCGACCTGCTTCCACGACTGCCACGAGTAGATATCTACTGTTGATTGATAACTGCTCTGATCATCGGCAACATACACAAGGTCGTCGGCCGCTGCGTTTAGATTTATCCGTGCACCAGTAACCCGATAGGTGTGAGGGACCATGGCCAAAGGAGTAGGTGCGATCTGGCTGCTACAGGCACAGCCGATAAACGCGAAAACGACTGCCAGCACGCCGAAGAGCGTGCCATTCTTCGCGAAGCGTTTCATGGGGTCTCCTTCTCAAGCGGGAGCTCGCCGCTTGATGGCGATCAGCGTTCCCGACAAAAGTCGCAGCTCCCCCCGCTGGGCCGTCGTCGCGACCGGCGGCTGCGATCCGCCGCAGCCTGCCAGCATCGCCGCAGGCGCGCAGACGTTGAGCGGCTAGACCGTTTCAAAACGAGGTTCGTCCCGCGGGGTTGCGAGGCGCTCGGGGCGGCCTGGCCGATTTCGGCAAGTATCGACCCACATACATTGCCACGCGCAGCGATTTAGGCACTTGCAAGGCACTCTTGGCGCGCTAGAACATGCGATGCTTGGTGGCGCGCTGCCTGAAGACGCCGCATTGGTCGTAGGAGTCTGGAGTTGGCGCCACGGTCAGAGGTGGCGTTGAGTTCAGCGATGGCACCGTGCTCGGAGAGGGCGAAGCGCGCCCCATGACGCCCCATTCGCTTTCGAGGGAGGCCGCCATGCACTGCGACCTTATGTGAGACAAAGAGTTAAACTGGGGTTGAGTGCTGTAGGTTGTTCGATCTGCGTCGCCTCAAACTCTGCCGGGGGAACGTAGCCCAGAGCCGAGTGCAGCCGCTTCTGATTGTACAGGACCTCGATGAAGTGCCCGATTGATCGCCGGGCGTCGCTCACGCTCTCATATTCTTTGACGTAAACCTCCTCGTATTTCAGCGTCTTGATGAACCGCTCGCACTTCGCATTGTCGTAGGGCGTGCCGGCGCGGCTCATGCTGGGCCGGATCCCCTGCTCGCTAAGTAACGCAACGTATTCGCTGCAGGCGTACTGCACGCCCTGATCGGAGTGATGGACCAGACCCAGCGCCGGCTGCCGACGTCGCAGCGCCATCTTGAGAGCGTCGATCACCAGCTCTGCGCGCAGATGGGTCATCAGCGACCAGCCGACACAACGACGACTGAACGCATCAAGAACCACGGCCACGAAGACGAAAGTCGACCGCAGCCGAACGTACGTGAGATCTGCGACCCAGAGTTGATTGATCGCCGTCGGAACCAGGTCGGCGGCGAGGTTAGGATAGCGCGGGAAGCCATGCTTGGGCGACAGCCAGCGGCGCACCGTTTTGCGCGATGCGATCAGGCCGTCGAGCTTCATCAGCCGACGGACTCGCTTCTCGTTGATCTCGATGCGAAGTGCGCGGCGCAGCGCCTTGGTCATCGGCCGGTAGCCGTACCACGGCGTCTCGGTCACGATCTCGTGCATCGCCGCTCGGATCGCCATGTCGCTCTCCGATTCGTGCGTTCGCCGGCGGTAGAACGTCGGGCGGCTGATGCCGGCGACGCTACACAGGCGCGCGATCGGTAGGCCAAACGTAAGCTCACTGCGGATCAGCTCGACTATCGCCTGCCGTCGCTCTTGCGGTCGAGCTCCTTGAGCGTGGCGTTGAGTTTTTTTAAAAAGCGGTTCTCGAGCGTGAGCTGGCCGATCGTGCGCTCGAGCTCGGCGACGCGGGCTTCGTCGGTGTACGCATTCCCGTGGCCGGCGAAGGCGCGGTCACCGTATTTGTGTTCTTGGCGCCTCCACAAGCGCAGGGTTTCGGGATGGACGCCGTGCTTACGAGCCACTTGGGCGACCGTCGCGCCGGCGTCGATCTCGGCCAGGATGCCGAGCTTAAACTCTTTGGTAAAGGTTCGTCGGTTGCGGGCCATGGGTTCCCCTTTCGGTGGGAGAACCCAGCTTAACTTGGTGTATCATTTCCGGGTCGCGGTGCACCATCTCACGCTGCAAATACAGCGATGACATTTCCAAGCAATCCTGTGGAAAAGGATTATTGCGATTCTGATTCTGGTACTTTTTCAGATATTCTCCGAAGTAGTACATTGCTTTGTCAACACTCTCGGCTTCAACTAGACTTAGCGGCCCCCAGTAGAGCTCCAAAATCGCCTTACGTCATTCTTATCGAGCCGTCCAGGATCATGAGTGGTGGCTAGTCGCGACGTGACTTCCGAGGTTTCAAAATATAAGGCGAGCTGGCGCTCGCTCCGCGTTTAATTTACGGTTTGGCCGCGATCGCGCTCGCACTCGCCGGATGCTCTTCACTTGCGGGAGCACCGACAACGGGAGTGCCGACGACTCGAGCGCCGATGACGCACGGAGACCGGCCTGCGAGTGGTTCGCAGGATCTCTACATCGGAAACATTCTTGGCGGCGTGGGCGCCGAGCCAACGTCTTCGCAATCGTGAGTTCGTTGCATTGCAACTTAGTTTTGTATTGCAGCTGCGCGGCACGGCCACAAGCTGCGTCGACAGGCGTAGCGCGTTGCACTAAGCCGCCTCGCCGCCCCGCGCCCGGCAGAGGGGGCCTCGTTTTAAACGGCTCTCGATTGGCGTAGGCGTTGCAGCCTCGATCGCGCCGCCCGGCCAGGGGGGCCTCGGCAGCGAATCGATCGGCAGTGGTCTGAGCCCCCAGTACCGCAGGGTGCTGCGCGGCAACAGGTTAACCGCGTCAGCATGCGGCGCTTTACTCCGGTTGGGGTCCTACTGGCGCTCGCGACAGTCATCGCCATCACATTGGCAGTAATGGCACTCCCAAATCGGCCATTGGCAGTAGGTCTGGGGGCTGTCGCCGTCGCGTTGATTGCGGGCGAAATTATCGCAATCTTCCGGGAAAATGGGGCGTCGAGCGCTTCGCGATCTTAACCTCGACGCCCATGGTCTCGCAAACGAGTTGAGAGCGCTCCTTCAGGGCGTGCCCCAGTACCCAGCGGGCCGAAATGAAGTTATTCTCGAAAATTACCGTCGTCGATATGCAGTTCGTGCACGTGATCTAGCGCCAATCCGGCGAGTCCCATTTCCGCGTGGCTCCGGGCACTTGGACCGGCATTGGGCACACCTGCGGCTTCGACCGGAGCCCGTCGAACAAGGGAAGAGGGGCCGCCGATCGGCGACGTGGCCGCGGAACCGTGGGCCGAGGCGGCTTCCGAGATCGCGGCTTGGGTGCTACGATGGGGCTGAGCCCGCATCGCTTGCCCGGGGGGCCTTGTGGGCAGAACGTGATTGGGTTTTCGACGCGAACGCGTCGAAATTGGAGCAAAGCAAATGAGGATTTCAGATTTGGGCCGCTATGCATTTGGCATCTGCGCGGCCATGGCTATTCTCGCAGGCTGCGGCGGATCGCAGTCGCCGATGCTCGGTCCCACCGGCTTCAACGGCGAGACGGTGGCGCGCGGGCTCGCTGGCCTATCCACCCTTACAGCCGTCAGGGCCAGTTCAATGAATCCGGATCACCGCGCGTCATGGATCTCCCCGGAGTTGAAGCGAAGTACGAAACCGGTCCTCTTCGTCTCCGACGGTTCGACCAATGATGTGTATATCTACAAACTGCCGACGCTCAAGCTGATCGGCACCCTGACGGGTTTCTCCGGGCCGGAAGGCGAGTGTTACGACACCAAAGGCAACGTTTGGATCACGAACACCAACACGCAGCAGATCTTTGAGTACTCACACAAAGGTGTGCAAGAGAACGTCCTGACCGATTCGGTCGGATATCCCATCGGGTGTGCTTGGGATTCGACGACCGGCAATCTCGCGGTCACAAACTACACTGACATTACCAGCGCGGGCTCCGTGCTCGTCTATGCCCATGCCTCCGGCTCTCCGACTGGGTATACGAATCCGAGCCAGTATTATTACTATTTCGCCGGCTACGACACCAAGGGCAACCTCTTTTTTGATGGCAAAAACGCAACCGACGTTTTCATGCTCTCCGAGCTTCCCAAAGGCGCAGCCAAGGCTCACACCGTCGGGGTCATCGGAGGTACCATCTACTTCCCGGGCACCGTCGAGTGGTACACCGCAGGAAACTACCTGATTGTGGGAGATGTGGAGTGCGGTGGCGCTGCTGCATCTTGCCTGTACCGGGTCTCGATCGCGCACAAATTCGGAACGATCCTAGGGAAAATCAACCTGAACGGCTACACCGGCAAGACGACCTGCGGCGTGTACCAGGGTACCGAATGGAACAACAAGTTCTACGGATCGGATTTTCAATTGAATTGCGAAACCATTCCCAGCACCACGTACATCTGGCCCTTCCCGAAAGGCAAGACCCCGCTGGCCTACAACAACGCCGTTGACACCGAGCCGCTCGGCGCTGCGGTCAGCAAGTAGTATACGTCTCTAACTCCGTCCACTATCGCACGCGACATGCGGGCCCGCTCCGGCGGGCTCGCTTGCCGGGTGGACGTGCGGTGCGAGGCACTCGCAGCCGCAGTGCGAGCTACGCGATGCTTTTGTTTTAACTCAGCATCGCTTCCGCAACAGCTTGATCTTTGGTCCAGATGCTACCCTCAGCCATGAGTTTTGAAAGGTCAACTGCGCCGAGCGCATCATTCAATGCAGCATCGCGCCACGCTGCATTGCGACTCAGCTTTGAGCTTTGATCGCGGCGCCGGGCAGAGGGGGGCCTCACTTTGAAAGCCCTTAGCTCTTATCCCATCGTGAAGGTGCCCTCGTCGCGCGGATGTCGCATTACCTCGATAGATATCCGGCGGCGAATCTAGCCGAGAACCAACCGTTCGGCCAGCGCCACGTCGCTGACGCGGTCCACGTTGACGGCGGTTTCGGGATAGGGCGAGACGAGCGCGCGCACCGGCGCGCCCAGGATCTTCGATGCCCGCGCTTCGGCTTCTGCGATGCGGAGCCGTCCGACGGCGAAGCGCGCGAGCATGTCCCAGCCGAACAGCGACGCGAGCCGAAACGGATGCTTGCGTGCGGCGCCGAGCCGCTCGATGAAGCGCTCGAGCAGCGGCAGCGCACGCGGCTTGATACCGACGATGCCGCCGCCGCAGTAGGTACCGTCGCGCATACGCGCCCACGTGTGCGGAACGTTGGGAAATCGGCGCAAGTGTGCGTTCTTTTCTACGCACCCGTAAACGACGTCCGCAGCGAGCGCGCGCAGCCGCGCGACGAAATCCTCCACCGACTCGGGCGTGAGCACGGGCATGTCGGACGCGGCGACCAGCGCGGCCGCATCCGGCGCAAAACCGGCGAGTCCGCTGCGCAGGCTCTCCGAGATGCGCACGCCGTCAGGGCGCAGCTCGTCGGCCTGCGCTAGATCCGGATGCCCGGTGACGTTCGGCGGCGCGACGACGACGATGCGTCCGATCGCATGCGATCCGCGCAACGCCCGCAGCACGCGCCCGACCAGCGTCACGCCCCCGATCGGCACGAAGGCCTTGTTCGGGGCGCCCGGCTGCAGGAGCGCGATGTCGTCGAGCGGGCCGCCGGCGAGAACGATCGCATCCACGTTCAGCGCCAGTCCGGCGTCGCGGCGAACGCGCTCACGTAGCGTTCGTACGCATCCGGCAGCGCGAGCCGCTCGCCGATTGCTTCTATGCGCGCGCGCTCCGGCGCGATCGTGAAGACGCACGAGCCCGAGCCGGCCAGCAGCGCGTTGCGCGCGCCGGCGACGCGCAGCGCCTCCAACGCCGTCGCGACCTCCGCCGCTTGCGCCGCGATCACGTCGTGGAAGTCGTTCTGCAGAAGCGCCTCGACGCGTTCGAAATCGGCGCGCTGCAGCGCCTCGAGCAGCGCCAGCGACACGCTGCCGTTGCGGGCACGCTGCGGACGCGGCCGCGCATCGAGCGCCGCATAGGCCTGCGCCGTCGGGACGGCGACCGGCGGCTTCACGATCAGCAGGTGCCAACGCGGCAGGGCTCCGGCCGGCGTGATGCGTTCGCCGGTCCCCTCGACGAGCGCGCCGGTGCCGGCCAGAAAGAACGGGACGTCCGACCCCAGGGCGCGCGCGATCCTCAGCCAATCGCGCGCGCGGCCGTCGCCGAAGACGCCGTTCATTGCCGCGCGCAGCACCGTGGCCGCGTCGCTCGATCCCCCGCCCAGGCCCGCCTGAGTCGGTATCCGCTTGCGCAGCTCGATGCGCACCGGCGGAGGATCCCCAGCGCGCGCACCGCCGCCACGGCGAGATTGCGCTCGCCGCGGAGTTCGGGCACGTCGCACGAGAAGATGAAGCGCTCGCTACGTTCGATAGACAGTTCGTCCGCCAGCTCGAGCGGTACCATGACGCTGCGAACGCCGTGGTAGCCGTCGTCGCGCCGCGCGAGAACCTCGAGCGTGAGATTGATCTTCGCGGGAGCCTGGAGGATCGGCACGCGGCTGTCGTTTGCCGCCGCCGCAGGAGGCGCCTTTGCACTTGGCGCCGCACTAGCCGTTAAAGACATGGGGTCTAGTTATGACGCGCAACGCAACGAGTTTTGCGCCTACGTCCTGCACGAGTCGGAGACGCCCTACGGGCTTTTGCTGGGTAACTTCAAGACCTACGCGCAGTCGACCGCGAAGGGCGGCGTGCGCGGGCTGTGGGACGCTGACACGGATCAGATCATTTTCGGCACGCATCATATTGCGTACCGGCTCGGCGATCGCACGTTCTTCCCGCATCAGATCGAGCGCGACCTCACGTTCCTACCGTACGCGCAGATCTCCGAGTTCACGCTCGAACATCGCCTCCACGTAACGGAAGCGTTTTACGTTCCCTTCGGTCCGGACTTCGATCGCGCCGTCTCTTTCGTCGTCGACGTCACGCTGTACAATCCCGGCGCCGAGAAGGTCGAAGTCGCGCTCTTCCCCTGGGCGATGCTGGTCGGCCAGCGGTTCTATGGCGAGCCGGAACACGAGGTGCGGGCTTGGAATGACGGACGCTTCATTTGCTCCAAAAATCTCGAGACGGGCGGCGAGCGTTGGTGGGGCGGCTCGCGTGCACCGGTCGCCGTACAGCTCTCGCTGCGCGAGCAGGTATTGTTGGAAGCGATGCGCCGCGCGACGCTCGCCTCGGGGGATTCCCCGCAGACTCTAGGGGACGTGACGCCCCAGCAGGCCGAGCTCGTGAGCCGCCGCATCTTCGGCGCCTTCGAGTATCGCATCGAGGTGGCTGCGGGAGCGCGCGAATCGCTGCGCCTCGCCGTGGTATATCACAAGGGCGGAACGGAGCGCAGCCGTCCGGTGCTGGAGTCGCTGATCCGCGACGAGCGCGCCCTGCACGACACTCAGGGATACTTCACGCAGCGGCTCGCCGACGCACGCTTTCTCACGCCGTCGCCGGAGATCAGCCGCGGAATGGCATGGGCTAAAGCCAACATGCTGCGCATCGTCAAGGAGTATCCGCAGGGATGGGGCGCAACCAACTCGCCGCCTTCTGACATCTTGGTTTCGCGCGACACGTCCTGGCTCGTTCATGGCTTCGACTACTTCTGGCCGGAGTTTAGCCGCAACGCGCTTGAGGTGTTCAATCGCGCAATGGAAGACAGCGGCTTGATGGTCGAATACGTACGCGGCGTCAGCGGCTACAAGACGGACTACGATCTCAACATCAACGACGACACCCCGCTGCACCTCGTCGCGATGCTGCATCACTACAATGCCACGCTCGACGACGACTGGGTGCGCGAGCACAGCGCGATGATCGTAAAACTCACGGATTACATGCTCACGCAGCGCGACGACAAGGGCTTAATCACCTGTCGCGCCAAGGGCGTGGACCTCTACGGCATCAGCTCGTGGCGCAACATCATTCCCTACTACACGCTCGACGGCGCCGTTACGGAGATCAACGCGGAGGCGGTATTCGCGCTCGAGGCCGCCGCCATGCTGTGCGCGGTGGTCGGCGACAACGATCACTGGGAGCGCTACGGCAACGAGGCGCAGCGGATGCGTGAAGCGATGATGGACTATCTGTATAACGACGACACGGGCGCCTTCGTGCTCAACTACGATCAGGACGGGAACTATCAGGACAACTTCACCGCCGATGAGATCTTCCCGGTGCTGTTCAACATCGCCGACGAGCCGCAGCGCCAAGCGATCCTCGCACGGCTGCAAGAGGCGGATTTCGTCACGCCGGTCGGGCTGCGCACAATTTCCACGGCCGACGCGTGGTACTTCCCCTCGTACGGCTTCGGCTTGTTGGGCGGCATCTGGCCCGACCTGACGCTTTGGTTCTGCGTGGCGCTCGCGCGCAACGGGATGACCGACGCGGCTGTGCACTTCCTCAACGTCTCGTACGCTGCGATCGAGGGCGGCAGTCCGCGCAACACCGTTCCGGGCGAGTTTGCCGAGTGGTTCGACGGCGGTTCGCTCAGTAATCGAGGCATGTATCTCTCGCCGTGGACGGGCGCGAAGTTTCTTTGGGCCGTCGCCGAGACGGTAGGCGGACTCAACGGCTACCGCACGAGCGGCCGTCCACACTTGGCGCCCCTGCGTCCGAAGGGCTGGCAGTGGGTCGCCGCCGCGCGCGTGCACTGGGGCGGGCGCCGCTGCACGTACGTCGTGGATTTGCGCAACGACACGATCTACGGCGACATGCCGGAGCTGTCCGCGGAGGAGCCGTTCAAGTGCATCTACGCGGGCCGCGACGTCAGCGACGAGGTCACGACGTCGCCGGTAGAAGTCGGCGCGATCGCATTCGAAGACGAGAGCGGCGCGGTACGGATCTTCGTCGGCAACCTGACCGATCGCCCGCGCAACGTCTTGCTCGAGTTCCGCGGTCACACGGCACGCGTCGACATGACGGCCGGCGAGCTGCGCGAGGTGCATCTGATCGGGAAGCCGAGCGATCGCCGCGCGCGCGCGGCCAAACTCGACGTCGTGCGTCCGCTGGCGCGCGTATGAAACTGCCGACGATCGTCCTAGCGGTCGGCGCCGTCGTGCTGCTCGTCGCCGTGGCGATCGGCGAGCGCATGGGCGACCGCGTCATCGGCCAGGCGACGGAGCAGACGCTGCAATCGGTCGGGCCGGTCTCCGTCAGTCCATCGCCCAACGCGTCGCCCGAGCCCTACGGCCCGGACTGGAAGCGCTCGCAGGCGCTGTCGGCCGCGGGCGATCCGCATTTCCCCGATCCGCGGGTACCGCCACAGCCGCTGCCTACTCTGCCCCCGACGCCTAAGCCGCGTCCCACGCCGGTGCCAACGCCGACGCCGAACCCGAACATCCCAATCTGGCGACAGAAGCCCATGCCGACGATCCCACCCTCGGTCGAGCCGGCCGAGCCGGCAACCGGGGAGCCCTCCCCCGGCAGTGCGGGCACCCCAGCGGCGGCGGTGACGCCGACGCCCTAGCGGCGTTCTCAATGTTCTCATTGGGATCGCTTGTTATGATAGGAACATGGAAAGCACTGGGACCGTAAAGGTCAAGCGCGGGCTCGCGCAGATGCTCAAGGGCGGCGTGATCATGGACGTCGTCACCCCCGAACACGCGGCGATCGCCCAGGAGGCCGGCGCCGTGGCCGTGATGGCGCTGGAGCGGATTCCGGCCGACATTCGCGCCGCCGGCGGCGTGGCGCGCATGAGCGGGATCGATCTCATCCGCGGCATCATGGATGCGGTCACCATTCCGGTGATGGCAAAGGTGCGCATCGGCCATTTCGCGGAGGCGCAAGTCTTGCAGCAGCTCGGCGTCGACTACATCGACGAGTCCGAAGTGCTGACCCCGGCCGACGATAAGTATCACGTCGACAAGCACGCCTTCACGACGCCGTTCGTCTGCGGGGCGCGCGACCTCGGTGAGGCGCTGCGCCGCATTGCCGAAGGCGCCGCCATGATCCGCAGCAAGGGCGAGGCAGGCAGCGGCAACATCGTCGAGGCGGTGCGTCACATGCGCGCGATCGGCGACGCGATCCGCGACCTGAGCGTCGCCCCAAAGGAAGAGCTCGTAGCTCGCACGCGCGACGTCGGCGCTCCGCTCGAGCTCGTTGGGGAGGTCGCCGCGCAGGCCAAGCTTCCCGTCGTGCTGTTTTGCGCCGGCGGCGTCGCGACGCCGGCCGACGCCGCGCTGATGATGCAGCTTGGCGCCGAGGGCATCTTCGTGGGCAGCGGCATCTTTAAGTCGAAGGATCCCAAGCGCTTCGCGCGCGCCATCGTCGATTCAACGACGCACTTCAACGAGCCGAGCGTGGTACTCGAGGCGTGCCGGTCGCTGGGCTCTTCGGAAGCGATGCCCGGCCTGGACGTCCGTCAGCTCAAGGACGTGGAGCTGATGGCCCCCCGTGGCAACTAGCCCTTCGACTCCGCTCAGGATGACAAAGGTAGGCGTACTCGCACTCCAGGGCGATGTCGTCGAGCACGTTGCCGCGATGCGCAGGGCCGGAGCCGAGGCATTTCCGGTGAAAAATTCTCGCGACCTCACGGGTGTGGATGCGCTCGTCATTCCCGGCGGCGAGTCGACGACGGTGATGAAACTGCTGGCTCGCTTCGCGCTCGACCGGCCGATCGTCGCTCGCGTGCGTGCGGGAATGCCGCTGTGGGGTACGTGCATGGGAATGATCGTCGCCGCGCGCGAGGTCGCCGACGCCCAGCAGCCGACGCTGAACCTGATCGACATCACGGTGCGGCGTAACGCTTTCGGTCGCCAGAACGAGTCCGCCGAGATCGACCTGCCCATCGCGGCGCTCGGCGGCGCGCCGTTCCCCGCGATCTTCATCCGCGCGCCGTGGATCGAACGCTGCGGCCCAGGGGTAGAGCTGCTCGCGCAGCGCGACGGGCACGGAGTGATGGTGCGTCAGGGCAACGTGCTCGCGACCTCTTTCCATCCGGAACTCACGGCGGACGACCGCGTTCATCGTTACTTCCTCGGCATGCTATCCAAGCAAGGGAAGAAAACCGCAGCGGCGTAGTTGGGGCCAAGATGCCCGACTCGGCCACCTCTCCGGATACACACGGAGGATTTCAAGGCCAGATACCGCCCGTCGAGCCGCTACTCGGCGAGGTGATAACGACGCTCGCGCTGGCCGCGCACGCCTATTTGACCGAGGGGGAGGGCCGCGAACCCGATCACGCGTCTGCGGAAATTGCCATCGACGTTGCGACCGCCGCATTCGAACGCGTGAAGGAAAGATTGGGTCCGAACGAGCGGTTGGCAATCACTCAGATGCTAACCGAAACCCGTCTGACCTTCGTTCGGAAGCGAGGCACCTAGAAATTGCCTCGCTTTATAAACTAGCCATGAGCGAAGTGCTCGTTCTCAACTTCACGTACGAGGCGCTGAACGTCACGAGTTTTCAGCGCGCGGTGAAGCTGATCTTTGCCGGTAAGGCGGAGATGCTGCACGGCCGCGATCGCATCTTGGCGTCGCCGAGCTACGAGATGCGCATGCCCTCGATCATCCGGATGCTGTACTACATCCGCCGGCCGATGCAGAAGGTGGCGCTAACGAAGAAGAACGTCTTGATCCGCGACGATCACACGTGTCAATACTGCGGCGCCAAAGGCGAGCGGCTGATGACGGTGGATCACGTCGTCCCCCGCAGCCGCGGCGGGGACTCGACGTGGGAGAACCTCGTCTGCGCGTGCATGCGATGTAACAATCGCAAAAACAACCGCATGCCCCAAGAGGCGAACATGTCGCTGCAGCGCAAGCCGCGGCAGCCTAAGTATATTCCGTGGATTCAGATCAAGCGCAACACGCTCCCGGATGAGTGGGGCAAGTTCCTGTTCCTTTACAACGTCTCGATCGAAGAGCGCATCGAAACTTAGCAGGCCGTCCTGAGCGCAGCCGAAGGACCACTTCAGAATCGCGTCACCCCATACGGGGATATTGTCGCGCTCCCAGGTCGCGGACTGATGATGGGCAATCGCGGAATCTTACACGACGACGACAGGCGCATCGTGCGGGCGTTCCAGGTAAAGCGCTGGATCGCGTGCGTGCTCGAGTTTCGCGGCCGCCATCGCGAGGTGATGACGCCGCATCGCTACACCGAACTATTCTTCCTCGACGAGGGAACCGCGCTGGGCGCCGGCCACCGGCCGTGCGCGGAATGCCGGCGCGCGGATTACGATCGGTTCCTCCGGTTGTGGGAGGCGTGGTCGGGCGCGCCCGCGAGCGCGGACGGCATGGACGCGCGTCTCCACGCCGATCGCATCGAGCGTAAGCGGAAGAAGACCTATCGCGAGGCTCTCGTCCGTGTTCCCGACGGCGCGTACGTTGCGCTCGACGGCCAGGCTTGGCTGGTCTGGGATTCCAACCTGTTCGCATGGTCGGATTCGGGCTACATGCGGCGGCGACCGCGCGGCCGCGGCGACGTCGAAGTGCTGACGCCGCGCTCGGCGGTCGCGATCCTCGCGGCCGGCTACCGCCCCGCGATTCACCCTTCGGCAGACTAGGTGGTCCTCCACTAGCACCGAAGCGGCGGGAGATGCCGCTGCTGCTTGCCGCGTTTTTGCTGGGCTGCGTCGCCGGTCTGCGCACGTTCACTGCGCCCGCCGTCCTGTGGCTGATGCGCCACACGTCGATGCTTGCGTATGTGTTCGGCGTGGCCGCCCTGGCGGAATACCTCGTAGATCTGCTTCCGAAAGTGCCGGCGCGCACGAGCGCCGGGCCGCTCGCAGTCCGAATCGCGAGCGGCGCGTTCTGCGCCTGGGGACTGGCGTGGTCGGGCGACGGCTTGACGATCGCGGCCGCGGTCGCCGGAGCGCTCGGTGCGATCCTGGGCGCGTACGGCGGTTTGGCGCTGCGAATGCGCGCCGTCGCTTCGATCGGCCCCGTGCCCGCGGCGCTGGCCGAGGATGTTGTCGCCATCGCGGGAGCGATCTTGATCGTTGCCTACGCGTAGCTCTTTGCGCTGATGGCGCACCTATGGCTGCCGTTCACGCAGATGCGCGGTTTCCATCCTCGCGCGCGGAGGTTCGTGCGTGGGTTCGGGACGATGCTGGAAGACGCTCGCGGCGCGCGCGTGTACGACGCGGTGAGCTCGATTTGGACGATCGTACACGGGCACTGCCATCCGCGCATCGTGGACGCGATCGCGCGTCAGGCGGCGACGCTCGATCACGCGACGCTGCTCGGAGCGACGAATCCGGCGGCGGAAGCGCTCGCCGAGCGCCTCTGTGTGCTCGCCGTTATGGATCGCGCGTTCTTCGCCTCCGACGGCGCGAGCGCGGTCGAGGCAGCGATCAAGATGGCCGCGCAGTTTTGGCAGAACGCCGGTCAACCGCAGCGGCGCCGCTTCGTTCGGTTGAGTCACGCCTACCACGGCGACACGATCGGCGCGATGAGCGTTTCGGACATCGCGCTGTTCAAGACGCGCTTCGCCGATCTGACTTTCGAGACCCGTGCCTTCCACGACGGCGTGCCGCTCGGGCCGGACGTCGCGGCCGTCATCGTCGAACCGCTGATCCAGGCGGCGGCGGGGATGCGGCTCGTCGACCCCGCCGTCTACGGCGCACTGCGCGACATGGAGCCGCTGCTGATCGTGGACGAGATCGCGACCGGATTCGGCCGAACCGCGACGATGTTCGCTTTCGAGCAGACGGCGCTGCGTCCCGACATCCTCTGCTTGGGCAAGAGCATCACGGGCGGAGCGCTGGCGCTCTCCTGCGCGCTCGTGCGGCGCCGCGTTTACGACGCGTTCCTCGGCGACTACGGCGCGTTCGTTCATCTCTTTCATGGGCACTCGTACGCGGGCAACCCGATCGCGTGCGCCGCCGCCCTGGCGTCACTCGATCTCTTCGACGAAGAGCAGACGCTCGCGCGCGTCGCCGGAATCGCGCGCCGCGCGGCCGCACGGATGGAAGACCTTCGCGCGCATCCCCTGGTGCGCGATGCGCGTCAGGCCGGTGCGATGATCGGCATCGAGCTGCGCGCCGGCGCGATCGATCCGCAAGGCTCTCCCACGGCCGCGTGGCGCGTCGCCAACAGCCTCTACGAGGCGGGCCATTTCACTCGGCCGATCGGCGACGTGCTGCAGTTCGTGCCGCCGCTCTGCTCGACCGACGCCGAAATCGACGCATTCTTCGACGCCCTGTTTGTCATCCTGAGCGAAGCGAGCTCAGCCAAGCGAAGTCGAAGGACGAAGGAAAGGTGACCTACCTGAACCGCGCCGAGACGCTGTTGAACGACATCCGCGCAAAACGGCGCTACCGCGAGCTCCCGGAACGCCAGCTCTCGAACGTCATCGACTTTTCCTCCAACGACTACCTCGGCTTGGCGAAGGAGCCGCAGGTCGTGGAGGCGCTGAAGCGCGCGTCGCGCGTGGCCTCGGGCGGAGCGCGCCTGTTGGCGGGGCGGCATCGCGAGCTTTCGCTGCTCGAGGACGAACTCGCGAGCTGGCTCGGACGCGAGCGCGCGCTGCTCTTCTCGTCGGGTTATCACGCGGCCGTCGGTGCGATTCCGGTGCTCGCGCGCTGCGTGGACTCGATCGTGTCGGACCGCCTGAACCACGCCTCGCTCATCGACGGGATCCGCCTCGCGCCGGTGCCGCACGCTATCTACGACCACGTGACGATACCGCTCGCGAACGACCGGCCAACCTGCGTCGTGAGCGAGACGATCTTCAGCATGGAAGGCGATGCCGTCGATCCTCGCGCGCTGCTCGCGGATTTGGGTTCCGGCGGCGTGCTGTTGCTCGACGAGGCGCACGCGCTCGGCGTCGTGGGCGCGAAAGGAGCGGGCCTCGCGCGCGACCTCGACGATCCGCGCGTCGTCGTGCTCGGCACGCTCTCGAAGGCCCTCGGCGCGCTCGGCGGCTTCATCGCCGGTCCCGCGCCGGTAATCGAGCTGCTGGTCAATCGAAGCGCGCACGTTTGTCTTCGACACGGCACTGCCCGCCGGCGATCGGACTGGCGGCGCGCATCGCGCTCCTGCTCGCGCGCCGCGCCGACGATCGCCGCGCGCGGCTGCGTGCGAACGTGGCGCGCCTGTGCGACGGCTTGCGCGCGATGAACCTTCCCGTGCCTCAGCGCCGCCGGCGCGATCGTCCCCGTGCGGCTCGGGGCCGAGGAACGCGCGCTGCGCGTTTCCGAAGCCTTGTTCTCGAAGGGAGTATCTTCGTGCCGGCGATACGGCCGCCGACCGTTCCGCCCGGAACTTCACGGCTGCGCTTTTCGGTGCGCGCCGATCACACGGCGGAGCAGATCGACCGCCTGGTCGAGGAGCTCGGCAAAATCTGAACCCCGCACAGCACCGCTATCTGGTGACCGGCACCGACACCGACGTCGGCAAAACGCGCGTGGCTGCGGCGCTCGCGCTCGCGCTCCGCCGCGCGGCGAAGTACGCCGACGATCGTCAAGGTCGTGCAGACCGGCGTTGCGCGGGACGCCGAGGGCGATGCGATGCGCGCCGGCGCGCTCGCCGGCGTGCCGAACGTCGAGCTCGAGCGCTTCGAGAAGCCTGCCGACCCGTGGTCGGCGGCGCTCGCGCATGGCGCGACGCTGAATGCCCGCGAACTTGCCGCTGCGTATCGACGGGCTCGCCGGTCCGCTCGTCGTCGAGGGGTCGGGCGGCATCATGGTGCCGCTGAACGAACGCGAGCACCTTGTCGATGTCGCGCGGTTGGCGAAGCTGGAAGTCGTGCTCGCCGTGGGCCTGCGGCTCGGCTGCATCAACCACGCGCTGTTGACGCTCGAAGCCTGTCAAGAAGGGGCATTCCGGTCGCCGGTGCGATCTTGGTCGAGCGCTGGGGCCCGACCGATGCCGAGTATCGCGACGACGTTACTCGCGCGCTGCAGGGAAACTCGCCGACACTTGGCATTCTGCGGTTTGCACCCGCCGAAGCGGACTCCGTAGCGGCGGGCGCAAATCTCTTGCTGCCTTTCATACAAAGAAACTGATGACGAACCCCCAAACCTCGCTCGAACGCGCTCGCGCGCAAGTACTCGGCCGCGGCGGCCCCGCCGATGCGCAGCTGCTCGAGAACTCGCGGAGCTGCCGGCGGAGCGCATTCCCGACCTGCTCGCACTGGCCGACGACGTGCGCTCGCATTACACCGGCAACGCGATCGCGGTCGAGGTGCTGTACAACGCGAAGAAGGGCGGCTGCTCGGAGGACTGCAACTTCTGCTCGCAGAGTGCGCGTTACGCCACCGATGTCGAGGCCGAGCCGCTCTCGACCGTCGAAGGCTTCGTCGCCGCGGCGCGCGCCGCGCACGAGCGCGGTGCCGGTGAGTTCTGCATCGTCGTTGCGGTGCGCGGGCCGTCCCAAAAGCTGATGGAGCGCGTCTGTGCGGCCACGACCGCGATCAAGGCCGAGCTGCCGCTGACGGTCGCCGTCTCGCTCGGCATCCTGACCGACGATCACATGGAGCGGCTCGCCCTGGTCGGCGTCGACAAGGTCAACCATAACCTCGAGACCTCGGAGCGCTACTTTCCCTCGGTGTGTACGACGCATACGTACCGGGAACGCTGGGAGACCTGCCTGCGCGTGAAACGGCACGGCCTCGAACTCTGCTGCGGCGGCATCATCGGCATGGGCGAGACGCTCGACGACCGCATCGAGTTTCTCGAGGCCCTCCAGCAGCTGCAGCCGGGAGAAGTGCCCGTCAACTTCCTCAATCCGCGGCCCGGCACGCCGTTCGGCCTGCGCCCGCTGCTCGATCCGGCCGAAGCCTTGCGCTTCGTCGCGATGGTGCGGCTCGCGCTCCCGAGCGCGCTCGTGCGCTTCGCGGGCGGGCGCGAGGTCACGCTAAAGGGTCTGCAAGATCTCGGCATGCGCAGCGGCGCGAGCGGCATCGTCCTCGGCGATTACCTCACGACGCGAGGCCGCAGCGACTCCGAGGATTTCGGCATGCTCGATCGCCTCGGCTTCGAAGTGCTGGCATGAGCGTTGGATCAACATAAGACCCCGTACTTTCAGGCGTTGCTCGACTACGTCGACGCCGGCGTGTTGCCGTTCCACACGCCGGGTCACATTCAGGGCATCGGCATGGATCTCGCCTTTCGCGAGTTCGTCGGCGACAATATCTGCGCGATCGACCTGACGCCGATGCCCGGCATCGACGACCTGCTTCAGCCCACCGAGTCGATCAAGGAGGCGCAGCGAGCTCGCGGCCGAGGCCTGGGGTGCCGACAACACTTTCTTCCTGATCAACGGTTCGACCAGCGGTAATCAGTGCATGATGATGGCCGCGGTGAATCCGGGCGAGAAGATCGCAGTGCCCCGCAACTCGCACAAATCGATGCTCGGCGGGCTCGTGATGAGCGGCGCGGAGCCGGTCTACATGCGCCCCGAGGTCGACGCAGAGCTGCGCATGGACCACTGCGTCACGCCCGAGACGGTCGCGGCGACGCTACGCGAGCATCCCGACGTCGTCGCCGTCTATCTCGTATCGCCGACGTACTACGGCGTCGCCGCCGACCTGGAGTCGATCGAGCGCATCGTACACGACGCCGGAAAGCTGCTGCTCGTCGACGAGGCCTGGGGGCCGCACTTTCACTTTCATCCGGCGCTGCCGATCTCCGCGACCGCCGCGGGCGCCGACCTCTGCATCAACTCGACGCACAAGATGCTCTCGGCGTTCTCGCAGTGCGCGATGCTGCACCAGAAGGGCGAGCGCGTGCGGCTCGACCGGCTCAAGGCCGTGCTCAAGATGTTCCTCTCGACGTCGCCCAATCTCCCGATGGTCGCGTCGCTCGACGTCGCGCGCAAGCAGATGGCGACCGAGGGTGCGGCGCTGCTGTCGCGCACGATCGAGCTCGCGCAGGAGACGCGCGCCCGGCTCAATGCGATCCCCGGCATCTACTGTTTCGGCGCGGAGTTGCAAGGGCGCGCGGGCATCTTCGCGCTCGATCCCACGAAGATTGCCGTGACCGTCAAAGGCCTCGGCTACACCGGATACGAGGCGTCGGAATTACTGCGCCGCCGCTACAACATCCAGGTGGAGTTGGCCGATCTCTTCAACGTCGTCGCGCTCTTCACGATCGGCACGACGCGCGACGCGGCGGGGCGGTTCGTCAAGGCGTTCGAGGAGCTGGCGCGCGACGAGCGCGAGCTCGACATGTTCGCGCCGTCGGGCATTCTCGAGCAGCGGCTGCGGCGCGGGACGTTTCGCCTCCCGGCGGTGCCGCCGATGCGGATGCGGCCGCGCGAAGCGTTCCTTGCCGACACCGAGTTCGTGAAGTTGCGCGAGTCCAGAGGCCGCGTTTGCGCCGAGACGATCACGCCATATCCGCCGGGCATCCCGGTCATCGCTCCGGGCGAAGAGCTCACGCCCGACATCATCGACTACTTGCGCCTGGAGATGAAGGCCGGCGTTCGCATCCAGGGACCGTACGACGACAAGCTGCGCACGATCCGCGTCGTAAAGGAGTGAAGCGGCGGTCCGAGTAAACTCGTAAGAGTGCCTCGGGGGACAGGCGCGGAAACGGGGATCAGTATTGGCGGTTAGAGTTCATCACGTTTCCCCTAGTTGGGAACTCTCTCAGCTCCTCGACATCTTCCCACTCGCGATACGGCAAGCGCTCGTCCGTCTCAACAACATCGAAGATATCATCGAAGTGGTGCTCGATCTCGGGCGGCCGCCCGAAGCGCGCTTTGAGAGCGATTTCAAGTATCTCACCGACTCTCCGGTAAGCCACGAAGACATCGCGCACGTCTGCTCGCGCATCTCGCCGTTCGGCGCGGATAACCGCGCCGGCATCGAGCAGACGCTGCACCGGATCAGCGCGATTCGCAACCGTACCGGCAAGATCGTCGGCCTCACGTGTCGCGTCGGCCGCGCCGTCTACGGCACGATCGACATCCTGCTCGACGTTCTGCGCAGCGGAAAGTCGATCTGTCTACTAGGGCGTCCTGGCGTCGGCAAGACGACGATGCTGCGCGAGTGCGCGCGCATGCTCTCGGAAGAGCGCAAACGCGTCGTCATCGTCGACACCTCGAACGAAATCGCCGGCGACAGCGACATCCCGCATCCCGGCATCGGTCTCGCACGGCGCATGCAGGTCGCTGATCCCGCGCTGCAGCACGCCGTGATGATCGAGGCGGTCGAGAACCACATGCCGGAGGTCATCGTCATCGACGAGATCGGCACGGCAGCGGAAGCCGAAGCAGCCCGCACGATCGCCGAACGCGGCGTGACGCTGATCGGCACCGCGCACGGGCAGACGCTGGAGAACCTGCTGATGAACCCGACGCTCTCCGACCTCGTCGGCGGCGTCAGCGCGGTGACGCTCTCCGACGAAGAGGCACGCCGCCGCGGCACGCGCAAGACGGTGCTCGAGCGGAAGGCGCCGCCGACCTTCGACGTCGTCGTCGAGATCCACGATCGCGATCGCCTCGCGATTCACAAAAACGTCGCCGACGTCATCGACGCGCTGCTGCGCGGCTACCAGCCGCAGCCCGAGATCCGGCAGCGCGAGGCGAGCGGTGACGTCACGGTCGTTCAAGAGGCCGATCACCGAGTCGATGCCGCGCCTGGCCGACCGCTACGATCACGAGCGCGAGCACGACGAACGCGACCGCCCGCTCTCGATCTTCCCCTACGGCGTGTCGCGCAACAAGATCGAGCGCGCCATCGCGAACCTGCGCGTCCACGCTTCGATCGCTCGCAACTGGGACGACGCCGACGTCGTGCTCACGCTCAAGACGCTCGAGCGCAAGGAGCAGCCGAAGCTCAAGCAGATCGCCTCCGACAACGTGCCGATCTACTCGATCAAGACGAATACGACGACGCAGATCCAGGCCGCGTTGCGCGACGTGTTCAACCTCGGTTCCATCGATCATGAAGAGATCGCGCTGCGCGAGGCCGAGGAGGCGATCTATCAAGTCCTGCTGACCAATCAGGCGATCGAGCTTTCGCCGCAGACGTCGTACGTGCGGCGGATGCAGCATCAACTCGCGGAGCGGTATCGCCTGCAGTCGCGCAGCACCGGCCTCGAGCCCAATCGCCGCGTCAAGATCTATAAGACGTCAGACGCATTGTCACCCTGAGCCTATCGAAGGGGGCCCGGAATGTTCGTCGTCGTTGAGGGCATCGAGGGCAGCGGGAAGAGTACGCTAGTCGCGGGCCTAGCCGCGCGACTGCAGGCGGATGGAAAACGCGTCGCGATCACGCGCGAGCCGGGCGGCACGCCGCTCGGCGACGCCGTGCGGAACGTCTTTTTGGACCGCCGGCTGACCATCGAGCCGCTCGCCGAGGCGTTCTTGGTGAACGCCGCGCGGGCGCAGCATGTCGAGGAGGTGATCCGGCCCGCGCTCTCATCGGACGCCATCGTCCTGTGCGACCGGTTTACGGACTCGACGCTCGCGTATCAGGGTTATGGACGCGGCATGGATCTCGAGCTGCTGCGCGCGCTGAGCGACTTCGCGGCCGGCGGCGTGGAGCCCGACGCGGTGCTGCTCGTAGATCTGCCGGTCGCCGCGGCGCGCGCGCGACTGCGCGAGCGCTCGGGTGCGCCGGACCGCATCGAAATCGAGGACGACGCGTTTCACGAGCGGGTGCGGCAAGGCTTCCTCGAGCTCGCGCGCGGCCCGCGTCATCGCGTGCTCGACGGCGCGCTTTCGCCGGATCGCCTGGTCGAAGACGCGCTGCGGCATCTGTGAGCGCGCTGCACTTCGACGTCGTCGGCGCGGCGGGCCCCAAGCGCTACTTCGGCGCGCTCACGCCGCAGACGCTGGCGCACGCCTACCTCTTCACCGGACCCGCCGGCGTCGGGAAGAAGACGTTCGCGCGGCGGCTCGCGCAGTCGCTGCTTTGCCTGGCGCCCAAGAGCGGCGTGCTGGGCTATGACGAGACGTGCTCTTCGTGCGCGTTGTTTCGCGGCGAGAACGTGCACCATCCCGACTTTCTCGAGCACGAGGGGGTGCTCAAGATCGGCGACCGCGACGCCCCGGCGGGATTCGGCGAGACCGACCAGCTCTCGGCGCGCGACCTCGTCCGCCAGCTCTCGATGCAGTCCTACAGCGGCGGCCTGCGCGTGCTGCTGCTCGGCGACGTCGACTTCGCGACGCCGCATGCCGCAAACGCGTTGCTGAAGTTTTTAGAGGAGCCGCCGGCCGGCGTCGTGATGATCGTGACGACGGCAACGCCCGGGCGCCTTCTCGAGACGATCCGCTCGCGCGTGATCGACGTGCGCTTCGCCTTGCTCGCCAAGGGCGAAGTCGCGGAAGTGCTGCGCCGCTTGCATTACGGCGATGCCGATGCGGAGCTGGGCGCGTCGCTCTCCGGCGGCAGCGTGACGCGGGCGCTGGCCGCGCTCGAGCAGGAAGAGGAATCGTTACGCGCTGCGATCGTGCGCTGGTTCTTCGACAGCGTCGAGGGCAAATCGCCGCAAGACCCGTGGGCGACGCGCGAGACGCTTGCGGAAGGCCTCGAGACGATTAAGACGCTGGTGCGCGACTGGATCGTCGCAGGCGGTCACGACGGCGTCGCATTGATGTCGGTCGATCACGCCGATCGCTTGCGCAAGCTGAAGCCCCTCGGCCGGCGCGAGGCGGCCGCGCTGCTCGCGAAGCTCGACGAAGCCGCGCGTCTAGCGCGAACCAATGTCAGCCCGGCGCTGATCGGCGAGTACGTCCGCATGGCGCTCACCAGTAGCCGGTGAACGCGACGTCGTCGTATTGCTTGGCGAACGGAAACGCGAGGTAGGCCAGCGCGAGCGCGCGCACGGCGGCCGTCACGAGCGACCAGAACGTCGGCGAGAGGCTTACCAACAGGTACGGCAGTCCGATCGGCACGGCGACGTACCATATCGCGAAGAACACGATCGCGAGAACGATGGAACCGATCGGCTCCGCGCGCACGCCGCGGATCGACCCCGAGATGGCGAGAGCGCCCGGCAGTCCGCCGATCGCCGCCGACGGAATCGTGTAGATCAGGAAGAATGCCGCGACCGCGCCGAGGGCGAGACCAATCGGACCGCCGAGGAACGAACCGATGTAGCTCGCCGCCCAGACGACGAACTGAAATCCGATCGCGGCGAGCGCGATGCCGCCGAACTTCCGGCGCCCCTCCTCCCAGGCTTCGTCGAACGTGCCCCGCTGACGCCGCCAGATGTTGTTCGCCTGGATGATCGTGACGCCGAAGGCCCACAGATAGACGAGCTGCACGATGAGCCCAAAGAGTCCGGCGCCCGCGCCGCCGAGGGGGTCGGTGAACAGATTCGAGAGCTGTGAGAGCAGCAGATCTACGACCGCGGCCAGCAGCGGCATGGCGAAGATCGACGGATGCCGCAGCAAGAGCGGAACGGCGCGCACGTACATTCCGAGGTCGAGTCGCGGCCGCCGGCGCTGCATCGCTTTAGAAGCGGGCTCCCTCGAGAGCATGCCGGCACGAACAGTCGGCGTCCACGTCGATCTTCGTGACGATCTCTCCGATCGCCGCTTTCACCCGTTCGTTGTTTTTCGTAAAGACCTCGATGACTTCGTGATGCGAGACGGGCGGCATCCCCTCGAGGCCGACGTCGTAGTCGGTGATGAGCGAGATGTTTACGTAGCACATCTCGAGCTCGCGCGCCAGATAGGCCTCGGGATATTGCGTCATGTTGATGACTTCCCAGCCCTGACTCTGAAACCACTTGGACTCGGAGCGCGTGGAGAAGCGCGGGCCTTGGATCACGACGACCGTGCCGCGCTCGTGCGTCTCGACGCCGATGGAGCGCAGCGCGTCGATCGCGATCGGCCGCAGCGTAGGGCAGTATGGGTCGGCAAAGCTGACGTGCGTCGTGATCGGCCCGTCGTAGAACGTGTCCTTGCGGCCGTTCGTGCGGTCGACGAGCTGATCGCACACAGCCATCGATCCGGGGCGCACGCTTTCCTTGAGCGAGCCGCTCGCTGTCGGAGCGATGATCCATTTCACGCCGAGCTGTTTCATCGCATATAAGTTCGCGCGATAGTTGATGGACTGCGGCGGAAAACGGTGGTCCCTGCCGTGGCGCGGCAAAAACGCCACGTGCCGTCCCGCGATCTCGCCGAGCGCGACCTTGTCGCTCGGTGCGCCATAGGGCGTCTCCACCCACGCCTCGCGCGAGTTTTCCATGAGCGAATAGAAGCCCGACCCGCCGAACACGCCTATGTCGGCGCGCAGTTCATCAGTCATAAGCCCCGGCAGATTCGAGGCACGCCGCGCGCGCCCTTTATCACCCGCCGTAAGCGTTGCCCCCATTGTCATCCTGAGCGGAGCGAGTGCAGCGAGCGGAGTCGAAGGACGCGCAGGCTACGTCATCCTGTGCGCTTCGTCTCGCCGCGCTCGCTTAGGACAGGCTCTGTCGAAGGATGGCGCAGCCACGTCCTTGGAACTAAACAGACCGGAATGGCACAGCGTAAGAAAGCTGCGTGGCTCGGTCATCCTTCGACTTCGCTCAGGATGACAAGTCTCTTACGTCCTTCGACTTCGCTCGCTACGCTCGCTCCGCTCAGGATGACACTCAGCTGGTCGCTGCGCTCGCTCCGCTCAGGATGACACTAAGCTGGTCGCTACGCTCGCTACGCTCAGGATGACACTCAGCTGGTCGCTACGCTTACAGCGTACTTAGCGATTAAAGTCGCTGGGTTTTAAGTCGTCGAGGAATTTCTTGAAGCGCGCCATCTCCGTGTCGTTGATGGGCTTCTTCTCGGCGGTGGCTTCCTCGAGTACGATCTTGTCGGAGACGAAGATCGGGGCGGGAACGCGCAGCGCGAGCGCAATGCCGTCGGATGGTCGGGCATCGATCTCTTGGAGCTCGCCATTCGTGCGCACGACGAGCTTGGCGAAGAACGTCGAGTCTTTAATGTCGTGAATGACCACCTGCTCCAGGTTCGCGTTGAGCGACTCGAGGATGTTGCGCATGAGGTCGTGCGAGAGCGGCCGCGGAACCGGTGCGCCTTCCAGTGCGAGCGCGATCGCCGTGGCTTCAAACGGTCCGATTAGAATCGGGAGATAGTGCGAGCCGTCCATGTCCTTGAGGATGACCACCGGGTCGTGGGTCAGGAGGTCGATGCCGAGTTTGTCGACCTTCATTTGGCGCATGACGACGTATCCGACACGTCCGGACGATTCTCTTGCCGCGGTCGTCTCGCCGGGCCTCCGGGCGCAAGGTCGGACAGCGCGAGCGGACGAACCGGCGGCCTGCAGTGCCACTCTCCTGCGGAATCGTCGGGTTGCCGAACGTCGGCAAATCGACGATCTTCAACGCGCTCACACGCTCGGCGCACGCCCTGGCGGCGAACTATCCGTTTGCGACGATCGAGCCGAACGTCGGCGAGGTTGCGGTGCCGGATTCGCGGCTGCCTGTCCTCGCGCAGCTCGTCAATGCGCGCAGGATCGTCCCGGCGACCGTCCGCTTTGTCGATATCGCGGGCTTGGTCCGCGGCGCAAGCGCCGGCGAAGGACTCGGCAACGCCTTCCTCAGCCACATTCGCGAAACCGACGCGATCGCAATGATCCTGCGCTGTTTCGAGGATGCGGACGTGGCGCACGTCGAGGGCCATCCAGACCCGCGGCGCGACTCCGACATCGTGGCGATCGAGCTCGCGCTGGCGGACCTCGCGACGATGCGCCGGCGCATCCCGAAGCTCGAGCGCGAGGTGCGCGCCAATCCGAAGCTTCGCGGGCATCTCGACGCTGCGCGACGCCTCGAATCGGCGCTGGAGGATGCGCGGCCCGCGCGCAGCTTCGCGCCCGACTCCTTGGAGGCGCAAGTCGCCGCCGATTCGTTCCTACTCACCGCCAAGCCGGTGCTGTATGTGGCGAACGTCGGCGAAGCGGAACTGGCCGCCGAGGGTGAGCAGGTGCGGCTCGTGCGTGAGATCGCCGCGGCTCAGGGCGGCCGCGCGGTGATGTTGAGCGGGAAGGTAGAGGCGGAGCTCGCCGGCCTCAACGAGAGCGAGGCGGATGAGTTTCGCCGGGAACTAGGGATGGAGCGCAGCGGCCTCGACGAACTCGCCGCCGCCGCCTACGACCTGCTCGGGCTCGTGACGTTTCTCACCGCGGGCGAAAAGGAGGCTCGCGCCTGGCCGATCCGACACGGCACGAAGGCCCCGCAGGCGGCGGGGACGATCCACGGCGATATCGAGCGCGGTTTCATCCGAGCCGAGATCGTATCGTACGACGATTACGTCAAATATCGCACCATGGACGAGTTGCGGGCGGCCGGTCGCGTCCGCAGCGAGGGACGCGATTACGTGATGCAAGAAGGCGACGTCGTCAATTTTCGTTTCAACGTGTGAATTCGGGCCCCAGGGGCTCCGGCGCGCAACCGACAAAGGTTAGGCCATGACCGCTACGCTGCGCCCTACGACGGGCTCAGGACCCTCCGTGCGCGACGTCTCCGTATTCGGCGACGCCATTGCCTATTTCAACGAAGCCGCGGACCTATTGGAGCTCGACGGCGGGATGCGGCGCATACTCACGCATCCGTCGCGCCAGATCATCTTCTCGATCCCGTTTCAGCGCGACTCGGGCGAGTTCGAAGTGTACACCGGCTATCGCGTGCAGTACAATTTCGCGCGCGGTCCGGCGAAAGGCGGCATCCGCTACCATCCCGGCGTGACGCTCGACGAGGTGACGGCACTCGCCTTTTGGATGACGTGGAAGTGCGCGGTCGTGGACCTGCCGTTCGGCGGCGGCAAGGGCGGCGTGACGTGCGATCCCGCGACGCTCTCCTCCAACGAGCTCGAGCGCATCACGCGCCGCTACGCGGCGGAGCTCGTCGAGGTCGTCGGCCCGGATAAAGACGTTCCCGCACCCGACGTGAACACGACGCCGCAGGTCATGGCGTGGTTCATGGACACCTACTCGATGCACACGCGCCAAAACACGCCCGGCGTGGTGACCGGCAAACCGTTGGAGATCGGCGGCTCGCGCGGACGCGTCGAGGCGACCGGCCGGGGCGTGACGATCTGCGCGCTCGACGAGATGGCCGAGATGGAGCTGCGCCCCGACAAGGCGACGATCGCGATCCAGGGATTCGGCAACGTCGGCAAGCACGCGGCCAAGCTGTTCGAGGAGCGGGGCTGCAAGATCGTCGGCATTTCCGACGTCACCGGCGCATACTACAATGAAAACGGGATTTACGTCGCCGGCGCGATGGAACACGCGGCCAAGTTCGGCACCCTCGAAGGCTTCAAGGGCGGTGAGAAGATCACCAACGGCGAGCTGCTCGCGAGCGAGTGCGACGTGCTCGTCCCGGCGGCGCTCGAGAAGGTGTTCACGGCCGAGAGCGCGTCCAAGGTGAAGGCGAAGCTGATCGTCGAGGGCGCCAACGGACCGACGACGCCCGAGGCCGACCGCATCTTCCGCGAGCGCGGCATCGTCGTGCTTCCCGACATCATGGCCAACGCCGGCGGCGTGACGGTCTCGTATTTCGAGTGGGCGCAAGACCGGATGGGATACTTTTGGAAGGAGCCCGAGGTCAACGAGAAACTCGAAGACTTCCTCCTTACCAACATGCATCAGATCCGCTCGATCGCCAACTCGCGTCATGCGACGCTCCGCACCGCGGCGTATACGCTAGCGATCGATCGCGTCGTGAAGGCCTCGAAAGTCCGCGGCATCTACGCGTAACCGATAAGGCGCGCCATGCGCCTGACGGCGTCGACATACGCGCCGGCGCGATCGCGCATCGGCTCGTCGAGCCGCGTAAGGCCGGTCGCGAGGTCCGTGTCGGCCGGCGCGCGTCGCGATTGCCGCAGCGCTTGTGCGATCGCGGCCATGCGTTCGTCGAGCGCTTCCGCGAACGCGCGCAGCGTGTCTGGGTTCGCCGGAGCTCCGGCGTCCAGCCCCGCCTCGAGCGCGAGGTTGGCCAACGCGAAGCGCTGCGTCGCGGCGAGGATTCGCAGCGCTCGCGCGGCGCCGATCGTGTGGTGGCGATGCGGCTCGCTGCGCGTGCGGTCGATGGACGCCTCGACGGCGGTGCGGATCTTCCACACCTGGGTGCGTGCGCGTTCGATCCGCGGGCGCGCGTCCTCCGAAGGGTCGGTGTAGGCGCGAAAGATGGCGCTCGCGAGCGCCCGCTGCGCGTCGAGGAGGTCGGCCAGCAGCGCACGCGTACGCTTGCGCTCCCACGTCGGCAAAGCCAGGTAGCCGATCATCGCCAGTGCACCGCCCACGAGCGTGTCCAGCACGCGCTGATCTATCGTGGTCGTGCCGGGAAGGCCGCGCATTCCGAGGGAGATCACGACGAACGAGGTGATCGCGATCGTGAACAGCGCGTAGTTCGGATTGAAGCTGACGTAGGCTGCCGCGGCGGCGACGATCACGCCGGCGACCTGTGCCATCGCATGGCCGCGCAGCGGCATCATCGCGAGCGAGGCGACGACCGCGCCGACGAGCGTGCCGGCGATCCGAGCGAAGCCGCGCACGACCGTCGTGAGAAAATCCGGCTTGAGCACGATGGCCGTCGTCAGCGGAATCCAGTAGCCGCGGTCGGCCTGAAAGTGACGGCCGATCGCCATCGCGATCGCGAGTACGAGTGCGAAGCGCAGCGAGTCGCGGCTCAGCCATTCGATGTGGTTTCCGACGTACGGGCCGGGACGCGGGCGCGACAGCAGATCGAAGCCCGGTAGCCACTCGGTCTCGGCGCCGCTTTCGAGCGACGCGGCGATCGCGTCGAGCCGTTCCGCGACCGGCAGTGTCGGCTCGCGCGTCGAGACCGCCGCGCCGAGCCGTTTGCGAATGACCTCCGCGTCCTCGAGCAGCCGCTGCAAGCGCGCCTTTTCGGCGGCGCGGGCGAACGGCTGCGGGTCGGCGAGTACCTGGCGCGCGGTGGCGAACGGCGTAATCGGCGGCAGGCCCGGCTTGCCGTCTGCTACCGCTCGCGCGTATGTGGCGAGATCGCGATAGACGCGCGCGACCGCCGACCGCTCCGCGTCGAGCCGTGCGAAGGGCCACGCGAGCAGCAGCAGCAGCGCCTGGATCGCGCCGCCCGCCGCGACGAGGCCCGACTGAACGAGCGCCGCCGGCTGCGTAAGCGGCTGGCTCGAGAAGAGCACGAAGGCGACGAGCGAGTTGAGGCCCACGGTCGCCGCGAGGGGCCCGGTCTGTCCGATCGTGGCGCACAAGTATGCCGTCACGGCGGTAGCCGCGATCACGCCCGGGGTAGAATGACCGGCAACGGCACCGACGAAGCTGGTGGCCGACATGCCTACTGCCGCGACGACGATCGCACTCAACCGCGTTCGATGGATGCCCTGCAGCGACGTGAATCCGGTGATGAACGCCCCGATCGCCGCGGTGATGCCGAGCGCCGGTCGTCCGAGTGCCGCTCCTGCGATCAAGGGAATCGCGACGCCGACGGTGCAGCGCACGGCGAATCCAGGCTCGAGCGCCGAGCGGTCGAAAAGCGTCACCGTCGCGGCCAGCTCGCGCAGCCACGTGACGAATGAAGAGGTCCGACTCACATGAGACCCCCCGAAAAGAACCCTAACACCGACGAGTTCGAAAGGCTTCTCGACGACGAGGATCGGGAACTGCTGGAAAAGCCCGACGTTCCCGACGACGTGAAGGCCGAGGTCACTGAGCGCTTAGAGCGCCGGCACGAGGACGAGCTGGACGAAGAGCCCTAAGCGTGCGGGGCGTACGGATCCGGGAAGCAGTATTTCTTGTTGCTGCAGCGCGAGCCGTCGTAGACGGCCTTGACGTCGACCTCGGGTATGTGCGCGCCGTAAGCCTCATTGATCGTTTTAATGAACTCGTACGCGATTAACGCATAACCGGAGTTCGACGGGTGGATGCCGTCGAAGCTAAGTATTCCTCCGGTCAGCGGGACGAATGACGGCGACGGCCCATAATAAAGGTACCCTAGTGTGCAGCAAACTCCGGGCGCGATCGATGACGCCAGCCGGAAGTACTGGTTCGTGGGGTCGCCGCTGGCCAAACCTTGGAAAATTGCGTGCACGTCGACCAGCGGAACGCGCTCGGACGACGCGGCGTCGTCAATGCCCTCGTTGATCGCGTTGTTGAGTACCTGAATTTTCGCCGCGAACTCCGGGGTAATGTAGTTTGACCCTAGGCCGCTGCCTTTGACCGGTTTGCAATGCGGCGAAGGATGCGCACAGTCCAAATCCGGTATCTGGCCCTGGTTGTTATTGGCGTATTGGTCGATAAGCAGCGCTGCCGGAAGCGTCAGATAGCCGCATGGCTTCGTTATTGAGGTTGGGATGCAGCCCTGCGGAGTATCAAGGCCGTAGCGTTTTGCGATTCCGGGGAGCTGACTCCCTAGACTGGCGAGCTCGAGCAGACAGTAAGCGTAACTTGCGCGACGACATTGGCGATTTGTCGGGTGATCGAGGACGCGCTGAAAATAACCGGTTTCGACGATATCCGGTAGGTTCGCGAGAACGACGCGCGCGCCGGCGTGCTGTAGTGTCGAAATCGTCGCGCGCAGATCGCTCTCAGCCTGTCCGGGGCTACGGTCGCCGCCGACGAAGCGGCCGCCGCTGCCCATGTACTTGAGCACGTCGTTGGCGCCTAGCCACACCGTCGCGAGCGTCGGATGGCGCGATGCCGCGGCATTGACCTCGGTGAGATGCGGCCCGAGGTTAGTGAAGTTGCGCAGGACCGGCCAGTACGTTCCGCTTTCCTCGTTGACGACGTCGCTAAGCAGCCCCGGAATACCTGGGAGGGGACTGCACGTGTTGGTCTGCGGTTGGTGGATCGTGTTTGCCTCGTGCAGCGTCAGGCCCGGGATGCCGACGTTGCGAATCGTCGTCGAAGTCGGGTTCAAACGCACGCGCGCCGAGGCTTTAAACCCAAAGCCGGCCTGATTGAAGCCGCGTGCGTACGTGCACGGATCGGTGCCCTTGAATTGACCGAAGGGCTCGAAGCTGCTAGGAGCGGTTCCCACGATTTGGTTGTCGAGTCCCGGCCCGTTGATGAGCGGCAGCGGGCTCGTGGACGGGTCGTACATTTGAGCGATCGCAGATTCGAGCGGCGCGCTCGAGGCCTGTTCCACCAGCAGCGACCACCAGCCGCTCTCCTGAGTCGGCCGAATGGAAGTCCCCGGGTCGAGCGGGTTCGGCACGCCGGTTTGACCCAAGATTCCGTCCGCCTGATAGCCCGCTGTCAAGCTATCGCCGACGCCGACGATCTTCTGCGCCACGCCGGCATCGTCACGAACGCGACCGGCGGCATTCATCGGGACGACGCCTTGCCTCCGGCGTCTAGCCCGCCGCAGCCGCTGAGCGCGGCGACCAACCCCAAACAAGCCAATACGCGAGAGCTTTTCATGTGAACCTCTGAGACTTACAACGGGAAGACGCTGGGTGAACCGATGCCGAACTGCAGCTGCAGCTGCGTCGCCTTGAGGCCGCCGATCGCGAGCCCGCATGCGTTGTTGATGGCCTGCTGCACGGTGACGCACTTGATGCCGGTGATGCCGTCCGGTCCGCGATTGGTCGGATTGCCGCTGTTGAGGATGACCTGAACGAAAGCGTATTTGCTCAAACGCTGCGACGCGCCGAGGAAGTATGCGAAGAGATGCTCGGGATACGGATCGGTCGGCAAATAATCGCGGGCGCTCTGCGGCTCGACGAAGAACGTCGTGCCGTGAAATGGCGTGTACTCCAGATAGATCACCTGCGGCAGCTGCATGGAGTTGCCCACATTCGCTCCGGCGGTATGGACGAGCCATTGCGGCGCGACCGTGATGGTTCCGAACATCTTGGGCGTCTTCAAGAACGGAAGCGTAAGGGCGACGGCATAGTACTGCGCGGTGCGCACCGGGATGTTGATGACGGGACCGTCGGGTAGGTTGTAGGTGAACGGCACGACGTCGTTGTTGTTGGGCGCGAAGCCGATCTGCCCGCCGCGCGCCACGTACGTCGGCGTCACGACGATCGGTACGGGGCCCGGCAGCTTGTCGGATTTGATCACGAACAGTTTCTGAAGCATGAAGACGCCAAACGTATCCTTCGTGCGGACGTTGATGTTCCGCCCCGCGCCGGGGCCGCACTTATTCCCGTCCGAGAGATCCGCGCAGCCGACCGGATTTTGGAATCCCGCCAAATAGACCGGCGCGAGGCCGCTATTGAACCCGTACGGCCAGTGCTGCAGCTGGAACATGCTGGCGACGAGACGCGTCGACCAGTTGAATCCGTATCCGACCGATGCGTCCATGCCGCCCATCAGCCAGCCCTTGCCGTAGGATCCGATGTTGCCCCACGGATACGCGGCCGACACGTCGAGCCGATACTCGATCCGATTGCCGGGCAGTTCCATCTTCGGACCGACGCGATGCTGCTGCACCGGTGGAACCTGCGCGACGCTGCCGTTAGCGGTCGAGGCCTGCGGACGCGGCTGCGGCGGCGTCACGGGCTGCGACATCACGCCCTTGATGGCATCGTTGGCGCCCGGAACGATCGAGTTTTGATAAACGTTTTCGGTGCCGTCGGCGAACGCCGGCAGCGCGGTGGCGCAGCTCGAAAACACCGCCGCCGCGGCCGCCACGATGCGACAGAAATTACCCGAGCATGCAAGCAACTCCCAAAGCCGACGATGACGGCGGTTATTAAAACTATCAGTGAGTCAGCATCAGGGTTGCGCTTATCCGAATTCAGTTCCTCCCCATTGAATCGCCCCTTAACCAAAATCAACGTTTTCGCTAGTGACTGTGCGAGAGTGTCCTAAGCGGAAGCTGCGACGAGCGCGGACCAGCGCAGGATGCGCACTTCGCACAGTCGCTAGCGAAAAGTGTCGAATCTACACGCCGACGGGCGGCGCCGCGGGCGTTTGCGCGATCTCGCCGCGCGTGTGTCCGTCGCGTCCGGCCGGGCTGCCGCGCAGCTCGAACGACTTGATGATGACGTAGAGCACCGGTGTGATCCCGAGGTTCAGCATGGTCGACATGAGCATTCCGCCGAAGACCACGGTGCCGAGCGAGTGGCGCGCGGCCTCGCCGGCGCCCGTCGCGAAGACGAGCGGGATGACGGCGATCACGAATGCTATCGACGTCATGAGGATCGGCCGCAACCGCGTCTGCGCGGCGCGCATCGCGGCCTGCACGATGGACGCGCCTTGGCGCAGCTGCTGATTTCCGAACTCGACGATCAAAATTGCGCTCTTACTGGCGAGTCCGATGAGCATGACGTAGCCCACCTGTGCGTAGACGTCCTGCGAGAGCGTCGGGTCGAAGAGAAACGGGATCGGGAAGTGGCGCAGGTTGATGAACAGCAGGGCGCCGAGCAGCGCGGTCGGCACCGCGAGCAGCACGATGAGCGGATCGATGTAGCTCTCGTACTGCGCGGAGAGCACGAAGAAGACGAACACGAGCGCCAGGATGAAGATCTCGATCGTCAACGGGCCGGCCGCGATCTGATCGAGTTGCAGACCGGTCCACTCGTAGCTTACGCCCTTGGGCATCACCTTAGCGGCGATTTGTTGCATCGCCTGGATGGCGCTACCGGTGCTCGTGCCCGGCGCGTTGCTGCCGTTGAGCTCGATGTTGCGATAGAGGTTGTAGTGCGAGATGATCGGCGGTCCCAGGACCTTCTGGATCTGCATCAGCGCGGAGAGCGGCGTCATCACCGCGCCGTTTGCGGTGGTCGAGGCGGCCGCGCCGTTACCGGGTGCCGGCGTGGCGATGCCCGACGGCACGACCGTCGTCCCGGGCGCGGAGCTCGAGTGCACGTAGAGATTGCCGAGCGACGACACGCTGTTGCGGAAGGGCGCGTCGGCCTGCACGTCCACCTGCCACGAGCGGTTCAGATACGTGAAGTTGTTGACGTAGAGCGAGCCGAGATCGACCTCGAGCGACGTGAAGATGTCCGAGAGCGAGACGCCGATCGACTTGGCCTTGTTGCGGTCGATGTTGGAGTCGATCTGCGGTGAATTGATCCGGAACTGTGTGAAGACGTTCGCCAGGCGCGGATCCTTGGCGGCCGCGCCCATCATCGCATACGCGGTATTCATCAGGACCGGCAGGCCAACGTTGCCGCGATCCTCGAGCTCGAACTGAAAGCCGCCGAAGTTGCCGACGCCGTTGATCGCCGGCGGGTTGAACGCGAAGATCTGCGCCTGCGGAACCTGCATGTAGAAGGCGCCGTTAAGACGCTGCTCGACGGCGAAAACGTTGTGCGGGATGCACGCGTTAGGATGAGCGAAGAGGAAGATCAGCTGGCACCACGCCGGCGATTTTCGCTCGCTCCAGGGCTTCATCAGCGTGAACATAATGCCGCGGTTGGGCGCGGTACCCGAAAAGCCGAAGCCGCCGACGTCGAATATGTGCTCCACCTCGGGTTGTGCGCTTATGATCTGCTCGGCCTTCGTGGATATGGTCCGCAAGCCCTGAAGCGAGGTGCCCTCCGGCGCCTGGACGAGCGTGATGAAGTAGCCCAGGTCTTCGTCCGGCAAGAAGCCCTGCGGCGTCCTCGAGGCCAGGAACAGTGTTGTCAGGAGGGCGCCCGCGAAGATTCCCGCGACGAGCCAACGCCGGCGGAACATGTTGGGCAGCGCGCGACCGTACCAGTCGCGGAAGCGCTTAAAGTTGGAGTTGAACCAGCGGAAAAAGGCGGCCTTGGACTCGTATTCACCGGTAAGGAGCCGCGACGACAGCACCGGTGCGAGCGTCAGCGCCATGAACAGCGAGATCGTAATCGAGGCCGCGATCGTCAGCGCGAACTGCTTGTAGATCTGTCCGGTTGTTCCCGGCAGGAAGCCGACGGGCACGAACACGGCGAGCAGCACGAGCGATGAGGCGACGACGGCGCTCTGAATTTCTCGCATCGCCTCGGCGGCGCTCGCGACGCCGCTCTGTTTGCCCTTGTTGATCTCCATGTGCCGCGCGATGTTCTCGATGACGACGATCGCGTCGTCGACCACGAGTCCCGTAGCGAGCGTCAGACCGAAGAGCGTGATCGTGTTGATCGAGAAATGGAAGAGCTCCATCACGAAGAAGGTGCCGATCAGCGAGACGGGGATCGTCGCGGCCGGAATCAACGTGGACTTCGGGTTTTGCAAGAAGACGAAGATGACGAGGATCACGAGCACGATCGACAGCAGGAGCGTCAGGAGCACCTCCTTGATCGACTCGTTGACGAACGTGGTAACGTCGAACGCCACCGCCCAGTGCATCCCCGATGGGAACTGCGGGGCGAGCTGCGCCATTTGGGCGCTGACCCGGCGCGAGACATCGAGCGCGTTGGCGGTCGGATACTGCAAGACGCCCAGGCCGACGACCTGGCTGCTGCCGTCGAATCGCAGGTCGGTCGTGTAGCTCTGCGCGCCGAGCTCGATGCGGGCGACGTCGGAGAGGCGCACGTACCCGCCGTTGGGGTTCGCTCGGAGAATGATGTTGGCGAACTGTGCCGGATCGGAGAGCTGCGTGAGCGCGTTGACCGTGTACGTGTACGGCTGGTTCTTGGGGGCGGGCGGAGAGCCGATGCTGCCGGCCGCGACCTCCGCGTTCTGCTCCTGCAGCGCGCTGACCACGTCGCTGGCGTCGAGCCCCTGCTGCGCGAGCTTGACCGGGTTGAGCCAGATGCGCATCGCGTACTGGCGCTGGCCGAAGATGATCACCTGCGAGACGCCGTCGACGCGCTCTAAGTTGTTGACGACGTTGATCTGCGCGTAGTTGCTCATCGTCAGGGTATCGAGGCTCTTGTTGTCGGACGTGAGCGCGATGCCCATGACGAACGAGCCCGAGTTCTTGGCGACGGTGATGCCGAGCTGTTGGACCGTTGCGGGGAGTTGGCCGAGCGACGACTGCACCGCGTTCTGCACGTCGGCCGCGGCGATGTCGAGGTTGACGCCAAGGTTAAAGGTGCACGTGATCGTCGAGGCGCCCTGGGAGCTGGTCGAGCTAATGTAGCGCAAGCCTTGCACCGTGTTGACGGCTTGCTCCAGCGGCGTCGTGACCTGCGCCTCGACGGCCTGCGGGCTCGCGCCGGTGTACGTTGCGGTCACCGTGACGACCGGCGGCGCGATCTGCGGGTACTGCGCGATCGGGAGCGCCGGCATTACGATGAGTCCGGCGATCAGGATGAGAAGCGAGCAGACCGCCGCGAGGACGGGCCGGTTCAGGAAGAGCTTCGTCACGTTAGCTGTAGCAACCTAAGGCGGGTACCCGCGGTTTCAGCTCCGCGCATGATCTGGGAATGCTTGCTCCGCATGGTAGGAGCTGCGCGAGAGCGGGCTGGACACGACCTGATGGAACCCCTTCCCTTGTGCGAGGCGGCCGAGCTCTGCGAACTTCGTAGGCGTCACGAACTCGACGACCGGGAGATGCTTCTTGCTCGGCTGCAAATACTGCCCCATCGTGAAGATGTCGACTCCCACCGAGCGCGCGTCGTCCATCGCCGTCTCGATCTCAGCGTCCCGCTCACCGAGCCCCAGCATCAGCGAGGTCTTGGTGTAGCGCTGCGGCGCGCGAGACTTGGCGTGCGCCAACACCTTGAGCGACTGATCGTACCCCGCGCGCTTGTCGCGCACGGAGGGCGTGAGGCGCCGCACGGTTTCGAGATTGTGCGCGAAGACGTCGGGCTTCGCGTCGATGACGATGTCTACGGCCGCCAAGTCGCCGCGGTAGTCGCCGCTGAGGATCTCGACCCGGGCGCCGGGAGCGCGCTCGTGGATCGCGCGCACGGTGTTTGCGAATATCAGCGCGCCGCCGTCGGCGAGATCGTCGCGGTCCACGGCCGTCAGCACGAGATATTTCCAGCCGAGATCGCGCACGGCTTCGGCGACGCGGTATGGCTCGAGCCAGTCGACCTCGCCCCGCGGGTTGCCCGTCTTGACGTTGCAGAAACGGCAGCCGCGCGTGCACGTGTCGCCGAGGATCATGATCGTCGCCGTCCCCGCGCCCCAGCACTCCGCCAGGTTCGGGCACGCCGCCTCCCGGCACACGGTGTGCAGGCCGAGCGCGTTGACCTTGGCCTTCACTCGCTCGTAGTCGTCGCCGATGGGGAGCGAAACCCGCAACCAATCGGGTTTGCGCCTGCGTATCAGGTCGATCTCTAGCGCCATCAGACCAGGAGAACCGGCATGAATTCGACGTCGAAGGTGCGCGCGAGCTCCTCGAGCAGGCTGCGCTTGGCGCGGTCCATCTCGATCGTGCGGCCGGTCTCGGCCGAGAGCGACGTGATGCCGCGATCGCTCAGGCCGCACGGGTTGATGAGGCGATCGTAGTCGAGGCGCGTGGAGACGTTGAGCGCGATGCCGTGCAGCGTAACCATCGCGCGAACGGCGAGACCGATCGCGCAGATCTGCTTGAGCTCGACCCACACGCCGGCATGTTCGCGACGGCGTTCGCCGCGTATGCCGAAGCGCGAGCACACGTTGATTACCGCCGCCTCGAGCGCGCGCACGAGCGGCACGACCTCGCGAAAGCGCTCCATCCGGCGAATCGGATAGACGACCAGTTGCCCCGGCCCGTGGTAGGTCACGTCCCCACCGCGCTCGATCGCGACGCGGTCGATGCCGCGGCGCGCGAGCTCTTCTGCGCTCATCAAGACGTTCTCGGGCTTAGCCTGCCGGCCGAGCGTGATCACCGGCGGATGCTCGACGACGATCCACGTATCCGGCTCGAGCCCGTCGCGCACGCCCTCGTGCAGGCGATGCTGAAGGTCCCACACCTCACGATAGCCGCGCACGCCGAGATCGAGCAATCGCGCCCGCATCATTTATCCTTCAAACCCACGCCTACGTCTTAAACCTTCGCGGCCACGGGCGGCTTCGGCTTGGGATTGAGGATGTGGATCGCCTTGCCGTGCGCGGCCTCCGCGGCGTCCATGATGCCCTCCGTCAGCGTCGGATGCGGATGGACCGAGAGGCCGATGTCCTCGAGCGTCGCACCCATCTCGAGCGCTATGACGCCCTCTCCGATCAGCGACTCGGCTTGCGGCGCGACGATGTGCATGCCAAGCAGCAGATCGCTGCGGGCGTCGCCGACGAGCTTGATCAGACCATCGGTGTCGTTCATCGTGCGCGCGCGCCCGCTTGCGGCCAACGGAAACTTGCCGATGCGCAGCTCGTAACCGGCCGCCTTCGCCTCTTCCTCGGAGAGCCCGACGGTGGCGACCTCGGGATCGGTATAGATGCAGTTCGGTACGGCGACGGGATCGAACGCCGCGGACTTGTCGCCGTTGATCACCTCCGCCGCGACCACCCCCTGCTTCATCGCGCGGTGCGCGAGCAGCGGAGCGCCGGTCACGTCGCCGATCGCGAAGATGTTGGAGACCTTCGTGCGCTGCTGCCGGTCGGTAGCGATGAAGCCGCGCTCGTCCGTGCTCAGTCCGGCGGCGTTCAGCCCGAGGTTATCCGTGACGGGCCTGCGGCCGACGGCGACGAGCACCATGTCGAACTCGCGGGTCTCGTCCGAGCCTGCCCTGAGCGCAGTCGAAGGGTTCGTACCCTCGCCGTTGATCGTCGCGCGCACCGTCTTGCCGTGCCTCTCGACCGCCCCCACCTTGGTGGCGAGCATGATCTCGATGCCCTGTTTTTTCAGGATGCGTCCGAGGGTCTTGCCGATCTCGGCGTCCGTGCCGGTGAGGATCTGCGGCATCATCTCCACGACCAAGACCTCGGCGCCGAGTCGTGCGTACACCGTCGCAAACTCCAAGCCGATCACGCCGCCGCCGATCACGAGAAGCTTCTTGGGTATGCGCGCCAACCCGACGGCGTCGTCGGAGTTGATGATCGCTTCGCCGTCGCGCGGCCACGCCTTCACGTCGACCGGCGCCGAGCCGGTTGCGATCACGACGTACTCCGCGGTCACCTTCGCGCCGCCGCCGTCCTTCGTCTTCACCGCGAGCTCTTTCGGGCCGCGCAGCGTTGCCTCGCCGGCGAGAAACTCGATGCCGTTGGCTTTGAAGAGCGTCTTTACCCCGCCGACGTTCGCGTTCACGACGTCGGTCTTGAATTTCGCCACCGTCTCCCGTTCGATCTCGGCCTTCGGCACCTTGAGGCCGAGCGAACCTGCACGCTCGATGTGACGGATCACTTCGCCGACGTGCAGCAGCGCTTTGGTCGGAATGCAGCCCCAGTTGAGACAGACGCCGCCGACCTCGTCGCGGTCGATGCACAGGACTTTCTTGCCGAGCTGACCGAGACGGATGGCGGCGTGATAGCCGCCGGGACCGGCGCCGATGACGGCGACGTCGACCTGGTATTCTGCACTGCTCATTCGGCCAGGCTTCGCCGGGACGGAAGCGTTCCCCAGGAAGATCCGCGAAATGGAATCATCCATGTCGAGGATTGGATGGGCGGGACTCCTGCCGCAGCTCGATCGCGACTCGATCGTGCCGCTCTACCGCCAGATCTACGAGCATCTCCGCGAAGCGATTCTGGCCGGAACCCTCCCCGAATCGACGCGTCTCCCGCCGGAACGGACCATGGCGGAGCGTCTCGCGGTCAACCGCAGCACGATCGTGCACGCTTATCGCGAGCTGGTGGGCGAGGGCCTGATCGAGCAGCGGGTCGGGTCGGGCTCGCGCGTCGTGCCGCAGCTGCGCGGCGGCCAGCCGGAGCGAGCCGCGGGCGTCCCATGGTGGGTCACGCTGCCGCCGTGGCGCGTCGGCGAGTTTCCGAACGTGCTCGGCGAGCTTGCGGCCAAACCCGAGGCCGGGCGCATCTCGTTCGTGCAAGGCGTCGCGCCGGACGAGCCGTCACCGCTCGGCGAGCTCGCGAAGTCGTTCGCGCGCGTCGCGCGCGACCCGCGCTTCGTGCTGTCGTACGGCGACTCGGAAGGCTACGAGCCGTTACGCGCGGCGATCGCGGCGCGCATGAATGCGCGCGGTGCCGCCGGTATCGCGCCCGGCGGCATCATCGTGCTCACCGGGTCGACGCAGGGCATCGCGATCGTCGCGCAGAGCCTGGCCGAGCCGGGCGACGAGATCATCGTCGAATCGCCGTCGTATCCCGGCGCGCTGCAGGTCTTTCAAATCAACGGGTTGCGTGCGATCCCGGTAACCGTCGACGACGAGGGCATGCGCGTGGACCACATCGAGGCGATCCTGCGCACGCGGCGCCCGCGCTTCATCTACACGATGCCGTCGCTGCACAATCCGACGAACGCGACGATGAACGAGGATCGGCGCGAGCGATTGGCGACGATCGCGCGGCGCGCCGGGGTGCCGATCGTCGAAGACGATCCGTACGGTCCGCTCGGGCCGCCGGGCGCGCCGCTGGTGGCGCTCGCCCCCGACCACGTCGTCTATATCTCGACGTTCTCCAAGACGATCGCGCCGAGTCTACGCGTCGGCTGGCTGGCCGCGCCGCGCACGATCTTCGAACGTCTATTGCTGCGCAAACAGGCGTACGACATGGCGACCAGCTTGTACGTGCAGGCCGCGGTCGCGGATTATCTGGAGCGCGCCTACGACGCGCACGTCGAGCAGCTGCGCAACGAGCTCGTGTTGCGGCGCACGATCGCTGACGCGGCGATCGCGGAGCACTGGCCCGCGAGCCTGAAGGTGAGCCGCCCGAGTGGCGGATTCTATCTGTGGACGTCGACGCCGCGCGAGCTACGCGCCCGCGCGCTGCTCGACGCGTCGGAGCGCCTCGGCGCTTCGTTTCTCTTCGGCGAGGCGTTCTTTGCGAACTCCGGCGGCGATCACTACTTTCGCCTGGCCCTCACGGCGGTCGCCCGCAACGAGATCCCGGAGGGCATCCGGCGTATCGGCAAAGCGATAAAGACGCTACGATCTTAACCCTTCGCTTTAGCCGTTATCGCCTTTGCGATGATGGCGGGCGTCGGACAGAGATGGTTGACCGGACACTGCGGACACTTTGGAGTCGGCGCCTTGCAGACGGCGCGGCCGTGCAGGATCAGCCAGTGCGTCGCGTCGCCCCACTTGCTCTCGGGGAGCAGCGCCGTTAGGTCCTCTTCCACATGGCGCGGCGTCTTGCCCAGCGTGAGTCCGAGCCGGTGCGCGACGCGAAAGACGTGCGTGTCGACGGCGAGCGCCGCCTCTCGAAACGCTGCCGCCATCACGACGCTGGCCGTCTTACGGCCGACGCCCGCCAGCGACTCGAGCGCCTCGCGCTCGTGCGGCACGGCGCCGCCGAACCGTTCGACCAGATCGCGGGCGCACGCGATGATGTTCTTGGCCTTCATGCGGAAGAAGCCGCATGACTTGATGATCTTTTCGACATCGGGCTGACGCGCGCGCGCGAGCTTCTCGGGAGTGGGGTATTTCGCAAAGAGCTTGGGCGTCGTCATGTTGACGCGCACGTCGGTGCACTGTGCGGACAGGATCACGGCGACGAGCAGCTCGTACTCGTTGCGATACTCGAGCGCGGTTACCGCGTGCGGGTATGTCTGCTCGAGGATCGCGAGCTCCTCGAGTGCGACCTTGCGCGGCACCTTCTTTTTCGGAAACGGAATCGCCGGCACGGCGGGATCATTCGCGCAGCGCGACGCCGTCCCCGTCGCTGGTCACGAGGCCGTCGCGCTCCAGCGCCGTAACGAATTCACGAACGTCGTCGACGCTGCGTCGCGGGATCGCCGGAGCGACGGCACGGTGCAGGTCGAGCAGTGAGATGCGCCGGCCCGGCGGCAGATCGCGCAGCCGGTCGACGATTCGGCCTCGCGCGTAGCGCGCCGTATGCTTGAACGGCAGCGCAGCCGGCTTGCGTGTATGCCGCAGTTGCGCCGGCTCGATCGGCGCGGCCGCGCAGTCCGCGCGCAGCGGACACCGGCCGCAGTCCGGCGCGCGTGCCGTGCAGACCGTCGCGCCCAGATCCATCAGCGCCGAGCTCCAGTCGTGCGCGCGCCCCGGCGGCACGAGCGTTCGGGCGCGCGTTTCGAGCTCGCGCGCCGTCGCGCGTGGCGGACGCTCCACGCCGAGACACAGCCGATGCACGACGCGCCGCACGTTCGTGTCCACAGGCGCGTCGTCGAGGTCGAAGGCGAAGGCGCGAATCGCCGCCGCCGTATACGGCCCGACTCCCGGCAGCAAGCGCAGGGCGGCGCCGTCGCTCGGCATCGCGCCGCCATGCCGCTCGACGACGTCTCTTGCCAGGCGATGGAGGCGGACGGCGCGCGAGTTATAGCCAAGACCTTTCCACTCGCGTAGAACGTCCGCCGCCGAGGCGCGCGCCAGAGCGGCGAAATCGGGGAAGCGTTCGGCGAACGCCTCAAACCTCGGCGCCACGCGATCGACTTGCGTCTGCGCGAGCATGAACTCGCTGATCACCGTGCGGTAAGGATCGCGCCGCACGCGCCACGGGAGGTTCGCGCGTCCATACCGCGCGTACCAACGGAGCAGCCGCCGCTGCAGTCTTTGGGAGTTAGTAATCGGTGTCTGGTATCTCGTCCGATGGTTGCGCGTTGAGGAAGTGACTTGCCGGAAATTTCGCCGAAATCGGTTGGAAAACGCGCGGCGCCATCGAGAACGCGAAGCAGTCCGACAGATCGTCGGAGCGCACGTCGGTCGTGTGGAGCGAGCCCAGGCCGAACGCCAGCTCCGTGAACTTCAGGAGGCTGCCGAACTCGTGCTGTTTGCGCGAGATATGGCCCTGCGGCGTGTAGGCGGATATGACGATCAGCGGAACGCGGAATCCGAGCTCGTAGCTGTTGTATTGTGGGGGCTTCACATGGTCGTACCATCCGCCCCAATCGTCCCAGGTGATGAAGATCGCGGTGTCGTCCCAGTACGCACTCTCGCCGATCGCGTTGACGATTGAGGCTACCCACGACGGTCCGGAGCCGTCGGTTATGCCGGCGTGATCCGAATCCCGGGCCGACGGCGTCACCCACACGACGTCCGCGAGGTTTCCATCCTTGATGTCGGTGAGCACTCGCGAGGACGGGGCCACGACGTCAAGCGCATATTCGGGACTTTTTCGTATGCGTCGGATCGCATCCGGTCCGGCCCAAAGGTTAGGCGTAAGAAGCTCTTGGTAATAGTGCCACGTCAAACCCTTCGCTTCGACTAAATTGATCAGGGCCTGCCGTTCGAAGCACGGATAGACCGAGCGATTTTCCTGGCCTGCGGGGTCGATCACTCGTACGCGCGATCCGGGCGGCGAGTCGCAGCCTCCCGTGAGCTTGCGGTGCGCCGTAACCGGGTTCTCCGCCGCGCGCAAAGGCGAGCGGTTACGGATGGTCGACGTGCCGCTCAGGATATACTGATGAGCGGGAAAGCTGGGCCCTTCGTTTGTTTGGAACATGCGGTTGGCAAACGCATAACTCTGCGCCATGATCCAATACGGTTCGACTTCTTGCTCCGGCACATACCCGTAAGCGCGAATGTCGCGCGGAGGGCACTGGCGTCCCCTTTTGCAACGGGAATTGACCCTGTTCCAGCCGTCGAGCTTCCCGTCGGCGTACTCATTCTCGAAAGCGCGATGTCTGTGGCTGATGTCGTACGGCTCGGTCAGCGGCGTCGCCGCAAGCGGAACGATCTGCCCGTGCGAGTTCTTGCCCTGGCGGACCGTGTCGGCTCCCGGCAAACCGTTGAAGAGATTGTCGACCGAACGATTCTCCTGAAAAATGATGACGACGTGTTTGATCTTGCCGTCGCCCAGCAGCGGACGACCGGCATCGCTTTGAAGCAACGCCGGCTGCATGGGAACCTGCGCGCCCGGCTGCGGGCCGCAGCCCGCCGACAGGGCAAGCGCGCCGATGAGGCTTAGCTCTAACTTTCTCAATCTGGTAGGGTCTCCTAGTTAGAAGTCGTCGTCAGGATTGGCGTTCGATGGCGGCGAGTTGAGGAAGTAGGCTTTATCTCGAGGCGCGTGAATCACCTTGAATCTGCGCGGTGTCCGCGCGAAGTTGAAGCAGTCCGACAGGTCGTCGGCGCGGATGTCGGTCGTGCCAAGCGAGCCCAGGCCGAACGTCCTCTCCGTGAACTTCAGGAGGCTGCCGAACTCGTGCTGTTTGCGCGAGATATAGCCCTGCGGCGTGTACGCGGATATGACGATCAGCGGAACGCGAAATCCGAGCTCGTAGCTGTTGTATTGCGGCGGTTTGACGTGGTCGTACCATCCGCCCCAATCGTCCCAGGTGATGAAGATCGCGGTGTTGTCCCAGTACGCACTCTTGCCGATCGCGTTGACGATGGCGGCTACCCACGACGGTCCGGAGCCGTCGGTTATGCCGGCGTGATCCGACGCCTGGGCCCACGGCGTCACCCACACGACGTTCGCGAGGTTTCCGTAAGCGATGTCGGTGAGCACTCGCGAGGACGGGGCCACGACGTCAAGCGCATATTCGGGACTTTTTCGTATCTGTCGGATCGCATCTGGTCCGGCCCAAAGGTTGGGCGTGAGATGTGCTTGGTAGTAGTGCCACGTCAAACCCTTCGCTTCGACTAAATCGATCAGGGCTTGCCGTTGGAAGCACGGATAGACCTGGCGATTTTCCTTGCCCGCGGGGTCGATCAGTCGTACGCGCGATCCGGCCGGCGAGTCGCACCCTCCCGTATACTTGCGGTCGGGCGTTAACGGGTTCTCCGCCGCCCGCAAAGGCGAGCGGTCGCGGATGGTCGACGTGCCGCTCAAGATGTACTGATGAGCGGGAAAGCTGGGCCCTTCATTCGTTTGGAACATGTGGTTGGCAAACGCATAACTCTCCGCCATGGTAAAGTAAGGTTCGACTTCATGCCGCGGCACGTACCCGTAGGCGCGGACTCCGGGCGGAGGGCACTGGCCACCCGTTTTGCAAAGGGAGCGGACCTTGTTCCAGCCGTCGAGCTTCCCGTCGCCGTACTCCGTCACGAAAGCGCGATGTGTGTGGCTGATATCGTACGGCGCGGTCAAGCGAATGGGTTGCAGTTTAACGACTTGTCCGTGCGAGTTCTTGCCGTCTCTGGCCGTATCTGCGCCGGGCAGTCCATTGAAGAGATTGTCGACCGAGCGATTCTCCTGAAAGATGATGACGACGTGTCTGATCTTGCCCTTGCCGAGCAGCGCTGGATTCGCAGGGTCGACGCGAGCCGCACCGGAGGATTGCGGCAACGCGGGCGTGATGCCGCGGTAGGAACTTTGCCCGCTGCTCGGCATGACGCATCCCGCAGCAAAGAGGAGAGCAAGGCTCATGAGGAGCCGGCTCTTTCGCATCAGGTCCTTCCGACGAGATTGCGCGAAATGACGAGCCGCTGGATTTGCTGCGTGCCCTCGTAGATCTGCGTGATCTTGGCGTCGCGCATCATGCGCTCGACCGGATAGTCGGCCGAATAGCCGAAGCCGCCGAGCACCTGCACGGCATCGGTGGTGACCGACATCGCGACGTCGCCGCATTTGAGCTTCGCCATGGCCGCCCAGAGCGTGACGTCCGGCGCACCCGCGTCGCAGCGCCGGGCCGCTTCGTAGAGAAGAAGGCGCGCCGCTTCGACCTCGGTCTTCATGTCGGCGAGCATGAAGCCGACGCCCTGATGCTGGCCGATCGGCTTACCGAACGCGATGCGTTCCTTGGCGTAGTTCGTCGCGTAGTCGAGTGCGCCGGCCGCGATGCCGAGCGCCTGTGCGGCAATGCCGGGTCGCGACTTGTCGAGCACCTTCATCGCGATCTTGAAGCCCTCGCCTTCGTCGCCGAGCCGATTACCCTCCGGTATCTCGCAATCCTCGAAGATCAGCTCGACGGTCGGAGATCCGCGAATGCCCATCTTTTTCTCGACGTTGCCGACGGAGAAGCCGGGCGTGCCTTTTTCGACGACGAATGCCGTTACGCCGCGCGACCCCGCCGACGGATCGGTGACCGCAAACACGCAGACGACGTCCGCGACGCTGCCGTTGGTGATCCAAATCTTCTGCCCGTTGAGCACGTAGCCGTTGCCGCGCTTTTCGGCGCGCGTGCGCATCGAGCCGAGCGCGTCCGAACCGCTCGATACCTCCGTGAGCGCGTAGGCGACGAGGTGTTCGCCCGATGCGATCTTCGGGAGGAACCGCTGTTTCTGCTCGTCGCTGCCGCCGATGACGATCGGCAGCATGCCGAGCTCTTGCACGGCGACGATCAGCGCACTCGACGCGCACGCCTTGGCGATCTCTTCCACGACCTTCACGTAGGTCAAAAACGTTCCGCCGAGGCCGCCGTAATCGGAGGGAATCGGAATGCCGAGCAGGTCGTTTTGCGCGAAGAGCTCTTTGATATCCCACGGAAACTCGCCGGTAGCGTCGATCTCCGCCGCGCGCGGCGCGACTTTCTCGGCGACGAGCTCGCGGACCACCGCGAGAATCATGGCCTCTTCGTCGCTGGTTTCTATTTCGCTCGGTGCCATCGTCATAACGAGTTCGTTCCACGGAGGCGGCGCACGTTCCGTCGGCGCATTAGGGCGCCATGGAGAAGGTCTACGTCTCCTGCGCCGAGGCGGTCGCCGACATTCCGAGCGGAGCCTCGATTGCGGTCGGCGGCTTCGGCCTCAACGGGATCCCGCACAACCTGATCGAGGCGCTGCTCGAGCAGGGCGCCACCGATCTGGTAACCGTTTCGAACAACTGCGGCGTCGACGGCTGGGGCCTGGGCGTGCTGCTCGACCACAAGCGGATCCGCCGGACGACCGGCTCGTACGTCGGCGAAAACCGCGAGTTCGAGCGGCAGTATCTTCACGGCGAGCTCGAGGTCGAGCTCGTTCCCCAGGGCACGCTCGCCGAGCGTCTGCGCGCCGGCGGCTGCGGGATTCCGGCGTTCTACACGCCGGCCGGCGACGGCACGCTGGTAGCCGACGGCGGCTTGCCGTGGCGGCACACATCCGACGGCAGCGTCGCGATCGCATCGCCGAAGAAAGAGACGCGCGTGTTCGACGGCCGCGAGTACGTGCTCGAGACCGGAATCGTCTGCGACTACGCGCTGGTGCGCGCATCGGTCGGCGATCGCACCGGCAACTTGATCTTTCACAAGGCGACGCGCAACTTCAATCCGCTCTGCGCGATGGCCGGAAAGATCACGATCGCCGAAGTCGAGGAGCTGGTCGAGCCCGGCGCGATCGATCCCGAGCAGGTGCACCTGCCGGGCATCTTCGTGCAGCGCATCGTGCACGTCGGGCCGCAGGGAAAGCGCATCGAGCGCGTCACGACGCGCAACGAGGGCCGGATAGTGGCGCTAACGCGAACGCAGCTTGCCGCGCGCGTCGCGCAGGAGCTGCGCGACGGTCAATACGTCAATCTCGGCATCGGCCTGCCGACGCTGATTCCGAACTACGTTCCGCCGGACGTAACGGTGACGCTGCAGAGCGAGAACGGCATCCTCGGAATGGGCCCGTATCCGTACGAGGGAGAGGAAGATCCCGACCTGATCAACGCCGGCAAGGAAACGGTCACGGTGCTTGCCGGGCGCGTCGTTCTTCGATTCGGCGCTCTCGTTCGGCATGATTCGCGGCGGCCACATCGACCTCGCGGTACTCGGCGCGATGCAGGTCTCCGAGCACGGCGACCTCGCGAACTGGATGATTCCCGGAAAGATGGTCAAGGGAATGGGCGGCGCGATGGATCTGGTTCACGGCGCCAAGCGCGTGATCGTCATGATGGAGCACGTCGCCAAGGGCAACGCGCACAAGATCGTGCGCAAGTGTTCGCTCCCGCTCACCGGCAAGCGCGTCGTGCACCGGATCATCACCGACCTCGGCACGATCGACGTCGGACCGCGAGGGATTGATTTTGCGCGAGCTCGCTCCGGGCGTGACCGTCGAAGAGATCCAGGCGGCGACCGAGCCGAAACTGCACGTGCCGGTCGAGCCGATGGTCATGGACATCCCCGTCACCCTGAGAGCATCAGCGGCTCCGCTTCGACAGGCTCAGCGTCGCTCAGGACGGCTCGTCGAGGGACGGCTGATGACTGGCGAAAACGTTCGCACTCATTCTCTCTTGTTACGGAGGCATCGTACATGATATTTCCAAGCTGCGACTGGCGCGCTGGCGCTGATCTTCGCGGTCTTCTTCAGCGCTCGTCGGTGCCGGCACGGCGCTGGCGCATCAGCCCCACATGGTCAGCGCGCGGACCGATCTCAACTACGCGCTCAAGCCAGCTCAGGCGGCACGGCCAACAAGGGCGGCCATCGCGTGAACGCGATCAACCTCGTCCGACAGGCGATCAACGAGGTCAATCTCGGAATCGAATACGCGCAGTAACGGTAGCCACCGCCGCCATCGTCATCCTAGCTAGGCGTCAAGGCGCGAGTCGAAGGACTGGAACTGCGTGCGGTAGAGTCGAGCGTAGAGGCCGCCGCGCGCGAGCAGCGTCGCGTGGCGGCCGGACTCGACGATCCGCCCGTCGTCGACGACGAAGATGACGTCGGCGGCGAGGACCGTCGAGAGCCGGTGGGCGATCACGAGACTGGTCCGCCCGCGCATCACGATTTCGAGGGCCTTTGAATGGCGGCCTCGTTCTCGTAATCGAGCGAGCTCGTCGCCTCGTCGAGGATGAGGATGCGCGGATCCTTGAGCAGCACGCGCGCGATCGCCAGGCGCTGGCGCTCGCCGCCGGAAAGTTTGTGCCCGCGCTCGCCGACGACCGTTTCGTAGCCGTCCGGCAGCGCGGCGATGAAGTCGGCGATATTCGCCGCGCGCGCCGCGGCCTCGATCTCCGCGTCGGTCGCGTCGGGTTTGCCGTAGCGCAGATTGTTGGCGATCGTGTCGTGGAAGAGATACGTCTCCTGCGTGACGATGCCGATGTCGCGGCGCAGCGAGTCCAGCGTGACGCGTGCGCAGGTCGTGCCCGTCGACCAGCACGCTCCCGCGCTGCGGATCGTAAAAGCGCGGCACGAGCTGCGTGATCGTCGTCTTGCCGGCGCCCGACGGGCCGACGAACGCGGCCACCTCGCCCGGGCCGCACGTGGAACGAGACGCCGTTGAGCACGTCGCGCGATCCGTCGTATGAGAAGACGACGTTCTCGAAGCGAATGTCGCCGTGACGGCCGGCAGCGCGACGGCGTCCGGGCGGGTCGTATTCCTCGGGCGTCATGTCGAGATAGTCGAAGATGCGCTCGAAGACGGCCAGCGCGCTGACGATCTGGACTTGGATGCCGGCCAGCGCGGCGGCCGGGCCGTAGAGGCGCCCTTGAATGAACGAGACGAACGCGACGATGACGCCGACCTTCAAGCGTGCGACGACGATCGCGAACCATCCGCCGCCGAACCAGACGAGCGCGGGCCCGACGACGACCATCGCCGTGACCGAGGCGAGGAACCAGCGGCCGACCATCGCGAGGTCGATCTCGAGCTGCATGAGCCGCGTGCCGACGCCGTAGAAGCGCGAGCGTTCGTAGGCTTCGCGCGCGAACGATTTGATCAGCGTGATGCCGGAGATCGAGAGCGTCTCTTGCGTGATCGACTCGATCTCGTCGCGCTTCTCGCGCGTCTTCTTGCGGATCTCGTACATCCGCCGCCCGACCGGGCCGAGCGGGAAGACCATCAGCGGCACGATCGACGACCGAGATCAGCGCCAGCCGCCAATCCCACACGAACATCGCGACGAGCGTCGTCACGATCAGCACGACGTTGGTGACGATCGTCGTCAGCGTTCCGGTCACGACGTTGTCGACGTTGTCGACGTCGTTGCTGACGCGGTTCATGATCTCGCCGGTCTTCGTGCCGGTGAAGAAGTCCAGCGGCATGCGGTGCAGATGGGCGACGAGGCTCGTGCGGATGTCGCGCATGATGCCTTCGCCGACGACCGAGTTCAGATAGCCCTGCAGCACGCCGATCGCCGCCGCGAACAGCGCCGAAGCCGAGGATGATGCCGACGTCGATACCGAGCGCCGTCAGATTGCGATGCGGGATCGCGGCGTCGATGATGTGTGCCGTGATGAAGCCCGGGACCAGGCCGAGCGCCGAGACGGCGACGATGCACGCGAGCACCGTCGCCTGCTGGCGCCAGTACGGCGCAAAGAGCGCCGCCATTCGCTTCCAGTCGACGCGACGCTTGACTTTAGGTTTGTCGGGCTGATAGATGTTCGACCACATCAGCCCGTGGCCGGCCATCATGTGAGTCTAGTGCGGAACCGTTATCTGATGCAGCGAGACCTTGTTGCCTTCGAGGTCGTTGAAGGAGGCGATCTTGCAAACCGGCGTCGCGTACGGGTCCTCGACCTCGATGCCCTTGCCGCGCAGGTCCGTGACCGTGTCGTCGATGTTGTCGACTTCGAAGACGATGCCAGACGCGCTGCCCGGATCGCGGTCGGCCCACTCCTGCGTCAGCACGCTGAAATATCCGCCGCCGATGTTCGCCTCGTTGTATTTCTCGACGCCGTCCTCTTCGTACGGACCGCTGAACTTCAGTCCGAGTTTGTCTTCATACCATTTGCGCAATCCGGCGACGTCTTTCGCCGGATACGCGGTAAACGCAATCTCTTTAATCACGAAATTCTCCTGGAGGTGATGAGAGGGTCTGGGTCCTTCGTTAAACCCTGCCGAGATACCCCAGGTTGCCGCCAGCGGCCGACTCGCGAGTTCTACCGGTCGTGCTCCCGCCGCCTCGCCCTCGTCATCGGAGCGGCCTAATTTTCCCGTTCGGTGAGCTCGAAGGCTTCGCGCAGGAAGGGGACGAGCACGCTCAGCTCACGAGTGGTTCGGACGAGCGCCACGTGTGAGATTCGCTTGCCGCTCTCCCCGATCTCGACGAAAAACGGTCTGCGCACTTTGCGTCCGAGGTGAATCACCAGGCGCAGCGCGTCTCGCGTCACGGTGAGGTCCGCGAAGATGCGTGTCGTGCGGAACAGCGCGTAGCGGTCGCGCGCAACGACCTCCACCTCTCCAAAGCCGCGCACCGTACGTTCCAGCCGCCGGTAGAGATCCGTAATCGCCGGCGGTCGACTCTTCAAGAGGCCGGCGACGCTGCCGCTGCCGCACGCGTGTCGCTGATTGACTCGTCGAAAAGTGCGGTTGCAGAGCGAGCACGCCCACATCGAACGCAGCCTAGGCTTTGCCGTTCCTGAGGCTCGACAGCTCTTTGAAGAGCTTCTTTTCTTTGTCGGAGAGGTTCTGCGGGAGCTGGCCGATGAGGCGGACGTACTGATCGCCGCTGCCCTTGCCCTTGACTTGCGGCAGCCCGCGCCCGGAGAGGCGCAGCAGGCGATTGTTCTGCGTTCCGGCGGGAATCGTCATTGCGACCTGGCCGCTCAGCGTCGGCACCTTCACCTCGCCGCCGAAGACGAGATCGTAGATGCTGACCGGGAGATCGACGTAGAGATCGTCGCCCTTGCGTTTGTACGTGGGGTCGTCTTGCAGCGTGACGATCAGATAGAGATCGCCGTTAGGGCCGCCGTTGATGCCGGCGCCGCCCTGACCGGCGAGCCGAATGCGCTGGCCCTCGCCGATGCCCTTGGGGATCGTGACTTCGAAGCGCTTGTTGAGCAGCACGCGGCCGGTGCCGTGGCACTGCGGGCAGAGGCGTCCGCCCTCGGTGCCGGTTCCGTGGCAGCGCGGGCACAGATCCTCGATCTGCAGCGAGACGGCTTTCGTGCCGCCGTCGTAGACGTCGCGCAGGCCGAGCTCGATCGTCGTCTCGAGGTCCTGTCCGCGGCGCGCGAATCCCGGTGACGAAGCCGTCTGGCGGCGGCCGACCCCGGAGAAGAACATGTCGAAGAAATCGGAGAAGCCGCTCGGGCCGCCGGGTCCGCCGAGGTCGAACTCGAACTCTTGTCCGTCGGCGGTTGTGTGGTACCGGCGCTGCTGCTCGGCTTGCTGCGCGGCCTGCTGCCAGTTCGGCCCGAGAACGTCGTACTTCTTACGCTTCTCCGGATCGCCCAGAACCTCGTAGGCCTCGGAGATCTCTTTGAATTTCTCCTCGGCCTCTTTGGTGTTCTTGGGATTGGCGTCGGGATGCCACTTGCGCGCGAGCTTGCGATATGCGGACTTGATATCTTTCTCGGCAGCGTTCTTCGGAACGCCCAAGATCGAATAGTAGTCCTTGAAGTTCATTCGTTGTGATGTTTGGCGACGATGACTTTGGCCGGCCGCAGCAGCTCGTCGCCGAGCGTGTAGCCCTTCTGCGCTACGCTCGACGACGGTATCTTCGGCGACGCCGTCGGCGTCGGAGGTCCCGATGGCCTCGGCGACGCGCGGATCGAACGGCTTTGCCCTTGATCTCGATCGCCTTGACGCCCTCGCCCGCGAGAACGGCCTCGAAGCCGCGCAGCGTCTGTTCGAGGCCTCCGCGCAGCGACTCGCCTTCCGCGTTGGATTGCAGCGCGCGTTCGAGGTTGTCCAGCACGGGCAAGATGCGCTCCAGCAGCATCCGCCGGCGCGACGCAACCATCGAATCGACGTCGCGCGACAGGCGCTTCTTGAAGTTATCGAAGTCCGCCGCCGCCAGCAGAAACTTCTCGTAGTTTTCGTCGGCGCGAGCGTTCGCCGCGGCGAGCTGCTCCTCGAGGGAGGGCTGCGCCGCGGCTTCTTCGATTTCGGCCTCGCCGGCCTCGGTCTTCAATAACGGATCGTTAGACATCGGCAGGTCCGGAGCTACTTGGCTTCCTTGAACTCCGCGTCGATGACGTCTTCGCCGCCCGCGCCGGCCGCCGCACCGTTACCGGTCGGCGCTCCGTCGCCCGCCGGCCGCGTGCTCGCCCTGCGGCGACGCCGCCTTGTAGAGCAGCTCGGCCATCTTGTAGCTGGCCTGCTGCAGCGCCTCGATCGCCGGTTTGATCTCGGCGACCGTGCCGTTCTCGCTGACGCGCTTGAGCTCCGCCAGCGCGCTCTCGACTTCGCCGCGCGCTTGCGCGTCGAGCTTGTCGCCGACTTCCTTGAGCGACTTCTCGGTCGAGTAGATCAGGCTCGACGCGCTGTTGCGGACCTCCGCCTCCTCGCGCTTCTGCTTGTCGGCCGCGGATTGCAGCTCGGCGTCGCGGACCATGCGGTCGACTTCCTCTTTGCTGAGGTTCGTCGAAGCCGTGATCGTGATCGCCTGCTCCTTGCCGGTGCCGAGATCTTTGGCGCTGACGTTGACGATGCCGTTGGCATCGATGTTGAAGGTGACTTCGATCTGCGGCACGCCGCGCGGCGCCGGCGGAATGCCTTCCAGCCGGAAGCGCCCGAGCGTCTTGTTATCGGCCGCCATCTGACGTTCGCCCTGCAGCACGTGGATGTCGACGGACGTCTGACCGTCCTCGGCGGTCGTGAAGATCTGCGACTTCTTCGTCGGAATCGTCGTGTTGCGATCGATCAGCCGCGTCATGACGCCGCCGAGCGTCTCGAGCCCGAGCGAGAGCGGCGTGACGTCGAGCAGAACGACGTCGCGGACTTCACCCGACAGCACGCCGGCCTGGATCGCCGCGCCGATCGCGACGACCTCGTCGGGATTGACGGTGAGGTTCGGCTCTTTGCCCGTCAGCTTGCGCACGAGCTCTTGAATCACCGGCATGCGCGTCGCGCCGCCGACCATGATGACCTCGTCGATCTTCGAGACGTCGAGCTTCGCATCGGCGATGGCGTTGCGGAACGGGCCCACGCAGCGATCCGTCAGATCGCTGGTCAGTTCTTCGAACTTCGCGCGCGTCAGCGTGTAGTCGAGATGCTTGGGTCCCTCCTGATCGGCCGTGATGAACGGCAAATTGATCGTCGTTTGCACGACCGACGAGAGCTCGATCTTGGCCTTCTCCGCCGCTTCGGTGAGCCGCTGCATCGCCTGCTTGTCCTTGCTCAGGTCGATGCCCTGATCGCGCCGGAACTGATCGACCAGCCAGTCGACGACGCGGTGGTCGTAGTCGTCGCCGCCGAGATGCGTGTCGCCGTTGGTGGCCTTCACTTCGAAGACGCCGTCGCCGACCTCGAGGATCGAAACGTCGTACGTTCCGCCGCCGAGATCCCAAACGAGGATCGTCTCGTTGCCTTTCTTCTCGAGGCCGTAGGCCAGCGCGGCGGCCGTCGGCTCGTTGATGATGCGCAGGACGTCGAGGCCGGCGATCTTGCCGGCGTCCTTCGTCGCCTGACGCTGCGAATCGTTGAAGTATGCGGGAACGGTGATGACCGCCTTGGTCACCCGTTCGCCCAAATAGTTGCTCGCGTCGTTGACGAGCTTTTGCAGGATCATCGCCGAGATCTCTTGCGGCGTGTAATCCTTGCCGTCGATCTTGACGTGATAGTCGGCTTCACCCATGTGGCGCTTGATCGAGCTGATCGTGCGATCCGGGTTGGTGATCGCCTGACGCTTTGCGAGCTGCCCGACGAGACGCTCGCCGGTCTTCGTAAACGCGACGACCGAAGGCGTCGTACGCGAGCCTTCGGCGTTGGGAATGACGACGGGCTGCGAGCCCTCCATTACGGCGACGACGGAGTTCGTCGTGCCCAGGTCGATGCCGACCGTTTTAGCCATGAAACTCTTTACCTCGTTCTTGAATGTGCCCGACTGCTCTGGACCAGCTATGCCGAGCGATGACGTCGCGCAGGCCGAGGTTTAAAAGCCGTGCGCCGCACCGCCGGCGGCGCCTTGCCGCTTACGAACGGATCGGAAATTGAATACCGCATCATCATACCCGATGCGCGGCAAAGTTGTTCTACTCCCCAAGGACACAAAAGGAGCCCCGGCGGTTGCAGGGCCTTCCTTTCGTGTCATCCTGAGCGGATCGGTGTCATCCTGAGCGGATCGGTGTCATCCTGAGCGGAGTCGAAGGAGGCCCCAAGGGGGCCTCGCTCAAGACTGCGCGCCTACGGCGCTTGCCGGTAGGGATTTTTGCTAGGGTTGCTGTTGCTCCGGTTGCTGCTGCTGTTGCTGCTCGACCGAAAGCGGCTGCTCGGCGGGGGTTTCGCCAAGCTTGATGGCGACGAACTTCTTCATGCCCTGGGACCAGACGTTCAGGCGGATGGTATCGCCGGGCTTCTTGAGCCGATGTAGTCGTGGAGCGCCTTGACGCTGTCGAACGACTTGCCGTCGACTTGGAGGATGACGTCGCCCGGCTGGATGCCGGCCTGGTCGGCGGGCGAGCCGGAGAAGACCTGCTGGACCGCGACGCCGGCGCTGCCCTTGTAGCCGATCTGGTTCTTGACGCCGGCGGTCAGGTCGGCCATGTAGATGCCGAGGAAGCCGGTGTCGGTGCCCTGGTGCGCTCCCGGGTTCTTCTCGAGCGAGGCCACGACGCTGCGCACGGTGTTGGAAGGAATCGCAAAACCGATGCCTTGCGCGTACGCCGACTTGACCGTTGACTGATTCATGCCGATGACTTGGCCGTCGATGTCGATGAGCGGGCCGCCCGAGTTGCCGGGATTGATCGGCGCCGAGGTCTGGAGCAGGCCCTTGAAGTCGATCTCGCCGCCGTTCTCCGTGGGGATCGGCTCTGAGCGATTGAACGCCGAGACGACGCCGACCGTGACGGTCTGCTGCAGCTGCAGCGGCTCGCCGATCGCGATCGCCCACTGGCCCTGCTCGAGCCGGGTAGAATCGGCCAGTTCGCAGCGGCGGCGGAAGCTTCGAGTAGCCGTCCACTCTCAGGATGCCGACGTCAGCCGCGAGGTTGTACGCGAGGACGTGCGCCGGCACGTGGTCGCCGTTCGCGAAGACGACCGTCAGCTTCGTCATGTGTCCGCCGTTGGGCGGCTGCAGCACGTGGGCGTTGGTGACGATGTCGCCGCTGCCGTCGATCACGAAGCCGGAGCCCGAGGCCTCGCCGCGGTACGGCTGCACGATGCCGGGCCCCTGGCCGCCAAAGAACTGCTGGAAGAACGGATCGGCCGGGATGACTTGCTGGCCGTTGACCTGTTCCGTGATTGCCACGACCGACGACTTCGTGCGCTTGACCGCGCTGACGATGCGATCTTGGTCGCTGACGCCGCTCAGCGGCACCGCGGCGACGGCGGGCGGAGTCCGATCGGGGCCGGTCGCGCCGCCGAAGTGACTGCTCGCGTAGAGCATCATAAGGAAGCTGCCGATAACGGCGCCCACGAGTCCCACGATCAAGCGTGGGCAGTACTCGATTTCTCACCATCTTAAACGTATTCCGTAAGGTTGAAGGAGTTTTCTTCCAGCATCTACCCGCTTAACGGAAAAAAGTCGCAGATGGTGTCAGGACCGCCAAGTCAACGCGGGAAGCAAGCGTTCTCGGCGGCCGCCCAGGTGGTGGGCTCCTGAGGGCGCAGCGCCGGCGAGGCAGCTGCCGCAAGAGCGCGGCGCGCACGCACTCGAAGCGCCCCTCCCGAAACTCCAGCATGCGCATTTGAATGAGGAGCCGCGCGCGGCGCAGCGCGCGGCGCGAGTAGAGCGCGTCGGGCGAGAGCGGCGGCGATCGAGGCGCGGCGGCGGGCGCGGCGCTCGGCGACGGCGAGGCCGCGGGACGCGCGGCGAGCAGGATCGACAGCAGGGCGAAGACATTCATCGTAGGCAACCTCCGCCGCGCAATTCACGCCGTACGCGCGGGGGAGCAAGGATGAAGGGCAAAAGCACCGCTCGTGAGCTCTGACGCCCTGACCGTTGCCGCGCCGCCCTCGCAACCGTACCTGCGCATCGTTCCGCTCGGCGGCTGCGGCGAGATCGGGCGCAACATGACCGTGATCGAGACGAACGACGACCTCGTCGTCGTCGACTGCGGCCTGATGTTTCCAGACGAAGAAATGTACGGCGTCGACATCGTCATCAACGACTTCACCTACGTGCGCGAGCGCGCGCACAAGCTGCGGGCGCTGCTCGTGACGCACGGACACGAAGACCACATCGGCGGCATCCCGTACTTCGCGAAGGAATTTCGCGACACGCCGATCGTCGCGACGCCGCTGACGATCGCGCTGATCAAGGCGAAGTCGCGCGAACAGCATCTGGGCGAGGCGGAGTTCACGGAGGTCAAGCCCGGAGACCGCGTGCGCTACGGCGAGTTCGAGGCCGAGTTCGTCCACGTCAACCACTCCGTCGCCGGGGCTTGCGCTCTGGCGCTCCGCACGCCGGTGGGCACGGTCTTTCACACGGGCGACTTCAAATTCGATCAGACGCCGATCGACGGAAAGCCGGCCGACTTCGCCCGCATCGCGCGCGTCGGCGACGAGGGCGTCCTCTGCATGCTCTCCGACTCCACCAACGCCGAGCGGCCCGGGCACACGCTTTCGGAGCGGATCGTCGGAGAGGCGTTTACCTCGATTTTCTCGCACGCGAAGGGACGCATCGTCATCGCCTCGTTCGCATCGAACGTGCCGCGGATCCAGCAAACGGTCGACCACGCGGTGCGATTCAATCGCAAGGTCGCGTTCCTCGGCCGCTCGATGCGCAACGTCGTGCACTTCGCAGGGTCGCTCGGACACCTGCGCATTCCGCCGGACACGCTGATCAAGATCGAGGACATCGATCAGTATCCGCCCGAGCAGCATCGTCGTGATGACGACCGGCTCGCAGGGAGAGCCGATGAGCGGCCTCGCGCGGATGTCGGTGCGCGACCACAAGCAGTTTCGCATCGTGCCGGGAGATACGGTCGTGATCAGCGCGACGCCCATTCCCGGAAACGAAAAGAGCGTGCATCGAACGATCAACAACCTCTGCAAGCTCGGCGCCACCGTCATTCACGGCACCGACGGCCGCTCGCACGTCTCGGGCCACGCCTCGCAAGAGGAGCTGCTGCTCATGCTCAATCTGGTGCGGCCGGAATTCTTCGTCCCCGTGCACGGCGAGTATCGCATGCTCGCCGCGCACGGCCGGCTGGCCGTTCAGACGGGCGTCGAGCCCGGCAACGTGTTCGTCGTGGAGAACGGCGACGTGCTGGAGTTCACGCACGAATACGGCGACAAGGTCGGCAAGACGTACGGCGGCCACGTGTTCGTCGACGGATCGGGCATCGGCGACATCGGCGAAGCGGTGCTGCGCGACCGCAAGGCGCTCTCCAACGACGGCATCATCATGGTGGTCGTGGCGATCGACAGCGAAGAGGCGCGCGTCATCGCCGGTCCGGATCTCATCTCGCGCGGCGTTTTCTATCTCCCGGAGGCCGACGGCGTGCTCGACGAGCTGCGCGCGGAACTCACGACGATGATCGAAGGAATTTCCGTCGACGCGATGCGCGACGTGAACACCGTCAAGGAACACATCCGCAGCGCGCTGGCCCGCGCCGTGCACGCGCGCACGAAACGCCGCCCAGTGGTCATCCCGGTCGTAATGGAAGTGTAACGAGGTTCTAAGATGCTACTTCGAATGAACCCGATGGCGGCGGCAGCGAGCCTCTCGATGCTCGCCGCGCGCGCTCGGGACAACCGACATCTAAGATCGCTCTGTCCTCGTGCCGCCCCCGCTCGGCGCGGCGGCCTCTCCCGACAAAGACTGCGGCGGAACGCGCGGAGTCGAAGTCCTACCGTGTCCTTTCGGCTGACGAGACACACGAAGCCCGGCATCGTCGTGACCGTGAGCGGTCCGCACGTCGTCAACTCCTACCTTGGCCAATTCAACGGATGCTTTAACGGCCAGAACTGCTACAACGCGGAGCGCGAAGGCAGCAGCCAGACGCAGTGGAGGATTACATCCGGCTCGGCTTGCGGCGGCGCCGAGTCGAATTCTACGGGGTGGACAGAAACGGCGCTAAGAGGGGCTACTTTTTCTTAAAGGTTTCCAACCACTACTGCCCCTAGCGCCCCTGACACCGCGGCACTTCACTCACAATGACAAGCGGGAGATGACGGCGTCGGTGAACTCGGTCGTCGTGGCGTGGCCGCCGAGGTCGGCGGTGGCGATGCCCTCGGCGACAGTGGCCATCGCGGCATCGTAGATCGCGCGCGAGGCGGCGACGGCGCGCGGATCGTCGATGTAAGAGAGCACGGCGGCGGCGCGAGGATCATCGCGAGCGGATTGGCGACGTTCTTGCCTTCGAGACGCGGCGCGGTCCCGTGCGGCGCTTCCGCCATGATCGCCGAGGGTGCAAGGTTCTCGTCGAACGCGAGCACGACCGATTCCGCGCCGGCGATCGAGCCGAAGAGCTGCATCACGAGATCGGAGAGGCAGTCGCCGTCGCGATTGAGCGCCGGAATCACGAGCGGCGCATCTCCCGCGGCCGATAGCAGCAGCGCGTAGGTCGCGTCGATGAGCTGCGGATCGTAGGGAACGCCCGGATGGCGCCGCGCGGCGGCATCCATCTCTTCTTTGAGCATCCCTTCGTAGACGGGGCTGACCGTGTACTTGGGGCCGCCGAAGACGGTCGCGCCGCTCTTTGCGGCGTGCTGGAACGCGTACTCGGCGACCGTAGCGGCACACGCGCCGCGAGATCGTCTCGGTGCGGTGCGCGATCTCATCCGCTCCCTTGCCTTCGCGCCACTCCTGCGCGCCGTACGCGTCGCCGACCGCCATGCGCACGACCGAGATCGGCGCGTGGATCCCGCCGACGGGCAGCACGCGCGGCAGTTTTCGGCCGGTGCGAACGATGACTGAAGCGCCGATCGCTTCGCGAATGATACGGTTGGGCGAGCCGACGTCGTCACGGCCCTCCGGCGTGATCGTCGCGGCCTTGAGACCGAGACGATGCTGTTTCATCGCGTCGGCCGCATCGAACACGACCCGGTTGCGCGTCGCTCGGCGGTTCTCCAGCGAAAGGTCGTAAGGCTCGAGTGCCAGCTCGATGCCGATGACCGGCGGTCGAGCACGCGCAGCGCTTCGAGCAGCAACTCCTGTCCGGTCTGATCGCCTTCGAGGACGACGAGCTGTGCCGAGCCGGGTCGAAGCGCCACAATGAACTCCCAGTGTGACGAAGAAGAGATAGATTCCATGGCAGGGCGCGCTACGACTCCGCCGGCCGCAAGCGCCGCAGAGCGAATGCCAGGGCGAGGCTCAACCTCGAGATCGTTGGGATTACCGCGATCGCACTCGCCGTCCTTTGCGGAATCGCGCTCGCGTTTCCACATCACGCCGGGGCGATCGGCGCTTGGACCGCCGCCGGCTGCGCCGTCTCTTCGGATCCGCTGCGCCGCTCTTCCCGATACTCGTTGCGCTCTTCGGCGCGATCGTGTTCTTGGAAGTCAACGTCCCGCGCATGATTGCCGGCCTGGGCAGCACCGCGCTTGCGTACTTCCTGATCATCGATGCGATGCTCGGTGCGCGCGGGCCGGCGCACGGCGGCGAATTGGCTCGAACATTTGGTGGGCGCTGCGCGCGCTGTTCGGCCCGGCCGGCGCCTGGATTCTGCTCGGCCTCGCGGCGCTCTCGCTGACGCTGTGGCTGACCAACGCCAGCATGAAACAGTTCATCGGCCGCGTCATCGTGTTCTTCGGCGGCCTGCGGCCGCCGCAGCTGCCCCGGCTGCCGCGGCTGCGCGAGGCCTTCGCCCTGCCGATGCAGCAGAGCGTCGCCGAGCCGGTCGTCGAGCCGGAGATCGAAGCCGACGTCGGGCCGCCAGATCGAGCCGGAGATCGACGCAGAAATCGAGCCGCCACCGATCGTGCCGCCGAAGTCGCTCCGCACGTTCAAGGGCGCGTACCGCCTTCCCGATCTCTCGCTGTTCGACGTGCCGCCGAGCCAGGTGGTCGACGAATCCAATCGCGCGCACATCCTCGAAGACACGCTGGCCAGCTTCGGCGTCGGTGCGAAGGTCGTGCACATCGAGCGCGGCCCCTCGATCACGCGCTACGAGCTCAAGCCCGAACGCGGTGTCAAGATCTCGCGGATCGCGTCGCTCGCCGACGATCTCGCGCTCGCGCTCGCCGCGACGAGCGTGCGCATCGAGGCGCCGATTCCCGGAAAATCCGCGGTCGGAATCGAGGTCCCGAATCAAACGGTCGTCGGTCGTCGCGATTCGCGAGATTCTCGACGCGCTGCCCAATCGCGGGCAGGTGCCGCCGCTCTGGATGGCGCTCGGCAAAGACATCACCGGCCGCCCGGTCTTCGGCGATCTCTGCAAGATGCCGCACCTCCTCGTCGCCGGCGCGACCGGCGCCGGCAAATCCGTCTGCCTCAACACGATCATCGCTTCGCTGCTCGTCAGCGCCACGCCCGATCAAGTGCAGATGCTGATGATCGATCCGAAGCGCGTGGAGCTGACCGTGTTCAACGGCATTCCGCATCTGATCAAGGAGGTCATCACCGATCCGCGGCTCGCCGCCGGCGCGCTCTTCGAGATGACGAAAGAGATGGAGTCGCGCTACGAGCGCTTCGCCAAAGCCGGCGTTCGCAAGATCGAGGAGTACAACGCCAAGTATCCGCAGGAACACCTGCCCTACGTCGTCATCGTCATCGACGAGCTCGCCGACCTGATGCTGGTGGCGCCGGCGAAAGTCGAGACGACGATCATGCGGCTGGCGCAGCTCGCGCGCGCGACCGGGATTCATCTCGTCGTCGCGACGCAGCGGCCGTCGGTCGACGTCATCACCGGTCTCATCAAGGCGAACGTGCCGTCGCGCATCGCCTTCGCGGTGAGCTCGCAGACCGATTCGCGCGTGATCCTCGACATGAACGGCGCGGAGCGGCTGCTCGGCCGCGGCGACATGCTGTACCTGCCGATCGACGCGCCGAAGCCGATTCGCGCGCAGGGCGCGTTCATCACGTGCTCGGAGGTGAGCCGGCTCGTGGAGTTCTGGGCGCGTCAGGCGCGACCCGATAACCTGCTCGACGTCGAGGTCGTGCCGGTCGGCGACGACGAGTCACGCCGCGACGCCGATCCGCTGTGCTACGAGGCCGCGAAGTTCATCATCGAAACGAATTACGCGTCGACCGCCGCGCTGCAGTCGCAGTTCTCGATCGGCCATCCGCGCGCGGTGCGCGTGATGAAGCAGCTCGAAGACTTCAAAGTCGTCGGCTCAGCACGAAGGGACGAAGCCGCGCAAGATCCTGGTCGGCCTGCCGGAGCTCGAGCTGATGGCGCCGCGCCTCGGCAAGAATCCGGGCGGCCAGCAAGACCTCTTCGCGAGCGGCTGACCGCGTGCGCTACGATTTGGCTACGCAATACGCGCGATGATCGTGATGATCGTCGCGGCCGCGCTCTTCACCGTACTCGGAGTGCAGGTCGTCCACTTCGGCGAGCCGGCGGGCTGAACTCCTGGGAGCACGCTTTGGTCGGGCATTCGACACTTATCGCATGGTGGCTGACCTGGTCGTGCTACGTTTACGCCATGGTGCCGCTCGCGGTGATCCTCCTGATCGTCGCGTGGCTGGCGCCGGCGTGGCGCGTGCGAATCCTCTTTAGCGTCGCGATGCTGCTGCTCTGCTGGCGCGGCGCCGATCTGTTCCAGCATCTCTTCGCGCGGCCGCGGCGGCTCGATTGGGTCGTCAAGCACGAGACCGCGTTTTCGTATCCCAGCTCGCACGCGGCGATCGCGACGGGCTTTTACGGCCTCTGGGCGCTGATGCTGTATATCTCGGAGCTGCCGAGCGCCACGCGGAAGACGGCCGCGGCGCTGCTCGCGCTGTTCGCGATCGCGATCTGCTGGGCGCGCCTCGCGCTCGGCGCCCACTACGTGACCGACCTCGTCGGCGGGGCGCTGCTCGCGGTCGCGCTCGTCTCGGCCGGTCTCTCGATCGTTCCGCACGCCATCTCGGCCCGGGAGGCTGCGGGGCGGCTGCCCAGAGCGGCCGAATAGCGCAAGATGCCGTTTTCCGACCCGATGCTCGTGGAGATCGAGCGCAAGCTCGATGCCGGCGTGCCGCTCTCGATGGACGACGGGCTCGCGCTCTACCGCACGTGGGATCTGCACACGCTCGGGCGGCTCGCGCGCAAGCAGAAGGAGCGCAAGAGCGGCAAGAAAGTCTTCTACGTCCTCAACCGCTACATCAACTCGACCAACGTCTGCTTCGCGGGCTGCACGTTCTGCTCGTTTGCGGCGGACGAGTTCAAGGAACCGCAGCGCGTCTTCCGGATGACGGCGGATCAGGTCTTCGCCAAGGCGATCGAGACCGGAACGAACTTCAATCAGATTCACATCGTCGGCGGCCACGATCCGCGCCAGCTCTCGCTCGACTATTGGCTGCCGCTGATGCGCCGCTTCAAGCAGGCGCTGCCGCACGTGCAGCTCTCGCTCTTCACCGCCGCCGAGATCGAGTACATGGCCAAGCGCCACCGGCTGTCGTTTCCGGCGATCATCGGCATGCTCAAAGAGGCCGGCCTCGACAACGTCAACGGCGGCGCGGCCGAGATCTTCGCCGACGGACGCGCTCGAAGATCTGCCCGAACAAAGTTTCGGCCGCGAACTGGGTCGAGATTCACGAAGAGCTGCATCGCCAGGGCATCGCGAGCAACGCGACGATGCTGTACGGGCACATCGAGTCGCTCGAAGACCGCGTCGATCACCTGATTCGCTTGCGCGAATCGCAGGAACGCTCGCCCGGCTACAACGCGTTCATTCCGCTGGCGTTCCATCCCGACGGCAACGAGCTTTCGTACTGCGGCTGGACGACCGGTCTCGACGACATCCGCACGTTCGCCGTCGCGCGCCTGATGCTGAACAACTTCGACCACATCAAGGCCTACTGGATGATCCAAGGGCTGAAGGTCTGCCAGGTGGCGCTGCAGTTCGGCGCCGACGACATGGACGGAACGCACGGCTCGACCGACGAGGAGATGATCTATCACTCGGCCGGAACGCAGTCGGGCCAATACGTCGACGACCGCGAGTTTCGCCGCCTGATCGAGGAGGCCGGCTACGTGCCGGTCCGCCGCAACTCGACCTACGACGAGTTCGCCTGGGACTGGACCCGCCGGACGTCTCGCCAGCTGTCGGTGACGTGATGCTGCGCTGCGGGCGGATCAAGTACACGAACGACTTGCCGATCTATGCGGCGTTCGATGCGGGCGCGATCGCGTATCCGGGGACGCTGCATGCCGACGTGCCGGCGCGCTTGAACGCGATGCTGCTGCGCGGCGAGCTCGACATGAGTCCCGATCAGCGCGTTCGCATGGGCGGCGAACTCCGAGAGCTCGTGCTGCTGCCGGACCTGTGCATCGGCGCGCGCGACGAGGTCGTTTCGGTCGTGCTGGTCTCGCGGACGCCGCCGGCGCTGCTCGGAGGCGCGCCGATCTACGTCACGCGAGGAGTCGGCGAGCGGGCGATACTTGCTGCGCATCATCCTCGAGCGGCGCTATCGGCGTTCGCGCCGCATACGTCGACGAGAGCGATCCGCTCGCGCGAGCGCGCGCGGGCGAACCGACGCTGCTGATCGGCGACGCGGCGATCGACGCGATCGAGCGGTTCCCGGCCGAGATCGTCTACGATTTGGGACGGCTGTGGCACGAGTGGAGCGGCCACCAGACGGTCTTCGCGGTGTGGGCCGCGCGCCGCGACGCCTACGAACGCGATCCGGCGCCGTTGCACGCCTGCATGCACGCGCTGACCGACGCGTACACGTGGTCGCGCTCGCACGCGCGCCGAGGTCGTCGCGCTCGCGCAGCGCACGATCGCGCGCCCCGCGGGCTTCTACGAGAGCTACTACGGAAAGCTCAACTTCATGTTCCACGCGGCCGCGCGCAACGGTCTCGCGGCGTACTGCCGCGAGCTGGTCGCAGATCGGCGCGATCCCGGCGTTCCCGGCGCCGCTTCCGGAGGTCGCCAGTGCCCTCGCTGGCTAGTTTGCTCGACCGCGCCGCCGCCGGCGGCCGCCTGACTTCGACGAAGGGCTCGCGCCTCTACAACGAGGCCGACATCCACGAGCTCGGCGCCGCGGCGCACGCGCGCCGCATGCAGATGCACCCGCCCGACGTCGTGACGTACGTGATCGACACGACGATCAACTACACGAACGTGTGCAACGTGCACTGCACGTTCTGCGCATTCTTCCGGCCGGAGCATCACAAAGAAGGCTACACGATGTCGCACGACCAGGTGCTGGATCGCGTGAAGTACGCGGTGGACCAGGGCGCGACGCAGATCATGATCCAGGGCGGCGTCAATCCGGAGCTCGGCATCGAGTGGTTCGAACGACTCTTCGAGCGCGTGCGCTCGCGAGTATCCGCAGGTCGACATCCACTCGCTCTCGGTCTCGGAGATCGTCGGCATCGCGCACGTCGAGGAGATCTCGACGCGCGACGTTCTCGCGCGGCTGAAGGCCGCGGGCATGAAGTCGCTGCCGGGCGCCGGCGCCGAGATTCTGGTCGAGCGCGTGCGCAAACGCATCTCGGCGCGCAAGGTGCAGCCGCACGAGTGGCTCGGCGTGATGCGCGAGGCGCAGCTGCTCGGCATGCCGACGACCGCGACGATGATGTTCGGCTCGATCGAAACGCCGGCGGAGCGCATCGAGCATCTGCACGTGCTGCGCGAACTGCAAGACGAGACCGGCGGCTTCACCGCCTTCATCCCGTGGTACTACGTGCCGTTCAAGACGCCGCTGCGCGGAAAAGAGGCGACGGGCCTCGAGTACCTGCGCGTGCTCGCGATCTCGCGGCTCTATCTCGACAACTTCGCGCACCTGCAGGCGTCGTGGCTGACGCCCGGCCTGAAGATGGGGCAGCTCGCGCTGTTCTACGGCTGCGACGACATGGGCGGCACGATCATCGAGGAGCAGGTCGTGCACGACGCCGGCAGCACCAACGAAGCGACGCGCCGCGACCTCGAGGAGCTCATCATCAAGGCCGGCTTCAAACCCGTCATCCGCGACACGTACTGGAACCTCCGCAACGACTTAGCCCTGGCGACAGCAGCATCCTAGCCTCCCTTGACGGGGAGGGGGACGCTTGCTTAGCGGGGAACCCCACCGAGAACTAGCTCGCGCCGCCGCCTTTTCGAATCGAATTGAGGGTGCGTCATGATGAAGCGTTCTCGGTTGCTCCGTACCTGGATCGGCCAGATTAGGGCCGTGGCGGTACTATTCATTGCCGCGTGTTTGGCAAACGCGCCGGGTGTCACGAAAGCAGATCAATCCAGCCAGCTCGCTCCGTTCAGCGTGAAACTGGCTGGAAGAGTGTTCAACAATTTCCACTATCACCTTACATTACCCGCGCAGAGCAAGTATCGCGCTATATATAACTTCCCACCGTCAGGTGCCGCACACGGCGTTCAAGCGCTGTCCGCGGGCGGTCCCGCGTCATACTTTCCGGCCGACCTCGCGAACGAGCTACAGGGGCCGGTCGTAACTACCGCGGAGTCGCACAACATCTACGTCAACTGCGATGCATCGTGTTGGGGCGACCCCGAAGCGTTTTTGCGAAACTTCGGGAGCAGCTCATTCATAAAGCTCGTCGACCAATACGTCGGGGTTAGCACGTCAAATCGGTACACGTTGGGCGCGTCGTATCCCGTTAGGCGAACTATATATAATAATAACCTCGACTCGAACGAGATCCTCGCCATCGTAGACGAGGCTTCGAAACAGCTCGGCACGGGATACAATCACGTCTATCACGTGTTCTTGCCGCCGGGCGTCGACACGTGCATGTCCCAATCAAACCAGTGCTATTCCCCCGACAACGACTCGACCTGGGAGTTTTGTGCGTACCACGTCAGCGTGGATCTTCCGAGTAATCAGCACGTGCTCTACACCGTCGAGCCCTATCAAGTCGTACAGGGCTGCAGCGTTGCGGGCAACACCGATAGCACGGAGCTCAATAACTCTACCGACTCGTCGCTCTCCCACGAGCTCTTCGAGACGATAACTGATCCGGATTCGAACGGCTGGCTCGCCATCGCGCAAGCCGTCAAAGGCCAGGAGATTGGTGACCTTTGCGAGGGAAAGAACTTCCCGATGGTGCTCGGCGGCATAACATACTCCGTACAGCTCGAATATTCCAACGCCGCCCACGCCTGTATGAAACAATAGAAAGTGCGGCGTTTCAACGCGATTCTTGCAGCCGCATTTTTGATATCGGCCTCCGGAACGGCCTTGGGCGCCTCGCGGCCTGCGAGCACCGGAATACTCGTTAAAGTCGCCGTCATTCCGCCGAAGGGCGAGGATGCGACCAAATCGCCGCTCGGCTCGATGGCGGACGTCATCAACAAAGACTTCCCATTGTATTCCGTTTGGGTGGTCGGGAGCGGCTACTGCCCGCTGCCGACAGGGCAGCAATGCAGTCCGGTTGACGCAACGGTCTTAATCAGAGCGGCGCCGACCGGCACGCAGTCGCACTACAATCTCACCGCGATCGATATTGTCGACGGCGGCGTCATCGCCAACGTCAAGGACTTGGACCTGTCGGTTACGCCAAAGGATTCCGACGTCACCGTTCTGCTGGGCACGCCGACGATAGTCGGCAACACCATCGTGCTCAACCGAGGCTACCAGCAGTACCTGCAAATCGTCCAGGCGCCGACCTCAAACAAAGACGTGGACTATGCCCCGGTCATCGCTGAACTGCTTGCCCGCCGCGGCGTCACGGCGGTGCGGTCGAGCTTCACGAGCGCCCAGCTAGGTTCATCGCCGGGATCCGTGATCTGCGCGAACGGCGAGCGATACTTCGTCTATTCCATCAGCATGACGAGCAACTCGAACTTCATTACCGGCGAGTCGCGCGTCGGCGCGCAGGCCGGCGCATTCATCGCCGACTGCTTTACGCGGACGACGATCCCGTTCGGCGGACAGGATGCCGCGTGGCTCCCGACGACCGGCGCGTCCCTGGCGGCCTACGTGACGCTGCTGTCGCTCGGCTTCCCGCATTGGTTGAAATGGACGTCGGTCACGCAGGGCGCGCTTGCCTTTTCCAAGATCGTGGACGTCGATCCGACGTCGTACATCATCCGTGACGATGTCGCGACTGTGGCCTTGGAACGCGGCGTAGACCAGATGTGCCAAAGGCTGGACATCGTCGCCCAGCTGCGAGAACAAGGTGGGGTCCCGAGCGGGTACCCAACGCCAAAACCGGTGAGCCAACTCGTTGGCTTCGATCAATTCACACCGTTTGCGTTTCCAACTCCGTCGCCCCCGTTGGCCCGCTCGGCACAAGTGACGGTTAAAGTCGTGAACCTCAAGCCGACTAAGCCACCCAAGCCTCCCGGCGGCGGTGAGCAGTCGCGCGAGCAGGGCGGCGCAAAGCCGGGCGGTTCGACGTCTGGTACCCAGAGCGCCACGACGAGTTCGAATCCGCTCGACTTAACGTCGTTCGTCGGCCCGTCTCCACCGCCGCTTCAGTGCAACCCGACAAAACCCACTACGGTGTTGGCAATGCCGCCGCCCTCGCCGACACCCGCCCCCTAAAAACCAACGTCGAGATGAGCGTGCGACAGGATACGGACGCAGAACTGCTCGCCTTTCTGCGCTCGGCGAAGGAGCAAAACATCAGCGACGACTTCGTCGTCTCGCTATTGCGCCAAAACGGCTGGCCCGAGCGGCGGATTTATCGCGCATATTCGGCGTTTTATGCCGAGCGGCTGGGCGCGCCGCTGCCGAAGCGAGACCAAGGCGCCGAGGATGCGCGCGACGCGTTCTACTATCTGCTGAATTTCATCACGCTCGGGTTCTGGGCCGTCGCGCTGGGGCAAATATTCTATCGCCTCATCGCGTTCTGGTTTCCGGATCCAGCGCAAACGAGCATCTTACGGCTCCCTTCGCGACGACATCGCGTGGCAGGTTGCGACGGTCATCGTCACCTTTCCCACGTTCGTGTACGTTCACTCGCTCATTGAGCGCGAGCTTCGGAGCGCGTCGATCTCTACGGTCCGCCGTACGGCGCTGGCTCACGTATCTCACGCTCGTCGTCGCGGCGATCGTCGTGCTCACGGACGCGGCCTGGGTTGTCGAGGCCCTGATCCGCGGCGAGATGACCTTGCGCTTCATCCTCGATTCGCTGGTCTTGCTCGTCATCGGCGGAGGTGTCTTCGTGTATTACCTTCGGACGATGGAGCCGCCGGCCGCGGCGGAGTGAGCTTCAACGCTGTTCGCTCCGCCTCGCCGGATATAGTCGCGGCGCCGAGCACTTCGTCGGTGCTCGGATCGAGCAGCGCGACGAGCTGGCCGGGCGAGATCGCGCGTTGCGGGCGCTCGAAGCGCAGCCGCAGGCGACCGTCGTCGAGCACGGTCGCGAGCGCCGGTGCCGGCGCGGCGCGGTAGCGGATCATCGCGCGCACCGGCGTTTCGTGCGCTGCGAAGCGCTCGGGGCGGATCAAGTTGAGCTCGTCGGCCTCGAGTTCGTCGGAAAGCAGCTCGTCCTCGCGCCCGACGACGATCGTGTTCGTCGCGGCGTCGATGCGCGTGACGTAGCGCGGTCCGGCGCTGCTGGCGGGAAGCCGCGCGCGCTGCCCGACCGTGTAGTTCGCGATGCCGGCGTGCTCGCCGACGCGCTCGCCGTCGTCGCGACGATTTCGCCCGCGCCGTCGATCTCGGGCCGCATGCGCTCGAGCACGTCGCGATAGTCGCCGCCTTCGACGAAGCAGATGTCTTGCGATTCGGTCTTGTCGTGCACCGGCAGCCCGATGCGCGACGCGTGCGCGCGCGTCGCCGCCTTGTCGAGCTCGCCGAGCGGCAGCAGCAGGCGCGCGAGCTGCGCGGGCGTGAGCTGCGCGAGCGCGTAGGCCTGATCCTTTGCGTGCGAGCTGCGGAAGAGGTGCGGGCCGTCGTCGCGGCGCTCGATGCGCGCGTAGTGGCCGGTCGCGACGTAGCGCGCGCCGAGCCGGTCGGCGTACTGCGCGAGCGTGCCGAGCTTGACGAAATTGTTGCACGACACGCACGGGTTGGGCGTGCGGCCGGCCGCGTAGTCGTCGACGAAGCGCTCGATGACGTTGCGCCGGAACGCCTCCTCGAAGTCCAATACGTAATGCGGAATTCCGAGCACCGCGGCGCTGCGCCGCGCGTCGTCGAAATCGTCGATGCCGCAGCAGCTCTTGGCGTGCGCGGGCCGCGACGGCGCGTACATCTTCATCGTGATTCCGACGACGTCGTAACCGCTTTCCAGCAAGAGACCGGCGGCAACGGCGGAGTCGACTCCGCCGCTCATTGCCGCAATGACGCGTTCTTTTGCCATATGACTTTCGCGAACAGGATAACACTAGGGCGAAGCTAACTCAAAGCCCAAATGTCAGGAGCGTCTGAAGCGCTGGGTGAGCGGTTTCGCGCGGCGCGCGAGGCGCGCGGCCTCTCGCTCTCGGACGTCGCCGAGCAGATCCGCATTCGCTCCGTCTATCTGGCCGCCATCGAGGACGAGAACTGGAACACGATCGGCGCGCCGGTCTACGTTCGCGGCTTCCTGCGAACCTACGCGCGCTTCCTGGGGCTGGACCCCGAGGAGGCCGTCGCCGCCTTCAACCGCACGCCATCCGCTCGCCGCAGACGAGCCGCTCGCGAGCGAGCCGGAGCCGCGCGGAGCGCGCGCCGTCGTGGGCGGGCGCGGCGCTCGCTCTGGGTCGCGGGGACGGTCGCGGTGCTGCTGATCGCCTTCGTGGTCTTCAACGAGCTGACGATGCCCCGGCGGGCCGGGCTCCCGCAGCCGCTCGCCAGCGCGGCACCCGTCGGCGGCGAGCCCGATCGCCTCGACGCCGGGCCACGGCGTCGCCGGCGACCAGCACGCCCGCGCCTCCGGTGCTCGGCGGCGCCAAGTCGCTCGCGCTGGTCCTCTCCGCCCCCTCTTGGCTGCGGGTCACCGTTGACGGAAATGTTAGCATGGAAGGTACGTTTCCGGCCGGAACGTCGAAGACGTTCCACGGGAAGAGCGCCTCGTGCGCATCGGAAACGCCGGCGGCGTGGAGATCTACGTCGACGGCAAGGACGTCGGAAAGCTCGGAAAGCCGGGCGACGTCGTCGAGCACGCGTTCACACTTTAAGAGGAGATCGTAAGGTTTGGCGAGCGAATCTTCGTTCGACGTCGTCTCGCGCGTCGACCAGCAAGAACTCGACAACGCGCTCAATCAGACGCGCAAGGAAATCGAGAATCGCTTCGATTTCAAGCACAGCAAGACGAGCATCGAGTTCGACGGCAAGAAGATCACGCTGATCTCCGACGACGAGCTGAAGATGCAGAACGTCGTCGACATGCTTCAGAGCAAGGCCGTGCGGCGCGGCATCGACATCAAGGCCTTCGATTTCGGCGCGCTCGAGCCGGCCGCCGGCAGCACCGTGCGCCAGATCGTCACGCTGCGCAGCGGCATCCCCAAGGATCAGAGCCGAGCGCTGATGGAGCACGATCAAGTCGCTGAAGCTCAAAGTGAACGCGCAGTATCAAGACGAGCAAATCCGCGTCTCGGGCAAGAACAAGGACGATCTGCAGAAGGTCATCGCGTCGCTGCGCTCGATGGAGTTCGAGCTGCCGCTGCAGTTCGTCAACTACCGGTAGAGCGTGCATGCCGAGCGTCGCGTTCGTCAGCCTGGGCTGCGCGAAGAATCTCGTCGACACCGAGGTGATGATCGCCAAGCTCGGCGGCGCCGGCTGGCGGCTGGAAGCCGGACGCGCAGCTGCGCCGACACGGTCGTCATCAACACGTGCGCCTTCATCGATCCCGCCAAGGCAGAATCGACGGAGACGATCCTCGAGCACGCGTCGCGCAAGCGCCGCGGACAGCAGCTCGATCGTCGCGGGCTGTCTCGCGCAGCGCTACGGCGACGCAGCTGCAGAGCCTCGATTCCCGAGATCGACGGCGTCGTCGGAACCGGCGCGTACGCCGGCATCGTCGAGCTGCTCGACGACGTCGAGGCCGGCCGCCGGCCGGTGCGGCTCGATTTCGAGGCCGAGCCGGAGCACGATTTCTTGCCGCGGCTGGTCACGACGCCGCGCGCCACCGCGTATCTGAAGATCGCCGAGGGCTGCGATCATCCGTGCACGTTCTGCATCATTCCCGCGCTGCGCGGAAAGTTTCGCAGCCGCAGCGCGGAGTCGATCTGTCGCGGAGGCGCGCGCGCTGGTCGGCGGGCGGCGCCAAAGAGCTGATCCTGATCGCGCAAGACACGTCGATGTGGGGACGCGATCGCGGGCTGCGCCGCGGCGGCCTCGCGCAGCTGCTCGAGCGCCTGCACGAGATCGACGGCATCGAGTGGATTCGGCTGCTCTATCTCTATCCGGCGACGGTCGATCGCGAGCTGATCGACGCGATCGCGCGGCTTGCCGAAAGTCTGCAAGTACATGGACATGCCGCTGCAGCACGCGCATCCCGAGGTGCTGCGCGCGATGCGCCGGCCGAGCAACGGCGAGCGCTATCTCGAGATCATCGACGAGTTTCGCGCGCGCGTTCCCGGCATCACGATGCGCTCGACCTTCATCGTCGGCTTTCCCGGCGAGACCGACGAGCACGTCGCGTATCTCGAGGAGTGGATCGGGCGCGCGCAGCTCGATCGCGTCGGCTTCTTCGAATACAGCGCCGAAGAGGGCACGCCGGCGGCGCGAGCTCGCCGATCGCGTCGGCGCGCGGCGGCGCCGCCAGCGCCTGATTCGGCTTGCGCGAGGCGCAGCGCCTCGCTTCGGAGCGCGCGCGCAGCAAGCGCTGCGGCAGCGACCGTGCGCGTGCTGGTCGAAGAGTCGCGTCGCTTGCGCGAACGCGACGGCTTGCGCCGATACGCTGGGAGAACGCCGAGCATGGTTCGGACGCTCGGAGGGTGAAGCGCCCGGCGTCGATGGCGGCATTTACTTCACCGGCGAGGCCAGCGTGGGCGAGTTCGCCGACGTGAGGCTCGAGGGCCACGGCCCGTTCGATTTCTTCGGCCGAGCGGTACTCGCGGAGCGCAGCGTCGGTTTGAGTAAGACGCGTCCTCGACGATCGTCGGCGATCGTCGTCGCTCGGGCGTGCGTCTCGACGCGTGGCGGGCTACGCGGTCTTCGAGCACAAGAATCCGGTCACGGCGATCACGCAGATCTTCGTGCCGACGCCGCAGCAGGTCTTCGGCAAGCGAACAATCTGCTCGTGCTCGTCGAAGGCCTCGACTACGACTACACCGCCAAGGACGAAGAGTTCTCGACCAACTCGCGCAGCGACGTGATCTGGGCGGTCAACCTCGACTTCGCCAACAAGCGCATCTACGAGCTCTCGATTCCGCGCGACATGATCGCCACGATGCCCAACGGCTCGCAGGCGAAGATCAACCAGGCGCAGTCGGACGGCGGCGTCAAAGAAGCCAAGAGCGTCATCGCGCAGTGGCTCGGGATTCCCGGGATTCGATCGCTACGTCGTGCTGCGCATCGACGCGACCAAGGAGTTCGTCGACGCGATCGGCGGCGTCGACGTCGACGTCAAGTCGTCGAACTGCCTGCGCTACAAGACCGGCTGCACCGGCGACACGCTCGACTACGACGACAGCTGGGGCCACCTGCACATCCATTTCAAGGAAGGCCTGCAGCATCTCGACGGCGAGCACGCCGTCGCGTACATGCGCTTCCGCCACGACTGGTGCAGCGATCCGTGCCGGATCATGCGCCAGCAGCAAGTGCTGCACGCGCTTGTCGCCAAGCTCAAAGGCGATCGCGTCAATACGTTCCTGCACCTCGGCGATCTGCTGGCGGTCTTCCGCAAGTACGTGCAGACCGACTTCACCGACTCCGAGCTGCTCTCGATCGCGACGTACTATCAGGGCATGCCCGATTCGGCGATCGTCAGCAACCAGGTTCCGTACACCGACGACGTCAATCTTGCCGAGCTACGGCGACTCGCTCGTGCCCGACACGCGGCGCGCGCGCATCTCGTCGCGACGATGCTGACCGCGCCGCCCGCGCCGGTGCCGTCGCCCGATGCGATGGCGCTGGCGGCGATTCGCGCCGGCGACGCTGCGCGTCGACGTCGAGAACGGCAGCGGCGTCAGCGGGCGCCGCGCGCCGCGTCGCGACCGTCGCTGCAGCAAGGCCGGCTTCACGATCGGCGACGTCGGCGACGCCGATCGTTCCGACTACGCGACGACCGAGATCCACGAGCACTCGACCGTCACGTTCGCCGGCGCGCAAGGTGCGCGAGGCGCTGCCGCAGGGCTTGCGCAAGGCGGTCGTCGTTCCGGATCCGTCGCCGAGCGGCTCGCCGGCAGCGACGGCGACGCACGACCAGCGACGTCACCGTGATCGTCGGCAGCGATCTCGCGAGAACCACGCAGGCCGATGCTGCCGCGATCACTCGTAGCCGCGTCTCGTGTCGCACAGACCGAAGATCGTCATCGCAATCGTCGTGGTCGTCGGTCTGATCGCCGGCGGCTGGCGCGCGGTCGTGCATCGGAGCAACGTGCCGCCGGCGCTCGTCACGCCGACGACGAACGTGCACCTCGAGTTTTCGAGCGACGTCGTCGCGCGGCTCTATCGCGTGACGCACGAGCTTCCGACGCGAAGATCGCTCGGGGCGGCCGCGGCTGATCGCGCTGACCTTTGACGACGGGCCGTATCCGGTCTTCACGCCGATGCTGCTCGACGTGCTTGCACGATCTCGGCGTGCCGGCGACGTTCTTTCTGATCGGCGCGGACGCGCAGCAGTGGCCCGAGCTGACGCGCCGCATCGAAGCCGACGGCAACGAGATCGCCGATCACACGTACACGCATCCGAATCTCGATCAAGAATCCGCGCGACGCAAGTGCGCCGCGAGATCCTCGAGGGGCGCGACGCGCTGTGGGCGCTGAGCCACGATCCCGCCGTGCGCACGCTGATGCGTCCGCCGCACGGCCGCTATACCGAGCGGACGCTGCAGATCGCGCAGGCGCTCGGATATTCGGTCGTGCTCTGGACCGACGACAGCGGCGACTGGCGCACGTCACGGTCGCCGCAGCTCGCAGCGCCATCTGCTCGCGCACGCGACCGCGCCCGAGATCGTGCTGCTGCACAGCGGCAAGCTCGCGACGATCGAGGCGCTGCCGTACGTCGTCGAGCGCTTCAAGCGGGCGGGCTATCGATTCGTCACGGTCGGCGAGCTGCTCAAGCTCGTGCAGACCGACGAGCTCAACCATCCGCTGCGCCGCGCGGTTTAAGGTAAGAATGCCGCGCCAGATCATCGACACCGAGTCGAGCCGGCCGGCCTACGTGCGGCGGCGCATGCGCCGGCGCTGATCGTCGGTCTGTCGCTGCTCGTGCTGATGGCAGCCGCCTGCTGGTTCCTTGCTCATCGCGCACGGGGCCAGGAAACTGGGGCCGCTGGGGGAACCGCACTCCGCAGTACCTGTCTATGAAGAGAAAGGGGTCCGCAGCGTGACTGACGTTGGGGGAAGCGAATGCTGCCTAAGCTCACCGTAGGTTTCCTCGCGCTCGTCGCTGACGGCCGCGATCGTCGCGTGCAGCAACCTCGGCAATACGACCGGCGTCAACGTCGGTCCGAACTTCCCGTCGAAGACGCTCTATGCGATCGAACAGCAATCAGAACGCGATCAGCATCTACTCGAACGGCACGAAGAACGGCGGCGGCCCCGCCTTTCAGATCGGCGGCTCGCAGCACGACGCTCGACGGTCCGCAATATCTCGCCTTCGACCGCGCGTCAGAATCTCTGGGTGACGAACTACAATCCCAGCACGAACCAGGCGCTGCTGATCGAGTTCGAGGCGCTCGCGACCGGCAACGTGTTGCCGCTGAGCTCGACTGCGCTGATCGGGCCGGCCGCGCGGCATCGCGTTTACGCCGAAGCAGCCGACGCCCGACGCCGTCGAGCTCGGCGAGCCCGCGTGCCGAACATCATGGTGATCGCCGACAACGATCCCGACCGATCACCTATCCGAGCCGCGATTCTGCTCTTCGTCGCGCGGCACGACGACGCCGTATCAGTCGATCGCGGGTCCGCGTCCGCGTCTGAAGCTTCCCGGCGGCGTCGCGCTCGACGCGTCAAGGGCCACATCTACGTGGCCAACATTCAAGGCGCGACGGTCGAGCAGTTCATCCTGCCGACGCCGTCGCCGACGCCCAAGCCGACGCCGACGCCACCGACGCCGACGCCGACGCCGACCGACGCCCGACGCCCGACGCCCCACGCCGACGTCGCCAGCCCGACGCCGACGCCTCGCCGACGCCGACGCCGGTCAACATCTTCCCGCGCTTCGCGATCACGCGCGAAGAACGGCGTCATCACGCCGTTCGGCGTCGCGCTCGACTCGCGCGGGAACATCTACATCGCCGATCAGGGTAAGCCGAACGCGAGCTGCAGCTCGCAAGCGCGCCGGCGATTCTCGTCTTCCCGCCGTATAATAAGAAGCTTCCGTACACGAAGCCGATTCGCAAGATTCACGGCTGCAACACGCAGCTCAACGCGCCGACCGACGTCAAGGTCAATTCGGCGGGCATCATCTACGTCGCCGACTCGACGACGACGGGCGCGGGAGTCATCTACATCTTCGCCGGCCGGCGCGAACGGAAACGTCGCGCCGATGACGATCTACACGTCGCCGGGCGCCGTGACCGGATTGGGGCATCGTGCCGTAAGGGCCGTACCATGGCGTTTCTCAAAACGATCATTGACGGTAACGAGCGAGAGGTCGCGCGCCTGCGGCGCACGGCTCGAGCCGTCAACGCGTTCGAGGCGGAGATGGCGGCGCTCTCCGACGACGAGCTGCAGGCCAAGACGGCCGAGTTCCGGAGCCGGCTCGAGCAGGGCGAGTCGCTCGACGACGATGCTGCCCGAGGTCTTCGCCGTCGTGCGCGAGGCCGGCAAACGCACGCGTCGGCATGCGCCACTTCGACGTGCAGATCATGGGCGGCCAGGTGCTCTACGAGGGGCGCATCGCCGAGATGAAGACCGGCGAAGGCAAGACGCTCGTCGCGACGCTGCCGGTCTACGCGCGCGCGCTCGAAGGGCGCGGCGTGCACGTCGTGACCGTCAACGATTATCTGGCGCGCCGCGACGCCGAGTGGATGGGGCCGATCTATCGAGTTCCTCGGGCTTGACGCGTCGGCATCATTCAGCACGGCCTCGATTCGGCGCAGCGCCGCGCGGCGTACAACTGCGACGTCACGTACGTCACGAATAACGAGGTCGGCTTCGACTACCTGCGCGACAACATGGCGTGGCAGGTCGAAGATCTCGTGCAGCGCGAGCTCTACTTCGCGCTGGTCGACGAAGTCGACTCGATCCTCGTCGACGAAGCGCGCACGCCGCTGATCATCAGCGGGCCGTCGCAAGAGTCGGGCGAGCTCTACGATAAGTTCGCGCAGATCATCCCGCGCCTGAAGAAGGGCGAGGATTACACGGTCGACGAGAAGGCGCACGCGGTTCCGATCACCGAAGCCGGCGTCGCGAAGGTCGAGAAGATGCTCGGCATCCAGAATCTCTACGAGCAGCGCAACATCGAGCTGACGCACCAGCTCAACGCGGCGCTGAAGGCGTGGAACCTCTTCCATCGCGACCAGCAGTACATCGTCAAGGACGGCGAAGTCATCATCGTCGACGAGTTCACCGGACGCCTGATGTACGGCCGCCGCTACTCCGACGGCATCCATCAGGCGATCGAAGCGAAGGAAGGCATCAAGGTTCGCGGCGAGGATCAGACGCTCGCGACGATCACGTTCCAGAATCTCTTCCGGCTCTACGATCATCTGGCCGGCATGACCGGTACGGCCAAGACCGAGGAGCGCGAGTTCCGCGACATCTACGGCCTCGACGTGGTCGTCGTTCCGACGAACATGCCGATGGTCCGCAAAGACAACTCCGACATCGTCTACAAGTCGGAGAAGGCGAAGTTCGAGGCGGTCGTCGACGAGATCATCGCGGAGCACGAGAAGGGCCGGCCGGTGCTGGTCGGCACGCGCTCGATCGAGAAGAGCGAGCTGCTGGCGACGATGCTGCGGCGCAAAGGCGTCGAGTGCAACGTGCTCAACGCGAAGTATCACGAGCAAGAGGCCGAGATCATCAAGGACGCCGGGCAAGAAGCCCAGGTGACGATCGCCACCAACATGGCCGGCCGCGGCACCGACATCAAGCTCGGCGAGGGCGTCGCGCGCAACGGCGGCCTGCACATCATCGGCACCGAGCGCCACGAGTCGCGGCGGATCGACAACCAGCTGCGCGGGCGTTCCGGCCGCCAAGGCGATCCGGGATCGTCGCGCTTCTACGTTTCGCTCGAAGACGAAGTGATGCGGCTCTTCGGCGGCGAGCGCATGACGAACATCATGGAGCGCGTCGGCTTCACCGACGAGCAGCCGATCGAATCGGGCCTCGTGACGAAGTCGATTCAGCGCGCGCAGAGCAAGGTCGAGAACCACAACTACGAGATCCGCAAGCACGTCCTCGAGTACGACGACGTGATGAACAAGCAGCGCTCGATCATCTACGGCGACCGGCGCGCGACGCTGGAAGGCAAGTTCGATTCGCGGACGTTCATGCTGCAGACGCTCGAGGCCAAAGTCGACGAGGCGGTCGAGGAAAACGCGCCGGAGAACGCGCACCCGAGCGAGTGGGATCTCGACGAGATGCTCAACGCGCTCGAGCTGATCTTCCCGATCAAGCGCGAGCTGTCGGTTGCGGATTTCGCGGGCAAGGATCGCGAGGAGATTCGCCGCATGCTGCGCGAGAAAGCGCGTGCGGCGTACGAGACGAAGGAGACGCGAGGTCACGCCGGAGATCCTGCGCGTCGTCGAGCAGCGCTATCTGTTGCTGCCGATCATCGACCGCCAGTGGGTGGACCATCTCTACGTGATGGATCACCTCAAGACCGGCATCGGCCTGCGCGGCTACGGCCAAAAAGATCCGCGCGTCGAGTATGAGAAAGAAGCGTTCGAAATCTTCGAGTCGCTCAAGAACAACATCGCCGACGAAGCGATCAAGGGCGTCTTCCGCGTCGTGATCGAGCACGGTCCGCCGCCAGCCGCAGATGATGCCGGGCACCGCAGTTCGAGCCGATTCCGTCGGGCGAGCTGGTTCCGCAGCCGGTCGTCCGCCGGCAACGCGCTTCCGCCGGAGCAAGTCGAGCAGCTGCTCGGGCCCGATGCCTGGCACCGGCCGCCGCGTGCAACAGTTCCACACCAACAAAGACGACGAATCGCCCGCGAAACCGATGCAGCGCGACCAACCCAAAGTCGGTCGCAACGAACTCTGCCCGTGCGGCAGCGGCAAGAAATACAAACGCTGCCACGGCACCGCCGCGTAACGGGCATAGGGGAAGCGCCCTAAAACCGGCCCCCCTGCCTCGCGTCCGCTGCCCGGCCAGCCTCGCCGAAAAGCCTGTAAATAAGGCCTTTTCGCGCATCCGCCGATCGCCCGCCCTAGCGCGGCGCCTCGTGCAAACTTTGCAACGCCGTTTGCAAAAGCCGCGAGGCGTCGAAAACGCTATATGGCGTAAAGGTTTTTTGGCATGCGCTGCGATGCATGGGTCGAGGTAAGTGCATCGCAGCGCATCTCCAATGCCACGCCTCTGGGAACCAGTTAAGGGGTTGGGATCGCTATGCTGGCGTCCGTCGAGTAACCAAATCCGTGGAACTGATAAATTACGGCCGGCTCGTCGCCGCGATTGTCGATCCACACCGAGCCAAACGGCTCCCGCCGACCACCTCCATAAGTCCACGTAAGAACTACTTGACGACCAACGTAGGCGCCCGGCAGACTCTCAACTTCGATTTTGCTTGGCGCTCCCCCCATGCTGCGTTGTTTTGAGCCTTCGGCCCAAAGAATTTGAACCCATTTGTTGTAGGTTCTGGCGAGCTGGTTGCGCTGGGCTAAGTCCAGTCGTGGGATCGCACGGATTCGCGCGTCATCTTCGTCTGCAAGGCCTTGGAAGTCCGGCGGCGTCAGCACGTCTACACCACGTCCCGTAGCGGCGCGCACGCCCGGTGAAACCGCACTACCCGACCTAGCGCAATGCTTCGGCGAGTAGATTCGATGAAAATGGCTTTACGGAAGCGATCCCTGATCGAAATACATCTTCGATCGCTAGGTCTGCATCCTCGTGGTCAAGCATGACGATTCGATCGACGTGGGATTGGATTAATCCCAATGCTTCACGCCTTTCCATGTCGTCGCCTTGGTCAGGTGGTGCGATGATTGCCGTCACGTGAAGATCATCAAGCGCCTCACGCGTATCTAGTACGGCGAAGCTGAGAGTACGAGCGTCGGTGAGCGCGTAGCGTTCACTTGTCTGCAGCGAAATCGCACGTACAAGAGTGTGCCTGCCGTTCTCAAAGCCATAATCGAACTCATGCTTGCCAGTTTTCCCGCGTACTCGTTGTTTCCAGATCGCAAACTCTTCGGGTCTACGTCCTTTTGCGGCGATGGCTTTGCGGACTCGGGCTCGAATCGCTGCGCGATCCTCCATGCCGCTGGCTTTTGTTGGGGCGCTATCATAAACATATATTTGGTATTGTTCTTCGAGAAACTCACGCGGGTCATCAGCTAGACCACCTATGGGCTCGCTAAACCTTATGATGCCCCAAGAATTGTAAACCAAATCTTGAATTTCCATTTTCGGGGTTCGGTCGATCTCCGACTGCAGAAATCTTAGGGCAATCTGTAACGATTGCGTATCGTTGGCCCCCGTAGTACTACGAATGCGCGAAAATCGTGGTGTCGTTCGCATTTCGAGTCGACCGTCGATATAACCAATGACTCCAACGTTAACCGTTTCATCGCGAACGGGATCGGGGCAGTATTTAATGACGGCAAAAGGGACTGGCGTTAGATCCCGCATTCATATCAAAGTTTATTCTTTCACTGAAGGTTAGGTAGCCGCAGAGCGTAAGGGCCGGCAACCCAGTCAGCTAATCGGCCCGATCGCGAGGTCAGCAAGTATAGCACAGCCTCTCGATCCTGGGAATTAAGGCTAGAGCGAGCTGAGGCGATTGTCTCCTGAAACCGGTGGGCCAGACCCTGGATGGTATCTGCACTGCCCAAAAGGTCGGCCTTGCTCGTCAGTACATCTTTCACTACATCAAGCACTGGGAACAACGGCGCCGGTACGTGCGCGAGTAGAGCCTCCGCGGCCCAGCTAGCGCCGGTAAACGCGTGCCCGTGGTCGATAGCGTAGAACTCGTGGCGCGGTTCGACTTCATTAGTTTCCACTGCCACTAGGTTACCCAAATTTGAGCCTCGGTCCGTATTTGCAATGAGCTCATCGAACATCGCGAGGCGGTAGAACTTATCTTTGTTTCGTATCGAGGAGGCGACCAGCGCTGGGCTTACGTTCTTGAAGTTAAAGTGCTGGTCCTTCGGTATTCTGCAACCGAAGTGAATACCCGCATTGAATCGTGCGGCGAGGGGCGGCGAAGCAGCGCGAAGGCTATCGCTAATCGTCACGAGAGCTGCATCAAAGACAGGAACATCGACAAGAGACCCTATCGCAAACGCCAATAGTTCATTTGCAAACTGACGATCTGCCCCTTTTGGCTTCACCGCGTAATCGTTACCGTCGTCGCATGAGATACGATGCGGGGAGTTGGCCGTATCATCTGGACTCAATCGACCTCGGTCGACTCGCGCTTCTACGGCAAAGAGTTGTGGGATCGGGCGTGCCTCCTTACTATCTCCTTGTCTTGGCGTCCGGCAGCTAGAACTCTTGCCTGCCGCGCGCAATGGCCTGAGACCTACTTGCAAGTTCTACCAAAGCATTCCAATGTCGCCGATGCGGCAGCTGAGTCGCAGACCGAATGCGCGAGCAGGCCGCAAGCGACAGGCCAGTCGCCCTGGCGATCGCGCTCAGCGGAAAAGAATCGAGCTTGGTGACGACCTCCCGTAGGAACCATGCTTCATCACGGCCATCGTCGCGTTGCTCGTGCATCCACTGCCGATTTTGCCGATGTTGCTTGGCATTCGCGAGGCCGCGCTTGCGATTGGCCTCGCGGCTATTCCGAGGATCATCGCCTTCCGCTGCACGTTCAGCCAATGCCTTATGCGCCACAGCGACGATCCTCTTCGCGTGCTCCGCCCGGACGCCGGGGATGCATGCATCGCAATGCCGGCGTCGCCGCTTCAGCACGGGCTTCCCGCACGCCGCGCACGCGGTTGGCACGAGCGCCAGAGTCTCGGGTCGCGGAGCGCTCCATGCCTTGCTCGCATAGGGGCGGGGCTGCCGTTGCTTGCGCGGCGTCGCCACGAGCGGCGACGCGACCCGCGCCGGTTTCGCAGTGATTCGCGAGGTGGTGCGAGGCAGCGCGTCGATCGGCGCCGCCGCTCTCCCGAGCGCCCCGCGGAACGCTTGCCCGAGGTGCGCCACGATCGGCACCATCAACTGCCGCCATCGTGGCAGCGTTAGCGCGAGGTCGTGCGTGAGCGGAGCTCGCACGCGGCAGATCCCGTTCGGCTGCTCGACGAAGTCGCGCGAGGTCAGCACGCGTTCTTCCAAGAGATCGAGCACGAACGCATCGACCGCCGGGCGGATCGGTTCCATCGCATCGAGGGCGAACGAGTCTCGGTTCCGCTGATCCGCATGCAGAACGCCGAGCGTCGGATCAAGGCCGGCGGAAAGCAGCGCGAGGCGCGATTCGGATTCCAAGAGACTATAGACATAGTTCAAGAGTGCGTTGACCGGATTAGTCGCCGCCCGAGGCCCGCCCGTGAGCGTGGACTTTCGGGTTTCGTAGCGAGTCCACGGAACCGGTACGCGGGACAGGTCGCGACTCCGGAGACGAACCTGGACATTTGACCACGCATTCCAATAGACCGCGGCTACTTTCGCCTCGCACAAACGGACCTCGTCGATCGTGCTCGCGGTATCAAGCGACTCCCGCATGGCGTCAAATCCGCGGAGATCGGCGACTCGTCGCCGCGCGAGATTCGCTCGCTGACCGTCAAGCTTCTGGCGAATTAGGTCTCGCGCAAGGTCCACGGCGAGCCCGTTTGCGGCCGCGAGAGCCTGCGATCGACGGATCGGGTGCCCGTCGTACCCGAACGGAACCGAGTGCGTGAGGACGTGCCCGTCTGGGCTAAGGTGGACGAGCGCGGCTCCAATGGCTCGCAGCCACGCGAGGCTCTCTAAGGTAATAGTGCCGCTCTTCCCGAGCAGCACGAGGCGTTCGAGCCCCGACCCCGTTCGGTCGAGCGCGATCGAACGGCGGCGCGGGCCGATGCCGTCTTCCACGCGCAGCTTGCCGTAGAGCACGCGCAGGCTGATACCGTAGCCGTCGGCGACGAGCACGCCGGCCCGGACTTGCAAGGGCGGATAGGGAAGCGTAAAGTTTTGCTGTTGCATTCGGGAGATAACACCTCCTGATTGTGACGGCTCTCGGCTCGTTCGCAGCGGGCCGAGAGCGCCTCGAGTGATTTAAGAGTTTAACGCGGGTATAGTCTTTTTCGCAAAGTTGGACTGCTCGATGACCGACGCGAAGGTCGCGATGCTGCCGGTAACGCTGGCGCCATCAGCGATCGTGTTGGGGTTATTGCGGATCAGAAAAACGTTGACGAGTGCGCACGAGCACAGAATTGTAGGCGCCAGATCAGACTGAAGGAAGTTGGCAACCGCCGTTGCGCCGTCGACGATCGGCTTACACCAGTCGATCCGTACATCACCGCGCAGCCGTTCGTCGGTTCTAGCCTTTTCCACGACCACCATGACGCGTTTGGCGACGTTGGCGACGCGTTCGATTGCGCTGAAGAGTGCCGTTGTCATGCGGATGGCGTTGCGAAGCTCTTGATCGCTAACACGTTCCAATAGTTCGGACGGATGTGTCAAAAGCTCGTTCGCTGGGATCTCGCAAACGAGACCGCGTAACCCAGGGATGCCGCCGAGGGCGGCAAACGGGCCAGCCCGCTGTTTAATCGGCGCGAGTAGCTCGGACAGGTCGAAATCCTCCGCATTGCCATCCTCACCGCGGAAGATCAGCATTTGCAGCACAGCTTCGGCCGCGGCGCGCGTATCATCGCGGAGGCCAGATGCATCGAGCACCGACTCGATCGCGATGTGCGCACCCTCGACGCGATCATCTTCAAGCGGGCCAACGGGATGCTCGATGTGGCCATAAAGATCGGGAGCGACCTGCCGAAGAATACCGGCGAAACCCTCAAGCGCTGAAGCAATCACCTCTCGCGGTACTTCATTATCGGGCTGCGCTAACCAATCCCGAAGTATGGATGCCTTCTCACGCTGCGCAACGAGTTTCCACGATCGCACGCGCTTGCCGCTCGCGCGCCGTAGCTCTTCCGTCCGGATGTAAGCGCTGACGGTCGTTTCAGGAAAGCGCGAGGACCGCCCCCGCCGGCCTTTTTCGTATACGGTAATCGCCTTGGGTAGCTGTCCGGTGTCGCGAAGCTTCTTCAACCGCGCGCGCGATGGGGCTCGCCATTTCCGCGGCTTGCATTCAGCCACCACTCGAGCGTGGAGCTCGTCGTAGGTGAGATATTCCACGGCTATTGGTTTTAGCTCTTAGGCGCATTCTCCTCTCAGAGCTTTATATTTTGAGCTCTCAGAGCGCTGAGCGTCGCCGGGTCTAAGGGGGTATGGAGAAGCCACGCGCAACCGTCTTGCCACCCTCACCGCCCCTCCGCTGGCGACCGAATACGTCAACCTTTTACGCCGTCAGTACGAGGCGCTCGATCGATGGTCGGATGAAACGGGCCTTCCCGTCGCGGCTCTGATCCGAAAAGCGGTCGACGAGGCGCTGGTGCGTCGGGGCTTTCCCGGCCGGCCGGCGATCGTGGAGGCGCTATCGTGAGCGACGACGATCGCAAGACCTTCAGCGACAAGCCTTCGGTCGAGCCAATCTCGCCCGAGCGGTGGCTTTTATCGCCGAGCACGACTGCTTTCGTTCTAGAGCGCGCCCATCGTCTTAAGACCGATCCGGCGACCGTCCTTGAAGATTTGGTGCTCGTCGAGCGCCGACGTGTGGAGGGCTCGATATGAGGAAGGCTGTCGACTACGAGCTCGTCGAGCGACTCCTCGGCGACGAATCCTTATCGTTCAACCAGATAGCAGACCTCGCCGGCTGCTCCTCATGGTCGGTTCGAAAATTTGCGCGCGAACTGGCCGGAGATACGAGACCAATGAAGGGCGGCGCCCAGACGGCGCCGCGCCGCGACGTACCGGCTAGTGAGCCGCTAGGGGTCGTGGGGTGGCTCGTCATCGGCGCCGTCGCGATAGCTTTTACCGTGCTGTGCATCATTGGTGCACGACACAAGCCCGGCGAGTGGCCGCCGTATCCCGAGCGTGGGCCGATGTAGATGAAAGAGAAAGACCCGCGCGGCTACGCGGGTCGCGGAATCATTGTTCCTGGTCCTTCAGATTCGGCGACCGCGGCCGACCTCCTAGCTGCGACAGTCCGCACCGGGGATCCCTAGCGTGGCTGCGCGCAAAGTGTCGCCGCATACGCATTACCGTCACGCGCGCGCGAAGCTCGCGGACCTCGAAGCCTTGCGCGCTTCGCTGGAACGCTCTCGTCCACGGACGCGCGGAAGAAAAGCTGCCAAGACGCGGGCGCTCAACAAGCTCGCCCGTCAGATCCCGGCCGCGAAAGGGCTGCTCACCAAAGCGCGCAATGCGATCGCGCAAGCCGCCCGTGCGCGTACGTCACGCGGCGCCGCTTCAAAACAGAAGCGCAGCGAGGCCGCAAAGAGGGGCTGGATGGCTCGGCGTGCGCGGAAGGCTTCGGCCCAATTCGGGCCGCGGCGACCCCGGGCCGTGGACTCGCGCTGCCTTTCCTTACTATAGAGAGGGGCGTCGTCGGGGTCTGGCCGACCTCTAAAGACGACCGCTCGAAGGTCGGCAAGTACTGGGGCCAGGTCGATCGGCTGTTGGCGCATCAGCCCGCGTCGTTCGAGCAATTCGACGGCGATTCAATTTACGACGAGATTAGCGGCAAGCAACTCCCGTTCGTAACCGACATCGACATAATCTTGGCGCACAGCGATGAGTTTGACTTCGGCCTCTCGTTCTATCGCGACCGCCATGAGTATACGAAGTTGGCGTGAGACATGCGCTGGCGGCCGAACGTAAACGGCGTGCGGTGCTGCTGCCTGCGGCGTCCGCGTGTGAGGACTGCGGCGCGACCGATACCCTCGTGCTCGACGCCGACCTGGCGCAGATACGGTGCGCCGACCATGCCGCGGTTGCGGGCGGCCGTAAAGGACCCGAGCAGCATCACCTGGGCGGCCGGCGCTGGAAGATCGTGCTTGATCTAACGCCGAACTGGCACCGGATCGTGAGCGCTTTGCAGCGGATGCGCAAGGGGATGACCAACGGCAAGATGGCCGAGCTGCTCTACGGCATCGGCGATCTGATCTACGCCATCGCGGACTACGTGAACCAGTGCGAAGCGGAGGCTCCCAAATGAGCCGACCCGAGATCATCACGAACCTGGCTGGAGCAGAGTACGAGCCGATCGTCACCGACATCGCGCCGTCGTCGATCTGCGAGGAGATCTTCGTTCGAGGCTACGCCGAGCCGCAGCTGCCGCGACGCGGCGCCGCCGCTGGCCCGTGGGGGCCGCGCACGCGGCCACAATCCTGGTTCGACGACGAGTTTCTCGTAATCGACACCGAGACCGTTCGCCACCGACTTGCCTTCGGCGCCTACGAGCGCTACAAGCGCGGTAGGTGCATCGAGCGGGCCGTTTTCTGCCGCGACGATCTCCCGACGACCCAGCCTGAGGACTTTGCACGCCTTCGCGCGATCTGCCGGAAGCTCGGCGTGAAGCTGTATTTTCTTGCCAACGTCTTTAGCTCGCACATCTGGCGGATGCGCCGCAGCGGTGGCACGTTCGTCTTTTTCAACGCGAGCTACGACCTCTCGCGCCTCGCGAGCAGTTGGCGGCCTGCTGTGGCCACGGCACGGCGCGGCGCGCGGTTCGTCAACGGCTTCGAGTTCATTCGCAGTTTCGAGACGTGGAAGGACCGGCTCGGTAAACCCCTTGTCGGTCCGGATGGTACGTTGCAATCGCGGACCGTGGAGCGGCCGTTCGTCCGGATCCGCCGCGACGATCGCCATCACGTCCGCTACGACATGGGCCGCGCCAACGTGCTCGACCTCGCGACCCTCGCGCACACGCTCACCGACCAAACCTATACGCTACAGGGAGCGTGCGAGGCGTTCGGTATCGAGTTCACCGAGCGCCCCGGCGAGCACGACGGGACGATAACCGAGGGAAATGTCGCCGGCTGTCTCTACGATGTTGCAAAGACCAGTGAGCTGCTCTTCGCGGCCGGTCATGAGTACGATCGCCACCCGATCGATCTACCGCCGTGGCACGCGCAGTCGGGCGCGAGCCTCGCGAAGGCCTACCTGCGGGCGTTCGGCGTGCCGCCACGCTCGATCGTGCAGCCGGACTTCTCCAAGGAGCACCAGGGCATTGCCGCAACCGCGTACTTCGGTGGGCGCGTCGAGGCGCGCATCGTCGGCGAGCCGGTGCCCGTGACGTTCATCGATGCGGTCAGCATGTATCCGGCGGACCTCGCGCTCCTCAATCTTTGGTTCGACCAAGTCATCCCCGCGCGGCTGGAACCCGAAGAGCTGGACCCCGAGCACGTCCAAACGCTGCTCGACGAGTTGCACGAGGATCCGCGCCGGCTGCTCGATCGGGCGCTGTGGCCGCGCCTCGCGTTCTTCGCCCAGGTCGAGCCCAACGGCGCGCATCTGCCGGCGCGTCCGACAGTCCCCTCGCCGTACGTCTCGCGGCGCGCCATGATCGCGCAGGATGCCGAGCGCATCTTGGCCGAGCAGCTCAGCGCGCAGGAGCCGTACTGGCGCGCGCTCGACGAGTGCGGCGGCAAGATCATCCCCGATATGGTCTTCGATCGTACGCGCAAGCGCTGGCAGCGAACAGGTGAGTTTGCCGACCTGCCGCGCAAACTGCTCGGTGCCAATCCGCGGCGTTCGACGACCGGTCGCGTCGACGGCAACCTCGATCGCATCACGCAGAGCGTACGTAACGCGCTGGGCGATCCGGACCTCACGACCAGCGCCGTGCTCGACTTCTTTACCCCGCACGAGCGTCCATCGCTGGATACCACGCGCAAACTCGCCGCAGCCGATGTCCCCGATGACCTCGGTGATCCGGCCTCGCATCGGCTCGTGACGATCGGGCCGGTCATTTCGCAGACACCGCTATGGTATGCCGGCCCGGACCTCGCGGCCGCCGCGATCAGCGGATCGGGGCGGCCGCGTGTGCTGCGCGCGTGGCGCCTGCGCCCCGAGGACATTCAGGACACGCTGCGACCCGTTCCATTTCGGGGCGACGAGCAGGACCGCATCGATCCGCGTGTGACCAATCCATTCCAGCGGCTCGTCGAGCTGCGCAAACGCAAAACCGGCGACAAGCTCGACGACGATCTGCGATCGACAGGATACAAAGTCATCGCCAACAGCGGCGCATATGGGATCTTCGTCGAGACGACGCCCGAAGATATCGACCCGAAGGCCACGCGCACGTCCACGCGGGTTAAGGTGTGGGGAATGCACGAGTTCGCGGCGAGCGTAGACCGGCCCGAGCGCCATAGCCCGCTCTGCTCGTTCCCGATCGCGGCGCTGGTAACGGCCGGCGCGCGGCTCTTGCTCGCGGTTGCCGAGCGGCTCGTGCACGATGCCGGAGGCGAGGTCGCCTACTGCGATACCGATTCGCTCTTCATCGTCTCGACGGAGCACGGCGGCCTGGTGCCCTGCACCAACGGGCCCTATCGCCTGCACGATGGCCGCCGCGCGGTGCGCGCGCTTTCGCGGGCGCAAGTGGACGATATTCTGCGTGACCTCGCAGCGCTCAAGGTTTTTAACCTCGACGGCTCCTCGTTTAAGATCGAGGACGAGAACCTCGACGAGCGTGGCGACCGCCGCGAGATCTGGTTCTACGGCTCGCGCGAGAAGTCGTACGGCCTCTTCGTGATCGGCGACGACGCGATGCCGATGCCGGTCAAGACGAGCGGGCACACGATTGGTCAGTATCGCTCGCCCTATGCTACCGATCGAGAGCGCCGCTGGATCGGCGAGGCCTGGCAGTACGCGATGTGCGAGGGCCTCGGCGTGCCGATGGCGGCGCCGCCATGGTTCGAGCTGCCGGCGACCTCGCAGCTGACGTTAACAACGGCGAACCTCATGGAGCATTACGCTAAAACGTGCGACCCCTTCGACTTCCTCGCGGTCGCGCAGCTCGCGTACCCGGGATTGCTGCGATGTTGCGATGCCCCGCGGCCATCGTGCCTGCTCTATGCGGATCGCGCGAGGTGGCCTGAGCAGCCCTGGCGCTGCCTCGGTTGCGGTGCGTCGATCCATCCGTACCTCGCGGATACCTCGCAGCCGATCTTCAAGACTTATCGCCGCGTGGTCGCGAGCCTCGCACATGCGATCGAGCTCAAACGGCTTGGCGCTGATGGCGCGGAGCCGGCGCCTGGGGTGATTCGCGGGCTGACGATTCCGCGGCCGGTCAACGTCACGTCGATCGAGCACATGGGCAAAGAGGTCATCGTCGACCCGACCGATACGCTCGAAGAACTGACCGCCGAGCAGCTTACCGCGACCGATCCCGTGATCTATCGCGATGCGCGCCAAACGTATGAACATCTGCGCGAGCGGATCCGCGCGGGCGGCATTTCCGGTGTTGCACGCGAAGCCGGGGTGAGCCGTTCGGTCGTTAAAGCGTTCGTCAACCAAGGAACAGCCGCACATCCGTCCACTATCGCGAAGCTCGAAGCAGCGCTCGCGCAGCTTGGCGCTTAATCGCCCCGGCCCGCTTAGACCGAAGCCTGCTGCACAGCGACGAAGGGCCGCCGAGCGGTTACCGTTGCCGCCGCCGGACGAAACAGCTTCTGGGCTGCCTACTTGGCTGCTGCGCCGGAACCGAAGGGGGCGCCGCCGAACGCTCCTGACCGCTCGCTCGTTTAGCTCCTGGGAGGCGACGAACATGAAAACCCTAGCTCGCTCAGCGCTTATCTGTACGGCGGCCGCATTGCTCGCGGGGTGCGGCGGATCGCAGCCGCCGATCGCAATGCCGAACCCCCTCCAGAAGAGTTTCCCGATCGGCGAAATCGTGCAGACTCAGTCGCTAAGGCCGACATACAAAGTGTCCGGCCCGCTGCTCTTCGTAGCTAACATCGACCTAACTCTCACGCCACTGGGGATTTACCACGCAAATGAGAATAACGCCAAGCCCATCGCGACGATAAGCACGGATATCGACAACTCTAGAGGCGTTTGCATCGACAAGCATGGCACGCTTTACGTTACGAACGCCCCAAACAGCGGTGCGGGTTGGGTTTCGGAATACGCCCTTGGCCAAACGAAACCACTGCGAGTGATCACCAAAGGCATCGATTACCCGGGGTATTGCGCGATCGACGCGTCGGGAAACCTTTGGGTAGCGAACATCGGCGGCATTGATGTCACAGAATACTTGAAGGGCTCGACAAAACCCCATGCGATGATCACGAACGGGCTGACGTACCCGATCGGCATCGCCATCGATCGTGAGGGGAATCTTTACGTTTCGAATTACCGTCCCTACAGCGCCCAGAACATCCAGGTCTATGCTCCCGGTAGCACATCACCGTCAAGGACGATAACCAAAGGCGTGTCCTCACCGGTAGGGATCGCAGTTGACGCGCACGATAAGCTCTACGTGACTACTCAGGATCCACCAAGCCAGATCGAAGAGTATCGATACGGGTGGGGTAAGCCGTTTCGCACCATAACGGATGAGCTCTCCTACCCCGAAGACGTCGTGGTTGGCAAGAACGGTTGGCTTTACGTCGCGAATCAGGGGGACGGGGGGGCAATCCTTGAGTTCCCGCCGCATTCCGTGAAACCCTCATCCAGGAAGATTACCGACGGACTTTTCAACCCTGGCGGAGTGGCTTACTACCCACCGTTATTGCCGTAAGATCTTTTTCGGGTAGCGATTTCAGTTTAACGATTACGCGACTCGCTCGCTTTAATGCCTAGCGTGCGGTGCCGCGAAGTCCAGCGAAACACAAGTCAGCGTTAAGCTAGGCTTAACCGAGGCGAACCCACGGCCAGCAGCTGCGGCCTGCATGGCCGAGGATGTTGAAGCTCTGGGCTAACTCCTCGCCTAAAACGATATGGCACGCCCAAGGGTCCGTTACCGCTATCCGCTGAGGCGAGCCACCGCCGTTGAGCGACTCGTTCTGCGTCGCGTCCGCGTGCCAGCGAACGCGAATCCGCCCTATCCTCTGTCCGGTGTGACCTGCACTCGGCGGCCTGCCTTAACGTCCCGTAACGTGGGATCGTCTATGGATGCAAGCAACCACTACCATTTGGCTGAGTCGCGCGAAGGGTCTTTTTCGTCCAGCTTTGCAAACAATAGTCGCGCCAAGCCTCCGGTCCCACACGCGCCGCTTTTCTCTTTGTTATGCTGGGTCACTTCGGCCTGCGCCGCCTTTATCACGGCCACACCCCAATGTTACATTGGAGATAGGTGGCGCGTTATTGATTGCGGTATGCCGCGAACATGCGCTGATGCACACGACGGAGTTAGGGGCACGCTTTACGCAAGCTGCCTGGTCCATTTTTGTTGACCGGCGCTGAATGCGGGCCGGACTCGACATATGCGTTTGTTGTGTCTGCGTGCCAGACTGCACCGTTTTGATCAACGCGCTGATAAAAATTCCTTCGCAAACTATCTTGACGAAATCAGGCTGAAGCGACTACATTAGCTGCTCCGCGGCAAAAAACGAAGCGGCGCGTGGCAAGGCGCAACAACCCAACACCGGTACACTCTCAAAGAGCAGTCGAGATTTAGCGGAGGAAGGCAAAATGAGATCAGATACTCTGAATGCGCGGGACTGTGGTCTAATGCCGGGGTTCGGCTATGGCCGAACCAACCGGATCGCATTGCAGCGCGCGGTCGACGAGATGCGGAGCGCAGGTGGCGGAACGGTTTACATACCAACGGGCGTCTACGAGGTCGCCGGAGCAGTCAACGTGGAGATCAGCAAGGCGGCGAGCGCCACAGGCACAGTCCGCATCATTGGCGAGAGAAGCGCCACGCTCGTGCAGTCAGCCGGGACTAGCTTGTTCGTGGTGACGGACGCGCACGACAGCGGTTCCGTGGGCCCGGTCCTATTCGAAGGACTGGCTTTCCAGGAAGCAGCCCAGCCAACGACGGCTTACAAGAGCGCGGCCGGTCAGGTGCGCTCTTCCCCACAAGCCTGAAAGGCAACAGCGAAAACGATTTGCTCTTCACTCAAAAGAGCCAAAACGAAGAAAGGAGACTGAACTAAATGGCAAACGGAAATGTTCCCGTCGCCGGGCCCTATCCTGCGGTCGAGTTTCAGCCGTCGGAAAAGAGTAGCAGCGTCTATCACACAGACCAGGAATACACCGATAGCAGCGGTAGCTCGCATATGTACCGTGCGTATAATGCGCAGTACAATGGTACGGAATGGACAACCATCACGCCCGGGGGGCCTTCCGACGCTTATGCAACGGTTCAGGATGCCGATGGGTCGATCCACTACTACTGGAACGGCGGCTCCAGCCCGTGGACCGAGTGGGTTGGCAGCGGAAACAACGCTGTCTACAACGCCGTTGATTTTGGACTAACCGAGAGCGATACCGTTGGAACCAACAATGCGCAGGCCCTCCAAAACGCGGTGAATGCGGCGTGGTTGAGCACTAGCGGCGGTCTCGGCGGCACAGTCTACATCCCGCCGGGCAAATATACGATCAAGGGACCCATCAGCCTTAACTACCAAGAAGCGCCTGGAAATGACCACGGCATTATTATCGCCGGCGCCGGCGGCGACACCGAACTGGTGCAGAACGACCCTGCCAACTTGTTCTCGTTCACCGGGCTGAACAGCGGCAGAGGCGTTCGGTTTAGGGACCTGCACATGACGTTTGACTTCACGGGAGTCTTGCCGCCGACCTTACCAGCGGCAGTTTACGTCTCCAAGTCTCAGAACATCACCTGCGAACGCGTCTTTTTTCTCAACTGGCCGCAGTCGATCTATCTAGACAATGAAGCGCTGCAGTGCGGCCTCTTTGACTGCACGATCGAATATGACAGCGGCGTCGCTGCGCAGCCGGTTATGATCTACCTCGGAGGCTCGGAGAACTACGTCGATAACTGCGTAATCCGTCAAAAAGAGATTTCAACGGGGGGTCCGACGGGATGCACCGGGATCGTAGTCGAACCGGCCGGTGGCGCGATATACATAACGAACTGCCACATTTCGTACTTCACGACCGGCATCTGGGTTCTCGGCGGTGGCTCGAATCTAACGCACTTGTATTGCTCCAACCTTTTCTGCGAAAGCTGGACGACCTCGCTGCTCATTCAGCCGATCTCGGGCGGCACCATTTATCAGGTGTTCTGCGACGACTGCGCCTTCTCGAAGGAGACCGCCTCGACGGACTCCACGGCCACCGGCGTCATCATCGACACCAACGGCGGTGAGAATTCCAACGTTTCGGACATATTCCTCAACAACTGCATGTGCTATCACTGGAACGGCCCGGGCGTGAAAATCAATGCAGGGCAGAGCATCGTGATTACGGGCGGACGGTATGGTTCCAACGCGATAGCGCAAGGGATGACGACGAGCGGCGGGATCGCGATCACCGGCACAGCTGCAAACGTGACGATCAGCGGTGCGGATCTCTCGGGCCTGGTTACAAGCCCCAGCCCGGGATATGCTACCCAGCCGTACGCGCTTTCCATTACGGCGGTTGTCGGAGGGCTCTACGTTCGCGGTTGCAACTTAACGGGAAATACTTCCGGTCCACTGTACACTAGTGGAGCGGGTACGCAAATAGAGATTACCGACTGTGCCGGTTACAACGACCTCGGTACCGTCTTGCAGAATACTATCCCACCCCCCACGAACCCCATTAGCAACACCAGCCGGTGGACGAACGCGCCTAACGGGTGGTTTGGCCCGATCGCGTTCTACGTGCAAGGCGCCGGCAACGTAACGATCGATGGGAACAACACTCACCTTACTGACGGCGGATACACACTTTCACCAGGCGAGACCGCGTCAATAGCCGGGACCGCGGCGCACTTCCTAGCCATAGGGAAATAACACGAAGGCGAGCCTAACCTTTAGCCGCTTGGGCAAGCACGCAACGGAATTCCAGCGCGGCGGGCTTGCCCTCGCCGTGCCTTCAGCGTCGCTGCGCCGCCCCGTCGTTGCGCGTGCAAATGACTGGACGATGCATCGCGCACCTATGCAAAAACCCCATATCCCATATAGCGTTTTCGATTCGCGGCGATTTTTGCAAACGGCGCTGCAAAGTTTGCACGAGGCCGTGCGCTAGGGCAGCGATCGGCGCGTGATGCTAAAAAGCCTGATTTTACAGGCTTTTCGCGAGGCTGGCCGGGCCAGCGGACGCGAGGCAGGGTGGCCGGTTTTAGGGCGCTTCCCCTATGCCCGCACAGCTGCGTAACGGGATAGGAGCCACAGCCTCCAAGACGAGACAAGCCGGGGGCTCGGCTGCCTAGCCGCAACGCGATCGAAGCCGGGCTAAGCCGCTACGCCGCTATGCGATCGGCGCCGGGCTGCGCAGCTGCGAGGCTTCTAAGCTAAGCGGCAACGCGGCTAGCGCGATGCGGCCTCGCGGGTGGGGCGGGCGAGGCTACGTGGGCGCTTTGCTGACCGTAGCGCCTTGAGGCTGATGAAGGTGTCGTGCGATCTTCTTGACGGCCGGACCTCCTGCCGGATACTTATAGATCAGCACCTGCCCAGGCTTACCGCTGATCGCATTCGGAACGATGATCTTTGAACCGTCGATCCAGGTCTGCACGACGGCTTTGGCGCCCTCGAACTGCGTTTCACCTGTTAACGTGCCTTGGCTTCCGTTTATCGCGAATGCGTACACTGTGGCATCGTTTTGGTCGCCGACAACGATGTGCTGGCCGTCCCATTGGACGCCACCTGGCCAGCCGATGTATTGGTCTAGCGTTATGGTCGTTAATTGAGAGCCGCCCTTTGGAAGCTCAGCGAAAACGAAGTTGCCTGTGCCTCCTGGATACCTTAGGCCGTCTACAAAGAGGTTGCCTTGATCATCATAACCACAGAAATAATAATGATAGAAGTCGCGGTCATGATAAACCGCGGGCTTTCCGTGAGCGTTTGTGTATATCGCCACGCTACCTGTGTTGTGCCGATTTTCGCTTGCCAGGTTCGTCACAGCCAAATTTCCCGAAGTGAGATCGACTGCGCAGGCGCCAGCATCTCCTGGGCTAAGCGTTCTGATACGCTTAGTGCCGCCGTGCGCGTATTCAAACAGCTGCCCATAGCCATAATCGGCCACATAAACGTTCCCATCCGCATCGGCACAATCTCCGACGGCAAGCTGGAAGCCGAGCAATGTCCCTTCATACCTTCCGCGCGGGTATGAAAAGATAAGTACCTGTTGCAGGTCCGTAACATAGAGTAAGTTCTGAGGACCCGCGTCCGGCAGCATCCACGACCCGCCGCGCTCTGCGCGCGTTGTGGTCGCAAAGCTTTGCGGCATCGCGCCCGGCGCGCCGATCGGCGGCTGCGATCCGCCGCAGCCCGTCAGCACCGCCGCGGCAACGCAGCTGCATAGCGCGTGGCGGCCAAGACCCAAGCGTCGCATCTCTCCTGCTCCTTGCTCCATGAACGGATCGGCGGCTTAGGGCGTTCGGCGCCGAGCGTCATTTCCCGGCTTCGACCAGCGCGAGCAAGGCATCCCAGTGCCGCGGGTGAGGAGTCTGCGAGCCAGCGCGGACGCGCGAGCAAGCCGCGAGCGATAAGCCGGTCGCCGCCGCGATCTCCGTCGAGCGTAAAGCCATCGAGCTTTGGCGCGATCTCGCGCTTGAAACCACGCCTCGTCGGGCTGGCCCGGATGCTCGCGCGCCCAGCTGCGATTGCGCCGATGCCCCTCGGCGATTGCCTCGGCGCTGCGCCGTGGATCGTTGCCCGCGGCGGTTTGTGCTGCGAGCGCTTTGCGAGCTGCCTCGATCGCGCGCCGGCCATGCTCACGGCGGGCTTTGGGCATGCATGCCTCGCAATGGCGGCGCCTGCGCTTTAGCACGGGCTCGCCGCACATCGCGCACGCAATTGGTGTGCTCGGCCGCGCTTCGACGGTTGGTGTGCGCCACTTGCGCGTTGCATACGGCCGCGGCTGCGAGGCTTTACGAGGCGTTGCTTCGAGCGGTGATCGGCTCGGTGCCGGAATCACGTGGCAAGAGTTTCGGCCATTTGTCGATCGGCCGCGAGCGAAGACAGTCTTGCTTGCGAACGCCTCGCGGAACGTCTGCGCGAGCTTTGCCGCGATCGGCCGCAGCAATTCGCGCCAATGCGGCAGCGTCAGTGCGAGTTCGTGCGTCAGCGGCGCGGCGATCCGGCAAATGCCGTTCGGAAGCTCGCCAAAATCGCGCGCGGTGAACTCGCGATCTTCGAGCAGATCGAGCAGAAAGGCGTCCACGTCCGGGCGCACCGGCTCCATGGCGTCGAGGGCAAATGAATCACGGTTGCGCTGATCGGCATGGAGGACGCCAAGCGTCGGATCGAGCCCGTGTGCGAGCAGTGCGAGGCGAGCTTCAGATTCGGCGCATGCAAAGAGGTAGTTTCGCAGGGCGTTGATCGGCGACGTAGCGGCGCGAGGGGCTCCGGTCAGCACCGAAGCTCGCGAGCCGCAACGAAGCCACCGTGCCGGGATTCGTGCGAGGTCGCGTTCGCGAAAGCGAATCTCAACGTGCTTCCACGCGCTGAAATACATGCTTGCAGCATTGGCTTCGATCACGCGGACTCTCTCGATTGAATCGGCCGAACCGAGTGCGTCTCGCAGGGAATCGAACTCGCGCGGATCGGCTCGCAGCCGTGCGAGAATCCGCCGCTGGCCGTCGAGTTTGCTCGCAATCAGATCGCGGGCAAGGATCAAGTCCAAGCCGTTCGTGACCGCGAGCGCCTGCGCTCTGCGGAGTGGGTGCCCGTCATAGCCGTATGGAACGGAGTGCGCGAGCACCTCGCCATCGCGGCCGATCTGCACGTACGCGGCGCCGATCGCACGCAGCCACGCGAGCGCCTCCAGCGTGACCGAGCCGGTCTTGCCGATCAGCACCAGCCGTTCGAGGCCGCTGCCCGCCCGATCGAGCACGATCGAGCGGCGCTGCCTGCCCAGCCCATCGCTGACGTGCAGCTTGCCGTACAGCACGCGCAGCGCAATGCATCGCCGTGGTGCACAACCCGGAGACCCCCGGCGTGTCCTCACGTAAACCGCGACTAGGTGGCGAGCGCCTCCGCGACGGCTTGGTCTTCCGATAGCTGCGTGCCTTCGGCTGCGAAGGCCTCGATTTCACCAAGGCTGAGTTTCTCGCCCAGTGCGCTCGCGAGGAGTTCGTCCACATGCTGCTCCGTGGGCTCGCGCACGTAACCTTCGCTTCGATACTGCGCGTCAACGTACCCGCGAAGGCGCGCGCCGCGCCGAGCATCGCCACTGCACGCGGCGACGGTCGCCAGGTGCGCAATGTTGATCGTGACGTAGTGCGGGTCCGTTCCACGAATGAGCTGCAGCGCGTCGAGTGCCGCCGCTCGGGCGCCGGCGAAATCGCCGAGTGCCAGCCGATACGCCGCTCCATTCTGCAGAGCGAAGAATACATGCCTCTTCATCCGCGGTGTACGCGCCTCCGCCTCGACGGCGCGCGTGAGCTCGAGCGCCCTGTCGGGGTGCCCCGTATCGAATTCCAGCTCTGCCATGTTCAGGCGGACTCCGGTAGCGGCCGCTGTGTCGCCGTGCGACGTCGAGAGCGTGAGCGCCTCGTGATACAGTTGGCGCGCTTCGTTAAAGCGGCCAAAATCGTTTGCGGCTAATGCCGCGTTGTTCAGGACGCAGGCATGGATCGAGGACCCGGTCAGCGCGTTCTGCTGCACTAGTTGTATCGCGCGCTCGATTGCCGTCTGCGCGTCGCCCGCTCGCCCGGCCTGCACAAACCCGAATGCCATCTCGTTGAAACTTAGCGCCGTATCCGCGGCGTCGTTCGCCTGCTCGGCAAGCGCGGCGGCGCGCTGCGCCGCCTCAACCCTGCGTAGTCCGCCCGTCATCCGCGAGAGCGTGCCCCACGTCCGCGCCGCGAGCTCCGGGTATTCGGCCGAGTCGAGCCGCTCGAGCACCGTCTCGACCCGGTTTCTCGCTTCGGCCTCTCCGACGAGCCTTCGATAGGCGCCCGACAACCCCACGACGACGCGTGCCACGAGCGCAACCTCACCATGCGAAAGCGCCCAATCAATCGCCGCCAGCGCGTTCTCGGCTTCGGGGTCGAACCGCGCGCACCACGGCTCCGTCACCCCGGTCGACCATCGTTGCTTGTATGCGAGATCGGCGAGATCGCCGGCCCACCGTGCGTGCCTGTGCGCCAGCACGTCGCGCTCGCCGCTCTCTTGCAGCTTCTCGAGAGCGAAAGTGCGCGTCGATTCGAGCAGCCGGTAACGCGTGAAATCTTCTGCTATCTCGGCGACCACGAGCGACTTGTCAACCAGCGACGCAACGAGGTCGATCACATCGGGCGCGTCGATCATCTCGTCCGCGCAAACCGCCTCGGCCGCTTCTATCGTGCAGCCGCCGATGAAAATCGAGAGGCGCCAAAACAGCCGTTGCTCCGTCTCCGATAGCAGTCCGTAGCTCCAGTCGATGAGCGCGCGCATCGTTTGCTGGCGCGGAAGCGACGTACGGCTGCCGCCGGTGAGCACGCGAAAGCGCTCGTCGAGCCTCTGCGCCAGCTGCCGGGGAGCCATCACCTTCACCCGCGCTGCCGCCAGTTCGATCGCCAGGGCGATACCGTCCAGGCGCCGGCAGATCTCGGCGACGAGCGGCGCGTTTTGGTCGTTCAGGGCGAATTTTGGATCCGATGTTCGCGCCCGTTCGACGAAGAACGCGATCGCGCTGTACTTGAGCGCGTCTTCGGCCGTCAGTGTTTCGCCCGAGGGCACGGACAACGGCGGCACGCGATAGACATGCTCGCCGGCAATGCGGAGCGGCTCGCGGCTCGTGGCCAAGATGCGGATTTGCGGAGCCGCGCGCAAAATTGCATCCGCGACGCGCGCCGCTTCCGCGATGAGATGCTCGCAATTATCCAAGACCAGCAGCAGGCGGCGAGACTTGAGGTACTGCACGAGCACGTCGAGCATCGGACGCTCTCCCTGCTCGCGCAAGCCGAAGGTCGACGCGACGGCGGGGACCACCGACGCCGCATCGCTCAACGTCGCCAGCTCGACCAACCAGACACCGTCGCCGATGCTGTCGAGCAGATCCGCGCCGGCCTGCAATGCAAGACGCGTCTTGCCGATGCCGCCGGTTCCCAGAAGCGTAACTAGCGGCTGCTCGAGCACGAGCGGTTCGACCTCGGCGAGCAGGTCATCGCGGCCGATGAGCGGCGTCAGTTGGCGCGGTAAATTATTCGACAGCGACTCCAACGAGCGCAGCGGTGGAAACGACTCCGCCAGGCCGGGTGCGAGGATTTGCCAGACCCGCTCTGGCTCGACGAGATCCTTGAGGTGGTGATCGCCGAGATCGCGCAACTCGGTCTGCTCGGGCAGCATGCCTCGTAAGAGCAGCGCGGTGGTGGCCGACGCGACCACCTGACCGCCGTGCACGATCGCCAGCAACCGCGCGACGCGATTGACCGCGGGTCCATAGTAGTCGCCGTCGCGCTCGTCGGTGGCGCCGCTGTGCAGCGCCATGCGAACCGCCAGCCCACCGACCGCGCTCCAATCCTCCCCCGCCAACGCGCGCTGCGCGTCCGCAGCTGCCGCAACCGCATCGGCCGGACGCGCGAAAGCGGCGCAAAAGGCGTCGCCTACCGTCTTGAAGACGTAGCCTCCGTTTGCCTCGATCGCCGTGCGCAAAAGCGCATCGTGCCGGCGCAGCGCCTCGGCCATCGCGGCACGCCGCTCCTCCCACTGCCGCGTGCTGCCCTCGATGTCGGTAAACAGCAGCGTTATCGTCCCGCTCGGAAGCGGGGCTCTCAATGCCACGTTCTAGTCTGCGACCGGGATGCGCATCATAACCGTACTTTGCGGTTTTCGTGCCGGGATAGCCGTCACGTGCAGACGGCGACCGCGATCGTCGAAGCGGTCAACAAGCGAGCAAATAGCGAACCCCAACGCACGAACCATTCCTCCACTGCGACTCTCGGCCACCTCGCCGACCGGCTCCCTTTCGGACTTTCCGGTTTGCATGCCTGGAATCTGGGGCCTGGCTCGCGCTGCTCGTACATATCATGGGCCGGGTCGAGGCTTTACCAGGGCAAACCTAACGCGACGTTTCACTTCTTTCCTATGGCGAAGTTGAGCTACATCACCAATACGTCGCTCGATGGTTATGTTGAGGACGAAGCCGGTGCGTTCGATTGGGTCGATCCCGATCAGATATTTGCGTTCATCACCGAGTTGCTGCGACCGATCGGAACCTATCTCTATGGGCGGCGACTCTACGAGACGATGGCCTACTGGGACGCGCCGGTGGACGGTTATCCGCCTGCACAACGCGACTTCGCTCGCGTCTGGCAGAAGGCCGAGAAGATCGTCTTCTCGCGGACGCTAACAGACGCTACGACGCGCAACACGCGCGTCGAGCGAGACTTCAACCTCGAGGCCATTCGGAAGCTCAAACGGGAATCGGAGCACGACATCGAAATTGGCGGCGCCGAGCTTGCGGGGCTTGCGCTCGAAGCCGATCTTGTCGACGAATGTCACCTGTTTCTCAACCCGGTGATCGCCGGCGGAAAACCGGCATTCCGAGCCGCCTTACGGCGAAATCTCGAACTTCTCGATACGCGCCGTTTTGACACCGGAGTAATCCACGTGCACTATCGCATACGAGGGCAGCGCTCACGGAAACCTTAGGTCGCTCGTCGCTTCGCTTTGCTGGGCCGGGCTTGGCCGCGGGAAATCCTCTTGGGCGCTGATCCGTTCCCGGCTACAAGAGGCGAACCGATGAGCACTTTTAGATTACGCCGCGTTGTTTTAAGCTTCACCGCGGCAGCTGCATCGCTTGCGGGCTGCGGCGCGCGCGGCGCTTAACGCGTTGCGGCTTGGATCGCGGAAAGCTTAGTCCATGGCAGCGCGAAGCGATATTTCGTAGCCGAACTCTCGCTAAGATCAGGTTCAAGTACGAGGATTATGCTACTGGGCTGTGCTCTATTGACATAGCCTGCGGGAAGGGCGTAAGCTTGGTTCGGGAGGACGCCTTTCAGTGGCGTGTGGCTTGACGCGTCGCGCATTTTGACGTTTTGCGTCAGTTCCAAAAATCCAGTACCGTTGCCGGCGTAGCGGGGCCCCGTCCATCTGGGCGTCAAAAGGAGGATGGAGCACATGATGAAGATCTCGAGCGTAGGCACGTATGCGCTGGGTCTTACATTGGTCACGACAATCGCTGGTTGTTCAGGAGCGTCGTCCGGCTTTTCCGCTTCGGGTCCTACTGCGAGCACGCTCTTAACGCGATCGCCATTATTCGGAGGACCGCACCCCGAACTTGCAGTGCCTTCCGGCGTTAGAGCGGGGTTGGCGCGAGCGGTCCCACATCGCAGCTCGCTGCTTCAGTCGAATGTAGTTTTCCCAGCAGCGGGCGTCGTGTGGGTTACCGATCAGTCGGCAAACAAGGTCTGGAGATGTACCAATACGTCGTGCGTGCCTAAGGGGACCGGCTGGAACGACCCCAACGGCATCGCAGCTGACGCCAGCAATAGGGTCTACATCGCTGATACAGGAAACTCGCGGATCGTGAGGCTACGCCCGAATGGGAACGGCACCCCGTTTATCTTCCCAGATCCGGGTTATTATCCCAGCGGCGTCGCCGTTGCGACTAATGGTGCCGTTTGCGCAACCAATATAGATAGCACGACTGGCGGCCCGGGCAACATTGTGTGCTATAACGCTAACGGTACCCCGCTGTCGACGATCTGCTGCAACCTGTCCAATTATTATTTCGATGGCTTCGACAGCGCCGGCAACCTTTATGCCGACGGTTACAACTCTCTCGGCAGCGTTGTGGTCGAAGAAGTTGCCAACGCCGCCACCGTCGGAACGACGGAGGTCAGCGCTAGTATTGCCAACGTTTTGTTTCCTGGTGGCATAGAAGTCGGCCGGATCAGCGGCTACCTGATGATCGCCGACCAAACGTGCCCTTGTATCAGACAATACACACTTCCGGGTTATAGCCCCGGCTCACCGGCCAGCTTTACCCTGATCGGTGTAATCGACCCGGTTACGTTCGGCCTCAAGCCGAATGGCAAGATTCTCTGGGCCGCCGATGCCGGCAGCGCGACGGCGGATGCGTATAGGTATTCCTCGGGCGTGGACAAGTTTTCCCTAAGCGGCAGCGTATTTTTTCCACCCAGTGGGCTGACCACCCCAATCGGCGAGGTCTACACGCCTTACGGTCAATACTAACGCCCCGGAAATCAACGGCGTCGCGATTCGGCCTGCACACAGCGCTGAGCCCCATCATTACAAGTCTTCCATTGCGGCCAGTGTGTTACGGCGACGGCGGCGCGAATCGAGCGGATACTGTTTAAATAAAAGAACTGGTGCAAATAATGAAAATCTCAACGGCAATCTGCAGTGTGACGGCCGTTGCACTGCTTTCAGGGTGCTCGACCAATACATCCTTTCCCAGCGGCTCATCGCTGAGCGCCACGGCCAACAGCTCAGGCGTTGCGCACAACGGCTTCCTTCCCGGCGGCCGTATCGGGAGTGGTCGGTTCTTCGGCGGCATTCACGACGCACAGCCGCCATGCAACAGCGGCGTCGTCTACGTGTCGGCCCCCACCCCTACTGCCGAGGACTTGCTCTACAGCCTCATATCGGTGGGAAATCTCTTTCCTCCTTACGTGCCAGCCACTCTACCACCGCGCGACAACGGTTGGGGCCTTTGGGCGGAACATAAACCTCAACTAATCCTCGCCGGCCATTCCGGAAGGCCCGATAGGATCGACGTCTACGACCCGTGCATGACTGCGCGCGTGGCCTCGTATAAGACGGCCAGCCAAGGGCCCCCCGAGAGCATCGCCGCCTTCAACGGTTTCACTCTCGGGCCGCCCAACGCCGTCTTTGCGACCGAATACAAGAAGTACGTGATCGATTGCGGGAGTACTGCACCACTGGGAACTTGCTCCGACATCCATTTGGCCGGTTACCCGCAGTACATCGCGGTCGACAACAGTAGCCACGTGTACGTCCAAGGTTGGGATTCCGGGGGCGTCCACGATGAGGTCGACCAATGCACGTGGAGTTCCCCGAGTTTGACGGGGTGCATGACCTGCGCGCTGATTACGGGTGGGAACCCGGGCGGGATAGCGGTCGACAAGGACCAGCACCTGATCGTAGACGACCAGGGCACGCGCACGTTATACTCATATCCAACAAATCCTTGTCCCGTGAATCCATTGACGCCAATCAGCAAGCTCCAATACAGCCCATGCCTTGGGGGGTCGTACGTCTGCTTAGGCACGGCAATCACATTGGATAAGGCCGAGGATCAAATAGTTGGTGAATATTACTACTGGTCCAGCACGGATCCGTCGTGTCCTTCCATCTCCAAGCCTTGCATGCAGGCGTCAGAGGATGGCTACAACTGGTCCACCGGGATCTTCACAGGTACTACGAGCACGGCTGCTACTCCATTTATTTCGAACCAGCTGTCCGGTACGGGAATCGCAGTCTGGCCGCCCGGGGGGTACTAGGGGAATAAAACGGGTTTCAACTCTCACTTTGGAATGCAGCTCACTAGGAAATTAGTTCGGCTGGCTTAGGCCGTATCGCGTTATCCGGCGCCGTGGGTTAGCAGCCTAGAAACTCTACATGCCGGCGATTGTCGCCCTTCGGTTCAATCCCGTTCTTAAAATCTTTGCCGATCGCCTCGCGACGGCCGGAAAGCACAAGCGGCTGATCATCGGCGCGGTCATGCGCAAACTCTTGGTTCTCACCTGCGGCATTCTTCGGTCCGGCGTTGCTTTTGACGCGAATTACGCTTGACGCGAAATACGGTATCCATCCCGCGCGGCTGCGTAACGGGAAGGAGCCACACTAGCCAGTCCGCACGGACCTGAAACCGCCCATTGAAAGCTAGCGGCCCTTGTCCTTCGGATCTTTTGCCCTTGTCAAAGTGACGGCACCATGCGCGTAGCAAAAACCGAGCTCCCCCGCCACGCCTGCTCGTGCGACGGTGCACTATTGCTAAGGTTTGCGGCATCACGCCCGGCTACGCAGTTGCTAAGCGCGGCGCGGCATGCACAACGCCTCAACGCGGAGGCGTCCCCACATAGTAGGCGATGCCTGCCGGGGAGTCCATCCCCTGTCGGAACTCGTGCCAAGGCTGCGTCGAGCCAGGTTTAAAGACCACGACCGCGGGCGTAAAGCTTTCGGAGACGTAGACGTAGCCTGCTTTGTTGAGCATTACGTCGACCGGGCCGTCCAGGTCGGTGATCGTCTGGTATGGCCCACTCTGACCAGCCTTGTACTCCTCGACGTCGCCGTAGTCGCTGGTCGCGGTGACGAAATTCACGACATAGAGTGTGCCGTTCGCATCAACCGCAATACCGTCAGGGTCCACGACCCCGTCGGTGATCGTCCGGCTCGGCGACTTGGCCCTCTCTGCGTAAACTGCCACATTGGGAAGACCGTCGCCGATGTCAAGGTTGGCGACATACAAGTTGCCGGAGCGATCGAACGCGATGCCCGTAGGGAGGACCACACCGCTGGTGATGGTCTTGCTCGGTGTTGTCGCCCCCTTTTTATACTCGGTCACGTTGTTGGCGCCGAAGTTGGTTACCCAGAGATTGCCGCGGCGGTCTATCGCGCAGAATTCTGGAAGGGCGAGACCGTCGGTGATCGTCCGGAACGGGTCGGTTTGGCCGGCCTCGTACTCCGAAATCGAATCGGCGTCGTTGTTCACCACGTAAAGAACGCCATCTGCGCCGATGCAGAGGCTCACCGGGGTGTCAACGCCGTCGGTAATCTCCGCGACCGGCCCCGACTCATATTTCCTCGCATCGTAAACGTCGATCTTGCTCAGCGTGTTCTCGGCCACGTAGAGCAGCGCCCTCGACCGCGCGGGACGTGAGGCTGCGCCCGGCGCAACATCTGAAGGCGCTCCAGGTATGCCGATCGGCGTGTGCGATCCGGCGCAACCGGCGAGCAATGCCGCAGCGGCGCCGATACTAACTGCGTAGCGAGCGAAGGTTCTCATGTGCCAAGCCTCCCGGAAGCTGAACGGACGAGCGACTAGGAACCGTTCGACGCAGCGGGGGTTAGTCCCAGCCGGACCTAGCTTCGAACTAGGGACTGGTTTCAATATCGCGCAAGACGCCTTTACGGGCGAAGCACTTTTTGGTTCCGCTAATTCGCGATGCTGATTGCCACGCCGGTAGGGTCTTCTAGCCCCGCCGTGAGTCTCGCGGTTGGCATACCGCCGGCGGGATATGCCCACGCGTCAACGGCGGGCTTGCCTTTCGCGTAGCAATACCCATTAGGCGAGACGACGCCGTTTGCGCGCTTGGTGCTGGCCGGCGTCACGTTCGTTGATGCGGTGAAGAACGGGTTGAAGACGTAGGTGTAATCGAAGTCGCAGTTGTCGGAAAACACGATTTCGGACCCGACTGCGGTGAGCGTGCTTCCCGACAGCTTGACTTCCCAAATTCCGGACTGGTGGGTGCTGCCGCCGACATCTGAGTCACCGAGGGCAAGGTATTTACCATCCCATTGAGTGCCTGCGACGTAGCCGATCGTGAAATTGGCGAGGGAGAGCTGAACCATCTGACTCGCACGCGCTGGAAGCTCGCAGACGTTAACGGCGGCATCGTAGCCCTCGCCGATAAGATTGCCTTTATTGTCGTAACCGGACGTATACATGATCGGACAGGCATTGGGGTCTCGGTAGCACGTCGAGCTGCCTTTGCCGCCTTTCCACACGCAGACTTGCCCGGCGGCGGAGCCGCTTTCTCTGTAGATGTCGGTTACCGCAACGTCGCCGCGAGCGCTGATCGAACAACCGATGGCTTGGCCGTTCGTCGAATAGGTAGCGAGCACGGCGGTTCCACCGTGCGCGTACTCGTCGACGGTGCCACCATCGTTGGCGATGAATACGTTGCCTCTTTTGTCGACGCACATGCCCAAGGGTCCGGCGAAGCCGGTCAGGGTGCCAACGATTTTGGGCTTCTCAGGGAAGCCGCTGAAGACGAGTACGTCGCTTTCACTGTTTCCCACATAGAGCAGCTTCGTCGCATGGGCAGCATCATGCGCCATCCACGAAACACCCTTGTCGCGCAGTGCTGGTAGCGCGGAGCGTTGCGCTCCCAGGTTTGGTGGCATCGTCCCCGGCGCGCCGATCGGTGGTGGCGATCCACCGCAGCCCGCGAGCATAACGACAACCGCGCAAGCGCTTATCGCGGAGCGGGCCAGCTCTTGACTCTTCATCTGATGCGCTCCTCGCACCGTGAACGTGACGGGGCTTCAGTCCGTTTCGGCAGGGCCGGCCTCAGTCCCACCGGAGCAGCCGAGCCGCGAAGGCTACGCTAGCGATGGATCAGCGCGAGCAAGCGATCCCCACCGCGGACGCGAATGGTCGGCTAATCGCCTCATGTCATACGCTGTCTCCAATGTTGGCAGGTGGGTCGAGCTCGTCGGCGCGCTCTTCGAGCAGATCGCAATACCTCGCATATGAGTCGCTTCTACCGACGGCGTCAGCGGCGTCGCTTCGCCGGTTGCGATATGCAGCACGATGACGGAGAGCGGTTTCTTCCGCGGTTTGCGCTTCTTGTCAGGCCGAGGCGGCTCGGGTGAGCGCGATCGCATAGCGCAATCGCGCGCGCACGGGTCTGTCGCTCGCGGCCTGTCCGCGTATCCGCGCGAGTACGCAAATCCCGGACATGCATCACGCCTCGACTGTGTGACCAAAGGAAGCGGGAAAGCGGGCTAACGCCTGCGTATAGTGCGAGCAGCTAGGGCCTAGATACTTCCAGCAGGAGGACATTTGGTAATGAAGGGACCGTTAGGTTTAATCGGCTGCGCTCTGGGCGTGTGCGCGGTTGTTTCAATGCTAGTCGGTTGCGGGTCACCAATGCAGTTGGGCCACCCCGAAGTTATGCCGCAGGCGGCGGCGCTTCCGATACACTCATCGCAAAATGCGCTGCCCAACATTGCATGCCCAGCGGCGGGGGGCAAGTTATACAAAACCGGAAATGGGCATGTCTCAATGAAGTTCTGGCCGGTGGAGATTCCTGTGGGGTCATCCGGAGAATGGAAAGTGTTTCTGTATTATACTGGCTGGCCGGAACACCGCGATCTTGTCCGATACACGACAAAACTCCTCACCTGCGGACCGGATGGGAGCAAGAAACCATTAGGGGAATTGGGGACGTGCTGCGGCGGAGGCCGCACCGAATCTTGTCACAACGGCCTCTGCACGATCACTCTGATGCTTAGGGTGCCCTACAAAATCGCGGGCAAGCTCCCCGGTAACAAGCGGTGGAAGTACGATTACGTTCAATTTGTCCCGGAGAAGCCAACGAAGGGGTTTGGTGGTTTACCGTCCCTCCGAATACAAGTCAATCCATAGTCGAACCGAATCAATTGGACGAAAAACGGGCCCGCTGCGGCGGGCTCGTTGCTTTTCCGCACAAAGCTGAGCCCGTTGGCTATAAACTGGTCGCCGCTCGCCAAGCCGGCGCCTCGCCATGGGAAGTCCACCAGCGGGCCTTGGCCGGCGAATTCGCTGCGGCGCAAACGGCTTGGAAACGTTAGCCGAAGTCGGGTGCTGCGTCGCAGCACGTTACCCGTACGCCAATCGCGGGCGAAGCGGCAAGCCAACGCAGGCTTTCTCGGGCCTGACAAATAAGCAAGCCCCCTCTAAAAGGAGGTCAACTATGCGAACGCTGCTGCGCGCGACATTTCCGGTAGAAGCTTCGAACGCCGCCGTGAGCGAGGGGCGCTTGCAGCACACGCTGCAGACGATGATTGAACGTCTAAATCCGGAAGCATGCTACTTTTTCGCCCAGGAAGGCAAACGCGGCGGAATCTTCGTCTTCGATCTAAAGGACCCGTCGGATATTCCCTCGATTGCCGAGCCGCTCTTCGTGAACATGCACGCAAGCGTCGAACTCTTTCCTGTTATGAACCTCGACGATCTGCGGGCCGGTTTGGAGAAGGCTGCCAAGAATCGCTGAGATCGCCGGCGTGGATCGTTGCGCACCAACCTCGGCGAGTGGAATCATCTTCGACGCGATAAACGAGAGTTTTTCGTAGAAGGCTGTTGTTTTCGGTCGCAGCTTGTCGCCACGACGCTCACGGAGGCGCGGTCTCAATGCCGGTCGAACACCCAAGAACACCGGTGTTGCTATTCGGCGTACTGATTCATAACTAGCTTCACATTTGCAAGAAGCCGAGCGCGACGCTTGATATCTACTGTAAGAGGAGCAAGCTTAATGAAGACCCCGGGTTTACTTAAGTGCGCCGGCGCTGTCGTTGCACTCGTAATTGTTTCGGCGTGCGCGAGCGGCTCGACGGTCGCGCCGTCAGCCGCTACGCTCAATACGTCCTACGTAGGTAGGACGCTGTTCATGAATGGGAGGCCGGTAACGGCGGCGAGGCTGAATCCACTGCCGCGTTACGCAGAGCTCGTACCGGATAAATCGAAGTCAAAACGATTCGAGTACGTCATCAACTTTTATGGGACATACGCCACCATTTTCGACTATCCAAAAAGCGCTGCGATGGTCGGTCAGATTACCGGCGCCGGCGGCCAAGGGTGCACCAACACTTTGTACGGGTATGGGAGGAACATTATCTGGAACCCCGGGCGTCAGAACGATCAGATTGACGAATACAGGATTCCAGACAAGCTGATCAAGACGCTGTCTCTGAACTACTCATATACATCCAGCTGCGCCATGAATACTAGCGGCGATCTTGCAGTCGGAGTCCTATTGGGCAATACTGAGAGTGCCGGCGGTCAGGTCGTGATCTTCAAGAACGCGACCGGCTCGGGTAAGGTGTACGATACGCCGTTGACCAAAGAATACTTCAACGGCTACGATTCCAGCGGCAATATGTTCGCCGACGGTTTCGGTCCGAGCTCCTTCATGCTCGTCGAGCTTCCGAAGGGCAGCAGCAAATTCGTTACGATCAAAACGAGCAACTCTCCGGAGTTTCCCGGCTCGGTGCAGTGGGATGGCACCTACCTCACCGTGTTCGACCAGGACACGAGTGAGACGTATCAGTACACGGTTAGTGGAACGACGGCGACGTTGAAGAACACCGTACGGTACAGCGGGGCTAGCGATTGCGCGCAGACGTGGATCGTTAAGGGCCTGCTGTACTGCGGCGATGCAGGAAATAACAACGGCGAGGTTTACGCATACCCCGCCGGCGGTTCACCAATTGCGACGTTCACGGGGAACTTTGATACCCCGCTCGGCGTGGTGGCAGCGAAGAAATACTTTACTGCATCGGAGCGGTGACTGCCCCGGTTACATTACGCCACTAATGCTACCGTTGCTCAGGCGCTGAAAGTTGAGAGCGCCGCATCCAACGTCCATCTGTGGCGAGGCGGGAAGCAAGATCAGGGCATCGTCGTTTTCGATTGGTGAGGGTTGCGCGATGGGCCCGGGATGCGTAGCTTAGCGGCTGAGCGCGACGCTGGTGACAATTCCGCTAGCGTCTACGATTTCGTCCGTTTCGTATCCGCCGGCTGGATAGTCAAAAACCAGCACATCCCACTTCGTAAAATACCGGTCGAAATAATATCGGTTGACGACAATGGCCTTTCTGCCGGCGATGATAAACTGGACTGCCTCGTAGGCGCCCAAAAGCGGAGTCGAACTAACGTACGTCCCGTATCCATCGCTGATCGTGTAGCGCTGAATCTGTGGCAAGATTAGCTGGCCGACGGCGAGATATTGCCCGTCCCACTGTAATCCACCGTCCCAACTGATCCCACCCTGGAGGCTAACGGCTTCGAGCGACTTGGCTCCATGCGGCAACTCGGCAAGCTCGAAGTTGTAACCGTAGCCCTTCGCGGGTGTCCCGTCGACAAAGAGATCGCCCGCGTTGTCGTAGGCGCAGTACGCGTAGCCAAGAATCTTCGCGTACGTATATGTTTTCGGAGTACCCTTTGCTTTGTGGTAGATTGCAATATTAGCACCGACTCCGTTTACGTTGCCCGCGTCGGTAACGGCGAGGTCACCGCTGGCCGGGTCAACGGCGCAGGCGGCAGGGCCGTTTCCGGGCACCGATAGTTTGCGGACCGGCTCCGTCCCGCCGTGCACGAATTCATCGACGACATTTGCGGTGAAGTCGGTAATGTAAATGTTTCCGCTCTTGTCGGTGCACTCGCCGAATGCGTCCGAAAAGCCGGTCAGCTGTCCCTCCAATTCACCTTGCGGGTAGGAATATACGCCGACTGTGCCTTCGGCTACGTAGAGCAGGGCGCTCTTCTTTCCCGCCGGCAACATCCACGATCTACTCAGATGCGCAGGAATCGCACGGCTCTGCGGCAGCGCGATCGGCGATTGCGGTCCGCCGCAGGCTGCGAGCAACGCCGCGGCGGCGCCAATGCTAGGTACGTAACGGGCTAAGATCCTCATGCGCAGGCCCTCTCCGAGGCTGAACGAACGACGGTAAGACGTTCGGGCGCGGGCCGCCGCGGTCCCGGTCGAATTGAACTTCGCCCGCAGCCGCGAGGGCTCTAAGCTGAAACGCGCGCTAATGCGGTGCGGCCTTACCGGCGGCGCGGTGCGGCCCCCGGATGCGATAGCCCAAGTGAATTACGCCGGTACCGAAACGGCGCGTCTCAAGCAGTTCGAGACTCCGTCGTAAGGTGGGTCGGAATGCCGGCTTTCCGCCGCCGACGATTCCAGGATTGAGAAACACATGACATTCATCGATGAGGTCGGCTTCGAATGCAAGCCCCGCTAGCTCGGCGCCGCCAATGGTGATGTCGTGCTCCAACTCCTGCTTAAGCTTTCGAATAGCCTCGAGGTCGAAGTCCCGCTCGACGCGCGTCTTGCGTGTCGTAGCGGGCCGTCAGCGTTCGCGAAAAGACGATCTTTCCAGCCTTCCGCCAGACGTGTGCGAAGTCGCGGTGTTCGGCTGGATAGCTCTCCACCGGCGCATCCCAGTAGGCCATCGGAGCCATTCAGTCTGCAGGCAGCCCGCCCGATCGGTACGCGCCTCCGCTGAGTGTTGTAAGACTCAGCGCGGAGGCAAGCGGTCTGAACTACTAAATCGCTTCTACGTAGCCGGTCGATGCCGAGCCGCCGGCAGCGTGTGGGGAGCGACGGCGTCGGCTAGTGAGCGAAACAAGTCAACCGCACCGAGTCCCGCGTTGCCTTTCGCGTCGTAGGCTCCCTGACCGTTCGTGGCCTCTACGGCGATCGTCAGCTTCTGAGCCGGAAGGTAGCCTACCGCTCCCGACGCACCGGCGAATCCGAGCGTCTGGGTGATCCACGGACCCGAAAGTATCACGCCGAGGCCGTAGCTCAGCTCCAGGCTGCCTTTTTGGCAAGCCGGACAACCCTTTTGCGAATGTCCGAAGCCGATGAGGTGCGGCGTGATTTGCTCCGCAGATGATGCTGATGACAAGAGCTTGCCGGACGCTACGGCTTCGATCGAAACGCCGAGGTCGGTGATGTCCGTCGATTCGACCGCGCCGTCGATCGTCGTCCACGAAGGATTCCAATAGGTCGCCTCCTCGTAGAACGGCACCCCGGGCTTGATGCCGAGGAACGGACGGCGCTCGGAGGTAAACGCGTGCAGAACCGGCTGCGGAACCGCCGGCGTCGCGGACTGCGTCGTCTGTTTCAGGCCCATCGGCCCTAAGACGAACCGCTGCAATGCGTCGCGCAGCGGCATGCCCGCGATCTTCTCGAGCACGCGGCCGAGAATGACGTAGTTGGTATGGCAGTATCCCCAGTTCGTGCCGGGCGCGAATTGCTCGGGCCCATATACGCCGATGTGGATCAGCTGCTCGGGCGTCCACCGACGGAACGGATCGCGATAAAGAGCACGTTGTAACGCGTCTTGATACACGTAGTCGGCGTAGCCGGACGTCATCTGCGCGAGATCTTTGAGCGTGATGCGGTTCGCGCGCGGGAGGTCGGGAAAGAAGGTAGAGAGCTTCGTGTCGAGCGCGACCTTCTTCTGATCGACGAATTCGAGCAGCAGGGTCGCCATATACGTGAACGCGAGCGCGCCGTTGCGAAAGTGCATGTCGGCCGTGGCCGGCACGCCGGTCATCGATTCGCCGAACGCGCCCGTATACGCGTCGCTGCCGTCGGAACGCACCTGTACGATGACCGCTTTCAAATGATTCTTCGCCATGAAGCTGCGGACGACGCTCTGGATGGTTGCGGCCGACGGCGTGGCGGCGCTCGCCGGAAGAGCGAAAGAGATAAACGTGGCAGCCGCCAATGCAGTTGCGGCCGAACACGAGAAGCAGCGCAAAGGATTCATTGGAGTCACGTGCGCTGCCGAGCAGGCAGGTGCCTTCAAGACAGCCACCAACCTGGCCAAAATGAGTGCATCCGATGGCAGATAGTCTCGCCGGCGTCACGCCGATCACGCTTGAGGAAATCCAGGCGGCGCGGTCGCGCATCGCCGGAACGATCCTGCGAACGCCGCTGCTCGAGCTGCAAGGCACGGCCGGCCCGCGCATCTTCCTCAAGTTGGAGAATCTGCAACCGATCAACTCGTTCAAGCTGCGCGGAGCGGCAAACGCGGTCGCGATGCTCGATCCTGAGAAGCGTGCGCTCGGGGTCTGGACGATCAGCGCGGGCAACGCCGGTCAAGGCGTGGCATATGCGGCGCGCGCAGCCGGCGTCCCCTGCACCGTCGTCGCCATCGAGCTGGCGCCGGAGACCAAGATCGCGCGCATGCGCGCTCTCGGCGCGAACATCGTCAAAGCCTCCTGGGACGCCTGTTGGGAAGGGCTCGAACGCCGAAGCTTCCGCGGCGTCGAGGGAACGTTCGTCCATCCGTTCGACGACGATAACTTCATCGCGGGCAACGCGACCGCCGGCCTCGAGATCGTCGAGGACCTGCCGGACGTCGCAACGGTCATCACCGCGCTGGGCGGCGGCGGGCTCGCCGCCGGCATCGCGTCGGCGGTGCGCGCGAAGAAGCCGGACGTGCGCGTCTTCGTAGCGGAACCCGAAACGGCAGCGCCCTATGCGCGCTCGTTGCAACTCGGCAGACCGTCAGTTTTCGAGGAATGGCGTCCGTCGTTCGTGGACGGCGCGGGCGGCAAGAGCATCTTTCCCCGCATGTGGGAGCGAATGCGCGGGCTGGTCGACGGCTCGATTGTGGTGACGCTCGACGAGACGCGGCACGCGATGCGCGTGCTCGCCGAACGGTCGCGCGTGATCGCCGAAGGCGCGGGCGCGCTATCGGTCGCTGCCGCTCTCAGCGGCAAAACCGGCGACGGTCCGATCGTCGCGGTTATCTCCGGGGGCAACATCGATCTCGTAACGTTCTGCGACGCGATTCGCTCTTGAACGCGCCGTGCTTTGTATGAAGGACGGCACGCGCAAAAGCAGCCACAGCCTGGTTGCTGGTGCCGGCCGAAGCGCCGGAGTGTTTATACGCCGGTCTTTAGCGGAAAAATTGAATGTGACCGTGCACGCGTCCCCTCGCTACCAAGCTACTTTCCCGGCGTCGCCGATCGGGGCTCGGCAGGCTCGCTGCGCGGTAACAAGCTTCGCGAAAGCGTGGCTGCGCGGCCGCGACCTCAGCGACTTTGAGGCCGCAGTCGGCGAGGTCCTTGCGAATGCCGTCGAGCATGGCGGGGGCGATCACGTTTCCATCGAGTGTTATTTTGATTCCGGCAAGGTCGTCGCGGAGATCCGGGATAGCGGGGGCGGCTTTCTTCCGCCGCCTGCGATCCGGATGCCGCAGGGCGGTGCCCAGCGCGGCTATGGGCTATTCATCATGCAGTGCCTTCTCGACGACGTCCAGTTCCTCGACGGTGGCCGAACGCTTCGGCTCTTGAAGTCGTCAAGCAGCTAGTCGAACTAGAGGTAGGCGGCTAACGCCTTTTTCTCCGCGCTCGCGTCCTCGTTCGATTCGCTAGAGCAGCCCCTGCCATCCGGCTGGGACCTTACCGCGCGGGCCGGGCACCGGTTGATCGTCGGGGTGCCAGCGCGGCGGCGCGATGTGCGGACCGTTGATGAAGTCTCCGGTCTCGTAGTTGTAGAACCAGGTTTCGCCGGGCTCGAAACTCGCGATCACCGGGTGGCCGGTGGCATTAAAATGAGCGGTCGCGTGTTTGCCCAAAGATTGATCGCAGCATCCGATATGACCACACTGCGCGCATCGGCGCAAGTGAAACCACCACGCGTCGTTCGCAAGGCATTCGACGCATCCGCTTCCCGAAGGCCGGACGCTCGGGTTGATGCCGTCCATGTGCCGGTCCTACGCTGCGGGGTGTGGCGCCGCCTGCCCTGCCCCCTTATGGCTCTGGCGACCGACCACCGGGTCCCAAGGGTTGGCTCCTGAAAACTCAAAGACCATCGGCGCCGATCGTATTGGAGGCGCACAATGTTCGAGCAACGCTCGCCGCTCGTAGTCCTGGCCCTCGTCGTTGGAGGCGTCGCGCTGTCGAGTTGCAGCGGCGGATCGCTCCCCGCAGCGTCAGGCCCGGGCGCGCCAAGCTCGTCGTTTCTACAATCGCTGCGGCCCAATGCCCGAGCGGGTGCCGTGTACGTCAGCGACTGGTACGGCAAGTCGGTTTTTCGGTTCGTACGAAACGCCGACGGCTCGCTACAGTCGCCGGCGGGCTCTTCGCTGGTGCTTCCGTACAACCCGGGCCCGATAGCGATCGGCCCCGGCGGCACCTTGTTCGTGACCGACGAGGATACCGAATCGCTGTTCGTCTACGGCAAAAAACCCACGGGCTACGCTCAGCCCAAGCGCGAGCTGGCTGTGCCGTTCCTGCCCAGCTGCGTCGCCGTCGATCGTTCCGGCCACGAGTTCGTGGGCGGATTCACGAACGGCTACGTTGCCGTCTACGCACCCGGCGCGCAAGGCAGCGCGCACACCCTGCAGCGTATCTCGCTGCCCGATCACCACATTGACGTCAACGGCGTGGCGCTCGACTCGTCGGGAGATCTCTACGTCTCCGACTCCAATGAGATCAGCGAGTTTTCCACGCCGGTGACGAAGCCGACGCTCAAGCGCGCGATCGTGGGGACGGGCCAGCAAAACTCGCCGACGGGTCTCGCGGTAAGCAACGCCGACGGCGAGCTGTATGCGGCCAACGCCGGCGACAACAACATCCTTGCGTACTCGCCGTCCGCCAACGGTAAGAGCGCTCCCGGCCGCACGATCTGGTCGCGCAGCCCGGCCCTGAAGGCGCCGGTCGGGGTCGCGCTCAGCGGATCCGTGCTCTACTCGACGAGCGGCACGACTGCCGACGGACCGCCCTCGATCTTCGTGTTGGATGCACTCAAAGGCAAGCAGAAGCCGCGGCAAGTCGTGACCGGGTCGTATCTCGCGCTGCCGATAGGCGTTGCCCTCGGGCCGTAGTTTCAGCGCTGCGCGGCGTGCCAGCGCCGCGTCGACGAGTCGTAGACGAGCACGATCGTCGCGCGCGTATCGCTCGGCTCGACGAGATGGATTCGGCTCTTTCCGTGCAGGTAGAAGAGACCGCGCGTCGAGATGCCGTCCGGCCCTTGCCCGTCGTACGCGATCCAGTCTTGCGTCCCGGCGGTCGTAACGAAGGCGCCCGCGGGCACATGCGATAGCAGTCCGGAATCGAGCTGCGACTCGAGCGCGCCTCGCGCATCCCGAGCGGCTTGGTCTTCGCGAACCACGCGGACGTTGGTCGCCTGCGTCATCGTACCGACGATCGCGATTGCCGCGACCCACGCGACGCCGGACCAGCGACCGCGCGCGCGCCGTACCGTCCATGCCGCCAGAGCCGCGATCGTGAGGGCCACGCCGAACGCCTCGTACAGCACGGGTAAGTATCCGAGGCCGGGACGGAGCTCGTGCTGATACTTTACGATGGGTGCGATCGGAGCGGCAGCGAGCAGCAGCACCGCGATCCCCGTTAGCGCGGCCCCGCGTGGATCGCCGCACTCGCGCGCCGTCTGCTCCAGCGCGTAAGTCGCGGCGAGGGCGAACGCCGCGAAGAGCAGCGGCTGCACCGGAGCGTTGTTGTAAAAGTCGTGGAAGTCGCTGCGGCTAAAAATATGCGAGGGATCGAGAACGTAGTAGCTGAGCGGAAAGGCTGCGACGATCTGATCCCCGAGCGTTCGAAGCATCGGCGTCGCGGCGGTGTTGAAGGCATACAGGGAGCCCGCCGGAACCCCGACGCGCGCACGGGCCGCGAGGCTGAACAGCACCAAGCAGCCGGCGATTGCCAACGGCGGCCAGCTCAATCGCAGCGCCTGCGGCCACGACCGTCCGCGCGTGACCGCTACGATCGGATAGAGCAGACAGAGCGCATAGGCGTCTTCATAGGTCAGCGCCGCCGCCGCATACAGCGCAACCGAAGCTACGCGCCACCCGGTCGCGCCTTCGTCGAGGACGCGTCGAAAGGCCAGCAGCGATCCCAGCATGAGGAGCGCGACGAATTGCGGCATCGCATTATACGACAGGATCGAGTCGTGATACCCGCGCTCCGCAAAAAGCGTGACCGCGATCAGCGCAGCGAGATTCGCGAGGCCGCGCGTCGCATACGCCGCGACGCAGCGCCGGAACATCTCGAGCGTCGCCAGCGTCGCCGCGACGAGCAACAGCTTATAGGCGAGCAGATTCGTGAAAATGGCGAAGACGAGGTACTTCTCGACGATCAGTCCGGGATAGAACCGGCCCTCGCCAACGAACCAGAGGTCGAAAGAGTGGCGCATCGCGTGCAAGAGCGACGCGTGGTCGGCGCCCAGGACGCCGTCGAGCACGGAATAGAAGGCGTCGTCGCCGAGCCATCCGCTCCACAGCGTCGGGGCGATGACGATAAAGCCGAGCGCCGAAATCGCGAAGGGGAACGCCGAATCCAGCGTTTGCCGCCGCAAAGAGTTACGAGCCTGCGGGATACATATTCGACGCGCTGCATGCCACGAACAGCGCCGCTACGAACACGGCGATCAGAGCAAGCACCAGCACATTGTTACGGCGGCCGGTCTTCACCATCGACCAGCCGTTGAAGGTTCCCAGGATGCCGGTCAGTATCACGAGCGCGAATGCGACGTTGATACGCCCGAAAAACTGGGCCGCCTTGGGATCGCGCTGCAGTAGCCCGTTGGCGGTCAGCAGCCGGTCTACCCACACCGCGATGGCTGCCATGAAAACCATCAGGAAGACGCCCGAGCCGAGGGCGACCCAACCGCGGCGCTGCTGTTTCATGGTTTGAATTCGAAGACGGCGCCCTGGCCGAGGCTTCCGCCGGCGACCGTCGTGCCGTAGAAGACGCCCTTCGCCCCCTTCGTCAGACCGTAGTACGGATACGCTCCGTCGGCACCGCTGCCGAACGCATGCAGCACCGACTCCGCGCCGGATGCTATGTTCACTCGGAAGATCGTCCCGCAGCCGCAGCTTCCGCCGCCCGCCGACGTCGTGCCGTAGAGATGCGATCCCGCGAGCGCGAGCGTGCTTGTCGGCGAGCTGCCGTCGCTGCCGCCTTTGAAACTGTAAAGCACGCGTTCGCGATAGCGACCCTTGGCGTTGCCCGTCAGCTGGAAGACGGCGCCTATGCCGTTCGCGCCGCCATAATACGTCGTGCCGAAGAGGTCGCCGGCCGCGTCGGCCACTAATCCGCCGTAGGGCGACGCCGCGTCAGGCGTGCCTTTGAACGCGTAGAGCGTGTTCAGCACCCAGCGCTTTCCGCCGCGCGTCAGCCGGAACACCGTTCCCGCGCCGTGCGCGCCGCCTTCCTCCGTCACCCCGAAGAGGCCGCCCGATTCGAGCAGCAGCAGCCCGAGTGATCCGACTCCGCCGTCCTTGCCGCCGGTAAAAGTGTGGACGATGCGCTCGCGTCCCCCGCGCGTGATCTCATAGACAATGCCCTGAGAGTGCGCGCCGCCGTCGGGCGTGGTACCGTAGAGATTGCCGGACGCATCGAACGTGACGCCGCCCCCGGGACCGAAGCCGTCGCGCCCGCCGACGAAGTCGTGCAACACGTTCTCCGTGGTCGGCGTCAGCTGAAAGACGACTCCGCAGCCGGAGCTCCCGCACGATGGTCCCGATCCGCCCGACACGGTCGTGCCGTCGAGGTTGCCCTTGGGGTCGAAGGTGACGCCTCCGTGAGGATTCTTTCCGTCGCTGAAGCAGCCGAAGGAGTACAGCACGGTCTCCGACCAAGGCGGAGTCGCTCGCGGCGTTAGCTTAAAGACCGTTCCGCAGGCAGACTCTCCGCCGACGACCGTCGTGCCGTAAAGGTTGCCGCTGCGATCGAGGATCAGACCCGTTGCCGCATTCCCGCCGTCGTTGCCGCCGCTGAAACTGTATAGGACCTGCTCCGAGGCGGCCGCCGCGTCGGCGTTCGGTAGAAGGGCCGGCGAACCGCCCGCGGCGTCACGCGTCGTGCCGCAGGCCGCGAGTATCGCAGCGGCTGCGCAGAAACCCATGGCACCGATTGGAAAACGGGAAACGTTCATAGGCTTTGCTCCTGGTCGCTTACTCTGACCGGCAGGACGACGCGCTATTAAAAAGGAAGAACCTCCGCCCGTCTCCTCTGCTACCAGGAGTATTCTGATGCCCACCAAGTTTTACTGTGTCGGCACCGTCGTTACAGCGGTGCTGCTATTTGGCCGTCCGTGACGATCACTCACGGCATCAGCAGCCCGGCGAGCATCGTTGTGGATCGCTCCACGAGATACGCACCGAGTCATCGGCGCAGACCGAAGGAAACGATCTCGATCGCGTTCCCGTCGTCGCTCGCCCTGTCGCACTAGGAATCGTCGTCGAGACGCGCGACCTTCTGCGCCGCCCGCAAATCGTCGCCGGCGCCTTCGTGCTGCCGATACTGACGCTGGTTGTGATCGGCTTCTTTAGGGTAGATCCGCGTGTGCAAGCCCTCGTTTGGGCGGCTGCACTTGCCCTTATGGGCTCCGCATGCGGGCTCAACGCCTGGCGCTGCGGGCGTCTCCACTGCTATTTCACCGCGCCGTTCCTGTTCATCATGGCCGTTGCGGCGCTGCTCTTGGGCTTTGGCGTTTTCGGGCACAGGTCCGAGGCGTGGAACGCCCTGGGTATCGTGCTCGTCGTGGGCGTGGTAGTCCTGACTTGGCTCCCCGAACGCGTCTTCGGGAAGTATCGGCGGCGCGACGCTTCGGAGTGACGAGCGTCGCGCCGCCTGGCGTGAGCGAAGCAGTCGCTACATCTTGACTTTGGCGATGGTGATCATCGTCTTACCGCCTGAGACGGTGAGCGTCACCGACGTTTGTGCCTGACCCGGCTGGCCGAGCGTAAAGACTGCGCTCTGAACCGGAGCCGTCACGTGCGACTTCTCCGAGCCCGCCGGCATGTTTTGCTGATACCACGTGTAGACTTTGTCGAACGAGTCGTCCGTCGTCATCACTTGCCCGGCGGCGCTGGAGCCCATATTGGAGCTGCTGCCCGACGCTTGCGTCACGGCGCCGGGGTACGCCGGCACGTCGCCGGCGGCTGAGGACGTCGCGGCGGCGCCTGGGCTCGTCGTCGCCTCGGTCGCGGCGGTGGTCGCCGCCGCGTTGGTTTGGTCCGACGAGTTCGAAGCGGACTTGCTGTTGCAGGCCGTGACGGCCACGAGCGCGGCCACGATAATCAGCGATGAGGAAAGGAAACGCATCAAAATCTCCTTGCAAAGTAGGCGAAAGGTCGCCCCTGACTATAGCAACAACGGGCCTGCTAGGGAAGGGTCCGGGCCCCCGGCCGGATCGCTCCACGCTTGCCTCCTTTGTGGGCGAGCGGTCCTTCCCCCGCTTCTTAGGTGGGAAGCCGCGGAAACAGCACCGCGACATAGACGATCGTCAGCAGCATCCCCTGGGCGGTGATCCACTCCTGTGCGCGCCGCGAACGTAACGCGAACGCAAAGACGATAATGACGTCGAACACGATCAAGAACGCGAGATTCAGGACGGAGGCCATGCGCCCCGTTCGCACGACCTCTTCTGCGATGCTGAGCAGCGGCAGGAAGAACATGACGGCGAAAAACCACGCTCTGTTATGGAAGTACCACCCGCACAGGTCGATCTTTCCGTCTTCGTCGCGTTCCGGGAGCGCGAGCGTGGAAAGCAAGAAAAGATCGACCGGCACGAGCAATTGCAGCCAGTACGCGCCAAAATTCCAGTGCTCCGTGTGACGCACGCTCCATTGCGCCCACCAATGCTGGACGCAGATGAAGAAGATCCAAATCGCCCACGCGATGGACGGCCAGTAGAAGTCGACCCGTTCTCGGGCGGTGATGACCGTCGCGAGCCGAGCCAGGACGTTGGCGATCGCCAAGCCCAACACTATCGACATCAGGATAGTTAGATAATCGAAGGCGCCGGTCACGGCGATGGCACAGCCGAAGGCAAGCCCGTAGCCGAAGGCGACGGGGCGAGCGAAGGCGGCGCGAGCGAAGGTGCGGGCGTGGGCGTTGCACGCGCCCATGCGGGATAGGGTTTCGCCGTGACGCCCCGATGCAACAGCGCCCGGCTCTTCTGAGCATACGGCGATTTGGGAAAACGCTGCGCAACGTATTTCAGCAGCGCCGCTGCGCGATCGCGCGCCGTCGCTCCCGGCATCTCTCCGTAGAGCTGCGCCAACGCGAAGGCCGTTGACGGCAGCCACGTGTCCCCGGGATAGCGGCGCGCCCAATCCATGTACGCGTCGTCCGTCAAGACTAGTAGATGTTCGGCCTGCTCGGGCAGCAGCTGGTGGGTCTCGTACCGCTTCTTGAGCTGCATCGTCTCGTAGCGGATTCGCAAGGCGCTCATATTGAGCCTACCAAAATAGACGTCGCCCGGCGCGCTGCCGGGCGACGCCTGCGCCAGTAAAACCAGAACCCCGATGAAGAGCGGACCGATCTGCGCGGCCTCTTGGCCGGTTAGGGCGGCCCGTTCGAGCTCGACGAAGAGCTGCTCTTCTGCTGCTGCGTCGAGCCCGAGCCCGAGCCCGAGTTCGATCCGGGCTGGGTGATGGTGGTCGTCGAGTTCGTGGTAGTCGTCGTGTTCCACGGATGCCAGTAGAACAACACGAACAGCACGGCCGCAACGACGATAACCAGCCCTATGATCCAGGCAACGGGGCTGCCCGAATTATCACTGACGACGACGGTTCGATCATCTCGCATGCTTCATACCTCGGGGAGCATTGTTCCCCGCGCCCGCCCCCTCCTAATCAGGCGGTCAAAAAATGAAGACGGACCGCCAAACCGGGCGGCCCGTCTCATCTGAATCTAATCGCGGTTAGATAGCCGCTATCAGATCCTTGCTAATACGTTTGCACGCAGGATTGCGTCTTGTTGCTGAACATCGGCTGAGACGTGTACGAATAGCTGCGGAACGGATCGTTCTGGATGTCCTGCCACGCGCACAGGTCGCCGATTTCGCCACCCTGGCTGTTGTACCAGCCCGTCGGCGGATTCGGATCGGTGACGGACTCGCCGTATTCGTGACCCTCGACGATCGTCACGCCCTCGTCGGTCCCGGTTTCATCGCTCGGCGGCGTGATGAAGTTAGCACCGCAGCTCGCGCCGGCGTCCGGCATGTAGGGAAGGTTCGTGTATGAAACGAGCTTGCTGTTGACATACGTCGCACTATGGTAGGCACACCACTGCGTGCCGAAACCAATGCTGCTGCGACCGTGCGGCGTGGCGACGACGTACGAACCATTGGGATCGTAGCCGAAGTGCGCTACGCCGGCAGCCGCCTCGGCCGCGACCTGCGCGTCCGTCGGATTCGCCGGGACGGAATCCACATCGTCTTCCCAGACGCCGGTTTCCTGGCCACGCTCGTTCTTGATGTAAGTGGTCACGCTGCCGACCTTTTGATAGTACTGTGTATAGATCTTGTTATGACCGCTGTGACCCATCACTTTGATGTAGTTGCTGAGCAGCGCTTTCACGCTGTCCGGATCGCCGTACGTGTTGTAACCCCAGTAGATCAAATAGGCGTGCGGTTTTACGAGCACCGGGCCGTTGCCGTACGACAACACGATCTCCGGTTGCACCTTAATCTTGGGCGCATTGCCTCTCGTGGCCATGTAGTGGGGAACGTGGTAGAGGGCGCCGTCCTTATAGACCCATCCCGCCGTCGGGATGCCTTTGAGCGACTGCTGCTGCGCCGTGGTCCCGTTCACCGGAGTGAGGCCGGAGCTCGCCGAGCAACCGACTATTGCGAGCACCGCCGCGCATCCTAAAATGCCGGCGATTCGTGACCGCTTGAACATAATTTAAGTGAACCTCTCGTTAAAATGGAGTAGCTAGAGGGGGCCTAGCAGGGAAAGCGGCCGTTTTCGTCCTGCGGGCCGCCTTCCCTGTGAGTTCCCTAAGATTAACGCGAGATTGAAGCAAAAGGTGCGGTCGGTGCTTGCTTGCTAGCGCACGCAGCTAGCCGGCGAAATACTCCGGGTGCTGCGGCGGCTCGAATTGGGGGCGCCGGGTAGCTCGGGTTCGAGATCGGGCCGATTATTGGATTTGAGATGATCGGCACGGGGCCCGGCTGCGGATCGGGATCACGGCGCCGCTCGAAGCCGTTGACCAGTGCGCCGCCGAGATCGACGTCGTGCGCGGTCACGTCGACGTTCACGCCGTCTCCATTCGGAGTGAGCGTCGTGTCGATGCGACCGCCCTGGCCGTTCTGCGCGCACACGCGGAGCGAACCGTTCTGTTCGTACGTGACCGACTCGCCGTCGCCGAGCTGGAGCGTTTGGCCGCGTGCGATCGAGATCTGCTGGCCGTTGCTCGTGATCGACGGCTGACCTCCGTCGTTCATCGTAATCGTCGTTGCGCCGTTGTTCAGCGAGACCGTCGCGGATTGGTTCCACGTGACGCCCTTGCCGTTCGGCGGCGTCGCCTGAGTCGAGATCTGAAAGCCGCCGGCGAACGAGTCGGAGTTGAGCAGATCCGGCTGCGACGCCATGCTGTTCCACTTCGAACCGTTGAAAGAGAGATGCGGATCGCCTTCGCTCGAGCCGCTCGCATTTTGGAAGTAGCGTTCGTTGCCGCCGCCGGAGCAGTTGCCGCTTCCGTACGGGAGGTGCAGCCGTAGCCCATCAGCGACTGCAGCATCTGCATCAGCTGCTGCAAGACGCCCATCAGCGGTCCGAACATCCCCTGGACGGAACCGTCGTTCCCGTATCCGCCCGAATACGGCGCGCCCACGCTGCCTTCGATTGAACCATGGCGGAACGAACCGCGAAATGTTGTCGCCGGCCGCAGGTGCGACGCCGCCTTGAATTAGCGCGCCCTCGCCTTGGGCGCTTCCCGTCGTAGCCGGAAGAGAGTTTTGCCCGAGCGTGCCCTCGAGCGGTTGAACGAACATGATAAACCTCCATCGTAATCGCTGCGGCTCGATCACGACGAGGCCCGCGACAAGGGCGGCCAAGGGCGAAAAGAATGCGGCGGTATGAGCGACACGCAGTTGACCACCATCGCACGCCTCGAGGAGCGCCTGGACTCGCTCAAGGAGCGTCTTTGACGACGCCTCCACGCGCCGCCGCATAGCCGAGCTCGACGAGCGCTCCCGCTCTCAAAGCTTCTGGAACGATCCCGAATCGGCGCAGCGCGTGATGAAGGATCTGGCCGAGTTGCGCGATCGCACCGCGGCAGTCGACGATATCGCCGCCGAACTGCTGCGAAGCGCGCGAGCTGCTCGAGCTCTTCCAGGCGGATGATACCGCGGAGCAGGAAGCGGAGCGCGCCATCGCGGCGGCGACGGCATCCGTCGAGCGCTCTCGAGATGGCGGCGAGCTTCAGCGGCGAGTTCGATTCGCACGATGCGATCGTGAGCGTCTTCGCCGGCGCCGGCGGCGTCGACGCGGCCGATTGGGCGCAGATGCTGGCGCGAATGTATCTGCGCTGGGCGGAAACGAAGGGGTTTCTCGACGCAGATCGTCGACGAGTCGCCGGCCGAAGAAGCGGGCCTGAAGTCGATCACGTTCTTCGTTCGCGGGCGCAACGCCTACGGGATGCTCGAAAGCGAGCGCGGAGTGCATCGCTTGGTGCGGCTCTCGCCCTTCGACGCGGCGCACCGGCGCCACACCTCGTTCGCCGCGGTCGACGTGATCCCCGAAGTGCAGGCAGGCGAGGACGTCGACGTCGAGATCAAGCCCGATGACGTCCGCGTCGAGACGTTTAAGTCGGGCGGTGCCGGCGGTCAATACGTCAACAAGACCGAGTCGGCCGTCCGCGTCATCCATCAGCCCACCGGAATCTATCGTGACGTCGCAGCAGGAGCGATCGCAGGCGCAAAACCGCGACGTGGCGATGAACATCCTGCGCGCGAAACTCGCGGCGCGCGCTGCCGAGGAGCGCGATCGCAAGCTCGCCGATATGCGCGGCGAGCGCCAAGCCAACGAATGGGGATCGCAGATACGCTCGTACGTGCTGCAGCCCTATCAGCTGGTCAAGGACCATCGAACCGACGTCGAGACCGGCAACGTCGCCGCGGTGCTCGACGGCGGTATCGACACGTTCATCTGGCCGTATCTGCAGCAACGCCGCGCGCTGCCTTCGCAATAGCGCGTGCGCGACCGCTTTCTCTGGCTGGGCTGCCTTCTCTATGCGGCGCTGTTCACGGCCGCTCGGGTGGGCGAAGTATGCGGTGCATCGCAACCTCGTCGACTTCGGCATCTTCAGTCAGACGGCCGCGAGCGCGTTCGGCTGCTTCTGCAACCCGATCGAGGGCAGCCACTGGGCGTTTCACTTCTCGCCGATCCTCTATCCGGTTGGGATAGCGCTGGCGCTCGCGCATTCGCCGCTCACGCTGCTCGTGCTCGCCGGCCGCGGCGGGAGCGCTAGTGGCGCCCCCGATCTACGCGATCGTCTTCGCGCGCGCGAGGCGACGTCGGCGCCGCGCGGATCGCCGCGGTTGTGGCGTGGCTCTATCCGCCGCTGGCCGGGCTGATTTTCGGCGACTTTCACGAGAACAGTTTCGCGCCGGCCGCCGTAGCGTGGATGCTCTACGCGTTCGACGCCGGGCTCATGCCGTGGACGATCGTCTTCGCGTTGCGACGCTCGCGATTAAGGAAGATCAGGCGCTTTTTCTCGCCATCGGCGGGGCGCTCGGCGCGTGCGCATTTCCGCGGGACGGCGCGGGGCAGAGTCGCGGCGGCCGTCGCCGCGATCAGCCTCGCTAGTGCTCGATCGCATTCTTTGCAATCATTCAACCGCACGCCGCCGCGGATCGCGTGTCGCAGTGGCAGCCGCAGCGCTTCTACGCGTGGAGTGCGCGCCGACGCGCGCGCGATCTTGCCCGGGTCTGGCGCGCGGCTGGGCTTCCTCCTGCTGATCTTCGCGCCGCTGCTCTTTCTGCCGTTGCGAACGCGCGTGTTCTGGCTGGCGGTCGCGCCGCTCGCGGAAGTATTGCTCTCTCGCATGCCGACGACGTTCACGCTGGGCACGCACTATGCCGGAGCGTGGATCGGCTACGTCCTGGCGGCGTTCGCTTTTGGCTGCGGTCGCCTCGAGCCGCGGCGCATCCGGTCGCGTCGGCGGCGTTGCGTCGCGCTCTGCCTGATCGAGTTTGTGGTCGCCGATCCGCTGCATCCCGGAATGAACCTGCGTGCCGTCGAGTCGCGCGACGCAGCGCTCGATCAGTTCCTGACGACGTTGCCCAGCTGAGGTCAGCGTCGCGACGCAGGAAGAAGCCTACACGCACCTCGCGCTGAACGATCCGTCTGCGCGTCTGCTGCCCGAGACTCCGCGAGGTCGAGACGAACGCATGCTTCGTCCTGATCGATCGCGACTTTCCCGGAATCGGCGCGGCTGCAAGAATACGACGAGGCACTCACGCGGCAGCTGCTCGACGCGTCGCTACGTCGTGGTCGCCGTCATCGGCGGCATCGAGCTCTATCGCCGATACGGGCCCGTGCCGCTAGGTCACAGCGCCCGAAAGCAGTTCGGCGAGCGCGTCGCGTGCGCGCGCCGGCCAGCCTTCGGCTCGGCGCGGACGATCCGATGGGGCGCGGCCCACGGCGCCCAACGCGCGACTTGCAGCGCAAAGTCGCGGCCCGGCCGGGAAAGACGGCGACGACCGGCGTGCCAACGATTCCGGCGACGTGCATCGCGCCCGAATCGGGCGCGACGAGCGCCGGCGCCGCGCCGATCGCGGCCTTCCACTCCGCGACGTCGTCGAAGTAATCGATCGTTGCGCCCGTTGCGTGCGCGACACGCTCCCGTAGGGCGCCTCGGCTCGAGCGGAGAGCAATCGCAGCTCCGCGCTCGCGGCGAGCCGCCGGACGAGTTCGACGACATGCGCGAGCGGGATGCCGAGCCGTTCCCACTTCTGCGTTATCTGGATGGCGACGCGTTCGTCTGACTCCGGCTCCGCGTTCGAGAACGAGGGGGCGCAGCTCCGACGCGTCTTTGACCGGTCGTTCATTGCCGATCAGCGGAGGCGCCAAGGCCGAACAAGCACCTCGCATTCGTGCGGCCGCGCGCGGGTCGAGCCCCGCGCTGCGATAGACGGCGGCGGTGAGAAAGCTGCGTGCCCAGAGGCTCTTGAACGGTTTGCCCCACCCGTTGGTGAACCCGATGCGCGCGGGCGCCGCGATCGCGCCGGCGAGACGATAGCCGCCCGGATCCTCCGTCGCCACGAGGACGTGCGAATAGCCGTTGGGCGCGAAGCGACCGTCCGAGTTCTTCGATGTGCGCGACGTTCGCCGCCGAGCTTGATCGGAGTTCGAAATCGGCGACGACGATCCGCCGCGGCGGCGCGCGGCGGGAAGATCGCCGGCGTTGGACCGCCGCAAAACGACGTCGACCGGAATCGCTCGGCGGCGCAGCGCCGCGAGCAACGGCGTCAGCGCGAGCGCATCGCCGATTCCATCGAGGCGGATGATCAGTACCGACGGTGAACCCTCCGGCATGCCCGTTAATTGCCACCGGCAATTCGAAGGCGCCTGCTTGATACCGTGATCGCGAACGACAACGTCGTCACGTTCGACCGGCTCGACGGATATCGCACGACGCGCACGTTCGGATACGTTTCGGGCAGCGCGTCGCGTCCGCGCAACCGGCTGCGCTCGACGTTTCGCAGTCTCGGCATGCTGATCGGCCTGGCCAGCGCGGAGTTTCTCAGCGACGCGGAGCAGCTGCGCGCCGAAGCGCTGGAGGCGCTGCGCAAGCGAGCCGACGCGCTCGGCGCCAACGCCGTGATCGGCCTGCAGTTTTTCGTCTCGGAAGGTGAGGACGGCGCCTGCGAGGTCGTGGCGTTCGGTCAGGCCGTCGCGGTGACGGAGGCGCAAGCGTAAAGCCATGAACGAAACCTCGCGCGAGCGGCTGCTCGCCGAGGCCGCGATCAGCCGCCGCCGCGTGCAGAAAGTGCGCGATCGGATACGAGCGGCGCAACAACGTTTACGGCGAGGGCGATCCGTTCGCGCGGCTCATGGTGGTCGGCGAAGGACCCGGCGAGACGGAGGACCAGCTCGGGCGCCCGTTCGTCGGCCGCGCGGGCCAGCTGCTCGATCGGATGCTCGCCGCCATCGGTCTGCCGCGCGAACACGTCTACATCTGCAACACCGTAAAGTGCCGGCCGACGCTGCCGGGCCCCAGCGGGCCGCGCAATCGCGCCCCGGAGCCCAAGAGATGGAGAACTGCCGTCCGTTTCTTGGAGGAACAGATCGGCGATCGTTGCGCCCGAAGGTCATCTTGGCGCTCGGATCGCCGGCCGCGAAGTGGTTTTTGGGCAACGACTTTCAAATCACGCGGATGCGCGGCCGCTGGTACGTCGGCCCGCGCGACACGCCGCTGATGGTGACGTTCCATCCGGCGTACATCCTGCGGCAAACCGGCGGCCAGATCGACGGCGTCAAGCGCCTGGTCTGGGACGATCTCGAAGGCCGTGCGCGCGAAACTCGACGAACCGCCTGCGGGCGTCGTCGAGACGGTGGAGATCGCGCAAGGGACGCTCTTCGAGTGAGTCGCGATCCGCAGGCGATCTGGCTGCGCGACGTCGTCGCGCGCGCCGGATTTGCCGGCGTCGGACGCGTTCGCGCGCCGTTACGAGCTGAAGCCGTATCGCCTCGCGCAGTTCTACCGAGCGGCGACGAAAGAGCTGGTCGAGAACGTCGGCGACGTGACGACGCTGCCCAAGGAGCTGCGCGCTGCGCTCGCCGCGGACGGCGTGGCGTTCTCGGCGCTCGAGCCGGAGGTGCTGCAAGAATCCGTCGGACGGCCAGACGACGAAGGCCCTGTTTCGCTTGCACGACGGCAAAGAGGTCGAGGCGGTGCTGATGGAGCACCGCGGCGAACGCACGACGCTGTGCATCTCGTCGCAGGCCGGCTGCGCGTTCGCGTGCGCGTTCTGCTCGACCGGACAGGCCGGATTCAGCCGCAACCTCACCGCCGGTCGAGATCTTCGATCAGGCCTGGTTTTTGGCGCGCCGGCTCGCGGCGCGCGGCAAGCGCGTCACCAACGTCGTGTTCATGGGAATGGGCGAGCCGTTCCACAACTACGCCGCCGTGATGGATGCGGTCGCGCTGCTCAACGATCCGCGCGGCTTCGGACTCGGACATCGGCACATCACGATCTCGACGGTCGGCATCGTCGACAAGATCGACGCGTTTCGCCGACGAGCATCTGCAGGTGAATCTCGCGATCTCGCTGCATGCGCCCGACCGACGAGCTTCGCTCGAAGCTCATGCCGGTCAACCGGCGCTTTCCGCTCGCAGAGCTGATGGCCGGCCTGCGAGCGTTACATCGCGAAGACGAACCGCAAGATCTTCTTCGAGTACGTCATGCTCGACGGCGTCAACGACGATACGCGCATGCGCGCGAGCGCTAGCGCGCACTGATGCGCGGGCATCTCTACCACGTGAATCTGATTCCGTACAACTCGACGCCGGACGCAGCGTTTGCTGCGACGCCCGAGGCGAAGATTTGGAAATTCGCGGCGATTCTGGACGAGGCCGGCGTGCCGGTGACGGTGCGACAGAACATGGGCCGCGACATTGCGGCGGCCTGCGGCCAGCTCCGCGCGGAGACCCAACCCAAAGCTCATGGAGCGCATGCCAGATGCCTCTTGAATTGGTCAATACGGCCGCGGCTTTGCTTACCGTCACGATCGTGGCGGCAACGGCTCTCGCCGCGCTTATCCAGCTACGCCACTTGCGCGCTGCAAATCAAATCCATGCGCTGCTCAGCATGGGGAAAAGCTCGATAGCCACGAATTTAGCGACGCTATAACCCTGGTAAACAACGATCTGGAGGCGATCCTAGCCGATCCCGAGTTTCGCCGCTATGAAATTGCGATACGCCAGCGGGTGCCGCCTCCAACGGTCGAAACGCGATACGCTGAAATGCACCGCGCGCTCATCTTGGTGGGGAACACTTTTGAGCTGATGGGCCTCCTCGTCAAGAACCGAATCGTTGACCAGTCGATATTCGTCGATCAGTATTGCGGCGTTACGCTTGGAGCGTGGAAGCGGCTTGCGGATTTTACCGCGTTTGGAAGAGAGGCCGGCGATCCCAACGGTTGGGAATACTTCGAATACTTAGCGGTGCTTTCCGAGGATCGGTTACGTTCCCATCCCATTTCATATCCCAAGGGAGTGCGGCGCTATCCGCTACACAACCCTTGGCCGTTGCACTGAGGTGAAGCTCGGCGTCGTCGTTTATGGTCTTGCGACGATCGCGACCGGAGCGATCGATATCGCGTGGGGCGCATTCGCCGCCGGATACGAGCCGATTCAGGCCTTCGGCGACAACATTCCCGGCCGCCAAATCATGGCGTACATCGCGGGAATTGGCCTCGTCGTCGCGGGCGTAGCGATTCTATGGAAGCGCACCGCGCGAGCGGGCGCAGTCGCGCTCGGCATCCTCTACGGAATTTTCACCATCTTCTGGCTGCCGCGGCTGTACACTGCGCCGCACTTTCTCGGGCACTACCCGGCCGTGTACATCGGAGTTTTAGACGGAGTCGGGCAGCAGATCATCTTGGCCTGTGCAGCCGTGATCGTCTACGCGCTGTGTTCTCCGCAAGACCTGCCGCTGCAAACGCGAGTGACCGCCGTCGCTCGTTGGGTCTTCGGCCTCAGCGCTGTGGAGTTTGGTTTGGCACACCTGACCGGCATCTCGGCAGTGGCGCCGCTCGTGCCGAGGTGGCTGCCCCCCGGGCAGACGTTCTGGGTCGTGCTCACGGGCATCGCGTTCGTGCTCGCCGGCATCGCGATGCTCGTGCGCGTTCTGGACGTTCTCGCCGCACGACTCCTTGCGCTCATGCTGCTGGTCTTCAGCGCCCTCGTGCTGGCCCCGCAAATTCCGGCGTTTCCTCACAACAAGGACGCATGGGACGCCAATGCGTTCAACATTGCGGCGGTCGCGGCAGTGTGGATCTACGCGCAGTGGCTAGCGGCTCGTCCGTCAAAACAATCGGCTTGATGGCTACTTGGCGGGACGTTCGGCGGATTGCGCTTGCCTTGCCGGGCGTGAGCGAAGAGGATAGCGCAAGCGGTAATGCCGCATGGATCGTCAACAAGAAATTCTTCACCTGGGAGCGGCCGCTGCGGAAGTCGGATCTCGCGGCGCTGGAAGACAAGACGCCGGCCGGGCCGGTCTTAGGCGTGTGCACCGCGGATCTCGAGATGAAGGACGTCTTACTCGCAAGCAGTCCCGGCATCTTCTTCACAACGCCGCATTTCGACGGCTACCCCGCGGTGCTAATACGGTTGAGCGAGATCACCTCGAAGGAACTCAAGGACGTCATCGTCGAGGCGTGGCTGGCCCGCGCGGGTAAGCGCGCCGTGACCGCATTTCTCAAAGATCGCGAGAAGAAGGGATGAAGCTTGCCGGCAGGGTCGCCATCGTCACGGGCGCGTCCGGCGACATTGGGTCCGCTACGGTCCGGGCGCTGGCGTCGGAGGGAGCGGACGTCGTGTTGGCCGCTCCGGCGGGCGAGATCGACGTTCTCGGACGGCTCGCCGGCGAGGTCGAGCAATTGGGCGTTCGCGCGCTGGCGGTAGCGACTGACGTCACCGTTCGCGGCGACGTCGATCGACTCGTAAAGACTGCGCTGGACGGCTTTGGAACGATCGACGTGCTGGCGAACGTCGCGGGTCTCGGCTCGAGCCCGGCGCTGTGCGACGACACGGACGAGGAACTGCAGCGGGTCATCGAGGTGAACCTGCTCGGCTCGGCCCGCATGATCCACGCGGTACTCCCTGTAATGATGGCGCGCGGTCGCGGCGCGATCGTCAACATCGGCTCGATCGCCGGTGAAGCCGGCGTGATGGGCATTTATTCGGCATCCAAGTTCGGCCTGCGCGGGCTCACAGATACCGTGCGGCGCGAAGCGCGCAGCTCGAACGTCGGAGTGACGCTGATCGAGCCCGGCTTCGTTCGCAGCCGGATGAACGTGGCGATGGGCGACGGCCTCCCGGGTCCCGATATCGTCGCTCGCGCGGTCGTGCGCGCCATCCTTCGCCCGCGGCGGTGCATGATCGTACCGCGTTACTATGCCGTTCCGATCGTGATCGCCAAGCTCTTCCCAGGGCTCGTGGACCGAGTGTTCGGCAACGCGCGAATTCAGCAGAGGCTCAATCGCGACGCGCGTGCCGAACGGGCCGAACGAGCGCTGTGAACCCGCGGCGAGGCGTCGTCGTCAGCGGCGCTTCGACCGGAATCGGTCATGCGACCGCAGTCCTCCTCGCGCGCTCGGGATACGTTGCGTTCGCCGGCGTGCGCAACGAAGGCGACGCCGGGCGGCTGCGCGCGGAGCACGCGAACATCCACCCCGTCTTTCTCGACGTCACCGACGACGCGTCGATCGCGCAAGCGATGCGCGACATCGCGTCGAGTGGCGTGGAGTTGACCGGCGTGGTCAGCAACGCCGGCATCGCGAAGGGCGGCCCACTGGAACACCTTCCGGTTCCCGCGCTGCGGAAGCTCTTTGACGTCAATGTGGTTGGTGCGCTCGCGCTCGTGCAGGCCGCGCTACCGCGCGTCCCGTCGCCGGGCGGCCGGGTCGTGTTCGTGGGGTCGATCGCGGGCCGTTTGGCGATGCCCTACAACGCCGCGTACAGCGCATCGAAATTCGCGCTGCGCGCGCTCGCCGACGGACTTCGGCTCGAGCTCGCGCCCGCCGGCATCGCCGTCTCGCTCATCGAGGCTCCCTCGGTCGACACGCCGATCTGGCGCAAGGGCGCCGAGTCCCGGGAACGCGTGGTGGCCGCGCTGGGCGACGGAGCGCGCCCGCACTATCGTCCCGCGCTCGAGAACCTGCTGCGCTTCGTCCAATCGCAACAAGGAGCCGGAATGCCGGCGGAGCGCGTGGCGCAGGCGATTCTGCACGCGCTCACCGCGGCTCGTCCGAAGGCGCGCTACGTGCTCGGACCGGCGCAAGGCATGAACGTCCTGGCGCTGCTGCCCCTGCGACTCCGCGACCGCATCGTCCGCGCCATCCAGCGGCTCCCGTGACCGCTGTCGTCATCGTTTTGCTCGTCGCGAACGTCGTATTTGCCGTACGGTCGCTCCACGTCATCCTGCGTTCGCGCCTGCGCATCGAACCGCGCGAGCCCGATTCCACGCTGCCGAGCCTCTCGATCGTCGTGCCGGCGCGCAACGAGGCGGATCGCGTCGAACGCTGCTTGCGTTCGCTCCTTGCTACGACCTACCCGAACTTCGAAGTCGTGGCGGTCGACGATTGTTCGCAGGACGCGACGCGCAGCGTCCTCGACGGCATTGCGGCGGAGCGCCCGCGCTTGCGCGTCGTGGGAGGTTCGCCGCTTCCCCCGGGCTGGGTCGGGAAGCCGTGGGCGCTCGCGCAGGGCGCCGGCGTGACGCGCGGTGAGTGGCTGCTCTTCACCGACGCCGACACCGAGCACGAACCGCTGTGCGCCTCTTCGGCCGTGCGCTATGCGCTCGACAACGGATGCGACGCCGTGAGCCTCCTCAGCGATCAGGAAACGATCGGCGTGGCGGAGCGGGCCCTCGTGCCCACGATCCTGTTCGTCATCTTGCTCGGGATCGGTCCGCTGGACGACGTGAACGATCCGCGGAAGCGCGACGTCGCGATCTTCAACGGACAGTACATTCTCATCTCGCGCCGAGCCTACGAAGCCATCGGGGGTCACGCGGCCGTTCGCGGCGAGATCGCGGAAGACTTGGAGCTCGCGCGACGCTTCAAGCGCGACGGGCGTTGGCGGATCGCGCTGGTCGGGGCGAACGGCCTTGTGCGCACGCGCATGTATCGTTCGTTTGCGGAGATCTGGCGCGGGTTCGTCAAGAATTTCGCGATTGGCGCGCGCGGACAGCCGGCGCGCGCCGCGGCCGGCATCCTGCTGCTGGCATGCGTGTCGCTGACGCCCCTCGTCGCGATATGGATGCTGGCGCGACACGCCTGGCTCGGCGGCCTCGTTCTCGTCCTGGCGGCCGTTGCGATCGTCGGGATAGCCGAGAGCGGAATGCGGCTCGCGCGCTTCCGCGCCGGAGCCGGCGTGGGCGTTCACCTCGGGCTTGCCGTCGTGCTCGCGATCTTCGCGACGTCGCTCTTTTGCACGCACCTCGGACGAGGCGTGGAATGGCGCGGACGCCGGTATGGCGGGGGTTTCGCCCAGCGCGGACTAAATCTAGGACTGAAATGGAAACCGCCGCGACCGCTCCGCGCGTAACGATGGAAGAATCACCGCGCTCGCGAAGCGGCGCGGCTTCATCTTTCAATCCAGCGAGATCTACGGCGGCATCAACGGGTTTTGGGATTACGGTCCGCTCGGTGCGGTGCTCAAGAGTCCAACGTCAAACGAGCCTGGTGGCGCGATACGGTCGAGCTGCGCGACGACGTCGTCGCCTTCGATTCCGCGATCGTCATGCATCCGCTGGTCTGGAAGGCGTCCGGCCACGTCGATGCCTTTCACGACGTGATGGTCGACTGCAAGGTCTGCAAGCACCGCTTTCGATACGATCAACTGCAGGACCGGTCGCAGTGCCCCGACTGCGGCAGCAAAGGCTCTTTTACCGAGCCGCGCAACTTCAATTTGATGATGCGCACGTCGGTCGGCCCGATGGAGGATACCTCCTCGGTGGCGTATCTGCGGCCCGAGACCGCTCAAGGCATCTTCGTCAACTTCAAAAACATCTATCAGAGCGCGCGCAAGCGGCCGCCGTTCGGCGTCGCGCAGATCGGCAAATCGTTTCGCAACGAGATCACGCCGGGCAACTTCACGTTTCGGCTGCGCGAATTCGAACAGGCCGAGCTCGAGTATTTCGTTCCCGACGACGGCAAAGACATGGACTGCGTTCGAGCATGGGTCGAGCGGCGCAAGGCATGGTATGCGAGCTACGGCATTTCCTCCGAGCGGCTGCGCTTCTACGAGCTGACGAGGCGGAGCGCCCGCATTACGCGCAAGGCCGGCGTCGACGTGGAGTATCTCTTTCCGTGGGGCTGGGGCGAGCTGGAGTCGATCGCGCACCGCGGCACGTACGACCTCGACGCGCACATGCAGCTCTCCGGCAAGGACCTGCGCTTCTTCGATGAGGCCACCAAGACGCACTACACGCCGCTGCTGATCGAGAGCTCGGCCGGCGTCGATCGCACCGTGCTCACGTTCATGATCGACGCCTACGAGCGCGAGCGCAGCGTCGATCCCAACGGCAAGGCAGACCGAGCGCACCGTGCTGCGGTTTCACCCGCAGATCGCGCCGGTTCAGGTCGCGGTTTTTTCGCTGGCGCGCAACAAACCGGAGCTGGTGGAGCGCGCGGGCAACATCGAGGCGGCGCTGCGGCCTGCGTATCGAACGCAGTACGACGAAGGCAACATCGGCCAGCTGTATCGCCGTCAAGACGAAATCGGCACGCCGTTCTGCGTCACGGTCGACTACGAGACGCTCGACGACGGAAGCGTGACCGTGCGAGCCCGCGATTCGATGCAGCAGGACCGCGTCGGGGGCGATGCGTTGCAATCGTATCTCGAGCGAACTCTAGGAGGGAAGAGCGTGCAGGTTGGAACGAAGTACGTCTACTTTTTCGACGAGGGAGCGACGGCTGCCGCCGGGCGCGTCGATCCGCAATCTGCTCGGAGGCAAGGGCGCGGGCCTTGCCGAGATGAGCGCCGCGGGGCTGCCCGTGCCGTCCGGCTTCACGATCACGACCGACGCGTGCCTGCGCTTCTACGAAGCCGGCCGCACGTTCCCGGACGGCCTGCAAGAGCAGGTCGATCGGCGCTGGCGCGAGCTCGAGGAACGCACCGGCAAGCGCTTCGGTTCGGTCGAGAACCCATTGCTGGTCTCGGTGCGCAGCGGCGCGCGCGTCTCGATGCCCGGCATGATGGACACGATCTTCAACCTCGGCCTTAACGACGAGACCGTCGCCGGGCTCGCGAGGCTCACCGAAAACGAGCGCTTCGCGTGGGACGCCTATCGCCGCTTCATCATGATGTTTTCCAACGTCGTGCTCGGCATCGACAAGCATGAGTTTGAAGAGCTGATCGACGATGCGCGGAAGTCGCGAGGCGCGAAGAACGACGCGGAGCTCGACGCCGCTACGTGGAAGCCACTCGTCGACCGGTTCAAAGCGATCGTGCGCGAACACACCGGCCAGGAGTTTCCGCAGGACGTGCGCGAGCAGCTGCGCTGCGCGATCGAGGCGGTGTTCGACTCGTGGAACTCCAAGCGCGCCGTGGACTACCGCCGCTTTAACCGGATCCCGGACGACTGGGGCACCGCCGTGACGGTGATGGAGATGGTGTTCGGAAACATGGGCGACGACTCCGGAACCGGCGTCGCGTTCACGCGCAATCCCAACACCGGCGAGCGCGCGCTGTTCGGCGAATACCTCAACAACGCGCAGGGCGAGGACGTCGTCGCCGGCATTCGCACGCCGGAGAAGATCGCCGATCTCGCGCGCCGGCAGCCGCAGGTGTACGCGCAGTTCGAGCAGATCGCACAGCGCCTGGAGCGCCACTATCGCGACGTGCAGGACCTCGAGTTTACCATCGAGCGCGGCAAGCTCTTCATGCTGCAGACGCGCAACGCGAAGCGCACCGCCGAGGCGGCCGTGAAGATCGCGCTCGACCTCGTGGCCGAGGGCCTGATCGATCGGCGCCGCGCCGTCGGGATGGTCAACGCGCAGGCGCTCGATCAGCTGTTCCACGCGCGCATCGATCCGAACGAGAAGGCCGGCGCGGTCTGCAAGGGTCTCAACGCGTCGCCCGGCGCGGCCGCCGGCCAGGTCGTCTTTTCGGCGGACGACGCCGTCGCGTGGAAGGAGCGCGGACGCAAGACGATCCTCGTGCGCAACGAGACGACGCCGGACGACGTGCACGGCATGATCGCGGCCGAGGGCATTCTCACCGCGAAGGGCGGCGCGACGTCGCACGCCGCCGTCGTCGCGCGCGGCATGGGCAAGCCGTGCGTCGCCGGCTGCGACGCGCTGCGCATCGACCGACGCACGAAACACGCGAGCCTCGGCGGCAGACGAGCTGAAGGAAGGCGACTGGATCACGATCGACGGCACGACGGGCAACGTCGCGCTCGGCGAGCTCAACCTGATTCGCCCGCCGAGTCGCCTGCCCGACTGGCTCGCGACGTTCTTGTCGTGGGCCGACGAGCTGCGCCGCATGCAGGTGTGGGCCAACGCCGACACGCCGGAGGATGCAGCGCGCGCGCGCGACTTGGGCGCGCAAGGCATCGGCTTGTGCCGCACCGAGCACATGTTCATGCAGCCCGAACGGCTGCCGATCGTCCATCAGATGATCATGGCGGCGGATCCGCGCGGAGCGTCGAAGGCGCTCGAGAAGCTCCTACCGTTTCAGCGCGACGACTTCGTCGGCATCTTGAAGGCGATGGACGGGCTGCCCGTGACGATTCGCTTCTCGATCCGCCGCTGCACGAGTTTCTTCCGTCGCTGGAACAGCTGCTCGTCGAAACGACGGAGCTGCGCCTCAAGAAAGGCGCGGATTCGGCGGAGTACCGCGCAAAGGAAGCGGTGCTGCGGCGCGTGCAGCAGCTGCACGAGCAAAATCCCATGCTGGGCCTGCGCGTCTGCCGTCTCGGCATCGTCTTTCCCGAGATCTACGAGATGCAGGTGCGCGCGATCTTCGAGGCGGCATGCGATCTGAAGAGCCGCGGCATCGATGCGCGCCCCGACGTGATGATTCCCGGCGTCGGCACGAAGGAGGAGATGCAGACGACGCGCGCCGCGGCCAAGCGCGTCGCCGACGCGGTGCTCGACGAGCGCGGCGTCACGCTGCCGTACCGCATCGGGACGATGATCGAGCTTCCGCGCGCCTGCATCGTCGCCGACGAGCTCGCCGAGTATGCCGAGTTTTTCTCGTTCGGCACGAACGACCTCACGCAGACCACTTACGGGTACAGCCGCGACGATGCGGAAGGCATCGTTCATCCCGGTCTATCTCGAGAAGCGGATTCTCAAGGAAGATCCGTTCCAAGTGCTCGACCGGCGCGGCGTCGGAGCGCTCATGCGCCAGGCCGTCGAGCTCGGCCGCGGCGCGCGCCAGGGTCTCAAGATCGGCATCTGCGGCGAGCACGGCGGCGAGCCGAGCAGCGTCGCGTTCTGCGACGGCTTGGGCTCGACTACGTCTCGTGCTCGCCCTATCGCGTCCCGATCGCGCGTTTGGCCGCGGCGCAAGCGGCGATCGGCAGCTTAAGCTGACGCGATGACCTCGGCGCAGATGCGGCGCGCCTCGGCGCGCGCGTTGGCGCCGCGTCCGCCCGCACGAACAGCTTGCGCCAATAGGCCTTGCCGCTGAGTTTCGCGATCAAGTCGGAAGCCTCGCGCGCGTCGACGGCGCCGCCGGGGCGGTCGACCCAGACGGTCTGTTCCTGACCGATGCCAAACGGCAGCCGATGCAGCAGCTGCGACTGCGAGTCGGCCCAGACGTTGCGCTCGCCGAAGCGCGCGCGCAGCGCCGCCTCGCACGCCTCGAACGCGCGCAGGTCGCGCTCCGCGTTGAACTCCGCCGCCAGCGCATAGACGCGCACGCGGTTGCGCAGCGCGTTGGCCGCGGCGCTCTTCGCGTAGTCGAGCGAGTCCATCACGCGAAAATCGTCCCAGCGCAGAAACTCCTCGATCGGGATCGAGGGCGCGCGGATCCGGCCACAGCTCGCGCAGCACCTCGTGCAGGACGTGCTCGAACATCCGCGTCGTGTGGTGGAAGTAGACCGACGCGAACATCATGTAGCGCGCCATGACGAACGACTCCAGCGCGACGATGCCGCGCCGGTCGATGCCGATGACGAAGCGCGCCGTCGCGCTCGAAGGCCGCAGCGAAGCGACGAGCTGCTCGGCGTCGTAGCGGCCGCTCGCGACGCCGGTGAAGTAGGCGTCGCGCTGCAGGTAGTCCATTCGGTCGGCGTCGAGGTTCGGTCCGCTGACGAGCTCGCGCAGTGCCGGATAGCGGCCGGCGGGATCGCCGACGATGAGCCCCAGCACGTCGGCGACGTCGACGTCGAGCGCGGCGACGCGGTCCGCCAGGTCCGGCAGCGCCAGCAGCTCGGCGGTCCGCGCTTCGTGGCGAATTCCCAGCACGGCTTCGCACGAGTGGCTGAACGGCCCGTGGCCGATGTCGTGCAGCAGCAGCGCGGCGCGAACGAGGCGTCGCTGGTACGCGGCGTCGGCGGCGTTCGCGAAAAGATCGGGAGCGTGGCGCGCCAGCTCGTCGAAGGCGCGCGTGCCCATCGCGAGCGCTCCCAGCGCGTGGCTGAAGCGCGAATGTTCGGCCGAGGGAAACGCGAGATACGCGAGCCCGAGCTGGCGCAGACGGCGCAGCCGCTGCATCGCCGGCACGTCGAGCAACTCCGCCTCCGCTGTGGATAACTCGATGAAGTGATGGACCGGATCGAAGATGCGCTTCACTTGCCGTCCGCTTTCGCGCGCAGCAAGCAAACTCCACTCCGATTGCGTGAAGATATGCCGACGGGTGAGATACGATCAGAGCACGCTTCGCGAGATCCGCGACCGCATCGATATCGCGAGCTTCATCGGGCAGTACGTGCCGCTGCGCAAGCGCGGCAACGACCTCGTCGGGCTGTGCCCGTTTCACGCCGAGAAGACGCCGTCGTTTCACGTGCATCCCGATCGCGGCTTCTTCAAGTGCTTCGGGTGCGGCGTCGGCGGCGACGTGATCACGTTCGTGCAAAAGCTCGAAAACGCCGGCTTCGGCGATGCGGTGCGGATGCTCGCGGCGAAGGCCGGCATCGAGCTCGAGCCGGAGAGCCCGCGCGAAAGCCGGGCGCGCAGCGAGCGGGAGGCGATCTACGAAGCCAATCGCGTCGCCGCCGCCTACTTCGCGCGGATGCTCGGCGGCCGAGGCGAGGCGCGGCGGCGCGCGCCTACTGCGGCAAGCGCGGCTTCTCGGCCGCGACGATCGAGCGATTCGGCCTCGGCTACGCGCCGGATTCTTGGGGCGGTCTCGCGTCCGAACTCGAGCGCAACGGGTTCGACCTCGCGCTGGCCGCGCAGGCCGGGCTGGTCAAGGCCGGGCAGCGCGGGCTACTACGATTTCTACCGCGACCGCCTGATGATCCCGACCTACTCGACGACGGGCGAGGTGATCGCGTTCGGCGGGCGCGCGCTCGGCGACGCCGAGCCGAAATACCTCAACACGTCGACGACGCCGGTCCACACCAAAGGGCGCCACCTCTTCGCGCTCAATCTCGCGCGCCGGGCGGCGCAAGCCGACCGCACGCTCATCGTGGTCGAGGGCTATCTCGACTGCATCGCGCTTCATCAGGCCGGCTTCGAAAACGCCGTGGCCGCGCTCGGCACGTCCTTCACGCCGGAGCAGGCGGCCGAGCTGCGCAAGTACGCCGATTATGTCTTCCTCTGCTTCGACGGCGACGCCGCCGGCAACGCCGCTGCAACCAAAGCGGTCGACGTGGCGTCTAATGCTATCGAGCACGCCGGGTCGGCCGTACGCATCGCGATGCTGCCGCCGGGAGAAGACCCCGACAGCTTCGTTCGGACCCGCGGCGCCGACGCTTTCCGGCGGCTTCTCGACGAGGCCAAGCCCGCGATCGAGTTCAAGATCGACGGCGAAGTCGAGCGGCTGCGCGCCGGATTCGATTCACCGGCGAAGATCGCGCCGAAGGCCGAGGCGCTGATTCGCGGATTAGCGCCGCGTGAGGAATGGGACCGCTGGCGCGTCTACGTCGCCGCGCGGCTGCAGGTGAACGTGGACGACCTTCGGAATAGCCGGTTCCTCGCCGACAGCGCCAACTTCGCGCCTCGCGCGCGGGGCCTGTCCGAAAGCCGCCACACCACGACATCGGTCGAACCGCTCTCCTTCGAGCGCGAGGTCTTGAGCATTTTGCTCGAAGAGCCCGCGCTCGGCGACGAGTACGCGCCATCGCATCTCGCCGGCGCGGTTTCGTAACGAGGTCTACCGGCGGATTTACGAGCGGATCGTTGCGGGCTCGGGCTCGCTGCCGACGACGGCCGACGTCTTCGGACTTTTCGCGGAGGATCAGGGCAGTCTCGACGTGCTGGCCGAGTTGAGCCGGCGCGATCGCAGCTCGGCGGTGCGGTACGGCGACTCGGAGGAGCGGCGGGCGCATCTGGAGCGGGTGGTCGAGCGATTGCAACTCGAAGAGGAGCGGCAGCGTTATCGGGAGCTGTCCGACCTCATCGACGATCGGCTCTCGGGCGGCCAGGAGGTCTCCGCAAGAGCTGCGGGGAGAGTTCGAAGCGCTCGTGGCAAAACTGAAACGATAAATTTTAAAGAGAGGGGGTGAAGACGAAAACAATGGCACGCAAGAAAGGCGGAGCACCGGTCGCGGAACCGGCGCCGGCGGCGACGCTCGAGGAGCTGAAGAAGAAGCTCATCGCGCGCGGCAAGGCGCAAGGCTCGCTGACGTACGAGGAGATCAACAGCACCTTCGACGTGCTGGACGAGGTCAGCCCGGAGCAGCTCGACGAGTTCTTCGAAGAGATTACGGCCGCCGGCATCGAGCTCGTCGACGAGCAAAAAGACGAGAAGCCGGAGGCAGAGCGCGAGGAAGAGGTCGAGGAGACGATTCCCGACGGGCTCTCGCTCGACGATCCCGTTCGGATGTATCTCAAGGAGATCGGACGCGTGCCGCTGCTCTCGATGGAACAGGAGAAGTCGCTGGCGATGCGTATCGAGGCCGGCGAACTCGAGTCGCGCCGCGACGGCAACGCCGATTGCGAGAGTCGTCGACACCGGCGAGGAGGCGAAGCGCCAGCTCACCGAGGCCAACCTGCGCCTCGTGGTTTCGATCGCGAAGAAATACGTCGGTCGCGGCATGCTCTTTCTCGATCTGATTCAAGAGGGCAACCTCGGCCTGATCCGCGCCGTCGAGAAGTTCGACTACCGCAAGGGCTATAAGTTTTCGACGTACGCGACTTGGTGGATTCGCCAGGCGATCACGCGCGCGCTGGCCGATCAGGCTCGGACGATTCGCATCCCCGTGCACATGGTCGAGACGATCAACCGCCTGATCAAGGTGTCGCGTCAGCTGCTCCAAGAGCTCGGCCGCGAGCCGTCGGTCGAAGAGATCGCCGAAGCGATGGCGCTCACGCCCGAAAAGGTGCGCGAGGTCATGAAGATCTCGCAGGAGCCGATCTCGCTCGAGACGCCGATCGGCGAGGAAGAGGACTCGCACCTCGGCGACTTCATCGAAGATCAGGAGGCGGTGGCGCCGGCTGAGGCCGCGTCGGTCATGCTGCTCAAAGAAAAGATGCAGGACGTGCTGCAAAACCTCACCGAGCGCGAGCGGAAGGTTCTGGTGCTGCGCTTCGGTCTCGAAGACGGGCATCAGCGCACGCTCGAAGAGGTCGGCCAAGAGTTCGGCGTGACGCGCGAGCGCATCCGCCAGATCGAGGCGAAGGCGCTGCGGAAGCTGCGGCATCCGTCGCGCGGCAAGGCGCTGAAGGACTACTGGACGAACGAGTAACGCCGCTCACTCCTCGTTCGCTTACTCATTATGCTGATCTTCAATCTCTTCGCGGCGCTTCTCGCCGTGGTGATTCCACCGCCGTCGCCAGGTGCAACCCCGGCGAGCGCGCGGCCGCTCAAGACGATCATCACCGTCGTTTCGACGCCGTATTGCAACTCGCTCGCCGATCACTTCAACGCCGCGCTGGTTCCGATGCTGGGCAACGATCGGACGCTGGACGGCGCCAGCGTGCAGCTCGACAACCTGAACACGCTGTTCAACCAGCCCAACTACGAGCAGCGCTTTCTTGCAGGTGCGCGATCGGCTGGGCAAGCAGGTGACGGCGCTGATGACGTCGCTCGACGCGATCCAGAGCGAGATCAACCAGCTACGCAACGGCTCGCGCCTGACGAACGATGCTCAGGCGGCGGCGCAAGTGCATCAGGCCGCGCAAGACCTCCAGACCGCCTACGACAAGCAGCGCCAGCTCTCGATCGACCTTCAGGGCATGTACCATGCGATGCTCACATATCCGATCCAGCGCGTCCACCCCGCGCTCGGCGGATTCAGTCCGGCTGAGATGGCCATGCCCGCCGACGCGAAGGACGTGAAAAGTTACCTGAGGTTCAACTCGCAGCGGGCCACTATCAACGACTCCGAAGACAAGGCGGTCGACATCGCGTACACGGCCGTCGAAGCCAACTGCATGACTAAGAAGTAAAGAAACCCCGCTTCAGACTTTTTTCATCAACCTCGCTTAGGCTCTACGGTATCACCTTCTCCGACCCACAAGGGAGAACCGCCCATGCATTCTTTGCAACGGACTCTTACGGTGCAACGGACTCTTACGGTCGCCGTTGCCGTTTTGGCGATGCTTGCCTCAGCCGACGCCGCTATCGCGCACGGTTACAACGGCGGCCCCACGAATATGATGTTCCCTGCGTCACGCGGTTACGGCGGTAACTGGCCGGTGACCATCACCCACTCGCAATTCGACAACGGCACGGACTGCCTGACGTTGAACGGTGGAGGCAGGAACGGCTCGGCGTCGCTGGTCGCCGGCGGCACAAAGTACCCTAACGGCTCATTCCTGGTTCTCAACGGCATCCTCGTAGTCAACATCGTGCAACCACTCGGCGATGGTTCGAACGGCGCCTTGATGTTCATCGTTCCCGCCAGCCGCGGTAACATCGGCCGAGGCGTTTTCGAAGATATCCAAACGGGCTACATTTTCGACGCCGGTGACTTGACGTTCGGCATGAAGAACGGCTGCTAACAACCCAAATCGTTTGCGCGGGCGCAAACGCCGGCTACATGTCGTCTTTGGCCGCGTTGGCGCTTGGGATGACGTTCGGGTTCTTCTCCGCGAATGCGCCGAGCGGATTCGGCTTGACCCACACGATCAGATCCCAGAGCGAGGGGAAGAGGAAGACGCGTTTCACGTCGGCGTTGCTTTTTGCGAGGCCCATCTTGACGATCGCAGCAGGTTGCGGATCGTCGATGTTGCCGCCCGCGGCGACGAACTTCTTGACGCTCGTCGCGCCGTACGTTTCGGTGCCGTTCGGCCCGTTCAGGATGTAGTGAACGTGCGCGCGGAACGAGATCCAGCGACGGAAGCTGACGCCCCACAGCGCCGGAGGTTCGGGAGATGAGCTCTGCAGCACGGAGAAGTCCGCGCCCAACAGGTTACCGTGCACGTCGTACCAGAGCTGGCTGGGCTGTTTCGGGCTGCCGCTCTGCCAATGCAGGTTCGCGTAGCTGATGGCGCCGTCTTCGTCCTCGTTGCCGTAGCGGAAGTATCCGGCGCGTACGGCGTCGGCGGGCGTGGGGAAACGGGCCATCAAATCCTTTTGAATCGACTGGACGAACGCGACCTCCGTGCCTTGCGGCACCGGCGAGAGGCTCGCTTTAGGGGATGGGGTCGCGGCATAGCCGGCCGCCGTCGTCAGCGCAACAATCGCAAACGCGCTCATTAACCGAACGAACAAAGTCATTTCCTCGCTTTCTGCGCCGCTTCTTCGGGAAGCGAGGCCTTAAAGCATCGTGCTAGGGGCTTGGGGTAGGCGAAGGCTTCGGCGAGGCGGCCGGAAGGTGCTTGGGTTCCGGAGTTCCGCCGATCGGCGTCGCCATCGGAAGCACGGGGAACGCCGAGGTGGGCGTCTCATTCGCCGGCGCCAACGGCGGCGGCGTGACGATAGCGGTCGTGCCGTTGGGCTGCGCCGAGATCGTGGCCTCGGTGCGCGCGGGAAGCTCGGAGCCGGACTGCAGCACGAAGTTCTTGCCTTTGCGAACGATCTGCCACAGCGGATAGTACGGTACGAAGATGTCGCCGACGGTGTCTTCGGCTCCGACGGTCGATTCGTGTCCGGAGGAGACGCGGGGCTCGAGCCGCGCGATGGGCGCGCGTAACGGTAGCGTTCGTCCGTCCGGCAGCGCCAGCGGCTCGAAATAGATGTCCACGAAGCCGTACGTATCGGCAATGTCGGCGGGCGACGCGTCCACGATGCGGATCTGCTCGGGTGTTCCCGCCGGCGCCACGCTCCGGCCGCCGACGATCAGCGCGCTCTTCAGATGCGCGCGAACGATCTGTCCGGCCTTGGCGCCCTTCGACGAAATCGGATCGTCCAGCACGAAAGCCAGCGTCGAGTCAAACGGCAGGACGTTACCCGTCGGCTGCGGTGAGGGCTTCGGAGTTGCTTTCGGCATGGGAGTCGGCGGCATCGGATATGCCCCTGCGCCGCCCACGCCGATACTTACCACAGCGAAGAGGAAGAGGCCCAGGCTCAACCCGAGCCGCGCCGCTCTAACTCGCGCGCTTTTTCTGTGCGATGGCGGCGCGCTTGCCCTCTTCAATGAGCTGCTTGACTTTTTGCCCACCCTTTTGTCCAATACGTTCGTAGAAATTCGGGCCATAACGATCCCGCGTGGCTTCGCCGCCCTTCTTGCCACCCTTTTTGCCGATCTGCTCGTAAAACTCGTGGCCGTGGGCCTGTTTGGTCGCCAGTCCTCCCTTGCGACCGATCTCCTCATAGAACTGCGCGCCGTACTTGTGCTTTACGGTCTCGCCGCCTTTTTGGCCGGCCTCGCGGACGGACATGCCGCCACCGCGCCGGTTCTGTTCCGTTGTGCCTGGCATTATTCTGTTCACCTATTTTCTCGCGCCGCCGAAAAATGAGGCGGCATTGCTCTCCACCTACTACAACGCAGCTATGGGGCTGAAAGTTTGGGCGAAAAGTTGAGCCGCGATGAGAGTCCCGGTTTTCGCAGGCAAGCGGTTGCTTGTTGAGGCTAGAACGTCCGCTTGGTATCGAGGAGTATCGTCACCGGGCCCTCGTTGATCAGCTCTACCTCCATTTGGGCGCCAAACTCGCCGTACGCAACCCTAACGCCCAGCGCTTCCAGCGTGTGACCAGTTAACTGGTAGAGCGCACGAGCCTGCGGTTCCTTTGCAGCCGCGACGAAGGACGGCCGCCGGCCACGCCGCGCGTCGCCGTGCAGCGTAAATTGCGATACGAGCAAGACCGCGCCGCCGTGTTTTTGGATCGAGCGATTCATCAGGCCGTGGTCGTCCGGAAAGACCCGCAGACCCGCGATCTTCTCCGCCATCGCTCGCGCGTCGCCATCGCCGTCGTCGACGCCGACGCCGAGCAGCACCAGCAGACCGCCGCCGATTTCGCCGATCGTGACTTCCTCGACGCGCACACCGGCCCGCGAGACGCGCTGAACGACGGCGCGCACGTTATCTCGAAAAGATCGAGGAAAGCGCGAAGAGCGCGTTCTCGCGCCGCTCGAGCACGCGCCGGTAAAAATATCCGGCCCAGTGGGTCCCGAATGGGACGTAGACGCGCAGCTTCCACCCCTCGGCGACGATGTCGCGCTGTACGCCGGGGCGACACCCGTACAGCATCTGGAACTCGAACCGGTCGCGCGATATCCCGGCGCCGGTCACGAATGCCTTGGTCGCCGCAATCAAGCGCCGGTCGTGCGTCGCGATTCCCGGGTAGTTGCCCCGCTCGAGCAGCGCGCGGGCCAGTTCGAGGTAGCGCGCGCGGATGTCCGCCATGTTCGTGTATGCGATCTCCGGCGGCTCGTTGTATGCGCCCTTGCAAAGTCGCACGCGTGCGCCGAGCTGGATCGCGCGCTCGACGTCGCTCGCGGTGCGCTTGAGATATGCTTGAAGCACGGGCCCGACGTTGCGGTGCGCGGCGAAGGCCCCTTCGAAGACTCGCAGCGTGGCCTCCAAGACCGGCGACCCTTCCATGTCGATTCGGACGAACGGATCCGGATTGCGCTGCGCTCGCTCGACGATTGCTAGGAGGTTTTCTAAGGCGAAGTCCTCGTCCACCAGCAGACCGATCGCGGTCAACTTGACCGACACGTTCGAGCCGACGCCGCTTGCGCGGATTGCGTCGAGCATCTCGAGGTAGACGTCCCGGTTTCGCACGGCGGCCGCGCGCTCGGTGACGTCCTCACCCAGAAAGTCTAGCGTCGCCAACATTCCGCCGCCGTTGAGCGTGCGTACCGCCTCGACGGCGGAATCGATCGTCTCGCCCGCGACGAACCGCCGCGCGAGAAAATAAAAGTTCTTTTGCAACAAGGTCAGTGTACGACGCCGCGACGCAGAATCCAGGCAGCCGCGAGCACGATGGCCGCGAGTATCACGAATCCGTAGCAGAGCGCCAGCGCCTCGCGCACGCCCGACGCCGAGAGCGCCACATACAGCGCGACCGGGAGCGACGTCGGATGAAAGGCGACGATGCTGGTGGCCCCGTATTCGCCGACGGCGCGCAGCCACGCGAAGGCGATTCCGGCGCCGATGCTCCCGGCGGCGGCCGGCAGCGCGACGCTCGAGAAGATGCGCCATTCGCTCTTGCCGAGGGTGCGCGCCGCGTCGGCATACATTGGATCGACGGCGCCGAAGGCTGCCGTCGCGGCGATCGCCACGAACGAGCCGGACACGAAGAACTCCGCGATGCCGACACCCAGCAGCGAGTCCGGCACGGTGAGACCGTGCGCGGCGAGCCACGCGCCCAGCGGCGAGTTCGTGCCCAGCAGATAGATGAGCATCAGGCCGGATGCCACGGGCGGAAACGCGAGCGGCAGGGCCAGCAAAAACAGCGCCGCGCCCCGCACCCGTTCCTGCGTGCGCGAGAGATAGTAGCCGGCAGGCACGCCGAGCAGCGTCGCGACCAGCGTCGCGCCCGCGGATGCGATGAGCGACACGCGCAGCGCGCTCGCGCCCACACGCGCGAAGATGCGGATCGCCTCGGCCGGGGGCAGGGCGGCGATCACCGCGGCGACGGGCGCCGCGAGGCCCACGAGCAGCAGGACGGCCGCGAATAGAAAGATCGGGCCCAAAGGCGCGCGCCTCATGCAGGAAGCTTCACCAAGCCGTCGCGCAAAGCCGTGCTCATGGGCAGCGCCATCCTGAAGGTTTTCGTCGTGGCGGTGGCGCTGGCACTCGATACCTTCGCGGTCAGCGTCGGCGTCGGGGTCCGTGGCGTGCACCGTCATCGCAAGGTGCGCATCGGCATCGCGTTCGCGTGCGCCGAGGTTACGATGAACGTCGTCGGGGCCGGGTTGGGCTTGCTGGCCGGCAGGATCATCGGCGACTTCGCCGGCTACATCGGATTCGCCGCGCTATTCGGCCTCGGAATCTACATGGCGCGCGAGAGCCAAACCGACCTCCGCGAATCGTCGCGTCTCGACCTGTCGCGCGGACACGGTTTGGTCGTGGCGTCGCTCGCGATCAGCCTGGACTCGCTCGGGATCGGTTTCTCGATACTCTACATCGGCGTCCCGATGCCGATCTCACTCGTGATCATCGCGCTCGTCAGCGTTGCGTCCACGGCGCTGGGATTGGGGATCGGGCGGTGGCTCGGACGCCGCGCCGAACGTTACGCAGCGCTCTTGGGCGGCGTGCTTTTGGCGCTCACCGGCGTGCTTTTCGCCGCGCTCAAGGCCCTGCACCTCGGCTAGCTGAAGCTTGAGCGCGTGCGAGTCGGTGTCGAGATTTTGAACCTCGCGTGGTCGGCCGGCGCCCGCACGATCTTCGTCGTCGGAACGGGAAGCGGCGTCGGCAAGACGACCACCGTGCGCGCGATCTACGATGCCGCGCGGCGCGCGGGGACACGGATCGCGCTGGCGTCCCTCGGGCGTGATGCCGAGTCGCTGTGGCTCGAACCAGGGACGATTCTCGCGACGGCGCGCGCTCTGCTGCCGTCGTCGCCCTCCGCCGACATCCTGAAACTTTCGACACTGCGCAGCGCCGCCGGCGGCGTGATCTACGCACGCGTCGCCGCCGGAGGATTCTTTGAGTTGGCCGGCCCACCGACGGCATCCGGCGTGCGCGCCGTCGTCGAAGAGCTCTCGTCGCGAAGTGACGTTGCAATCGTCGACGGAGCCGTCGATCGCGTCGCGGCCGTGGCGGGGGGAGCCGGGGCCATCGTCGTTGCAACCGGCGCGGAAGCCGCGGCCACAAAGGACGAGGCCGTGGTTCAGGCGGCGGCGCTCGTGGCGCGGCTGCGCATTCCGGCATTCGATCCGGACGCAGAGTCACTCGACGTCGACGGAGCGCTGACGCCGTCGGATGCGGCGGCTTTGATCGCGCGGGGAGAAATGCGTCAGATCGTCTTGCGCGATCCGACCCAGTTCGCGCTGAGCGGGCGTTCCGCGCAACAGGCGCTCCAACAGCTGACCATTCGTTGCCGGCGGCCGTTGCGCGTGATCGCGACGACGGTGGCTTCGATCGGGTCGGAACGCGCCTTCGAACCGGCACGGTTCGCCGAAGCTGTCGCCGAGGCGACGGGCCTCCCGGCCTTCGACGTCTATCGCGGCGCGCGCGCCGCGTGAAACCGTCGCGCCTTCTCGATGGTGCGAGCGCGGAAGTGCTCGCGTTCGCATGGCTGGAAGCGGCCGTCGCGCCCGTCTCCCCGTACGGTGAGCGGCTCTTTTCCCAGCTGGTTCCGTTCCGGCCGGGCGAAGAGAGCGCCGCCCAATCGCGCGCCGAGCGGATCGGCCGGATCGCCGCCGCGTTCGATGCGAGTGCTTTGCGGGCAATCCGCTCCGAGCTCGGCGCGGTTCCCGACGCCGCCGGCGCTATCGCACGCGCCGCAATGGGCGAGGCGCTTGCGGATCCGGCACTATTCGAGCTGCGGCGTTTTTGCGCGACGGTCGAACGGGTCGAGAATCTTCGCGGGTCTGACGCTACGCTCGATGCCATTTCGAACGCTGCCGTACGAACGATCGGCGACGCGTTGGCGACGGGCCAACGCAACGAGCGCGAGTTCTACCTCGTGGATACGTTCGACCGCGAGCTGGCCGTGGCGCGCGCCGGTGCGGCGACGGCGCAGGCCGAGCTCGACGCCTTACGCGGCCGCGAGAGCGAACGCGTGGCACGCGAGCTCGGGCGCGAGGAACTGGGCGGCGACGAGTTTATCGTGATGCGGGCCGACGCGCGAAGCGGTTTGCCCGAGGGCGTGCGCGTCGTGCGCGAGGCTGCGACGTATCTGTTGTGCGCGCTGGAATACGATCCGGCGATCGTGGCGGCGCTCGAACGCCGTGATGCGGCGGCCGACGCCGTCGGCGCCGCCGAACAACGCGTTCGCGTGGCGCTCTCCGCACTCGTGAAAGACGACGCGCCAGGCCTGCTCGCCGCGGCGCGAGCGCTGGGTGAGGTTGACGTGCTCGTTGCCGCGGCGGCGTTCGCGCAGAGGTACGGCTGCACGACGCCCGTCATGACCGGCGAGGCGGCGCTCGCGTTCGAAGGCGCGCGGTTTCTTCCGCTCGAGTCGGAGCTGCACGGCGTTGGACGCAGTTTCACGCCGTTGGATCTCGACCTGCACGATGCGGCGGTGCTGACGGGACCAAACATGGGCGGCAAGAGCGTGTGCCTATTGACCTGCGGCTTCGTGGCGACGTGCGCGGCGTTCGGGCTGCCCGTGCCGGCGACGCGGGCTCGCGTCGGGCTCTTCGAGCGCATCGACTGGCTCGGCACGGGGCGCGAGGCCGATGTCGGAGGCTTGCTCTCGTCCTTCGCGCAGGAGGTGCTGGCGCTCAAGGAAGTCCTTGCGCTCGACGCGCGGCGACTGCTGCTGCTGGTCGACGAGTTCGCGCGGACGACGACGCCGCACGAAGGAAAGGCGCTGTCGATCGCGCTGCTCGAACGCCTCGGCGAGCGCGGCGCGTGCGCGCTGCTGGCGACGCACTTGGAGGGTCTGGCGGGTGCCGCGCGCGTGCGTCACTTTGCGGTGCGCGGACTGCGCGGAATACCGGCGCCGCCCGCGACGGACGACATCGGAGACGCGCTCGAGTTGCTCGCGCAGTCCATGGACTATCGCGTGGCGGAGGTCGGCGCCGGCGAGAACCCGCGCGCCGATGCCATCGCGCTGGCGTCGCTGCTCGGCCTCGATCGCGCACTGGTCGAGGCGGCCTATCGGGCGTTGTCGTAAGACGCGGGCATGGATCCGCTCATCATCACCTGCGCACCCGTCGGCGCCGAGGTCCGCCTGGATCAGACTCCGTATCTGCCGCACACGCCCCAGCTGCTGGGCGAGACCGCTCGCGCCATCCGCGAGGCGGGGGCGTCGATCATTCACGTGCACTGCCGCAACGACGACGGCACGAACACGCACAGCGTCGAGCGCTTTCGCGAAGCCTACGACGCGATCCGTGCGAGCAGCGATCTGATCGTCCAGTTCTCGACCGGCGGAGCGATCGGCATGACGCTCGATGAGCGCGCCGGCGTCCTCGAGCTGCGCCCCGAGATGGCGACGCTGACGTGCGGGAGCGTGAACTTCGGCGACGACATCTTCGAGAATAGCTTTCCGATCATGCGCGGCCTACTGAGGAAGATGAACGAGTTCGGCGTGCGGCCCGAGCTGGAGATATTCGATAAGGGCCACATCGCCAACGCCCGCAGGCTCGCGCGCGAACGCGTCCTCACCCTTCCGCAGCACGTCGACTTGGTGCTCGGAGTTCCGGGCGGCCTGGAGGCGACGGTGCAGAACGTCTGCGACCTCGTCGACGACCTGCCGCAGGGGTGCAGCTGGTCCGTGGCCGGGATCGGGCGCCAGCAGCTGCCGATGGCGATGGCGGCAATCGCGATGGGCGGCCACGTCCGCGTCGGACTGGAGGACAATCTGTTCTACACCCGCGGGCGGCTGGCGCGTAACGACGAGCTCGTCGCCCGCGTCGCGCGAATCGCGGCGGAGGCCGGCCGGGCGGTAGCCACGCCCGACCAGGCGAGGAAGCTTCTCGGACTCGCGCAGCCGGCAGCGAGGGGCGAGCCGGTTTAAGGGCCAATACCGCGCGACAAATTGTTCACCTACGTCGTGCGCCGGACGCTTCAAGCGATACCGTTGCTGCTGGCCATCTCGGTGATCTTGTACGGCATCCTATACAACATGCCGGGTGGACCCCTCGCGCCCTACTTGCAGAACCCGCACATAACGCCGGCGGACATCGCGCGCCTCCGGCACAACCTCGGCATGGATCAGCCGGTCCCGATTCAGTATCTGAAATGGCTCGGGCACGTGCTGGTCGGAGACATGGGCTACTCCACGAGCAACTCCGAGCCGGTCTTTCAGGCCCTAATCGAACGCCTGCCCGCGACCGTCGAACTCATGGGCGCGTCGCTCGTCATCGCGATCGCCATCGGCATTACCGCCGGGATCGTCTCCGCGGTCTATCGCTATTCGGCGCTGGACTATGCGATCACTACGCTCGCGTTCTTCGGGCAGTCCATGCCGGTTTTCTGGTTCGCGCTGATGATGCAGCTCGCATTCGCCGTGCACGGGATCCCGCTGCCCTTCGGATACCAGATCCAACTGCCTTCCGCCGGAATCTCGAGCAGCGACACGTTCGATTTCGGTGACCGGCTGCAGCACCTGATCCTGCCTGCGGCCGTTCTGTCGCTGCTGAACATCGCGCTCTTCAGCCGCTTCATGCGCTCGTCGCTGTTGGAGGTGCTCGGCACCGATTACATGCGGACCGCGGCGGCCAAGGGCCTTGGCTTCCGGACGATCTTGTTCAAGCACGGCCTGAAGAACGCGATGATTCCAGTGGTAACCGTGACCGCACTCTCGCTGCCCAGTCTGCTTGCCGGCGCGATCATTACCGAGACGATCTTCGCGTGGCCTGGTATGGGGCGGCTTTTTTACAATGCGCTGCAGCAGAGCGACCTGGCGCTGCTGATGGGCTATCTGCTCCTCGTGGCGTTCCTCGTCGTCTTTTCGAATTTGTTCGCCGACGTCGTCTACGCGTGGCTCGATCCCCGCGTGAAGTACGACTAGGAGCCAACGATGGCCGTACCGTCGCTTCCGCTGCCCCGCGCGATCGTCGAAGACGAGCTGCAGTACTCGAGAGTTACATTCTGGACGCGCCTGCGCCGCCACAAGCTCGCCATCGCCGGCATCGTCGTACTGTTGCTCATGGTGCTCGCGGCGGTCTTCGCCAAGCAGCTCGCGCCGTTCGACCCCAACTTCATCGACAACGGGACGACGGCCGTGCCGCACTGGAACGGCACCCCGCTTCCACCGTGCTTCCAAGACAAGAGCCAGTGCTGGGGCCACGTCCTCGGCACCGACGAGGTGGGTCGCGATCTCCTGTCGCGGCTGCTCTTCGGCGCGCGCATCTCGCTGACGGTCGGCCTGTTCGCGGTGATCATGGAGGTGCTCATCGGCGCGACGCTGGGGGCGATCGCGGGATACTATGGGGGATGGATCGACTACGCGCTGATGCGCCTCACCGACGTTTTCCTCTCGATTCCGCTGCTGCCGCTCCTGCTAGTGCTCACCGCGATCGTCGCGGCGAGCTCGACGAAGGCGGCGCTGAGCTTCGGGGTTATCGTGATCATCATCGGTGCGCTCTCGTGGCCGCCGGTTGCGCGACTGGTGCGGGCCTCATTCCTGAGCCTGCGCGAGCGCGAATTCGCGGAGGCGGCGCGCGCGATCGGTAACAACGACGGGCGCATCATCTTTCGCCACCTGCTTCCCAACGCCATCGCTCCGATCGTCGTGCAGGCGACTCTCGACGTTGCCAACGTGATCATCTTAGAGTCGACGCTCTCCTTCCTAGGCCTCGGCATCCAGCCGCCGACGGCGTCGTGGGGCAACATGCTCGCCAATGCGCAGAGCAATCTTTCCATCGCGTGGTGGGCCGCCGTCTTCCCGGGCCTGTGCATCCTCGTGACGGTGCTCGCGATCAACTACATCGGCGACGGCCTCCGGGACGCCCTCGATCCGAACATGAGATGAAACGGGCCGGGGACCGCCGGGTCGGTTGCTTCGACTCGTTTACCGGCTGCGCTACGTCTTTCGGCTCGCCGCAGGACCCCAGCCAGGGGCACCTGGGAGGCAGCCCCGAAACGGGCTTGGCCCGTCGTGCGCAAGTGGCGGAATTGGTAGACGCACTAGCTTGAGGGGCTAGCGGGAGCAATCTCGTGCTGGTTCGAGTCCAGTCTTGCGCAGGTTCGCGATTGAAGTGGTTTTCGGGAAACCGAGGCCACTTTTTCTTGGGACGTATGGGCTTCAGAGACGCGCTTTCCGAATCAGCGCGGGATGGGCGAGGAAGAGAAGCGCAAAGAGACGCCGCCGGAGGAGCGTGAAACGCGCCGCAACGTTCAACAGCAAGTCGGAACTCCGGCCTGGGTTAAGGAAGGCCTCTTCAACATCTGGAAAGGGCGCGATGCTGCAGCGCCCTCGGCAAGGGACCGCGCAGCCACAAAACGCCCCCTCGTCGTTGCGAAGTCCCCAAAGCCGCCCGCGTGCGCGTCCGGGGCTGACCCTCGCTGGCCAACGGTACTTGCTCTTGCGGAGATGTTTAGGACCACGGACAATGATTATATATTCGCCTGCCTCTACGGCGCTAACCTTACTCCTGACGAGTTGAATCGCTGGCTTGTGGCGTATTCTTGGTTTTTACACGCCGGGGTGGCGGCGTATCTCACTGCGTTCGACGGCGATGCTTTTTACGATGCCGTGGGAGCTGAGTTTGACTCGTTTCCCCGTGAAAAAGAGCGTAGACACTTCCGAGGCGAGAGGGCGCGTAATGCCGTGGCTCAGCATCAGCAAGATTGGCCTCATCCTGGCGACGCTGTCACCCGTTGGTTCGAAGGTCGCACTTGGGAGTCGTTCTGCGAGCGAGCAGGCAAGGTTAAAATGTTGGGGCCGATGATGCGGTTCCAGGTTTACGATACGGCCCAATGTTTGTTCCGTGCTGCGACCGGAGCCTCCCTGCTCAAATTTTCCGCTTCGCTACTGCCCAATAGTAGGTACCGCTCAACCACCTATTAGGCTCCCACACAACTTAGAAACCACCGACCCGTTCTTTCCGTATGTCCACCTATTGGATCTCTCACCATTTGCGGCGATAATTCGAACAGAGGGTCCTCTGGACTCCATCTTTATGTGGGAGAAGAGATGATAAAGAGCTTCGTAGCGTACCTACGAGTTTCGACCGACAAACAGGGAGTGGCTGGGAATGGTATCGACGCCCAGAGCGATTCAGTCGCGCGATTCGTCGCAGACACCGGCGGGACACTGCTCGCCACGTATACCGAAGTCGAATCGGCCGCAAAGCACAACCTCAAGAACCGCCCGCAGCTTCAGGCCGCCCTCGCCCACGCGAAGCGGAGCCGGAGCGTGCTCCTGATCGCCAAGCTAGACCGTCTATCACGCTCAGTGCTCGTTACGTCGCAACTACTCGCCGCGAACGTCGAGTTTGTCGCCGTAGATTTCCCACAGGCGAACCGCTTAACGATTCAACTGATGGCGGTGATGGCGGAGCACGAGTCGCGACTCATCTCCGAGCGCACGAAGGCCGCGATGCGGGCGGCAAAGGCTCGCGGGGCTAGGTTCGGCGCTAGCCAGGAGACACTGGCAGAAGGCTACCGCTGCCAGCCTCAGAGCACGCGCGACTGACGCGCCTCCAACACCGAACCCAGGACCGCCTAGCGCAGACCTCTCCGCCCACTGGGAAGTCGCCCTCGCCCACTGGACGTTTCCCACACGATAGGGTGGAGGTAGTGATAGATTTTTGCCGTGTTTACGGGTGGGTCGTAGCCCTCGGTCCGATGCCAGCAATTCCTGTCAAAGTGTAGCGACTATCGCCAGACCTAAGCTATGTGCGCGGCGGTACTGAAATAGTCTGATCTGGCACAAACCCGCCCGCCTTTTGATGCCCTCTCTTTCGATAGATCGGCGGGCCGCCTTGTGGGTATTCCCACCGCCCGATACTTGTCTCATCGATGGGCTTAAGGATATCGTGTGCAAAAATCGTTATGCCGCCCAACCAAATACGAAAGCCATCAAGCGTAATGGTGTTGACGATTTTTCCGCTCAATCCCGAAAGCCGGACCTGATAGATGTTACTCTGGTTCGAGCCTATCGTGACCCCTCCGACTACGAGATATTTACCGTCCCATGCAATCCCCCCGATAGTATGCGAAATTCCGCCGATATCTAGAACTTTTAGCCTTTGTGAGCCTTTTTTCAGAACCGCAAACACCGGGTAATCAGTTACCGTATAACCTTCGACGTACAGGTTGCCGGAGCTGTCATAAGTACACCACACCGCCTGGTTCATATTAGGGTCGGAATAGGCGGTAGGCGTGCCCTGAGCGCCCTGATAAACGACGACATCGCCGCTTTGACCAAAACCGGCCACCACGTTTGCCACGGCGAGATTCTCGGTGCCAGGGTCGATTGCGCAACCCGCGGGGTCTGCGTAGCCGTCCTGCAGGGTAGCGATTGGCTCCGTACCCCCATGAGTGTATTCTAAGACGTCACCGCTGCTGTTTACTTGTCCGTTGGTTACAAAAACATTGCCGTCTGGGTCGGAACAGAGACCGTAGGGGTGTCGCGCGTCTGTTAGCTCACCGACGGATTTCGTCCGTGGGTAGCGGTAGACGTAGACGATTCCATAGTAGTTATCTGCTGCATACATCAACTTGTGACTTTTCGCATCTGGCAGCATCCACGATTTTCCTCGCACGGCGTGCTGCAAAACTGCGTGGCCCTGTGGAATCGCGCCTGGCGCTCCGATCAGCGGCTGCGACCCGCCGCACGCAGTCAGCATTGCCCCTGCTACGCTAACGGTAAGCGCGCAGCGACCTAAACCGTGGTTCCTCATCTGCCTGCCCCCTAGCAAGTACGAACGGCTACGAGTGTTCCGCTCGGCCCGGTCAAGCGCCTTTACCGCGCTGGCAACCCATCAACTCAGCCCCTAGCCACGATTCGCTCCGTAAACCATCTCGAAAGCGCGAAATCAACACCGCCGCAACGCGAATGCGTTACCGAGTTGCTAGATTGCAACGCTTCCGCCGCTTCCCGCCGGACCGTATGACATAGTTTACGCTGACCCACCTTGGTTCTATTACGGTAGTCAAATCAAGGACGCGGCGGCAGCGAAACACTACCCGCTAATGTCGCAAGAGGACCTCGCCGACTTGCCGGTGCGTAGGCTAATGGGCAAGCGTGCAGCGCTCTTTATGTGGGCGACATGCCCTCGCTTGAACTTTGCTATCGAGCTGATTGGTAAGTGGGGATTACACTATCGAGGCGTTGCATACATTTGGGTTAAGACAAATGCGCGAGGCGAGATAATACGCGGCCAGGGCGTGCCGCCTACCTTTACCAAGCCAACAAGTGAGCTCGTTTTGGCGGCGACGACGATGCCCACCGGGCGACCCTTTCCGCTGCTTGACCTCGGGCAAGGTCAGATTGTGCTGCACGGACGTTCTGAACACAGTCGCAAACCTCAGATTTTCCGAGAACTGATCGAACAGCTTTGTGGCCAGCGGCCTCGCATTGAACTGTTTGCGCGGGAAACGCGCGATGGATGGGACTCTTGGGGAGTTGAAAGTGGTAAGTTTGCCGACCCGATTCAGGAGCGACTGATTTAAACGAAAAGAGCGTTGATGGTTGCCCATCGCGTTTCTCCTAACATTGCGCTTATGGTTAGACGCGAAAGGAGAAACCCTGATGACGCAAACTTGGAAGACAACGCCCGGCTTAGAGACGTTGGGCCTTCGTATGTGCGCGGCGCACGGGAAGCTATTCTCCGCGAAGGAAGGTGCACGGTGCAAGAAATGCGACGAGGCGGTACCTCAGAAAGTTTGCAAGCGCGGACACTCCCGCAATGCCGAGCTTAAGCGATGCGCGCAGTGCGATAAGGACCGGCGGGAGACGAAGCTCAAAGCGGAGCGCGCCAAGAACGTCGAGGCCGCTGCCGAACGGGAATTGCGCAGGGCAGGACTAGGCGCGGGTATCCACGCTTGATCGGGACGCTCTACCAGCTAGCCCGATGGACAGCGTGGATGCGCGCTTGGGTCAAACTAGCTCAAGGGAACCCACGCCCATTGCTCCGGCGCGTGAGGAACAAGTACCTGATTTACAGGCCGATGAACCGGCTGACGCGCCGATAACGAGGCCCCGAGCTTCCTGGGGGCCGTCTCTTTGGGTCCGAAGGTGGGGCTGCGCATCTGCGCGGCTCCTGCGGGCCGCAATCACCTCGCAATCCAGTGTCTGAAGGGCGTAGATTCTACGCCGTCTTCGCCAGCTTGCGTCGTGCGAGCCGTTTTGCCGTCGCGACCTGGACTAGTAGGTCTGATTCGAGGACACCGTTCTCATCAACAACGAGCGGCCCATGCATCGCCGCTGCTACCGCAGTAGCCATTTCCTTGCGCTCCTCGGGGCTGGCTTCAGCCCACATCTTGTCTGTGCTGCGTAGCGTTCGCTCAAGCTTCTCGGTGCTGGCCGCCTGAGCGTCGAGCAGCGTCAAGGCGTTATGCGTAGCCCTCTGGTCACGTTCAAAGGTCGTCTCGCTCTTTGTGTATTCGGCAAGGCGCTTACGCAGTTCACGGCGCACCCCGTCGTCGTCCTCATCCTCTAAGTCGCTCATCAACCGTTCTTTGCGCCGCCGTACCGTAGCGAGTTCGCGGCGAATAGAATCAAGCGCCGCGGCTAGCTCCCCCCGTCGCTTGATATCGTCCCCATTCCGTTCCGCCACGATTGCCCGCAGCGCCGGTACACTCGCAAACGTATGGAGAAACTTAGCAAACTGTTCTTCTAAGTCATCGACGCGCCAGTAGAAGGTGCGTTCATGCACAGCATTGCGATTCGGGCAGATATAGTACAGCGTGTAACCATACTGCTTCGTGCCGCCCGCCTGTCCGTGAATGCGGCCGCCGCAGGTGCAACGAATGGCGCGGGTAAGCGGGTACGGGTAGAGCTTTTTTCGTGTTCCGCCTCGGCGGTCAAGCGGCACGTTCGCAAGGTCGAACACCTCTTGGCTGACGACACCGCTTTGAACGAACACCGGGGAAGCAAGCAGCTTTGATATCGTGTCGGCGTGCCACCGCTTCGCGGAGGCCTTCCCGTTACGGGGCGTCGGTGGTCCAAACTCGACCTGGACCCGTCGCGCAATGTCTGCGGGGCCAATGCGCTGCGATCGCAACTTGAACATGCGTCGAATCGCCTTCGCCTCCGGTTCCCTCGGTGCGAAGTAGCCGGGTGTGCCAGGGGCACCAGGCACGACGCAGCAGACGCCATAGGGAGGCTTACAGGTAGTCCGCACCCTTGGGTCCGCCTTCTGCGCTTCTCTGGCCCTCTCGTAGTATTGGGTGGCCTTGTCGCGCTTGTTCGCGTTTTCCTGAGCGCCCGCTGCGAGCTTGACTGAGGTGATGAGTTGCGACATCACATCGTCTTGGCGCTCGTCGCCACCCTCCCGTGTAAAGACCCGGACACCCAACTCGTGTAACTCGTAAAGGGCTACCTGCATCTCTCCGAGGTTCTCGCCCCGTCCGATGCGGTCAAGGCGTATCAGAAGTATGACCTCTGGGCGCTCGGCTGCAGGGAGGCGGCGCAACTCTGCGCGCATCTCGTCGTACTTCTTGCGTGGACCGTACTTGCCGGTGCCCACGCCGTCGAAGTAGTTAGTGATCGTCCATCCGTGCGCGGTGGCGCACTTCTCCGCCCAGGCCCGCTGATTCGGTAGGCTGTCCGCCTGCTCGCCCGAAGAGACCACGAGGTACGCCCAAGCTGAATTCTTCACCATTGATAGAGGTTCGAGGACAATCGCGAATAACCTTTAGTTCGAGTCCAGTCTTGCGCATTAACCTTAACGGGCACGAGATTGCTCCCGCAGCGGAGCCCGAAGGGCGGAGCGCCGCTCATGTGCCCTGGCACACTTCGCCGTTAGCTTCCCTGCCAGCCCCGCCGGCCCGAACCAAAATTTGCTCATTAGTTCTTAGGGTCAAAATGCATAATTTCACCTTACCGATCGTTATCGCGCTGGTCGCCGGAGTCGGCGCGGCGCTGGCCGTGGCCAGGGGCAGGTCCCGGCGCTAAGATTTCCGGGGAACGTTTTGAAACAGTCGGCTGGTTCGCAACGTAGAGCAAGGCGAATGCAGCCGAGGAAACTGACATCGTGTGGTTGACGCGCTTCGCCATTAGTCGCCCGGTGATCACCGCCATGGTGTTCATCGCGCTGGCTATTTTCGGCACGGTCGCCTTCACGAAGATCGGGCGAAGCTCCAACCCGCCGGGCACCGACTTCCCCATCGTCGTGGTCTACTCGGCTTATCCCGGCGCGTCGCCCCAAGAGATGGAACGGCTGATCGTCAAGCCGATCGAAGACCAGCTCGACGGCATCGACAACCTCGACCAGCTCAGCGCCACCGCGCAAGAAGGCGTGGCGACGATCATCGTGCAGTTCAAGCTCGGCACGGACCTCGACATCGCCGCGATCAACGTGCAGAGCGCGGTCGATGCCGTCTCGAGTCTACCTGCCTGTCGACCTCGACCCTCCAACCGTCTACAAGAACGGCGCCTCGCAGCCGCTGATGGACATAGCCCTCAGCTCGAAGACCCTCTCGCCGACGCAGCTCGCGGACTTCGCTAACAACAAACTCGAACCGATCCTCAAGGGCATTCCCGAACGTCCAAACGGTCGACATCTACGGCGCGAGCGCGCGCGAGTTCCATGTCGAGCCGATCCCCGAGCGGCTGATCGGGACGAACGCCACGCTGGGCGACGTCTTCGCCGCGGTCGCGGCCAACAACGCCAACCTGCCCGGTGGGATCTTGCGCCAGAAGACGCAGGAGACGAGCGTCTCGGTTCACGCGGAGATCAACAGCGCCGGGGACTTGTTGGGGATACCGCTTCCGGTCCCCGGAATGTCGAACAAGAATCTCAAGGTTGGCGATGTCGCGTACGCGTTCGACAGTCACGTCGAGCCGACGTCCATCTCGCACTACAACGGGCAGCCGCGGGTATACATCGAGCTCGGGCGCAGCATCAGCTCGGACGAGATCACGGCGACGAAGATCGCGCGCGAGCAGCTCAAGAAGATCGAGGCGCAGTTTCCGGATATTACGTTTAGCGAGATCGACGCGCCGGCCGACTACACGCTGAAATCCCTCAACGGCGTCTGGCAGTCGCTGCTCGAGGGCATTGCGCTGACGATGATCGTCATGCTGCTCTTCCTGCACGCGTGGCGCAACGCCATCGTCATCATGATCGCGATCCCGTCGTCGATCCTCGCGACGTTCGTCCTGATGATCCTATTAGGGTTCCACCTCGACATCATGTCGCTGATGGGACTTGTCGTTGATCATCGGTATCCTGGTGGACGACTCGATCGTCGTGCTGGAAAACATCACGCGCCATCGAGACCTCGGGGAAGACCCGGTGGACGCGGCGATCAACGGCCGCACCGAGATCGGCGGAGCGGCGATCGCGATCACCATGGTCGACGTCGTGGTCTTCCTTCCGATCGCGTTCTTGCCGGGCATCGTTGGGGCGTATCTTCGCGAGTTCGCCACGGTAATCGTCATCGCAACGCTATTCTCGCTGCTGGTCTCGTTCACGCTCACGCCGCTGCTCGCAGCGCGGTGGAGCATCCGCGAGCGCTCGGGACCTCCGCCGAAGTGGATGGTCGCGCTCGGAAACTGGAAGGTCGAGCTGACCCTCGTCGCCGCCGCGCTCGTGACGTACCTGATACCGTGGCCGGTGACGGACCTGCACGCGATCCTGCCGATCATGATCATCGCGGTGCTGGTGCTCAACGCCTTCGTCCAGCGCTACGATCGGATTCTCAACTGGTACCGGTCGGTTGCGCTGCCGTACGCGCTCGCCCACGGACTCTTCGTCGTGTTCGTTTGCACGGTGCTATTGATCAACGCGCTAACGCTGGCCGCGGGCGCCGGGACGTCGACCATCACGATCGACGTGCTGATCCTCGTGCTCGCGGCCGTGTGGCACGCCGTCGGCTTCGTGCTGCGTCGCAAGATTCCGGAGGCCAACATCGCGTACCGGTGGTCGCCTTCGACCAACGGGCACTCCGAGGCGCGGACGGCTCGCGCGCATGCCGGTCGACGCGCTCAGGAACGCGCCGCGCGTCCTCGTGCGCTGGTTCTATCAGACCGGGCGCGGCGGCCGCCTGACGTCGCGACGTTCGCGCTGCCGGTTGTGGTGGCCATCGTGCTCGTGACCTTGGGTCCGATCAACTTCGACTTCGTGCCGCAAGTGCAGAACGGCGAGATCAGCATGACGGTGACGTATCCGCCCGGCACGCCGATCCTGGTAACCGAAAAGTACGTCAGCCAGCTGGAAGACGCGATCATGAAGATCGACGGCATCAAATCGGTCAGCTCTACGGTCGGACGCAAGCCGCAGGGCTGGGGCAGCGCCATCGGCGACAACTACGCGCGCCTCAACGCGCAGACGCTCCCCGAGCCGCCGGCACGACACGTACAAGATCATCGACCAAATTCGCAAGCTCAACTATCTGGTGCCGGGCGGCGACTTCCAGGTCTCCGGCGACAACGGCGGCGGCTCCGGCGCCACGATCTTCTATTCGCTCTCCGGGCCGGAGAACGAGATCGCGTCGGCGGCCGAGAAGGTCGCGCAGTTCCTGCGCGCCACGCCCGGCAGCGTGAACGTACAGACCAGCAACGAGGCCGCGGCGCCGCGACTCAACGTGAACATCGACCCGCAGAAGGCCGAGATCCTGGGCATCGCGCCGGCCGATGCCGCCAACGCCGCGCGCTTCGCCGTCGACGGCGCCGTTGCAACGCGCGTCCGGTCCGAGAACGGGCTCGTCGACGTTCGCGTGCAGTTCCCGCTCTCCGACCGCTCGACGGTCGATCAGCTCCAGGACGTTCGGGTCCGCGCGCAGGACGGCACGCTCGTTCCGTTGGCAGATATCGCGAACTTCCAGTGGACGAGGGCGCCGTTGCAGATCAAGCGGCTCAACCGTCAGCGCGTAGTGGACGTCTACGGCGACACGCTTCCGGGCTACTCGCTCGGCACCGTGACCGGTCCGCTGGAGAAGAAGCTGAAAGAGCCCGGATTCCTGCCCGAAGGCGTGCAGCTCACGGCGCAGGGCGACACGCAATACATGAACGAGACGATGGCCAACATGGGCATCGCCCTGCTCACATCGTTCATGCTGGTCTACATGCTCATGGTGATCCTCTACGGCTCCTTCCTCGAGCCGCTGATCGTCATGTTCTCCGTACCGCTCGCGATCATCGGCGCGCTGATCGCGCTGTCGCTCATGCATCGCGTCGAGCCGAACGCCGGCCAGTCGCTCAACCTCATCTCGATGATCGGCATCGTGATGTTGTTCGGCCTCGTGTCCAAGAACGGAATTCTACTCGTCGACTACTCCAATACGCTATGCCGTCGTGGCATGCGCGTTCGCGAGGCCGTGTTGCAGGCGGCCGGGACGCGCTTCCGGCCGATTCTCATGACGACGTGTGCGATGGTCTTCGGCATGCTGCCGCTGGCGCTGGGCTTCGCCGAAGGCGGGGAGTGGCGCCAGGCGATGGGCACCGTCATCATCGGCGGATTGTTGAGCTCGCTGATCTTAACCCTATTCTTGGTCCCGCTGATCTACAACACGTGGATCGGCTGGCTCGAGCGGCGCGCCGATTGGCGCGCGGTTCAAGGCCGAGGGCGAGCCGTTTGGCGCCGAGGGCGGCCGCGTCGTACGCGGAGTCTAACAGTCTGAATCGCGCGCGCTTGTGACGGGAGCCGCCGGCGGCCTCGCCGCCGGCATCGCCCCCGCGCTCGCGCGCGACGGCTTCGATCGGGTCGCGATCACGTACCGCGCGACGCCGCCCGGACGCGACGCTCGCCGGCGATCGAGGCCGCGGGCGCCAGGCGGCCGCGATTCGCATCGATTTCCTGGACGAGCGGCGCGCCGTGGAAGCGGCGCTCGAGCGCGGCGTCGCGGAGCACGGCCCGTTCGACACGCTGGTGCACGCCGTCGGGCCGCTCGTCGTCAAACGCTTTGCCAACGCGTCGCTCGAGGATTACCGAGACCGCGCTGGACGGGAATCTGCGCAGCGCCGTGCTGGCCGCGCGGGCGACGTTGCCTGCCATGCGCGAGGCTCGTTTCGGGCGCATGATCTTCTTCGGGATGCTCGGCTCCGAGCCAGACGCGTCCCGTTCCGCGGCTTCTCGCTCTACCAATCGGCGAAGAGCGCGCTGGTCGCGTTTGCGCGCTGCCTCGCCGTCGAGGAGGCACCCCACGGCATCACGGTCAACGTCGTGTCGCCCGGCGACATTCGCGAGAAAACGCTCGACCGGGCGCATGCCCTCGAGCGCGCGGCGCGCAATCCGCGCGGGCGCCCCGGCAGTTATGAAGACGTGGCCGACGTCGTGCGCTTCTTGATCGCTCCGCAGCGCGATTTCATCACCGGACAAGTGATCGAAGTGACCGGCGGCCTGCAAACCGCCGCAGAGTAGGCCTCACGCTACAGGACTAAGAAACGTTCGGCTCGTAACTCGAGACCCGACTAGATGCGCGACGAGACGAACGAACATCAGGCTTTCGCGCTGCCCGGCGCGCGTCCTCAGTTTGGCCCAGACAAAGCCGTCGCGGTCGAGCACATCGATCTCCACCTGACGCCGAACTTCGCCGACGAATCGCTCGACGGCGTTTGCACGATGACGGTGCGGGCACTCGACGAAGCCGTGCCGCGGCTGTACCGCTCGACGCCGTGGACCTGGAGATTTCGCGCGTCGAGCGGCTCTCGGGCGACGGCAAAGCGTCGCGAGCTGAAGTTTGCGCCGCGTCAGGGGGAGCTCGAGATCGAATTCGAGCCGCCGATCGCCGCGCAAGAGAGCGTGACCTTCGCCGTGCGGTATCGCGTGGTGAAGCCGCGTCACGGGCTGTTCTTCGTCAAGCCGACGGCAGACCACCCCGAGAAGATCGCGCACGCCTGGACGCAGAGTCAAGACCAATACGCGCGGTACTGGTTTCCTTGCCTCGACTACCCGCACGAGAAACAGCCGACGTCGACGACGATCGTCGTGCCCAAGGGAATGTTCGCACTCGGCAACGGCGAGCTGATCGAGCGCCGCGACGAAGACGATCGGACGATCTTCCGCTATCGCGAGGACGTTCCGCACAGCACGTATCTCATGACGATGGTCGCGGGACCGTTCGCAGAGGTCGCGAGCGGGACGGCGGGCCGCAACGGCGTCCCGATCTACTACTACGTGCTGCCCGGCCGCGAGAGCGAAGGCGAGCGTTCGTTCGGCGCGACGCCGCAAGATGCTGGAGCTCTTCGAGCGGCGCATCGGAACGCCGTATCCGTACGCGCGCTATTCGCAGATCGCGGTGACCGACTTCATCTTCGGCGGGATGGAGAACACCTCGGCGACCACGCAGACCGACCGGACGCTCCACGACGAGACGGCGCACGTGGATTTCTCGAGCGATCCGCTGGTCGCGCACGAGCTCGCGCATCAGTGGTTCGGCGACCTGTTGACGTGCCGCGACTGGGCGCACGCGTGGCTCAACGAAGGCTTCGCGACGTTCATGGAGGCCGTGTGGCGCGAAGCCGACCTCGGCTACGACGAGTATCTCTACGATATCTTCGAATGCCTAACCGCATACCTGCGAGAGGATTCGGATCGCTATCGGCGGCCGATCGTCTGCAACACCTTTCGCGACCCCATCGAGATCTTCGATCGCCACCTCTACCAAAAAGGCGCCGCGGTGCTGCACATGCTGCGCGGCGAGCTCGGCGAGTCGCGCTTCTGGCGCGCCATCGCACAGTACGTGCGGGACAACGCGCAACGCAACGTCGAGACGATCGACCTGGTGCGCGCGATCGAGGACGCGACCGGCCGAAACCTGCGCGGTTTCTTCAACCAGTGGGTGTTCCGCGGGAGGCCATCCCAAGCTCGAGGTCGGCGCGTCCTGGGACGCCGAGCGCAACATCGCCACGGTCACGATCGATCAGAAGCAATCGATCGATGCGGAGCATCCGCCCTACGAGTTCGACGTCGAGATCGGCCTCGCGCCTGCAGAGTTGAAGGAGGAGCGCCGGGTCCGTGCGCGCGTCGAGCGGCAGCACGAGACCATCGCCGTCCCGCTCGACTTCGAACCGAAACTGGTGCGGTTCGATCCGGGCGCGTTCGTGCTGGCCGACGTCACGTACGCGCTCGGCGTCGACTTCGCGGCGGCGGCGTTGCGCGACGATCCGAACGTCGTCGCGCGGATTCGCGCGGCTCGCGAGCTCGCGAAGGACGGCGGTCGCATCGCGCGCGAAGCGCTCGAGCGCGCCTTTGAAGCCGAGCCGTTTTGGGGCGTGCTCGCCGAGGCCGCGGCGGCGATCGGCGCAACGCGCGCGCCGTGGGCGCGCACGATGCTGATCGGCGCGCTGTCGCACCGCCATCCGAAAGTGGTGCGCGCCGCGGCGGAAGCGCTCGGCAACTTTCGCGATCCCGAGGTCTGCGGCCGCGCTCATCGCCGTCGCGGCGAATGACGCCTCCTACTTCGTGCGCAACGCGGCGCTGCGGCGCTCGGCAAGACGCGCGACGCGCGCGCGTTCGACGTGCTGCAGTCGGCGGCGAAGCAGCGGACGTGGAACGGTGCGGTCGAGGCGGGCGCGGTGCGCGGACTGGCCGAGCTTGCCGATGCTCGCGCGCTGCCCATCGTGCTCGAGGCGTTGGATCCGCGGGAGCGGCGACGGGCTGCGCCGCGCCGCGACGAGCGCGCTCGGACGCATCGGCGCGCTCGTGGAAGAGCAGCGCACGCGCGTGGTCGACGAGCTCGAACAGCGACTCGACGACGAGAGTTTTCCGGTCGCAGTCGAGGCTATCGCCACCGCAGAGACGCTCGGCGACGCGCGTCTGCTGTCGGCGCTCGATCGCCTCGCGACACAGGCCTTTGACGGGCGCTTGCGGCGCGACGCGATGGAAGCCGCCATTCGCATTCGAAAAGGCGCCAAGGTTCCGGCGCAGGTTACCGCCCTCCGCGATGACATCGATGAGTTACGTCAAGAGCAGCGTAGGCTTCAGGACCAGATCTCGACGGCTGCGCGTCCGTAAGCGGCGGACGTACGCGCTCGCGGCGCTGCTCTTCATAGCAGCGCTGGTTTGGTTCGTTACTCGCGGGCACGGCGCGAGACCCGTCGCGCAGCAGGTTCCGGAGGCCGCGCTTCCCTTGACGGAGCGCGTCGTCAAGGCTCCGCCCGCGCCGCCGTGGACAACGGCCGACCGCAACCGGTTGTGGGGCGGGCTGCACGGCGCGTTTGCGCCGGCGATCGCTGGTGCCGCCGGGTGGAGTCTCGCGGTCGTCGCCGCCGACGGCACCACGGTATTCGACGAGCGCGGCGACCGCGCCGTCGCGCCGGCTTCCGTGCTGAAGCTCGTCGTCGCGGCGAGCGCGCTTGACGCGCTGGGGCCCGCGTATCGGTTTCATACGATGTTCGCGGCACGCGGCAGCGATCGGCGACGACGGCCGACTCGACGGCGACCTCTGGCTGATCGGATCGGGCGATCCATCGCTGGTTTCCGGCGACCTCCGCAACGGCATCGGCGTGCTCGCGCGCTCCGGTCTGCGTCGCGTCGACGGCCGCGTGATGGTCGACGCCACGGCATTGACCGGGCCGCCGCTCAATCCGCATTGGGATCCCGACGACAGCGGTCAAGATTACGCCGCTCCGATCAGCGCGGTCTCGCTCGACGGCGACACGATCGAGTCGCAAGAGATCGTAGGCGGAGCGGAACAGCGGGTATGGACGCCCATGCAGAACGTCGTGGCCTACGTCGGCGCGCAGACCAGGTCGATGCTCGCCGCGCGCGGCATCGCGACACGCAGCCGCCCGGCGTCGGGAGCTCGCCGTTGGACGCCGTCGTTCTGTGGGATCACCGCTCGGCGCCGCTGCCGACGCTGGAGGCGCACATGCTGTTCGTTTCCGACAACCACTACGCGGAACAGCTGCTGCGGACGGTCGGCGGCGAGGTCGCCGGTACGCCGGACGACGCAGGCGGCATCGACGCCGAGCGCCGCTTCCTGCAGCGACTCGGCGTTCCGGCTCCCGGCCTGCGGCTCTTCGACGGCAGCGGGTTGTCGCCGGACAATCGCATCGCGGCGATCACGGTGGCGCGCCTGCTGTGCCGACAGCCAGGCATCGCTCTATCTGCTCCTGCCGCTAGGCGGCCGCCAAGGCACGCTGGAAGATTACGATTTCACGACCGCCCTCGGCCGCGTGCGCGCGAAGAGCGGACACCTGTCCGACGTCTCGGCGCTCGCGGGTTACGCGAACACGCTGCATCACGGGCGCGTCGCATTTGCCTTCCTGATCGACGGATCGCCGGGCGATCCCGACGCGGCGATCGTTCGCGCCGTCGATCGCTTGGTCGAGTTTTAGCCCGCGATGTTCGACGAAGCGCTCCTCGGCGGAGCTCATCCGCCGCGCGCTCCGGCGCGGCGGTGATTTTGCCGACGTCTTTTGCGAGCGGCGCCGCACGCTCTCGTATCGGTTGCAGGACGGCCGCATTCACGATGCTTCGTACGGCAGTGACGCTCGGCGTCGGGATTCGCGTCGTCGTCGGGGAGTCCGCCGGCTACGCCCACTCAGACGACCTTAGCGACGACGCGTTGATGCAGACCGCCGAGGCGGCGTCGCTGATCGCGCGCAGCGCGCCGGCAGGACAGGCGGGCAGCAGCGATCTTCGCGCGGAGCGCGTGGCGGCGCTCTACCATCGCGACGACGCCGCCACCGTCGATCCCCAGCGCTACGTCGCGCTGCTGGAGCGCGCCGATGCGACGGCGCGGCGCTGCGACGCGAGGGTCGTCGCCGTTAACGCGCAGCTCGTCGACGACGTGCAAGAAGTTTGGATCGCGACGAGCGAGGGGCGCTTCGTGTTCGATCGGCGGCCGCTCGTAACGCTCGGCATCCAGGTCGTGGCGAGCGACAAGAAAGAGCGCGGCTCGGGTTACGTCGGCGACGGCGGCCGAACGTCGATCGCCTACTTCGATCGCGAGACGCCCGAGGCGCTCGCGTCGGACGCGGCGCGCATCGCGACGGTCAACCTCGTGGCGTCGCCGGCGCCCGCCGGCGAGATGGAGATGATCGTCGGCGCGGGCGGCGGCGGAGTGCTGCTGCACGAAGCCGTCGGACACGGCCTCGAGAGCGACTTCAACCGCCGCGGCACGTCGCTGTACAGCGGGCGAGTCGGCGAACGCGTCGCGAGCGATCTCGTGACGATCTTCGACGACGGAAACCTGGAAGAGGAGCGCGGCAGCCTCAACGTCGACGACGAGGGCGTGCCGGGCCAGCACAAGGTGCTCGTCGAGAACGGCGTTCTGCGCGGATACATGCAGGACCGGCTCAACGCGCGATTGATGGGCGTCGAATCCACCGGCAGCGGACGGCGGCAATCCTTCCGCTTCTCACCCCAGCCGCGGATGTGCAATACGTACATGCCCGACGGCGACTCGAGCTTCGACGAGATCTTAGCTCGACGCGGCGCGGCATCTACGCGAAGTCGTTCGCCGGCGGACAGGTCGAGATCAGCAAGGGCGACTTCGTCTTCATGGTCGGTGAGGGTTATTTGGTGGAGAACGGCAAGATCACGGCACCGGTGCGCAACGCGACGATCATCGGCAACGGACCCGACGCGATGCGCAAGGTGGTCGCGGTCGGCAACGACAGCCGCTTGGCGCGCCGCCATTACACGTGCGGGAAGGGCGGCCAATACGTGCCGGTCGGCGTCGGCATGCCGACGGTCAAGATCTCGTCCATCACCGTCGGCGGCACGCAGCATGGATGAAGCGGCGGCGATCGCGCCGGCGCAACAGGCGCTCGACGCCGCGCGCGCTTGCGGCGCGCAGAGCGCGGAGGCGGCGGTTTCGATCGCGCGGCGCCTGCACGTCGAGGCTCGCGAGAATGCGGTAGCGCGGCTGGAAGGATCGACCGGAAAGGGACTGTTGCTGCGCGTCTTCCGCGACGGACGCCGGGCGACGCTTTCCACCTCAGACTTCTCCGCAGAAGGTATCGCGGGCGCCGTGCGACGCGCGGTCGCGCACGCCGAATTGGTTGCTGCCGACGAGTACGCCGGCCTCCCGGATCGCGTCGGAACCGACGGCGAGAACCTGAGCCTGTGCGATCCCGACATCGCGGAGCGCGACAGCCTCGAGAAGATCGACGAGGCACTGCGGCTCGAGCGGCTCATTCGTGAAGCCGACGCGCGCGTCGTGAACTCCAGCGGTTCGCACTACACCGATGCGATCGCCGTCACCGCACTTGCGAACTCGAATGGCTTCGCCGCCGGATACGCGTGGACGCGCGTCGGACGATCCACCGGGCCGGTCGCGCTCGACGGAGGCGTCAAGCGCATCGCGCACTACGGGACCGCCGCGCGTCACCAGCGCGACCTCGAGGGGCTCGAGGCCGTCGCGACCACCGCGGTCCGCCGCGCCGTCGACCTTTTCGGCGCTCGCAAGCCGCCGACGATGCGCGTGCCGGTCATCTTCGAGCGCGACGTCGCGGCATCGATCCTCGACGACGTCTTCGCGGCCGTCTCGAGCGCGAACGTCGCGGTCGGCAACTCCTGGCTCACCGGAAGGTCGGAAGCGCGATCGGCAGCGACCTCGTAACGGTGATCGACGACGGCCGACTGATCGCCGGCCTCGGCAGCGCCCCCTTCGATGGAGAGGGCGTCCCGACGCGGCGCACGCCGGTCTTCGAGCGCGGCGTCCTGCAAACGTTCCTGTACGATACCTACTACGCGCGCAAGCTGGGCGCGGCCAGCACCGGAAACTCGACCGGCGGCGGCGTCGGGCCGAGCAACTTCTACTTGGAGCCGGGCTCGATGACGCTTGAGGAGATGATCGCCGCGACGCCGCTCGGAGTCCTCGTGGTCGATACGATCGGCTTTGCGACCGAGCACGCCTCGGGAACGTACAGCCGCGGCGCACGCGGTTTTTTCATCGAGGGTGGCGAAATCGCGTATCCGATCGATGAATTTACCGTGGCGGGACAGTACGCGGACATGCTGGATGGCGTCGATGCCGTCGCAAACGATTTGCGTTTCGACGGGGCCGTCGTTTCGCCGTCGTTTCGCGTCGCCGAGATGACAGTCAGCGGGAATTGAACATGATCACACAACCAGCCATCGCGCTAACCCTGATCCTACGCATCGACATGCCGAACGAGCCTGGGGCGTTCGGCGTGCTCGCCAACGCCATCGGCGATGCCGGCGGGACGATCAGCGCGGTCGACATGCACTCGGTCGCGAAGGGCCGCGTCGTCCGCGACGTGACGATCGGCGTCGCGTCGGACCTCGTCGCCAACGATTTGCGCCGCGCCGTCGAAGCGATCGACGGCGCGCGCATCATCTTCGCAAACGACTCGACGTTCCTCGCGCACGTCGGCGGCAAGATTCGCATCGATCCGAAGATCGCCGTGAAAAACCGCCAGGACCTTTCGACTGTCTACACGCCTGGCGTCGCGCGCGTTTCGATGGCGATCGCCGCGGATCCGAGCAAGGCCTTCCAGCTGACCATCAAGCGCAACACGGTCGCGGTCGTCACCGACGGCACCGCCGTGCTCGGTCTCGGCGACATCGGGCCGCTCGGCGCGCTGCCGGTGATGGAAGGCAAGGCGATGCTGTTCAAGCAGTTCGCCGACATCGACGCGTTTCCGATCTGCCTCGACACCAAAGACGTCGACGAGATCGTTGAGACGGTCGTGCGCATCGCGCCGGTGTTCGGCGGCATCAACTTCGAAGACGTTAGCGCGCCGCGCTGCTTCGAGATCGAAGACCGCCTGATCGAGGCGCTCGACATTCCGGTGATGCACGACGATCAGCACGGCACGGCCGTCGTCATCCTGGCCGCGCTGATCAACGCGGCGCGCGTCGTGGGCAAGCCGCTGTCGGACCTGCGGGTCGTCGTATCGGGCAGCGGTGCGGCGGGCACCGCGACGATCAAGATGCTGCTCGGCGCGGGCGTGAAGCGACGTGATTCCGGTCGATCGCGGCGGCGCGCTCAACCGCACGGATCGCTACGAGAATCCGCACTGGCGGTGGCTCGCGGAGCACAGCAATCGCGAGAACCGCCGCGGCTCGCTGCGCGACGTGCTCGAGGGCACCGACGTGTTCATCGGCGTCTCCGCCCCGGGCATCTTGCAGCCCGAGCACATCGCGCAGATGGCGCGCGACCCGATCGTCTTCGCGATGGCCAACCCGACGCCGGAGATCATGCCCGACGTCGCGGCGCCGGTCGCGGCCGTCATCGCCACCGGCCGCTCGGACTTTCCGAATCAAGTGAACAACCTGCTCGCGTTTCCCGGCATATTCCGCGGCGCGCTCGACGTGCGCGCGCGGCGCATCACCGACGCCATGAAGCTGGCGGCGGCGTATGCGATCGCCGAGATCGTCACCGAGTCGGAGCTCAGTCCGGAGTACGTAATCCCCAGCGTTTTCGATCCGCGCGTGGTGGACGCGGTGGCCAAGGCCGTCGCGGCGGCGGCCGTGGAGGACGGCGTCGCGCGACGCATACCAACCAAAGACCAAGGAGAGGACCTCAGCGCAAACGTCTGAGAGCTTCGACGCGCTCTTCGAATCGCTGAAGCTCGAACCGAGCGACCCGCGCCCACTCTACGTGCAGCTCGCCGACCGCATCGTCGATGCGATGGAGCACGATTCCGTCGTCCCCGGCAATCGTCTCCCACCGATGCGCGAGTTGGCGCGCGCTCTCGGTTGCGCGCTCGTCACGGTCTCGCAGGCATACGAGCTGCTCGCGGCGCGCGGCCGCGTGGTCGCGCGGCCGGGGAAGGGCACGTTCGTCGCACAGCCGCCGCCTCGCGGGAGCCCTTCGCGCGGCGCTGGGAACCGGATGTGGGACGCTTCACGCGCGCCGCGCGCCTCGAGGGCGTGATGGAACGCCTGACGCACGCGACGGAGCCGGGGGCGATCAGTCTCGCGAGCGGTCATCCCGCGCCCGAGACCTTCCCGCTGCACGATTTCGCGCGGGCGTTCCATCGCACGCTGCTCGACGACTCGCCCGAGGTGATGCAGTATCGCTCCTCGACCGGCGATCCCGAGCTGTGCGCGCGGCTCGCCTCGTTCCTGCGCCGACGGGGATGCGGCGCGGAGCCGGTCGACATCATCGTCTGCTCGGGCGCGCAGCAGGCCGCGGATATCGTCGCGACGGTCGTCCTGCTCGACGACCGCAGCGTCGTCGCGAGCGAGAGCCCGACGTACTGGGGCAGCCTGGGCGTATTCGACGCGCGGGGCGTGACGTATGTCGAGGTCCGCAGCGACGCGGACGGCGTGCGCGCCGACGACGTCGAGCGTGTTTTCGCCGAGTACCGCCCGCGCCTGTTCTATGTGAATCCGTCGCGGCAAAATCCGACGGGCGCCGTGCTGCCGGCCGGCGCGCGAAACAGATCGTCGCGCTGGCGCGGCGCTACGACGTCGTAGTGCTCGAGGATCAAACCGGCTGGCAGCTGACTTACGATGCGCCGGCGCCCCCGCCGCTCGCCGCACACGATACGGACGGACGCGTCATCTTGATGGAGAGCATCTCGAAGTCGATCTTCCCGGCACTGCGGATCGGCTATCTCTACGCTAAGGGCGGCATCGCCGAAGCGCTCGAGGCAGCGAAGGTCCGTGCCGACGTCTTTACCTCGACCCTCACGCAGCGAGCGCTGTGGCGGTTCATGGACAGCCCCGCATATCAGCGCCATTTGCGCGCGACGCGCGCGCTCTACCGCAACCGCCGCGACGCGTTCGTCGAGGCGTTATCGCGCGTTGCAATCTGGACCGAAGCGCATTCGCCCGGCGCCGGCGTCAACGTGTGGCTCCCGCTGCCGCCGCGCATCTCGACGCAGGCGGCCTTCGACGCATGTGCGCGCGAGGGCGTGCTGGTGATGCCGTCGGAGCCGTTCTATCCGACGCGCAGCGGGCCGCCCGCGCTGCGCCTTTCCTTCGGCGACCTGGCATCGAAGAGGCGAACGAAGGTGTCGCGCGCCTGGGACGCGCGTTTGCAAAACTCAGTCTCCCAGTGCATCCTGCTCAGCCCGCGACTCGGACGCTACGAACTTCTCCGCGTCGTCAGCGTGCGTTCTTCCACTCGGATGCGCCACGAGAGCAGCGATGCGTTGAGGATCGAAAAGACGATCGCGATCTCGACCGCGCCGAACGCGAGCGGCAGAAGGGCGATCTCCGCGCAGACGATCGACGTAGTTCGGATGGCGCACGAAACGGTACGGGCCGCCGCGGACGAGCGGCGCGCCCGGCACGCTGATGATGCGCGTCGTCCAGTATCGGTCCGAGGGTCGCTATCGTCCACAGCTCGCAGCGGCTGCAGCGCCGCATAGAGGCCCGAGGAGCCACCAATTCGGGCGGCGTTTGAGGCGGTATGAGAACGGCCATGCTGACGAGCCACGCCGCGTGCAGCAGTACGATAAACGGATACTGCATGGCTCCCGTCTCCACGCCGCCGCTTGCGAGCAATCGGCGCGTGTTGCGCGTTGGAGTAGAACAGCTCGACGAGTCGCTGCAGCGCGACGAGCGCGAGAACGATCCACAGGATGCTCACGTCGTTGGTCGAGCAGCGTGAAGCCGGCCGTGAAGCCCGGCCCGAGCGCGCTGACCAGCGCGCGGCGCCACGGCTGCGAGTCGCCGAGCGTACGCTCCAGGACGAACATCACGGTCGCGGCCGACATGTTGCCGTAGTCGCGCAGTACGTCGCGCGCCGTCACGAGCGTGCCAGGCTCGAGCTCGAACGCCACCTCGAGCGCATCGAGCACTTTCGCTCCGCCGGGATGGCAGACGAATGCGTCGATATCGCGCAGCGTCAAGCCGTGCTCGGCGAGAAACGTGACGGCCACGTCGTGCAGTTTGGTCGTGACGAGCTCCGGGATGTCGCGCGAGAAAATCGCCTTCAGGCCCTCCTGCGTGACGTCCCAGCCCATGACGTCGAGCGAGTCGGGCCACGTGTATTCGCCGCCGCCGGTGATGCGCGCGCCGGCGCCTTCGCTGGAAATCAGCGCGGCCGCCGCGCCGTCGCCGAAGAGCGCGGTCGCAACGATATTGCTCTTGGTGAAATCGTCGCGGCGAAAGCAGAGCGCGCACAGCTCGACGACGAGGAACAGCACGAGCGAGCCGGGGTCGTTGCGAGCCATCGCGGCGGCGCGCGACAAGCCGATCGCGCCGCCCGCGCAGCCGAGTCCGAAGATCGGCAGCCGCCGGACGTTGCGGCGCAGCCGCATGCGCTCCATGAGCAGCGCATCCAAGCTCGGCGTCGCGATGCCGGTCGTCGATACCGCGACGATGGCGTCGATCTCGTCGACGCCGCGACCCGCGGCGGCCAGCACGCGCACGCGTCGCCGCTTCGAGCAGTTCGAGCGCGGAGTCGAGATAGACGCGATTGCGCTCCGGCCACGCATGCAGGTCCTCGTACCACTCGATCGGCACGCAGGAGTAGCGGCGATCGATGCCGGTGTTGCCGAACATTGGAAGCAGCCGCACGATCTCGCGGGAACGCGGCCCGAGCGCGAGCTCGATGCGTCGCATCACCTCCGCTTGACCGAGCTCGTACGGGGGAACCGCGGTCGCGACCGCGAGCACGCGAGCTTCCGGATTCATCGAGCGCCGCGCCGCCCTGCCGGCAGGGTACGCGCGACCGTCCTGGTAATGCCATACCTCCCGTGTCGTTTAGAGCTATTTGCAGCGGCGCTGTTGGGCGCCGTTTTATTGGGTGCCGGGCCGCGCCCGGCTCCGCTGATCGTCTATTCCGCACCGGCCGGCATCCGCCCGACCGGCGCCGATCGCGATCCACCCGACGAGCGCGATCCTGCCGAACGGCCGCATCGCGGCGCCGGTAGGCGAAAGCCTGTTCGTCGGAGCGATCCGCTCGGGCTGGCGCTTTCGCCGGACGGGCGATTTGCCATTGTGTCCAACGACGGCAACGGCTCCGCGACGACTGACGCTTGGCTTCGGATGGATCGTTAGTGCGCGGCTACTCGCTCGCCGTCGTCGATACGCCGCAGCATGAAAATCGCCAGCGTCTATCACGATCGCGGCAGCGTCGTTCTTCATGGGCGTCGCGGCTGCGCGCGATCCGAACGATGCGTCGCGCACGATCGTGCTCGCGTCCGACGGCGCGCGCCGGCGTCGTGCGCGTCTACGATCTCGACGACAGCGGGCCAGCTCACGCCCGAAGCGCAGACCGATCGCGTTACCGGCGCAGGGCAGCCGTCGCGCGTTTCCGGCCGGCATCGCCATCGCGCCGGACGGCCGCACCGCGTTTGTCGCCGATAATCTCAGGCGATGCCGTCATCACGATCGATCTCGCGACGCGCACGGTCCAGCGATCGGTGCCCGTCGGCGACTTTCCCTTTTACGTGGCCGCCGGCAGAGCCGCGGTTCTGGCGACCGGCAGCGGTCTCTCGAGCTACAGCGCGATCGTGCCGCCGGCCATCCGTCCGCGCTTTGCCGCGCCGGCGTTCGATCCGTCGCGCTCGTCCTCGCTCACCGTTCTCGCTCTCGGCGGTTCGAATGCGATCGGCGATCCCGCCGCTGTCCGCATGGATCCCGCGCCGGACGGCACCCAGATCGTGGGCGGCGCCGTCCCCGGATGCGACGGCGTCGAGCCGCGACGGCCGCTACGCGTACGTCGCACTCGCCAATGTCGACCGCATCGCGGTCGTCGACCTGACCGGCGCGCCGCGCGTCGCGCGAGGCCTCGACCTTCGACTCTATCCCGGCGCACCATACGGCGCGCAGCCGAGCGCGGAGGCGCTCAGCCCGGACGGCAAGCGCCTCTACGTCGCGCTCGCCGGCCTCAATGCCGTCGCGGTGCTCGACGCGCGCAAGCCGACCCGCTATCGCTACGGGCTCATCCCCACCGCGTGGTATCCGACCGCGCGTCGCGCTATCGCGCGACGGCCGCTATCTGTACGTCGTCGCCGGCAAGGGCGTCGATGGCTGGGGAATCCTCCAACGAATCGATCTCAAGCACACGTCGCTCGTCAAGGCCACGCTCGCCGCGCTGCGCTTCAATCGGACGCCGCGCATAGCGCAATTCAATCCCGTGATTCCGCCGCTGCGCTCGAACAAGCGCAGCGATGCGATCGATCACGTCGTCTATATCGCCGTCGGGACGCAAAGCTACGACGCGATGCTCGGCGATCTCAAGGACGATGCGGGCGCGGCGCACGGCAACGGCGACGTCGTCGCTGAGTCGCTATCGCCGAAAGCGTTACGCCGAACCTTCACGCGCTGGCGCGCGACGTACGCGCTCGCCGATAACTTTTACGCCTCCGATGCGGACCTCGACATCGCGAAGCAGTTTGCGACCGCCGGCGATGCGACGCTCTACCCGCAGCTGACCGCCGCGGCCGGAGCGGCGCGCGCGCCCGATGGACGACCACGGCGCCGATCCCGAAGACTACGCGCGCACGGGCTATCTGTTCAACGCGTTCGCGCGCGCCGGGCTGTACCTTCCGCGACTACGGTGGGCTGCTGCGCCTCTCGGGATACGACGGCACCGCGTATCACCTTAACGTTCCGGCGCTGGCCGCGCTCGACGGCAACGTCGATCTCGACTATGCGGCTGGAACCCGAAGATCGACGACGCGACGCGCGCGCAGCGAGTTCGTGCGCGACATGCAGCGCTACGTGCAGGCGGATCGCGTGCCGAGCTTCACGTACGTCTGGCTGCCGACGGGCGCCGACTCGGCGAGCGTCCGCGACGCCGATCGCGCGCTCGGCAAGATCGTCGACTACGTCTCGCACACGCCGCACTGGAGCTCGACGGCGATCTTCGTCGTCCCGGAGGGTTTGGAGAGCCCTGCGGTCGACCACGTTAATGCCATGCGCAGCTACGCGCTCGTCGTTTCGCCGCTCGCGCGGCGCGGCTACGTCGGCGACGCGCACCTTAGCGCGGCGAGCGTCGTCAAGACCGAAGAAGAGATCTTCGGCCTGCCGCCGCTGTCGCTCGAACGATCTGCTCGCATCCGACATGAGCGCGTTCTTTACCAGCGCGCCGGCGCCGGAGCCGTACAGCCGGCGCCGATGACCGCCCATCGACCGCGCTGAGTTTCGGACCGCGCCTTGTCGTGACGCCCGACCGGACGTCTGCGCGCCGCGGTCCTGGTGAGGCCGACGCAGGCAATCGAGAAAGCCAATGCCGCTGGCCGGCGAGCCGGGCGCCGTCTACGCCCGGGCGCTCGAGCAGCACGCGTCCTGCGCAAGACCCTGAGTATTTTGGCGTCGAGGTCGCCGTTTTCGATCCGCACGCGACGATCCGTACGAAGCCGCCGCCGGCGATGCCGCGGTCGCGTTCGACGACGGCGCCGTGATGATGCGCCTCAGCGCCTTGTCGCGCCGCGGCGAAGTCGATCGGATGGAGTCGGAGTTCGCGCGAATCGACATTCCGATCGCGGGTCACATCGCGGCGCCGGGACTGCTCGACGGCAACGACGTTATGTTGGCGGGCGATACGGCGTTCGTCGGCGTCGGCGCGCGCGGAAACGAGCTGGGACGCCGCGGTTTCGCCGAAGCTCGCGCGCAGTCATGGGTACCGCGTCGTCGAGGTGCAAGCTCGCGCCCGGCGTGCCGGCGCTGCGCTCGGTCGCCGCTGCCGTTGCGCCGGATACGATCGTGCTCGGCGCCGGACAAGGTCGATGCTCGCGCCTTCGCCGGCTTTCAAGACGATCGTTCTCGACGCGGGCGAGGAACTGGGCGCCGGCGTGCTGTGCTTGGGCGAGCATCACGTGATCGCGGACATTCGCTATCGCACGGCGCTCTCGATCATGCGGCGCGCCGGCATCGTCGTCGAAGCGATCGATCTGTACGACTTCACCAAGGTCGGCATCACGCCGTCGATGTTGCCCTCGTCCTGCGGCGCGACTGAACTCGGCGACGATGCGAATCGCCGTCCTCTCCGACATTCACGGCAATCTCCTCGCGCTCGATGCCTGTCTAGCGGACCTCGCGTCTCAAGGCGGCGCGGAAGCGATCGTCGCGGCCGGCGACCTGTGCCTCGACGGGCCGAAGCCGAAGAAGGTGCTTCAGCGCCTCGAAGAGATCGGCGCGGCGTGCGTGCGCGGCAACACCGATCGCTATATCGCGCGAAGCAGACTCGAACGAAACGTTCGACCGCCGGCGGAGCGCGCGCAGATCGCCTGGACGCGCAACGAGCTCGGCGAGCGTTGGCGGTCGTGGCTGCCAGGCGTTGCCGTTTGCGCTGCGGATCGGTGAAGACGACAACCAACTGCTCGTCGTTCACGCGAATCCCAAGACCGACGACGAGCACCTCTGGCCGGATGCCGACGAATGCCGTCCTGCGGCGCCTGATCGGCGACGAGCCCGCGGCGGCGATCGCGTTCGGCCACCTGCACCTTCCGTACGTTCGCATGTGGCGCGGAAAGCTGCTCGTGAACGTCGCTTCGGCCGGCTTGCCGAAAGACGGCGATCCGCGCGCTTGCTACGCGATTCTTACCGAGCGCGATGGCGGCTGGCAGGTCAAGCACCGGCGCGTCGCGTTCGATACGAAGCGGGTTGCAACCCAACTGGCCGCTTGCGGGATTCCGGAGAGTGCAGAGCTGATCGCTACCCTGCGCCGTCATCGGTACAAAGGATTGAAGAGTTTCATTCCATAGCCCGGCAACTCGCTAGCGCCCGCGATCGAAGTCGACCGGCTGGTCAAGCGCTACGGCGCGTTCACGGCCGTCGACGGAATCTCGCTGCGCGTTCGCCGCGGGCGAATTTTTCGGTTTTCTCGGGCCCAACGGTGCGGGCAAGACCACGACGATCAACGCGATCGTCGGCCTGGCGCGCAAGAGCGTCCGGCAGCATTCGCATCTTCGGATCACGATAACGAGCACGAATGGCGGCAGGCGCGCCGGCTGGTCGGCCTCTCGCCGCAGGAGTATAACTTCGACCGCTACCTCTCGATTCGCGACGTGCTGATCTTTGCCGCGGGCTATTACGGATTGCGCGGGAAGGCGGTGGCCGAACGCGCCGACATGCTGCTCGAGCGGTTCGGACTCACGTCGCACGCGCATCTCGAGTACACGAAGATCTCGGGCGGCCAGAAGCGGCGGCTGTCGCTGGCGCGCGCGTTGATTCATCAGCCGAAGCTGCTGATTCTCGACGAGCCGACCGCCGGCGTCGACGTCGAGCTGCGCATCGAACTGTGGCGATGGCTGCGCGACGCTCAACGGAGACGGGCTCACGATCTTTCTCACGACGCATTATCTGGAGGAGGCCGAAGAGCTTTGCCGGCGCATCGCGATCGTGCGGCACGGCCGCATCGTCACGGAGAAGCCGACGCAAGAGCTCGTGGCCGAGGGGGCTTCGCTGCAGGACGTCTTCTTGGAGCTGACGCGCAATTAACACCGTCGGACTTGTGGACGCTGGTCAAACGCGAGATCATTCGCAGCCTCAAGATCATCAACCAGGTGATCTGGCCGCCGATCATCACGACGCTGCTCTACGTCTTCGTCTTCGGGCTCGCGATCGGCAGCCGCATCCCGAGCATGCAGGGCGTCACATACGCTCAGTTTCTCATCCCGGGCCTGATCATGCTGCAAGTCATCGACGCGTCGTACGGCGAGTGCTCGAGCTCGCTCTTTCAGGGCCGCTTCATGAACTCGATCCAGGAGCTGCTGATCGCGCCGATGTCCGCGGGCGAGATCGTCGCCGGCTACGTGCTGGGCAGCTCTGGCCCGCGCGTTGCTCATCGCCGGGCTCATCACCGCGACTCGGTCTCGTCCTCGTGCATACCGCGCCGCACGATTGGCCGTTGTACCTCTGCGTCATCGCGCTCGTCTCGATCCTGTTCTCGGCACTCGGCCTGATCTTCGGCTTGATCGCCGAGAAGTTCGACCACATCGCGATTCTCACGACGTTCGTCATCACGCCGCTCACCTTCGTCGGCGGCGTCTTCACGGACGCGAAGATGCTGCCGCCGCCGCTGCGGACGTTCGAACTTGTTCAATCCGATCTTCTATACGATCGACGCGTTTCGCCGCAGCTACACGGGGCAAAGCTTCCTCGCGCCGGAATTTTCGGTTACGATGATCGTCCTGCTCGCCACGGTTGCGCTGGGAATCGTGTTGCGCATGACGGCGATTGGGTATAAGCTGCGTACGTGATGCAAATCCTCTACGCCGCCGTATGTTGCTCGCACTCGCCCAGCCCGCTACGCACTTTGCCATCCAGCCCTGGACCGGCGCGGACTTGCAGACGACGAGCACCAATGCGGCCAAGTATCGGCTCGAAGTCACCGGGCGGCCCAACGCGACGATCCGGTTGGAGGCGTCCGACGTCGCGGCGGGATGGCTCGCGGCGTTCTGCACGCCGAAGATCTGTTCGCCGCAGCGCTATCGACGCGTTGCTCCCGCGTTCCGGGCAGATCGTTCTCCAGTTCGAGCTGATCCGCGAGTCCGACGCCGCGCCGAAACAGAGCGGCGCGACGATCAGCGGGGGCGCCGGCGCTTCGGTCACGGTTCCCGCCGCCTACCGGTAATCACCGCAACCGTTCGGCGAAAACCTCGTCCTTACAAGGGTCTCCGGGTCGCTCTGTCACACATGAGCAGGGCTTTTGCGGAGGTGATTCATGCCGAGGTTCATGGTCGAGCGCACGTTCCCCGACGGGTTGCACATCCCACCGACCGAGGACGGCAGCCAGGCCTGCCTGACGGTTGTCGGACGCAACGCCGAAAACGGCGTCACGTGGGTGCATTCCTACGTTTCGGCCGACAAGAAGAAGACATTCTGCATCTACGACGGCCCGAACGAGGCCGCGATCCGCGAGGCCGCCACGCGCAACGGATTGCCGATCGACGCCGTGACGGCCGTCTCCGTCCTCGATCCGTACTTCTATCGCGATTAGAGAACCTAGCCTACGGAAAGAACGGGTTGTGCCGCTTTTCGAGCTCGATCGTCGTCGGCGGGCCGTGACCCGGCATGACGACGGTGTCGTCGGGCAGCGTGAAGAGCTTACTCCGCACGCTGTTGAGGATGTCGCCGTAGGTGCTGATGTCGCCGAACGCGCCCGCCGACGCTGGCCGCGAACAGCGTATCTCCCGAAAACAGCGCATCTTTGAAATAGGTAAGACGAGCGAGCCGTCGGTGTGTCCGGGCGTGTGCAGCATGCGGATCGTCGCGCCCTCGCCGAACGGAAGCGTCTCGCCGTCGCGCAGCAGTGTCGCCTTGCTCGCGAGCGAACCGATGGCGTGCACGTCGAGCGCGTGCATCACGATCTTCGCCTGCGGGAAATGCCGTGGCGACGTCGGCCGTCGCATCGCAGTGATCGGCATGCTTGTGCGTGATCGAGGATGTACTGCAGATGGTAGTCGCCGTCGCGCAACAGGCGCGAGCAGGTTCTGCGGAATGCCGGCGGGATCGACGAGCGCGGCCGTGCGGCCGCCCTCGAGGAAGAAGACGTAGCCGTTGCTCGGGTGCGGATCCTGCGGATGACGGCGAACGTCGGGAAGCTCGATCGTGCGGGGGCGCCCAGCGCTGGGCCGCGCTGTCCGCGAGCTTTCCCGCGTCCAGGCGCAGAACGCTCGCGACCTCGCGCGCCTGCGCGTCGTTCGGCGGCGCCCTTCTCCTTGAGCCATTCGGCGATCGTCGGCGCGGAGATGCCGGTCGCGTCGGCGAGCTGCTTCTCGCTGACGCCGGCGCCGCGCATCGCCTTGCGCAATACGTCGGCGAACGTGTCCTCCAAGGGCATTGACTGTATGGCCATGCGCCACGCTTCGACGAGCCGCGACGAACTGTCTGCAACCGGGATGCGCGACGCCGAGTCGAAGAGAACCGGATGGAACGCGTGATCATCATCGGGTCGGGCCCGGCCGGCCTGACCGCCGCCGTCTATGCGGCGCGAGCGAACTTGAAGCCGCTGGTTCTCGCCGGCGGCCTCTACGGCGGCCAGCTCATGCTCACGACCGAGGTCGAAAACTACCCGGGCTTCCCCGAGGGCATCATGGGCCCCGATCTGATGATCCGCTTTCGCGAACAAGCCGAGCGTTTCGGCGCGCGCATCGAGAACGTCGACGTGACAGTCGGTCGACTTCGCGAACCGGCCGCTCATCGTGCGCACGCGCGGACGCGCAGCTACGAGGCCGAAACGGTCATCGTCGCCACCGGCGCGAGCGCGCGCTGGCTGGAGATTCCCGGAGAAGAGCGGCTGCGCGGGCGCGGCGTTTCGAGCTGCGCGACGTGCGACGGCGCCTTCTTCCGAGACAAGCGCATCTTCGTCGCGGGCGGCGGCGACTCGGCGGCGGAAGAAGCGCTGTTTCTCACGCGCTTCGGCAGGACGGTCACGGTCGTCCATCGCCGCGATCGACTGCGCGCGAGCAAGATCATGGCCGACGCGCGTGCTTCGCACGAAAGATCAGCGTTCTCTGGAACACCGTCGATCGAAGAGGTCCTCGGCGACACGCACGTCACCGGGCTGCGCATCAAGAACGTCCTCGACGGCACGGTCGACGACGTCGAGGCCGACGCACTCTTCGTCGCGATCGGTCACACGCCGAACACCGCCGTCTTCGCGGGCCAGCTCGACCTCGACGAACGCGGCTACGTCGCCTCGCCGGACGGTACCTCGACGAACATCGAGGGCGTCTTCGTGGCCGGCGACGTCAACGATTTCCGCTACCGCCAAGCGATAACCGCGGCGGGCGCGGGTGCCGCGCCGCGATGGATGCGGAGAAATACCTCGAGGCGCTCGAGTTCAAAGTAGATTCGCTAGCGCCGCTTTGAGCTCGGGAAACCGAAAGCGATAGCCGAGCAGCTCGGTTCTGCGCGGCAGCACGCGCTGTCCGGTGAGCAAGATGTCGGCGCCCTCGCCGAGCAGCGCGCGCAGCGCGAGAGTCGGAACGGGCAACTTCGCCGGCCGATGCAGCGCGGCGCCGAAGTCCTCGGTGAACTCCGAGTTCGTGACGGGATTCGGCGCGCATGCGTTGACCGCGCCCTGGACGCCGTCGAGCGACATGAGGTAGATGCCGACGAGATCATCGATGTGCACCCACGAGAGCCATTGTTGCCCGCTGCCGACGCGACCGCCGGCGCCCACGCGAAACGGCGGCAGGATCTTGCTCAGCGCACCGCCGTCGTTCCCGAGCGCGACGCCCGTTCGCACGATCGCGACGCGCATGCCGAGCTCGCCTGCGCGGCCCGCCTCGCGTTCCCACGCGACGCACACGCGAGCCAAGAAGTCGTTTCCCGGCGGGCTCTCCTCGTACGAACGTCGCCGTCTCGCTCGTGCCGTAATAGCCGATAGCCGAGGCGCTCACGTAGACGGCCGGACGCCGCGAGCTCTGCGCGACCAGCTCGAGAAAGCGTCGTGGGGCGTCTACGCGGCTTTCTTGATGCGCCGCTTGAGCGCCGCGTTCCACCGCTGCGCGATCGCCTCGCCCGCGAGGTTGACGACGGCGTCGCACGCGGCGGCGGCGCGCGCCGCGGCGGCCGGATCGCGCAGCGACGCGATCGTCACCGCGTCGCCGCGCTCGCGCAGCGCCGCCGCGAGGTGCCGGCCGACGAAGCCGGAGCCGCCCAACAGCAATACGTTCACGCCATCGAGTCTTTCAGATGCCGCCCACGAAGCGGCCGGGATTCAACGTTCGGTTGGGATCGAAGCGCAGCTTGAGCGCGCGCATCTGCTCGATCGCGGCCGGCGCCTCGCCCCAGACGCGCAGGTACGGGCGGTGGGAATGTTTGCCGGCGACGACTTGCGCGCGCGGTTCCGCTCGTGCAGCGCGTCGTCGAAGTTTTCGATCTTCGCGCCCAGCGTGCGTGCATCGAGACCGCTGACGCGCAACACGACGTCGCCGTTCATCACGTCGACGATGCTCTCTCCGCGGAGGCCGAAGCGCCCCGCGAGCTCCTGCAGGGCGCAGGGCGCATCGCTCGGATCGCGCCGCGGGGGGAAGAGCCGATACGTGAGCGAGCGTTCGCCGAGGCAGGCGGCATACGCGTCCACGACGCGCTCGAACGCCTCGCGTGCGCCCGCGTCGACGACGCGCGTCTCGGGAACGCCCGGCTCGACCCAGCGCCGAACGCAGGTCGCGAGTCGCGCGCTCGAGCAGCGCGTCGCTGCCTTCGACCAAGACGACGATGCGGCCCTCCGGGCCGTCCTCGCCGTCGATCGCGTTCGTAAAGCCCACGACCCAGAACGCGGCAGCCGGCCGAAGCGCCATCGTTGCGAGTTGGGCGCAGGCGCGCTCGCGCGTGCGCTCCGGAAGCGGCGCGAGGAAGAGGCGCGCGTGCTGCGGCAACGGGGCTGTCTTGAAATTCGCCTGCACGAGCACGCCGAGCGTGCCGAACGATCCGACATAGAGCCGGCTCATGTCGTAGCCGGCGACGTTCTTCACCACCATGCCGCCCGCACGCGCGATGGTCCCGTCGGCCAAGACGATCGTCGAGCCGATGACGTAATCGCGCACGCGGCCGTACAGATGGCGACGTGGCCCGAGCCAGCCCGCCGCCAGCGTGCCGCCGATCGTCGCGTAGTGCGGCTGCGGCGCGTCGAACGGAACGAACTGTCCCTGCGCCGCGAGCAGCGTCACGACGTCGCGAAGCGGCGTTCCGGCGCGCACGGCGATCGTCAGGTCGGCGCGTTCGTTCGCGACGACTCCGGCCAGCTGCGTCGTCTCGAGCGTGACATCGGCCCGTTCCGGCGGAAAGCCCATGCCGTCGAGCGTGTTTCCGCCGACGATCGCAGACCTTTTGCCCGGCGGCGTCGCAGCGCGCGACCAGCTCGCCGACCGCCCCGGCGCTTTCCGGCCTGACGCGATCTTGCGTCACGGTCATGGCGGCGCGACCTCAGGACAGCGGGCTCCATTCGGAAAGATCTTCTCCGGATTGAGCGCGCGCGTCGGATCGAACACGTCGCGCACGCGCGCCATCGTTGCGAGGTCTGCCGTCGAGTACACCCGCGTCATCGCGTCGCGCTTCTCCCAGCCGATGCCGTGTTCTCCGCTGATCGTACCGCCCAAATCGATCGCGGACTGCAAGATCGCGTTCCCCGTCTCCACGACGGCCGCGACCTGCCTGCGATCGCGTTTGTCGTACATCAACAGCGGATGGAGATTTCCGTCGCCCGCATGGAAGACGTTGCCGACCGTGACTCCGTTTGCGGAGGCCGCCGTCTCGACGGCGCGCAACGCCTGCGGCAGCCGGCTGCGCGGAACGCACACGTCCTGCGTGTAGTAGTTGGGCGCGATGCGTCCCGTCGCCCCGGCCGCACCCTTACGCCCCGCCCACAGCGCGGCGCGTTCCGCGGCGGATGCGCGCGCTGCGCCACGAGCGCGCGCCGTGCCGCACGGCGATGTCGTGGATTTCCGCCTCGACCGCAGCGACGTCTTCCTCCAGACCCGCGTGTTCCACGAGCAGCACCGCGCCCGCGTCCGTCGGATATCCGGCAGCGAACGCGGCCTCCACCGCCTGGGTGATCACGGCGTCCATCATCTCGAGCGCCGTCGGGACGATTCCCGCACCGACGATCGACGAGACCGCCTCCGAAGCCGAATCGATGTCCGCAAACGCGGCGACCCAGACCCGTACCGCCTCGGGAAAGGCGAGCAGATGCAGCCAGGCCGACGTCACGATCCCGAGCGTTCCCTCGCTCCCGACGAGCGCGGCGGTGAGATCGTAACCGGCATCGTCGACGCTCGTGGTAAACACTTCGCCGCAGTCGTCCACGACCTCGAGCGCGAGCACGTGATTCACCGTCGTGCCGTAGGAGAGACAGTGCGGGCCGCCGGCGTTCGTGGCGATGTTGCCGCCGATCGTCGAGATCTGTTGCGACGACGGGTCGGGGGCGTAGAACAGGCCGGTTTGCGCGACGTGGCGCGAAAGATCGAGGTTGATGACTCCCGCCTGCACGCGAGCGCGGCGATTCCGCTCGTCGAGCTCCAGAATCCGGTTCATTCGTGCGAAGGAGAGGATGATTCCGCCGGCGGTCGGCACGGCGCCGCCGCACAGCCCGGTCCCGGCACCGCGCGCGACGATCGGCTCGCCGAACTCCCGGGCGATCTTCACCATGGCGCTTACGTCGCGGGTCGAGGCGGGCAACACCACCGCGGACGGCATGCCCCCCTCGGTGTACGCATCGAACGCGTAGACGGCCAGGTCTTCGGGCGCCGACTTCACCGCCTCGATTCCCAGGGCTTCGATCAAGCGCTCCCGCAGCATTAGGCCACCAGACTTCGCTCCGCAACGGTGGCGCGTCCTTGACAACCACCGCGAGGTGTGTTTGCATAGTCGGACATCATGTGGGTTTTGGGCTCCTACGGATACGCGTTCTACTATCGCCGCCTTCGAGGTCGGTGAGGGAAAGCGTTTTGCACGATACTGGCAAGAGACACCAAGCGATAACGCAGACCCCCGCCGACTCGGCGGGGGTTCGTGTTTTCCGCGGGATCCGGGCGCCATCACGGCTGACGCCGACAGCACGGTTGCGATCGCGCGCGCGACGAAGCGGCTGCTGAGCGAGATGACGCGGCGCAACGAGATCGATCTCGACGACATCGCCTCCGTCCTGTTTAGCCTTACGCCGGATCTCCGCGCGTGCTTTCCTGCTCTCGCCGCGCGCGAGATGGGATGGGCGTACGTTCCGATGCTGCACTTCTCCGAGGTGGACGTGCCCGGGGCGCTCGGCCGCTGCATCCGCGTGCTGATGCACGTCAACACCGCGCGCGCCGCGCGCGAGATCGAGCACGTCTATCTCGACGGCGCCGCGGCGCTGCGGCCCGATCTGGTGCGTGCATCGTGATCGACAGGGTGCTCGGCATCTTCGGCGTCGGACTGATCGGCGGCTCACTCGGCCTTCGCGCGCGAGCCAGCGGCGTCTACGTGATCGGCTGCGACGCCGATCCCGCGGCGCTCGATGCGGCTTCCGCGGTGGGCGCGATCGATGCCGCGGCGACGGCCGAGACGCTCGTGAACCGATCGAACACGCTGGTCATCGCGACGCATCTCGAGCCGACGCTGCGCGAGCTCGAGCGTCTCGCCGTCAGGCCGGGGCCGTCGCCGGGGCTCGTGCTGGACGTCGCGTCCGTCAAGGTTCCGGTCGTCGCCGCGGCGGCGCGCGTCGCGAACTTCGTCGCAACGCATCCGATGGCGGGCAGCGAGCGCAGCGGCGCGGGCGCAGCCCGTGCGGATCTCTTCGACGGGCTGTGCCTGGGCCTACGTGCCGCCCGGCGACGCCGACTTGGATGCGCGTGCCCGCGAGTTCATCCGTTGGTTTGGCGGGGTTCCGGTCGCGACGATGGCGGATGCGCACGACCGCGTCGTCGCGCTGACGTCGCACGTTCCACAGGTCGTCGCATCGTGCTACGCAAATTTGCTGGGGAAGGGCGAGTCGGAGGCGCAGCAGCTTCGCGGACCGGTGGCGCGCGAGCTGCTGCGCATCTCCGGCATGAACGCTCCGATGTGGCGCGACATCCTGCGCGCCAACGGGAGCAACATCGAGCCGGAACTGCGCCGGCTCGCAAGCGCACTCAACTCAGCCGCAGATTCGTTATCCGCAGTCGGCTCAATTAGTACAGGAAGTAACGCTCGCGCAGCGCTTTGAACGCTGCGACGCGGGCCGCCCACCGATCGAGAATCGCATCGGCCCCCTCGCCGGCGAGGAACGCTTGGCGAAACGAGTCCGTGCCCCAGTCGCGATCGAGGCCGGCAACGCTCTTGATCCGGATGACTTTGGGAAACAGGTCGCGCACGGCGACGAGGATTTCGACGGCCGTTCGCACGGCGAGCACGCGCCGTGGGTCGACCAGCTGGAGCTCGACGCCCGTCAGCTCGCGGCCCGCCCAAAACCCCGAGTCCGGCGACCACGCCGTCGGCCGGAACAGGACGCCCGGCAGCGCGCGCGCGTTCAACCGCTCCGCGAGCTGCTCGCCGTCGATGCCGACCATGCCGGCGAGGAAGAACGGGTTGGTGAAACCACTGCCGTTGTTGATGCCGACTGTGTCGACGAGGCCCATGCCGGGATAGACGATCGTCGTCTGCCAGCGCGGGATGTTCGGCGACGTCTGAACCCACCGCAGGCCCGTGTCGGGCCAGATCATCCGGCGCTGCCATCCGTTCATGCGCACGATCCGCAGCTTTGCACCGATGCCGAAATGTTCGTTGAACAGGGTGGCGAGCTCGCCGACCGTCATCCCGTGACGCATCGCGATGGGGTAGAGTCCGATGAACGACTCGTAGGCCGGCTCGAGCACGGGTCCCTCGACGACGCTTCCACCGGCCGGATTCGGCCGGTCCAGCACCCAGAACTCCTTACCGTATTGCGCCGCGCTCTGCATCGCGTACGCCATCGTCGAGATGTAGGTGTATGCGCGCGAGCCGACGTCTTGGATGTCGAAGAGCAAGACGTCAACGCCCTCGAGCATCGCAGCGCTGGGATGCCGCGCCGCGCCGTAGAGGCTGTAGACGGGCAGTCCGGTGCGAGCGTCGACATACGACGCGATCGTCGCGCCGGCGGCCTGATCGCCGCGAAAGCCGTGCTCCGGCGCGTAGATCGCCTTGATGCGAATTCCCCCGTGCTGCAGGATCGCATCTACGACCGACTCGAGTGCCGAGGTGACGCCGCTCTGGTTCGCGATCACGCCGACGGTGCGGCCGCGAAGATCGCGCCACGTGGCGCGCAAGAAGACGTCGTCGCCGAGCTCGATCCGCGCAGACTGCAGCGGCTGGGCTGAGGCCGCGGCGGCCGTTGCAACGCCGAGTGCGGCACCGCCGGCGATGAAGCTTCCTCGCCGCACTACGGCTTCGGTTAGAACCGCGCGCCGAACGGCGCGGGCGGATAGACGGCGACGCCCGCCGGCAGCCAGCCCTTCACGAGCCGGCGGAGGGTGTGCAGCCGTTTGCCGCTCGCATAGTCGAGCACGACCAACGTGTTGGGGCGCTCGAATCCGCTCCTGCTCGCCGTGCGCGCGTCGGGGAGGTACTCGGCCGTCACGTAGAGCCTGTCTTCATGCGGGTCGAGCGTGAAGCTTCCCGGGTCGGTCTGACCCGTTTTGATGATCCGCGCCGGCGCTCGCTTCTCGCCGGTGAAAACGTCGATAGCACCGCGCCCGAAGTCTCTGACGAGCAAATCGCCGTGGCGGTCGAGCGCGATGCGGCCGGCGAGGCGCACCTCCTGGCGGGGCAAGAGGTTCACGCCCTCGCTGGAGTGGGGAGCGAAACGTCTGACCTGGCTCCAGTAGCTGTGCGGCAAGGCGCAGGAGACGTAGAGATCGTTCTCGTCGTCCAGCGTCAGCGCGGCTGGAGCGCAGCCGGGATGGAGTTCGCGCGTCGGTTTCGTGTGGCCCCGAGCGAAGATATGCACGGTGCCGTGATTATTAGTTCCGCACGGATCGGCGACGTAGACGGTGCCCTCCACTCCAACGACGACGTCGCCGGCGCACTCAATCCCGCGATAGACGCGAGTCGGGTGGTGCTCGTTCCTCCCAAACGCGTAGACGGTGTCGTGTCCGCTATCGTTCTCGTTGGGGACGTAGAGCTGCCCGCTTGCGTCGACGAAGATTCCCGCCGGATACTGCATTAGTCGGCTTTTGTACCGGTCAACGATCCCCTTAGAGAAATCGTTTCGCAGCAGCACGTCGACTTCGGCAGATCGACGATTCGCATTATCCGCTACGTACAAATATGAAGTGGCGGAAGCCGGCAGCTGCGCGGCCGGCGGAGCCGCCGGTGGCGTGCTCCTGATCAAGCCGCCGCAGCCCCCTGCGGCGACGAGGCACGCTGCGAAAAGAGACTTTAAGCGAAACATGGTTCGGCGTCTCTTTTCAAAATGCGAGCGGAGTGCGCACGGGCGAAGAGCGCCCGGACCGCGTCGCGTCCGGTTTCGCCCAGATCGTCGGTGAATTCGTTGACGTATAGCTCGATGTGGGCGCGCATGACGTCGTCGTTCATCTCTACGGCGTGCTCCCGAACGTACGGCATCACCGCGGCTTCGTTCGCTCGGGCGAACGCGAGGCTCCTCCGGATCGCCGCATCGATCTCGCCGCGCCTGCTCGGCGTCGACGTCGTCACGCACGACGACGGCGCCGAGCGGAATCGGCAGTAACGTCATGTTCTCCCACCATTCGCCGAGATCGGCGATCGCGATGAGCCCGGCTTCGCGATAGGTGAAGCGCGACTCGTGGATGATCAGCCCGGCGTCGACCTCGCCGGCCGCCACCGCGTCCGACGATCGATCGAAGCGCATCTGTACCGTCTTCGGCCGGCGTGCCCAGCGCGAGCTGCAGCAGCATGAACGCGGTGGTGCGCTCGCCGGGGATCGCGATCCGGCGCCGCGCGAAGTCGGCGAAGAGCGGCGGCGACGTCGCGGGGCGCGCCACGAGCAGCGGTCCGCAGCGCGCGCCCGACGCGCGCCGCCCGAGGGAAGAATGCGGTAGCGATCCATCAGGTAGGGGATCGCGCCGTAGCTCACCTTAGTGAGCTCAAACTGCGAGCGCGCCGCCGCATCGTTGAGCTCCTCGATGTCGGCGAGGTGGACGCGGACCTCGGGCGCGCCGTCCAGCAGTCCGTTCGTCAGCGCCGCGAAGATGTACGTGTCGTTGGGGCACGGCGAATACGCGAGCGTGAGCGCCATTACGACGATCTCGAACAACGCGCGTGCGACGCGCGCGCAAGCCGCGCCATTCCCGCCTCGAAGTCCCAGCCGCTGCGACTCGCGCTCGCCGCAGCGGTTCGAGATGCCGCGCACCTCGATGGCCGGCACGCCCATGCGCTCCGCGGCGCGCAGCGCCGCGAACCCTTCCATCGATTCCACCTGTGCGCCGAGTTCGGCCGCAAGACGCCGCGCCGTCGGCTCCGACGACGTTACGCGCGCGACGGTGATGCCGCGCACCACCGGAAAGCCCGCGGCGCGCGAGCGCGTGCGACGAGCTCGGGATCCGAATCGGGCCCGTTCGACGGTGCGTTCGCCGTGGGGCAGGGCCAGCGGCGTGCCGGTCTCCGAGCGCAATCTCCATCGAGTCATCTGTCGACGACGACGCCGTCGCCGATGCCCGCGGCGCCGTCGAATGCGCCGGCCAGGCCGGCGTTGACGACGAGCCGGTACGGGCTGCCGGCAGAGCTCGGCGCGTGAGCGCGCACGAGGCCTCGACCGGCCCGACGCCGGTAACGAGACGTTCGACGCCGGCGCGCGGCTTCCAGAAGCGCGAGCTCGGCCTCGACGGCGCAGGCGAGCAGGATCACGGCGCGCCGATGAACTTGTGCGTCTGCAGCGAGAGGCGGAAGCGGCGCGGATGCGCCTTCGCGTAGTCGAGCGCCAGCGCGACGTTGGCGGGCTTGTTTCCCTCGGGTTGCAGCAGGATCGTCGGCTTGTCGGCAAAGAGCGCGAGATGCTCTTCGGGCACGCGCGCGTCGACGATCAGCTTCGCCTCGTTGGCGCGCCCCGCCATGCGCTGGTCGACGCGCTCTTTCGGCGAGACGCATAGCCACACGTCGTCCGGCAGCTCGGCGAAGATCGTGCCGTTCGACTCGACGTGCACGCGCCGGCCGTCCGCGCGCAGCGCCTCGATCAGCGCCGGCGTCTCGGCCTGCGCGAGCGGCTCGCCGCCCGTCAGCACGACCATCGGGCACTCGCCGCCGATCTCGCGGACCGCGCCGACGACTTCTTCGACGGCATGCGAAGAACTTCGTCGAGTAATCGGTGTCGCAGAAATCGCACGCCAGATTGCAGCCGGCGAGGCGCACGAAGACCGCCGGCGTCCCGGTCCACGTCCCCTCGCCTTGAATGCTGTAGAAGATCTCCGAGAGTTGGAGCATCGACTACGTCAGGCGAGATATGTCGCTGCGGCGCAGGACGGCGCAGGCCGTCGGCGTCTCCCAGAGCACGAGCTCGTCCAGGCCGCGCAGGTCGCGTTCGAGCCGCTTCCAGATCCACAGCACGATGTTTTCGACCGTCGGGTTCTCGATGACATCGTTGAGAGTTATGATGGTCGAGCGCGTCGAGGATCGCGCTCGCCGACGATCGCGCTCGATCTTGTCGAAATCCTCGATCATCCCGCGCGCCGGGCCGCGCGAGCGCAGCGGCCCGCGGACCGCGACCTCGAGACGATACGAGTGGCCGTGCATGCGCGCGCACTTTCCGGGATGGAACGGAAGCACGTGCGCCGCCTCAAAGCGGAAATGCTTGCGGATTTGCAGGCGGAGCTACTAGACGTCCCCTTGCGGCCGCATGGCTTCGAGGCGGCGCTTGAGCTCCGCCAGGAAGCCGCTCGCGACGTAGCCGTCCACGACGCGATGATCGAGCGAAAGACACGAGTTCATCATGCGGCGGATGGCGATCGTGTCGTCGTCGCGCACGACGAGCTTCTTGATGACCGCCTCCATCGTGACGATGCCGGCCTGGCCGGCGTTGATGATCGGCGCCGACGCCCACGAGCCGTTGGCGCCGTTGTTGTTGACGGTGAACGTGCCGCCGGCGAGGTCGTCGACGCCGAGCTTGCCCTTGCGCGCCTTGTCGATCAGCTCGCCGGCCGCGATCGCGATTCCCTTGATCGAGAGCTGGTCGGCGTTCTTGATGACGGGGACGACGAGATTCGTCGGCAGGCCGATGGCGATGCCGATGTTGACGGCCTCGTTGACGTAGATCGCCGGCGCCGCGCCTCCGTCGCAGGAACGAACTTCGCGTTCATCAGCGGGAATGCGTCGAGCGACTCGACGACCGCGCGGATGAAGAATGGCAGCAGCGTGAGCTTGTAGCCGGTCTCGCGCTCGAAGCGGTCCTTTTCGCGCACGCGCCACTCCCAGACGTCGGTGACGTCGATCTCGACCATCGACCAGGCGTGCGGCGCGGTGTGTTTGCTCTCGACCATGCGCTCGGCGATGATCCGGCGCGCCTGCGTCAGCGGAATCAGCGTTCCTCGGAATCGGTTGCGCGTAGGTCGAGGTGCGGCCGCGGGCTCGGTACCGGCGCTGGCGGCGGCGGCCGGCGACGAGCGGCGCGGCCTGCGACCGCGGAAACGACGGTGCGGCGCGGCGGCGAGCACGTCGTCGGCGGTGACGCGCCCGTTTGCGCCGCTGCCCGCGCAGCGTGCGAATATCGACGCGATGCTCGCGCGCCAGACGGCGCACCGCAGGCGAGCGCCGCGCAGGCGTCCTCGGCCGTCGCCGCCAGCCGCGGCGGCCGTTTCCGGACGGCGCGGCGCTTGCGCAGGCGTGCGGACGCCGGAGCTTCCGACGCGCGCGGGCAGCCGGCGCGGCCTCCGTCGCGCGCGGGCGCGGCGCCGAGCTTCGTCGATGACCGCGATCGGCGTGCCGGTCGCGACCGTTTCGCCTTCCTTGACGAGGAGTTCGCGGATCGTTCCGGTGACCGGCGAAGGAACGCCGGCGTTGACCTTTCGGTCGAGACTTCGACGAAGTCTTCGTACTTTTCGACGCGTGTCGCCGATCTTTTTCAGCCACTGTGCGACGGTGCCTTCGGTCACCGTCTCGCCGAGCTGCGGCATCGTGATCGTAGTGGCCATTAGAACTTCACCATCTCTCGCATCGCGTCGGCCATCTCGGCCGGAGACGACATGAACTCTTCCTCGAGCGGCAGCGCGTAACCCATCGCGGGAACGTCGGGTCCGCACAGGCGGCGAATCGGCGCGTCGAGATTGAACAGCGCCTCCTCGGCGACCATCGCGCTGATCTCCGCGCCGATGCCGCCGAACTTGTTGTCTTCGTGAATGATCAGCAGCTTGCGCGTCTTCTCGACGCTGTCGCAGGATCGTCGTCTTGTCCATGGGCCGGATCGAGCGCAGGTCGATCGACCTCGACCGAGATGCCGTCCTGCTCGAGCTGGCGGCGCAGCCTCCAGCGCCCAGTGGACGTAGAGCCCGTACGAGACGACGGTCAGCTGCGTGCCCTCTTTGAGGACGTTGGCCTTGCCGAGCGGGATCGTGTAGTGGCCGTTCGGCACCTCGCCCTTGATCAGGCGATAGGTCTTCTTGTGTTCGAGAAAGAGCACGGGATCGGGATCGTCGATCGCGGCGTTGAGCAACCCTTTGACGTCGGCCGGGAACGCCGGCGCGACGATCTTGAGCCCGGGCACGTGATAGAAGAGCGCCTCGACCGAAACGGAGTGCGAGAGCGCGCCGCGGACGCCGCCGCCGTACGGCGTGCGGATCACGAGCGGGCACGTATACTCGCCGTTGGAGCGGTAGCGCATCTTCGCCGCCTCGCCGACGATCTGGTTGATACGACGGATAGATGAAATCGGCGAACTGAATCTCGGCGATCGGCCGCAATCCTTCCATCGCCATGCCGACGGCGATGCCGACGATCGACGCCTCGGCGATCGGCGTGTCGATGACGCGCTCCGGCCCGAACTCGTTGATGAAGTCCTTCGTGATCAGGAAGACGTTGCCGCGCGCGCCGACGTCTTCACCGAGAATCAGCGTGCGATCGTCGCTCTTCATCGCTTCGTAGAGCGTCGCGCGAACCGCCTCGACGTTGTTCATCACGGTCGAGCTCGTGCTGCTCACGACTGCCACGGTTGCCAGGCTCCTTCGTAGAGACGTGCGTGTAGAGTTCGGCGGCCGCCGGATAGGGCAGCGCCTCGGCCGCGTCGGTGGCCTCGTTGGTTTCGCGCAGGACGTCTTTGCGCATCGCTGCGACGTCGTCTGCGCTCATGATCCCGTGCTCGAGGAGCAGCGCCTCGAACGCGGGCACCGGATCCTGCTTGCGACGCTCCAGCACGTCCTCGCGCGTGCGGTACGTCATGTCGTTGTCGTCGGTGGAGTGCGCGAGATAGCGGTAACACGTGCCCTCGACGAGCGTCGGGCCGCCGCCGCCCCGCGCGCGATCCATCGCTTCCTTCACGGCGGCGTACGTCTCGATGGGATCGAAACCGTTGAAGCGCGCGCCCGGCATGCCGTAGCCTGCGGCGCGTTTCCAAATTTCGGGCTGCGCCATCTGCTTGTCGAGCGGCGTCGAGATCGCCCACTCGTTATTTTCGACCAGCATCACGAACGGCAGCTTGTGGACGGCCGCGAAGTTCATCGACTCGTGCCACTCGCCTTCGCTCGTCGTGCCGTCGCCGCAGGTCGCCAGGACGGCGCGACCGGTTTCGCCGCGATACTTGCATCGCGTACGCGGCGCCGACGGCGTGCGGAAGATGCGCGGCCAAGATCGAGGAGAACGACATCAGGCCGGCGCGCTTTGGACGAGTAGTGATTCGGGAATTGCCGGCCGCCGTTGTGATCCTCGGCGCGCGCGAAGATCGAGAGCATGATCTCGTAGGGCGAGAGCCCGATGCCGAGGCAGAGCCCGAGATCGCGATAGTACGGCGCGAGAATGTCCGCTGCCGCGGTTGAACGCCATCGCCGCGCCGGCCTGGAGCGCTTCGTGCCCCTCGCTGCCGAGCGCGAACGGAACCTTGCCCTGGCGGTTGAGCTGAAAACCGCGATTGTCGAGTTGGCGCTGCAGCAGCATGTTGCGAAAAATCGTCGCGCAGCTGCTCGTCGCTCAAGCCGTGACGTTCGAGCGTTCCGGTCGCGATGTCGGTGCTAGCCATCGTTCTCCACGTTCTGCTTCCTCATTCGCGCCACGGCTGCCAGCCCTCGGCGTAGACCCTTTCGTAGAGGTCGCCGCCGCCGGATAGGCCATCGCCTCGGCGCGGTCGGTCGCGTCGTTGGCTTCTTCGAGCACGGAACGCTTCAATGCTTCCGCGCTCTTCGCGGTGAGGATCGCCATGCTCGATCAAGAGGCGCTCGAAGCCCGGCACCGGGTCGTCCTTGCGGCGCTCCTCGACCTCCTCGCGCGAACGGTAGGTGCGGTCGTCGTCGTCGGTCGTGTGGGAGAGGAAGCGATAGCACTTGGCTTCGACGAGCGTCGGGCCGCCGCCCGAGCGCGCCCGGTCGAGCGCCTCCTTTACGACCGCGTAGCAGGCGATCGGGATCCATGCCGTTCGACGACGGCTCCGGGAATGCCATAGCCGGCCGCGCGCTTGTAGACGTCGGGCTGGCGCCATCTGCTGCGAGAGCGGCGTCGAGATCGCCCACTCGTTGTTTTCGCAGAGAAAGACGATCGGCAGACGGTGGACCGCGGCGAAATTGACCGACTCGTGCCACTCGCCTTCGCTCGTCGCGCCGTCGCCGAACGTCGTGAGCACCGCGCGGCCCGCTCGCCGCGATACTGCAGCGCATATGCGGCGCCGACGGCGTGCGGCAGCTGCGCGGCGATCACCGAGCTGATCGTGTGCAGCCCGAGCGCGCGGCTCGCGTAGTGGTGCGGGAACTGGCGCCCCGCCGAGTGGTCGGCCGCTCGCGCGAAGAGCGAGAGCAGCACCTCGTACGGGCGTCAGGCCGATTCCGAGCTCCAAGCCCGAGGTCGCGATAGTACGGCACCAGGATGTCCTTGCCGCGCTCGAACGCCATCGCCGCGCCGGCCTGAACGGCCTCGTGCCCCTCGCTCGCGGACGCGAACGGAATCTTTCCTTGCCGGTTGAGTTGGAAGCCGCGGTTTTCGAGCGTGCGCTGCATCAGCATCGTGCGGAACATCGCTACGAGCTGCTCGTCGGTCAATCCATGGCGGTCGAAGGGGGCTGCGTCTTCGATTCCGCGGACGCTCGAGGGCCACGACGGGTAGTCGCGTGCTCGGGGCGAAATCCTGCGCCGAAGGTGACGACGAGGGATGCGCCCAAAAGGCGAAGCCATGCTTCGCAGGGCCGCAGCGCTTCTCGCGGCGCTCGGATCGCTCGTGGCGCCTCTGCTGGGTCCTCGCGCGCGTCGATCCGGCGTCCGTCATAGGCACGCTGGAAGTCGGCTGAACTATCTTCCGTGAACGAGCTCGTCCGCTACCGGCGCCATTTTCACGCGCATCCCGAGCTCTCGCTGGAGGAGCACGAGACGGCCGCCTTCATCGAGCGCGAGCTGCGCGCATTCGGCTTCGACGCGATTCGCAGCGGGCGTCGGCAAGACCGGCATCCTCGCGACGCTGCGAGGCGGCGCGACCCGGGCCGGTGACGCTGCTGCGCGCCGACATGGACGCGCTGCCCGTCGAAGAGCTCAACGACGTGCCCTACCGCTCGCTGCAACGGCGGCGTCATGCATGCGTGCGGTCACGACGCGCACATGGCGATTCTCCTGGCGCGCGCGCGCACGCTGCTCGAGCGGCAAGCGACGAGGTCCCCGGCACGCTCGTGTTCTGCTTTCAGCCGGGCGAGGAAGGATTCGCCGGAAACAAGCTCATGATCGAGGACGGCGCGCTCGAGAATCCGCACGTCGATCGCACGTTCGCGCTGCACCTCTACAGCGGACTCGACGCCGGCAAGATCGGCATTCGCGACGGCGCCTTCTTCGCGTCGTCGGATCGCTTCGACATCGAGCTGATCGGCAAGGGCGGCCACGGCGCGATGCCGCAGTCGGCGGTCGATCCGGTCGTCGGCGCGGCGCAGCTGGTCACGATGCTGCAGACGATCGCGAGCCGCGAGATCGCGCCGCAGCATCCGGTCGTCGTAACGGTCGGGTCGCTGCACGCGGGCACGACGTTCAACGTCATCCCGGAGCGCGCGCACCTGCAGGGAACGGTGCGCGCGTTCGACGAGGCGTGCGCAAGGAGCTGCCCGAGCGCATCGAGCGCATGATTCGCGGCGCTGTGCGAGGCGATGCGGCTCGAGTATCGCTTCGAGTATCACTGGGTCTATCCGCCGACCGTCAACGACGCGGCAGTCAACGACGTCGTGCGCGACGTCGGCCGCGAGCGTCGTCGGCGCCGAGAACGTCGTCGACCCGCACGAGATCGTCATGTGGTCCGAAGACATGGCGTTCATGCAGCAGCAGCGCCCGGGCGCGTACTTTCTCGTCGGAGTCGCGCGGACCGAGCATCGGCATCGGAGCCGCAGCACAGCGCGCGTTTCGATATCGACGAGCGCGCCCTCGAGGTCGGTTACGAGATGATGCTCGGCCTCGCTTTGCGCGCGTCGTGACGAACTCCGAATTCCGCGCAGTTACGTCATCGTCGGCAACGGCTTTGCCGGAACGACGGCGGCCGAGCAGCTGCGCAAGCACGATCCGGCGTGCGAGATCACGCTGTTCGGCGACGAGCCGTACACGCTCTACAATCGCATCTCGCTTCCTCCGATGCTGCGCCAGCAGATTCCCGAGGCCAAAGTGATGATCCGCAACCTCGCCTGGCACGAGGAGCATCGGATCGACTTGCGCCTGCGCACGCACGTCGAGCGCGTCATTCCGCAGGAACGCGTCGTCGAGGCCGACGGCCAGTCCTATCCGTACGACGCGCTGCTGATCGCGACCGGCGGACGGCCCAATCCCGACCGGCAAGCCGGGCGCCGACGGCGCGGCGAATCTCTTTCCGTTTCAGTATCTCGACGACACGCGCGCCATCTCCGAGCAAATCGACCGCAGCCGCGCCGGCCGTCGCGATCGGCGGGTCGTTCATCGCCTACGAGCTGGCCGAGGCGTTCGCGTCGCGCGGGCTGGAGACGCACTGGCTGATGCGCGGCCCGCGCGGCCTGCATCGCATCATCGACGAGGAGGCCGGCGAGCTGCTGCACGAAGCGGCCGCCGCCGACGGCGTGCACATGCACTACGGCGAAGAAGTTGCGGAGTTCGTGCGCTCCAACGGCGTGATTACGAAGGTGCGGACGAGCAAGGGCGACGAGATCGCCGCGGAATGCTACGCGTACGGCTTCGGGCTGGCGATGAACACCGAGATCTGCGACGGCTCCGGATCGAAACGAGCAAGAACGGCATCCTCTGCGACGATCATCTGGAGACCAACGTGAAGGGCATCTTCGCCGCCGGCGACGTCGCGGATTTTTACGATCCGATCCTCGAGATACGCTATCGCATGGGAACCTGGAACAACGCCGGCGCGCACGGCAAGGTCGCCGCGCAGAACATGATGGGCGGCAGCGAGAAGTATCACGACGTTCCCGAGTACTCGTCGCTGCTCTTCAAGGGGCAGACGATCACGCAGTTCGGCCTGGGGACCGATCTGCGCCAGGATCTGGAGATCCGGCGCAAGATCGATCGCGAGAAGAAGTGGTATCGCGCGCTGTTCTTCTGGGAGGATCGGCTGGTCGGCGGTCTGATGCTCGGTAAGGGCAATCGCGCCGGCAAGCGCAAATACGTCGAAGCGATCAAGTCCAAGCAGCGCTTTCCCAAGCCGGAGTGGGAAGCGATGCTGGAGTGGACGGCGTAGAGAAGTTTCCGTCATGCTGCAGCCACTGTGCATCCCGAAGCGTACGCGTCCACGCGGCCACTCGCGCCGAGCCGTCCGCGGCGAATGCGCTACCTGTTCGTCGCCGAGCGCCGGGAACGCGCTCATCGATCCGTTGCCGCTCGACGAGGCGGCGCACGGACCAGATCGAGCAGCTCGGCGGCGTCGCGCGCGTCGTCGTCATGACGCCGGAGCGCCGGAGCGCGGCGGAAACGATCGCCGCGCGTACTACGGCGCCGACGTCGTTGCGGCGCCGGCGCATCGCGAGGCTGCTCTTCGCGGGCGCCGTCGCGATCCGGCTCGCGCATCAGCGCAGGGCGCACGAGTTCGCGATACGTCGCCGAGCCGCGGATCGTCGTGCGCGGCGGCGACTCGCTCGCTCGGCTCGCCGGCCGGCGCCTCGTCGATGCCTCCGGACGACGAGTACGCGGACGCGCAAAGTGCAGCCCTCGGGCTGCGCGCGATCCTGCGCGAGAATCCCGGAGGCTGCTGCTCGTCGCTGCGGGCAGCCGATCTTCGCCGACGCGTACGCTGCGCTGTACCGGCTGCTCTATGCGCGCGCCGGCGCCGAGTGCATCGGATCAACGTCGATGAGCTGGACGTTCGCGACGAACGCGACGAACACGCGGAGCAGCCGGGACTCTATAACTTCGCGACGCGGAGGTGGGCTTCGCGATCGGCGCGCGCAGGCTGGGCTATCGCGTCAGCACGCTCGGACCGGGCCAGCGCTTTTGCCCGCTGCACGCCCACGCGCGGGAGGAGGAGCTATTTTTCGTGCTCGATGGCGAGCCGAGCGTGCGCACCTTGGCAGGAACGATCCGCTGCCGCAAGGGCGACTTCGTCGCCCTGCCGGTCGGCGAGAGCGGGACGCATCAGCTCCTCAACGAGAGCGATGCGCCCGCGACCGTCTGCTCCTTGGCGCGCACCGAAGAAGTCGAGGCGTGCTACTATCCGGATTCGGACAAGCTGCTCGCTCGACACCGACGCGCCGCTCGTGGACGGCCTCCGCTCGCTGATGGTCGCGGCGAGTCCGCAGCTCGACTATTTCCACGGCGAGGAGCCGCCGTCGCGGCCTTGACGCAGGCGGCGAACTCGTCGACGTCTTGCGGCGTCGTCGCCCAATGGGTCATCCAGCGCACCTCCGGCAGCGTCTCGTCGAACACGTAGAAGAAGAATTCGTCACGGATGCGGTCGATCGCGGCGCGGTCGAGCGTCGCGAACACCGCGTTACAGCGCACCGGCCGCGTGACGCGCACGCCCGGGACGTCGCGCACACGCTCGTGCAGGCGAGTCGCCATCGCGTTGGCATGCGCGGCATAGCGTGCCCAGCGATCGTCCGTCAGCAGCGCCTCGAACTGCGCGGCGATGTAGCGCATCTTCGAGCCAGCTGCATCGCTTGCTTCTGCACGAACGGCGCGGCCGCGTCGTGCGACCGCGGGTCGAAAAAACAGATCGCCTCGCCGAGCATTAGCCCGTTCTTCGTGCCGCCGAAGGTGAGCACGTCGACGCCCGCGTCGACGGTCGCCTCGCGCAGCGTGACGCCAAGCGCGACGGCCGCGTTCGCGATGCGCGCCCCATCGACGTGGACGATTAGGCCGCGTTCGTGCGCGAAAGCGCAGAGCTCGCGCAGCTCCTCGAGCTCGTACACGCCGCCGAGCTCGGTAGCCTGCGAGATCGAGAGCGCGCGCGGCTGCGGGAAGTGGACGTCGTGCCCCGCCTTGAGGTACGGCTCGAGGTCGGCGGGACGCAGTTTGCCGTCACTCGTCGCGATCGGAATTACCTTCGAGCCGCTAAAGCGCTCGAAGGCGCCGCACTCGTCGGTCTGAAGGTGCGCGCTGGCCGGCGCGAGCACCGCCTCCCACGGGCGCAGCAGCGAGCTGAGGGCGGCGACGTTCGCGCCGGTGCCGTTGAAGGTGAAATAGACGTCCGTGCCCTCGCCGAAATGTTCCTTGAATCGGTCGATCGCGCGGGCCGTCCATGCGTCGTCGCCGTATCCGATCGCATCGCCGTCGTTTGCCGCGACGAGCGCCTGCAGGATCTCGGGCGCCACCGGCGCGTTGTTGTCGCTGCCAAAACTGCGGCGCGCTGAAGCGTTCATGGTTTTTGAGGATTCTGCTTCGACGCTGTTTAACTAGCAATCCCCTATGCCGGAACGCGATCGGCTCGAAGTGGACGTTCTTTTCGTAGGCGCCGGACCGGCGAGCCTGGCGGGGGCGATTCGCCTCGGACAGCTCGCCCAAGAAGCGGGCCGCGCGCTCGAAGTCATGGTGATCGAGAAGGGCGGAGAGATCGGCCATCACGGGCTCTCCGGCGCCGTCATGGATCCACGAGCGCTCGACGAGCTGCTGCCGGCCTGGCGCGAGAGCGCGCCGGTAGAGTCGCCGGTGACGAGCGACGAGCTTTGGTTCTTGACGAAGCGCGGCAAGATCAAGGCGCCGTTCGTCCCGCCGCCGCTGCGCAATCGCGGCAAATACGTTACGTCGCTGCAGAAGCTGTGCAAGTGGTTGGGCGATCGCGCCGAGGAGGTGGGCGCGCAAGTCTTTCCGGCATTTCCGGGCCAGGAGCTGCTGTGGCACGAAAATCGGGTGATCGGCGTGCGTACGGGCGACAAGGGACTCGACCACAACCGGCAGCCGAAAGCCAACTACGAACCGGGAGCCGACATCCTGGCGAAGGTCGTCGTGCTGGGCGAAGGTCCGCGCGGCACGCTTGCGAAGCAGGCCGCGGCGCGCCTCGCTCTCGAGGCGGGGCGCGAGCCGCAGGTCTACGCCGCCGGCGTCAAGGAGCTCTGGCAGCTTCCCGACGACCGCTTCAAAGCCGGCGCGGTGATTCACACGCTCGGCTATCCGCTGCCGCCCGAGACGTTCGGCGGCGGATTCATCTATGGAATGCGCGACAACGTGCTCGACATCGGTTTCGTTACGGGCCTCGATTATCGCAACCCGACGACCGATCCGCACAACGAGTTGCAGCGCATGAAGCTGCACCCGGCCATGCGAAAAATGCTCGAGGGCGCGAAGCTGATCCGCTACGGCGCGAAAGCGATTCCCGAAGGCGGACTCTTCGCGATGCCGCGCGCGTACGCCGACGGGCTCCTGATCGTCGGCGATTCGGCGGGCTTCCTCAACGGCATGCGCCTCAAGGGAATTCACCTGGGGATGAAGTCCGGCATGCTCGCAGCGGAAACGATTTGGGAGGCGCTACAGGCCGGAACCAACGATGCCGCGACCCTTTCGTCGTACGAGCGCCGCTTCAAAGATTCGTGGGCATTCGCCGAACTGCGCACCGCGCGCAACTTCCATCAGGGATTCGCCAAGGGTCTGCTGTCCGGACTGATCAATGCCGGGCTCTCGACGCTCACCGGAGGCGCCGGCTTCGGCTTCATCGACAAGCTTCCGGGAGAGCCGGGCTACGCGCGCATGGCGAAGGCGGGCTGGCCTCCGAAAGAGACGCCTCGCGCGCCGATCGACAACGTGCTGACGTTCGACAAGCTCACCGACGTCTACAACAGCGGGACGATGCACGAAGAAAATCAGCCGTGCCACCTGATCGTCTCCGACACCGACATCTGCCGCGACCGCTGCACGGTCGAGTACGGAAACCCGTGCCGTTATTTTTGCCCGGCCGCGGTGTACGAGCCGATGTTCGAGCCGGCGGACGGCAAATTCCAAGGCCGGCTGCAAATCAATTTCACCAACTGCGTCCATTGCAAAACCTGCGACATCGCGGACCCCTATCAGATCATCACCTGGGTGCCGCCGCAGGGCGGCGAAGGCCCGGTCTACATCGGCATGTAGCGTGAGCCGCACCGGGGACGTGGTGGTCGTCGGGGCGGGCGTGATCGGCCTCTCGATCGCCTTCGAGCTGGCCGAACGCGGCGCCGCCGTGCGCGTCGTCGATCGAGGCGAGCCGGCGGGCGCAGCATCGTGGGCCGCCGCAGGCATGCTGGCGCCATACACCGAGCGCGTGCGCGATGGAGCGCTCGTGCGGCTGTGCGCCGCATCGCTCCAAGAGTATCCGGCGTTTGCCGCACGCGTCGCTGAGGCGAGCGGCATCGATGCGCACTTGCGCCTGGACGGCGTGGTGCACGCGGCGTTCGATGCCGCGCAGCTCGACGCGCTCCGCGCGCACGCGCACGCGCTCGCCGCGAGCGGCGTCGCCTCCGAGGTGCTCGATCGCGGCACCCTGCTCGCGCGCGAACCGTGGCTCGGCGCATCGGCGGTCGGCGGCCTTCAGATCGCGGGTGAAGGCTGCGTCGACAATCGCCGGCTCGGCCGCGCGCTCGTCGCCGCTTGCGCGACGCGCGGCGTGCGCGTCGAGCGCAGTTCCATCGTTCGCGTCGAATGCGACGAGCGGCGCGTGCTGGGCGTCCACACCCAGCTGGGATTCGTCGCCGCGGGCTCCGTCGTCAACGCGTGCGGCGCTTGGGCCGGCGAACTCGCGGGCGTGCCTCAGCGATGCGTGCCGCCGATCGCCCCGATCAAGGGTCAGATGATCGCGCTGGCCGCGCCGATCGACTTCGTGCGGCGCTCGACATGGATCCCCGGCGCGTATCTCGTGCCGCGTGACGACGGACGACTGCTTGATCGGCGCGACGGTCGAGTCGGCGGGTTTCGACGAGCGCGTCACGGCAAGCGGCGTGCACGAGCTGCTGCGCGCGGCGCTCGCGGCAGCCCCGTCGCTCGGCGACTTCGCGATAACCGAAAGCTGGGCCGGGCTGCGGCCTGGGACGCCGGACGGGCTGCCGTTCTTGGGCCGGACGCCGACTCGACGGTCTGTTGCTCGCGACGGGCCACTATCGCAACGGCATCCTGCTGGCTCCGGCAACCGCGCGCTTGATCGCCGATGCGGTCGAGGGCCGGGACGACTCCGCGCTCGAACCGTTCTCGCTCGCACGCCTCGGCACGGAAGACGCCTCCGCGAGACGAATCACTCACGCGTGAAGGCAACGATCAATGGCCGACCGCACGAGCTGCCGGGCGAGCTGACCGTCGGGGCGCTGCTCGAGCTGCTCGGCTCGCCGCGGACCGGCGTCGCCGTGGCGCGCAACGACCGCGTCGTTCGGCGCAGCGAATACCAGAGCGACGTCGTGCGCGAGGGCGACCGCGTCGAGATCATCCAAGCGGTGGCCGGCGGATGAGCGGCGACGCGCTGCGCCTCGGGCGCTACGAGTTCGTCTCGCGGCTGATCGTCGGTACCGGCAAGTATCCGTCGCTCGACGTGATGCAGGCGGCGCACGACGCGAGCGGCGCCGAGATCGTGACGGTAGCGATCCGGCGGATCAACTTGGACAACGCCGACGGCCGAACGCTGCTCGATTACATCGACCGCGATCGCTATACGATTCTGCCGAATACCGCGGGCTGCTATTCCGCCGACGATGCGGTGCTCACCGCGCAGCTCGCGCGCGAGCTACTCTCAACCGATCTGATCAAGCTGGAAGTGATCGGCGACGCGCAGACGCTGCATCCGGACACGCGCGAGACGCTCGCGGCGGCGGAGCGGCTGGTCGCCGACGGATTCACGGTGCTGCCGTACATCGGCGACGATCCGATCGCGTGCAACAGCTCGAAGAGCTGGGCTGCGCGGCCGTGATGCCGCTAGCGGCGCCGATCGGCAGCGGCCTAGGCGTCTGCAATCCGTACTCGATCGCCATCATCAAGGAACGCGCGAAGGTGCCGGTGATCGTGGACGCCGGCGTTGGAACCGCCTCCGACGCGGCGATCGCGATGGAGCTCGGCGTCGACGCGTTGCTGATGAACACCGGCATCGCGCGTGCTCGCGATCCGGTGTTGATGGCGACGGCGATGAAGCACGCGACGATCGCGGGACGCCAAGCATTTCTGGCCGGCCGCATGGAGAAGCGGCTCTATGCCGCCGCGTCGAGCCCGATGGAGAACCTCATCGCGACGCAGAGCGGCAGTTAGCGGATGCTCCCACAGTCCGCGCGGTTGACCTCGGAGGTTGATGACCTGCCCGTCTCAGGGTATCCCTGTCAGGATTCGTGCAACCGTAATAACGCCGCGAACACCGAAGAGCGACCATCGCGACGCGATGTTCACCATCAACCGTTGGCCGGAATCGGTTTCTGAAGAACATGAAATGCTTCGCCGGACTGTGATCCAGGCGCGCCATCGTGCCAGCCACATCAAAGCACGAGCGCTCAGCTCGTCTGCCCGAGTGTCGCCATCCTCGCACAGCTCTCGATCGTCATTCGCGTCTGTTAGCGGCGATAACGAACCAGTGCACCGCGCCGCGCAGCGGCGCGTCGCGATGCGCCCAGTATCCGACGACGTCGTCGACGGCGCGCTCTTCGAGGGATTCGACGCTGAAGTGCGGCTCCAGCAGCGCGGTCAAACGCTCGCGATCGAAGTAGGCGTGGGCGACGCCGCGTTCGTCGCCTTCTAGGGCGCGAACGTCCAATCGTCGATGCGCTCGCCTTCGCCGAAGCGGGCGTCGCGCGACGAGCCGAAGCGTCGCGTAGAGCAGCGCCGCCCGGCTCGAGACGCTGCTGCGATTGCCGCCATCCTTTATCCGCTATCGTCGACGGCGTGCCGTGAAGCAGTCCGTGCGTCGAGAGCGCCGCGGCGAAACGGTCCGTTATGCCCGCGAGCGGCGCGGTCGATTCCGCGACGCTGTCGGCCACCGACACGACGCGCAGCCCGGCATCGCGGAACGCTCGGGTGTTGCGGCCGCTGCCCGCGCCGAAATCCAACACGGCGAGTCCGCGCGCAGCCCGAGCCGCGCGATCAGCGCCCTGGCCAAGGGATGCGCCGCCGCAATGGTGTCTTGGTCTTGTGGCGAAGCAGGCGGTTTGCGCACAGCGACCTCACTTCGAGAAAGGGCAACACGATGCTTCGCGAAGGCGACCAACTCCCGGCGGTGACGGTGCTCGACGACGAAGGCAACTCGGTGACGACGACCGATCTGCTCGGCGGTCCTCTCGTCCTCTACTTCTATCCGAAGGACGATACGCCGGGCTGCACCAGCGAGGCGTCGCAGTTTCGCGACAGCTACCGGCAGTTTCAGGAGAAGGAGGCGCGGATCGTCGGCGTCAGCCGCGACTCGGTCGAGTCGCATCAGCGCTTCAAAAAGAAGTTCGCGATTCCGTTCATGCTGCTTGCCGACACGGACTCGAAGCTGTACAAGGCGCTCGGTGTGACGCGCGCGAACGACGTTCCTGATCGACGAAGAGCGGCAAGATCACGAAGATCTGGCCGAAGGTCAACGTGAACGAGCACGCCGAGGACGTGCTCGCGTCGCTGCCCTGAAGCGCCGCGCTGCGCCTTGCGCGTCGTCGGCTCGAGCCCGGCGACGCCGCGGCCGGGAAGCGCGTGCAGCTGCTACCTGCTGCGGACGGCGACGCCGCGATCCTGCTTGGATCTCGGCAGCGGCGCGCTGGGGAAGCTGCAGCTGGCGATCGTACTATGCAGACCTGGACGCGATCGTCGTCTCGCACATGCACGCCGATCATTTCTTCGATCTCGTGCCGCTGCGCTACGGGCTGAAGTACGGCGCGAAACGCGCGGCGGAGCGGATGCCGCTCTGGCTTCCGCTCGGGCGGCCGCGAGACGCTCGAGGGGCTGCGCCGGATCGTCGGGCGCGACGACAACGTCGATTTCTTCGAAGGCGTCTTCGCGATTCGCGAGTACGATCCCGCGGAGGCGCTGAAATCGGCGGTGCTGCGCTTGACGCTTTTGCAACACGTCGCCATTACGTCGACGCGTTCGCGATTCGTGCCGATTGCGACGGGCGGAGCCTCACGTACTCCGCCGACACGGCGCCGTCCGAAGCGGTCGCGGAACACGCGCGCGGCAGCGCGCTGTTTCTCTGCGAAGCCGCGCTGGAGCTCGGGACCGAAGAGGGCGAGCGCGGTCACATGTCAGCGAGCGAGGCCGGCGAGATGGCGCGCCGCGCGGATGTCGGGCGCCTCGTGCTGACGCACTATCCGGCGGCAGCTGCGCCGCAGGCGCTCGTTGCCGCGGCGAAAGAGACTTTTCTCGGGTCCGGTAGAATGCGCGGTCGACGGCCTCGAGCTGACGTCTTTAAAGTTCGACGTTCCTAGTTTTCCGTCTTCGGATCGCTGAGTGGGAGCGAGAACTGGATGAGCGCGCGCACGGCGCTAAGCCGCGGCTGATAACGGCGTAGGGCGTTACCTTCAGGCCGAGCTCGCGCAGGCGCCCGGCGCGGCCATGAGGTCGCCGGCGTTGGAGACGACGTCCTCGAGCAGCAGCGCGTGCTGGCCCGATGCGTACGGCCCTTCGACGTACTCGTTCGCGAACGCGCCGTAGGCCTTGGGCTTCTTGCGCACGGCGAGCATCGGAAGGCCCGACATCTGCGAGACGGCCGTCGCGATGACGACGCCGCCGAGCTCGGTGCCCGCGATGAGGTCGGGATTGAGCTCCGCGATGACGGGCGTGAAGAGCCGTGCGATGCGCCGCAGCACGTGGGGATCGGAGAAGAGGCTGAACTTGTCGATGTAGTAGTCGCTGCGCGCGCCGCCGGCGAGCACGTAGTCGCCGCGGGTCAGCGCGCGCTCGACGATGATCTTGCGCAGCCACGTGAGCTCGGGAAGGCTTATATGGTCCATTGCCACGCGTTCCAGGACTCGACGACCGGATTCGGATCGAAGCCCTTGAAAGTCGACGCTGATCGGTTCCATCTGGCGCAGCCAATAGATGAAGATCATCGGGTTGTCCTTGGCGAGAAGCTCCTGGATCGCGAAGTAGGCCGACTGCCGCGTCGGGCGATCGTAGTGCGTCAGCGCGATCTCCTGCAGCGCTGCATCTGCCGGCTGCAGTACCGCGAGTAGTTGTATCCACCCGGCGGAAAATTCTCGCACGTGAACTGCGTGCTGTCGTCCGGGTCGATTCCCGCGTACCAACCGGCGACCGACAGGTCGAATTTGCCGAGCTGCAGGATCCCGCCCATGCCGGCGGGCGCGAAGAGCACGTCGCCGGGATAGTACTTGATCTCCGCTGTCGATGCCGACTTCTTTGCAGCATCGCCTGCATCTCGACGGTCTCGCGCCGCCGCGTCGCGTTGGAGTTGTTCGAGACCATGACCACGTGAGCCGCTGGCCGTCCTTGCGCATGATGCCGTCGGGTCCCGGGCGTCCAGCCGGCCTCACGCAGAAGCCGCCGCGCCATCGCGGGGTCGTGCGGATACGAGCGCACCGCCGGATTGAACGCCCACATCCAATCCGGGATGTCCTCCGTCGCGACCTTCTGCGTGTCGAACGTGAGCGTCCGAACGAGCTCGTTCTTGTCGAGTGCGTACGCGATCGCGAGCCGCACGCGCGGGTCCTGCAGGACCGGGTGCGAGCAGTTGAGCTGGATGCTCGCATAACCATTGACGTTCACCCAGACGATCTTCACGTCGGGCACCCGCGCAACGCCTGATAGGTCTCGCTGCGACGCCTGGAACATGTAGTCGATCGCGTGCGTACGCAACAGATTGACCGACGTGTCCTCGTCGGGGATGATCTTGACCTCGACCCGGCTCAGGCCGGGCTTGCCCATGAAGAAGCGCGTCGTTGCGGACGAGGGTGATGTGATCGCCGCGTGCCCACTGGACGAACTTGAACGGCCCGTCGCTGACGGTCGGGCCGGCTGTTGAACGGAATGTTGTTGATGTTTGGATATTTCGCCAGCGACGTGCGCCGGCGCGAGCATGTATGGCTGATCGCTCTCGGCGAAGAACGTGTTCACGAATGGCGAGAATTGCCGCTTGAGGTGCACGACCGCCGTGTGTCGCGTTCGGCGTGTCGATGCTCGTGATGAAGTCGTAGCCGTGGCGCGAGACGACGTTGTTGTCGGGATTCATGATCGCTTGCCACGACCACTTCACGTCGGCGGACGTAACCGGCACGCCGTCGGTCCAGCGCGCGTCTTTGCGCAGATGATAGGTGATCGTCATGCCGTCGCGGCTGATGCCGCCGTTTTCGAGCGTCGGCACCTCGGCCGCCAGCATCGGCAGCGGGATTGCCCTTTGGCGTCGGCCGTGAGCAGCGGCTCGAACATCAGCCGATCGACGAAGACGTCGGTCGTATTGGAGTTGAGCAGCGGATTGAGATTCTTCAAGTCCGACTGCACCGCGACGCGCAGGTACCCGGGATGCGTCCACGCATGCCGCCCCCCGGCGACTCCGCTCCCCACCTTCGTGCACCCTGCCAAAGCTAACCCCACACACCCGCCGATCGCGACGTGACGGACGTGGGTGACGAGAAGTCTCCAGCTTTTCCGCAAAAGACAGGATGTCGCATTCCTTTGGTGTTGCGGAAAAGTGGAGAAGTAGGAGCGAGCACGGATCGAGCGACGGGCGTCTTCGAGGCATCCATGTCCGTCACAAGAGCGAGCGCGCGGACCTTGCACCGCCGCCTTGGGAGCCACGCGGTTGCCGGGAACGGGATCGTAGCGCTCGTGACGCCAGGAGTACGTTCCCAGGCCTTGCGTCGCGTACGCAGCTCGGTGATGTAGCGCGAGAGCTCGACCGCCGGCACGTACGCCTCGACGACGTCGAAGCCGGGACGCTCGGCCGGGTTCATGCCGAGAATTTGCCCGCGTTTGCCGGTGAGCTGCTGGATGACGGTCGACGTGTAGTGCGTCGGAACGATCACTCGCACGTGCGCGATCGGCTCGAGCACGACGGGGTTGCATTTGGGAAGCGCGTCGCGCACGCCCATGCCTGCGGCGGTCTTGAAAGATTGTTCGCTCGAATCGACGTCGTGATACTGCCCGTCGAAGAGCGTGACGTGCAGATCGGTCACCGGATAACCGCTGGGACCGTGGGCGAGCGCTTCGCGCACGCCCTTTTCGACGGCCGGAATGAACTGCCGCGGAACCACGCCGCCGACGATCTTCTCCTCGAACGTCACGCCGGCGCCGCGTTCGCGCGGCTCGAAGCGCAGCCACACGTCGCCGAACTGGCCGTGGCCGCCAGTCTGATGCTTGTAGCGCGAATGGACCTCGGTGCCGCCCGTGATCGTTTCCAGATACGGAATCGTCGGCGCGGCCGTCGCGACCTCGACCTTGTACTTGCGCGCGAGCCGCTCGACGGCGATGGCGACGTGCTGCTCGCCGCTGCCGAGCAGAAGCATCTCGTGCGTCACGTCGGCGCGTTCGAGCCGCAGCGCCGGATCTTCGTCGACGATGCGCGCGAGCATCTGCGAGATCTTGGCCTCGTCGATGCGCTCCTTGGGCTTGACCGCCACGGCGAACACCGGCTCGGCGACCGGAACGCGCGGCAAGAGAACCTTGTGGCCGGCCGACGTCAGGGTATCGCCGGTCGAGACCGAATCGAGCCGCGCGAACGCGACGATCGAACCGGGGCCGGCCTCGGCGATCGGCTCCTGTTTCTTGCCTTGCAGACGGTAGAGCCCGCCGAGACGCACCTTCTCGTCCCGTTTGGTGATATTCGCGAGGGTCGCGTCGGCCTTGATCGTTCCCGACAGCACGCGCACGATCGAGAGTTTGCCGCTCTGCGGGTGGATGGCGGTCTTGATGATGCGCGCGATCGCCGGCCCTGCCGGCTTCCGGCGCGATGGGGCGCCCTTCGGCGTCCGTAAGGAGCGCATCGGCGGGGGACGGAAACCAGTGCTCGATCGCGCGCACGAGCGCATCGACGCCGGCGCCCGATATGCCGGCTGCGACGAGCACCGGAATCACCTGATCGTGCGCGCACTCGCTGCACAGATCGCGATCGATCTCGTCCAGCGGAGGCTCGACGCCTTCGAGCAGCTCCTCCATGAGATGATCGTCAAAATCGGCCATCGCCTCGAGCAGCTCCAGGTGTTTGCTCTGGGCCAGCTCGCTCAGCTCGGACGGAATCTCTTCCTCGCCGCCGTCGAACCGGTATGCCTTGCGTGTGCGCGAGATCGATGTAACCGCGGAAGTTTTCGGCGCTTCCGAGCGGCCACTGTTCGGCGACGACGTGCCGGCCGTAAGCCCCTTGCAGCGCGGTCAGCGTCGCAGCAAAGTCCGCGCCGGGGCGGTCCATCTTGTTGACGACGAAGACGTGCGGCATGTGCGTCGATTCGAGATGGTCGACGATGCGCCTGAGTCTGTACGACGCGCCCGGGATCGGCCTCGACGACGACGACTGCGGCGTCAACGCCCGCCAGCGCCTGTTTCGTCTCTTCAAAAAAGTCGATGAAGCCGGGCGCGTCCACGATGGTGATGTCGATGTCGTCGGCGGTGGTGTGCGCGAAGCCGACGGTCGTGGATTGGAGATGAGCCGCGTCTTCGGGCTCGTGATCCGTCACGGTCGTTCCGTCGGCGATCGCTCCGCGCCGCCCGATCGCGCCGGTGTGGGCGAGGATCGCCTCGACCAGCGTGGTCTTTCCCGCGTGGTGGGGTCCGACGAATGCGATATTCCTAAGGCGCACGGTATCCGCCAATGCCTGGGTCCTCCCCTCGAAATTAGATCGTCAGCGGCGCTTTGCCGCGGCTTTCTTCTTTTTCGCGGCCTTCTTCGCGTACCCGGTCGAAAGACGCTTGGGCTTGGGCTTCGCCGCCCGCCGCGACGCGGGCTTCTTGGCCGCCGGCTTCTTGGCGGGCGATTTCTTCGCTGCGGCCGGTCGACGCGTGGCCGGCTTGCCTGCGGATTTCTTCTTGCCCGTGCGGACGGGCGAAGTTTTCTTACGGCGCGTCGCGGCCGTTTTTGCGGGCGGCTTCGCGGGCGGCTTCGCGGCCTTCTTTGCAGGCGCCGCGGACGGGCGCTTCGTGCGGCCGGAAGGAGCGCTCTTCGTCTCTTTTTCTTGGGAGGCGCAGGCTTGCCGCTGCGCGCCGCCTTCGCCTTGGAAGCCGATGCCGACGATTCGGCGGAACGCCGCGACGTGCTCGGCGTAGAAGACGCGGCCGCGCGTTTCTTCGGTCCGGCATCGCGGGTTGCGCGCGCGCCTTCGCGCCGTCCGGCAGCGCCTTCGACTTCCTCCGGCAAGCCGAGCTCGGCTCGGCTGTAGCCCGTGATGCTGCTTCCGGGCGCGATCGGCTGGCGGCGCGCCTGCGCCTGAGCTTCGAGATGTTCGCGCGTGGCGCGCAGGGCGACGCGCGCTAACCTCCCGCCGACCGGAAATACCATTTCGTTGACCTTGGCGTCGTCGAGCAGCTTGAGCACGACGTCGAACGCGTTGCCCTGATCTTTCGGGCTGTGCGCGTCGGAACCGACCGCGATGCCGACGCCGCGTGTCCTCGCCTTGCGTATCAGCCGGGCGTTGGCGTCGAGATATTTTTTCTTGCGATCGTCGGGTGCGTCGCGGTACAGGAACCGCGTGTCGATCTCGACGGCGAGGCCGCGGCGGTGGGCAACGTCGAGCATGCGATCCTCATACTCGTCGAGCTTCTTCTGAGCGGGCCATCGGCCGAGCGTGGCCGGGGCGTAGAAGTGCCCGACGACGTGGGCCGGAAGTCTCTCGAGGTCGTCGACGAGCTTCGCAATGTACAGTTCCCAGAGTTGCTCCGTGCCCACGACCTCGTAGAGCGCCGCGAACTCCTCGTTGTCGAAGGGCCACAGCCAATCCGCACCCTTCTCCGGATGCTGGATCGGGACGAAGTGCACCGACCGGATGATGCCGTCGGGCCGCATCGCGTCGATAATGTTCTGTGCGTCAGGCCGCGCACGCGGATCGTTGTCCATCTCCGCCCCGATCGAGAAGCGCATACCGCGCCGCAGCCCCTCCGAAACGAGGCCGGCGTGAGCGATGTCAACGCCGGCCGTCTCGGCGGCGCCGAGCAGATCGCCGGCTTGGGCCAGCTTCAGAGCGCGGCGCACCGTGTTGACGGCTCCCGGATCCTCGAAGGTCAAATAGTTCGCGTGATCGGCGACCATCAGGAAACGCGGCGAAGCCCGGCGGCATGCATGATAGAACCAGAGGAACAGCATCCGCGCGGAGTATGCGATGGGACGCTCCTCGGTATAGGGGCGATGCTCACCCTTGGCATGACCGTGAACGTCCGGAATGGCCGCTATCCGAGGATCGATCATTTAGGAGTGGCTAAGGTTGGCGTCTAACGCCGGTAGCCCTCCATTTCGAGAAGACGAGCTTTCATTTCGACGCCGTAGTAGTAGTCGTGCAGATCGCCGGACGAATCCACGACGCGATGGCATGGAAAGAGCAGCGGCAGTGGATTGCGCGCCATCACGCGTCCGACTGCGCGCGCCGCGCGCGGGCGCCCGATCTGCGTCGCCACCCACGAGTACGAGCGTACCTCGCCGCGCGGAATGCGCGCGGCGGCCCGCAACACGGCCTGCTCGAACGGCGTGAGGCTGCTGATGTCGACGATGGCATCGTCGACGGTCCAGGTGGTGAAGAAGTTCTCGAGGGCGCGCACCAGCCAGGCCGGCGCCTCGCCGGGAACGATGTCGCGCCGCAGCCGGCGCCCGGCTCGCGCGACGACGTCGTCAAGCGGCTCGCCGGTATCGAGGCTGACGTACGCAATCCGATGCTGCTTGAAGCCGACGTAGACTCGCCCGAGGGGAGTCTTGACGGCGGAGAGGACGATGGGCAAGTGCGACTTGCCCTTGAGTGCGGCGATGTGCTGGACGACCTTCTTGGCCAGGTCGCAGGACGGTTCGGGCCGCGGCAGACTGGAGAGGCAATACGCGACGCCCTCGTATTGTTCGTACATGTCTTGGCACGAAGGACAGGCGCGCAGATGGATATGGACGGTCTCCTTGAGCGAGGCCAGGCACTCGCCGCGGAGCTCGTCCCACAGCGCCTCGACGTCACGACAACGCATGCGCAGGGGCTCCTTCCGGGGAAAATCGTCCGATCTGCGGCCCAAGAATGCGCCGTAGTATGCGCACCGCCCGATGGACGTGAGACTTAACGGTGCCGATCGGCTGATGAAGTATCTCGGCGATCTCGGGGTGGCTGCGCCCCTCGATGAACCGCAGCGTCGCTGCGGCGCGGAGGTGCATCGGCAGCTGTAGGAGGGCCCGTTCGACGAGGGCGATCTCGGTGTTCTGCTCCACGATCGCTTCGGGCTGGGGCGGCCCCTCATTGGATTCGCGCAGAATCGCGTCCGGGTCGGCAAGGGCGTCCAGAGCAACGTTCGTAGGTCGCTTCCCGCGCAGCCGGTTGCGCGTTACGTTGAGCGTGATGGTATACAGCCACGGCTGCAGGCGCAGGTCCGCCCGCTGCTCGGGCGACATCTTGCCGAGGGCGCGATAGGCACGGACGAACGCATCCTGCACGATCTCTTCGGCATCCTCGCGGTTGCCTGTCATGCGCAGCGCGAAACCATACAGCCGCCGCTGATAGTCGTCCACGATCGCCTCGAAGTCTGCATAAGTCGGGGCGGAGTCGCCGCGGGACTGCGCCCTGGCGGCCCGCCCCGACGTTGTCGCTGAAGGCACGTAAACTCCCGTAAGGAGTGGTGCGAGCGCGCTCATACAGTGCCCCGGACCACCACTGCTAGGGTCGTGGTTTCACGCTCGCAGTAAAAACTCCTGAAACGGCCGATCTTACGGCGCCCGGTGCGACCGCAGGGGTTTGCCGCCCCGTTCCTAAAGCATCGCCATGGCGCTTTTGCTGGGCCGCGAGGCCCGGATGTGATATCAAGCCGCTTGGCTCGCAAAGAGCAAGCGGCTTTTGTTTTTGGTTTCTCGATCGAATGAGAGGTGTAGATTCCATGACGCAAGCCATCGAGCCAACGGAGATCTCGCTCGACGCCTACACGCTGTGCAGCTTCCTGCCTAAAATCGACTCGGCGCGTGCGCTGCCGCTCGTGATGATCGGTTATCGCCAAAGCGAGGATCCGTGGTTCGTATGGCTCGTCCCGAAGGAGGGTGTGGATCCGGTCGGGCTCACCGACGATCCCTATTACGCAAAAGTTCTCAACGATCCGCGCGCTTACTTCAAGAAGAAGCTGGCCAAATACATCGAGGAAACCGGCTCCGTGAGGCGCGGGATAGAAATGCTGATCGATTGTCATCAGAATCATCTGGCGTTTACGCCGCTCACCGAGTTGCGGGAGCAACCCTTCCGCCACCCGCTCCAAGTCGAGCTCGTCGGGGCCTTTTAGACTTTCAGGGGTTCCCTAGAGCCCGAATGCGGCGACGATAAACGATCCGCACCGGGACCGATTGCGCGGCGCTCCGTTCGCGCAGCTGCGCTTCGATCGTCAAGGTAACGTCGAGCGCGAGCAGCAAGCCGTCGTCGTCCAGCGCATAGTAGGCGGTGCCGTCCATCCGCATATGGCCGGTGACGCCGGCGTCCGCGCGGCCGGGCAGCGTACCGTCCATCGGCCCGTCGGCTTCGAACCGTACCGCTGCCGTCGGGCGTCCTTCGACCGGTCCGTTGGCGGCCGGCCGCAGAAAGCCGTGCAGCAACGTGTGCCCATCGAGCGGCGAGCTTGCGGCAAATGGAACCCGGCCGTGGAGTTCGCGTACGTCCGCAAGCGTCACGCGGTCCAACCGTACGGCGAACGGTTGGTTGAGGATCGTTAGGAAGTCGGGATCATCATCGATGGCGTCTTCGAACGAGCCGTCGGGGCGGAGGATCTGGACGAACCGGGCCTGTCCGCTGTTTTTTCCGTCCGGCCCCATTTGCGCATACCGGGCTCGCGCATCGAAGCGGAACGAGCCGTCTTCGCGCCGGATCGAGAGCAGTTCCGTCCCGTTGTAAGCGACGCGGGATATGGTGGCCGTCGACTCACCCCGATAGAGGTCCTCGCCGAAGGTCTGGTACCGGAGGTCGGCATGCGCCGGCAACGCCGGCGACAACAGCGCGGCAAGCAGGGCGATGCCAAGTTTTATTGGGGAGCTCCGTTTCTTCCGAGTAGTTTCTTCCTCTTAACAGTATCACCCGATGCAAGAGGAAGCGGCTCTCTACGTTCGGTGGAGTGCGGTCCTGCGCCGCTGAGTCAGGAAGAAGCGGACGTCTGCGGTGTGCTCGCACACGACGATGGTATCTGCGTCGCTGAAGCTGCGGCCGTTGACGCTGATTGTAAAATCGCCGGCCGCGAGTCCGGCCAGCGTCCGATGGAGGCTGCGCGAGAGTTTATCGGCCGGCGCACGCGTGCCGATCGCCTCGCGAACGGCGAAGCGCAGGACGTCGCGAACGCGCAGCGGCGTGGCAAGCGCGAAGGCGCCCGAGCCGCCGATGGCGACGGCATGGAGATCAAGCGGAACCTTCACGCGGATCATCAGCCGACATTTTCTGCCGCATCGAGGAGCTGCCTGCTGCCGGGGATAAATGATTCGGCCAATGTCGTTCGGGAACGTGCCGGCGGACGCGCTGGCCGGCGCGCTCGAAAAGCTTCTCGCGGAGATGGACGAGACGGACCTCGCCATCATGTACGAGCGTGAGCTTGCCGCGATGCCGTCGGACGCGTTTCACGCATTTGTCGAGGCAGTGTTTGCCACGTTTCGCGAGCGCGGCGAATCCTCCGAAGATGCGGCCGAGGGTGCGGGCGCGACGCTCGAAAACATTGCGCGCCGCGAGCAGGGCGCTGCTGAGGCGCTGATCGCCTACGCACGCGCGAACCCGGAGCTGCTCAAGGAGTCGACCGCGCTGTTCGTGCAGCGTCGTCCGGACTTTGTGGCAGTCTTGCCGGCCGCGCTGCGCGACGCGCTCGCCGATTCCCTCAGGACAAACTCCGCCGGAGTATGAGAGAGCGCCCGCGCCGACGCCGGCTAGACGACGAACCGAGCGGAGGATTACCGCTTTTTCCGCTCATCTTGGTGGTAGTGTTGGCGGGACTGTTGCTCGGCGGTGTCCTCGCGCACTTTTTCGGCGGTTCGGGTGGCAGTGCGGCGCCGCCGAAGAGCGTTGCGGTCGCGCCGGTACCCTCGGTGACGCCGTTGCCGTCGCCTCCGCCCCCGTCGCCTCCGCCCCCGTCCCCGCGCGCGACGCGCGCGGCGCTGCACAGCCCGATGCCCGCACCGTCGCTCACGCCAACCCCCGGTCCGTCGCCGAAGGCGTCATCCTCGCCCAAGCCAGTGTCGACATCCAAACGCCTCGCGCTCGTGACGCCCAGCCCAACGGCGCCGCCGCGTCCCGCGGCGACTGAGAAACCCGCCGCGAGCGGGAAACCGGCGGCCACGGAGAACCCGCCGGCGACTCCGAAAGCGCCCGCGCCGGCGGCCAAACCGCCCGCGCCGACGCCGAAAGCGCCGGCGGCGATGCTGGCGGCGGCCGGCGACGATCGGGCCGCATCCGTCGTACGCTCGTACCTGCAGGCATTGAGCCGCGGCGACCGGCCCGGTGCGGCGGCATACCTCGCGCACGGCACCCCCAGCGAGTCGTTCATGAGCTCCGGCTCGCACATCCAATCCATTCGCTCGGCGAACGTCGGCGCGGGTGCGTACAAGGTGACGGCCGACATCGAAACGTCCAGCGGCGAATACTACGTCACGTTTACTTTGGAGCCGGGTCCGGCCGGCTTACAGATCACGGATCACTACGCGATCAAGACACAGTAGCGATCGCTAACGCCGCCCTAGATCCTCCGCGCCTAGACCCGTGTTGGCGCGTACCTGCAACTGGTCGAACATCTGCTCGGACTCGCGGTCACGCCACAACAGCGCGCCCAAGATCGCACCGACGAAGCCGACCGGAATCGAAACGATCCCCGGATTATCGAGCGGAAAGCTCGCGCGGGCTCCCATGAACACCGGGCTCGCCGCGATCAGCGCCAAGGATGCACCGAGGCCCGAGAGCATGCCGACCATCGCGCCCGACCGCGAGAAGCGCCGCCAGGACAGCGCCAGCAGTATGACCGGAACGTTCGCGCTGGCGGCGACCGCGAACGCGAGGCCAACGAGAAACGCGACGTTGAATCCGCGCAGGGCTATCGACAGCACGATCGCGAGGACGCCCACGCCGAATGCCGCGATGCGCGCGACGAAGAGATGTTCGCTCTCGTCGCCTCGTCCGTTTCTCACGAGGCTGAACCAGATATCGTGGGCGAAGGCCGACGACGCCGTGATCGTGAGACCGGAGACCACCGCAAGGATCGTGGCGAAGGCGACCGCCGCCACGAATGCCGTCAACATCGAGCCCTCGAGTCCCGCGGCGAGCAGCGGTGCCGCGAGGTTGCTGTCGGGAGTCGGCACGATGTAGCCCTGTTTCGTTAGCTGCTCGTTGAGCGGGTTTTGTTCGGTTGGGTGATGCGCGATGTACGCGATCGCCTGACCCGCATACATGCGCTGCCCGATGCGCTCCTTACCGACGATCGTTGCGGCGCCGAGACCCATGAACGACGTCGACAAGTAGAACGCGCCGATGAGTACCATCGCCCATGCTACCGACGTGCGCGCGGCTTGCGCGGACGGCACCGTGAAGAATCGCATCAAAATGTGCGGTAGACCGGCCGTGCCGAGCACGAGCGCGAGGCCGAGGGATACCAAATTCCAAGCGCCCGGAGCGCCATGGAAGAGCAGCCCGGGCTGTAACAGATTGACGCTGTGTCCCCCGGCGCTCACGTGCGAGGCCGCCGTGAGAAAGTTGCCGACGGAGAAGTGATAGTGCGCCAGCACCAGCAGCGAGAGGCCGAGGGCGGCGGACAGGAGCAGCGCGGCCGTGATGATCTGCACCCACGTCGTCGCCAGCATGCCGCCGAACAAAACGTAGGTGAGCATCAGCACGCCGACGGCGATGATCGCTGCGACGTCGCCGAGTTGCGGCAGTAGGAGCTTGACCAGTGCGCTGACGCCGACCATCTGCGCGATCAGGAAGAAGAGGGTGATGGCAAGCGTCGAGAGCGCCGCCGTCGCGCGAACGCCGCGGCCGCGCAGCCGGAACGAAACGAGGTCGGCGACCGTGTATTTTCCGGTGTTGCGCAGCGGCTCGGCCACCAGGAACAGCACCGCCAGATATGCGACCAGCCATCCGACCGCGTACATGAAACCGTCGAACCCGTAGAACGCGATCAAGCCAGTGATGCCCAAGAAGGACGCGGCCGAGAAGTACTCGCCCGCGATCGCCCAGCCGTTTTGGAGTCCGCCGATGCGCCGGTTCGCGGCGTAGAATCCCCGCCGCGTAGTGCTCTGTCCCGATGCCCAGTACGTTACGATCAGCGTGATGCCGACGAAGATCGCAAACATCACGAGCGTCTGCTGGGTTCTCATCGCTCAGGGACGCGCGTCAAACAGTTCGCGCGTTTCGTGCTTTCGGATAAGAGCCGCCTGGAAATCGAATTTGCGGGCCCGCCGCAAGTAGACGGCGAGCAGGATCCATGCCATCGCGAACTGCGACAGAGCGAAGGCGTAGGCGATCGTCAGCGGGCCCCAGACCGGCCGGCTCATGGCCGCCGGCCAGAATCCGACGGCTACCGGCAGCGCGAGATAGTAGGCGATGAAGAAGAACGTCGCCGGCGTAACGAATCGGCGCCGCGCTCGCACGAGCGCGCGAAACTCGGGTTGTTGGGCCAACGCCGCCCAGTTGCTCGTCGGAAGATGGTGCATCACTCCTCGTCCGGCCACGCCGCAAGCTCGCCGATTGCGGCGCTCCGCAGTACACGCAGCCCCAGCATCGCGCACTTCATGCGCGTCGGGCTGATGCCGATTCCCACGTTCTCCAAGACCGCGTCCTTCGAGAGCTTCGCGACATCCTTCAGCTTCATACCCTTGACCATCTCGGTCAGCATCGAGGCCGAGGCTTGGCTGATGGCACAGCCCCTGCCGGAGAACCGCACGTCCTCGACCACGCCGTCATCGAGCTTCAGTTGCATGCGAATCTGATCGCCGCACAGGGGGTTGAGGTCCTCCGCCTCGACGTCCGAGTGCTCCAAGGTGCCGAAGTTCCGCGGGTTACGATAATGGTCCAGGATGTAATCGCGGTAGAAGTCGTCCATCAGATTCCGAAGACGCGCGCGGCCTTCTCGATTCCGCCGCACAGCGCGTCCACGTCTGCCTCGGTATTGTAAACGTAGAACGAGGCGCGCGCGGTTGCGGCCCATCCCATCTTTTCCATCAGCGGCATCGTGCAGTGATGTCCGGCCCGGACGCAGACCCCTTCGGTGTCGAGGATCGAAGCGAGATCGTGGGCGTGAACGTCCGCGAAGTTAAAGGAGATCACGCCGGAGATGAGGGCGGGGTCGCGCGGGCCGTAGATGGCCAAGCCGCGAGGCTCGAACTCCGCCAACCGTTCGAGGGCGTAACCGGTAAGGAGCCGCTCGTGCTCGCGTACCCAGTCCATCCCGAGCGCCTGCAGATATTCTGCCGCCACGCCGAAGGCAATCGCGTCGGCGATGTTGCTCGTGCCGGCCTCGAATTTACGTGGCGGATCGTTAAAGGTCGTGTGGGCGTACTCGACCTTGCGGATCATGTCCCCGCCCGAGAAGAAGGGCGGCATCGCCTCGAGCAGCGCGTGCTTTCCGTACAGGACGCCGATCCCCGTGGGCCCCAGCATCTTATGCCCGCTGAAGGTATAGAAGTCGGCGTCGAGCGCCTTGACGTCGACCGCCAGGTGCGGCGCGCCTTGGGCCCCGTCGACCATCACGAGCGCTCCCGCCGCGTGAGCGCGCGAAACGATCGTCTCGAGCGGTGTGATCGAGCCGAGCGTGTTGCTGACGTGGGCGGCGGCGACCAGCTTGCACCCTTCGAGCAAGCGATCCAGGTCGTCGAGCACGAGCAGGCCCCGATCGTCTACCGGAATGAATCGCAGCTCCGCGCCGACCCGTTCGGCCAGCAGCTGCCACGGCACGAGGTCGGAGTGGTGCTCGAGCTCCGTCAGCAGGAGCGCGTCCCCGGCGCGCAGGTTGGCATTGCCCCACGAATAGGCGACCAGATTGATCGCCTCCGTCGTGTTGCGGACCCACACGATCTCCGCCGTGTCAGCGCCGATGAAGCGCGCCAGCTTGACGCGGGCGTGCTCGAACTCCTCGGTCGCGCGCGCGGCGATCTCGTAGACGCCGCGATGAATGTTCGCATTGTACTGCTCGTAGTAGTCCACGAGTGCCTGGATGACTGCCTTGGGCTTCTGGGACGTCGCCGCCGAGTCGAGATAGACCAGCCGCTTGCCGCGCGACGTCGGCCGCGCCAGAATCGGAAAATCCGCGATGATCGTGTCAACGTTTCTCGCCGGCGCGATCACGCTCATGATAGTTTCTCCGCGAGGATGGCGCGGATCTCGTCGCGGAGCCGCGCGGTGGGAAAGCGTTCGATCGCGGGCTCGAAGAATCCGAGCGCAATCATCCGTTCCGCCGCCGTGCCTTCGATGCCGCGCGATTCCATATAGAAGATCTGATCGGCGTCGATGGCGCCGACGGTCGCGCCGTGATAGGCCTTGACATCGTTGGCGCCGATCTCCAGTGCCGGAATGGAGTCCACGTGAGCCGTCGTCGAGAGCAAGAGTGCGTCGTCGCGAAGCCGCGCGTCGCTGCCCTGCGCGTGCGGCGCGATGCGAATATTGCCGAGGAACCGCGCCTGCCCGCGCTCGCTCGCGGCCGATTTGACCAGCGTCTCCGAGGTCGCCTCCCCGGCGCGATGTTCCACCGTGCTGACGACGTCGACGTGTTGCGACGCGCGCGGAAAGAAGATCCCGGTGATGTCGGCGCGCGCTCCGGGATGCTCGAACTCGACACCGAGGTCTCCGGCCGCGAGCCGGCCGCCGAGCTCCGCCGAAGCCCACGAGACTCGCGCGTCGCGGCCGGGACGAGCCGCGCGGCTCGTGATGATGCGCGCTCCATCGGCGGCATTCTGCAGCGTCGCATACGTCACGTCGGCGTGCTCTTCGGTGACGATCTCCACCGCGCCGCAGACGAATGCGTCTCCGTCGCCGGTAATGCACTCGATGATGGTTGCGCTCGCGCCCCGCTCGGCGAGCACGACGTTCCAGGGAAAGATCGCGGCGCCGGCGGCGTCGCACTGGATGACGATCGGCTCGTCGTAGGCGCGATCGGCACGAAGATAGATGAACGCACCTAATCCCGCGAACGCCGCCGAGAGCGCCCCGAACTTAGTGTTCGCGATCCCCGTCGTACCGAACGCCCGCGCCAAGAGCTCCGGGTGCTCGCGCGCCGCCGTCGCCAGGTCGCACGCAAGTACGCCGTCGCCGGCGTTCGCGATGCGAAGGCTGCGCCCGCTCACATCGATCGCGCCGGCCGTCGGCGCGATCGTCTCGAAATCGACTCGCCAGAACCGGCCTGGCTTCTCGCGCCCGCTGCGCAGCGAGAAGAAGCGCTCGAGCGCGGCCTTACGTGCCGATGCATCGAACGGCCCGTCTAGGGACGAGAGCTTTTCGTAGAGCTCGTCGGCGGGAACGGTCAACGTGTTAGGCAACCGCCGATGACTCCTCCCGAATCTTGTCGTAGCCTTCGCGCTCTATGCGGTGCGCGAGATCGTGTCCGCCCGTCTTGACGATGCGGCCCTCGATCATTACGTGGACGACGTCTGGAACGACGTACTGCAGGATGCGCGGATAGTGCGTGATGATGAGAAAGCCCGTGTCGGCGCCCTCGTCGCTCGCGCGCAGCGCCGCGATGGAGCCACCGACCGCCTTCAGCGCGTCGATGTCGAGTCCGGAATCGGTCTCGTCCAGGATCGCATATTTCGGCGCGAGCACCGCGAGCTGCAACATCTCCAGGCGCTTTTTCTCGCCGCCCGAGAAGCCATCGTTGAGATAACGTCCCATGAACGACGGGTCGATGCCGAGCTGCTCCATCTTTTCGAGCAGGAGTGCGCGGAACTTCGCCGGCGGGAGATCGCCGGGGCGCTCGGCCTGGCGGGCTGCATGCAGGAAGTTCGCGACCTTTACGCCGGGTATCGCGGCCGGATACTGAAACGAAAGGAATAGGCCGGCGCGCGCACGCTTATCGGCCGGAAGCGCGAGCAAGTCCGCGCCGTCCAAAAGGACGCTTCCGGTCACCTCGTACTGCGGGTGACCGGTGAGAGAAAGGGCCAGCGTTGACTTGCCGCTTCCGTTGGGACCCATCAGGGCGTGCACCCGGCGCGGCTCGACCGTCAGGTCGATCCCCCGCAGGATCTCGTTTCCGGCGACCCGGCAGCGCAAATCTTTAATGTGGAGACCTGACTGGAGCATGCGGTTTATCGTAGCCGAGCCTCTCTTAGAAAGTCAAGGAAAAACTTTACTATCTAGCGCGTTTCGTGCTAGGATAGCGCCGAACATGCACGTCGACCGCTTCTTTCAAACGACTCGAGGGAAGATCGTGAGCGAGTTGCGCCGGCGGGGCTCGGCCTCGGCGGCGGATTTGGCGCGTTCCTTCGGGCTCTCTCCCAACGCCGTTCGCCAGCAGCTGACCGTCCTCGAACGCGACGGGCTGGTCGCCGAGCGGTCGGTCCGGCGCGGCCCGACGAAACCCACCTACGAGTTCTCGCTGACGTCCGAGGCGGACAAGCTCTTCCCGCAGGGTTACGACAAAATGCTCGCCGCGGTGCTGCGCGAGCTGCGCGATCAGTTCGGCTCGCAGGGCGTGGAGCGCATCTTCGATGGCCTCTCGAAGCGCGCGGTCGAGCGCGCGCGCCTCGAGGTCACGGCGCAAGATCCGGAGCAGCGCGTGGCGCAGCTCACCGGGATGCTGCAGAAGATGGGCGTGGTGGCCGAGTACAGCCTGATCGACGGCGGATTCGCCCTGCACGAACACACGTGTCCCTACTCGAGCGCAGCCAAGGAGAATCCCGAGGTCTGTCACGTGATCCACCACGTGATCGACGAGACGCTCGGCGGCGAGCACGAGCAGACGGAATCGCTGGCTCACGGCGGAAAAGAGTGCCGCTTCGAGTTGCACCCAGATGCGGAGATGGTAGGCTAGATGGACTTTCCGAAGTTTCAACGGCTCGTCGAAGAGCGCAGCGGATTTCGCACGATGGAGAATCCGACGGCGAGCGGCGAGTATTTCAGCGACTCCTGCGGTGACATGTATAACTTCTTTTTGAAAGTCGGCCCGGGTGCGGTGATCGACGATATCTCCTATTTTACGACCGGCTGCGGATTCGGCACAGCCACGTGCAGTCTGGTCGTCGAGCTCGCGAAGGGCAAGACGATCGATGAAGCCTCCGCGATCACGGCGAGCGATATCGAGAAGCAGCTCGACGGTTACCCGGAGAAGAAGAAAGACTATCCCGAGCGCGCACTCGAGGCGCTGCACGTCGCACTCGACGACTACCGCGGCAAGGTCGCCGGCGGTTCCGTGCCCGACTACGCCGCCATACAGCGACCGGCCGCCGCTGCGCAGCCGCAAGCGGCCGCGCAACCCTCCACCAACGGCGAATCCGAAAAACTCGTCATCAAACTCCGCTAGCCCTATCGTGTCACCCTGAGCCTGTCGAAGGGGTGACTGCGAGGCGCTCTCGGCTAGGGCCGTACTCCTCAAATTGTCATCCTGAGCGCAGCGAGCGCAGCGAGCGGAGTCGAAGGGCGGATCTAGCGGAAGCTCCGACGGCCGGGGATTACCGGCATGAAGACTTACCTCGTCTACATGGTGCGCTGCTCAGACGGTTCGTTCTACGTCGGCATCACCAATGACGGCGATCGCCGGGTGGCGGAACACAACCTCGGTACGGACCCTGAAAGCTATACGTTCGTGCGGCGGCCGGTGGTGCTCGTACACGCCTTTAGAGTTTCGAGACGTCCATGAAGCGATTCGTTGGGAGAAACAGCTAAAGGGCTGGTCCCACGCGAAGAAAACCGCGCTCATCGCAAACGACTGGGCCGCTATCCATAGGCTCGCCCGTCGACGTGCGTAAGAAACGCGTTCGTTTTCGCCACTTCGCCCTTCGACTGCGCTCGCTGCGCTCGCTCCGCTCAGGATGACAACGCTCAGGATGGCAAAAGCAGTGGCATGGATTCCACGCGTTCGTAGCGGGAAGTGTTCTTGGCGCGGTCGGGGAGCGATTCGAACAGGGTCAGGCGTTCCATCCGCACCGTGATCGGTTCGAACTCGATTAGGGGAAGTGGTCTGCTCGGCGCCTTCACGCGCGCGATCGTGACGTGGGCGACGGAGTCGTTCTTGAAGTCGAAGCCGAGGGCGGCGTATTCGCTGCGGACATTGCCGGCCAGCGCTCGAAACGGCGCACCCTGCTCGCGCGCGCCGACGTATGCGATGCGCGGGCGGCGCTCGTGCGGAAAGCCGCCGAGCTTATCCAGCCTGACGGCGAACGGCGCCGCCTGGGCGGCCGCGGCCAGCGCGGAGACCACGCCCGCGTACTGGTCCGCAGCGACGTAGCCCAAGAATGCGAGCGTGACGTGAAGTTTCTCCGGCGCCTCGTAACGCGCCGCGAAGCCGGTTCGCACGAGCCGTTCCGCCACGGCCGCACACTCCGCGCGCGTGCCGTCGTCGAGCTCGATCCCGACGAACAGCCGGCGCTTGCGCTCGTTCACAGCAAGTATGGATTCGCGCGCCGCTCGACGCCGATCGTCGTAAACGGACCGTGTCCCGGGACGACCGGCGTGATATCGGCGTACGGCAGCAGCTTCGTTTGGATCGAATGTACGATGTCTTCCATTGACGTGCCACCGAGATCCCAGCGGCCGATCGAGCCCGCAAATAACGTGTCGCCGGTAAGCAGCGTGGTGTCGCTTCCGTCGCGCACGGCGAAGCAGACGCTGCCGGGCGTGTGGCCCGGCGTGTGCAGCACGTCGAGCCGCAACGGACCGACCTCGAGAAGCTGACCGTCGCGCAGCTCGCCGTCGAGCGCGACGACCGCCGGCGCGCGCTGCAATCCCAACCACTGCGCCTGCCACGCGAGCGTCTGATACAGCGGGAGGTCCGCCGGATGCAGCAGACCCAGAGCCCCCGTCATCTCGCGCAGCTTCCCGAGGTCGCCGATGTGGTCGATGTGCGCGTGCGTGTGCACGAGGAGTTTGGCGCGCCAGCCGTTTCGCTCGAGCAGGGCGGCGACATCGCGAACGCCGTCGCCGCCGTCGACGACGATTGCGTCACCGGATTTATCGTCGGCGACGATCGTGCAGTTGCACGCGAGCGGTCCCACCGCAAACGTTCGAATCACGCTAATCGACGTGGATGCCGAAGTCGTGGAATCCACCGTTGAAGTATCCGAGCGGCGAGCCCGCGCGTGCGCTGCACGAGAGAACGCGGCCAATCAGGATGGAATGCGAACCGATCTGGTATTCGTGCGATACCTCGCAGTCGAAGTGCGCGATGGTTCCCGCCAAGACGGGCGCGCCCGTCGTGTCGACCGCATAGTCGATCGCGGCGAACTGCCGGTCTCGCACTTTGCCGGAGAAGTGCTCGGCGAGACGGCGCTGGCCGCCTGCCAGCACGTTGACGCAAAACACCCGCGAGGTAGAGATGAAGAGATAGCTGCGCGCTTCGCGATTGATGCAGATCAGCAGCGACGGCGGATCGAGCGAGACGCTCGCAAATGCGTTGACGGTGATGCCGCGCGGTTCGCCGTCCTTCAGCGTGGTGACGACGGTGACGCCGGTCGGCACGCGGCGCATCGCGTGCCGAAAGGCCGCCGCGTTCGTCATTGCCGCCGCGCGCCGATTCCCGTCCCCTCGCCCAGCGGCAGAATCGTCGCGTCGAGCGCTGGGTGCGCGAGAAATCGCCGCACGAAATCCTGCGCGGCCGCGCAGCCGTAAAGCACCACGAGGCCCGAGAGCTTGAGCATCGGGATCACGAGCTCGAGGTAGCGGCCGTACTCCTCGGGCGACGTTGCGATGAAGACGAGGTCGAGGTTGCGGTGCGGAAAATTCTCGAGCAGCTCGGTGGCGGGCGTGTTGAAGAGTTCGACGTAGTCATCCTCACCGGCGCGGCGGAAATACTGGAGCGCGACCTCCGCGTGCGCGGAGTCGCTCACGATCGTCCATATTCGACCCATGCGCGGTTGTGCGAGCGCCATCGACAGCGTGGAGTATCCGTACGACGTCCCGACCTCGAGAATTCGGCTGGCCTGCATCGCGGTGACGATCACCGAGAGAAAGCGTGCGGTCTCGCGCGTGACGATTGGAACCCCGTCTTTGTGCGCGCGCTGCTCGAGCTCGAGCAGGATTGGGTGAGGTTCCACTCACGTCGCCTTGGGCGCGGCGTAACGCGCGACCTGCGCGCGTTCCGCCGCCTTCACGACGTTGCGCAGCAGCGCGACGTTGGTCACCGGGCCGACACCGCCCGGCACGGGCGTGATGGCGCCCGCGACGCGCGCCGCGCTTTCGAAGTCGACGTCGCCTTTCAGCTTGCCGTCCACGAGCGTCGTGCCGACGTCGATGACGGTGGCTCCGGGCATCAAGTCCTCTCCCCGGATGAGGCCCGGCGAGCCCGCCGCCACGACGACCACCTCGGCCATCTTTAGATACGGCTGCAGCCCGCGCGATTCCCGATGGAGGATGGTTACCGTCGCGTCTTGCGCGATCATGAGCCACGCGACCGGCGCTCCGACGACGATGGAGCGTCCGATCATCACCGCGCGGAGCCCGCGCAGCGGCCAGTGCGGACTGCGTTCCAGTAGGAGCATCACGGCGGCCGGCGTCGCCGGCAGGTACTCGGTTCCGCTGCCGAACGCCAGGTGGCCCTGGTTCATCGGATGCGTGCCGTCGACGTCCTTATGCGGTGGAATCGCATCGGCGATCTCGCGGATCGGCAGACGCGCCGGTAGGGGTTGCTGCAACATCACGCCGTGCGTCGTCGGATCGCCGTGTAGTCGTTCGAGGCGAGAGCGGATCTCCTGCGGCGTCGCGGTCTCGGGCACGCGCTCCACGCCGACCTCGACGCCGACGCGCTCGCCGGTTCGCGCCAGATTGCGCACGTACGCGACGCTCGATTCGTTTTCTCCCACGAACACGACGGCCAGGCGGGGATGAATCCCCCGGTCGCGCAGCGCACTCGTACGTGCGACGAGCTCCGTACGCAAGTCGGCGGCGAGGCTTCGTCCGTCGAGAATTAGGGCGGGCACGCCGTCGGCGTTTCGTCCGTGGAAGGAGGGGCACCTACGCTACAGAGCTCGGCTACGTACCGCTACATCGTCTGGCTGATCGCGCTGGCCGCATTGGCAGTGACGTTCTTCGTTCTCGAACCGTTCTTCGTCTCGCGCCCCGCCAAAACGGCGGGTCCCGCCGGGCTCGTCGGAGCGTCCGCTCCGGTCTTTGCCCTCCGGGACGATCGCGGTCTGCCCGTATCGCTCGCGAGATATCGCGGCCGCGTCGTGCTCATGAACCTGTGGGCCTCGTGGTGCCCGCCGTGCCGTGCGGAGATGCCGGATCTGCAGCGCCTCGCGGCGCTCTATGCGGGGCGCGACCTCGCAGTCGTGGGCGTCAACGAGGGCGAGTCGCCGCAGCGTGCAGGAGCCTTCGCTAACGCGCTGGGAATTCGCTTTCCGATCTGGATCGACACAGGCGAGGAGTACGGCCGCACGTACGCCGCGCTCGGCCTTCCGACGACGATCATCGTCGACCCGCGTGGAACGGTCGCACGCGCATTCGACGGCGCACTCACATACGACCAGATGCGCGCCGCCGTTGGGCCTTTGATGGCCGGCAAGTGAGCGCATACGCCATCGTCGCGCTCGCACTCGTGGCGGGCGTCGGTGTGGAGATCGCGCTGCCAGGACGCGCCGTCTACCACGCGGGCTGGTACAATGTCGCGCTGGTCGCCCTCGCCATCCTAACGGTGGCCGCGGCGCGCAAGCGGTTTCGCGCCGCTGGTACGGCGCGTACCCGCGCGGCCGTCGTCGTGCTGACGATCGGGGCGACGATCGTGGCGGTCGCCGGCGTCGCCAGCGGGTTGTTCGGGCCCGACGATCAGACGATTGTCGGCGCGCCGGGCCAACGCGTGCGCGTGGAGGGGCTCGGCGTGCTGTCCTTTCCGTTTGCCGGATCGTCCAACGCCGACGTCGTCGTGACACTCGAACGCCCATTGCGTCCCGCGTTGCCGATCGGCACGCGTCCGAGCAATGCGGGGAGTTTCATTCTGCGCGGCGTTCCGCGCGACGTCGCGTACGTCGAGGCGCGCGACCCGAGCGGCGGTCCGCTCACCGTCACGCAGCCGCAGGGCGCGGCATTCCTCTCGCCCGTGCTCTTGATGCAGCACCGGCAAAATATCGCGGGATTGGATCTGCCGTTCGACTCATTCAACGTCCCGGCGGCGCGGCGCGTCGTCAAGGCCGTGCTGTTCACGCCGGCCGAGGCGGCGATGCTGCTGCAGGGCCGCAGCCGCCCCGGCCAGGCGGCCGTACTGTTTGCGGTCGACGACGAGAGTGGGCGGCTGCAGCGCAACGGCATAGCGTTGAGCGCCGGAGGCGGGTCCGTTCGCGCCGGCGGCCTCGCGCTGCGGGCGACCGTAGAGTCTTATCCGTCCGTGGAGATCGTGTCGTCGCCGAACTTGATTGCGACCGCGCTCGGCGCGCTGCTCGTGTTCGGGTCGATCGTCGTCCTCACTGTCCCGCAACGATAGCGCGGACGTTACGCAGGACGATCGTGCCCTCGGAGAGCTCGATGCCCTTCGGGCGCAGCACGTAGATCGATATCAAGCGCGTCGCGCCGGTGTCGGGTGGGAAGCGCACGGCGACGCTGCGCCACCCCGGCTGGCCCAGGTCGGCCGCCTTCACGAGCGTGTCCTCGTTGATCGCATTCCGGACGTTGACGCGCACGCTCGCGTCGCTGCCGTCGTCGAGGAAATCGAAGGCGAGGCCGATCGTGTCGGCCGGAAGCTGAAGGTCGGCCGTCGCATACGCCGCGCGCTCCGACGCACCGAACGAGAACGACAGCGACACGCAGCTACGGCAGCCGGCGTTTTTGAGCAGCGATCCCGCTCCCCCGTGCGGTAACGTCGTGAAGCGCGCGTGCTCCGCGAAGGCCAGCGCGACGTCGTGCGATCCTACGGTGACGCGCGTGGCCGTCATCGCGGTGCCGATGCGCACCGAGACTTTCGCGTCGCGCGAGGCGGCGCGATATTGACCGCGGGTATCGATCGATCCCGAGCTTGCCATCCAGTGCAGGACGGACGGAAGAGCGAGCGCGTAACCGTTGCGGTCGTAGGCTCGCGCCGTCAGCGCGATCGTCGCGTTCGGATCTACGTTGGGTTGCGACGGCGTGATGCGCGTGCGCGCCGGCGCCGCCTCGACTTCGACCGGAACGTTACCCTGGAGCTTGCCGTCACGCAGCGCGATCCGGCCGCTACCCGGGTGGAGCGCGACGAACTCGCCGTCGCGGTACTCGCCCAGCCACGGCGGCTCGACGTCGGCTCGCGCCGCGCCGCCCTGCGTGACGTGGTTGGCTGCATCGACCGCGGCGATGCGCAGCGGCACTTCGGCGCCCGTCAGCGCGCGAACGCTACCCGGGCGCGCTACGAGTTTGACCGGCGGACCGGCCGGTGCGGTGCTGTATACGAAGATGCCGTCGGCGACTGGGCGCTCGCGTCCATCCGAGGGTGAATTCATCACGTCGGCCTCGCTGTCGCCGAGCCGCCGAGCGACGATCGTCGACGATCCGCCTCCGTCAAAGAGCAGTCCCTCCGTCGCGCCGAGCGCGCGCATGAGTGCGGCGAACTCGGGACGCGTGACGCCGACGCTGATCTCTGCTTGCCGCCCGTCGACCTCGACGAGAAAAAGCCGCCCGTCGGGCGCGATAGCAGCCCCGGAGCACGGCATGCGCCGAGCGTTTTCCACGCGATAGGGCGCGTCGCCGTCGTCATACCACGCGCCGTCGTGAAGGATGAGCGCGCCGCCGCCGACGGCGGCGCTGATCGCGTCGAGCCCCAGCGGCGAGAGATCCCCGCTGACCGAGAGCACGGCGTTGTCGTCGGGAACGGTGATGAAGCTGTAGTCGTTAAGGCCGATCGCCACGTAATAGCCGGGTGGCTGAGGCTCGAGATTGTTCGCAACGCCGGTCACGCGATAACGGGTCAGCGGCGCGGTGTCGCCGAGCGGCTCGACCTTCACGAGCGTGACGTCGTCTTGCGGCCGCACGCGGCCGTACAGCGGCGTGATCAGCGAGAGTCCGCCGTTGGGGGGCATCTCGTCGATGCCGTCCAGCGGCATCGTGCGTTGATCGATCTCGATCTGCCCCGTGAAATTGAACTCGGCGATGTGCGGCGTTCCGTCGTGGGTGATCGCCAGCGCGTAGCGCTTGTACGGGAGCTGGACCAGCACTCCAGAGCGAACGACGATGCTGATCGGGCGGTTTGTTTGGCCGATATCGAAGAAGTCGCCGTTGATGCCGGCGACGGCCCGCGTGCGTCGCGCCATCGACCCGATCGTTTCGCCGCGCGACTCGAGCGCATCGTCGGCCAGCACGGCTCCGAGACGGACGTCGCCGCGGTGCGGGTCGACCGCCACGACGTGCACCGACAGCGGTCCCACCGCGGTGAGCAACTGATAGTCGGCGTACATGACGCCCGGCGCGATGCTCTCGATCGTCGGCGCCTCTTGCAGGATGCGCGGAAAAGGCGGATCGGGCGCGACGCGCGCGGGTAGTGCATCCTCGTGCGCCGCGGCACTTGCGCCCGCAGCCAGCACGAGCATCAGACCTATGAGTAAAATCTTCATCGCTGCGCTCGTAGCGCAATCTGCGCCCTCGACGGCGACATATCGCGCCCGCGGACGCTCGCCTCGCGCATCCGGCGCTCAGCTTGTCCTGAGCGAGCGAAGCGAGTCGAAGGGCGCGGCTCATGCGCCGCTCTCGCCCTCCATGGCTCCGCGGCGCACTCACACGCCGCCTGCGCGACACGTCGCCGTGCTCGGGCTCCGATTACGCACTCGCTTGAGATCGCGAAGGAAGCCGAACCTGCTGCAGAGCGGAAGCTGCGACGAGCGCGGGCCAGCGCAGGATGCGCACTTCGTTCCGAGCTTGCTCGCCCGCGCGAGCGCCGCAGCAGGAGGAGCACAGGAGGTGCGACGACGAGCGGTTCCGCGTGCAGCAGGTTCGGCTTCCTCGCGATCGCGGCAGAAATAGTCATTTCGCCGGGGGGTGCCAGGCGGCAACGGCGAGCGGATATCCGCCGGTCGCGAACGGCGCGTGCGGCATGCGGCGGAGCGTACGCGCATCGAAGACGTCAACGGCGTCGGCGCCGGCGCACGGTACGTACAGCCGCGTGCTGATCGCGTCGAAAAACGGCTTCCAAGGGATGCTGCACGTTGTCAGCGGAGCGTGTTTTGTGCGCAGCGTCGCGGCGTCGAGAACGTAGACTTCGCCCAGCTGCTCGTCGGTGACGAACAGCGTGTGCGATGCCGGATCGAGCGCCGCGCCCACCGGAAACGCGAGGCGTGCGCTGCGCGCGACGACGTGCGGCCGGGTCCCGAGCTCGATCGCGACCGCGGCCCCCGGCGCGGCGAACGGCGAACTCTCGCTCTGGTTGGAGATGGCGTACAGGCGGCTGCCGTCGGGCGTCAGCGCGAGCGAGAAGACCCGCGGCACCGCGCCGAACCGCCGAACGACGCGCATCGAATGCGTGTCGAGGGCCGCGACCGTACCGTCGTTCGTGTTTGCGACGTAGACGACGTGGCGGGCGGCGTCCACCGCGAGACCTTCGGGAGTCGCACCGGTCGCCGTGTGTGCCACCCGTCCGTCGACGCTCACGCGCGTCAGCGCGCCGCTTCCGGCGAGATCGCGATTGGTAACGAAAATGGCGTGCGTCGCTGGGTCGACCGCGACGTTGTCGCCGAGCGCAACTCCTGCGACATGCAGCACGGCCCACGGCGAGAGAGTCGCAAGCGTCAGCGCCGACCCCTGAGTGTCCGTGGCGACGATTCTGCCCAGCGGATCGATGGTAGCGTCGCTGGGTGGCCCGCCGGTGGCCAGCACGCCGAGTACCGAGAAGCTGTCCGCGTTGTGGAACACGACCCCGTCGTCGTACGAAGCGACCACCAAGAACGGCTGCGTCGCGCGCGGCGGCGCACCGATCCGCAGGTTCGCCGCCGCAAGACCGTGCGTGTTACCGGCCACGAGCAGCGCGGTGCCGGGCAGCGCGCGCTGTGGGATCTCATACACCCCGTCGGGCGAGAGGATCCCCGGACCGAGCACCGCGGCGTGATAGGGTGCGGCGAACCCGTCGATCCGCAGCGGCAGCGTGCTTCCGGGCAGATACGGCCATGCGGTCGCGGCGATCTTGCCCGAGGCGATGCGCGGAGACGGAGTCCGCGGCATGCCGCCGGCGAGCGCGAGCGACGCGATCAGAAGCGCACCGAGGCGAAACGGCGCCTGAGCCGCCGGCACGCGTTAGCCGCCCCGCACGAGTCCGACGGCAAAGAGCACGAGCCCGAGGCCGCTCAGGGCGCAGCCCGCCGAAAGGAGGCGCTTACCGCCGGAAAGCGCCGAGATCGACACGAGCACGATCGAGATCTCGAACGCTGTGGTCGCAAACTGCAACAGCTCGTAAGACTGCAGGATGCGCTCGGAGCGTTCGTCGTCATCGTGAGACTGGCTTTCCAATGCCTTCGCGCGCTCGAGAACGGCCGGCGCCGCGGCCTTCTCCGCTTCCGCTACCGATTGTAATCGCGCCTTCGACTTCGCGTCCTTGACGAGCTCGCTGGCGATCAGCGCCCCATAGATGTTGAAGCGGATCTGCTTGGCCTCGTATGCGTTGAACGTGTCGCTCGCGCGCGCTTGCGTCAGTATGGCCTGGTTTTTTGCCGAGAGGGCCGAGATTGACCGGTGGTGCGCGAAGAGCGTGCCCAGCGCCGCCAGCACTGCGATGATCGCCGCCGCGAGTGAAACCAGCCGGTTACCGTTGGATGCGTCGACGCCTCGGTTCACGTGGCCGCCGTCTCTTCGCGAGCCGACAGCTCGGACACCCACTCCAGGCCCTCGACGATGTCGGTGCCCGGCGCAACGGTCGTCTGCATCGACTTCCGCGGGTCGAATGCGAACGTCGCCAAGCGAAAATCGCCGAACGTGCCGGCCACGATCGTACCGTCGGGGTCGACGGCGAACGCGCGTTGCTGCGTCCGGTCGAAGACCACGACGTGGATGCGAAGCTCCAGGGCGCGCGCTCGCGCGATGCGTTCCGTCCAGGGCGCGGCAACGTCCGTGGTCCAGCAGATCAGCCAATAGCCGGCCCGGCGATACGGCACGAGGCCGGCGGGGTCGAGCATGCGCGCGTCGTCTAGGCGAACGACCGGGACCACGCGATCGAGTGCCGCGAAGCGCTCGGGGTCGCGGGGCGATATCGCGAACTCGTCGTCGAGCGTCTCGAGACGGCGGTCGACGTCGGCCGGCAGGTCGTCGGACGCGATCGCGATCCGGACGGGTCGCTCCGTTAGAACCGTGCGGGGCACGAGCCGCTCCGGCGAGACGCGATCGCGGCGTTCGTCGCCGAGCTCGACGGAGGCATACAGGGTCGCGGGGCCATGCTGGTCGGCGAGCGCGACGATCTCACCGGCGCAATCCACGATCTGACTCTTGCCGCAGTACGCGACCATCCCGAGCTCCGCGCCGCATTTGTTCGCGGCGACGAACGGGACGCGGTTTTCGTAAGCGCGGACTCGTCCGAGCAAATCGGCCTGAACGTTTTCCAGGTTCGCGGGATCGCGTCCACTCGTGACCCAGGCCGTCGGCATGACGAGCAGCTCCGCTCCTTGACCGACCAGCGCGCGCGCGACCGTGGGAAGACGCCCGTCGGCGCAGATCATCACTCCGAGCGTCGCGATGCTCGTCCGAACCGGGGCCAGGCGGTCTCCGCGTGAAAACCAACGCCGGTCGAAGTGCCACAGAAACAGCTTGTCGGCTACGGCCGACGAGCGAGCCGTCGCGGTCGATAACGAAGGCGCTATTGCGCGCCGCGTCTTGGTCGCGCGCGGCGGCGCCCGCCACGATCACCGTTCGCGTAGAGCGCGCGATTTCGCGCAAACGAGAGATCGCGTCGTCCACCGCGGCGTGATCGACCGGCGCGCCTTCCAAGACGTACGCGGGAAAGGTGGCTTCGGGCAAGACGACGAGTATCTGCGCGCGAGCATTCACGGACGGCGTCGAGCGCGTTTTCGAGCGCCGCCGCGAAATCGTTGCGATCGTGCGCGCGCAGCTGGATTGCCGCCACGGCAATGGAGCGAGTCATTGCTTGCCGCTGTTCGCGGAAGCAAAAGCCGCGCCCCTCGTCGGCATTCGGTTTGGGAGGCCGGCAGCCGGCGCTCGATGAAATGGTTGTTCCCCAATGGGGCTTACCGCGCCGCCGCGGTACCCGAAGGGAGATGTTTTCATACGTGAGACGCACGCTACCAACGTTGTCGCTTACGATCGCCGCTGCAAGCACCGGTCTATTGTACATGGCGCCGAGTCATTCCGCATCCGCGCTCGCCGCGACTTCGGCCGCCGCATCGAAAGCCACGCCGACTCCGGCCGGCGCATCGAAAGCCACGCCGACTCCCGCAAGCACAAAGAAGGACGCCTGCGGTACGGCTAAGAGTAAATGGGCGCACCTCCAATGCGAGGACTTCATCAGTTCCGCGCCGGGAGACGAATATTTCGGTCGCATGAAGATGAGTTATCTCGGGATCGACAATACGTATAAGGACGGCACGATCAGCGCCGGAGCCTATACGACGGATCCGCGTCTCATTTCGAAGCTCGACTTTGCAACCGAAGCGCTGCAGCGCTGGGCCGCGAAGTATCCGAACGACCCGCAGTTGCCGCGCTCGTACTTCTTGGGCATCCAGGTTCTGCGTAAGGTATATACGCAACCCGAACAAGACGTGGCCTGGGAGTTCATGCAGCTCCTCGTAACCCGCTACGGCAGCACGTACTTTGGCAAGACGATGAAGGCGAGCGTGAGTCACGGATTCACCGAGCATTGGTTCGCGCTCGCGCAAATCTGCCCGACGGCGCTGCCGTTAGGAGTCGGCGTTATGCCGGAGGTTACGCCGGACGTCACGCCGACGCCGTCACCCGCTCCGGGTCACCCCGCGGTCGTCCTGATTACTCCGCCCTGCGTCAGTCCTCGCCGCGCCGGGATAAAAACCGACCGCCGGCGAATGAACGAAAGCCCCTGCATCGGCAGGGGCTTTCGATTTGCTGTCGAAGGGCCGAAGCTTAGATCTTCAACCCGATACCCGCGTATGGGCCGCTCTCGGAGAATCCGATCGGCGCAGCATTGGAGTTGTAGCCACGATCGCCCATGAATCCCGCTTCAAGGAAGAGCGGGAATCTTTGGAACGTGTAGGTGACGCCAATGTCATACTTGAGGATGTTGTAGCCGACGTTGTACGTGCAGCCCGTCGCCGCCGTCGGGGTTCCGCATGCCAACGGCGTACTCTGATAGTTACCGTTCACGCCGAAGAAGTAGATCGCGTGGCCATACCACGAGAACGACGTGATCGAGGTCGGGTAGCTTCTCGAGTCCGACGCCGGCCCCGGTTCTCCTTCGGATAGCCGTAGTTGTTTCCGCGCCACATGTACGCGCCGACGATGTAGATGCGCGGCTTGCAGCACGCGAATGCCGAGGCGAGCATCGAAGTCGTAGTCGCGACCGGTGAACGTGGGAACCGATGACGTGCCCAGGCCGCCGATCGTCGTCACGAGGCATTCCGGATCACCGGAGCCACCGCAGTTGTGTCCCCAGTTCCACTGACGATAGTCGACTTCGACCATAAATGGCAGACTCGCTATCGGGATCTCGAGCGCTCCGTGGAGACGATACGAGAAACCGCCTTGGTTGTTGTTGCTCGACGCGCCGGGGACGAACTCGTTATACACCTTAGGTGAAATAATGTAGTCGCCCGCGACGTAGAAGTCGTAGTAGGGCGCCAGCCACCGGCACCGGCGTCGGAGTCGGCGGCGGCGGCGGAGGCGGCGGAGGCGGTGCCGGGCTCGGCGGCGGGGTTGCCGGGATATAGCGCACGACGACCAGACGGCGATCGGGCACCCACTGAACGTAGGCTCCCATGCCTTCCGAGATCACGCGCACCGGCACGAGAACGACGCCTTGATAGATCATCGGCGGCACGTCCAGCGGACGTGACTCGCCGTTGATGATGACTTCCGGCTTACCGACGGTCACCTTGACCTCGGCGCCGGCTTTGCTGACCGTCACGGTCTTGCTGCCCGCATCGTACGACACGGTCGCGCCCATTTGCTCGAACATCGAGCGAAGCGGAATCAAAAGCGTTCCGCCCCGAACCAGTGCTGCGAGCACGCGACCCTGCTTCAGGATGTCGGGCTTGGCATAGACGTGGTGGTCATTGTAGAGAATCGGGTACTGACCCGACGGCGGCGAACCGAAGTTCGCCGGAGGAGCAGCCGTCGCGCCCTGACCCTGCGCTATCGCGTTGGTTCCAATGTTGCCATGCGATGCGGCGGGATGGGCTGCGACTGCGTTGAATCCAAGGCCGGCTGCCAGCAGCACGGTCAGGACTCCGGTGCTCAGTCGCTTCAATGTGTCCTCCTAAGCTGGTAATTGAGACCTGAGGCTTGCCCAGCCGGGCCCGGAGGCCCGTAGGGCAATCCTTTGGCGTCCTCTTCGGGAGGGGGCGATTGCCTCCCCTGCAGTAGGAGCCGGGTCAGGCCAGCTTTTCTCTCAGCTTTGCGAGGAACTTGGCCTTCTCAATGATGTACCGCTCGTGGGTTCCTTCGGCCACCGCCTCTTGCTCGTCGAAGACTTGCACGGCGAAGCTCACGCGCGGTCCGTCCAGCATGACGACCTCGACCTCCGTGCGCACGATGAACCCCACCGGAATGGGCTTTTTGTGCTCGATGTCGATGTGCGTGCCGAGCGTGATCTGGCCGGCCTTCAAGATCGGCTCGACGCAATGGATCGCGGCGCTCTCGACCAGCTGAACGAGCATCGACGTGGAGAGGACGTCGACTCCCTTGTTCCCCGCCTTTTCGGCGGTCATCCACTCCTCGACGCGGCTCTGCAGGCTGTACGAGCGTCCGATGTCGAGTTTCACGCTCATGCCACCAGGGAGATACGCCCTGAAGCCGATTACCTCATGCCGAGGTTTAGTGACCTGAGAACCGATCGGGCTACAGGCACCCCCGGAGGGCGCTTTGAATCAAAAGCCGCCGGGCGCCGTATATCAGACCATGAAGGACGGCTTTCTAGGAGAGAGATGCTTCACATGAAATTCGCTCACGCGTCGGGGAGCGACGCTGCTGGCGCTCGCGGCCACGCTGGCGCTCCCGGCGTTGGCCGGGTGCGGCAAGAAGCCGCAGGCGGCCGCGACACCGCTGGCCGTCGACGCCGCAGCGCCACACGCCAGAACCTCGCGACATACGTAACGCTCGACGGCCAGATCGCGCCGCTGGAACAGTCGACGCTCGCGTTCCAGCAGAGCGGCACGATCGTCGCGATCAACGTCAACATCGGCGACATGGTGCACCGCGGCGAGCTGCTGGCGACGGATCGATCCGTCGACGCTGCAGGCTCAGCTCTCGCAGGCGCAGGCGCAGGCCGCGCAGTACTCGGCCTCCGCCCAGGGCGCCGTCGTCGGCTATCCGGTCCAGGTGCAGGGCAACGAGGCGACGCCTGCAGACCGCGAAGGCTTCGCTTGCCAACGCGAAGCTCGTCTACGACCAAAACAAACAGTTATATAAGCAAGGCTACGTGTCCGAGACGCAGCTGCAGCAGTCCCAGGCGAACTACGTTCAGGCCGAGCAGACGTACAATAACGCCGTCGTCGGCCTGCGCAACAACGTGGTGAGCGCGCAGAACGTGAAGGCGCAACAGGCTCAGGCCGCAATCCGCCTCCGCGCAGGCGCACGTGCTCAGCACGCAGCTCTCGCAAACGTACCTCTACTCGCCGTATGACGCCGTGTCGCGAATCGTCTGGTGGATCCCGGGGCGTTCGCGTCCCCGTCACAGCCCGTGCTGCAGGTCGCGCGAATCGATACGGTCTGGATCAACGTGAACGTGCCCGACGAGGATCTCGCCTACGTGCATCCGGGTACGCTGGTGACGTTCCAATCGACGTCGCTGCCGGGCCGGACGTTCCACGCTCCGATCCAAACCGTCAACTCCGTGCCCACGTCGGGCACGCTCTCCTATCTCGCGCGGATCGAGCTGCATAATCCCGGCTACGTGTCTGCGCGGCGGCATGCTGGTCGCCGTGACCGTCACCAAGGCGCGCGCCGTCGACGCGGTCGTCGTCCCACGCAGCGCCGTCGCTCAGACGCCGAACGGAGACGCCGTGTATATCGTCGCCAACAACAAGGCACAGGCCGTCCCGGTTCGCGTCGGCGTGCAGACCGACACGCTGTCGCAGGTACGAGCCCGCGAGTGCAGCCCGGCACGATGGTGATC
>CAVTOQ010000006.1:0-465299 GCA_963736475.1 Vulcanimicrobiota bacterium | reverse complement strand
ACCCGCCGTCCTCGGCTTCGAAGCGCGCGATCACCGCGTCGCAGAGCCCTTGCGCGCGCTCGAGAAAGCGCGGCTTCCCGCAGCCTCGTGCGCGTCGAGCAGCGCGCGCGCATAGGCGACCTGGTCGGTGAGCAGCCCGCGCACTTCGGGCGCGCCGCCGGGCTGCAGCACGTGATAGAGCGAGCCCGTCCTCGTCGACGAGCGCGGTCGTGCGACGTTGTCGAGCGTCTGCAGCGCCTGCGCGAGCAGCGCGTCGTCGTCGAGCGCGCGCGCGGCCAGGCACGAGCGCGCCGGCCAGCGCGCACGTCCAGTTCGTGTACGACGTGCGGTCGACGAACGGCGCGGCGCGCTCGCGGCGCTCCTCGAGCGGCAGCTCGAAGTAGCTTTCGTCGGCGTCCTGGCTGCCGGCAAAGAATCCGGTTGCGGGTCGCGCAGCACGTTGCGAACGTAGCTGATTGCCGAGACGAGCGTCGCGCGAAAATCTCGGTCGGCGCGAAGAGTCACGAGGCTCGGCGAGCACGCGCAGCAGCCCGGCGTGATCTTCGGCCATCTTCTCGAAATGCGGAACGCTCCAATCGCGCGTCGTCGAATACCGGAAGAAACCGCCCTCGACGTGATCGTACATGCCGCCGCGCGCCATCGCCGAGCATCGTGCGCGCGACCATGTCGTAGAGCTCCGCTCGTCGCCGTTGCGCGCCACTCGGCGAGCAGAAACTCGTGCACCTCGGGCTGCGGAAACTTCGGCGCGTCGCCGAAGCCGCCGTACTCCTCGTCGAATGCGTCTGCGAGCGCTCGACGAGCGCGCGCGATCGGTGCGTCGCGTCAGCTCGTCGCCGCGGCGACGCTGGCGCGGCGCCGGCGCGCTCGCAGCTCGCCGATGCGCGTGCCGCGATCTCGTCCTTTCGCTCGGCGTAGAAGCGCGCGATCTCGCTCGAGCGCGCGGCGCATCTGCTGCGGCGGAAGATAGGTCGCGCCGGTCAGCGTCGTGCCGTCCGGCGCCAGAAACGCCGTCGTCGGCCAGCCGCCCATGTTGTAGCGCGCGTTGACGTCGGGCGGCGGTCGTTGTCGACCCGAACCGGCACGTAAGCGCCGGTTGATCGCGTCGATGACGCCCGGATCGGAGTACGACGTCTCGTCCATCACGTGGCACCAGTGGCACCACACCGCCGAGATCGAGAGCAGAATCGGTTTGTCTTCCGCTGCGCGCGCGTGCGAACGCATCGGCGCCCCATGCCATCCAGCCGATCTCGCCGGCGCGATTGGGTCGCGGCGAGAAACGAAACTCACTCATCCGGATCGGGAGCTCCCTGGAGAAACGACGCGGCGTAGAGCACGGCGACCAACGCATACAGCGCGAGCCCGGCGATGCCTGCCGCCGGCGCGCGCGCAATGCGTACGTGGCCGCGAAGAAGGCGGCGAACGCCAAGCTGGCGATCGCGTAGCGCCGATGCGTCGTCCGCGTCCATGCCGTAGACGTCGCGATCGTAGAAGCCGCCGGCGGCGCGGCTGCGCCGCCACGCGATCGCCGCCACGCCAAGCGCGAGCACCAGTCCGACGACGTTGTAGATCATCGCGATTCTAAGAGTACCGCGCCGGGCCGTCGAAGGCCAACGGCGATGGCGGCCAAGAAAGACCTCGTCGCGCCCCGGTTCGCTCGAAGCGTTATCACCGAAAAGCGCGACTTCTCGCAGACGCCCGAGCCGAGCGGCCGCAAGGAAAAGCCGCGCGCGCGGCCAGCGGCGCAAGGCTGCGCTTCGTCGTGCAGATGCATCGCGCGACGCGGCTGCATTACGATTTCCGCCTGGAGGCCGACGGCGTGCTGGCCTCGTGGGCGGTCCCGAAGGGCCCGACGCTCGTCCCGGGCGACCGGCGCCTCGCGATGCACGTCGAGGATCATCCGCATCGACTATCGCGATTTCGAGGGCAACATTCCCGCCGGCCAGTACGGCGCGGGCAGCGTCATCGTGTGGGATCGCGGCACGTACGCGCTCGCCGAAGGCGACGATCCGGCCGCCGAGATCGCGAACGGCAAGATCAAGTTCGTCCTGCACGGCAAGAAGCTGCACGGCGAGTTCACGCTCGTGAAGATCAAGGCCGCGCGAAGGACGAGACGGCGAGCCGTGGCTGCTGATCAAGGATCGCGACGAGTACGCCGATCCAAAGTACGATCCCGCGGAGCATCCCGGAGTCGGTCAAGAGCGGCAAGACGCTCGCCGACATCGCGGCGCGACCCGCGCGCGCCGACCTGGCAATCGAAGCCCAGCGCCCGTCACGCGACGGCCGCGCCGCCGGCGCGTCGAGCGTCGAAGCGCGATCCGCTGCCGCATCCCAAGGCGCTCGATGCTGGCGACGCTGTCGACGAGCCGTTCGACGATCCGGAGTGGCTCTTCGAGATCAAGTGGGACGGCTATCGCGCGCTCTGCACGATCGACGACGGAAAGTTGTACGCTCGTCTCGCGCAACGGCCTCGACATGCTCGCGCGCTTTCCGGATCTGGCAGAACTGGTCGACCGCGTTCGCCAGCCTTCCCGTCATCGTCGACGGCGAGATCGTCAGCCTCGACGCGCAAGGACGCTCGTCGTTTCAGCGCCTGCAAGAATCGCAGAAGAAGCCGGCCGGCCTTACCTACGTCGCCTTCGACCTGCTCTACGCCGACGGCACGGATCTGCGCTCGAAGCCGCTCGAGGAACGCAAAGCGCTGCTCGAGCGATTGATCCGCGACGACGGGCTCGTGCTGTATTCCAAGCACGTCGTCGGCGAGGCAAGGCGCTCTTCGCGAGCGCGCGCAAACGCAGGCTCGAAGGCATCATCGGCAAGAACCGCGACTCGACGTACCAAGAGCGGCGCAGCCGCGACTGGGTGAAGATCAAGACCGGTCACGAGCAAGAGTTCGTCGTCGGCGGCTGGACCGAACCGAAGGGCAGCCGCAAGGGATTCGGCGCGCTGCTGCTCGGCGTCTATCAGGACGAGAAGCGTTGCGCTTACGTCGGTTCGGTCGGCACCGGTTTCGGCGCGAAGCTCCTGAGCGAGCTCTACGGCGCGGCTGCGCAAGATCGAGCGCAAGACGTCGCCGTTCGCCAATGCCGTCGACGTGCGCACTCGCGGCCGCACTGGCGTCGCCCGAGCTGGTCGTCGAGGTGCGCTTCTCGGAATGGACGCGCGACGGCTACCTGCGCCAGCCGGCGTATCTCGGGCTTGCGGCCGGATAAGCGCGCCGCCGACGTCGTCGCCGAAGCTTCCGGTAGCACGTCGTAATGGCGCCGCCGCGCGTCAACGCGGCGCGTCGGATCGCGCACGCTGTCGCTCTCGAACCTCGACAAAGTTCTGTGGCCGCGCGACGGCTACACGAAAGGCGATCTGATCGACGTACTACGAGCGCGTCGCGCCGTGGCGCTCCCGCATCTAAAGGGCCGGCCGCTCACGCTGCAGCGCTATCCCAACGGCATCGACGGCAGAGCGTTCTTCGAAAAACAGATTCCGCGCGGCGTGCCGGATTGGGTCGAGCGCGTGACGGTTCCGACGCCCGAGCGGATCGCGCAGCGAGATCACGTTCGTCGCTCTGCAACGATGAGCCGACGCTCGTATTCCTTGCGAACCTCGCGGCGATCGTGCTGCACGTCTGGACGTCGCGCGTGCCGACGCTCGACGAGCCGGACTTCGTGATCTTCGATCTCGACCCGGGCGAAGAATGCACGCTGCAGACGCTGGCCGACGGTTGCGCTCGCGACTTCGCGAGCTGCTCGGCGAGATCGGCTTGAAGCCGCTCGTCAAGACGACGGGCGGCTACGGGCTGCACGTGGTCGTGCCGCTGCGCCCGGCTACTCCTACGACACGGCTAAGGTCTTCGCCGAGATCGTCGCGCGCCAGGCCGCGCAGCGGCTCGGCGACAGCGCGACGCTGCAGCGGACGATCGCCAAGCGGCCGCAGACGGCCGTCTACCTCGACTACGTGCAGGTCGGCCAGGGCAAGACGATCGTCGCGCCGTACTCGGTGCGCGCCCGCGACGGCGCGCCGGTCTCGACGCCGCTGCACTGGTGCGGAGGTCGAGGCCTTTGCGCGCCGCCGCGGCGCGGCCGCTCCCGCCGACGAGTTCGCCAAGTACACGATTCGCACGACGCCCGAAGCGGCTCGAGCGTGAAGGCGACCTGTGGAGCGCGACACACTGGAAGAAGCAGCGGCTCGAAGCGGCGATCACAAGGCGCAGCGACTTTGGTCGGAGCCGGGATAGACGCCGGCGTGCGCCTTGGGTAGAATAGTCGACCTATGGCGCATGCAATTTGGTCCGGAGCCATCAACTTCGGCCTCGTTACGATCCCGGTCAAGCTCTTCACGGCGGTGAAGACGGACGATCTCTCGTTCAACTTGCTGCACGCGAAAGACGAGGGGCGCATCAAGTACGAGCGCGTCTGCAGCGTCGATGGCAAGCCCGTGCCGTGGGACGAGATCGTCAAGGGCTACGAGTACGAAAAGGGCGAGTACGTCGTGCTCACCGACGAAGATTTCAAGAAGGTCAATCCCGAGGCGACGCAATCGGTCGACATCGTCGAGTTCGTCGAGCTCGACAAGATCAACCCGATGTTCTTCGACAAGCCGTACTATCTCGAGCCGACAAACAAGGGCGCCATGCGTACGCGCTCCTGCGCGAAGCGCTGGCGACGACCAATCGCGTCGCGATCGCGCGCGTCGTCATTCGCACGAAGGAGTACATCGCCGCGGTCAAGCCGAACGACGATGCGCTCGTGCTCGAGCTGATGCACTGGGCGAGCGAGATCGTCGCGTCCGATACGCTCGAGATTCCCGGCCGCGAGAAGCTGCCCGAGAAAGAGATGAAGATGGCGCGGATGCTCATCGACACGATGAGCGTCGACGAGTTCGAGCCGGAGAAGTTCACGAACAACTATCACGATCAGCTGATGACGATGATCGAAGCGCGCGCCGCCGGCAAGGAACTGCCCAAGGCGAAGAAGGCGCCGGCGCGGGCGAAGGTCGTCAACCTCATGGACGTGCTGGCGCAGAGCCTCGAAGAGAGCAAGAAGCGCCGCGGCGCGGGCGCGGAAAAGCCGGCGACAACGAGGCGCCGCAAGAAGACCGCAGCCTAACTCCGCCTGGTCTATCCTTGGACGATCTTCGCGGTTTCGACGTTCGCGAGCTAGCGTTCAAGGCGTCGTCGCCGATCGTCGCGGCGAATTCGCTCGCCGCGCGCGCTGACAGACCCATCACGAGCGCGACCGCGGCGAGCGTGAGCGATTCGATGCCGGCAAAGCGCGAGCCGTAGACGCTCTAGCAGGCCGGTGGAGACCGGCGGCGCGAGAATCCCCGAGAGCGAGTCGAGCGAGGAGCTCGCTCCGAGCACCATTCCCTGTTCGCGATCCGAGGCGGCATTGCTGATCAGCGCGGTGATGCCCGTGTTCGTCAACGCCATCCCGAATCGCGAAGAGCATCATCGTCACCGCGAGCAGCGCGAGATCGTGGACGAACGGGATCAGCGCGAAACCCGCCGACGAGCGAAGCGAGCCCGAGGTTCGACATCATGCGGTCGCCCAGACGCGCCGAGACGCGCCCGACGACGACGGCGTTCATGATGACGTTGAAGACCGCGAAGATCGAAAAGAGATAGTCGGTCTGCGTCAGCGAGAAGCCGAGCTGGCGCGCAAGATAGAGCGCGAAAACCGCAAACCATCCGTACAGCGCCAGCGCGATCGCGAGCTTCTGCACGAGGATGCGCGCCGAGCCGCGGCTTGCGGAAGCTTCCGAAGAGCGCGCCAATGCCGAGCGCGCTCCTCGTCCTTGTCGCGCGCGCGCGATTCCGGAAGCATCGTGATCGTGAGCACCAGCGTGACGAGCTGCAGCGCCGGCCGCGACCAAAAACGGCACCGCGAAGCCAAAACGCGCGTAGAGCACTCCGCCGCCGAACGGGCCCGAAGACCATGCCCGCGGCGAACATCGCGCCGATCAGACCGAACGCGCGCGCGCGTTCGCGCGGCGCGACGAGATCCGCGACGTAGGCCTGCGTGATGCTGATGTTTCCGCCCGAGACGCCTTCGACGACGCGCGCGACGAAAACGACGGCGATCGGCGCCACGGCAATGGCTGCGGCGATGTCCGGCGCGAGGCCGAGCATCGCCCAACCGATCGTCGCGCCGATCTGGCTGACGATCAGCACCATCTTGCGCCCGATCCGGTCGGAGACGTTGCCCCACAGCGGCGCCGAGACGAACTGGCAGAACGAGAACGTCGCCATCAGCAGTCCGACGACGAACGCCGATGCGCCGAAATGCGTCACGAAATACGGCAGCATCGGAATCAGCATGCTGAAGCCGACGATGTCGATGAACGTGATGCCGAGAATCGGCAGGAGCTTGCGGATCATGCGCGGAGTCGATTCGGGCACTTAGTCGGCGACTCTACCGGCAGGACGATGCGCGAAAAGTCGCTCGCTCTTGCGCACGACGTCGACCTTGTACGAGCGGCTGCAGATCGATGCTGGTCAGGATCTTGTGCAGCGCGTCGACGCCGTTGAGGCGCTCGTCCCTCGAAGGCGAGCAGCACGTCGCCGGCTTGCAAGCCGGCCGTGTCGGCCGGGCTTCCCGGCTCGACCGAGATCGACCACGATCGCGCGGCGATCGTCGAGGCGCAGCCGGCGCGCCGCCGCCGGCGCGAGCACGATGTCCTGCGCGGCGATGCCGAGGTAGCCGCGCCGAACCCTGCCGTCGCGCATCAGCAGGCCCGCGATGTGCTTGGCCGTGTTGATCGCGATCGCAAAGCAGAGCCCTTGACCGGGAAGCACCGCGGTGTTGACGCCGATCACGTCGCCGTTCGCCGTTGACGAGCGGGCCGCCGGAGTTGCCGGGATTGAGCGCCGCATCGGTTTGGATGATGTTGTCCATCAGCCGCCCCGACTGCGAGCGCAGCGAGCGTCCCAGCGCGCTGACGACGCCGGCCGTAACCGTGTAGGCGAGACCGTACGGATTGCCGACCGCGACGACGAGCTGGCCGGGGCGCAGCGCGCTCGAGTCGCCGAGCGACGCATAGGCGAGATCGGGCGCGTCGACGCGCAGGACGGCGAGATCCGAGTGCGGATCGTCGCCGACGAGCGTCAGCCGGCAGCTCGCGGCCGTCGAGCAGCGCGACGCCGATGCGCTGCGCGTCGTGGACGACGTGGCTGTTGGTGATCGACGAAGCCGTCGGGCGTGAAAACGAAACCGCTGCCGTTGCCGCCGCTGCCGGCGGCTGCGCGTTTCGATGCTGACGACCGCCGGGCTGACGCGCTCCGCCGCGGCCGTGACGGCTTGCGAGTACGGATCGAGCGCGGCCGCGTTGTCGATCTTGAGCGAGGGGAAGAACCATTGCGGTCACTCCAAACCGCGCGCGGCGTAGCGGGGTTTCCGGTGAAGCAAAGGGGCGTCGCCGAGCGCCCCGAATCGTGCTGCTCCGCGCCCAGATGGCGGAATTGGTAGACGCGCTGGTTTCAGGTACCAGTGGTGGCAACACCGTGGGGGTTCGAGTCCCTTTCTGGGCACTAATGTTTAAGCCCCACGGTGTTGCCACCACAGCGGAGCGCTTCGACTCCACTTCGACAGGCTCAGTGTCGCTCAGCACAGGCTCCGCGAAGCGGGATTTCAACGCACGGGGTCCCCGGCCGCGTTGACGCGGCTGGGGAATGCAACACCGTGGGGGTTCGAGTCCCTTTCTGGGCACCAACGCTTAATGCCCCACCGTGTTGCCACCGGGGACTGCAGGGACTTTTGGTACTGCGACCTGCTCGAAGCGTAAGATCGTTCGAGCTTATCCTGCGCGTTTACCGCAAAACTCCGCGGGGAACAAATGGGTAACGCGCTCTCTCAGAGTCACGTTTTACAGGAGGATTTGGTTGAAACTACGGATAGGCGTCGCCGGCGTTATAGTCGCGGCATTCTCATCGGCGGCAGCGTTTGCGGCAACGAACACCATGAACCACCTGACCAACGCCGTGTCCGCGCACTCGATGACGATCAATCTCGGTGCGCAGAACGGGTCGGGACAGAACGGTCAGGCGTTTCTCAACGACACTACCGCCGGGCTGCGCGTGAAGCTGCAATTGAAAAACCAGCCCGCCGGATCTTCCGAACCCGCGCACATTCACGAGGGTACGTGCGCGAAGCTCAACCCGGCGCCTTGGAAGGCGCTCCACAACGTGATCGGCGGCGTCTCCGTCACGACGATACCCAATCTGACACTAGCGCAGCTCAAAAAGTCGCATTACGCAATCAACGTCCATCTCAGCGCCGCAAACCTCGCGCATTACGTTTCCTGCGGCGACCTCTAATTTAAGGGCGAGATCAAATCCTCGGCCGAGTGGGTCACCGGCCGAGGATCGTACTTAAAGGTCTCCGTCGTGCGAGGTGCGCGGCCCCGGGACTAGTGCGGTGGTTGTTCTCGGCGCTCGCGGGCGCTAGCGAAGTCCTCCTTGAGATGCTCGATGGTCCGCTCGGGAAGAAACGGTGCCGCCGACTCGACCTTCTTCTTGCCCAGCCACACCAAAGATAGCGTTGCAATGACCCACGCGACCGATATCGTCAGCACGGCAGCCCACGGCGGAATGACCTCGCTTAGGAGCACCGCGACAAGCGCGCTCAGGCAAACGATGGACATCATGCCGGCAAAGGCCGAAGCGCCGACCATGCCGGCTCCGACCCCCGCCGCCTTTATCTTCCCGGCGAGCTCCCACGTTGCTTCGTCGAGTTCGTGTCGAACGAGCGTCGCTAAATCAGCGACGAGTTGCCGAGTCGAACCGATTATTTGCGCTTCCTTCCGGTCGCCGTCCACGCCACATTCCTCCTGACGTGTCGGCCATACCCAACGCACGGTACGTTTACGCGGATCAACCAGGCGTTTAGCCATTGGACCGCGTGGGAATCGTTTGGAGCGAGTAAAAGCTAATAAAAAGGAGCGACATGCCAAAGAAGAAAGCCTCGCCAAAGCGCGCTAAGAAATCGCCGAGCGCGGGCTCCCGCGCAAAGAAAGCTGTGAAAAAAGGTGCCTCGGCCATCGCCAAAGCCGGCGCGAAGGCAAAGTCGCGCGCGGGCTCGGCAGCGAAGTCGGTCGCCAAGGCGGCATCAAACCCAAAGAGAACCGTCCGGCGAGCGGCGGCCAACGTTCATTCGACCGCCGTGCGTGCGCGCGACGTCGGCCAGACCGTTACGGCAGCGGGTGAACTCATTCAACAGACGGCCGATTTTGTCGACGCAGTGGCGAAACGCAGCGCCGCGCGCGCGGGACGCAGACGAAAGCGGCGGTAACGCGCCTTACGGCGACGGTTGCGCCTCGAGCGCGCGGCTCACCGTGCGGCTCGCGAGCAGTGCCGGCACGACGCCGACGAGCTCGAACACAGCGAGCCCGATCCACACGATCTGGTAGCCCAGCACTTGCACGAGCGCGCCGAACACCACCGGCGTTATGAAGGCGGCGAGCAGGATCCACGTCAATCCGACGCCGAGCGCGCTGCCGCAGCGCTCCTCGCCTCCGATCTCGGCGAAGCCGATGACGCTGAGTCCGAGCCACCCTTCCGCCGTGAATCCGAGCGCGAGCGCCGCCGCTCCGGCCAGCCATACCGGCGTCGTCGGGTCGAGCGACGCGACGCCGAGCGATATGAGAGCGACGAGCACGCACGCCAACGCCAGCGGCAGCGCGCGACTGGCGCCGAAAAAGCGGTCGCTGAGCCAGCCCCACGACAGTCTCCCAACGATCGCCCCGGCTTGCGCGAGCGTGAAGAGCCCGACCGCGACCGTCAGGGAATATCCGGCGCGATGCACGAGCGTCAGCGTGAAGAAGCCCATCAGCGCGAACTGTGCGCACATCAAAATCATCGACGTGAGCGTGAGAAAGATCAGCCGCGACTCGCGCGCGATCCTCAGCATGTCCATCAGCATCGCGCGCACGGTGATGCGTTCGCCCTGCGAGCTCGCGCGGCTCGCGGTAGAGCAGTGACGCGATCGAGCACGCCACGATCGTGAGAAGGCCGGCTGCGGCGAGCGCGCCGCGGTATTGGAAGTGCAGCGCGATCGCGGGCAGCAAGATCGAACCCAACGTACCGGCGATCGGCACGCCGCACTGGCGAATGCCCATCGCGACACCGCGGTCGGCCTTGCGAAAAAAGAAGATGATGGCATGGCTTCCGGCGGGCGTGACCGCTGCATAGCCGATCCCGTAGACGAGCAGCCAGCTGATCAGCCACGTGTAGTTTTCGACGAGGGAGGCGCCGATCAGCGCGAACCCCATGACGACCCCGCTCCAAAACACGACGGCCTTGTCGCCGAAGCGATCCGTCAGCATTCCCGCGACCGACGTCATCGCGACGGAACCGATGAGCTGAATCGAAAGGATCAAGCCGAGCTGCGTCTGTCCCAGGTGCAGCGCGGTCGTGAAAAACGGCATGAGCGCGCCGGTGGACACGATCCAGAGCGACGAGCCCGACCATCGCTCCCGTGAAGAGCGCGAGAACCTCGTACGGCGACTCGGGGATCGGGTTGTGCGGTCGAGGAGGCCGCGCGCGCGACGACATGCCGGAGGGTTTCGTCGCGGGATGGCGGCGAAGCTGCCGTCGATGACGGACCGCGACGAACTGAGGCGGCATCATGACGATCGTTGCGGTGGCCGCGCCGGCGGCGGCCATCGTGTGGTGGATCTTCCATGGCGTCTACGAAAATCTCACCATCTCGGCGAAGGCCGTAGGTTATGTCGACTCGATGACGCAGGCGGGCATCGACTTCGGCTATCTCGTGATGATCGTCGGCACGTTGTCTCTCGCGATCGTAGCGGTGCGCTCCGCGTTTATCTGCCTCCGGCTCCTGCTGAGGCGCCGGCGCTAACTTCGCGTGCGCGTGCTCCTCGTCGTCAATCCGCATTCGCGGCACGGCCGCGCGTCTCGGCTGCGACGTCCGGCGACAGCTCGCCCTGCGCGGCGTGGATGCCGTCGAGAACGCGTCGAGTCCGGAAGGCCTGGACGCGATCGTCGTCGCGGGGGGCGACGGCACGTTCGCTCGTGCGATCGGCACCGCATTGGCATTCGGCCTCCCGATCGGCCTCGTGCCGCTGGGGACGTTCAACGATCTCGCACGCACGCTCGCGATTCCGCTTCGACGTCGAGGAAGCATGCGCAGCGATCGCGCAACGTGGCACGCGCGTGATCGACGTCGCACGCGTCAACGGCGCGTACTACGCCAGCGAAGCCAGCATCGGCGTCTCGAGCCGCCTCACGCGGCTGCAGAAGGCGCGCGACAAGCAGCGCTTCGGACTGTTCGCGGTGCTGGCCGGTGCGCTCTCCGCCGTGAAGTATCTGCGGCCGTTCCACGCGTCGGTTTCTTACGACGGCACCAGCGTGCGGCTGCATACCGTTCAGCTGACGATCGCCAACAGCAATCATTTCGGCGGATTCATCACGGTCGAGGACGCGGCGATCGACGACGGCTGGCTCGACCTGTATTCGGTCGATATCGACAGCGTCGGCGGCGCGCTTGCGGCTGTTCGGCGCGATGCTTTCGGGCCGGCCGCGGCGGAGCCGAAAACGTGCAAACCCTACGCTCGACGCGCCTTTAGCGTCACGACGCGCCGAGCCGCAGCACATCGTCGCCGATGGCGAACCCGCCGGAACGACGCCGGCTCGTTTCGAGGTCCTCCGCGGGGCGCTGCGCGTCTTCGTCCCGGACCGCCTTCGAGCGAAATAAGCAAGCGAGCCGCCACGCGTGAAAACTTTCGCGCGTCGCGTATGCGTATATAGGCTCAGAAGGGCATCAAACGTTCTCAGCAGGAGCGCCACAATGAGCCTCTACCATTTCGGACCATTTCAGCTCGACGCCGAGCGTCTGCTGTTGCTCGATCGCGGCGAGCCGATTCCGATCGGCCCGAAGGTCGTCGAAACGCTGTTGGCGCTGGTCGAGCATCCCGGCGAGCTCTTTGCGAAGAGCGCGCTGCTCGCTCGCATCTGGCCCGAGGGCTACGTCGACGAGGCGAATCTCGCGCAGAACATCTACGTCCTGCGCAAGACGCTGCGGTCGCGCTGGAACGCCGAAGCTATCGAGACGATCCCGCGGCGCGGCTACCGTTTCATCGCTCCGGTGCAGCGCCGCGACGACGCGCCGCGGCCGCGAGCCGGCGCACGCGCCCTCTCCGCCGCCGGCGCGCGCGTCCGGCGTATCGCGGCTGGGCGACGGCCGCAGCCTTCGGCGTCGCTCTCGCGACGGCGTCGACACTCGCGATCGCGATCCCCCGCGGTGCCGGCGCGCGCTCGGGGCTCTCCGCCGAAGGCACGCGCCTCTACGAGATCGGCCGCTACTATTGGAACCTGCGCACGCGCGACGGCATCGCGAAGAGCGTCGATTACTTCTCGCGCGTCGTCGACACCGATCCGCACGACGCCCGCGGGTACGCCGGGCTCGCATCGGCCGACGCCATGATGGCGGATTACGGATATGGCGCGGCGCCCGCGCAAGGTCTACGTCGCGCGCGCGCGAGCCTACGCGCACAAGGCGCTCGTGCTCGATCCCGACAGCGGCGAGGCCTACGCCGTGCTCGGCATGCTCGCGACCGAAAAGAAGAGCGGCGCAATGCCGAACCTCGTCGAGGCGTTCAAGGATCTGCGGCGCGCGATCGCGCTCGATCCGGCGAGCGGACCGGCGCACGAGTGGTACGGCGTCGCGCTGCTCGAGAAAGGGCGCGTGTCGCGACGCCTACGCGCGAGCTCAACAGGCCGCGCAGCTCGATCCGCTCTCGGTCGCAACGACCTCCTGGCTGGGAACGGCCGCCTACCTCGAGCGCCGCTACGGCGACGCCGTCGCATACGCGCGCGAGACGCTCGACCTCTCGCCGCAGCGCGGCGACGCCTTCGAGACGCTCGGGCTCGCCTACGAGGCGCTCGGGGGACCGCTCGCGCGCCGCCGCTGCGTTCACGCGGCTGGCCGAGGTCTGCGCGGACTGCCGCGGCCGAGGCGGCGGCGCTGCTCGCCCCGATCTACGCCCGCACCAACCGACCTGGCGGAGGCCCGCGCGGAGTTCGCCTATCGCGCAGAGCCACCCGCGACGACGTCGCGCCCGAGGACCTGGCGCTGGCGTTCGCCGCGGTCGGCCGGCGCGGCGCGGCCGTCGACCTGCTGCGCCGCACGCGCAGCGAGTACGTGGCGGCCGAGATCGCCAACGATCCGCGCTTCGCCTTCCTGCGCAACGCGTCGGCGTGGCCGCCGCTCCCGAAGCCCGCCTAGACGAAAAATTCTCGCGGCGCGGCCTTGACAGGATCATACTGTTGAGCTATTGTACTAGTGTACTAGTACGACAGTTCGATGGTACTAGACTCACGAAAGGAGCGCAACGATGACTCACACGACTTTCTCTCCCGACTCCGAGAGGCTCGCGAGACGCGCACGCCGGTTCGGCTCCCGACCGCAGGCCGGCCGGGCTATTCCCCGGCTGGGGACCCAAGTTCTAGGATCGGCGCGATGCCGGCCGTTCTCACGGTCGATCCACGCAGCGGCGTGCCGATCTACCTGCAGATCATCGAGCAAATAAAGCGATCCATCGCGCTCGGGATCTTGCAGGCGGGCGAGCAGCTTCCCACGGTAAAGCAGCTCGCGATCGACCTCACCGTCAATCCCAATACCGTCGCGCGGGCGTACCGCGAATTGGAGCGCGAGCAAGTGATCGAGACTTCCCCCGGACGGGGATCGTTCGTCCGCTCCAACGGCGTGACCGAGTCGCCCAAAGTGGCGGCGGACATCGGCCGCGACGCGCTCGACGTCGCGCTGCGCGAAGCGAAGTCGGTGGGGTTGGCGCGCGACGAAGTCCGCGAGCTCTTCGATGCGGCCCTGCAGCGCTGGTTCTCCGACGCTTGAGAAGTGAAGGCATGAGCACGATCACGATTTCGAATCTGCGAAAGCTTTACGGCAAGATCACGGCGGTCGACGGCTTCTCGCTCGAGATTCCCGAGCGCGAGCGTCTTCGGTCTGCTCGGACCCAACGGCGCCGGCAAGACGACGACGTTCAAGTGCATGCTCGGGCTGGCGCGTCCGACGAGCGGCGAGATCCTGTACGACGGAAAGCCGCTCGTTCCCGAAGACGTTCGAGCGCATCGCCTATATACCCGAGCGCAGCGTTCTGTACGACTGGATGACGGTCGCCGAGCACGTCGAGATGACGCGGCGCGCCTTTACGACGTTCGATCCCAAGCGCGCGTTCGAGCTGCTGGCCACGTTCAACATCGACAAGCGCCGGCGCGTGCGCGCCCTGTCCAAGGGAATGCGCACGGCCGTGATGGTCGCGCTCGCGTTCGCACGCAATGCGGAGATCCTGGTGCTCGACGAGCCGACCGGCGGCCTCGACCCGGTCAACCAGCGGCACGTCCTGAGTCTCATGATCAACGAGGCCGCCAAGGGCAACTCGGTGATCTTTTCGTCGCACCAGATCGGCCAAGTCGAGCGCGCGGCCGAGCACATCGCGGTTATGGATCGCGGCCGGCTGGTGCTCCAGGGACTCGTCGACGACTTCAAGGCCGACCGCAAGATCGTCGAGGGTATCTTCCCCGACGTCACCTTCACGCTCGACGGAATCGCCAACGATTCGCGCGTGGCGCGGGCCGACCGCACCGAGCGGATCGTCCGCCTGCTCGTAACCGGCGGCGCGGACGAAATCGCCGACGCGGCTCACCAGTGCCGGCGCGATGGGCGTCCGCGTGCTCGATCTCAATCTCGAAGACATCTTCCTCTACGCCGTCTCGCCTGCGACGGCCACAACCGACGTCGTGGCAAAGGAAACCTCGTCATGAACTATGTCGAATGGCTGCGCGTCCGCAATTTGCTCAAGATCGTTGCGATCATCTTGGCGATCCTGGTCGTGCTGGCGGTGATCCTGCGCATCTCGTTCTCGCGCTATATGTCGCCGGAGGCGTGGGTCGCGCATTATGCAATGCAGCGCGGGACGCCATGAGACCCAAGTCACGCTCTCCGACGGCATCGAAGCGCACGATCCTCGACAATCCGTCCGAGAAGACGCGCATCGTCGTCGACGATCACGGATACGCGGGTCAGGCACATCGTCATCACGGAGCCTACCAGCCAAGCGCACAGCGATACCGATCACATCAACGTCGGGAGCATTCAAGTCGTGGAATCGCGCCACGGGACGATGACCACGACGGTGATCGATACCAATGGCGCGGTGCCGATGCTGTACTACATGCTCCTGGCCGACATCGTGGCGCTGATCGTCGCGACGATACTGGCGGCGCCTTTCGCGCGCGAGGCCGACGGTCATCTGGAGATCGCGCTGACCAAACCGATTTCGAAGGTACGATACGCGCTGGGCGCCATCGGCGCGGACGTCGTCGGCATCGTCGCCGCTTCGTTCATAACCGTCGTGGCCTTCTATCTCTGCCAGCTGCTCTTTGAGTCTGCCCGCGCTCGATTTCAGCGGGATCAACACGCGCGCGATCGTGATGGGCATCGCCGCTCCGCTGGCCTGGTACGCGATGCTGTGCGCCGCCACGACGTGGCTCCACCGGTCGTACGGCGCCGTGCTCGGATTCGCTTGGCCGGTCGTCGATCCTGATCGGAGTACTCATCGCATCATCCACCCGGCTAACGTGGTGGCGCTCTTCATCCACGACGTGGCGTGGGTGCTGGCCCACCTCATTCCATTCTCGTACGTGTCAGTGGGCGTCGCCCGATTCCCATAACGCTCTCACCTATCATGGCGGCGACTTCGCGCGGCGTCTTTCAATTGAAATCCTCTTCTTCGTGGTATACGGCGCGCTGGCCATCTGGAAGTGGCAGCGCCTGGAGGCGTAATCGTGGAAATCATTGGAACGAACTTTACCCTCTCGTTGGGCTCCTTGCGATTGCGCTTCGTCTTAGCGCTCGAAGACAACGAGGAACCACCCAACGAGAAGGTGCGGCCGCCACATAAACTCCGCGTGATTCCCGAGGACGAGTACGTCCGGTAACCCCTACGTGGTCCCGCGCTTAGAAACTACAACACGAAGCCGGTGTGGATTGCCGGGCGGGCGTACTTGAATCCGTCTTTGGTGACCGTGTAGAGGTAGATGTTCGGAATCAGCGGATCGCCGCTGATGTTGAAGGCGAACTGTCCGACGAGCGTGGTGAAGGTTCCCCCGGCTTGGAGCGAATGCAGCAGGCCGAACTTGTTGGTGGCGTTCGCCCTCTGCACGGCGGCGATGATGAGCTGCGCGGCGGCGTAACCGAACGCGGAGAACGCGGTGATCTGGCTGACTTCGCGCTGAAAGTCGGTCACCAGCTGAATCGCGCTTGGGACCTTGTCGAGCGGCGGCATGGGGGAGGCGACGTACGCGCCCGGCATCGTCGCCGCCAAATTGGTGATGGTATCCAAGTTGAAGAAGCCGTCACTCGCGCCGAAATCTCCCGTGTAGCGCGCGAGGCGCAGCGTCTGCGCGATCGGCCCGAGCTCGGCGGTCTTGCCGGCGAGGAAGACGAAGCCGGGGCTGCGGTCGAGCACGGTGCGCGCCGCTGCTGCCGGGTCGGTCTTGTCGAGCGGAAAGAGCAGCATGTCCGCCGGGTGGCCGTCGGCCCTGGCCTGATCGACGAAGCCGCGCGCCACGTCGTATCCGTAGTCGCCGTCGAACGCCACGGCGATCGCCGTGACGCCGCGCTTGCCCTCGAGCGCGATGCCTGCGAAGAGCCGTCCCGCCGAGCTGTCTTTGGCGGGAAGGCGATACACGTTATGAAAGCCGCGCTTCGTCACGGCATCCGCCGTGACGGTCGGCACGACGACCGCTAATCCCTGATTCGCGTAACGAGAGAGTGCTGCGAGCGTCATCGCCGCGGTGAGATTCCCCACCATGCCGATCACTGAAAAATCGGCGGCCGCGACGTTGACGTTGGAGGCCGCGACCCCGGGATCGTTGCGATCGTCCAGGGCGCGCATGCCCCATACGTGCGACACGGGAGCGTTGAAGCGGTTCGTCTCGTCGACCGCGGACTGCACGCCCTTGACGACCTCCTGGCCGTACTTCTGCAGCGATCCGGTCAAGGTCACGTTCACGGCGATCGTCAGCTGCGGCAGGTACTGCTGCTGCGGCTGAATCGGCTGAATTGGGATGACCTGCGCGCCCGCGCGGGCGCCGGCGCCCGCTGCCGCCGCGGCCGCGGCCGCAATGAAGCGCACGCGCTTCATGCGAAGCCGCCGACGGTCGTGAACAAGAAGAGAACCGAAAACATCATGTTCGAGATAAAGACCCGCTCGTTGATCACGAAGAGGTTGGCCCCGCTGCGGAACAGAGACTCCTCGTAAAGGATAAGCCCGGCGACTGAGATGACGCCGAGATAGTACGTCGCTCCCGCACCGGCGAGCATGCCGGCGCCGGCTAGGAGCAACAGCATTCCGGCGTGCAGGAGGATCGGTAGAGTGCGTCCGCTGTTCTCGCCGAAGCGCACCGGCAGCGAGCGTATTCCCTGCTGCCGGTCGACGCCGAGGTCCATCAGAGCGTAGATGATGTCGAAACCCGCCACCCATATCGTCACTGCGGCGAACAGCAGTATGGCCGGCAGGGTGATCCGGCCCGCGATGCCGATGTAGGCTCCGAGCGGCGCGAGGCCGTCGACGGCGCCCAGCACGAAGTGGCCGGCCCACGTGAACCGCTTGCACAGCGGATATATCAGCAACAGCACCACGGCTATCGGCATCAGCTCGACGCACAGCGGATTGAGCTTCAGCGCCGCCCAGAGCAGCACGGCGATGCCGGCCGCCGCCGCCCAGAGCATCGCCGCCGGAGGCAGAACGCCGCTTGCGACCGCGCGGCGCGCGGTACGCGGGTTGCGCGCGTCGATCTCGCGGTCGAGAAAGCGGTTCGCGGCCATCGCCGCAGTGCGCGCGCCGACGACCGCCAGCGTGATCCATCCGAGCGCCGCGAGGGACGGAATGCCGCGGGCCGCCAGTATTGCGCCGACATAGGCGAAGGGCAGCGCGAACAGCGTGTGCTCGATTCGAATTTCGCGCAGGAAGATCGCGAAGAGCCTCACGGTCTCGATTGCGGTCCTTGGCCCGACCACGCGTCGGGCACGAGCGCCCGTTCGATCTTCTCCAGTCCGTATTCGCGCCACCGTCCGTTCACGAGCTCGCGCGTCGCCTCGTCCATGAGCATGTCGGGCGGCCACTCTCGCGCGTAGCCCTCGGACGCGTCCTTGCGGGTGGCATCGATGCCGACCTTGGTGCCGTACGCGACGCTGTACGAGCCGTGATCTAGGTCGTCGACGGGCCCCGGCATCATTACGACGTCGCGCTCCGGCGCGAAATTGTTGAGCACGAACCACGCGACCTCGCGCGGATTCTGCACGTCGACGTCGGAGTCCACGACGATCAACACGCGCGTGAGCATCATCATGTGCCCCAGACCCCACAACGCGTTCATGACCTTCTTGGCCTGCCCCGGGTACGACTTGCGGATCGAGACGATGGCGAGGTTGTGAAAGCCGCCTTCGACCGGAAGGTTCATGTCGACGACTTCCGGCAGCATCGCCTGCAACAGCGGCAGGAAGATGCGTTCGGTCGCCTTCCCTAACCACGCGTCCTCCATCGGCGGCTTGCCGACGACAGTCGCGGGATAGATCGGATCGCGGCGGCGCGTGATGCAGCTGACGTGAAAAGTTGGATAACGATCGGCGAGGCTATAGACACCCGTGTGGTCGCCGAACGGGCCCTCCATGCGCAGGTCCTCGTTGTCCACGTATCCTTCGAGCACGAACTCGGCCTCGGCCGGCACCATGAGTTCGACGCTCTTGGCGCGGATCAGTTCGACGGGCTTACCGCGCAGGAGTCCGGCGAACGCGAACTCGTCGAGCACCGGCGGTAGCGGCGCCGTGGCGGCGTACGTCAACACCGGATCCGTGCCGATCGCGACGGCCGCCGGAACCTTGGCGCCCCAAGCGGCGGCGTGCTCGCGGCCCTGCTTGTGGCGCTGCCAATGCATCCCGGTCTCGCGCGGTCCAAAGACTTGCATGCGGTACATCCCGACGTTGTTGCGATTCGTTCTCGGGTCTTTGGTGATGACCAGCGGGAGCGTTATGAACGGTCCGGCGTCGAGCGGCCAGGTGGTCAGCACCGGGAGCAGCGTGAGATCCGGCTCCGTATCGACGATCTCTTGAACGCCGCCGGTGCGCACGCTCTTTGGGATCGCGTTGGCGAGCGGCGCGAGGCGCATCGCTCCCACGACCTTCCCGAGCAGCGATCCCGACGGCGGCGTCACGGCGATGAGCTCCCGGATCCGCTGCCCGATCGCGTCGAGGTCCGGCGCATCCAGTGCCATCGCCATGCGCCGATGCGTCCCGAATTGGTTCGTGAGCACGGGGAAATCCGATCCCCTGACGTTGGAGAAGAGCAAGGCCGGGCCGCCGGACTTCACGACCCGGTTGGTGATCTCGCTCACCTCGAGGCGCGGATCGACGCTCGCCGTGACGACGTGCAGTTCGCCGGCTTTTCGTAACGCGCCGACGAAGGCGCCGAGGGAGTCAAAGGGCATGGCGCGGTGAGTTACGCGCCCGGGCGGCCGACTACTCCACGCGCGCTGGAATGGCCGCGACGAAGCGCGCGCCGCCGCCGGGTGCTTCGGAGACCGTCACGGCGCCCTCGTGCGCGCGTGCGATCCACCGCACGATCGCGAGCCCCAGGCCCGTACCCGAACCGTCGTCGGCGCGCCGATAGAATCGTTCGAAGATGCGCTCCCGTTCGGCGGGCAGGACACCCTCGCCGTCGTCGTCGATGATGATTTCGCAGGATCGGCCGCTTTGCCGCGAGGCGACGGACACGCTCGCGCGCGCGTGACGAATCGCGTTCTCGAGCAGGTTTCGCGTCAGCTCGCGCAGGCGCCGTTCATCGCCATCGACGATCGCGCTCGCCGCCGAAAGGTCTAACCGAATGCCTCGCGCGTCGGCGACTGGCTGTGTGTCGCGCGACGTTCGCGTGACGATCGCGGCGAGGTCGACAGGTTCGCAGTGCAGCGCGCGTCGCGCCGGATCCCGCGCGAGCGTCAACAGGTCGCTGACGACGTCGGACGCCTCGATCGCTTCGCGGGCGATGGTCTCGAACGCCTCGCGGCTTCCCGGCGACGCGTCGGCTCGCGCCGCCTGGGCGATCGCGGCGATGGCGGTCAATGGGGAGCGGAGCTCGTGTGCCGCATCCGCCGCGAAGAGCCGCTCGCGCTGGCGCGTCGCCTCGAGCGGCGCGATGGTCGCGCGCGCGAGAACGTAGGACGCGATGGCCACGATCGCGACCAGCGGAGCGTCCACGGCCGCGATCGTGATGAGCACGCCGCGCATGGCCGTCGCCAGCCCGCTGCTGGTCTCCGGCATGCCGAGCGCGGGAGCCAGCATCGACGAGTACTCGCGAAGCATGAATGCGTAGGCGCCCGCGCTGAGCGCGAGCAGTACGCACAGGAAGACTGCCAGGTAGAGAGCCGCCGCGCGGACGGTCAGGCCCGAAGGCGGTACCCGATGCCCCACACGGTCTCTATCACACCGTGCGCGCCCAGTCCCTTCAGCTTGCGGCGGAGCTGGCTGACGTAAACGTCGACGATATTGCTCGAGCCGTCGAAATCGTAGTCCCAGATGCGTTCCACGATCTGCGCGCGCGACAGCGCGATGCCTGCGTTGCGCGCGAGAAACTCCAGTAGGCGAAACTCCGTGGCGCCGAGCACCACCGGATTACCGTCGTACGTGACGGTTCGGGCCGTGAGATCCACGCGCAGGCCGCCGGCCTCCACGACGCCCAGCGACGGGCGCCCCGCGCGGCGGAGTATCGCGGAGATTCGCGCGATGAGCTCCTCCTCGACGAACGGCTTGACGAGGTAGTCGTCGGCGCCGCAGTTGAGGCCGGCGACCCGGTCCTCGACGGCATCGCGCGCCGTGAGCATGAGGATTGGTGTCTGAACCCCCTCGGCCCGCGCCGCGCGCGCCACCGCGAAGCCGTCCATGCCGGGGAGGCCGACGTCGACCACCGCCGCGTCGTAGCATCGCCGCAGCAGGTGATCGAGCCCCGCCTCGCCGTCAGCGACGACGTTCGCGGCGAACTTGCGCGCCTCGAGCATCTTGCGTATCGACTCTGCGACGGCGGCGTGATCCTCGACGACGAGCACTCGCATTTAGAAAAACCTTGCCCTTAGTATTTCAGCGGCCCTGGGAACGCGACCGTCAGCGCGCCGCTCAGGTACGGGTGCTGCCCGGGCGACTGCACCTCTTGCATCAGCACGCGGAACGGCGCTATTTGGACGGCGCCGTAGTACGTGACGTCGCGATTGATGAACGGATTGGCGTAGGCGTCGTAGCGCACGCCGAGATAGGCGTGCGGGATCGGATAGTATTTCAGCCGCACGTATCCGCCCGAAGAGTGTTGATTGGTCAAGAATCCGTCCGCGTCGTGATCGTCGCCGTACCACTGTTCGGCCTGGAAATCGAGGTCCCCGTAACTGGCATGGGCGAGCAGCCCGTAACGCGTGTAGAGGTCGGCGAAGGGCAGCCGCCCCGTCGGCAATACGCCGAGCGAACCGCCCAGTGCGGTGCCGCCGACGTCCGCCTCGGTGTGCTGGGTTTGCACGAGCGTCTGCCGCAGCCACAGCCCGAACTCCGGCTGCGAGTTCCAGGTAGTCTCTCCGGTGGCGATCGGCTTTCCGCCGTACGCCGAACCCTGATAGGATCCGAACGCCGCGGTGACGTCGACCTTCGAAATTTCCAAACGTTCGCTCGCCCATGATGCCCCAGCGAGGCGACGACAGCGGCAAGTTGTTCAAGCCGACGTGAGCGCCGTAGTAGCCGTACTGCTGGAGGTCGTCGAGGCGCTGGCCCGGCGACTGCGCGAGCGGCAGCTCGAAGAGCCCGCCGCGGATTAGGGTCTGCGTATGCGCGTCGTAGCCCGCCGCGAACAGCAGAAATGTCCCCGACGGTCCGCCGGCCGCGCCGAGATTGTAGTGCAGGAAGAGTGTGATCGGGCCGAGGTTGCCGCTGCCGAGCACGATTCCGCCGGGTTGGAACTCGCGCGAGCCGGCGGCGGGGTGTTCGTCGTATTCGAGCTGGTAACGAATCGCGAAGACCGTGGTGCCGTGTTCCGGCAACGGCAGGCGGTAGCCGTGCGAGCGGAAGTAGTTACCGAATGCGTTGAGCTCGGGCAGCACGCTGTGGCACTGCCCGCAGCGCAGGTGGTAGCGTTGCGCAAAGATCGGTATCGCGGAAGCCGGCGCCGCCTGGAGCAGCACGAAAAGCGCGGCAGGCGCGGCGAGGTAGAGTTTACTGCGCAACGACGACTCCTCTCATGCCTGCCCCGTAATGGAAGAAACAGCCGAAGAAGTACGTGCCGGCACGGTCCGCGGTGATCGTCTGCGACGACGTCCCGGCGAGCATCGCGCCGCTGCTGAAGCCGCCCGACAGATTGTTGCCGCTCTGCTGCAGCGCGCTCGCGCCGAACGGCGACCCCTTCGGGAACTGCGTCGCGCCCGGAATCAGCGTGGCCGTATGGGTGAAGCTGTCGGTGTTCATGAACCGGATTTGCGAGCCCACCGCCACTGTCGTGACGGGCGGCGCGTAACCGGCGCTCAGTCCGTACGGGGTGGGCTGTGGCTGATTGAGCGTCAGGTTCACGGTGATCGTGATGCCGCCGCTTCCGCCGGTCGACACCGGAGTGCCGCCGTTGGTGCAGCCCGCCGGCAACGCCAGTGCCAGTGCGAGTCCTAATTTATTGCGCAATGATTGCTGCCCTCATCGGAGCGCGGTAGTGAAAGAAACAACCGAGCAGATACGTTCCGGCGCGGTCGGCTGTGATCGTTTGCGACGACGACCCCGGCTGCAGCGCGCCGCTGCTGAATCCGCCTGAGAGCGTCGTGCCATGCTGCATCAGCGCCGAGAGTCCGAAGGGCGATCCCTTCGGAAAATGCGTGCCGACGGGAATGAGCGTGGCCGTATGGGTGAAGCCGTCCGTGTTCATGAAGTGAATCTGCGAGCCGACCGCGACGGTCGTGACCGGCGGCGCGAAGCCGCCGCCCTCGCCGTAGTGCGTCTTCGCCGGGGCGTTGAGCGTGAAGTTGATGTCGATCGTGACGCCCCTACCGCCCCCGGAGGATGTGGGGACGCCTCCACCCGTGCACGCCGCGAGCATCCCCAGCGTGAGCGCGGCGAAGGACCCGCGGATCATCGCTGCGCGAGCACACTGCGGTCGCGAAACGCGTCGACGAGCGTGTCGGTGAGTGCCGTCGAGGCGAGCATAGTCTGGACGAGCTTTCCGTCCGAGTTGAAGAGATAGACGAACGTCGTGTGGCGGTCGTGATAACCGCGCTGTCCCTCGACCGAGATGACGCCGAACGACCGCATGATGCGGTGCACGTCCGGCGTCGATCCGCCGGCCAGGAGCCAGTAGCGCGGATCCGCATCGAAGCGCTTGGCGATTTCGCGCATCGTCGCTGGAGAATCGTGCTCCGGATCGAGCGTAATCGTCAGCAGTCGCGCCCGGAGGTGTTGCCGTGCAATTTCTTTCGAAGCCGCCGAAAATTGCGCGTTGATGAGCGGACACGCGTCCGTGCAGTGTGCGGCGATGAACGTTACCGCCAGCGGACGGCCGCGCAGTGATAGGAGCGTAAACGCGCGGCGCTGCTGGTCGACCAAATGCGGCAGCGCCACCGCGGGCGCGGGCTTGAGGGCGCGCCGCCGCGCCGCGATCGCGGCGTAGCCGCCCGGGCCAGGCGACGCGGTCGGGCCGGGCGTCGCGCCCGCGATCACCTGAACGACGTCGCGCATGTGGAACTCGACGTAGTGAAACGCGCAACCGATGAGATAGATGCCGGCCTTCGAAAGCGTCAGCGTCACCGTGCTTCCCGGGTTGATCGTCCCGCTCGCATAGTCGCCGCTGAGAACGCCGTTGCCGCGCGGGGAGAAATCGAGACTCGGGCTCGGCGGAAAGTTGGGCGGCGGAGCGCTGGCCACGGCAACGACGTTGAGCGTGTGGGGCGTCGTCGTCGACAGATTTTTCACCGTGATCTTCGAGCCGGGCGGGAACGCCATGACTTGCGACGTCTGATTCTGCGTGTACCCGCTCACGGTTCCCCAGGTGGGATCGTTCTCTACACCGATCTTTCCGGTCGGTATGCCGATTCCGATCCCGCCCGAGGGGAACGGCGACGGAGTGCCGCCGCCCCCTATGCTTCCGAGACCCCCGCCGTTCGTGCATGCGCCGATGACGCAGGCGATCGGCACGACGAGTGCCGCGGCGACGGTTCGCAGTTTCATTCCGCGGGCGGCTTCGTGGCTTGCGGACCGGGCGTCGCGCCGGCGTGCACGACGAAAACGTCCTGCATGCCTTCGTGGTAGTGGAAGGCACACCCGAACAGATAGATGCCGGTCTTGCCGAGCGTCACGCTGACGGACTGGCCCCAAGAGATGACGCCGCTTCGGTAGCCCTTTTGGAGCTTACCGCCGGATGGGGTCATGCTGAGGGTCGGGCTGGACGGGAATTTCGCCGGCGGGCCCGTGATCTTCTTGACGACGTTGAGCGTATGATCTAAGGTCGCCGAGATGTTCTTGATCGTGAGTTTCGTGCGCGGTGCAAACCCGAGGGCCTGAGAATACGTCTGCTGCGTGTAGCCGCCGAGCGTTGCGTTCCAGTACGGATCCTTGACCGTTCCGAGCCCTTGACTGGGCAGGTTTACGCTAATCGTTCCGGTAGCGGCGCGTTCCACCAGCGCCGGAGATCCATCCGGGTTGGTTGCCGTCATCCTGAGGTCGGGCATGCCGGGTAAAGTGAACGTCGAGTCATTCGAAGCGACATTGCTGCCGTAATGTCCGCCGCACGCCGCTAGGGCGGCCGCTGCGAGCGCTACCGAGAGTGCCGCGAGTTTCCCAGACATAATATTGCCTCCAAGAGAGTAGTTGATGTGGCGATGCTACGGGCCGCGGATGAAGAAAGTCTAAAGACGCATCCGAAACCCGAACTTTTAGGGGCTCTTGATCGAATCGCGCATGGCGGCGGCGATATTTTTCAGGGCGGGATCGCCGGACGCGTCGGCCGTCGCTCGAGCGAACTCGTTGCGCGCCGCCGCGTGTTCGCCTTGGCGCAGCAGCACGACGCCGAGGGCGAAACGCGCGCGCGCGTACCCCGGCGCGAGCCCGAGCGCGCTGTTCAGCTCGCGTTCGGCCGCGTCGTACCGCCCGAGCCGTTCCTCGGCGAGCGCGAGATCGTAGTGCGCCACCGCGTAGGAAGGATTGGAGTGCAGAAGCTTGCCGAAGTCCTCGCGCGCCGTAGTCGCGTCGCCGGCCTGCAGCGCGACGATCCCACGCGAATAGAGCGCTCGCGCCGAATCGGGGGCCAGCGCGACGTAATGATCGGCGATGCGGCGCGCCTCCGCGAGGTCGCCGCGAGCCAAATCGACGGCGATCAAGTTTGCCATCGCGGCCAAGAATTCGGGGTCACGCGCGATCGCGGAGCGCAGGGCGCGTGCGGCCTCGTCGTTGCGCTGCAAGTTCGCGTACGCGATCGCGAGGTCGTACTGCGCCGTCGAGCCCTTCGGCTCGGGCGGGTTCAGTACGACGATACGATCGAACTCGGCGACCGCGCCTTTCCAGTCGCCGCGCGCCTCGGCGTTAAGGCCGATCTTGAAACGCTCTTCGACCTCACGCGCGCTGGCAAAGGCGCGCAGCTCCGGAACCGAAGTCGTTCGCGGCACGGGGGCCGAAGGCGCGTAGGTCTGCGCGTGTCCCGAGGTCACCATCAGCTGTACGAGAAGGGCGGCGAGAAGCAGAACCCGCATCGCTCACGGAGTGGTGGGGTCGGCGGGAAGCTCGGAGTGCTGCGAGTCCCTGGCCGCCGCCGCACGCTCGGGCTTGCACTCCCAACCGACCCGCCCCGCCGACGTGATCGGGCCGAGCAGCGCCGGGGCGGACGAGGGTACGAGCGCCCCATCGAGCATCTCTTGCAGCGACGCCGCGCCGGCGAAGGCGATGCGCCCGCAGAACAAGCTGCCTGCGAGGAGGACGACCGCGAGCACGCGGGAGATCAGGGTTCTTGACACTGCCTCTATCATAGCCGAAAGTCTAAAGAATCCGTGAATCGCACGCTGGATTGCGCCGCGGCGCTGCTGATCGTGACGCTCGTGGCGGCGCCGGCGTGGGGCCAGGTCCCGCTCATCGTGGGATCCGTGCGGGACCAGCGTGGAGCAGCGGTCGATGGAGCGCTCGTCAGCGGCCGGACACCGGATGGGAAGGTTATCGAGGCCACGACCGATGCCGCCGGCACCTTCGCGCTTCGCGGCCGAGGTGTCGGCCAGCTGCTGATGACCTGCCGTTTCTGCCAGCCCGCGCGCGTGGTGCCGAGCCCGTCGCAGCCGGTTGTCGTGATCGTGCGCCGATATCAGGCGCTCTTAACCGATGCGCCATCGGTCTCGGATCTCGACAACCTGCCCTACTCGCACGTCGAGTCCGCGATCGCGCTGCATCCGTTCACGCTGCTCGCGCAGAGCAGCACGCCCTATCCCGGATCGAACCTGAGCGATCGCGGGCTCTCGTCGAGCGGGTCTCTCACGATCGATGCCGGCGTGCCGAACTACGACATCGTCAACGGTCTGTCGCCGTACGCGTTCATTCCGGCGAACTACGAACGCAGCGGGGTCCTGTACGACGCGGCCGCGGCCTTTCGCTACGGAGATCAGGCCGGCGGAGGAATCGTCGCGCTCACTCCGTTCGAGCCGGAATCGAACGTCGGCGTCGCCACGCTCGGGAGTGACGCGATCGTGCGCGTGCAGGCCGGCTCCGACGCCGCTGGGATCGTCGCCGGATCGTCCACCAATAACGAGGAATCGCGCCAGCGCACCGATCTCTTCGCGAACGTGCCGCTCCCGGCGGACCAGTCGTTGGGATCACGCTCGGCACCGAACAGGGCCGCGATTATCAATCTGGGGATTCGGAATTTGCCGGGAGCTTTTCGTTCGCGAGCGCGACGTTCACCGATCCACGTGCGCTGAACTTGCAAGTCTCGGCGATCGCGGACCGCGGCGACTACGCGATGGCCGAGGACGAGTATCCGGTTTCCGCGGTCTGGTCGGACTCGGGCTTCTCCGCGGGAATCCACACGACGGGACCGGTAGCGGCATTCGCCGACGTCGCGACTCGCGCGTCGAGCGGGCTCTACGACGCACAGGCGCTGCCGGGTGCTCTGCCGCGCGTTGGCGCGACGTTCGCGCAAACGCGGGCCGACGCCGGCTTCGTCGCGACCGGCAACGAGTACAGCGTCGTCGCCGGCATCGGCGCGTTCTGGGTGAACTATGCCGGCGGGACCACCGGCGTCTCGCAGCCGGCTAACACCGCGCTAGTCCTGCCGTCGGTGGACGCGCAGTTGTTTTCGAACGGAAAACTGAGCGTCTCGCTGCAGGGCAGCGGCTCGTTCACGCTGCCCACGTTCGTCGAGCAGTACCAGTATGCGGCAGGCTTGCCGGCGCCGCTGCAGATTCTGCGCAATACGCTCTTTGCCGAGGCGCTGAACTACACGGACGGCTCGCGCGTGCGGCTTTCGTTCGAGCAGGCCTCGGAAAGCACCAACGGCGCGTGGAGCGGGACCGTTACGTCGACGGGCTTTGCGGCGACGTGGCAAGTCGCGCCGGTGCTATCGGTGCGCGCGTGGACGATGCACGTCACCGATAACGTGCCGCTGTATGGAGGCGGGCTGCCGTACGGCGCCAGCGCGCCGACGGTCAACGCGCTATGGCTGACCTATGACACCGGCGCCGGGGTGCGCGCCGACGCGGTCTACCGGCGCGACCTTCTCGAAGGCGCGCCGTTCTATCACTTCGACGGTGCGATCTCCGGACCGATCGCGGGGCGGCTGCGCTGGTATGCCGGCGCCGAGGATTGGCTCCATCGCACCTTCGTCGACGCCGGCTTGCGTTTTTAGCGAGCGTCCCCTAGTCGTCGTGTCGGCCCTGTGGCCGCCGGCGCCGCCGCATGGGCGGCGCACCCGGTGCGGCAGCGGCGCTCTCGTCACGCGGCTCGCGCGGCGGGCGCGGCCCGCGCGACGCGTAATCGCCGTTGGCCGAAACGCCGCCGAGCAGCGCTTTGCGTGACAGGTTGACTCGTCCTTGAGAGTCGATCTCGACGACCTTGACCATGACCTCGTCGCCGACCTTGACCACGTCTTCCACCTTATCGACGCGGGTCGGCGCGAGCTGGCTGATGTGCACCAGCCCCTCCTTGCCGGGAAGGATCTGCACGAAGGCGCCGATCGTGATGATCCGCGTGACCGTGCCGAGGTAGGTCTCGCCGACGACGATCTCCTTGGTGAGATTCTCGACGATCTGTTTGGCCTTGTCGCCCGACGCTCCGTCCAGCGAAGTGATGAATACGCTGCCGTCGTCCTCGATGTCGATCTTCTCGACGCCCGTGTCGGCGATGATCTTGTTGATGACCTTGCCGCCCGGGCCGATGACGTCCTTGATCTTCGCGGGGTCGATCTTGATCACGATCATCCGCGGCGCGTACGGTGACAGCTCCGCGCGCGGCTTCGCGATCGTCTCCGCGAGCTTGTCGATGATGCCGTGACGCGACTTTCGCGCCTGCTGCATCGCCTCGCGCATGATCTCGATCGTGATGCCCTGGACCTTGATGTCCATCTGGATCGCCGTGATGCCCTTGCGCGTGCCGGCGACTTTGAAGTCCATCTCTCCCAGGGCGTCTTCCAGACCCTGAATGTCGGTGAGGATCGCGTACTTGTCGCCCTTGAGGATGAGCCCCATCGCGACGCCCGCTACGTGGTCGCGAATCGGCACGCCGGCGTCCATCAACGCAAGCGTCGAACCGCATACCGATGCCATCGACGACGAGCCGTTCGATTCGAGCACCTCGCTCATCAGACGCAGCGTGTACGGAAACTCGTCCTTCGGCGGCAACACGGGCTCGAGCGCGCGCTCCGCGAGACGGCCGTGGCCGATCTCGCGCCGGCCGGGACCGCGCATCGGACGCGTCTCGCCGACCGAGTACGGCGGAAAGTTATAGAAGTGCATGTAGCGCTTGTCTTCGAGCGCGACGATGCCGTCGAGCCGCTGTGCGTCGCTCGTCGAGCCTAGGGTCGCCGCGGTGAATACCTGCGTCTGGCCGCGCGTGAATACGCCGGAGCCGTGCACGCGCGGTACGTAGTGCACCTTGCACCAGATCGGCCGAACCTCGTCCGGCTTGCGGCCGTCCGGCCGGATCTTCTCGTCCACGACCATCGTGCGAAGCTCGTCTTCCTCCATGGCCTTGATGACCTTATAGAAGTCCTTGGCCGTGTTGGGAGACTCGAGCAACGCCTTGACGGTGTCGTCCTTCTTACCGCAGCGCTCCAGCGCTCGTTTCGACGCTCAGTTCCGCGAAGGCGGTTTCGCGCTTCTGCTTGTCGACGACGCGCATCGCCTTGGCGACGTCTTTGCCGAAGTTCTTGCGCACCCAGCGCTCGAGATCGCCGTCGACCTTCGTCACGGCATACTGGCGCTTCGGCGTGCCGGCCTTTGACGCCAGCTCGTCGATCGCTGCGACGATCTTGCGGATCTCGGCATGCGCGAATTCGACGGCACCCAGAAACTCTTCCTCGTCGATTTCCTTGCCCTCGCCCTCGACCATCATGACCGCGTCGGCCGTACCGGCGACGACGATGTCCATGCCGCCGGTCTCGTATTGAGGCAGCGCCGGATTGCAGATGTATTCGACCGTTCTCGTCGCGGCCGACGCGCACCGCGGCGACGGTCTGATCGAACGGAATGTCGCTGAGAGCGAGCGCGGCGCCGGCGGCGCAGATGCCGAGCACGTCGGCGTCGAGCTCGGGATCGACCGAGAGCACGGTCGCGACGATCTGAACGTCGTTGCGAAAACCGTCGGGAAAGAGCGGGCGAATGGGGCGGTCGATCTGGCGCGAGCTGATCACTGCGTGCTCGGAAGGCCGGCCCTCGCGCTTGATGAAGCCGCCGGGAATCTTTCCCGCGGCATACATCTTCTCTTCGAAATCGCAGGTCAGCGGGAAAAAGTCGATACCTTCGCGGGGCTTCTCGGATGCGGTGACGGCGCACAGCACGACGTTCTGATCGCCATAACGAACCAAAGCGGAGCCGTTTGCTTGCTTCGCGAGTTCGCCGGTTTCGATGACCATCGTGCGCCCGCCGACCGTTAAACTCACGGATTCGGGCACGTTAACTCCTAATTCTATCTTCTATTCTTCTTTGATGACGCGCTCGAGTTCGGGAGCTTTCTCGGATGCAACCTGCCGGGCTGGCCCGTCGCAGCTACAAACGTCGCAAGCTCGCAACCGGTTCCCAAGCAACAAGAACTAGGTTCCCGAGCGACGAGGCGGTAATAACGGCTCCCATGCAAACGCTCACCCCGGAGCACGTCAAGGAGCTGCGGCTGAAGGCGAACGACGTGCGTCAGGGCATCATTCGTTCGCTGCTTGCCGCCGGCTCGGGACACTCCGCCGGACCGCTGGACATGTCGGACGTATTCACGGCGCTCTACGGCCACCTGATGCGCCACGATCCGGCGCGTCCCGACTGGCCCGACCGCGATCGGCTGCTGCTCTCGTGCGGTCACATCGCGCCGGTCCGCTATTCGGCGATGGCCAACTTCGGATACTTCCCGATCGACGAGCTGCTGACGCTGCGCAAGTTCGGCACGCGGCTCCAGGGCCACCCGGAGCGCGTCAGCCTGCCCGCCGTCGAGACCACGTCCGGTCCGCTCGGCGAAGGTCTCGCACAAGGCGTAGGCATGGCGCTCGGCGCCAAGATGGACGGCAAGGACTTCCGCGTGTGGGTCGTCACCTCCGACGCCGAGCATCAGTGCGGGCTGCATTGGGAGGCGGTGCTGACGGGAGCCAAGTACAAGCTCGACAACCTTACGGCGATCGTCGATCGCAATTTCATTCAGATCGACGGCAGCACCGAAGACGTCATGCCGCTGGAGCCGCTGGTCGACAAGTACCGCGCGTTCAACTGGGAGGTGCTCGAATGCGACGGTAACGACATCTCCGCGTTCATCGAGACCGCGCAGCGCGCCACGCAATGCGTGGGCCGGCCGCAAGTGATCGTCGCGCGCACCGTTCCCGGCAAGGGCGTATCGTTCATGGAAGGCGACTACACGTGGCACGGAAAGCCGCCCAACGCGGAGCAGGCCGACGAAGCGCTGCGCGAGCTCGCCGCTGAGCGGGAAAGCATTGCAGCATGCGCACCTTAGACTCCGCGGCGTTCACGATGCACCTCGTCGACTATCGCGCCGGCGGCATCAAGCAGGTGCCGACGCGCAACGGCTTCGGGGAAGGTCTTATCGAAGCCGGATCGCGCAATAGCAACGTGTTGGGCATCTGCGCCGACCTTTCAGAATCCACGCGCTTCGAGGGCTTCCGCAAGGCCCACCCACAGCAATACATCGAGATCGGCGTGTCGGAGCAGATGCTCGTTGCGATGGCCGGCGGGCTGGCCGCCGTCGGCAAGATCCCGTGGATCGCGAGCTACGCCATGTTCAATCCGGGGCGCTCCTGGGAGCAAGTGCGTACTATCATGGCACTCAACGAGACGAACGTGAAGATCGCCGGCGCGCACGCCGGCGTCTCGGTGGGTCCCGACGGCGCGACGCATCAGGCCATCGAAGACATCGCGATCATGCGCGTGATCCCGCACATGTTCGTGGTCGTGCCGTGCGACTCGGTGCAGACGAAAAAGGCGGCGCTTGCGCTCTCGGAGACGTGGGGGCCTACGTATCTCCGCTTCGGGCGGGAGAAGTCGCCGGTGATCACGACGGAGCAGACGCCGTTCGAGGTCGGGAAGGCACAGACGTTTCGCGACGGCCATGACGTCGCTATCGTCGCGTGCGGCATCCTCGTCTACAACGCGCTGATTGCCGCGGACCGGCTCGCGCGCGAAGACGGCATCGAGTGCCGCGTCGTGAACAATCACACGATCAAGCCGATGGACGAGCCCGCGATATTGGACGCCGCACGCGCATGCGGCACACTCGTGACCGTCGAGGAGCATCAGCAGCACGGCGGGATGGGCTCGCGCGTCGCGGAGATTCTAGCGCAGCACCACCCCACGCCGATCGAGTTCGTCGGCGTAAACGATCGTTTCGGACAATCCGGCGATCCCGCCGAGCTCATCGAGCACTACGGGATGGGCGTCGCGGCGATCGAGCAGGCCGTTCGCCGCGCTCACCGCCGCAAAACGGTATAGACCTCCTAAACGATTATCTGCGGAGGCCGAGTTCGCCGATCAGACTGCGATAGCGCTCGAGGTTCTTGGCCTGGAGATAGTTGAGCAGGCGACGGCGTTGGCCGACCTGCAGCAGCAGACCACGGCGGCTATGATGATCCTTCTTGTGGATCTTGAGGTGCTCCGTCAGCTGATTGATCGATGCCGTTAGCATCGCGATCTGCACCTCGGCCGAACCGGTATCGTTCGAACCGCGGCCGTACTTTGCGCTGATCTCGGACTTCCGTTCTTTCGTGAGCGGCACGTTGTTGGGCTCCTTGTACAGGATGGTCTCGCTCGGGACAGACTGCTCGCGACCGTCCTGGCGACCGGCCTAGGATACCAGAGGCCCGACGGCCGGCGCAAGGTGAGCGCGCTCGGCCGCACAAACAGCGTGCATGGATCTCGGATTGCGCGGCAAGACGGCAATCGTCACGGGAGCGAGCGCCGGGCTGGGCGAGGCCGTCGCGCTCGCACTGGGGCGCGAGGGGGCCGCGCTGGCGCTGGGTGCCCGCGACGTCGCGCGCCTCGACGCCGTAGCGCAGCACGCGCAGCGGCTCGGTGCGCCGCGGGCGCGCGGCTTCGCGCTCGATCTGCGAGAGCCGGAATCGATTACGTCGCTGCTCGATGGCGCGCACGCTTTCATCGGCGACGCCGACATCCTCGTGCTCAACGGCGGTGGTCCGAAGGCCGGCCGGTTCGGCGACGTCGACCTGAACGACTGGGATGTGGCCTATCGGCTGCTGTTACGCGGCATGCTCCAGCTCGCGGGTACGCTGGTCCCGCGCATGCGCAGCCGGGGATGGGGGCGCGTCGTCGCGTTGACGTCGACCTCGGTGAAGCAGCCGATCGAGACGCTCGTGCTGTCGAATGCGTTTCGCACGGCGCTCGTCGCCGCGCTGCGGACGCTCGCCGTGGAGGTCGCGAGCGACGGCGTCACGATCAACTGCATCGCCACGGGTCGGATAGATACCGCGCGCCTGCGCGAGCTGTACGACAACGACGCGTCGAAGCTGCGGGCGGCTGGAAGTGAAGTGCCGATCGGCCGCGTCGCTACTCCGCAAGAGTTCGCGCCGCTGGCGGCCTTTCTGTGCGGCCAACCGGCGAGCTATGTCACGGGACAAACGATCTCCGTCGACGGCGGCCTGACCCGCGGACTATACGGGTAGGAGCGCCAGGGGGCGGCGCGAATCACCGGGCCGGTATGCAGGCAGTAGAAGGAAAGCGCGTCGCCGCGCTGATCGGCGATGGGTTCGAGGAAGTCGATTTGATCGAACCCCGCCGTGCCTTGGAAGAGGCCGGCGCCGTCGTCACGATCGTCGGATGCGACGAGCGCGCGCGCCAGCGCATCCGCGGCAAGCGTGGTCTCGACGAAGGCCAGACCGTGCGGGCCGAAGAGCTGATCGGCGACTGCACGGCCGATGATTTCGACGCCGTGCTGATCCCAGGCGGAACGTCGCCGGACCGGATTCGCACGGACCGTGAGGTCCACCGCTTCCTGCGCGAATTCGATGCGGTGAAGAAGCCGATGTTTTCGATAGGCCACGGCGCACAAGTGCTCATCTCCGCGCAGCTCGTGCGTGGACGTCAGATCACCGGCGTGCATTCGATCGCCGACGACATTCGTAACGCCGGCGGCCTCTACCGCGACCAGCCGACCGTGACGGACTCCAACTGGGTAACGACGCGCGGCGGCGAAGATATCCCGCAGTTCAATCGCGCGATGCTGGAAAAGCTCGCGACCGCCGTACCGGTCCAACCCGTACCATGAGAGTTAAAGCTGCACCTAAATAGGGTCGTAGCGCGCGAGGGCCTCGCCATATTGGCGCAGCGCGATGAATGATGCGAGCGCGCAGAAAGCCAGCTCCGCGAGCAGCGAGTGCGCCGCGACCGCCAGCGCGTACGCCGTCGCGCCGGCGACCGCGGCAAGCAGCACGTAGAGCGCGCGCGAGCCGCGCAGACGCAGCGACGCGGAGAGCGCGATCAGGGTGGTCGCGATGACTGCGGCGAATGCAATTGCCAGCGTAGTCGGCGCATTCGGCGCTCCGCGCACGAAGGCGGCCGCCGCATACGCCATCGTCGCCAGCGTGGCGGCGATGCACGGAACGAGCGCTTTTGCGCGCGCGAGTTCGCGCCCGAACAGCGGCGCGCTCTGCTCGCAGCGATCCAGGTGCGGATATCGCCCCGGGCTCTGCGCGAGCGCCATGAGGATTCCAACGAACGAGCAGAACATGACCGGTCCCGCAGCTTCGCGCGGCTGCAGCAACCCGACGACCAGCGCCGCCGCGCAGGCGTAGAGAACGATGCGCCGCTGCTCGTAAAGGCGTGCCGCGACGAGCGCGGTCAGTGCGCGCAGCGTCACGCCTGCGTCGCTCGAAGGGCGTCGCCGCGGCGAAACGCGCGCGCGGCCGTGACGTTGCTGTGCGTCGAGAAGACGGCGCGTCCGTCGACGACGCGCAGGATGCGTTCGGCAAGAGCCGGCATCGGCCGATCCAGCACGATGAGTTCCGGCATCGCAATCAGCGTCCCGATGAGAGGAAACGCGAAGGCCTCGTGCATGTCGCCGAGGGCCGCACGCAGCTCCGCAGCCCGCGCGAGGGCGATGCGCGCGTCGAGATTCCACAGCGCGGCGCGATATGCGACGTAGGCTCCGAAGTCGCGCTCGTCGAGAGAGACGGGTTCGTGCGGAACGAAGCCTGCGATGCGCTTACAGTGGACGGACTGCACGCGCGGGTCGTAGTCGCCGATCAGCACGCACCCGCTCGAGGCCTTCGCGATTCCCGCGGCCATCAACGCGACGACCGCCGCTTCCCGCGGCGAGGCAAACGTGCGCGCCGCCGCCTCGCCGGGAGAGACGTCTAAGGTGACCGGAGCGACCGACCAACTGCCGAGGCGGAATGAAGCCTCCCGCATGCGCAAGAGCGGCATCGCAGCAGTATCGTTCGGCGCGCATGCCCAACTCTCCCGAGTGCTTTCCAACTCCGAAATCGCGCAGAAGCTGCTCGAAATCCGCACGCTGATGGAGATGGCGGGCGAGTCGTTTTACAAGTACATGGCGTACGAGAAGGCGGCCGCGTCCGTCGAGAATGCGCCGCCTCTCGCCGACCTCGTTGCGTCCGGCGAGCACCTGAAGCTTCCGGGCGTCGGAAAGTCGATCGGCGCGGCGATCGAGCAGCTCTTGGCGTCGGGAAGCGCCGAGCAGCTGGACCTGCTCTACCAGCGTTTTCCGCCGTCGCTACTCCAGGTGCTCGGCGTGAGCGGCATCGGCACGAAGACGGCCGCGCTGCTCTTCACGGAGTACGGCATCGCGTCGCTCTCCGATCTCGAAGGCGCGATCGCCTCCGGCACGCTGGCCGGCGTGCCGCGCCTCGGCAGCAAGACGATCGAAAACTGGAAGCGCGGCATCCTCGCGTATAAGGGCCGGCAACGGCGGACGCCGCTGCCGCAGGCGCTTGCGGTGGCACGTGAAGTCGTGGCGCACCTCGAACAGGGTCCACCGCTCGAGCGTCTCGCGTTCGCGGGGAGCCTCCGCCGACAAGAGACAACCGTCGGCGACGTCGACGTCGTCTGCACGTCGCACCGCGCGGCGGACGTCGTCGCCCACTTCGCCGCGTGGCCACGCGCGGAGGCCGTGCTCGCGGAGGGACCGACCAAGGCGAGTATTTGGCTCCCGGGCGGACTGCAGATCGATCTGCGCGTGCTTCCGGATCATCTCTACGGAAATCTGCTGCAGCACTTCACAGGATCGCGCGAGCACAACATCAAGCTGCGCGAGTATGCCGTGCGTCGGAGCCTACGCGTGAGCGAGAACGGCATCCTCAACTTAGAGAACGGCGAGGTCATCACGTGCACCGACGAGCACGGCGTCTACGCGGCGCTGGGCATGCAGTTCATTCCGCCCGAACTGCGTAGCGGACTGGACGAGATCGACCTCGCTCGCGCCGGCGCCGTCCCAGCGCTCGTCGAGACGGCCGACCTGCGCGGCGACTTCCATATGCACACGACGTGGAGCGACGGCGACGATGCGCTCGAAGCGATGATTGCGGCGGCAGCGGCGCGCGGCTACGAGTATCACGCCATCAGCGATCACTCGCGCGGTCGGACGCGGCGGTTCGGCGTGGACCGTGACGAGCTTCGCCGTCAGCGTGAGGAGATCGCCCGCTACAGCGAGCGTTACGGCGTGCGCACGCTCCAAGCGAGCGAAGTCGACGTCCTTCCGGACGGATCGCTCGAATTCGACGACGAGGTTCTTGCCGAACTCGACGTCGTCATCGCGTCGGTGCATACGGCGACGCGCCAATCCCGCGCGGAGATGACGGAGCGCCTCATCCGTGCCTGCGAGAACCGTTACGTGACGATCATCGGCCACCCGACGGGTCACCGCTTCGATACATCGAGCGGTTACGAGTTCAACTACGACGCCGTATTCGCCGCGGCGGCGCGCACCGGCACCGCGCTGGAGATCGACGGCCAGGCCGCGCGTCTCGACCTGCCGGCGCCGCTGGCGCGGATGGCGAAGTCCTACGGCGTGACGTTCGCGCTCGACAGCGACGCGCATCGCACCGGCGACCTGGCGGCGATCGAGTTCGCGGTTGGACAGGCGCGGCGCGCCGGACTCGGCGCCGCGGACGTGCTGAACGCGCGCTCGTTGGACGACGTGCGCGCCTTCGTCGCCCGCAAGCGGAACGCGGCGTGATCGCCGGAGCGCGGTTGGCCGGCTCGGGCCGCGGCGATCGCCTGCGCTCGCCCCTGGTCTTCGTTCACGGCGTCGGATCGACGGCGGCGATCTGGGATCATCAGCTCGCCGAGTTCGCGGGCGATCGCCTGTGCGTTGCCGTCGAGCTGCGCGGCAACGGCGCCCAGAAGCCCGATCCCGATCCGTCGTCGATTACGCGTGCGGGGTATGCCGACGACGTGCTGGCGATCGCCGACTCGCTGAGCCTCGAGCGCTTCACGCTCGTGGGCTGCAGCCTGGGCGGGGTCGTGGCGTTCGAGCTGTGGCGGCGAGCGCCGCAGCGGCTCGACGCGCTGATGATCGTGGGAAGCTTCGCGCGCTATCCCGACGGCCGGCGCTATGCCGAGCAAATTCGCGCTCAGGCGCGTGAAATCAACGACATGCGCGCGTTCGGGGAGCTTCGCGCGGCGAAACTCGGTCTGCCGCCGGGGCGTCTGCGCGAAACGATCGAGCAGTATGCGTGCAAGTCCGTCGAATGTTTCCTAGCCGCGACGGATGCGACGTGGACGGGCGATTATCTCGACGAGCTGCCGGCAATCGACGTGCCGGTGCTCGTCGCCCACGGCGAACACGACGCGGTCGCGCCGCGCGCTCTCGCCCAGGAGGTCGCGGACGGGATCGGCGGATCGCGTCTGATCGAGATCGCGGATGCCGGACACGTCGCCAACGCCGACAACCCTGCCGAGTTCAACCGGATTCTGCGAGAATTCGTTCGCTAGCGGCGTAGACGTTGGCGCGTTCGCCGCGCAAGAATCCGACGAGCGTGACGTTGAACTCGCGCGCGAGCTGCACCGCCAGGCTGCTCGGCGCGGAGACGGAAGCGACGATGGGGATCCGCGCCATCACGCTCTTCTGCAGGATCTCGTAGCCCGCGCGCCCGCTGACGAGCAGTATCGAATGCGCGAACGGAAGCGCGCCGCCGAGCAGGCCCCAGCCGACGAGCTTGTCGACCGCGTTGTGGCGGCCGACGTCTTCGCGAACCGTCTGGATCCGGCCGTGCTCGTCGCAGAGTGCCGCGGCATGCAGCCCGCCGGTCGATGCGAACATGCGCTGCACCTCGCGCATTCGGTGCGGCAGAGCGTACAAGAGGTTGGCGGACACGCGGACGTCATCGTCGAGCGCCTCGACGCCGAGCTCGCGCAGTGCGTCGAGCTGCGCGCGGCCGCAAACTCCGCATGCGCTGTTCATCGTGAAGTGCCGCTCGAAGCGCGTGAGGTCGCGCGGCGCCCCGCGTAGCTCGACGCTCACGACGTTGTAGCGCTGATCCGGATCCATCTCCGGGTCCAGGCAGTACGTCATGTTCGCGATCTCTTCGCGCGACCTTACGATCGACTCATCGAAGAGGAAGCCCGCCGCGAGTTCGAAATCGTTGCCCGGCGTGCGCATCGTCACGGCGATGGTCTGCGAGGCCCCGCGCGTCACGACCCGCAGCTCGAGCGGCTCCTCGGCCACGACGTCGTCGCGTTTCGCCGCGCGCGTCCCGCGGTCGAGCGTTACGACGTCGGTCTCCGCGGTGCGCCCGATGCGTGTTTCCACTACTCCTCGGGGCGGCTCTGGACGTACTGGTAGCCGAAACGGCCTTTGATGCAGAGATGGCCGTGGGTCACGCCGTTCTCGACCGGCGACGTGACTTTGACGATGTCGTTGTCCTGGACGTGCAGCGTGAGCGTGCATCCGACGCCGCAGTACGAGCAAATCGTGTCGGTTTGGGTCTGCGCGGGCTCGTTCCACTCTCCACGGGCGCGCAGCTCGTGCTCAGACGAGAACATCAGCGCGCCCGTGGGACAGACGCCGATGCAGTTGCCGCAGTAGACGCAGGCCGAGTCCGGCAGCGCGACGTCATACTCCGCCGAGATGTGCGCGTCGAAGCCGCGGCCTGCGACGGCGATCGCGAACGTGTTCTGAGCGTCGACGCCGCACGCCTCGACGCACTTGTAGCAGAGGATGCACTTCGCGTAGTCGCGGACGTAGAGCTCGTTGTCGATCTTTATCGGCTGCGCGACCGTCGCCGGCGCAACTCCGTAGCGCCGCGGGTCGGCGCCGTAACGCTCGCAGTAGCGCAGCGCGTCCGGGGCGGTCGAAAGATCGACGGACGATGCGAGAAACTCGAGCACCATCTTGCGACTATGACGCACCCGCGCGGAATCAGTCTGGACGGCCATGCCGGATTCCGCGCGGCGCGCACACGCGGGCACCAGCGCGCGCGATCCCTCGAGTTCGACGACGCAGACGCGACAGGCGTTCACCGGCGTGAGCGACTCGAGAAAGCAGAGTGTCGGGGTCTCGATCCCCGCGGCGCGGCAGGCGTCGAGAATCGTCGCGCCGTCGGGCACGCGCATCGCCGCGCCGTCGATCGTTAGGTCGGCCATAGTTCAGAGGCCCCCTAGGTTCGTTCGCGCAGAGGCGATCACATTGGCGGCGGTCTGGCCGAGGCCGCAGATCGAAGCGTCGCGCATGACTCGCCCAATTTCATCGAGCAGGATCACGTCTCCGCGCTCGAGCGCCTCCTCCTGACGAACCGTACCGACGCGGCACGGGACGCACTGTCCGCACGACTCGTCGCGGAAGAAGCGCGCGATGCGCCGCAGGATCGCCGCGAGGTCGACGCGCTCGTCGAAGAGCATCACGACGCCCGAGCCCAGCGTCGCGCCCGCGGCGCGCGCGGCCTCGTGGCTCAGCGGCAGCGCCAACGCGTCCGGCGCGAGCATGCATCCCGCGGCGCCGCCGAGCAGGATCGCGCGCAGCGAGTGCGGCGCGGGAACGCCGCCGGACATCTCGACGAGCTCGCCGAGCGTCGTGCCGTGCGCGACCTCGTAGACGCCGGGCCGAGTGGCGGCGCCGGATACGCAGAAAAGCCGCGTGCCGGTCGACTCGGGCGTTCCGATCTTCGCATACGCGGCGCCTCCGTCGAGCACGATCGCCGGCAGATTGGCGAGCGTCTCGACGTTATTGATCAACGTAGGTTTCCCGAAGAGGCCGGCCTCTACCGGAAAGGGCGGCTTGTTGCGCGGCTCGCCGCGCTTGCCTTCGATCGAGTTGAAAAGCGCCGTCTCCTCGCCGCAGATGTACGCGCCCGCGCCGCGGCGCAGCTCCACGTCGAAGCGTATTCCGCGCCCCATCACGTCATCGCCTAGCAGGCCGCGCTCGCGCGTCCGCACGATGGCGTTTTCGAGGCGCGCCGCCGCGAGCGGATACTCCCCGCGGACGTAGATGAAACCGCGTTCGCAGCCGGCGGCGCAGGCTGCGATCGTCATCGCTTCGACGATCGCGAACGGATCGTATTCCATCAGCACGCGATCCTTGAACGTCCCCGGCTCCGACTCGTCAGCGTTGCAGATGATGTAATGCGGAAGCGCGGGCGCGTGCGCGACCGCCTCCATCTTGCGGCCGGTGGGAAAGGCCGCGCCGCCGCGCCCGAAGAGCTTCGATGCCATGACCTCGGCGACGATCCGCTCGGGGCCAATGTTGAGCGCTCGTTCCAGGGCGGCGTACCCGCCGCTCGAGCAATATTCGTCGAGGCTCTCCGGATCGACGCGGCCGACGCGTTTTAGCAGCCGCAGCGGCGCGCCGGCGATCTGCGGCGCCGGCGCCGGGCCGTCCGCGAGGGCCGCGTCGACTGGCGCAATCTGACGGGCTCGGGGCGGATCGCCGGCCTCAAACACGAGCGCTGCCGGCGCCCGATCGCATAAGCCGAGGCATGGACTGCGCACGATCTCGGCGTCTTTCGCGTCGATCTGGGACGGTATGCCCGCGACCATACACGCGATGTCGTCGCATACGTGCACGACGCGTGGCGGACGCGGCGTCGTCGCGAAGAGCGCGTAGAACGTCGCGACGCCGTACGCGTCGGCGGGCGCGACGTCCAGCCGCTCGCCGGCGTAGTTCAGCGCGCCGGGGCTGATCCAGCCGATCCGATCGTTGATCGCGTGCAGCACCGGAAGCAGGAGATGGCGGCGCCCATCTCGCGCTCCATCGCCGGCGGGCGCGCGTTCGAGCGCGGCGTCGACGGCGGCGCGCTCCTGCGGCGTTGCCGTCGCCGACGTAAAGTGCAGGTCCGGCACTACGCCTTCATCCTGAGGCCGCCGCAGGGTCGATCCGCACCGCGCACGCTTTGAACTCGGCGGTGCCGGACTTCGGGTCGGTCGCGTCGATCGTAAGCAGATTCGTCGCGACCGCGTCGTTGAAGTGAAAGGTCGTGAACGCCAGTCCCGCGCGCAGGCCGGGATCGATGCGGACCGGCACGACGATCGATCCGCGCCGCGACGTGACGCGGACCGTGTCGCCGTCGGCGACGCCGTAGCGCCGCGCATCGTCCGGCGAGATGTCGAGCGTCTCGCCGCGGCGCAGCGGCGAGCGATAGCCGCCGCTCTGCACGCCGGTGTTGAACGAATCGAGGCGCCGTCCGGTCGTAAGCCGTACGGGATACTCCGCGTCGAGCGCCTCGACCGGCGGATCGTGCTCGACGGCCGCGAACGGCGCGCGCGCGCCGCGCAGCGGCTCCTCCCACAGGCGCGCGTGCAGAAATTGTTCGCCCGGGATGCGTCTCGTCGTAACACGGCCAGGGTATTCCGTCCAGCGCGTCGAGCCGCTCGTAGCTCATTCCCGCGTGCCAATCCGAGAGCGAGCGGCACTCGTCCCAGGCCTGCTGCGGCGTATACTCCGGCCAGTCGCTGCCGAGCCGCCGCGCGAGCGCGCACATGATCGCGATGTCGTCGCGCGCCTCGCCCGGCGGATCGAGCGCCTTACGACAGCGCTGCACGCGGCGTTCGCTGCTCGTCACCGTGCCTTCCGATTCGCACCAGCTTGCCGAGGCGGGAAAGACGACGTCGGCGAGCTCGCCGGTCTTCGTCAAGAAGATGTCTTGCACGATCAGGTGCTTCAGACCGCGCAGCAGCGCCATCGCGTGCTCCTGATCGGCTTCGGACTGCGCCGGGTTTTCGCCGATGATGTAGAGCGTGTCGAGATCGCCGCGCTCGATCGCCGCGAACATGTCGGTCAGGTTCCAGCCGCGCTTCGAGCGGCAGCGTGACGTTCCAGGCGCTTCTCGAACTTGCGGATGCTCGTCGTCGTCCTCGACGTCCTGCCCGCCCGGGAACTTGTTCGGAATCGCGCCCATGTCGCCGCCGCCCTGGACGTTGTTCTGCCCCCGCGAGCGGATTGACGCCCGAGCCGTAGCGGCCGACGTGGCCGCACAGCAGCGCCAAATTGATGAGCGCGCGGACGTTGTCGACGGCGTTGTGATGCTCCGTGATGCCGAGCGTCCAGCAGAGCTGCGCGCGCTGGCGCCCCGAGTACGCGTGCGCCAGCTCGCGGATGAGCGCGCCGGGAACGCCGGTGATCGCTTCGGCGCGTTCGAGCGTGTACGGTTCGACCGCTCGCGCGATACTCTTCGAAGCCGCTCGTCGCGCGGTCGATGAACGCGCGGTTCTCCAGATCCGGCGGCGAGGATCTCGCGCCCGATCGCGTTTGCCAGCGCGATGTCGGATCCGACGTCGAGACCGAGCCAGCCGTCGGCCCAGCGCGCGCTCGACGTGCGGCGCGGATCCACGACGTACAGCTTGGCGCCGTTGCGAATGCCGCGCAGCACGTGATGAAAGAAGATCGGATGCGTCTCGCGCGCATTCGAGCCCCATAGGACGATCAGGTCGGTCCGCGCGATCTCCTCGTAGGAGCTCGTGCCGCCGCCTGCCCCGAAGACCGCCGTCAGACCGACGACGCTCGGAGCGTGTCAAGTTCGATTGCAGCTATCGATGTTGTTGCTGCCGATGACCGCGCGAGCGAACTTCTGCGCGATGTAGTTCATCTCGTTGGTCGCTTTCGAGCAGCTGAACATTCCGTAGGTGCGGGTCGCGCCGCGATCGCGCGCGTCGCGCAAGGCACGACGCCGCGCGATCGAGCGCCTCGTCCCACGTGGCGCGGCGCAAGCCTCCCGCCGTCGCGCACGAGCGGATGCGTCAGTCGAACGTAAGCCTTTGCTCATGCGGCCGTAATTCGCGCGTCGCCGACGGGCTCCCACCACATTGCGCGCGCGCTGGCTCGAACGGCCGTCTCGGCGCTTGGCCAAAGGAGCTTCCGAGTGCCGGAGGCAACAACCGGCGGACAGAAGGGAGGCGATCGCGCATGGACCTTTCGTCGGTTACCGTCTATGCCGAGGGTCGATTCTGCCGCTACGAGGACGCCAAGGTCGGACTGCTCACGCACGGGCTGCAGTACGGCACCGGCTGCTTCGAAGGAATCCGCGGCTACTGGATCCCGGAGGAGCGCGAGCTCTTGCTCCTGTTGCTGCGCGACCACTACGAACGGCTCGCGACTTCGGCGAAGATCCTGACGATGTCGCTTCCCAAGAGCGTCGACGAGCTGATCGAATCACGGTCGAGCTCTGCCTGCGGAACGACTATCGACACCGATATCTACATCCGTCCCTTCTGCGTACAAGGCCGCCGAAGACGTCGGCGTGCGCCTGCACGGCGTGCCCGACGCCTTTGCGATCGTACCGATTCCCTTCACGCACTACCTCGACGCCGAGCGCGGGCTCGACGTCTGCGTGAGCTCGTGGCGGCGCTCGGACGATACGATGGCGCCGCCGCGCGCGAAGATCACGGGCCTCTACGTCAACTCCGCGCTGGCCAAAAGCGAGGCGGTGGGCAACGGCTACGACGAGGCGATCCTCCTGTCGCACGACGGTCACGTCGCCGAAGGTTCGGCGGAGAACATCTTTCTCGTGCGCCGCAACGTGCTCTACACGCCGGATCCTTCGCAGAACGTGCTCGAGGGCGTTACCCGGCGAGCGATCATGGAGATTGCGCGCGCGAGCTCGGCATGGATATCGTCGAGCGCTCGATCGATCGCGGCGAGCTCTACTCGGCGGAGGAAGTCTTCTTTACGGGGACGGCGGCCGGCATCTGCTACGTCGCGTCGATCGACCGGCGCATCGGTCGGAGACGGAACGATCGGTCCGATCACCGAGCGCTCTGCGCGATCTCTACGAGCAAATCGTCACCGGGCGCGATCCGCGCTACGAATCGTGGCTGACGCGGATGTACGCGTCGGCGCGCGTCAACGCCTAGGTCGTGACTCGTAGACGGCACGCCGCTCGGAGTACGGTTCGCTCGCCCCAGTACGGCACGTCGGGCGACGGCCGGGCCTGTCGCTCGCGGGCTGCGACTCGAGTGCCGGCGCGATTCCCGTCTCCTCGCGCCAGCGCGCGAAGCGCAGCTCGTCGGCGTAGGCCAGCCGCGAGATGCGATGGATGAACGTCGCGCCCCAGATCCTGTGACGGCAGCGCCGTCGTCATGACGGCGATGACGTAGGGCGCGTCGCTCGCGTAGACGATTCCAGCGTCGTTGAGCGTATCGAACAGCGAGCCGGTCTTGTGCGCGATCGGCGACGTCAGTCGGGAAGCGGCTCCGGCAAGAGCGTGTTGTATCGATCGGCCTCCAGCAGCGCGATCATCTCGTCGGACGACCACTCGTCGACAAGCTCGCCGCGCGCCATCAGCGTCAGCAGGTGAACGAGGTCGGCCGGCGAGGTTCGCAGCGCCTGGCGAATCGACCACGCGTCCGTGCGCACGTCGCCGGTCAGGTGCGTGTGCGTCGAGGCCGAGCTCGCGTCATCTCGGCGGTTGATGTTGCGGCGGCCGACGAGCCGAATCAGCATGTTCGTCGCGGTGTTGTCGCTGACGTCGATCATCTTTGCGAGCAGCTCCGAGACGGCGAAGCTCCGCCCCGGCCGGGCTGTCGGCCAAGTCACCCGATCCGTCGTCTCTGTCGCTCGGCTCGCAGCGTCACGCGTCGATTGAGATCGAAGCCGCCCGTCTCGAGCTCCTCGAAGACCTCGACCATGACGGGAAGCTTGATCGTCGATGCTGCCGGCATGCTCTTGCGCGGCGTTGAAACCGGCGTGATAGCCGGTGTTGAAATCGAGAACGTCGAGTGCGATCGCGGCCGGGAATGCGGCAGCCGCGATTCGCACGTCGCGACTCAAGCGCCGCAAACGGCGGCGGAACATTTGCAAGGACGGGGATCGATACACGCGATGGCGGCGCAAAGAGCAAACGCCGAAATGGACGTCGCACGTCGCAACATGGGCACCAGCTTTCGGTCTCCCGGCCGCGCGCGGGTCCTGCCGCACCGAGCAACGAAAGCCCCGCCGTCGTGAGCACGACGCTCTCTCCCGGTACGGCGCGTCGATATCGTCGGCGTCCCCATGGACCTGGGCGCGAGCCGGCGCGGTGTCGACATGGGACCCTCGGCCGTGCGCTATGCCAAGCTCCACGAGAAGCTGCGCCGCCTCGGCATCGAAACGATTCGTCGATCGCGGCGACCTCGTGGTTCCGATCCGCGAGTCGGCCAACTCCGAAGACGCCTCGGCGAAATACTTCACCGTGATCTCGACGGTCTGCCACGACCTCGCTCTGCTGGTCGAGCAGGCCATTGCTGCGGGAGGAGTGCCGATCGTGCTCGGCGGCGACCACTCGATCGCGATGGGGACGCTGACCGGCTTGACACGCGCGTACGGCTCGCCGCCCGGACTCGTCTGGGTGGACGCGCACGCCGATATCAATAGCCCGGCGAGCTCGGCCACGGGCAACGTTCACGGCATGCCGCTCTACTTCACGCTGACGAATGGCTTCGCCGACCCGTCGCGCACGGTGCAGATCGGCCTGCGCGACGTGGACGCGGACGAGAAGCGTATCCTGCGCGACTTCGGCGTGAAGACATTTACGATGACCGACGTGGACAAGCGTGGCATGATGCACGTGATGGACGACGCGCGCGCGATCGCGGGTGCGGACCAGCATCCGATCCACGTCTCGTTCGACATGGACGCGCTCGACCCGAGCGAGGCGCCCGGCACCGGAACGCCCGTCAGGGGCGGCCTCAGCTATCGCGAAGCCCACCTCGTAATGGAGATGCTCGCCGACAGCGGGCAGCTCGGCTCGATCGAGATGGTCGAGATCAATCCGATCTTCGATCACCCGCAATCAGACGGCGTCGCTCGCGGTCGACCTGATCTGCTCGGCCCTCGGCAAATCTATACTGTAGTCTCGAAGAGAGACTTCTACAGTTTGATTGTCGCGGCGCCGGCGCAGGAGACGCCGCCGCCGCACACCGCCGGATCCCAACTCGCGTCCGCAAGCATCGAGCGAATGCGCGTTTCGATTTGCGGGTCGATCGGCGGCTTGAATTCGATGGTTTGCGTGCGGCCGTCGTCGCCGACGGTGACGAGCAGCGTGACGTGCACGTTCAACGCGCCCAGCTGTTTGAGCACGCCCGGATCGAGCACCGGTACCGGTTGTTCCGCACCGAACGGGAGGTAGCCGCCCGTCTGATGCATTCCTTCGCTCGCGACGGTCCGCGCGGCGGGAGAGGGCGTGACGTTGGGTGCCGCGGCGCCGCCCGAGCTCACCTCGCCTGCCATCGCAACGCTCGCGATCGCCGGAGCGGCGGGCGCGTCGGTCGCGATCGGGCGATTCGGCGAAGCGTGGCGGCTCGGGGAGCGCGCGACGAGATGGAGGTTCTTGGCGTACGTCACGCGCGGCGTGACGCTATGCTGCGGTGCGGCCGCTCGCGGAGGAGGCTGGACCACGCGCGGCCGCACGATCTGGATCCGCAGTATGTGCGTGAAGCTGATCGTTTCGACCGGCACGTTACCCCCGCTCGTCCAGACCAAAGCCGGAATCGCGAGCGCCGCGAGCAGGTGAATCCCCACCGACGCGAGCGTCGCCCGACCCATGCGAGTCTGAGCACCGAGCGCTGCCGTCATAATCGAAAAGCTTCCCTTCGGCTTTAACGTGCAACCGCCCCGGTCCGTGACCCCTCTTTGGGCTCGTGAGCCCATACTCGAAGAAGAATCTCGAGCATTTGGCGCGCCTCGCCCGGCGGTCCCCGGCGCGCGAACCCGTCGACGTGCCGGCCCTCCCGAAGGGGCCGTTCGACATCGTGTACGCCGACCCGCCGTGGTCTTACTACGGCAGCCCGATCAAGGACGCGGCCGCGGGGAAGCATTACGCGCTGATGACGCAGGAGGCGCTCGCGAGAGCTCCCCGTGCGCGACATTATGGCCAAGCGCGCGGCGCTGTTCCTCTGGGCGACCGGGCCGCGCATGCATCTAGCGCTCGATCTCGTGGAGCGCTGGGGGCTACACTTTCGCGGCGTGCTCTACGTCTGGGTCAAGACGAATCGGCGCGGCGAGATCATCCGCGGGCAAGGCATCGCGCCGACATTCACTAAGCCGACGACCGAATTCGTCCTCGCCGCGACGACGATGCCGAACGGCCGGCCGTTTCCGCTGCACGACTTCGCGCAGGCTCAAGTGGTGCTGCATCCGCGCGCGGAGCACAGCCGTAAGCCTCCGGTGTTTCGAAAGATGATCGAGCAGCTCTGCGGCAAGCGTGCGCGCATCGAGCTGTTCGCTCGCGAAGCGGCGCCCGGCTGGGCGTCGTGGGGAACGCCGATTAGCTAAGGAACCTCTGAAGAAGTTGCTGCACCGATCGCCGCTGCCCGAAGGGTTTGGCCGCAAAGCCGCCATCTGCGTTGTCGAAGACTCGGTCACAGACCACTGTGGGTATGCTCCCTCGCCTTCTCCTAGCATCCGGCGGCTTTGCGGTCAAACGATCGGTACATGAACTTCTTCAGAGGTTCCTAACACTCAAACCGGCAACGAGCGCGCCGCACAGCGTCGCCGCAAAGTTCACCGCGTCGTTTTCGATCCAGCTCACACCGCGCCGCAGCTGCGTCGCGCCGCCGCATGCGTGGTACCGCGTCTCGCAATCGCGCGCGCACGCCGGACAGTAGCGCAGTGCCTGCAGGCTCGCGCCGAGGATCGAGTCGAGCAGCGCGCCTGCAATTCCGCCTGCGGCGACGCCCGACCAGCGGTGCGACGCCGACTGCGGCGGCGGCGAGAGGAACGCACAGCGCCCCCCCGAGCGTCGCAAGCGATCCCGCGAGCGTGACGCCGCCCGATCGTCCGACGGCGACGGGGCGAAAGGTCAGGATCGAGACCGGGGTCTGCGCGACGCGCGTGCCGATTTCGGTCCCCCACGTATCGGCCGATGCCGCGGCGAACGCGCCGGCGAACCCGGCCGAAAACGCGGCGCCGAATCGCATCGACAGTAGCGCGCAGCATGCGGCAACGCCGCCGTTGGCCAGGACCTGCCATCCGCTCCGCGGCGCGCCGGCGGCCCCGCGCCGCGAAATCAGCGCCGAGGGGATGAAGAACGCGAAGAGGACCGCCGCGCCGCGCCATCCCGCAGCTCCGAACACAATCGTTCCCACGGCGAACGCCGCTATGGCTCCACTGGCCGACAGCGATCGCGCGCGATGCGCGATGAGCGCGATCGCCGCCGCCAGCGCGGCACCAACGCCGGCTTGCATCATGGCTGCCGTGCCACGTGCGCCTCGAGCGCGTCCAGCATCCCGGCGGTCGTGTACACTTCGGCGACGACGTCCACCGCGAGCCCGGCACCGCTTGCCGCCTCGGCGGTGACCGGCCCGATGCACGCGACGCATTTACCGCGTGCCGCCGCCGCGCTTCCACCCGAGCAGCGCGACGAAGCCGCGCACCGTACTCGCGCTCGTGAACGTCAGCACATCGGCGCGCGCGACCTTCGCAGCGAAATCCGGATCGCGCGGGACGACCGTCGTGTACGCCGCGACGTCGGTGACGCGGCGTCCTGCGGCCGTGAGCGCGCGCGGCAGCGCGTCGCGCGCCTCGGCCGCGCGGTAGAGCAGCATGCGCTCACCCGGGCTGGGAGCGCTCGATGACCGCCGCCGCGACCGCTTCGCTCACGTACGCGGCGGGAACGAAGTCGGCGCGGATGCCGTGGCGCTCGCAAGCGCTCGGAAGTGCGCTCGCCGATGGCGGCAACCTTCGCGCCGGCGATCGCGCGAGCGTCGCGGCCGCGCGCGGCCAGCCGCTCGAAGAACGCGTCGACGCCGTTTTGCGACGTGAACACAATCCACGCGAAGGACGCGAGCTCGCCGAACGCGTCGTCCGCCGCGCGCGCATCGCGCGGCGGCTCGATAGCGATTGTGGGCGCGGAGATCGGTTCGGCGCCGCGCTCGAGCAGCGCGCGTGCGAACGCGTCCGATTGATGGCCCGCGCGCGTGATCAGTACGCGCTTGCCGAAGAGCGCACCGGTATCGAACCAGCGCAGCGAATCGCGCAGGCCCGCAACGCCGCCGATCACCGCGACCGCGGGCGACCCGACCTTCGCGCGCGCGGCCTCCTCGGCGATCGTCGCCAGCGTGCCCGACAGGGTGCGCTGGGTTGGGCGCGTGCCGTCCTGCACGATGGCGACCGGCGTGGACGCGTCGAGCCCGTGTTCGATGAGCTGCCGCGCGATCTCGCCCAGCGTCGCCGTTGCCATCAGCAGCACGAGCGTGCGTTGCGGATCGGCGAGCTTGGCCCAATTCAGCGTGCTCGCGGGCTTGGCCGGATCCTCGTGTCCCGTGACTACGGTGAACGACGCGGCATGCTCGCGATGCGTCAGCGGTATGCCGGCATACGCGGGCGCCGCTATCGCAGAGCTGATCCCGGGAACCACGTCGAACGCGACGCCGGCGGCGCGCAGCGCCTGCGCCTCCTCGCCGCCGCGCCCGAAGACGAACGGGTCGCCGCCCTTCAAGCGCACCACGCGCCTTCCGGCGCGCGCCTTCTCGATCATCAGCCGCTCGATGCCGGGCTGGGGCATCGCGTGCGCGCCGCGGCGCTTTCCGACGAAGATGCGCTCGCACTCCGGTGGAGCGAGCGCGAGGATCGCGTCGGCGACGAGCGCGTCGTAGAGCAGCACGTCCGCCGTGCGCAGCAGCTCCGCGGCCCGTAACGTCAGCAGGCCCGGATCGCCCGGGCCCGCGCCGACGAGGTGTACGATTCCCGACAACGGTCAGGACGACACGGTGTCGTCGGGAACGGCGTCGAGCTCGAACAGTTCGTCGAGGAGACGCGCGGTCGAAAGCGCCTGTTCTTTGTCCAGCGTCGCCTTCTCGCGGATGCGCAGGATCGCCGAGTGCAGCAGCTTCGAAACGATCGTCATCGTAGTCCCGGTGATGAGCATGCGCTCGCGTTCGTCGAGCTCGGGGCAGCGCGCGAGCAGGCGCTCCAGCTCCCGGGCGCGGATCGATTCGGCCTTCGCAGTCAGCCGCGCGATCACGGGCACGGCGACGCGCGCGCGATACCAATTCTCGAAGCGCTCGACGTGCTCGGCGATGATCTCTTCCACCGCCGGAATCGCCTCGCGCCGGAGCTCGAGGCGCTCGTTGACCAGCGCCTTGAGCCCGTCGATGTCCACGAGCGAAACGTTGGGCACGTTCGCTACCTCCGGATCCGCGTCGCGCGGCACCGCGATATCCACGATGAAGAGCGGGCGTTCGGGGCGTAGCTCCATCGCCGCGCGCACGCGCGGCTCGTTCAACACGAAATGCGATGCGCCGGTCGACGCGACGACGACGTCGGCCAGCGCTAATGCGTCGACGAGGCCCGGCATCTCGACGGCCTCTCCGAATCCCGTCTCTGCGACGAGATCGCGCGAGCGCGACATCGTTCGATTCGCCACGATGACGCGCGCCGCGCCCTCTTGGCGCAACCGCTTCACCGCGGTACGCCCCATCTTGCCGGCGCCCACGACGAGGATCGACTTGTCTTTCAGAGTGCCCAAGCGGCACTGCGCCGCCACCACGGCGGCCGTCGCGATCGACGCCGACGCCCCGCCGATCTGAGTCTGCGCGCGAGCCGTCTTGCCGGCGGCCAGCGCATCGCGAAAGAGCCGGTGCAGCGAGCGCCCGAGCGACTTGGCCTGCGTTGCCGCCACGTACGCGTCTTTGACCTGTCCGAGAATTTCGGCCTCGCCGATCAGCATCGAGTCGAGGCCGGTACAGACGCGAAAGAGATGTTCGACCGCCTGGTGGCCGAGATGCGTGTAGAGGTACGAGTCGAGGTCGTAGCCCGTCGCGCCGTGACGGAAGTTCGCGAGAAACGCTTTCAGCTGCGCGACGCCGCGCTCGTAGTCGTGCAGCTCGGCGTAGATCTCGAGGCGGCCGCAGGTCTGCAGCATTGCCGCCTCTTGCACGGCCTCGTAGTCGCGCAGCGCGACCAGCGCCTCCGCCATCCGCGACGCGGGGAACGCATGACGCTCGCGTACCTCGACCGGCGCGGTGTGATGGGAGAGTCCGATGCAGGTGATCGGCATCAGCGCACCGGTGCCGCGACGAGCTGCGACAGCGACGCATCGGCAGCGGCAATGGTCCGTTCGATCTCTTGCGTGGTGTGCGCCGTCGAGACGAAGTTCGCCTCGAACGGCGAGGGCGCGAAATAGACTCCGCGGTCCAGCATGGCGCCGAAATATTTCGCGAACGCCGTTCGATCCGAGCGGCGAGCGCTCTGCAGATCGGTGACGGGTTCGCTCGTAAAGTACATCGTAAACATCGAACCGACGGAGTTGCAGATGTGTTCCACTCCGTGACTGCTCATAGCCCCAGCCAGGCCGTCGGTCAGGCGCCGCGTCAGGTCTTCCAAGCGATCGTATAACGTCGCGTCCGCGGCGACGATGCCCAGGGTCGCGAGGCCGGCCGCCATCGCGAGCGGATTTCCGGAGAGCGTGCCGGCCTGATAGACCGGTCCGTCGGGCGAGAGGTGCGCCATCACGTCCGCGCGACCGCCGAACGCGCCCACGGGGAGCCCGCCCCCGATGACCTTGCCGAGCGTCGTGAGATCGGGAGTCACCTCTTCGCGCGCCTGCGCGCCGCCGCGCCCGACGCGAAAGCCCGTTATGACCTCGTCGAAGATCAGCAGCGCACCTTCGCCGCTGCACAGCTCACGGAGGCGCTGCAGGTAGCCCGGCGCGGGGAGCACGAGCCCCATGTTGGCGGGATACGGCTCGACGATTACGGCCGCGATTTCGGCGCGATTGGCCTCGAAGGCGTGCTCCACCGCCGGTACGTCGTTGAACGGCAACACGATCGTGTCGCGGGCGGTTCCCGGCGTGACGCCAGGCGAGTCGGGTGTGCCGTGCGTCAAAGCTCCCGAGCCCGCGGCGATCAGAAACGCGTCGGCGTGCCCGTGGTAGCAGCCCGCGAACTTGACGATCTTGGGCCGGCCGGTGAATCCGCGCGCCAGGCGCGCGGCGCTCATCGTCGCCTCGGTGCCGCTCGACACGAACCGGAGCCGTGCGATCGACGGCATCATCGATGCGATGAGCTCGGCGAGGTCGCTCTCCAGCTCGGTCGGCGTGCCGAACGACGTCCCGCGCATCGCCGCGTTGGCAATCGCGCGCGTCACGGCGGGATGCGCGTGCCCGAACAGCAGAGCGCCCCACGACATCACGTAGTCGAGATACTCGTGACCGTCGAGATCGTACAGCAGCGCGCCCGCGCCGCTCTTCATGAAGACGGGGGAGAGCCCGACGGCACCGAGCGCGCGAACGGGCGAGTTCACGCCGCCCGCGATGACCGCGCGCGCGCGCGCGAAGGCCGCGATCGAGCGCTCCAGCCTCACGTGTTCGCCGCCGCGCCCGCGAGGTCGCTCGGACGATTGACGTTGTAGAAATGTTCCGCCGGCAGCGAGATGAAGCGGACCGCCACGCGCGCTAGGAGGTCGTGCATCGCGGACTTACCGTCTCGGCGCAGACCGGGTTCTTCGCGTACGACCGCGGCGCGATCGTACAACGCCGCGAGAGGTTCGATGCGTCCGTCGTGAGTCGGCACGACCGCTTCGTCTCCCAATCGCCACGCGGCCATCAACCGCTGCAGCAGGGACGCCTCGAGCCGCGGCTGATCCGCCGCGACGGCGAAGCAGCGCTCGGCCTCGACGGCAGCGCAGGCCGACGCGAAGGCGCGCAAGGGGCCTGCGCCGGGATCGCGATCGATCAGGCGCGGCGCGTCGATCAAAGCGTCGATCTCCGGCGCGAACGGCCCCCGCGCCGCGACGTAGATCGGCAGTGCCGCGGCCTTGAGGTTGCGGTAGCAGCGCAAAATCATCGGCGCGCCGTCGATCGGCCGCTCGAGCTTACCGTGAAAGCGGCGTGCATCGCCTCCGGCGAGCATGACGATGGCCGTGGCGCGCTCATCCATGGCGCTGCGCGTATTCCTTCGCATGATACGTGATGACGATGTCGGCTCCGGCGCGAACGAATGACGTCAAGACCTCGTCGATTGCGCGCTCGCCGTCGAGCCAGCCGTTCGCGACGGCGGCTTTGAGCATCGCGTACTCGCCGCTCACGTTGTAGACCGCGATCGGCACGTCGAAGCGATCGCGCGCCGCACGCAGCACGTCGAGATAGGGCAAGCCAGGCTTGATCATGACGATATCGGCGCCCTGGTCGACGTCGAGCGCTATCTCGCGCAGGGCCTCGCGCGCGTTGGGCGGATCCATCTGATAGCTGCGCCGGTCGCCGAAGCGCGGCGCCGACCCGGCCGCGTCGCGAAACGGGCCGTAGAACGCGGAGGCGTACTTCGCGCTGTACGCCATGATCGCGATGTCGCGCCAGCCCTTTGCGTCGAGCGCCGCGCGGATCGCGCCGACGCGGCCGTCCATCATGTCCGACGGCGCCACGACGTCGGCGCCGGCCTGCGCATACGTCACGGCGATGCGCGCCAGCAGCTCGACGGTCGCGTCGTTGTCCACACCGCCGCCGGCCTCGAGGATGCCGCAGTGCCCATGGTCGGTGTATTCGCACGCGCAAAGGTCCGCGATCACCAGCATGTCGGCGACGCTCGCTTTGATGTCGCGGATCGCGCGTTGCACGATGCCGTCGGCGTCGTAACTGCTCGAGGCGATCGCGTCCTTGTGCACGGGAACGCCGAAGAGCAGCACGCTCTTGATGCCGAGCGCGAAGAGCTCGCGAGCTTCTGCGACGGCTTCGGCGAGGCGCAGTCGCGCGATGCCGGGCATAGCCTCGATCGGGCACGCGTCGCTTGCGTTCTCGACGACGAACAGCGGCTGCACGAGCTGTTCGACGTGGACGCGGTTCTCTCGCACGAGGGAGCGCACCGCCTCGCCTCTGCGCAAACGGCGCGGCCGCAGTGCGATCACGACTGAGCTCCGAGAACGGAAGTAGGTTCGGACGGTCTCAAGTGCGAGCAGAGTTCGATGCCGAGCGCCCGCGCCTCTTCCGGCGTCGAGACGCGGCGCTCGAGTCGCTTGCGGTAGATCGTCCCGTTCGCCGGCGCGTAAGCGCCTTCGACGACCATGGTCGCCCCCGCCAGGTGCGCGTGGATGCCGAGCGGCGCGCTGCAACCGGCCCGCAGCTCGCGCAGCGCGGCGCGCTCGCACTCGATGCACAGCGCGCTCGAGGAATCGTTTACTGCCGAGCGCAGCGTTTCGGCGAGCCGCTCGTCATCGGCGCGCGTCTCGACGGCGAGCGCGCCCTGCCCGACCGCCGGAACCAGCGTATCGACCTCGAACGGCACGACGTGTGCCGGGCGCAGGCCGAGGCGATTCAGCCCTGCCATCGCCAGCACGATCGCGTCGTACGCGTCTCCCGCAAGCTTGCGCAGCCGCGTGTCGACGTTGCCGCGCAGGCTTTCGTAGCGCAGGTCGGGCCGAAGCGCGGCGAGCAACGCGCGCCGGCGCGGACTCGACGTCCCGACGACGGCGCCGGCCGGAAGCGATTCGAAGTCGGCATAGCGCTCGCTGCAAAAGGCATCGCGCGGATCGTCACGCCGCGTGATCGCGGCGATGCGCATGTCGGCAGGAAGCACGCCGGCGAGATCCTTGCACGAATGCACGGCAAAGTCCGCGCGGCCTGCGCGCAACGCCTCTTCCAGTTCCTTGACGAAGACGTTGACGCCGCCGAGCTCGTCGATCGGACGATCGCGGTCGCGATCTCCGTGAGTCGTAACGCCGAGGATGGTCGTCGCGATACCGCGCTCGGCGAGCCGCGCCGCGACCGAGCGGCTCTGAATCGTGGCCAGCTCGCTGCGCCGTGACGCACACACGAGCCTCGTCGCCGGCATCGCGGCGAGCTCGTCGACCGGGCGCTCCGCCAGCGCGCGCAAGATCGGTGCGCGTTCGACGGGGGGAACGTCTCCCTGACGTAGGCGCGCATTCGCGCGAGCGTGCGCAGCGCATCGCCGTAATGCGGGCCGAGCAGCGCCTCCAGCTCGCGAACGACGCGCGCCGAGAAGGCCGGCGCGTTGCCGCCGGAATCGACGCTAACCGTGAGGTCGCCGATGCGCGCCGTCGCCGCCATCGTGAAATCGCCCGCATCGAGACTCGTCGCGTCGCACGCGAGCACGCGCGAGACGCGCGCGTCGGCGACGACGCGCGCGTTGAGCTCGGCATCGTCGGTCGCCGCGATTGCGAGCACCGCGCCGTCGAGGTCGGCGCGCGAGTAGCCGCGCTGCGCGAAATCGCCGCCGTTTTGCGCGCAGGACCCTGCGCAGACTTTCGTCGATGTGCGGCGCGACGACAAAGATCGGAAAGCCCGCGACGACTAGCGACTCGGCTTTACGCGCGGCGACGGCACCTCCGCCGACGATGACGGCGCGACGACCGTTCGGCCGAAGAGAGATGGGCAGCATACGAACGCAAAAAGAGTTCCGCGCCCGGCGGTCAAAGACCGCCTTTCGTGCTGCGCTCGCAAGCTTCGCAAGGACCCGCCCGCGCCGCGATCGTCGGTGCGGTCGTCGCGGCCCTTGCGACCTTGCCGGGCTTGGGCGTCGGCACGCTGTGGGACAACAGCGAGACGGCGTACGGCGAAGTCGCACGCGAGATCTTGCTCACGCACAACTGGATCGTCATGCATCTCAACGACGTGCCGTATTTCGTGCAGCCGCCGCTGTATTTTTGGGCGGGCGCGGCGTTCTCGCTGCTGTTTGGGCACCCGACGCGCGTTCGCGCTTGCGACTTCCGTCGGCGCTCGCGACTATCGCGCTCTCCGCGCTGACCGGTTACGCCGTAGCACGGCAAGCCGGAACGCGCGTCGGCGCGTACGCCGCGGCCATCCTCTCGACGTGTCTGATGCAAACGGTCATCGGGCGGCTCGCGATCATGGACGCGTCTACTCGACCTCGCCGTCGCGATGACGATCTTCTGGTGGTTTCGCGGACTCGAAACCGGGCGCGACCGCTATCACGTCTACGGCTGGATCGCGGCCGGCGGCGGCTTTCTCGCCAAGGGCCTCGTCGCGCCGGCCGTCGCGCTGCTCGTCGATCGTGCCGTTCTACTTCTGGAACCGCCGGTACGAACCGACGCGGGCGCCGTCGCCGCGCGCCTGGATCGTCGGGCTGCTCGCCTTCGTCCTGATCGCCGCGCCGTGGCCGATCGCGCTGGTCGCGCACTACCACTTGTTGCCGCTCGAGAGGCTGATCGGCGAATACACCATCGGGCGTTACACCGGCGTCGTCGAAAACCAGTCCGGGCCCGATCTGGTACTACCTGCCGGTCATCATCCTCGGCTTCTTCCCGTGGATCGCGTTCCTGCCGATGGCCATCGTCAACGCGGTGCGCAGTTGCGCGCCGGCATCGCGCAGAGACCGACAGATCGCGCGGCTCGTGCGCCTCTCGGCTTCGTGTGGATCGTCGTGCCGCTCGCTGTTCTTCAGCTTCGCGCGAACGAAGCTTCCGAACTACGTCGCGCTCGAGTTTCCGGCGCTGGCTATGATCACGGCGCTGTATTTCGAAGCGGTCGTACGCAGGGCGGCACGCGCTCGGCGGTGATTTCCGCCGCACGGTCCCGGTGACGATCGGCGCGCTGGCCTTCGCGATTTGGCTCTTCACGCGCAACAATCGGCTGACCGGCGAGGTCGCGCTCGCCGTGCCGCCGCTGCTCGGGATGGCGGTCGCGATCTTCGCGGGCTCGCTGCTGACGGCGCTGCTGGTCGCGCGCCCGCGAAGCGCGCGCGCGCGCGCCGTATGCGCTGGCGTTCGCCGCAACCATCGGCGTCGACGTGCTCGCCGTGACGGTGCTGCCGCACGCCGAAGCGTTCAAACCGGTGCCGCGGCTGGCTGCCGTCATCGAACGCGAGCGCACGCTCGGGAGACGTCGTCGCGATCTCAAAGCGTTTCGGGCGGCAACGCGCTGCTGTTTTACACGCAGCCCGTCGTGCGCGTGCTGGCGCCGCCCGGTGGAAACGATCCGCAGAACGACGGCATGGATCCGCGCGCCGTCATCTGCGACTGCGCCGCGCGCGTGGGTCGTCGCGCCGGCGATACGCGCGCCGCAAGATCCGACGTACGGGCGCGACCGGCGCATCGTCGCCGTGGACCGAAAGGCCGCGCTGTTACTCTACGACGGCCCGCGCTGCCGCTAAGCGGTCTTCCGCTACGGTTTGTAGCCGGCGACCTGCGCTTGGGTCACGGCCGAGGCGTGGTTGTTGCCGAGCGATCCGCGAATGTAGGTGATGACGTCGGCGATGTCTTTGTTCGAGAGCGTGCCCTTCCACGCGGGCATCTGGCCGTTGTAGCTCTGGCCGTTGACGGAGATCGAGCCGTGCAAGCCGTCGATGACGATGCCGATCACCTTGTTCGGGATCGCCGGTGACGACCGGGTTGTTCGCAAGTGGCGGAAACGTGCCGGGCAATCCTTGGCCCTGTGCGCCGTGGCAGCTCGAGCAGTTTGACGCAAAGACTTTCGCGCCGTTGCCGTTCGTTGCCGATGCTTGCGTGGTCGCCGTGCCGGCGTTCGCGGCCTGACGGTGCCGGGCGAGCCGGCGGCGGCAGCGTCGCGGCTTGCGCGCTCAGCACGACCGACTCCGGCGGCGAGGCCGGCGCGGCGGCCTGCTTGATCATCGTCGTCGCCTGTCCGTAGATGGTTAGCGCGACGATGACGCACACGACGATCGTCGTGGCCCAGAGCAGTCGCGCGCGTCCGGCGAAGCTGCGCGTGCGGCTGCGATCGATCCACGGAAGCAACAGCACGACCAGCAGGAAGAGCGTCGGAACGATGATCGTCGCGATCAGCTCCATGCTGATCGTCATCGGGCCGAGGTGGATTTCCGGCGGCACGAGCGCGAGCAGGCCGAAGAGCGATAAGAAATACCACGCCGGATACGGCACGAAGAACTTCGTCGGATCCGCCTTCGCGTCGAGATACGGCGGGAAAGCGAACGCGAGGAAGCAGATGATGACGAAGACGATGAACGAGAACGCGCCGTCCATGAAGAACTGATCCGGCCAGAAGCGTCCCGGCCGCAGCGTGCGCCGGTCCTCGACGACCGGTCCGGCCGAGCCGTTGTGGCGGAAGATCGCCAGATGCGCGCCGACGAGCAGCACCAAGACCGCCGGCATCAGCCAGACGTGCAGGCCGAAGAAGCGGTTGATCGTCGCCGTTCCCATGGCGCCGCCGCCTTGAGCGATGTGCTGCATCACCGGGCCGGCACCGGCGCCAAGCCGGCGATGTTCAGCGAGACCTGCGACGCGAAATACGCGTCCATGTCCCACGGCAAGCAGATAGCCGGTGAGTCCGAGCACGAGCGTCACGAGCAAGAGCAGGACGCCGACGACCCACTGCAGCTCGCGCGGCGACTTATATGCGCCAAAGATCAGCACTTGCAGCAGGTGCAGGAAGACGAGCGCGATCATCGCCGACGCGCCCCAGTAGTGCACGGCGAGCAAGAAGTGCGTGTACGGGTTGAGGTACATCGCGCGCGTCGATTCCCACGCCGTCGCGGCCGACGGCGCGTAGAAGAACGTCAGGAAGATGCCGGTGACGATCTGCACGATCATCGCAAACAGCGTCGCGCTGCCGAAGACGTACCAATAGCTCGCGCCGCCGGGAACGTCCTCCGTAAGGAAGTCCTTGGCCATCGAGACGAAGCCGGTGCGTTGTTCGATCCAATTCAACATCGATCTCGCTATCCTATGCCTGATACGAGACGACGATGCGTTGCGGCGTGTTCGACTGGTAGATGATCCACGTCACCTCGGCCGCGCCGCTCTGCTCGCGCAGCGGCAGCGGATCGAGCCCGCGCGGCGCGGGGCCGGCGACGTGCGTGCCGTCGAGCGTGTACTGCGAGCCGTGGCACGGGCACATGAACCGGTTCTGCGCGTCGCTCCAGTTGTAGTAGCAGCCGAGATGCGGACAGATCGGGCTGAAGACGACGAAGCCCATGTTGACGACCGGATAATCCACGTCGGCCTTGCCGCCGGGCTTGGTTGAAGATGTCGGGTCGCGCGGCTTGGAACTTCGCGGGATCGACCTTGATGCCCCAAACGTATTCCGGCGACGGATTGCTCGGGCAGATAGCCGTCGGTGAACTTCAACGTGAACGTGAGCTTGACGGGCTTGATCGGTCGCCTTTTGCAGCAGTATCGAACTCTTGCGCTGGTCAGCGGCGACCAGCTGCCCGCCGAGGCGCTCTTCGGCGGGAGCAGCGAGCCGACGATCGGTACCGCCAGCACGACGCCGACGATGCCGCCGATCGTGATCGTGGCGTTCGCCATGAAGGTGCGCCGGCTGACTCTCCAGCGGTTCGGCGGGCGTCATGGCGCTAACGGTGCGCCGGCGGCGCCGTGGGAAGCGCCCGCGTTCGAGTCAGACAATTTCGTTCTCCACAGAAGAGCAGTGCGTTGGATCGCAGCCTCATTTGGCGGAATTGTAAACCCGCCCTTCACCGCTGCGCCAGGACGAAACTCTGACCAGCCGCGCCGGCGCCTCGCGAAGCCGCCGGATCAGACCTTGTAGCTGTGCAGGCCCGAAATCCAAATGTTGACGCCGAGATAGCAGAAGATGATGGAGACGAAGCCGATGACGCTGACCCAGTTCGTGCGCAGTCCGCGCCAGGCGTGACGCGTGTGGAGGTGCATGTACGCGAGGTAGATGATCCACGAGAAGAGCGCCGCGGTCTCCTTCGGATCCCACTGCCAGTAGGCGCCCCAGGCTTCTTTCGCCCACATCGCGCCGGTGATGATGCCGATCGAGATGAGCGGCAGGCCGATCGCGACGGCGCGATAGACGATCGACGTCGAGCTGCGGCAGGCTCGGCAGCGCGGCGAGCCAGGCGGCGACGGGGCTGCCGGGACGCGCCGGCGCGACGTAGTACTTGAGCAGATAGATGCACGAGAAGACGAACGCCACGAGAAACGCGGCGTACGACGAAACGACGATCGGCACGTGGATCTTCGCCCAATACGATTGCAGCGACGGAACGGGCGGCATCGTGCCCTCGTACCAGGTGACGCCGTAGGCGAGGAAGATCGCGGCCAGCGCCAGCACGAAGCCGCCCGCAAACCAGAGCCTGTAGCGAAACGCAAATCCGATGTAGATGGCCACCGACATCGCCGAAAACAGCGAGAGCGATCCGTAGAGGTTCAGCAGCGGCCACACGTGCGTCAGCTCGAAGCGCGACGACCAGTTGTGCGAACTGCGCCACGCAGCCGATGATCGCGAGCGGCATGCCGACGTCGCGCAGCCACGCCACGCGCGAGAAGAAATAGATCAGCAGCGCGAGCGCGCCGAGCGTGTAGGCGCCGAGCGCGACGGCGATCAGGACTTCGTCGAGCGGCATGATGATCCTCTCAACGACTACCATCAACCGACGACAAACTCGCTCTCGAAAACGTCGTATCCTTTGACGGTCGTGGCGGCCGCGCCGACCCGCGAGCGGTCGCGGCCCGTCCTCGTCCACGCGCAGGTAGATGCCGCGCCGGCAAGAGATAAAACGAAATGATGAGCCCCGCGAGCAGCACGAAGGCGCCGATGCCGACCAGCGGAACGCCGGGATCGTAGCGGTACTGAAAGCCGCTGTACAGCACGTAGCGCTGTGGGACGACGCGCCAGCCGTCGCCGAGATCGATCCAGGTTCGCAGCGGCACGAGCGCCTCGCCCAGCGCGCTCCCGGCCTGCGAGACGCCGAGCACGACGGCCGGGATCGTTGACGCGCGGATCGGCGGTCGGCATCCCGCTCTGCTTGTCGACCGTCGGCGCGAACCGGTCGTAGAGCACGGTGCGCTGCGTTCCGGGAACGTCGAATGAATCGCCCTCGAGCATACGTGCGGTCCGAGAGCGCGGCGTCGCGCCGGCCGTTTCGCGTCACGAGAAACCGCATGCCGAAGCCGTAGCTCGATTGGTAGTACAGCGTTCCGTCGACGTCGATCGGATGATTGACGCGCACCGTCATGCTGCTTCGGGACGCCGTCGTTGCCGGTCACGGTGACGCGCGAAACGTAGTCGATCGGCTGATAGACCATTCCGCTCTTCGTCATGATCGGCGCGATCCGGTACGCGAAATCGTCGAGCCGGATCAGCGCGTGCGTCTGCGGTACCTGCGCCGCGTCGCCCTTGAGCACGGCCAGTCTCGCCGGAAAAGCCGCGCGCCCAGTAGAGCGTCGTTCCGGCCGCGATGATGACGAAGCCGGCGTGCGCGACGAGGACGCCGCGGCGCGCCCAGTTGTGCTTGTCGGCGAAGCTCCATTCGACGCCGCCGAAGACGCGCTCGCGCATTCTGCCAGCCGCGCGAGGCGAAGAATTGCTCCAGGCGGTCGCCGCACGTCGGCGGCATCGCCGGCGGCTTCGAAGGTCGCGTGGAGCGGAATCTTGTCGACGCTGACCGGGCGCAGCGGCGGCAGGCGCGCGGGGATGACGCGCTTGAACGTGCAGACCGCGAGCGACAGCAAGATCAAGCCGATGATGCCGACGTACCACGGCGAGTGGTAGATGTTGTCGAAGTCGAGGCGCAGAATCGCGCGCGCGATCGGCGCCGCGTAGGCTTGCAAGTACGCGCTCGGGTCTTGCCTTGATCGACGATGACGCCGACCAGCGTGAGGACGCCCCACACGACGAAGAGCGAGACGGCGAACAGCACGTTTCCGAACGTGCGCACGAAGTCGCCGTAGGCGTCGCGCAGCGCGGCCGTCACGACGTCGGTTCGAGCCGATCGAACGACCAGCGGCGTTCGAGCGGCAGAATCACCCAAATCGAGAGCTCGTACAGCGCGTACATCGGCACCGCGAGCAGCGCCATCGTCAACGGATTGCCGTCGGGCGCCGCGATGCCGCCCGCGACGAAGAAGCCGAAGAGGGCGTGGCGCCGATAGCGCATCAGCGATCGCGAGCTCACGATGCCCAGGCGCGCGAGACCCACCAGCACGATCGGCGTCTGAAAGATGATCGCGAACAGCGCGAACAGCATGATCACGAAATTCAGCGTCGAGGCGATGCCGAACGTCGGGGTCGCGACGGCGTCGGTGATGTGAATCAGCGCGGCGACGACGCGCGGAATCACGACGAAATGCGCGAACGCGAGGCCGGCGGCCGCCAGCAGAATCGACGGCAGGATGAACGCGTAGACCATGCGCCGCGTCCGCGGATGGACCGCCGGCACGACGAACAGCCAGAGCTGCTGCAGCAAGACCGGCAGGCCGATGACGATGCCGCCGACGACCGAGAACTTGAACTCGGTGAAGATGACGTCGGCGGGGCCGAACGCGTGCAGCTCGATGCCGCCGAAATACTCGTGCATCATCCAGCGGATGACGAACTGCGACGGCCAGAACAGCAGCACGGCGATGACGCCGACGGTCGCGATCGAGATAAAGAGACGATTACGGAGCTCCCGCAGGTGCTCCGTGAACGGCATCTCCTTTTGATCCCACGTCGCCTCGTCGTCGGCGTCGCGCGGCGGGCGTTGCGCCAACATCCTCGCGTCGGCCTAAGCGTCGCTACGAGCTCTGGCGTGCCGGTCCGGGCGTCGGCGGCGGAACGGCTTCGCCCGAGATCGAGCCGATCTCGACGTTGTCCATGACGTCGGCCTTCGCCGTCTCGGCGCGCTGACGCGCCTCTTCGCGCGCCTTGGCCGCGGCCTCGTCGGCCTCGGCCTGTCCCGTCAAGGAACTCTTTCTTCGCCTGCCCGGCGCTGCGCGCGAGCTTCGGAAGTTTTTCCGCTCCGAAGAGCAGCGCACCGACGACCAGGATGCCGATGATGATCGGCGCGTCGATGATTGCGAGAAGCGGATGTACGGTCATGATGCGAGGGCCTCGGTGAGTTTCACCAGCTCCTCCTTCGCCGCGCCCGCCGTCAATCGGCTCTAAGGCCGCTCTTGGCCCGCGTGACGAAGCGAGCGATCTGCGCGCGCGTTGCGGCCAGTCCGCCCTCTCGGTCGATTGCTTCGACGATCGCCGGGATCGCGTCGTTGGCGCCGTCATCGTAGAAACGCCGGACCTCCGAGCGAAAGTTGCCGTTTCCGGCGGCGAGCGCGGCGATCAGCGGCAGCGTCGTCTTGCGCTCGGTGAGGTCGTTCGCCGGCCGGCTTGCCGAGCGAGCGTTCGTCGGCGGTGATGTCCAGCAGGTCGTCCCTCATCTGAAACGCGATGCCGAAGCGCTTCGCCGAACTCTCGCAGCGCGGCGATCTCGCGCGGCTCGCCGCCGCCCATGATCGCCCCGCAGGCCGCGGAGGCGGCAAAGAGCGACGCCGTCTTCTTGCGCGCGATCTCGACGTACGTCTCGAGCGGAAGATCGAGGTTTCCCAGCGCCTGCAGCTGCAGCACCTCGCCGTCGCAGATGTCCGCCAGCGTCGCCGAGAGTATGTTCGGGATCGGGTGCGGATAGTTCAGCGTCACGTTCTTGAAAATCCACGCGAAGAGATAGTCGCCGGCGAGCACGCTGACGCGGTTGCCGTAGTCGACGGCCGTGGCGTTGACGCCGCGCCGCGTGCGCGCGTTGTCGACGACGTCGTCGTGAATCAGCGTCGCGACGTGAATGAGCTCCATGTACGCCGCGAGGTGCAGATGGTTCGCGTAGTTGCTCGCCGCAGGCCTCGGCGGCGAGCAGCGTGACGCGCGGCCGTAGGCGCTTTCCGCCCGGCCGCCAGCATTCGTTTGATCGCCTCGGTGATGATCGGGATTGTCCGTCGAGAACGTCGCGCGGAAGAACCGTTCGACGAGCGAGTGCAGTCGTCGTACGTGCCGCGCGTCGGAGTCGACCAGACTCACGGCTTCGTCCCGTAGTGAATCGCGATCGCGCCGCCCATGAGCGGCAGGTAGCCGGCGTCGGCGAAGCCGGCGCGCGCGAAGCGTTCGCGCAGCTCCGGCGCGTTCGGATGATGCGTGAGCGAGTTCGGCAGATACGTAGTACGCCATGCGCGAGCCGCCGACGATGCCGCCGACCAGCGGCACGATGCGATAGAAATAGAGATCGAACATGCCGCTTGAACGCCCGGTTCGGCGCCTTGCTCACGTCGAGGTTGACGAAGCGGGCGCCGGGCCGCAGCACGCGCAGGATCTCGCGCAGCGTGACGTCGACGTCGACGACGTTGCGCAAGCGAGAATCCCATCGTCGCGCCGTCGAACGCACCGTCCGCGAACGGCATCGCCATGACGTCGCCCTGAACGAACGTGGCGGTTCGCCGCGGCCCCGCGCGCGCGCCGCGCGGCGCGATCGAGCATCGGCGCGCAGAAATCGATCCCCGTGACCTCGAGCGACCGGCTGGACGCGCAGCAGATGGAACACCAAGTCGCCGGTGCCGCAGCAGCAGTCGAGGATGCGCGCGCCGGGCTGCGGCGCGAGCAGCGCGATCGCGCGCCGCCGCCAGCGCTCGTCCAGCCCGCCGGTCAGCACGCGGTTGGTCAAGTCGTAGCGCGGCGCGATGGACGCGAACATCTCGCGGACGAAGCCGCCCTTTGTCGTTTCGGGTCCATCGCGTACCGGTGCCGCACGTCATCGCTGACCGGCCTGCTTCCAAGCGTGCCCGGCTCCCCCCGTAGGCGTGCCCCGCTTTCGTCGTGATGGGCGGCGCGATGGTGGAGTTCGAGCTCGCCGGTCGAGGTGTTCGCCGCGCTCTCGCACGCCGCGACTATCGACGTGCACGGCCTATACGCTTCGCGGGCCGATCTCTACGCGCTCGAGGCGGCGGCGAGCCGCGGCGCGCGCGTCGAGCGTCGAGCTGGAGGGCAGCCCGCACGACGATCCGCGCAACGGCTGGCGCGCCGAGAACCGTCGCGTCGTCGCCGAGCTGCGGACGGCCGGCGTCGAACGCACGGCTCGCCGACCCGGTGCATGCAAAGTCGATCGACGCCGACGGCACGCTCTTTCTCGACGACCGGAACTTGAACGCGTCCGACGTCGTTCTTCGCGACGACGATCCCGCCGATGCCGCCTCCATCCCGATGCTCAAGCACGAGGCGCTCGCGGCCGAGGCCGCGCTGCTTGCGCGCGGCGCGCCGCGACGACGGCGTCGTCGTCGCGAGCGAGTCGTTCGGGTGCTGCAACAGCGTCTACTCCGCGCTCGACGCGCTCGCGAAACGCGGCGGAGCGCCGCGCCTGATCGTCTGCGAGCGCGAGCTGCGCGGCAACGCGCGCGAGCGCGGGGTTCTCGCGCGCACTTGTCCGCGACGGCGTGCGCGTGCGCGTCGGCCGCGATACGGAAAAAATCGCGCTGTCCGGCGATCGCGCGTGGATCGGCTCGGCGAACGCCACGGTCGCGTTCGGTCGCGCCGATCTGCCGGATTGGGGCCTGTGCAGCGATGACCCGGCGATCGTCGCGGCAGCTCGCGGCCGAATCGAGTCGGAATGGAGCCGCGCCAAGCCGCTCGCGATCTCTATTTGAAGCCGAACAGCCGGCGTGCGTTTGCATCGGTGCGCGTGCTGACCTCGGCAGGCGACATGCCGAGCAGCGCCGCGACTCGCGCGGCGGTGTACTGGAGGAATGCGGGCTCGTTGCGCTTGCCGCGCATGGGCACCGGTGCGAGATAGGGGCAGTCGGTCTCGAGCACGACGCTGCCGATGCCGGCGGCGCAAACGGCCTCGCGCACGGGCTCGGCGTTGGGAAACGTGACGACGCCGCCGATTCCCAACAGGAGGCCGAACTCGCCCGTATAGATCAGTGCCTGTTCCGCCGTCCCCGTAAAGCAGTGAACGACGCCGCGCATCGTGCCCGCCCACTCTTCGCGCAAGATCGCGACGAAATCGTCGAACGCGTCGCGCAGATGAAATACAACGGGCAGACCCGCGTCGCGCGCGACGGCGAGCTGCGCGCGAAGCACGCGCGCCTGAGCGTCGCGGGGGCTATGATCGTAGTAATAGTCCAAGCCCATCTCGCCGACCGCGATGACGCGCGGGTCTTCCAGCAGCGCACGCAGCGGGGCGAGCTCCGCCGGGGCGTTCCGCGCCTCGTGCGGATGGATACCGGCCGCTGCCGCGATGCCGTACCGCTGCGCGGTGGAAATGGCGCGAGCGCTATCCGCGAGATCTTCGCCGACCGTGAGCATTGCGGAGACGCCGGCCGCTCGCGCACGCTCGACGACGGCTTCGCGGTCGGCATCGTACTTGCGATCGTGAATGTGACAGTGGGTGTCGATCACGACCGCGGTTCGAGCTCGATCTTCGGAAAGAGCGATGCGCCCGCCAATGTCTGCGTGTTCGGCGGGAGCTTGCCCCAAACGAGCGACGCCGTCCAATCCTCGTCGATGCGGCCCGGACTGCCGAGCTGCCGCCACATCTCGCTCATGCGCTCCGGCATGACCGGATGCAGCAGTATTGCGAGCCAACGAAGTCCCTCGCACAGGTCGTACAGCGTCGCGTCCAGCTCGCCCGTCCGCCCTTCCTTGTATAGGACCCACGGCTTGCTCTCGTCGATGGCGCGGTTGAGCGCCGTGACGAGCTCCCAGACGGACTCGAGTGCCTCGCGGAAGCGCAGATCGAGAATCCGCGTGCGGACGCCGGCGGGAAGCGTCGCGAAACGCGCAGCGAGCTCGCTCCCGGGCGTGGCCGGCGGAACGCGGCCGTCACGGTAGCGGCGCAGCATCGAGAGCGTGCGCTGCAGCAGATTCCCGAGGTCGTTGGCGAGCTCGCTGTTGTGACGCTGCGCGATCTTTTCCTCGGAGTACGAGAAGTCGCTGCCGAACGGCGCCTCCCGCAGCAGAAAATAGCGAATCGAGCCCGCGCCGAAACGCCGTGCGAGCGCGAACGGATCGGCCGCGTTGCCGAGGCTTTTACTCATCTTCGCTCCGTCGACGGTGATCCAGCCATGGGCGAAGACGAGTTCCGGCGCCGCCTCGCCGATCGCCCACAGCAGCGCGGGCCAGATGATCGTGTGGAAGCGGGCGATCTCCTTGCCGACGAGCTGCACGTGTGCGGGCCAGAGCTCGCGGAAGCGCGAGCCGTCAACGCCCCAGCCGATCGCCGTGATGTAGTTGAGCAGCGCGTCGAGCCAGACGTAGATGACGCCGCCTTCTGCGATCGGGATTCCCCAGTGCAGGTTCGTGCGCGAGATGGAGAGATCGTCGAGCCCTTCGGCAAGGATCGACATCATCTCGTTGTACATGCTGCGCGGCCGCACCCACTCCGGATGGCGCTCGAAGTGCTTCAGCAGACGGTCCCGATAGGCGGAGAGCCGGAAGAACCAATCTTCCTCCGATATCCACTGCACCTCCCGTCCGCACGTCGGGCAGCGCCCGTCGACCAGCTTGGACTCGAGCCAGAAGGTCTCGTCGTAGACGCAGTACCATCCCTCGTACCTGCCGAGATAGACGTCGCCGCGTTCGCGCAGCAGCTCGAAGACGCGCTGCACCTTTTCGATGTGGCGCGCCTCAGTCGTGCGGATGAAGTCGTCGTAAGACACCTCGTACAACGCGAACAGCGCCTTCCAGCGCGGCACGAGCTCGTCGCACCACTCCTGCGGCGTCTCGCCCGCGGCGGCGGCGGCGTTCGCGACCTTCTGGCCGTGCTCGTCCGTCCCGGTCAGGAAGAACGTCGGCCCGAACGTGCGCGCCGTGCGGGCGAGCACGTCGGCGACGATCGTCGTGTACGCGTGGCCGATGTGCGGCTCTCCGCTGATGTAATAGATCGGCGTCGTGACGTAGTAGGGGCGTTCCATCTTGAATCAGGTCTGGTTAATCGAAGGTTCGCGGCACGCCTGGCGGGCCGCGGCGCGCGCGTAGAGCCGGCGGCGCTCCCCGAAGCCGCGCTTGGCGAGCAGCTTCGCGACCTCGCCCACGCGCCGGCCGCTCGCGAGGAGCGCATCGATTGCGGCCTCAGCCTCCTCGGCGGCTGGCTCCGATTCGATCGCGTAGGGCGCGATCGCGAAGGCAACCTCGCCGCGCACCGGCTCCGGCAGCGAGCTCAACACGTCGTGCGGCGTGCCCCACAGCTGCTGCTCGTGGAGCTTCGTATACTCGCGAACGACGAAGAGCCGCGCGTCGGGCGCGACGTGCGCGAGGTCCGCGAGGGCGGCGCGCAGCCGTCGCGGCGACTCGTACCAGATCGTCGTCGCCCGTCCCCGCAGCGCGGCGGCAAAGCTCTCGCGGCGCGCCGCCGCCGTGCGCGGCGGAAATCCCTCGAACGTAAAGCGACGCAGCGCGAACCCCGAGAGGACCGCGACCCCGAATGCGGCGCTCGGGCCCGGCAATACCTCGACCGGTATCCCGGCGTCGCGCGCCGCCGCGATCAACGCGCTCCCAGGATCCGAGACTCCGGGCATCCCGGCGTCGCTGGTCACCGCGACGATCTGCGTTCGCCCGCGCTCGAGGATCGCCGGGGTCACCGCAGGCGCGTTCTGCTCGCGATAGCTCCAGATTTCGCGACCGTCCAGCTCGAGCGCGTGCAGCAGTTTGCGCGCCGTCCGCGTGTCTTCGGCGACGATCAGCGCCGCTTCGCGCAGGACGTCGAGCGCGCGGAGCGTGACGTCGCGCAGGTTTCCGAGCGGCGTCGGTACGAAGATGAGCGGCATGCCACGAGGCTTCGACGTCGAGCACATACCTCCGGGCGCGAAGCTGGAGCTGTATATCTCGCCGACGTGCCCGTACTGCCGGCGCGCCATCGCGTATTACGACTCGGCCGGCACGCCGTATACGATCTACGACGCCCAAAACGATCGCGACGCGCGCGCTCGGATGTTTGCGTACAGCCACGACGATCCGACGGTGCCGGCCATCGTCGTTAACGGAGAGTACGTGCAGTCCGGTTGGGGATCGCCGCCGCGGGGTTGAACGATCCACTGACCCGCCGGTCGGCGGGCTCGACCTAACGTTGCTACGGAAAGGAAAGCTCGGAAAATGTATGACCACGGTTCGGCAGCCGCCGCCGGATTTATCGCGACGGCGGTGCTGATTTACGGCATCGTGCTGCTCGCGCTGATCGCGTTCACGCTCTGGGTCTACTGGCGAATTTTCGCCAAAGCGGGATTCAACGGCGCGTTGTCGCTCCTCAACTTGGTGCCCGGCGTCGGGCCGCTCATCTGCATGATCATCCTCGCGTTCGGCCGCTGGCCGATCGAGGATCAGCTCGCGGCGCTACAGGCGCGGGGCTCAGGCCCAATGTCTCCGCCGTCGGCTCCCCCGGGCACGTCGGTCATGCCGACGTAGCTCTCCAAACATCAGCGATCCAGCGCTCGATGTCTTCGCGGCGCGAGGGCACGACGGCCGATAGATTTTCCGCGCCGGTCGCCGTGACGGCGACGTCGTCTTCGATGCGGACGCCGATTCCACGGAAGCGTTCGGGCACGGTCGCGTCGTCGGGTTGGAAATAGCATCCCGGCTCGATGGTGAGGACCATGCCCTCGCGCAGCTTGCCGTAACGGTACTCCGAGGTTCGCGCGTTCGCACAATCGTGGACGTCGAGTCCCAGCATGTGACTGACGCCGTGGAGCGTGTAGCGCCGGTGAAAGAGATTCTGCGGATCCGTCGCCTCGTCGAGCGACATCTTGAGAATTCCCAAGTCGATCAACCCTTCGGCCAACAGGCGCGTCGCGCGCCGGTGCGGCTCGAGGAAGTCGTTGCCGGGAGCGACGGCCTCGATGCCGGCGCGTTGGGCTCGCCAAACGAGGTCGTAGATCGTCGCCTGTTCCGGTGAGAAGCGCCCCGAGAGCGGAAGCGTGCGTGTGATGTCGGCGGTATAGAGCGACTCGCACTCGATGCCTGCGTCGAGCAGCAGCAGCGCGCCGGGTCGCAGCGCTCCATCGTTCTTCACCCAATGTAGCGTGCACGCGTGTTCGCCGGCCGCGGCGATCGTCAGATAACCGGTGTCGTTGGCGTCGATGCGCGCGCGGCTCCAGAACGCCGCCTCGATCTCGCGCTCCGACTTGCCGGCGCGCATGGCGCGGATCGCGTCGTCGAAACCGAGCTTGGAGAGCTCGCACGCGCGACGCAGCTCCGCCAACTCGTAATCGTCCTTGACCAGCCGTAGCTCCGAGAGATGTTCCGCCAGTTCGGCGTCGGCGTCGCTCGGATCGAAACGCCGGTCGATCTCCTCGTCGTGGGAGCGAAGGACGCGCACCGCGTGTTTGGCGCCGCGCAGCTCCTCGAGGTACTGCGGCAGCGACGCGAGCGGACGGCTGTCGTCGACTCCGTAGAAGGTCTTGCTCTCTTGGACGCCGCGATGCCGGCCTACCCAAAGCTCGCCGTAGACGCGGTCCGTGAAGAACTCCGCCTCGCCGCGGTTGTGCGCCGGCACGAATAGAACGCTGCGATGCTGCGCCCCATTGGGCTCGAGGATCAGGGCCGCGCCCGCTTCACCCGGGCCGGCCAAATACGCGAAGTCGCTCGACGGGCGAAAATGATACGCGGTGTCGTTGGCGCGCACGCGTTCGCGGCCGGCCGGCACGATCAGATAGACGCCGGGATACGACTTGCCGAGCAGTTCTCGGCGCGCGCGGAAACGGTCGGCCTGCGGATGGGTGCGGGTCGCGGCCGGCCGGTCGATCCACCCGCCGGCCATGAAATCGACCAGCGCCTTCGGCGGCACGAAGTCGTGGCTAGCCCGACCGGCGTCGGTGGGTTTTTCGGCGGTGCGATCTGCAGACATGGTTCGACGGAGATTCGCCTAAGGCTCGGCGGGTCATGCATGCCAACGACACCCTCGCTAACGAGCGGACTTATTTGGCCTACATCCGCACCGCGCTCGCCTTCATCGCATTCGGCTTCGTGGTCGCACGATTCTCGCTGTTTGCGCGGGAGTTCGCGCTGATCGTCCATGGGGCCGTCAGGCGGGCCCGGAGCCTCGACGGGCTTCGGGACCGCGATGGCTTTGTTCGGCGTCTACGTGGCGCTACTGGGGGCATGGCGTTACGCCGTGACCGACCGCGGGCTCGCGAGAACCGCGTCGTCACGCATGTCGAGCGCGACCGGTTACGCGATTGCGCTGTTCGTCGTGGTCGCCGGAGCGATCGTGGCGACCGCGCTGCTATCCGAGCATTAACGCAGGGTCAGGACGACATTTCTAAGGAAACGTCGAGCGCCGGCGCGCTGTGGGTCAGCCACCCGACGCTTATCACGTCGACGCCGGTGCGCGCGATCTCGAGCAACGTTGGATTCGTTTACCCCGCCGCTCGCCTCGACGACGACGCGCCCGTCCGCCATCGCAACGCCTTGCGCCAGCATCGCCGGTCCATGTTGTCAAGCAGCACCGCGTCGATCGGTTCGGCCAGGGCCTCGTCGAGCTGCTCGAGCGTGTCGACTTCGATCTCGACCTTCACCATGTGCCCGACGCGGGCGCGCGCGGCCGCGACCGCCGCTCGGATCGATCCCGCCAACGCGAGATGATTGTCCTTGATCAGAATGCCGTCGTCGAGGCCGAAGCGGTGGTTCGTTCCGCCCCCGCAGGCCACGGCATAGCGCTCGAGCGCGCGTAAACCCGGCGTGGTCTTGCGCGTGTCGGCGATCTTCGCGCGGTCGGCGTCACGAGATCCACGAGCGCGCGGGTCGCCGTCGCGACTCCCGACAGGTGCGAGAGGAAATTCAGCGCCGTTCGCTCCGCCGTGAGAATCGCACGCGCACTTCCGGCAATCTCCGCGACGATGCCGCCGGCCTCGACTCGTTCGCCGTCGCCGGTCAAGATTGCGGCGCCGATGCGTTCCTCGAGCAGCCGAAAGGCGAGCATCGCGACGCTGACGCCGGCGATGATGCCGCTCGATCGCGCGATGATCTGCGCCGTCGTCTCGCGGTTGGGCTCGACGATAGCCTCCGTCGTGAGGTCTCCGCCGCGGCCGATGTCTTCGAGCAGAGCTGCCCGAACGATCGGCTCGGCGAGAACACGAGCTCAAGCGACGCTGCGAAGTCGCGTGAAGGAACGCTTGGCAAAGGCTTCATCCGTCTGCGGATAGTCGCTTCGATAATGGCTGCCCCGGCTTTCGCGACGAGCCAACGCGGCCTCAGCAATCAGCCGTCCGACGACGAGGAGATTGCGCAGCCCGCCGTGCGACGCTGCGGCGGACGCCTCGAGCTCGCCGATACGTGCGAGCGCCTCGCGTAACCAAACTCGTTTCGCACCAGTCCGATGTTGGAATACATGACGTTACGTAAATCGCTCAGCGCTTGCGCCGCCGTCGTATCGGTGGCTCGGCCGTGCCGCGTTCGCGTCGCACAGGGCGCGCCGCGACGGCGGCCATTGTGGGGCGCGCCGCTCTCGATGTCGGTGGCGACGCGCGATCCGTAGACGAGCGCCTCGAGAAGCGAGTTGCTGGCGAGCCGATTCGCGCCGTGCACGCCGGTTGCGCTGGTCTCTCCGCATGCCCACAGGCCCGGCAGCGAAGCTCGTCCCCATTCGTCGACGGCGATCCCACCCATGTGGTAATGCGCCGCGGGAGTGACTGGGATGTTTTGCACGCGCGGATCGATGCCGGCCTCCATGCAGAAGCGGAACACGGTCGGAAACGCCTGGGGAAACTGCCGCCGATCGCGGATCGCGCGTCGAGACCGACGGTGCGCCCGCGTTGCTGCTGCTCGAAGATCGCGCGCGCGACGACGTCGCGCGGCGCGAGCTCGGCATCGGGATGGACGCCCAGCATGAAGCGCTCGCCCAGATCGTTGACGAGCGTGGCGCCCTCGCCGCGCACCGCCTCGGTTACCAACGGCATCGGATCGCGCCCGATCGCGAGCGCGGTCGGATGGAACTGGACGAACTCCATGTCGGCCAGCATCGCGCCCGCGCGCGCCGCCATCGCGATGCCGTCGCCCGTAGCCTCGACGGGATTGGTCGTGTAGCGGTAGAGCCGGCCGATGCCGCCGGTGGCAAACACGACGGCGCGGCGCGCGGAACGCGACGCCGCTCGGCGCTTCCGTGACGGTGCGCGTAGACGCCGCAAACCGCGCCATCGTCGAGCATCAGATCGTCGGCCATGACGTTTTCCACGACTCGGATCGACGGATGAGCGCGCGACCGCCTCGATCAGCGTCTTGAGAATCTCGTGACCGGTTGCGTCTCCGCCGGCCTTGACGATGCGCCGGCGCTGATGCGCCGCCTCGCGTCCCAGCGCGAGCTCGCCGGCATCGGTGCGATCGAACGCGGCGCCAAGCTCCAGCAGATCCTCGATGCGCGCCGGCGCGTCGCGCGTGAGAATCTCGACGATCTTGGTATCGCTGATGCCGGCGCCGGCGCGCTGCGTATCGATCGCGTGCAAGCGCGGCGAATCGTCCTTCCCGACCGCGGCCGCGATCCCGCCCTGGGCCCAATCGGTCGCGGCGCCTTTTCCCAAACGCGTCTTGCAGAGCACGGTTACGCTCGCGGGCGCGAGCTTGAGCGCCGCGATCAGGCCGGCGATTCCGGCTCCGACGACCAGAACGTCGCTGTCGTTGCGTTTCCGTGAGCGGCACATGCTAATCGCGCGGCTGTCGGCTGAACTCGAGCATTCGCTCGACCGCGCGGCGCGCGCGTTGCGCGACCTCCGGAGTCGATCGTAACCTCGTACTCCATCGCTTGCAGCGAATGCAAGACCTTTGGCAGCGTGTTTCGCTTCATGTGCGGGCAGAGATTGCACGGCCGCACGAACTCGACGCTCGGATAACGCCCCGACACGTTGTCGGCCATCGAACACTCCGTCATGAGCAGGACGCGCGCTGTACTTCGCCTTCGCTCGGGAGCTGCGCTTCCGCTCCGGCGAGCCCGCCGACGTACTCGGTCATGCCTTGGGTCGAACCGACGTAGTCCGCTTCGGCCAAGACGTCGGGCGGGCACTCGGGGTGCGCCAGCACGATCAGCGACGGATCGCCTTCGCGGAAACGCCGGACGTCGGCGCCGCTGAAGCGCTCGTGGACCTCACAGTGCCCCTTCCACGCGACGATCTCGACGCTCGGTCTTGGAGGCGACGTATTTCGCGAGATATTCGTCCGGTAAAAAGATGACGCGAGGCACGCCCAACGCCTCAACGATTTGCACCGCGTTGCCGCTCGTGACGCAAACGTCCGATTCGGCCTTGACCTCCGCCGACGTGTTCACGTACGTGACGATCGGCGTGTCCGGGATATTTTTCGCGAAGAGGCGCACGTCGGCGCCGGTGATCGACTCGGCCAGCGAGCACCCGGCCAGCAAATCCGGAACGAGTACGGTCTTGTCGGGATTAACGAGCTTCGCCGTTTCGGCCATGAAATGCACGCCGCACAGCACGATCACGTCGGCCTTCGTCTCCGCCGCCTTCATCGCCAACGCGAGCGAGTCTCCGACGATGTCCGCGACGGTGTAGAAGATTTCGGGTACCTGATAGTTGTGGGCGAGAATGACGGCGTTTCGTTCGCGCTTGAGCCGATTGATCGCGGCGACGTAGGGCGCGTGCAACGGCCATTCGACGCGTGGAATGATGTGCTCCACGCGCTCGAACATTGGATCGGTTTCGGCTCGGCGACGCTTCGCGTATAAGGTAAGTCGATGACGCCCATGTTCGTTCGGGGAGGTTGCGGCCGCGTCGCCGCTTCTCCCCTCTAGTATGACCCACGGACGGGGCACCGGTTCCCGACCAGGCTACCTGCCATACGAGCAAGCGAGGAGGCGGTTGCTGGTTAGACGCGATGTTCGCCTGGGTACCAGCCGGGTGAGAACCCTTTTCCGCAGACCCTTGCAGACCCTTAAGGAGGAACCAAATTCCATGAATCGCTGGTTCGTCGGCATCATTCTCGCGGGAGCTCTCGCGGCCGGAGCAACGTCGCTCGCGCAGCCACGGCGCAACCCGCACCGACCGCGTCGCCAATGGCATCCGCATCGCCGACGCCGATGTCGACGATGCGGCCGTAACGCAAGCTCCTACCCGCGACTCTATGTCCATAAACTGTGGGTAACCGCAATTTCTTGTGGAGGAGTTGTGGACTGGCGCGCAGACGTATTGCAAGTCACGTCTGTTGCTTTGATAGCATGCAAACACTTCGCCCAATGACGAAGCGCGGACAGTATCGAACCGCGATCGGAAGCATGTAGACGACCCGTCGCGTCTAACGCGGCAAATCCGAGTGAAGCCGATCGAAAACCGGATCGAAACGTCGGTGGGAGGCTGGAAACGGTTTCAAACAGGCGAGAATGACCGGGATACAGCAAAGCCCGCAGCGTTATGCCGCGGGCTTTGTACTTCAAAAGGCCTCGGTGGTCGCCTGGCACAAAACAGGCCCATGGAGCGCCGATTGGAGCTCACGCTGCGCGGGCTTATCCTCGGCTGCGCGATCACGCTCGTCTTCACGGCGGCGAACGTCTATCTCGGGCTGAAGGTCGGTCTGACGTTCGCCTCGACGATACCCGCCGCGGTCATCTCGATGGCCGTGTTGCGCGCGTTCCGCAACGCGACGATCTACGAGAACAACATCGTTCAAACCGTCGCATCCGCCGCCGGCACGCTGTCGGCGATCATCTTCGTGCTGCCGGGCCTCGTCATGATCGGCTGGTGGAGCGGTTTTCCGTTCGGCGACTCGTTCGCGATCTGCGCGATCGGCGGCATCCTCGGCGTGATGTACAGCGTGCCGCTGCGGCGCGCGCTCGTGACGAACTCGAGCCTGCCGTATCCCGAGGGCGTCGCCGCCGCCGAAGTGCTCAAGGTCGGCACGGCGGCGGGAGGCGGCGGAAGGCGATCGCGCCGGGCTGGCTGGCGCTCGTCGGCGGGACGATCGCGTCGGCGGGGTTCGCGGCGATCGTCGCGACGCGCATCTTTGCCGCACAGATCGGGGCGTTCTTCCGGCTCGGCAACGCGGCAACCGGTTTGGGCTTTTCGCTCTCGCTCGCGCTGGTCGGCGCGGGCCATCTCATCGGCCTCACCGGTCGGCATCGCGATCTTGGCGGGGCTCGTCATCGCGTGGGGCATCGCGACGCCGCTGCTGACCGCGGCTGCATCCCGTAGCCGGCGCGGCGGCCGACGTCGCCACGGCGGTCTGGTCGCACCAAGTGCGCTTCATCGGCGCGGGCGCGATCGGCATCGCGGCGCTGTGGTCGCTCGGGCGGCTGGTTCGGCCGGTCGCGACCGGCATCGCCTCCGCGATGCTCGCCGCGCGGCGGCGGCGGCGCGGCGAGGCTGCAGACTTGCCGCGCACCGAGCGGGATCTTCCGATCGGGCTCGTCGGCCTCATCAGCCTTCTGTGCCTGATTCCGCTGGGCGCTCTGCTGTGGACCTTTCTTTCCGGCGGAGCGCTCGCGTCGCTGGCGGCGCCGCTGACCTTGGCCGCGATCGTCTACGTCGTGATCGCGGGTTTTTTCGTCGCGGCCGCATGCGGCTACATGGCCGGACTGATCGGCTCGTCCAACAGCCCGGTCTCGGGCCTGGCGATCCTCGCCGTCATCGGCGCGTCGCTGATCGTGCTGGCGATCGCGAAGAGCGCCGGCGCGCCGCCGACGCGCAGCTCGTCGCCTACGCGCTCTTCGTCACCGCCGTGCTGCTCTGCGTCGCGACGATCTCGAACGATAACCTGCAAGACCTCAAGACCGGGCCAGCTCGTCGATGCGACGCCGTGGCGGCAGCAAGTCGCGCTCGTCGTGGGCGTCGTGATGGGCGCGATCGTCATCCCTCCGATCCTCGACCTGCTCAACCACGCCTATGGATTTGCCGGCGCGCCACATCTCGGCAAGGCCATCGCGCAGCCGCTGCCCGCGCCGCAGGCGACGCTGATCTCGGCGCTCGCAAAAGGCGTGATCGACGGACAGATCGATTGGGGCCTCATGGCATCGGCGCGGTCGTCGGCGCGCTGGTCGTCGCGCTCGACGAGGCGCTGCGCACGCAAACGCCTCGCGCTGCCGCCGCTCGCGGTCGGGTCTCGGCATCTATTGCCGGCGTCGACGACCGCGCCGGTCGTGCTCGGCGCGGTCGTCGGATGGGCGTACAATCGCTGGGCCGCGGGCCGCCCGCAGCCGGATCGCGCGAAGCAGCTGGGCGTTCTCGTCGCGTCCGGGCTGATCGTCGGCGAAAGCCTCTTCGGTGTGGTGCTTGCCGGGCTCATCGTCTTTTCCGGTAACCCGTCGCCGCTCGGACTCGTCGGCGATGCGTTCGTCCCGGCGTCTAACGTCATCGGTGCCGTCGCGTTCGCGCTCGCGATCGCTGCGCTCTTCGCTATGACGCGACGGCTGACGCGGATCTCGCGCTAACCTAGGGAAGCATGCTCGTGACGCTTTCCATGGCCCCGTCGGTGACGATCGTTACCGCGCCGTTTTCGTCCGTGCGATAGATGCGCGCGCCGAAACGCCGCAGCGTCGCGAGCGTCGACGGCGCCGGATGGCCGAAGAGGTTGTGGCGCCCGACCGAGATGATCGCGTAGCGCGGTGCGACCGCGGCGATGAAACGCCGGCGACGACCCATACGCCGAGCCGTGATGGCCGACCTTGAGCACGTCGGCGCGCAGATCGATGCGCTCGGCGAGGAATCTGCGCTTCCGATTCGCTGCCGGCGTCGCCGGTGAAGAGCATGCCGAAAGCGCCGGTACTGCAGCACGAAAGCGATCGAGTTGCTGTTGATCGCGTTGCGCCCGCCGATGAACGGCAGCGAGGGGCCGATGAAGTGCAGCGCGACGCCGTCGTCGGTGCGCCACTCCGCCGACGCGCGGGGATAGACCACGGGCACGCCCTGCGCTCGCGCCGTCGCGATCGCGTCGCGATATGCGTGGCCGCCGTAACGCTGGCCGCCGTCGGCGATTTCCGCGACGCGCAGACGGCGCAGGACGGGCGCGACGCCGCCGGCGTGATCGCCGTGCGGATGCGAGATGATGACGGCGTCGACCGCGTGGATGCCGTGCCGCAGCAGAAACGGCACGACGGTGCGCTCGCCGACGCGTTCCGCCGCGGAACCGTCGACCTGTGCCGCGCGCTCGAGCCTCCCGCCGGCATCGACGAAGAGCGTGTGGCCGCGCGGCGTCTGAACGACGATCGCATCGGCCTGTCCGACGTCGAGGACGGTTACGATTAGGCGCGCCCGCTGCGCGCCGCGCGGCGGCCACAGCACGAAGCCGCTCGCCACAACGAGCAGCGCCGCACGCGAGCGTCGCCGCGCCGCGCCGCGCCAGCGTCGGAGCGGCGAGGAGCGCGCCGTCGTATGCCGCGATGCACCACGCCGGCGGCGGCGTCATCGGCACGATTGCGCCGGGAAGGGAGCCGATGAGCGCGCACCGCACCGAGCGTCCATGCGATCAGCCAAGAGTTGAGATTCGCGACAGGCTTGCGCCAGCGGCGCGCACCACTGCCAGCGCGAGCTGCGCGGCACCGAGCGCCATCGTCGCGCCGACGCACGGAACGACGGCGAGATTGGCCACGACGGCGTACGGCGCGAACTGCAAGAAGATCGCCGCGCCGAGCGGCCAAATGCCGAGCTGCGTCGCAAGCGTCAGCACGATCGCCTCGCGCGCGTGCGCCGGCAGCGCCACTCGCGCGTCGAGCCAGCGTTCCAACGGCCCGGCGCACGCGAAGATCGCGCCGACGCACGAAAACGAGAGCGCGAACGACGCCGTTCGCGACGCTCTGCGGACGCGCGAACGCGATGACGAGCGCCGCGATCGCGAGCGCGTTCCACGACAGCGTCGCCCGTCCGCATGCGCGCGCCGCGAGCGCGGCGCTCGCCATCGTCGCCGCGCGCACCGCGGGAAGCTGCGCGCCGCTCCACCACACGAACGACCACAGCAACGCGATCGCCGCGCAGCACGCGAGCCAGCGCGGGAGCGCAGAAGCGTGAACGCCGCGACCGCGAGTGCCGCAACTACGCCGAGGTGCAAGCCGGCCGTGACCAGCACGTGCACCGTACCCGTCTCTTGGAACTCGGCTGCGCAGTTCCGGCGGCAAGCGCCGCGCGCTCTCCCCACAGTTCGCCCGCGACGACCGACGCGCCGGGTTCGCCGAGCCGCTCTCGCAATCGCTCGTGCGCCCACTCGTGTGCGCGCGCGAGCAGCGTCGAAGCGTTCCGATACCGGCGTCGGCAGCCGTTCGCAGCAGCGTCGCGCCCTCGAGACGCCCGTCGAGTCCGCGTTCGGCTTGCAACGCGCGTTCGCTCGGCTCGCCGGGATTGCGCGCCTCGTCGAACGGCTCGAGCCGCCCGCGCACGAGCACGCGCGCGCCGGCCGGCGGGGCGTCGCCACGCACGTGTGCCAGCACGCGCGCGCCGCCGTCGAGCGCGAGCGTCACCTCCGTCGTGCCGTCGCCGGCGCCGAACCGAGCCAAGAGCGTCGCGCCGTAGCGCGCGGTGCGCCGTTCGGTGATCGGCGCCGGAGTGCCCGCGGAGCGTCGGCGTTGGCCGCAGCCGCGACCAGGGCGGCCGCGAACAGCACGCGAAATCGCGGCGGTCCGCACGTGCCGAAGACGACGTACGCGGCGAACGCGAGGAGGCCGGCGTCGGCGACGGCGCGCACATCCGGCGGAAGAGGCGTCGCGGCGAGCGTCCCAAGCACCGCAGCGGCCGCGCAAAGGAGGATCGCGAGCGACGGCATCCTCCTTCTCCTGCGACGAGCGGCACGGCATAGCTAGAGAGGAACACTTTGCGCATCATCGTCACCGGCGGGGCCGGGTTCATCGGCTCGCACATCGTCGACGCCTATATCGACGCGGGCCACGAAGTGCTCGTGATCGACTCGCTGTGGGAGCACGGCGGCGGCCGGCGCATCAACGTGCGCAACGGCGTGTCGCTCGTGCACATGGACGTTCGCGACGAGGCGATCGCGCGCGTCTTCGCGGACTTCAAGCCCGACGTCGTGAGCCATCATGCCGCGCAGCACTCCGTCGCGATCTCGTCGCGCGACCCGATCTACGACGCGCAGGTCAACGTCGTCGGGCTGCTCAACGTGCTCGAGCAGAGCGTGCGCAGCGGCGCGCGCAAAGTGATCTTCGCGTCGAGCGGCGCGACGTACGGAACGCCCGAGCGTGCTGCCGATCACCGAAGCGACGCCGCAGCACCCGACGTCGCCCTACGGCATCACGAAGATGGTCGGCGAACACTATCTGCGCTTCTATCGCGCAAACAAGGAGCTGGACTTCACCGCGCTGCGCTACGGCAACGTCTACGGCCCGCGCCAGGATCCGAGCGGCGAGGCCGGCGTTATCGCGATCTTCAGCGGGCAGTTCATCGCGCGGCAAGCCCGTCCGCATCGACTGGGACGGCGAGCAGACGCGCGACTACGTCTACGTCGCGGACGTCGCGCGTGCCAACGTCTGCGGCGCTGGAGCGCGGCTCGGGCGAGTGCTACGTGATCGGCACGGGGGTTCCGACGAGCGTGAACGAGATCTATCGCGCGCTGGTCGGCGTGAGCGGATTCGAGGCGCCGATCGAGCGAGCCCCGCAGCGCCCCGGCGACGCGCGTGACGCGCAGTTCGACGCGAGTAAAGCGGCCGCCGAGCTAGAATGGTCGGCTACGACCCCGCTGGAGCAAGGCATCGCGGCCACCTACGCTTACTTCCAAAAAATAGCGCGTTAACGAACGACAACGATGGAGCGTTTCGCGAGCACAGCGGAACGGATCGCGCGCGAGCCCGCCAAGCTCGCGAAGATCGCACTGCTGGCGGACTACTTTCGCGAGCTCGGCGACGAGGATCTCGTTGCCGCGGCCCGCTTCTTCAGCGGCGGACCGTTCGCCGCGCGCGATAGGCGCACGCTCGCGCTCGGCGGACGCACGATCGTCGAGGTCGCGCGCCGCGTCTACGGCTTCGACGACGCGGTGCTGCTGCGAAACTACAGGTTGACGGGCGATCTGGGCGCGGCGATCGGCGCGCTCGTGCGCCCGCCGTCCGACGCCATGCTCTTTCGCGATCGCCTGACGCCGGCCGCGCTCGAAGCGTTCTTCGGAGAGATCGCGGCGGCGTCGGGAAAGAACGCCAACAAGCGTCGCGCCGCGGTGCTCGAGCGAATCCTGCGCGCCTGCGAAGACCCCGTGGCCGCGGCGTACGTCGTCAAGATCATCACGGGCGAGCTACGCGTCGGATTGCGCGAGGGCCTCGTGCTGGATGCGATCGCGCGGGCGTTCGACGCCGATCCGGCGGCCGTGCGGCGCGCCACGGCGGCGTTCGGCGATTCGGGCGCCGTCGCGCTCGCCGCCAAGCGCGGCACGCTGCACGAGCTGCGCGTCGACTACGACAGCCCCATTGGCTTCATGCTCGCGACGCCGGTGCCGTACGGCGAGGCTTACGCTGAATTAGCGCACGGCGCGTGGATCGCCGAGGACAAGTACGACGGCATCCGCGCGCAGGCGCACGTGCGCGGCGGAGTCGCGCGCCTGTTTTCGCGGAGGCTCAACGACGTGACGGACTCGTATCCGGAAGTCGCCTCCGCGCTGGCGGCAACTCCCGGCGACGCGATCTTCGATGGCGAGATCGTTGCGATGCGCGACGGCCGCGTGCTGCCGTTTCGCATGCTGCAGGCGCGCTTGCAGCGCAAGACCGTGGACGCCGAGCTGCTGCGCGACGTTCCGCTTACCTACGTGGCGTTCGACGTGATGGCGATCGGCGAGGAGCTGCTCATCGATGAGCCGCTTTCGCTGCGGCGCGAACGGCTGCGCGCCGTGCTTACGCCGCGTCCCAGCCTCGCGCTTGCACCGTTTGACCCCGTCGGCGACGAAGCGGCGGAGTTCGTCAACCGCCGGTTCGATGCGGCACGGGCCAGCGGCAACGAAGGCCTGATGCTCAAGCGTCTCGACGCGCCGTACCTACCGGGCCGGCGGGGAAAGTGGTGGCTGAAGCTCAAGCGCGAGCTTTCGACACTCGACGTCGCGGTAATCGCCGTGGAGTGGGGCCACGGCAAGCGCGCCGCCGCGCTCTCCGACTACACGTTTGCGGTGCGCGGCGACGACGGAGCGCTGCTGGCGATCGGAAAGGCGTATTCGGGCCTGAGCGACGTGGAGATCGCGGAACTGACGCCGTGGTTTCTCGAGCACCGGCTGCCGCCGTCGCAACAGCGCGCGAAGGCGCGTGCGCACGAGATCCCGGTCGAGCCGAAGATCGTGATCGAGGTGGCCTTCGACGTCATCCAAAAGAGCGATTTACACGAGAGCGGATTTGCGCTGCGGTTTCCGCGCATCGTGCGTGTCCGCGACGACAAGCCCCCCGAAGAGATCGATACGCTCGAACGCGTGCGTAATATCTACGCCGAGATGCTCAAACGCGAAGGCATTGCGCCGTAGTTGCGTTTTTACCGTAGACCATGTATTGAGTCTTACGCCGCGACGAGGTTGAGCAGTTTGTCCTGGACGTAGACGTGTTTGCGGATCTTCTTGCCGCCGAGGTGGATGCGCACGTTCGAGTCGTCCAGGGCGAGCGCCAGGGCTTGATTCTCGGTGACGCCGGCCGGCGCGCTGATGCGCGCGCGCACCTTGCCGTTGACCTGCACGACCAGCGTGATCTCTTCCGTGGCAAGCGCCGTCTCGTCGGGCACGACGTAGCGCTCGAGATGCACCGAGGTCGAGTGCCCGAGCCGCTCCCACAGCTCCTCGGCGATGTGCGGCGCGAAGGGCGCGATCAGGACCGGCAGCTGCTCGACCGCGGAGCGCATGGCGGGTGAATCCGGCATGCCGGCAACTCCCGCCGTCATCGCGTTTACCAGCTCGTCCAGCTTCGCGATCGTCGCGTTGTAGTGGAAGCGGCGCGACAGCGTCTCGTCGATGGCCGACTTAGCGGCGACGTGTACGGCTCGTACGAGCGCCTTCTCAGCAGGAGTTTGATCGCTTTTATCCCGAGCGGAGTCGAGGGGCTCCGGATGGCAATCGGCGGGATTCCGCTCGAAGTACGGCTCGCAGGCGCGCCAGATGCGGTTGAGCAGGCGGACGCGTCCGGTGATGCCGTCGTCGGTCCAGTTGCTGGTCTCCTCGGGCGGCGTCACGTAGAGCAGGAAGAGGCGCATCGCGTCGATGCCGTTGCGTTCGGCGGTCTCGTCGATGCCGACGACGTTCCCGCGCGACTTCGACATCTTGTCGCCGTCGCGCAACACCAGGCCCTGGTGGAAGAGGTGCTGGAAGGGTTCGTCCACGCCGGTTACCCAGCCGCGGTCGTGAAAGAATTTATAGAAGAAGCGCGAGTACAGCAGGTGCAGCACCGTGTGTTCCGCGCCGCCGATATACTGGTCTACGTTCATCCAGCGCCGCGCGCGGTCGACGTCCCATGGAGCCCGATCGTTGTGCGGGTCGAGGTAGCGCAAGTAGTACCACGACGACTCGAAGAACGTGTCCATCGTGTCGCTCTCGCGCCGCGCCGGGCCGCCGCACCTTGGGCACGTGGTCTCCAAGAACTCCTCGATATGCGAGCGCACCGGGAGCAAGACCGGCAGCTGGTCCTCCGGAACCGCAACCTCGCCGCAGCCGCCGCAGTACACGATCGGGATCGGCGTGCCCCAGTAACGCTGGCGAGAGATCAGCCAATCCCGCAACTTGTAGTTGACGCTCTTGGCGCCGGCGCCGATCGCGGCCAGCCGTCGGGCGAGAGCGTCGCGCGCGCGCTCGCTCGACATCCCGCTGAAATCCTCGCTCGCGATCAGCCGCCCGTCCTCGACGAACGCGCGCTCGAGCGGCTCGGGTGACGGCTCGTCGCTCGGCACGACGACCTGCACGATCGGCAGCCCGTGCTTGCGCGCGAAGTCGAAGTCGCGCTCGTCGTGCGCGGGCACGCCCATCACCGCGCCGCTGCCGTACTCCGCGAGCACGTAGTTCGTGAGCCAGATCGGGACGCGCTCGTGGGAAAGCGGATTGATGGCGTAGGCGCCCGTGAAGACGCCCTGCTTTTCCATCAGGCTCGTGCGCTCGAGCTCCGACTTCGACTGCAGGCTCGCGGTAAACGCCTCGATCCCGGCGACGTGATCGCGCGGAACGACTTGCAGCAGCGACTCGACCACCGGATGCTCGGGCGCCACCGCCAAGAACGTGGCGCCGAAGAGCGTGTCGATGCGCGTGGTGAAGACCTCGATCTTCTGGTCGAGCCCCTCGATCGGGAAGGCAAACTGCACGCCCTCGCTGCGGCCGATCCAGTTTCGCTGCATGGCGCGGGTGCGCTCGGGCCAGCCCGTCAGCTTGTCGAGATCATCGAGGAGGCGATCGGCGTACGCGGTGATCCGGAGGAACCACTGCGAGAGCAGGCGGCGCTCGACGAGGTTCTCGCAGCGCCAGCAGCGTCCGTCGATGACCTGTTCGTTCGCGAGGACGGTCTGATCGAACGGACACCAATTCACCGGCGCCTCGCGCTTGTGCGCCAGACGGTGTTCGTAGAGGCGCAGAAACAACCACTGATTCCAGCGATAGTACTCCGGCTCGTTCGTCGCGATCTCACGCGACCAGTCGTAGCCGGTGCCCATCAGCTTGATCTGCCGTCGCATGTTGAGGATGTTCTCGGCGGTCCACGCGGCGGGGTCGACGCCGCGCGCGATGGCGGCGTTCTCGGCGGGCAGCCCGAAGGCGTCCCAGCCCATCGGGTGCAGCACGTTGTACCCGAGCATGCGCAGCATGCGCGCGACGGCGTCGCCCAACGTGTAGTTTTTCGCATGGCCCACGTGGAGATCGCCCGAGGGATACGGCAGCATCTCCATCGCGTAGTACTTGGGCTTGTCGCTCGTGTCGGGCGTGCGATAGAGGCCCTCGCGCTCCCAGCGCGATTGCCACTTGCCCTCGATCGCCGCGAAATCGAACCCGTCGGCCATGTGCAGCATCGTACACGTTCGGCGATGGCCGCGCCAGCCTTGACGGTTGCCGGAGGCTGCGTGATTGGCGCGCATGATCGCACGCATCGCGGTGATCGCCGTGCTCGCGGGGCTCGGCATCTTCTTGTTGCGCCGCCCGGCGCCGCAGCCCGCCGTGCAAAGCGCGAGCACTCCCGCCGCGACGGCTACGAGTCCGGCGCCACGCCGCCCGCACCGCATCGGCCGCGAGGATCGGGGCGACGAAGTGGTCGTGTACGTCGCGGGCGCCGTGCGGACGCCCGGCCTGTACCACTTGCGCTCCGGCGACCGCATCGCGCGGGCCGTCGCGCTGGCCGGAGGGATGCGAGCCTCGGCCGACGCTGCCGGAGTAAACCTCGCGCAGCGTCCCGAGGATGGAGACGAGATCTACGTTCCGCTACAGGGTGAGAAGCAGCACCCCGGCTCGCGCGAGAGCCGGCCGCGAGTACGGCGCCGCGCCTCTCCGCCGCCGAGTGGAAGTGTCGACGTCAATCGGTCCGGCGCGGCGGAGCTCGCGGCCGTACCGGGAATCGGGCGTGCGGTCGCCGCGCGCATCGTGGAGCTGCGCGAGCGCGAAGGCGCCTTTGCGTCCCTGGACGAGCTGCTCGACGTGGCCGGAATGACCCAGACCCGGCTGGAGCGTGCGCGTCCCTACCTCCGCGACCCGCCGGCGCGCTAGCACGCAAGGGGTACGCAGCGGCGGACGCGCATTGAAGAACGGGTCGTGGGTACGCAGCTACCCGAAAAGGTGACGCTTCCGGCTCTCGTTCGGAACGCGCTCGCCCAACCGCGCGCCGAGGTGCTACTCGAGCGCGTGAACGCGGCATGGACGGCCACGTCCGGAGCGCAGCTTATCGACCGCGTGGAGCGCGTCGCGTGCGCGATTCGGGATGCCGGCTTGAGCGCGGGCGATCGGGTCGCGCTCGTCTCGCATAACTGCGTGGACTGGATCGTCGCAGATTTCGGCGCGCTTTTTGCGGGCTGCGTCGTCGTCCCGATCTACCCGACGCAGGCGCTGGACCATCTGAGCTACATTCTCGAACATTCCGGCGCGCGGCTGATCTTCGCCGATACGCGCGCCACGTCCGAACGTCTGCGCGAAAGCGGCGCCGCGCTGCCGCGCGTCGTGCGCTTCGACTCCGCCGATTCGGACGGGCTCCGAGCGTTCGAAGCGCGCGGCCAGGAGATTCGGGCGGCCCATGCGCAGCTTCCCGGCTCCTACGAGGCCACGCTCGTGCCCGACGATCTCGCCGTTCTGATCTACACGTCCGGCACGACGGGCACGCCGAAGGGCGTCATGCTCTCGCACGACAACCTCGCCTTCGACGCCGCCGTCTCGCTCGCGTGCGGATTCGAGGGGATCGAAGGCGGCCGCGACGTGATCTCGGTGCTGCCGTACTCGCACATCTACGAGCACACCTTGATCTACATCTACTTGCTTGCGAAGGTGCGCTACTTCATCTGCCACGATCCGGGCGAGCTGCTCGGCGACCTGCGCGAGGTTCGTCCCGCGGAGATGACCGCCGTGCCGCGGATCTTCGACCGCGTGATAGCCGGCGTCAAGGGCGAGGCGCTGCGCACCGGGGGATTACGCGGAAAGCTGGTTCCGTGGGCCCTCGAGGTCGCTCGCGACTACATGAGCGCGAAGACCTTCGGCACGGGGGCCGCCCCGTGGCTCGCGCTGCGTTACGCGTTGGCGGAACGGCTCGTGCTGCGCAAGGTGCGCGCGGCGCTGGGGCTCGATCGAGTTCAGTTTCTGACCAGCGGAAGCGCGCCGCTGCACATCGACACGGCGATGACGCTGCTCGGGCTCGGTGTGCCGGTCATGCAAGGCTACGGACTCACCGAGACGTCCCCTGTCGTCTCCGTCAGCCGGCTCAGCGAGAACGAGTACGGCGCGGTCGGGCGACCCATCGCGGGCGTGGACGTGCGCATCAACGACGACGGCGAGGTCATGATCCGCGGACGCAACGTCATGCAGGGCTACTACCGCGACCCGGCCGCAACGGCCGAAGCGATCGAAGACGGCTGGCTGCACACCGGCGACGTCGGCGAGATCGATGCGCGCGGCTTCTTGCGCATCACCGACCGCAAGGGTGAGATATTCAAAACCAGCACCGGCAAGTGGATTTCGCCCGCGCGGATCGAGGCGAGCATCAAGCGATCGATCTTCGTGGCGCAGGCGATGGTTACCGGACGCGGAGAGGCGCATCCGATCGCCTTGGTCTGCCCGAACTGGCCGCTGCTGCGTCTCGAGCTTGCAACGCTGCCCAAGGAGCTGATGCCGGAACAGCTGGCCGCGCGCGACGACGTTCGGTCGTTTCTGAACCGCGAGGTGCACAAGCAGACGCGAGGTCTGGCAACCTACGAACAGGTCCGGCACGCGATCGTCGTTCCCCGCGAATTCAGCGTCGAGAGCGGGGAGCTTTCGCCTTCGATGAAGATCAAGCGCCGCGCGGTCGAGGCGCGCTACGCTCGTGAGATCGAGCGGGCGTACCGCGCCGAGCTGCCGGTGCTCGCGTGACGACCGCCGCTCCAGCGTCGCGCCGGGTCGACGACGTTCTCCGCGGCCCGATCAAGAGCAAGACGATCTTCCCCGCGTTGATCCTGCACTTCGTCGCGCGGCGCCCGGATCACGGTTACGGCCTGATGCAGCGCATCGAAGCGGTCTGTGGAGATCTCATCGCCGTCAACACCAACAAGATCTATCCGCTCCTGCGCCGGCTCGAGGAGCGCGGCTTCGTCACCGCAGCCTGGGAGCACCCCACCAAACGCTCCCGCCGTGTCTATGCGATCACGCCGCAAGGCGAGGAGCGCCTGATGCGCATCAAGAGTCTGATGCTGCCCTATCTCGATTCGATCGCCGCCGCAATGGGGCGGCTCAAGTCGGAGTTGTACGACGCCGACACACGGCCTTTGACCGAACTTTGATTGCGACGCCGCGACGCTTCGGCAGGAGCGTTCCTCCGCGCCGCCGATATTTGGCGTTCGCATTGAGGATCGTAGTGCTCGTGCTCCTGGCGCTCGCCATCGGCACACCGGACCGCGGCTTGTCGAAGGCGCTACCCGTGCCGCCATCGACACCTGACGCGGTGACGCATCATCGCCTGACGCTCGGCGGGCGCTCGCTCGCGTACACGGCGCGCGCCGGGACGATCACGCTGCGCAACGGCGAGGAGCAGCCGATCGCGCGCGTCTTCTACACCGCGTATACGCTCGACGGCGTAGCGCCCGCGAAGCGCCCAATCACGTTCCTCTACAACGGCGGTCCCGGGAGCTCGACGATGTGGCTGCGGATGGGCTCGTTCGGGCCGGTCCGCGTCGTCACCGCCGCCGGGCAGCCCACGGGACCGCCGCCCTACCGGCTCGTGGACAACCAATACAGCCTGCTCGATGCGACCGATCTCGTGTTCATCGACATGCCGGGCAGCGGCTTCGGCCGCATCATCGGTGCCGGCACTCGGAAGGATCTGTGGGGCGTCGATCAGGACGCCAAGGCGTTCTCACAGTTCGTCCAGCGCTATCTGAGCGCGTTCGGCCGCTGGAACTCACCGCGCTTTCTCTTCGGCGAATCATACGGCACGATGCGTTCGTGCGTGCTGGCTGCGGATTTGCAAAACCGAGGCGTCGGGCTCAACGGCATCGTCTTGCTCTCATCCTTCTTGAACGCGAACATCGACTATAACGACGGTGCGCCGGTCGGCGGCGGTGACTGGGCGTACGTTTTGTACCTTCCGACCGAGGCCGCAACCGCGTGGTACCATCACGCCGTGCCGCGGCGCACCAGGCTCGACGCCTTCCTCTCCCAGGTTGAAAACTTCGCCCTAACCGAATACCTCGATGCGCTGGCCGAAGGTGCTCGGCTCGCACCGAGCCGCTTCGACGGCGTCGTCGCGAAGCTGCACGAGTACACCGGACTCTCGGAAGAGTACATCCGCCGCTCCAACCTGCGCATTCCCTACGATCGCTTTCAGAACGAGCTCTTGCGCGGCCGCGGCGTCACGGTGGGGCGCATCGACTCGCGCTTCGAGACATATGTGCTCGACAAGCCGGAGGTCTCGCCGGATTGGGACGCGCTCGATGCTGCGATCGACTCGGCGTTCGTCTCGGAGAGCAATCGCTACTTGCGGGAGGACCTGCGATATAATACGCCGTTGCTTTATCGCTCCGACATCTACGGGCTAATCTACGCGGATGGCGAGACGTGGGACTTCAAGCACGGAGCCAACGTCCAGTCGCTCAACGTCACCCCGGATCTGGCCCAGGCGATGACGTACGACCGGCGGCTACAGGTGTTCTCGGCCAACGGATACTTCGATTTCGCTACGCCGTTCTTCGCGACCGAATACGCGCTCAATCACCTCTACCTAGCGCCGGCGCTGCAGCGCAACATCACCTACGGATTTTACGATTCCGGGCACATGGTCTATCTCCACGTTCCGGCGCTGGCGCGCTTTCACGCCGACCTCGAGCGCTGGTACGCTAGGGTTCTCAAGCATGCGTAGCCGCCCGCTCGCGCTCTTGGCGATCGTGCTGCTGGCGGCGGCGCCGCGTCCGGCGCCCGCGCCCGCTGCGCAACCGAACGCCGACACGGTCACGCAGCACACGATCTCGCTCGGCGGCAAGTCGTATCCGTACACGGCGCGCGCGGGGACGATCGCGCTCGACGACGACAAGGGCCACACGACGTGCCGGATGTTCTACACTGCCTTCACCGTGGATGGGGCCGACCCGCGCACGCGCCCGGTCACGTTCCTGTACAACGGCGGCCCGGGAAGCTCGACGATTTGGCTGCGCATGGGCTCGTTCGGACCGATGCGCGTGCAGGTGGGCGACGCGCGGCCCACGCCCGACGCGCCGTTCAACTTGATCGAGAACCAATACTCGCTGCTCGACCGGACCGATCTCGTGTTCGTGGACGCGCCCGACACCGGGTTCAGCCGCATCGTGCCGCCGGGCAAGCCGAGCGACTACTTTGGTGCGGATCAGGACGTCAAGGCGTTCGGCCAGTTCGTGTCGCGTTATATCACGACGTTCGGCCGCTGGAACTCGCCCAAGTTCCTGTTCGGAGAGTCGTACGGAACGCCGAGATCCGCGATGCTCGTCAGGTACTTACAGCGGCAGGGCATCGGCATCAACGGCGTCGTGCTGCTCTCGTCCATTCTCGATTTCAGCCTCGATTGGGACATCAACTTCTCGCCGACGGCGATCGGCGGCGGCGATTGGGCGTTTCCGCTCTACCTCCCCACGGAAGCCGCCGCCGCATGGTATCACGGCATGCTCCCCGGGCCGACGACGACGCTGCCGGTGCTGCTGCCGCAGGTCGAGGACTTCGCGATGCACGAGTATCTCAACGCGCTCGCGCAAGGCGCGAGCCTGTCGCCGGCGACCTATAACGACGTCGTCGCGAAGCTGCATCAGTACACCGGCCTTTCGGAGGCCTACGTGCGCCAGTCTAATCTGCGCATCCCGTACTGGCGTTACGCGGCGCAGCTCCTGCGCAACAGCGGCGAGGCGACGGGGCGCTACGACGCGCGCTACACCTCGCTCATGCTCGACGCGCTAGGCGAACGCAGCGACTTCGATCCGACGGACGCGGCCATCGACTCGGCCTTCGTCGCGGCAGGGAACTACTTCGTGCGCCAGATCCTCGGTTATCAGACGACGCTGATCTATCGCCCGACGACCAGCGTCTTCCGCCAGTGGGACTGGAAGCACAACGGCAACTTGCCCACCAACACCGCCCAAGACCTGGCGAGCGCGATGACGTACGACCCGAACCTGCGGATCTTTTCCGGCAACGGTTACTACGATCTCGCGACGCCGTTCTTCGCGACCGTCTACACGCTCGACCACCTGAACATCCCGCCCCAGCTGCAGCGGAACATCAGCTACGGCTTCTACGAGTCCGGGCACATGGTGTATCTGCACTCGCAGGCGCTGGTGCAATTCCACGACGAGCTCGAGCGCTGGTACGCGGAGACGCTCCAGGCCGGACGTTAGCGGCTCTCTAGGGCGCCTCCGCCCGCGCGAGCGTCGCTCGATAGATCCCCTCGAGCCTTTCGTACGCGACGCGCATATCGGGCGTCGGCGCGGCGTCGGCGCTCTCGACCGCGCTTGCGAGATAATCGAGCTCGTTTTCCAAGTAGAGGAAGCTCGTGAAGTCGTGCGAGTACGAGCCCATCGAGTCGTCGGGATTGTCGGGCGGAGCCTCTCCGATTACGTCGCGGCGAAATGCGGCGAGGCTCGCACCGGATAGCTGCTCCGCGCGCGCCTGTGCGCGCGCGCGCGCACCGGCGACGTCCGCGCGCAGCGCCGCAACCTGCCGCGCGAGCGCGTATTGGTCGCGCAGGTCTGCGACGGTCGCGCGGATCCGCGGGTCGCGCAAGAGAGTGGCACTGCGCGTGAACGAGGCCCCGTTCACGCGCAGCCGTACCGTGTAGGCGCCCGGCGGCGCGAGCGGCCCGTCCGGATCGCTTTGATGAAAGTCCCAAACGAAGCGGTGCGCGCCGGCCGAGGCCGGCGGTACGAGGTATCGCACGATCCAGTGCGGCGTGTACGGAACCGACTTCGGATCGACGGGCTTGGGGGGCTCCGCGCTCGACCAGCGGCGAACGAGGCTCGCGCCGGCGTCGAAGATCTCGATGACGACCGGCGTGCGCGGCGTGCGCGCGAGATAGTAGTCGATGTAGAGGCCGACCGGGGCGTTGTCCGACTGCGGCTCGTCGAGCGGCAGCGGCGTGCCTTCCTCGTTGCCGGGCTGCACGCGATATGCCGCAGCGGGCGCGAACAGAAAGACGTCACCCGACGCGAGGGCCTCGCTCACCTGGCGCAGCGGCGTGACGTCGTCCATGATCCAGAACGAGCGCCCGTGCGTCGCGACGACGAGGTCGCTTCCGTGGACGGCGATATCGCGGATCGAGGTGAGCGGAAGGTTGAGCTGGAGCGACTGCCACATCGCGCCGTCGTCGAACGAGACGTAGATGCCCTTCTCGGTGCCGGCGTACAGCAATCCGCGCCGCACCGGATCCTCGCGCACGACGTTGACGAACGAACCCGCGGGGATGCCGCTCGCGATCGACGTCCACGTCGCGCCACCGTCGCGCGTGCGGTAAATGTACGGCGCGTAGTCGTCGAGCCGATGACGGTCGACCGCCACGTACGCCACGCTCGGATCGAAGTGCGAGGCCTCGATGGTTCCGACCTTGCTCCATGCCGTCAGCGCAGGCGGCGTCACGTTGTGCCACGTGTGTGAATCGTCCCGCGTCACCCAGATGTAGCCGTCGTCCGTGCCGGCCCAGACGAGCCCGGCGCGCAGCGACGACGGAGCGATCGTGTAGACGACGCCGTGCCGGCGTACGCCATTGCTGTCGGCGAGCGCCGGCGCGTCGAGATTGCGCGGCGTACCCTCGTTGACGCGCGAGAGGTCTGGGCTGACGATCGTCCACGTCGCGCCGCCGTCGCGCGACCGGAAGACGTTCTGGTGCGCGAAGTACAGCGAGGTCCGGTCGGCCGGCGAGAACGTCAGCGGCAGCGTCCATGTGTTGCGCCACACGACGCCGGGATGATCGAGGACCGGATCGAGGTTCTCTTCCCAGCCGGTCGACGGGATCTCGCGGGTGACGGTGGGGCCCCCCTGGCCGCTCGAGTCGCCGTACACGACGCCGGGCCGGCGCGGATCCGGCGCGAGCTCGCCGTTCTCGCCTCCGACGTCGACCGGACGAAAGTCTTGCTGCGAGATCGCCCCGTACTTGCTCGCGCTCGGCGCCATCGCCGCGCCCGAGTCTTGCTGCGCGCCGTAGACCCAGTATGGAAACGCGTTGTCGGTTACGACGTGGTAGAACTGTCCCGTCGGCTGGTTGTACCACGAGCTCCACGTTCGTCCGCGGTCGACGCTGATCACGACGCCCTGATCGCTGCACAGGATCATGCGATTCGAGTCGTTGGGATCGATCCACAGCGCGTGATAGTCGTCGCCGGTCGGGTCGCCCAAAAAAGCGTCGAACGTTCGGCCGCCGTCGAGCGAGCGATACATCGCGGTGTTCATCACGTAGACGAGGTCGGGATAGCGCGGGTCGGCGGTGATGCCGCCGAAGTACCAGCCGCGTTGCCAGATGCGCTGCTCGCGGTCGAGGTGCCTCCACGTCGCTCCGGCGTCGTCGGAGCGATAGACGCCGCCCTGTCCGGCGGCGGCGTCGACCATGGCATAGACGCGGCGCGGCGCGGCGGCCGAGATCGAGAGCCCGATGTGGCCGACGCGCGCGGGCAGGCCGTTCGTTAGCTGCGTCCACGTCGCGCCGCCGTCGCTCGACTTATACAGTCCGCTGCCGGGGCCGTTCGAAGGCGGATAGACGTTCCAGGGCGGCCGGCGCGTCTGCCACAGCCCGGCATAGATCACGTCGGGATCGCCGGGCTGCAGCGCGAGCGAGATCGCGCCGGTGTTCTCGTCTTTATAGAGCGCCTTGCTCCACGTTCTGCCGCCGTCCGTCGTCTTGAAGACGCCGCGTTCCGCGTTGGGACCGTAGGCGTGCCCGAGAGCGGCGACGTACGCGACCGACGCATTGCGCGGATCGACGACGATCGCGCCGATCTGCCGCGTGTCGCTCAGTCCGAGGTGGGTCCAGCTCTTGCCGCCGTCGGTCGATTTGTAGACGCCGTCGCCGTAAGCGATATCCGAGCGCATGTCGGCCTCGCCCGTGCCGGCGTAGAGCACGCGCGGGTCGCTGGGCGCGACGGCGATCGTGCCGATCGAGGCGACGTCCTGCCGATCGAAGATCGGGTTCCACGTGCGCCCGGCGTCGGTCGTTTCCCACACTCCGCCGTCCACGGCGCCGAAGTAGAAGTGGTTTGGCTGACCCGGCACGCCGGCCACCGCGAGCGCGCGGCCGCCGCGAAACGGTCCGATCGAGCGCCAACGCAGCATGCCGAAGTACGCCGAAGTGGAGGCGTCGCCGCCGGCTGCCGCACAGATCGTCGGCGGCGTTACGAGCGTGAAGACCAATAGAAAACAGGACAGGCGTCGCATAGACGCCTGCTGTTTGTTACCGCTCGCGCTGCCGCCTACCAGCCGCCGCCGCTGTCGCCTCCGCCGAAGTCACCGCCGCCTCCGGCGTCACCGCCGAAACCGCCGCCATTCCAGTCACCCGCGCTGGCGCCGCCCGTGTCCGCCTGACCGGCATCGCTCTGCCAACCTGCGGAGTCGGCGCCCCAGCCACCGCCTGCGTCGGGCGCGATCTGCGCGCCGGATGCGGGTCCGATTCCGCCGCCGCCGCGGAACAGCTCGTTGCCCAACCACGCGCCGCCCAAACCGCCGAGCAATCCGCTCCAGAAGCTGCCGCCGCCACCGAAGCCGCCGTAACCGTAGCCGGGCCCGTAACCCGGGCCATAGGCCGCACCCGGCGGAGGCGCCGTTCCCGTTCCCGGCGGCCCGCCGTAGTAACGCGGCGCAGCGAACGCGCGCAGAATCGAACGCAAGATCAAAAAGCCGATGATGGCGATAACGATCCACCAGAACATTGAGATGCCGAAACCTCCGTACGTGGACGTGGTGCGCTGCGCCGGCACCCCGGTCGTGCCGCCCGAGCGCTGCAGGCCTCCGAGATGCGCGCGATAGATGTTGAGAATGGCGTCGACCGCGCCGGTCACGCCGGCGTCGTACGACTCACTGCGAAACTGCGATTCCATGGCCGTGCGGATCGATTGCAACACGGCGCCGGTAAACCATCCGGCCTGCGCTCCCGCTCGGTCGGGCACGATGATGTCCTTACGGTCGTCGCGTGCGATGTAGATCAGGACGCCGTTGACGTTTTGCTGCGCGAACGCGGCGGATGCCGCGTTCTGCAGCGTCGCCGCGCCGAGCGACGGCGTGGTGACGACGACGATCTCCTTGCCGGTCTGCGCGTTGAAGCTCCCGATGCGCGTGTTGAGTTGTGCGACCGTGGCGGCGGAGAACATTCCCGCCTGATCCTGGACGAAGTCGCGTGCCGCGGCGGGAGCCGCGCCGCTCAGCGCGAGGGCACATGCCGCGACTGCAAGAGAGCGGGAAGCCGTGGCGTTCATGCGGGGTCCTACCCGCGTGCCGCGGGCGAAGTTTCGCGCCTCTGGGGGAACTGACCGGCTGGTCGGCTCAGAAGGCGCTGATGAACAAAACGGCGCCGGCTCCCGCCCTTCGGGAGGGCTCGCTGTCCTTTGTCGAGGTCCTCGCGACGTCGATCGCCTTGATCGGCCCGAGCATGACGCCGATTCTGATCGCGCCGTACATGTACGCGCTCGCTGGAAACGGCACGTGGCTGGCCTACGTGTTCGGCGGTACCATGCTGACGTTCGTCGCGCTCTGCATCAACCAGTTCGCGCGCCGTTCGAGCGCGGCAGGGTCGATGTACGGTTACGTCGCGGATCACCTCGGCCGCACCATCGGCGGCGTCGCCGGCTGGACCCTGCTGTGGGCCTACGGCTTCGTCGCCACGGCGGTGCTCGGCGCGATGACGCTGTTCGTCGAGCTGCTGCTGCAAGGCAGCGGCGTCCATCTTCCTGCGATCGCGATCGTCGCGATACTCGCGGTCGTCGCGTGGCAGGCGGCCTACCGCGGCGTGCAGATCTCAGCGATCGTGATGCTCGTTTTGGAACTGGTCTCGGTGAGCATCATCTGCCTCGTCGTCGCGATCGTGCTGCACGATCACGGGCCATCGCTCGACCCGAATCAGCTGCACCTCGTGCATGCCTTCCCGGGCGGCATCGGCCTTGCGATCGCGTTTGCAGTCTTCAGCTTCGTAGGCTTCGAGAGCGCCACCGCCTTCGGAGCGGAGGCGAAGCGCCCGCTGGTGACGATTCCGCGAGCCGTGATCGGCAGCGTGCTGTTTGCGAGTGCATTCTTCGTGCTGGTGACCTATGCGGAGATCGTCGGGCTCGCGCACGCCGGCAAGCCGCTGGATCAGCAGACGTTTCCGCTCGGGACGCTCGTGAATGCCTACGGCATCGGCGAGCTGAGGCTGCCTATCACCGTCGGCGCGCTGTTCAGCGCCTTCTCCGTCTGCCTCGCCTGCATCACCACCGGCGGCCGCATCGCGTACGCCATGGCCGGCGCCGGGCTGCTGCCCGCGGCATTCGGCCGGATCGAACCACGGCACGGAACGCCCAACGTCGCGGTCACGATAGTGACGGCGATAACGCTGGCCGTAGCCGTCGCCGCGCTGGTATTTCGCGTCACGCCGATCGACGTGTTCAACAATTGCGGGACGCTCAGCACGTTCGGGTTCATACTGATCTACATCCTGATCGCAGTGGCGGCGCTCGTGTATACGAGAAGGCTGGGCGAGATGCGCGTCGCCGACGTCGCGATCTCCGCCATCGCGCTCGTCTTGTTGATTCTCTCGACGGTATGGTTCTTCGCGACGATTCCGGCCGCGCCGCAGCACTGGTTCGTCTATTATTTCTTGGCGTTCTTGGCGGCGGGGTGGCTCTGGTTTCGCTTCAGGAAGGCCAGCGGCTGATAGCGACGCGCTGCTGCGTGTAGAACGCCACGGCGTCCTTTCCGTGGCAGCGCAGGTCGCCGAAGATCGAGTCCTTGACTCCCCCGAACGGGAAGAACGCCATCGGCGCCGCGATGCCGACGTTGATTCCCACCATGCCCACTTCGATGCGCGCCGCGAACGTTCTCGCCGCGCCGCCGCCGCGCGTGAATATCGACGAGGCGTTTCCGTAGCGCGACGCGTTGGCGATCGCGATCGCCTCGTCGAGCGAACCCGCGCGCACGATGGCGAGGACGGGGCCGAAGATTTCGTCGCGCACGAGCTCGCCGCTAGGGTCGACGCGATCGAAGATAACCGGCGCGGCAAACGAACCGCCGCCCGGGGTAGCGCCGGCGTCGAGCAGCACGGCAGCGCCGTCGCTGCGCGCGCGCTCGACGTAACCGCGAATGCGCGAGATCGCATCGTCGCTGACGACGGGACCCATCTGAACGCCTTCCTCCACGCCGCGCCCGAGGCGCAGCGCGCTCGCCGCCTTCACGAGCATTGGCGCGAGCGCGTCGCCGGCCTCGCCGACGGTCACGACGACCGAGCCCGCGAGGCAACGCTGCCCGGCGCCGCCGAACGCCGAAGCGATGACCGCGTCGCACGTCGTCGCGTCGACCGCGTCGGGCATGACGATCAAAAAGTTCTTCGCGCCGCCGAGCGCCTGCACGCGCTTGTGCGCGCGCACCGCGCGCTCTTGCACGGCTCGCGCGGCCTGCGACGAGCCGACGAAAGAGACGGCGGCGACGTCGGGGTGTTCGATCAGCGCCTCGGACGTCTCCGCGCCGCCGTGCACGACGTTGAGCACGCCGGCGGGAAACGGGCATTCGCTCGCAATGGCGTGGAGCAGCTCCGACGTGAGCGGCGTCTGCGGCGACGGCTTGAGCACGAACGTGTTTCCGGCCGCGATCGCGATCGGGAACATCCACAGCGGAATCATCGCGGGAAAGTTGAACGGCGTGATCCCCACACAGACCCCGAGCGGATACCGCACGCAGATCGAGTCGATCCCGCGTGCGACGTCGGGCAGCGCGTCGCCCATCATCAGCGAGGGCATGCCGCAGGCGAACTCGACGGCCTCGATCCCGCGCCGAACCTCGGCGCGCGCGTCGGCCAGCGTCTTGCCGTTCTCGCGCGAGACGGAGACCGCGAGATCCTCGCGCCGCCGCTCGAGCGCATCGGCGTAACGGAAGAAGTGGCGGGCGCGCTCGACCACGGGGAGCTCGCGCCACGGCCCGAACGCCGCGCGCGCATTTGCCACGGCACGATCCGTATCGGCGCGGCGGGCGACGCTCACCTCACCCAGCAGCTCGCGCGTCGCCTTGTCGCGGATCTGAAGCGGCATTAGTGACGCGTCTCTTTGAGACGGGTGAGTGCCGCGTCGAGAATTGCGAAGCCTTCGTCCAGCTCCTCGGGCGTGACGACGAGCGGCGGCGCGACGATTGCGACGTTGTATCGGCCGTACACGTACAGACCGTGGACGAGCAGATCGTTGAAAAACGCGCCGAGCGTCTGCGCGCCCTGCCACGCGACCAACGGCGTTCGAGCCTCGCGATCGGAGACCAGCTCGAGCCCGAAGAACGCGCCGACTCCGCGCGCCTCGCCGATCAGCGTGTGGCGCCGCGCAAGCCGATCGAACCGCTCGCGCAGCCAGCCTTCGATCTCGCGGGCGCGCTCGAAGAGGTGCTCTTCGCGATACGCCTGCAGCGCGGCAACGCCGGCGGCCATCGCCAGCGGATGTCCGCTGAACGTGTGTCCGCTCGGAAGCGGATGCGCGTCGAAATGGCTCGCGAGCGATTCGCGCACGGCGACGCCGCCGAGCGGAACGTACGCGGACGTGACGCCCTTGGCGAACGTAAACATGTCGGGCGTTACGCCGAAACGCTGGGCCGCGAATGCCGCGCCCGTGCGGCCGAATCCCGTCATGACCTCGTCGAAGATCAGGAGGATTCCGTGGCGGTCGCATAGCTCGCGGACCCGCGCCAGATAGCCCTCCGGATAAACGATGACGCCGTTCGCGCCGACGACCGGCTCGATCAGGAGCGCGGCGATGCGGTCGGCGCCCTCATAGTCGACGATCGCCTCGAGATGCTCGATGGCGCGCTGCGTCTCTTCGCTCGGGTCGCGCGTGTGAAACGGGCTGCGGTACGGAAACGGCGCGAAGAATCGCGCGACGCCCGGGAGCCCGGGCTCGTTCGGCCATCGCCGGTTCTCGCCGGTCAGCGTTCCGGCGCCGGGCGCCGAGCCGTGAAAGGAACGGTACGCTGTCAGCACCTTGTGGCGTCGCGTCAGCACGCGTGCGAACTTGATGGCGTCCTCGTTTGCCTCACCGCCTCCCGCGGTGAAGAACACGCGTCCGCTCTCGTCCCACGGCGCGATCTCGACGATCGCGCTCGCGAGCTCCGCGCGCCGGTCGTTGCCGAGGCTCGGCGCCACGTACGCGACGCGCTGGGCTTGCTCCGCGATCGCGTTGGCCACCGCCGGATGCGCGTGTCCGAGATTGACCGCGACGAGCCCCGCCGAAAAGTCCAGATACCGCGCGCCCGACTCGTCGTTGAGGCACGAGCCCTCGCCGCGCACGATCACCGGCGTCTTGCGCCCGGCCTGCGCCACCCACGGGGTCAAAACGTAACGTTCGTGCATGCTCGCGACGTCGCGCGTGACGAGGCTCGATGGCTTCATCGCGCGCGCAGCTCCGTGGACACGACGATTAGGCCGCCGGCGACGCTGAGCGCGAAGAACACGATGAAAATCCACACGCCGAAGCGCTTCCAGAACTCGCGGCGCGCGCGCGCCGCCCGAGTGTGATGCGCCGGCCGGCGCGTCTTCACGAGCCCTGCGCCTTCATTTGTGCCTTGTCCTGAGCCCCGTCGAAGGGCAGCGGGGACCATAGCCGTTCCAGATTGTAAAATGTACGCTGTTCGGGCGTGAACACGTGCACGATCACGTCGCCGAGGTCGATGAGAATCCAGGCTCCATCGGCGTAACCTTCGACCCGGGCGACCCCGAAGCCGTCGCGGCGGACGGCCTCGATCACGGAATCGGCGATGGCCCGCGTCTGAACCTTGGAGCGACCCGTGACGATCGCGAACGTATCAGCCAGAATCGTTCGACCGCTCACGTCGAGCACGGTGAACGCGTCTGCCTTCTTGTCGAGCGCGGTTTCGCGCACGACGTCGATCAGCTCGCGGATGCCCGCACCTCCGGAGGTTCGTCGAGTTCGGATTGCGCGCCGAAGAGTGCGGCCGCGGCGAGCGCCGGCGGCGAGGGCGCGCGCCCCTTGCGCTCGTGGTGGCGGATGGCCAGAGCGAGCGTCTCGCGCATCGCCTCTTCGAGGTCGAGCAGGGCAATATTCCACAGCACCGGCCGCTCGGCGAACTTGCGTGCCGGCTCCAGCGAATCGGCCAGATACACGACGCAATCCAGCGGCGACATCTCCGCGGCCCCGGTCGTATGTTTTTCGATCGCGGAGAGCACGTCCGGGTCGCCGATCCCGAACTGTTCCCGCGCGAGCGCGGCGCCGAGGCGCGCGTGCAGCAGGACCGGGTGAGCGCGCTCGAACTCGTCGATGAAAAACCCCCGCTTTTCGCACTCGTCGAGGAGCCGTGCGGCCGAATACAGACGGGCGAGGTCGTGCAGGAGCCCGGCGAGGCGAGCCTTGCGCGCGTCCACGCCGTGTCGTCGCGCGAGCGTGCCGGCGCTGCGCGCGACGCGGACGCTATGCGCGTAGCGGTCGTCCTGTTTCAGATGTTCGCGGACGCGCCGTAGGAGCTGCACGAACGACGCGGGATCTGCAACGCTCACCGCGCCTGGAAGCGTTCTCGCAAGGCGCGCAAACGATTGCGGTAGAGCTCGCTCTTCAGGCTCCCCGCCCACATGATCAGCGCGCTCTCGTTGTCGTCGCTGTAATAGCCCGACCGCATCGTTACGGTCGTAAAACCATACTTACGATAGAGGCGCTGCGCGATCGTGTTGCTCTCGCGCACCTCGAGCGTCATCCACGCCGCACCGCGCGCAATCGCCTCGTCGATGAGGCGCAAGAGTACTACCTCTCCGAAGCGGCGCCCCCGATACGCCGGATCGACGGCGAGCGTCGTAACGTGCGCGTCCTCCAGGATCACCCAGATGCCGCCGTACGCGACGACGCAATCCTCATAGCGCCCGACGAAATAATGCGCGAGCTTGTTAGTGCTCAGCTCGTTGTAAAACGCGTCGGACGGCCAGACCGCGGCAAAGGAAGCACGCTCGATGCGCGTGACGGCCGCGACGTCCGACGTCGCCATGCGTGCAACGGAGAACTGGTCGGGCCGTTCCGCCGGCCGTTCGAGCTCCATCTTCATAGTTGGATGAAGCGCTACCGCCGGGGCTTCGTGACGGCGGGCAGCTCGCCGTAGTCGGCGCGGACTTGGTGCAGACTCTTCGCGGGCAAGCGCGTGCCGGCCGCCAGAGCGGCTGCCGCTGCGGCGGGCGTCACGACCGGATCGACGGAGCGCACGATGATGTCGCGTTCGGCGAGCGCGTAGAGCACGTCCTCCGGCGCCCCCACCACGGCTATGTCACCGTCCAGAGGGGTGCCCGCAGGAAACAACGCGTCGAGCACGTCCGCAATCCGGCCCGAGGCGCGGTGGATTGCGGCTCCGGACCGATAGCGCGCGGAGATCACGCCCGGGCGACCCTCGACGACGCTGAGCACGCGTCGGTGCTCGCCGCCGTATTCGAGGAGGTCGAAGGACTGGATCGCCACGAGTGGGCGGTCCCACACGGCCGCGAGCGCCTTGGCGTAGGCAACCGCGATACGCAGGCCGGTAAAGCGTCCGGGGCCGATCCCCACCGCCAGACGATCGATCGCGTCGTGCGCCAAGGGCGCCTCCTCGAACACGCCATTGACGATGGCGAGGCCGTGCTCGAGCGCGACGTTGCCGGGCTCGCTGCGCGCGGCGGCGATCCGGCCGTCGCATGCGATCGCAGCCGAAAAGGATCCCAGCGCTCCGTCGAGGGCAAGAACGTTCACGAGCGCTGTCGAATGGAAATCGTGCGCGGTTCGTTACCGGAGCCTTCTATTTCGATTTCATACCGGCGCTCGGCGACGAGCTCGGGCGCGTTGCGCCACCACTCCACCAGGACGATCGAGCGGCCGTCGAGCGCTTCCTCAAGGCCGAGTTCCGCGGATTCGCGCGGGTCGTCGATGCGGAAAAGGTCGATATGATCGATCGGCGGAGTCCCATCGTAGTGGTGCCAAAACGTAAAGGTGGGACTGTAGCTCTGGTCGGCGCCGTGGAGCGAACGCACGACGGCCCGGACGAAGGCCGTCTTGCCGGAGCCGAGCGGCCCGGACAGCGCGACGACGTCGCCCGCGTGAAGGCGCCGCGAAAACGCGGCGGCAAAGGCATCGAAGTCGTATTCGGTCGCGAGGGTCACACGGTCGTCCATGATAGGTATAGGTAAGTATTGAACAACGATATCATCGCACAGGTCAACGTCGAAGATGAAATGCGGGAGAGTTATCTCTCGTATGCGATGTCCGTTATCGCTTCGCGCGCGCTCCCGGACGTGCGCGACGGCCTCAAACCCGTGCAGCGGCGGATCCTCTACGCGATGCGCGAGATGGGGTTCGATCCGAGCAAGCAGCATCGTAAGTGCGCCGGCATCATCGGCGAAGTGCTCAAGAGCTACCATCCTCACGGCGACACGTCGGTCTACGACGCGCTGGTGCGCATGGCGCAGGACTTTACCCTGCGCTATCCGCTGGTCGACGGTCACGGCAACTTCGGATCGATCGATCCCGATCCGCCGGCGGCGTACCGCTACACCGAGGCGCGCCTGGCGCGCACTGCGCTCGACGTGCTGGCCGACATCGACAAAGAGACCGTACCGTTCGTCCAAAACTTCGACAACCAGGGCGTGGAGCCGAGCGTGCTCCCGGGCCGTCTCCCGCAGCTGCTGATCAACGGATCGAGCGGCATCGCCGTGGGGATGGCCACGAACATCCCTCCGCACAATCTCGGCGAGATCGCGGACGCGATTGCCGCGCTGGTCGACGATCCCGAGACGAGCGATGACGACCTCTGTGACATCGTGACCGGTCCGGACTTCCCGACCGGCGGCACGATCCTCGGCCAAGAGGCGATTCGCGAGGCCTACAAGACGGGGCGCGGTTCGATCACGATCCGCGGCAAGGCCGAGATCATCGAGGATCGCGGGAAGCACAAGATCCTCATCACGGAGATCCCGTATCAAGTTTACAAGAGCCGCATCCTCGAGGCGATCGCGGAGGCGTACGCCGAGAAACGGATCGCGGGGATCGCGCGGATGGACGACGAGTCGAATCGCAAGGGAATGCGCGTGGTGGTCGAGCTGCAGCGCAACGCGACGCCGAAGATCGTGCTCAACCAGCTCTTCAAGCACACGCCGCTTCAGGCCACGTTCGGATTCAACATGCTGGCGCTCGTGCCGGTGGGAAAGCCTCGCGCGGACGGCTCGGTGGCGATCGAGCCTCAGGTGCTTTCGCTCAAGCAGCTGCTCGAGCACTTCATCGCACATCGCAAGGACGTCATCACGCGCCGTACGCGCTACGACCTGCGCAAGGCCGAGGAGCGCGCGCACCTACTCGAAGGCTACCGCATCGCGCTCGACAATATCGACGAGGTCATCGAGATCGTCCGCGGGAGTCAGACGACCGACGAGGCCAAGCAACGGCTCTCCGCCCGTTTCGACCTCAGCGACGTGCAGGCTCAGGCGATCGTCGACATGCGCCTTCGGACGCTGGTCGGGCTCGAGCGGCAGAAGATCGAACAGGAGTACGCCGAGCTGATCAAGACGATTGCGGAGCTTCAGGACATCCTGCGCAGCCCGCGGCGGATCGCGACCATCGTCAAGAGCGAGATGCTCGACGTCAAGAAGCGCTTCGGCGACGAACGGCGTACGACCATCGAACCGGCCGAAGACGAGATCTCGATCGAGCAGATTACGCCGAACATCGACGTCGTCGTAACCTACACCGTCGGCGGCTACATCAAGCGCGTGTCCGTCGATACGTTCCGCACGCAGAGCCGCGGCGGCCGCGGCGTCACGGGCATCTCTAATTTGAAGCGCGAGGACGTCGTCCGCAACTTCTTCGTGACGAAGACGCACGATCACGTGCTCTTCTTTACGAACATGGGACGCGTCTACCGCCTCCGCGGCTACGAGATTCCCGACACTACGCGGCAAGCCCGCGGCACGGCGCTCGTGAACCTGCTGACGCTGCCGCCGGGCGAGCAGGTCAGCGCGGTCTTCCCGGTAGATAAGTTCGAGGGTGAGAAATATCTCGTGATGGTCACCAAAAACGGCGTCATCAAGAAGACGAAGCTCGACCAGTTCTCCAACGTGCGCCGCAACGGCCTAATCGCAATCAACCTCGACCCGGGCGACGAGCTGCTCGCAGTGGATCTCTCGAACGGGTCGCGCGACATCATCCTCGGGTCCACGCGCGGCATGGCCGTATACTTCAACGAGAAGGACGTCCGTCCGATGGGACGCGTCGCGCGCGGCGTCAAGGCCATGACCCTCGATAAGGGCGACAGTGTCGTCGCGATGGACGTCGTCGAGGACGACCGCCGCGAAGTGTTGCTCGTGACGTCGCTCGCCTTCGGCAAACGCACGCCGATCACGGAGTATCGCCATACCTCGCGCGGCGGCAAGGGCGTGAAGGCCTTCGCGCGCCAGCGCGACGACATCGGGCAGGTGCTCGATCAGATCCTCGTGGCGCCGGAGGACCAGATCCTGATGATCACGTCCGGCAATCAGGTGATCCGCCTCAAGGTCGGCGAGATCCGCAAGACCGGCCGCGATGCGAAGGGCGTGCGGCTCCAGCGCCTGGGCGAGGGCGACGAAGTCATCGCGATTACCAACCTGGGCAAACAGGCCAAGCAGATCACCGAGATCACCGGCGAACCGCAACAGACCGAGCTATAGGAGTGTTTGAAGAGCCATGAGCGCATTACCCGACGTCACGCAAGCCAACTTTGACACCGAGGTGCTGAAGAGTCAGCAGCCGGTGCTGGTCGATTTTTGGGCCGAGTGGTGCGGCCCGTGCCGCATGCTCGGCCCGATCGTCGAAAAAGTCGCGGCCGCGCACACCGGCAGAGCGAAGTTCGTCAAGCTGAACACCGACGAGAACCCGGCCCTCGCGGCGCAGTATCAGGTCTCGGGAATTCCGTGCCTGATTCTCTTCAAGGGCGGTCAGCCGGTCGATCGGATCGTCGGCTACGTTCCCGAGAACACCGTGACGTCGATGCTCAGCAAGCACGTGGCGTAGAACGGTGCCGCTGTCAGGCGCGCTCCTCGCTCTCGCGACTGCCGTAGCGGCTCCCAGCAATCTGCACGTGACCGCGACCAGCTCGGGCGCGGTCACGATGGCAATTTTCGTGGAAGATGGACTGTCCGCAAGACGTTTGTTTGATGGCTCAATCGTTTCAGGCCTTGCGAGCCGGGCAAGTCGTGGCCAGCGTCGACGGCGGCGACGTGCCGGATACGGCGCAGCAGCTGGTTACGTATACGATCACGGTGCCGTCGGGCGCGTGGAGGCCCGGGGATTGCTTCCAAGTACGAGCCGTGGCTCCGGCCGCGAGTTCTAATCGAGCGGAGCTCACCTACTCGGACCTGAGTAACAAAGTCTGCCTTCCCGCGTGACCTCGTGAAGCATCGGCGGTGGCAGCTGCCGTCGGTACACCGAATACTCGAAGACGTTGCCATTGAACGATACGAGCCCAGCCTGGGGCGAGACAACCTAAAGCGCGCGGTCGAGAGGGTCCTTGACCGCGCGCGTGCTTCCGACGCCGAACCGGCATATGAAGCTATCGTGATCGCGGTGGCCGAGCGGCTCGACGAGCTTGCGCTGAACGGACTGTCGCGCACCATCAATGCGACCGGCATCATCGTTCATACCAATCTCGGGCGCGCACCGCTTGCGGCCGAGGCGCTCGACGCCATTGCGGAGGTCGCGCGCGGCTATTCGAACCTCGAGTACGATCTCGAGGCAGGCGAGCGCGGCTCGCGCTACGCGCGCGTCGGCGCCATTCTCAACGACGTGACCGGTGCGCAGGACTCGCTCGTCGTCAACAACTGCGCCGCTGCGGTGTTGCTCGTGCTCGACACGTTTGCGAAGGGGCGTGAGGTCGTCGTCGCGCGCAATCAGCTCGTCGAGATCGGCGGCGGCTTCCGCATTCCCGAGGTGCTGGAGCGCAGCGGGGCGACGCTCGTCGAGGCCGGGACGACCAATCGCGTCTACATCGAGGACTTCGAGCGCGCGCTCTCACCTCGCACGGCCTTATTGCTGCGCACGCACGCCTCCAACTACCGGATCGAAGGCTTCACGCACGACGCCGGCGCCCGCGAGCTGGTGGAACTCGGACGCCGCGCCGGCGTCGTAGTCGCCGAGGATCTCGGCAGCGGCGCGCTCGTCGACCTCGCGGAGTACGGCGTCGAACGGGAGCGTACCGTGCAGGATGCGCTCGCCGACGGCATCGGACTCGTCACGTTTTCGGGCGATAAGCTGCTCGGAGGCCCGCAGGCCGGCATGATCGTAGGACGCGCCAATCTCGTCGCGCGCCTGCGCAGCAACCCGCTGCTGCGCGCGTTACGCGTCGACAAGATGACGCTGGCGGCGCTGGCCGCGACGCTGCAGATCTATCGCGCAGGTTCCGCTCGCGACCGGGATTCCGATCCTGCGCATGCTGGCGGCCAGCCTCGACGAGCTGCGCGTCCGCGCAGATGCCTACGCCGCCGCGGTGCCCGGCTCGACCGTCGTCGAGAGCAGCGCCTACATCGGCGGCGGCGCGCTGCCGCAGGCGCGCGTTCCCTCTATCGCCGTCGCGATCCCGACGGACAAACCGGATCGGCTCGCCACGAAGCTGCGTCGCGGGACGCCGGCCGTCGTGGCGCGCATCGAAGACGGGCAACTGCAGCTCGATCTCCGCACGATCGCGCCGTCCGAGGATCGCGACGTAATCGCCGCCCTCGCGGCGCCATGAGTGAGGACGGCCGGCGCGTCGTCGCGTTCTACGAAGGGAGCGCGCCCGACGACCGCGGCCGTTTTCACGAAGACGTCCTGCGCTTCGACGACGAGAAGCTGGAGTACGTCCCACGACTTCATTCAGTGGCTCTTCCCGCTCCCGGAGCGCAGCGCAAACTGGCTGCAGGAGGGAAACCATAACCACCTGCGTCTGACGCGCATGCTACGCGTGCTCACGCTTTTGGGAGAACGGCGCGCGGCCCGGGCGCTCTTCGATGCGCTCGCCGAGATTTACGAAGAGCAGCGCCGGATGGGATCGAAACGAATATCCGAGCGTGCGTTGATTTTTTGGAAAAATGCGGTCAGCGGTTGAGCTGTGCTCAGAGAATCACCTGCCGCACTGAAACCCGGCTCGCGTGGGTGCCGTCGGTCTTCGCGCTGTACAGCGCCTGCCACGGCCGCTTGGATGGATCCGGCGCGCCGAGAACCCAGCCGTTCGTGCTGCACTCGTAGTTCAATCGCAGCCCCCCGACCTCGCCCGTCGCCCCCGTCGCCAAGAAGCAGCGCGCGCCGTTGGAGAGCAGCAGCGCCCAGGCCGACGGCTTGCCCGTGTTGCGCTCGTGCGTCGGAATCGGTTTGTCGAGCGCGATCAGCACGATGCTCTTTGAAAACGGGTCGTTTGAGCACGCGACGGTCGTAAGCGCCGCGTTGCTGAAGCATGGATCGTAGATGCTGTTGGCGACCATGCATCGCCACGCATCGGGCCTCTGCGATGCGATCGAGCCCGTCCAGCACGCGCCGTGCACCTTCGAGGTGACCTTATAGCCTGCGTGGAGGCCGCCGGACCCGAACGGCGCAAACAGCACGACCTTGGTCGACGGAGCGGCCGGGGCGACCGCGAACGCGGCGACCGCGACGCACAAAAATAAGGCTGCCATAAAAATCGTCCGCATGTCGCCATCCTAACACCATTATAAATCTAGTTGACAAAGACCATCGGCTGGGCTATGCTGCTATTACAAATCTAATAGTGCGCGGAGGTTCAGCTTTGTCCCGGCGAAAATCGCCCGTCCTGACCGACCACGAGCTGCGGCTGATGGAGGTGCTGTGGCGCAAGCAGCGCGCGACCGTCGCAGACGTCGTCGAGGCGCTTCCCCCGCCGCCGCTGACATACAGCACGGTGCTTACTACGCTGCGAACGCTCGAGCGCAAGGGGCACGTCGCGCACGAGGAGGAGGGCCGCGCGTTCGTTTATCGTCCGTCGGTGCAGCGGGCCGACGCCGCCAAGTCGGCGGTGCGCCACGTGTTCGACCGCTTCTTCGCGAGCTCGCCGGGCGCTCTCGCGGTGACGTTGCTCGACGACGCTCGCCTGAACGACGACGACCTGACGCACATCAAGCGGATCCTCGCGCGTCGCCGGAAGGAGCAAAAATGATCGTCGCAATCCTCTTCAACGGCCTCTGGCAGGGTGCGCCCATCGTCGCGCTCACCTATGCGATCTCCAAGTTCGCCGCGAGGGGCAGCGCCGCGACTCGGCACGCGCTCTGGTTCGTCGCACTCTGCGCGATTGTGGCCGTATCGATCGCGACGGCGATGTCCGACGCCGGCGCCGCCTTGTTCCGGGCGTTTGCCTCGCATTCGACCCATCCGGGGGTCACGCTCGCGCTGCTCCCCGCCGGGCGCTACGTCGGCGACGCGCGCGGCTGGTTCAGAACAAGCCGCGCCGTGGATCGTCTGCGCGTGGCTGCTAGGCGTCTTCGTGGCCTTGGGGCGGCTCGTCGCCAGCTTCCTGCGCGTGGAGACGATTCGGCGACGGGCGCAGCCTCTCTCGAGCGCCGAGCCCGATCTCTTCGGTTCGCGCGAACTCGCCGTTCCGATCGTCGCCGGCATCTTCAGACCGGTCGTCGTGGTACCGCACGACTTGACGGAAAAGCTGTCGCACGACGACCTGCGCCGCGTCCTCGAACACGAGCGCGCGCACGTTCGCCGCGGCGATCCGCTCTGGAACCTCGTCCAGCGCGTGATCGAGGCGGCGCTGTTCTTCAACCCGTGGGTTCGTATCGCCGGTGCCGCTCTATCCGCCGAGCGCGAGGCGGCGAGCGATGACTGGGTCGTCGAGCAGACACGGCAGCGCAGATGCGTACGCGGTCTGTCTCGCGACGCTCGCGCAAATGCTGCGCGCGCAGAAGCCGCCGCTGCTGGCGGCCGGCGCGCTCCGTTCGCGTCACGCGCTCGTCGCGCGGATCGAACGCCTTTGCGCGAACGGGCCGCGCCGCCTGACGATCAATGCATACACGATTGGAGGAACGATCGTGCTCTTTATCGTCGCCACCCTCGCGCTACAGGCGTTCTCGCCCGCACTCGCGCTAGCGCCCGGTGCGCAAGCCGGGATCGACAACGCGTCGGCGGGTACAGAACGTTCGCTTCAGCCTGCGCCGATCCAAACGTCGAGGCGACGGTCGTGAACCCGACGATGCCTGAGCTGCCTCACGGCTTCAAGGCGAGCGGAACCGTTATCGTCGCGGTGACGATCTCGCCCAGCGGACACGCCACCAGCGCGAAGGTCCAGCGTTCGAGCGGCAACGCGACGATCGATAACGCGGTGGTCGCGGCGGCCCGCAGCAGCACATACTCGCCCAAGCTCGTCAACTGCGCGCCGGTCGAAGGGCACTACCTCTTCCGCGCCGATTTCAAGCCGAAGCCGAGCTCGTAGGCGCGCTCAGCGGTCGGAGAACCAGCCCGAGGGCTCGACGTCGAGGTTGACGTTGATCTGCTTGACCTCGGTGTACGCGTCGTAGCCGTACGTGCCGAGCTCGCGGCCGATGCCCGACTGCTTGTAGCCGCCCCACGGCGCCTCGTTGTAGGTCGGATGATACGTGTTGATCCACGTGATGCCGGCGCGCATTTTGCGGATGACGCGGTGCGCCTTGGCGATGTCCTGCGTGAAGACGGCGCCGGCCAACCCGTAGATCGTGTCGTTGGCAAGCGCGATCGCCTCGGCTTCGTCGTCGAACGTCTGCACGACGAGCACCGGCCCGAAGATCTCCTCTTGCACGATGCGCATCTTCGGCGACGTGTCGTCGAAGATCGTCGGCGCGATGAAGTTGCCTTCGGCGAGCGCGCCGCCGAGCCGCTCGCCGCCGCACAGCAGCGTCGGCGCCCTCCGCGCGCCCGCTCTCGATGTAGCCTTCGACGCGCTCGCGATGCACCGGCGAGATGATCGGCCCCATCTCGGTCGCCGGATCGAAGCCGTCGCCGACGCGGATCTTGTGCGCGCGTTCGACGACGCGCTCGACGAACCGGTCGTGCAGCGAGCGCTCCACGATCAGCCGCGAACCCGCCGAGCACACCTGCCCCGCGTTGGCGAAGATGCCGAAGAGCGCGTAGTCGACCGCCGTGTCGAAATCGGCGTCGGCGAACACGACGTTGGGCGACTTGCCGCCCAGCTCGAGCGAGATCTTCTTGAGGTTCGACGTCGCGGCTTGCATGATGCTGCGACCCGTCTTCGTTCCGCCCGTGAACGCGATCTTGTCGACGAGCATGCTCGCTGCGATCGCGTGACCGATCGGTGACTCCCGGGCCGAGCACGACGTTGACGACGCCCGGCGGAAACTCGAGCTCTTCGAAGATCGTCGCCAGGCGGATCGTCGAGAGCGGCGTCAGCTCCGCCGGCTTGAGCACGCAGACGTTGCCCGCCGCCAAGGCCGGCGCGAGCTTCCATACCGCCATGAGGAGCGGGTAGTTCCACGGGACGATCTGGCCGCACACGCCGATCGGCTCGCGCACCGTGAAGGTTTGCGACGGCGCGGGCACGTCGAACGTCTGGCCGTGCGGCTTGGTCGCGAGGCCGGCGTAGTAGCGGAAGCAATTCGCCGCGTCGATCGCGTCGTATTCCGTCTCGCGCAGCGGCTTGCCGTTGTTGAGCGTGTCGATGCGCATGAACTCGTCGCGGTTCGCGTCGATCGCGTCGGCGACGCGGAAGAGCAGCGCCGCGCGGTCGGCCGCGCTCGTGCCGCGCCACGGGCCGTCGTCGAACGCCTTGCGCGCCGCCGCGATCGCCGCCTCGGCGTCGGCCGCGCCGCCCTCGGCGACGACCGCGATCGGGCCGCCCGTCGGCCGGATTGATCAGCTCGCGCGTCGCGCCGTCCGCCGCGAGTGTCCAGCGCCCGTCGACGTACATCGGAACGATGCCGTTGATGCGCGGCAGGTTGCGAAGAATCTGTTCGGCGCGCGCGCTTGAGTCGGCCGTCGTCTGCATCGTGCTATACCTCTATTTTCGTCATCGAATTCAAACTTTCGCCGATAGCTTGGCACACGTAGTCGGCCTCTTCCTCCGCGATGGTCAGCGGCGGCTCGATGCGGATCGTGCGCGCGTTGACCAGCGTGCCGGAGACGAGCACGCCGCGGTCGAGCATCTGCTTGGCGAACTCGAAGCCGGTCGCATTGTCGCTGAACTCCAGCGCCATCAGCAGGCCCTTGCCGCGCACGGCGACGACCAGATCGTCGTGGCCGCGCACGGCTCCGCGAATTCCGGTCAGCATCCGTTCGCCGAGCACCGCGGCGCGCTCGGGCAGACGGTCGCCGATCAGCACGTTGATCGTCGCCAGCGCCGCGGCGCAGGCGAGCGGGTTGCCCCCGAAGGTGGACGTGTGCAGGAACGGGTTATCGAACAGCCGCGAGAAGATCTCGCGCCGCCCGACGACGGCGCCGGCGGGCACGACGCCGCCGCCGAACGCCTTTGCGAGGCACATCAGATCGGGCGCGACGCCGTAGTGCTCGCAGCAGAACATCTTGCCGGTGCGTCCCATGCCGGTCTGCACTTCGTCGAGGATGAGCAGCGCGCCGAACTCGTCGCAGAGCGCGCGCACGCCCGGCAGATAGTCGTCGTCGGGAATGTTGACGCCGCCCTCGCCCTGGATCGGCTCGAGCAGCACGGCGCCGACGTCTTCGCCGACGGCCTGGCACGAGGTCATCATGTCGCGCAGCGCGAGCAGATCGTTGAACGGCACGTGCTCGATGTTGGGCAGCATCGGTCCGAACGGGCGGCGGAACTCCGCCTTGGCGCTGGCCGAGAGCGAGCCGTAGCTCTTCCCGTGAAAGCCCTTCGTGGCGGCGACGATCGTCTGCTGTGCCGGGATCGTACGCGCGCGCGAGTTTGAGCGCGCCTTCGACCGCCTCGGTGCCGCTGTTGCAGAAGAAGCTGAAGTCGAGACCGTCGGGCGGTGAGCATCGCGAGCGTCTTGGCGAGCATCGCGCGCAGCGGGTCGAGCAGATCCTGACTGTGCAGCGGTTGGCGGCGCAGCTGATCCATCACCGCCTTGACCACCTTCGGATTGCGGTGGCCGACGTTGAAGATGCCGAAGCCGCCGAGGCAGTCGAGGTACTTGCGGCCGGTGACGTCGCGATAGGAGTTGGGCCGGCGTCGGCCCACTCGACGACCGCCGCCGCGCGCCCGGGATCGCTCGGCCTTGCGATATTCGAGGAAACCGGGGTTGACGTGGCTGCGGAACGACTCGACGGTCTCGCGCGTGATCCAGTCCGGCGTCGGCGGGCGTGATGTCCGTCTTTTCGATGAGGTCTAGGACGCGCTGCGTGTATTCGTATACTCGTTCTTGCTTTCGATCACCGGTAATTTTCGGTCACCTCGTTTGACTTGCGACACTCTTCCATGCTTGCGGACAAGATCGCGAACCCCTCGTCGAGCTCTTCGTCGGCGACGACGAGCGGAACGAGGATGCGAATGACGTCGCGCTCTCCCGCGAGCAGCAGGAGCAGCCCGCGCCGCCGCGCGGCCTCGACGACCTCGGGAGCGCCGGATTCGAGCTCCATCGCCATCATCGCGCCGAGCCCGCGCACGTCTTCGATCGCCGAGAAGCGCGCTTGCAGCGCGCGCAGCTGCGCCTCGATCCGCTCGCCGATCGCACGGGCGCGCGTAAGGAACTCTTCGTCCATGATCTCGAACATCGCGAGCGCCGCCGCGCACGCGACCGGATTTCCCGCGAACGTGCCGCCGAGGCCGCCGGGCCCCGGCGCGTCCATGATGTGCGCCTTTCCGACGACCGCCGCGAGCGGCAGACCCGCCGGCCAGCGACTTTGGCCATCGTCGATCAAATCGGGCTCGATGCCGTAATGCTCGCACGCGAAGAACGTGCCGGTGCGTCCGAATCCGGTTTGAATTTCGTCGGCGATCAGCACGATGCCGTGTGCGTCGGCAATCTGTCGCAGCTCGCGCAAAAACTCGATCGGCGCCGGAACGAAGCCGCCCTCGCCGAGCACCGGCTCGACGATCATCGCCGCGACGCGGCCGGGCGCCACCGCCGACTCGAAGATTTCGCTCGAGCGCGCGCAGCGCCTGGCTCGCCGACGTTCCGTGATGCTCGTACGGAAACGGCGCGTGATAGATCTCGCTGCAGAACGGGCCGAAGTGCTGCTTGTACGGCGCGTTCTTGCCGGTCATCGAGAGCGCGAGCAGCGTGCGGCCGTGAAACCAGTGCGTGAAGGCGATGACCGCCGGACGGCGAGTGTACTCGCGCGCGATCTTGATCGCGTTCTCGGTCGCCTCGGCGCCGGTCGAAAGCAGCAGCGTCTTCTTGCGGCGACGGGCCGGGCGCGCGGCGATTGAGCTCTTCGGCCACGCGCAGGTACGGTTCGTACGGCGTGACCTGAAAGCACGCGTGGGTGAGCGCCGCCGCCTGCGCGGCGATCGCGGCGACGACCTTGGGATTCGCGTGGCCCGCGTTGAGCGTGCCGATGCCGCCGGCGAAATCGAGATAGCGGCGGCCGTCGGCGTCCCAGAGCGCGGCGCCCGAGGCCCGGGTCACCCAGATCGGATGCGTGCTCGCGACGCCGCGCGCGACGTTTTCGTCGCGGCGCTGCGCGAGCGACGTCGCGGCGGTGCTTGAAGCTTTTTCTCGTACGTTCATGGCGGTGGCGAGGAGGTTGTATTCGGCGGGTTTAAAGGCGCTCTTCTTTACTATGGGAAAGCGAATCGCCGGACTCGCCCTCCTCTTGCGCATTCGCCAGCCCTGCGAGGCAAGGGCGGGAACGACCGGCACGCTGCGCGGCCGCGTGGTCGACGCCGTGTCGCACGCACCGATCGCCGGTGCGGCCGTCACCGCCGTGTCGCCGTCGCAGGCGGCGCAGACGGTCTCCGACGCATCGGGCGACTTCTCGTTCATCTCGCTGCAACCCGACACGTATACCGTGAGCGCGACCAAGACGGGCTACGAGCCGCAGTCGCAGGCCGGGATCACGGTCGTCGCCGATCAGTCCGCGACGTCGCGCTACCGATGCAGCGGGCGCTCAAGACCATCGCGCGCACGACGTCGCGCTCCGCGCAGTCGCTCGTGCATTCGGGCGTGACGAGCGACGTGTTCTCGATCAACTCCGCCGGTCAGAAGGCCGCGTCGACGCTTTCCGGGATCCGGCTCGCTGACGCAGGCCTACGGCGCGATCGCGTCGGCTCCCGGCGTAAACATTCCATCGAACCAGCAGGGCTGGTATCAGAGCGTCTACATTCGCGGCGGCGACGTGGATCAAGTCGCGTATGAGTTCGACGGCCTGCCGACGACGCGCCAATCGGACCTCGCCCCGATCGCGACGCTGACGTCGCTCGGCAATCAAGAGGTGCAGGTCTACACCGGCGGAACGCCGGCGACGTCGAACTCGTCGGGCCTCGCGGGCTACATCAACCAGGTCATCAAGACCGGCACGTTCCCGGGCTACGTCAGCGCCGACCTCGGAATCGGCGGCCCCGCGTTCTACCACCAGGCGACGGTCGAGGCCGGCGGCGCGACGCCCGATCGGCTCTTCTCCTATTACATCGGCCTCTCGGGAACGAATCAGACGTTTCGCTACGGCGACCAGTTCGGCGCCGTATCCGTTCCGCTGTACTTCTATCCGCTCAACGTTCCGACGAACAACAACGTCTACAATATTCTCGACGGTTCGGGCGGCAAGGCGCCGAACTACGGCTTCATCCGTCGCCGGGCTACGCTACGCGCAAGCGGCGGACTTCGACCGCGAGAACGTCGTGAATCTGCACGTCGGCATCCCGCACAAGGACTCGTACCTGCGCGACGACTTCCAGCTGCTCTACGTCACCGGCGGTATCGCCGCGCAATTCTACAGCTCCGCCAACGATATGGGCTACACGCCCGCCGTCGGAGCGCCGCGACCGGCATCGGCTATCCGATGCCATATCTCGACTCGCTCTACTACGGCGGTCCGCTGATGCGGACGCCGAACCCTAAGGACGTCGTCGTCGGCTTCTTTCCCGAGCAGTCCCGGCGGCCGCGCTCCCGGCTCGCCGGTCGACCTCAGTCGAACCGCGACGGCAACTGGAACGGCTACTCGATCGAGAAATTCCAGTATCAAAAGAACTTCGACACGCACTCGTATCTGCGCGCGCTCGTCTACGGCGAGTATTCGACGTGGTTCATCAACGGGCCGAACAGCGCGCAGCTGGTCTTCGGATCCGACCCGGCGGACTACGAGGTATTCGAACATGGCTACGGCGGCGGCCTGATCTACTCCAACCAGCTTTCGGCGCGCCACCTCATCACGGCCGAGGCGACGTACATGACGCAGAAGCTGCAGACGTACAACGCGATGTTCAGCTCGACCGATCCCAACGCGACGAGCCTCGCGCCGACCGGGCTCGGCACGATTCTTTCCAGCTACGGCACGCCGAACGGCAAGTGCTACAACTATGTGACCGGTCAGCCATGGAGTTGTTTCGACGCGGGCAGCCAGGGCGGGTGCCTCACGTCGACGTGGCTGCTATCCCGGCGAAGGCTCCTTCAACTTCAACCTGACGCCCGGGACGTCTGCGCCGCGCGGCTCGCCGGCGGCGAAGGCAGGCGCGCGCTGGATGATGACCGAGAACGGGCAGAGCGCGCAGGTCGACAACGTGACGCCGCGTTTCGACTCGTTCGCGCTGACCGATTTGTGGGAGCCCGACGATCGCCTCGTCGTGAACGTCGGCGCGCGGTTCGACCGCTTCGCCTACTCTCACCAACGATCTCGAAGCCGGCTATCCCGCGCGGCAGTTCTGGTTCGACGCGTATAACAACGAGCATTGCGGCGCGCCGGGCGAGGCGACGCAGTGGACCTGGAACGCCTCAATGCAGTGCGTTCGGCTCGTGCTCGCCGGGTCTCGCGCCGATGACGGCACCCGGCAACGGACTCTACAACGTCGGCGCCGGCGAACGACGTCGCCAACGTCTTTCAGCCGCGCCTCTCGTTCACGTACACGCTCAATCCCGACACGGTGATCCGCGGCTCGGCGGGAAAGTACGCGCGCGCCGAAGGCTCGTCGTACTATCAGTACAACACGTTCCAGCAGAACCTCGCGTCGTTCATCGCGCAGTTCTATCCGTTGGGCTACCACACGCCCGATCACGACATCTATCCCGATACGTCGGACAATTTCGACCTCTCGCTCGAAAAGCACGTGAAGGGGACGCAGCTCTCGTATAAGGTGACGCCGTTCTATCGCGACACGAGCAATCAGCTGCAGTTCCAGGCGATCAACGCCGTGCAGGGGACGCTCGCCGGCCTCAACGTCGGCACGCAGCGGTCCTACGGCGTCGAGGTTTCGCTGCAGTACGGCGACTTCAGCCGCGACGGCTTTTCGGCGCTTGTTTTCGTACACGCACACGCAGAATCAGATTCGCTTCAAGCCCATCAACGGCGTCAGCGTGATCGACGCGCTCAACGCGCAGATCGAGCTCTACAACTCGTACACCTCCGCCTGCGCGGGCGTGACGCGCAGCTCGCCGCAACTGGGCGGCGTGCGGAAGCGGCGCGTATTCCGGCAACGCCGCGCCGCTGCTGCTCAACACCGAGTCCGGCACGGGCGATCAGGGCACGCTCAAGATTCCCAACCCGTACTACGGCGGCGCGCTGCAGCCGCTGTTCGACACCAACGCGTGGTACACGCCCTACGACGTCGATCCCGAGCCCGTTCAACGCCGCTAACGGCTACGAGGTGCCCGACGTCGCGTCGGTGATCCTGAACTACCGGCACGGCAAGTTCGCGGTCACGCCGTCGGTGCACTACGTGGACGGCTCGAACTACGGTTCGCCGCTGGTGTGGCCCGGCTACGTGCCGCAGTCGTGCGCGAAGCAGCCCGCGAAGACGCCGCTCACGCCGGGCGTCAGCTGCCCGGGCGCTCTGATCGGCGCGATCTTCCTTCCCGATCCGTACAGCGGCCGCTTCGACAACCTCGGCGCGTTCATGCAGCCCGCGCAGCTCACGCTGAATCTGCAGACGAGCTACGACCTCTCGCCGCGCATGACGGTCACATTTCAGGCCGTCAACCTCTACGACCAGTGCTTCCAGCGCGGCTACGCCTGGGACAACTCCGTGACGTGCGTGTACTCTAACCTGCCGTCGAACATCTTGGCGCCGGCCGGTAACTTCGTGAAGAATCCGCCGGTGCAGCTGCACTATCCGTACGGAACGTTCTACAACATCACCGAGGTCGGCATCTCGTCGGTATCGCAGCCCTTCGGCTTCTTCGCCGACCTCAGCTTCAAAGCTTTGAACCGCCGAGACTTCGTCCGCGCCGCCGGCACCGCCGCGCTGCGGATCGGCGATTCCGCAGTTCGTCGCGTGCGGCAGCTCGCGGGCGCGCGCAGCGAGCGCGTCGTCATCGTCGGCGCCGGCATCGCCGGGCTGGTGACGGCGCTGCGCCTGCAAGACGCGGGCATCGCGTCGACGATCTACGAGTCGTCGTCGCGCGTCGGCGGACGCATGCACTCGGAGCGCGGCTATTGGAACCAAGGGCAGCACACCGAGTGGTGCGGCGCGATGGTCGACTCGCTTCACGCGAACATTCGGGGGCTCGCGCGGCGCTTTCGGCTTAGCACTGCTCGACACGCACGCGGCGCGGCCGCACGGCGCGCGCGACACTTGCTATTTGGACGGTCACTACTACTCGATGGCCGACGCCGATACGGACTTCGCGAGGATCTATCCGATCCTGCAGTCGCAGCTCGCCGCGATGCCGTCGACCACCACGTATGCGAACGCGACGCCGAGGCTCGCAGGCTCGACGCGATGAGCATGCGCGACTGGATCGCGCGCTACGTGCCGGGCGGCATGGAATCGCAGCTCGGGCGGCTCATCGCGCAAGCCTACGCCAACGAGTACGGGCGCGACACCGCCGAGCTCAGCGCGGTCAACCTCGTGGAGCAGCTCGGCGCGCAGCGCAATTACTCACGAGATCGCGAGATGAACGTCCTCGGCTACTCCGACCAGCGCTATATCTTGGCAGACGGGAGCCAGGCGATTCCCGAGGCGATCGCCGCCGCGCTGCCGGCCGGCAGCATCGCGTTCGAGCGCAAGCTCGTCGCGCTGCGGCGCCTCCCGCGCGGAACGTACGAGCTGCGCTTCGATCACGGTGGAACGACCGAGAAGGTCTACGCCGATCGCGTCGTGCTCGCGATTCCGTTCATCGTGCTGCGCGCGGTGGACACTTCCGGCGCGGGCTTCGACTCCGCCAAGGACAACGCGATTCAAAACCTCGGCTACGGCTATCACACGAAGCTGCACCTTCAATTCGATCGCCGCGCCTGGATGCGCACGCCACACCCGTGGCCGCAAGCGACCAGCGGACAGATCTGGACGACGCTGCGCGTGCAGAGCGCGCTCGACTACTCGCTGGGCCAGAGCGGCAGCGACGGGCTGATCGAGGTCTTCACGGCGGGCGGTCCGGCGATGCTCGACACGCCGCCGATGCCGTACGCGCACGCCGGCAATTCGGGCGCGGTGGATCGGCACGTGCGCAGCTTCTTCGACGAGCTCGACCGCATCTGGCCCGGCGTCTCGGCCACGTGGAACGGTAAGGCGACGTTCGGCAACGCGCAAGCCGATCCGAACATTCGGGCCAGCTATTCGTGCTGGCTCGTCGGCCAATGCACGACGATTGCGGGGCACGAGGCCAGGCCGCAGGGGCGCGTGCATTTCGCCGGCGAGCACACGTCGGTCGCGTATCAGGGCTTCATGGAGGGCGGCGCCGAGTCGGGCGTTCGCGCCGCCGCGGAGGTCCTGGCGGACTATCGCATTCGCGCCGTCGGATAGGGTAAAGCGTGCACATCATCGGAACGGCGGGGCACGTCGATCACGGCAAGTCGGCGCTGATCGAGGCGTTGACCGGAACGCATCCCGACCGCTGGGCCGAGGAACGCGAGCGCGGCATGACGCTCGATCTCGGCTTCGCGCACCTGCGCTTCGACGACGGCGTCGAGGCCGGAATCGTCGACGTGCCGGGCCACGAGAAATTCTTGCACAACATGCTCGCCGGTGCTGCCGGAATGGAGCTGCTGCTGCTCGTCGTGGACGCCAACGAAGGCGTTATGCCGCAGACGCTCGAGCATCTCGCGATCCTGCAGTTTCTCAACGTGCGCCGGGTGCGATCGTAGCGTCGAAGATCGATCTGGTCGGGACGGCGCGCGTCGCCGAGGCCTGCGCCGAAATCGGCGAGGGCCTGCGCGGAACGATCGCCGAGGACGCGCCGATCTTTCCGGTCTCCGTCGTGACCGGCGAGAATCTCGATGCGTTGCGCGCGGCGCTGCACGACGAGCTCGCCGCGATTCCGCCGCGCAATCCGAACGCGCCCGCCTACCTTCCGATCGATCGCGTCTTCGCTCTGCCGGGGTTAGGTACGGTCGTGACCGGCACGCTGATGCAAGGGCGCATCGCGGCCGGCGAGACGCTGGTGCTGGAGCCGGGCGGCACGCCGGCGCACGTGCGCAGCATCGGCGTCTTCGGCGCGACGCGCGAGCGGGTCGAAGCCGGCGCGCGCGTGGCGCTGAACCTTCCGAGCGTCGATCGACGTGAGATCGCGCGCGGTCACGCGATCGTCGGACACGAGCTCTCTGCTCGCCGCACGTTGACGGTGCACTTCGTGCCGCTGCCCGAGACGGCGCCGCTGCTGCGCCGGCGCACGCCGGTGCGCGCGTACTTCGGATCGGCCGAAGTCCTGGGGACGCTGGTCGCAGACGGCGCAACCGGCGCGAAGGAGCTGAGCTCGCAGCTGCAGCTCCGCGAGCCTGTCGTTGCCTTTCCGGGGCTGCGCTTCGTCTTGCGCCGCCCCTCGCCGATGACGCTGCTCGGCGGCGGTTTCGTCGAGACCGCGCAGGCGAAAGAGACCGCCGAGAGCGGGGATCCCGATGAGGAGGCCGTGCTTGCTCTGCTGTGCGAGCGTGGAATCGACGCGGTGCCGGTCGCGGAGGTCGCGTTCGCGGCGAATTTGCGCGAGGATGCCGCGGCCGCGGTCTTGCGGCGGCTCGTCGAGCGCGGCGACGCTGTCGCGGTGCTCGTCCGCTCGGCTACGTCGAGGCGAGCGCCGCCCGCGAAGCGTTCGAGCGCGCGCTCGAGCGCATCGAGGCAGCCCACCGCGAGGAGCCCTGGGCGATGGGTCTCACCTCGATCGCGCTGGCGCGCGAGGTCGGTGTCGCCGAGCCGCAGCTCGTGCGCGTGCTCGAGCATTACGTGGTCGAAGGCCGGCTCTGCAATCGCGGCGGCTACTACGCCGCGAACGATCACCGGCCGTCGTTCACGCCAGAGCAGCGCGCGTTCTTCGATCACCTCGTGCCCGTCGACGAGGCGCGCCCGCTTCTGCCGATACCGTTCGCGACCGCCGCGGCGGCGGTCAAGCTGTCGCGGCTCTGCGGCGTGCCGAAGGCCTTCGACACGCTGCTCGCGCGGGGCACGCTCGTCAAGGTCGGCGGCGATCTCTATCGCGGAACGCAGATCGCGGAGATCCGTGCGCGCGTCGAGGCACATCTGCGCGAGCGCCGGCGCATGACGGCCGCGGAGTTTCGCGACATCCTCGGGACGTCGCGGAAATACGCCGTTCCCATGCTCGAATGGCTCGACGCGCATGCGGTCACCGTTCGCAACGGCGATTACCGAACGCTGCGCAAGGGATGATCGTGCCGAGCCGCCCGACGGGCACTGTCGCGTTCTTATTCACCGACGTCGAGGGAAGCACGCGACGCTGGGAGAGCGATGCCGACGCGATGGCGTCGGCGCTCGCGCGCCACGACGCGCTCGTGCGCGCGGCGATCGAGGCGCAGGGCGGCTACGTCTTCAAGGTGATGGGCGACGCCTTCTGCGCCGCCTTCGTGACCGCAGCGGACGCGGCCGCGGCCGCCCTGCGCATCCAGCGCGAATTACTCGATGAAGACTTCGCAAGCGTAGGGGGGATGCCGGTTCGCATGGCGCTGCACGCGGGCAGCGCGCAGGAGCGTGAAGGCGACTACTTCGGCCCGGCGCTGAATCGCGTGGCGCGGCTGCTGGCCGTCGCCCACGGCGGCCAGGTGGTCGTGTCGGGTACCGCGGCGGATCTCTTGCACGATGCGATGCCGCCCGAGAGCACGCTGCGCGATCTCGGCTCGCACCGGCTCAAAGATCTCGCACGCGCCGAACGCATCTACCAGCTCAACGGCAGCGGTTTGCAGCACGGGTTTCCGGCGCTGCGCTCGCTCGAGCAGACGCCCAACAATTTGCCGTCGCAGCTCACCTCGTTCGTCGGGCGTGAATCCGAGCTTCACGAGATCGATCGGCTGCTGCGAGACCACCGGCTGGTGACGGTCGTCGGGACGGCCGGCTCGGGGAAGACGCGCTGCGCGATTCAGGCCGGAGCCGAGCTGCTCGATCGCTTCATCGACGGCGTGTGGCTCGTAGAGCTGGCGCCGATCGCGGATCCTGCGCTCGTGACCGCCGCGGTGACGCAGGCGCTGGGCGTGAAGGAACACCCGGGCCGCCCGCTGCTCGAGACGCTGCTCGCGCACCTCGAGCACCGTCATGCGCTCATCGTCATCGACAACTGCGAGCACGTGATCGATGAGGTACGGCGGGTCGTCGCGACGATGCTGCGCGCCTGCGCCGACGTGCGCGTCCTCGCGACGAGTCGTGAGGCTCTGAGTATTGCGGGCGAACACGCGCTTCGCCTCGGATCGCTGCGGCTGCCGCCGGCGCAGGAAGCGATCGCGCTGTTCGCGGACCGCGCGCTCGCCGCGGACGGCGCCTTTGCGATCACCGAAGAAAATGGCGCGCTCGTCGCCGACATCGTCAGGCGTTTGGACGGCATTCCGCTTGCGATCGAGCTGGCGGCGGCGCGCGTGCGGGTGCTCTCGCCGCAGCAGCTGCTCGACCGGCTCAACGAGCGCTTTCGTCTGCTCACGGGCGGCGATCGAGCGGCGCTGCCGCGTCAGCAGACGCTGCGGGCGGCCATCGATTGGAGTTTCGATCTCCTCGACGAGCGCGAACGACTGCTCTTCCGGCGTCTCTCGGTCTTTTCGGGAGGCTGGACGCTGCCGGCCGCGGTCGCGGTGTGCGGCGGCGGCGACCTCGACGAGTGGGAGACGCTCGACGCGCTCACGTCCCTCGTGGACAAGTCCCTCGTCGTCGCCGATCCGTCCCGGCCGGAGGGCCGCTACGAGATGCTCTATTCGATCCGCGAGTACGCGACCGAGCGTCTCGCCGCGGCGCACGAAGCGGAGAAAATCTCGAGCGCGCACGCGCGCTTCTACGCGGAGTTCGCGCGCGGACTGCAACCGCTCGTGCACGAACTCGAGGACGCGCGCTGGCGGCGCGCTTTGAGCGACGAGCTCGACAACATCCGCGCGGCAATCGACCGGACGATCTTTGCGGGCCTCGAGCCCGAGGTTGGCCTGGCCCTACTCGCCGATCTCGAGTGGCCCGAGCTGCTCGCCACGCCGCACGAGGCATTGCGCTGGTTCGAGCGCGCGGCGGCGCTCGCGAATGCGATGCCCGACGACGTCACGCACGCGCGCATTCTGCGTCACTGCCTCGTGTTGTCGCGCCTGGCCGGGCGCTCGCCCTCCGAGAGCGAGCCGACCGCACTGCGCGCGCTCGAGAAAGCGAGGTCGGGGCGCGATGCCGACGAGATCGCTCGCGCGCTGGCGAACCTCGGCGGTAATTACCGCGACGCCGCCCGCTTCGACGAAGCCGAGCGCGCGTTCGTCGAAGCTTACGCAAATGTCGACGCACTTTCGCGCATCACGAAGAACGCGATCCTGAGAATCTGGGCCGTGACCGACCTGCAACGCGGCGACCTCGAGCGCGCGCGCGTGCGCTTTGGCGAGGTTGCCGGACTGGCGCGTCCCGGGAGCGAGGCGCATGCGAGCGCGCTGCTCAACCTCGGCGAGCTGCACTTCGCCGCCGGCGACGCACATGCGGCCCGCGCGGCCGCGCGAGACGCGAGGGAGACCTTCGCGGCTCTCGAGTCGGTCTATCTCGATGTCGCGCTGTCGAATCTCGCGGCCTACGCGATGGCCCTCGACGATCTCGAAGCCGCGCGCGAGCATCTGCGCGAGGCGCTCGCGTTGCAGCGCCGGTCGCGCTCGGGCTGGTTCGGAACCGTGCTCGAGCATCACGCGTTGCTCGCGGCGCTGCTCGATGACCGCGAGCGGGCGGCCCTGCTGGCCGGATTTACCGATTTTCGCTACGTCTCGCGCGGCGAGGTGCGCCAACAGACGGAGCGGCGCGGTTGGGAGCGCCTCCAGCAGATTCTGCAGGCGGCGTTTACGGCAGCCGAGTTGGCGGACCGCATGCGCGCCGGCGCCGAGCTCGCCGAGGAGCAGGCGCTCGAACACGCCGCGGCGATACACCATCACACCGTTGCTGCCGCGGCTCGGCCGCAGGAGGGATGAACAGTCATGTCCGACGTTAAGTCAGACGCAGCGAGCGCTTTGGACGCGCATGGCCGCACCATTGACCAGCTCCACGCTAAACTCGCGGGGATGCCGGGATGCGACAAGGATCGGCTCAACCAGGCCGTACAGAAATACAAGGCCGCGCATCAAGCCTTCCACGACGACGCGCTGGCCTGCATAGGTTTTTAGTTAGCTAAGATTCTCGCAGCATCGCCTCGATCGCCGTTCCGATCGGGACGCCGAGGCCGGTGCACGGATTCCATCCAGCGGCGCTTTGATAGCGGTCGTTGCCTCCGCTCGTCACGTCACGGAATAACGTCGCCGCGCTTTCGTACAGCAGCGGCGCGAACAAGCCGGCCGGCGCGCCGAGACGCTGGTTGATGCATGCGACGAGCGCCGACCACATCGGCGCGGCCGCGCTCGTGCCGCCGGCGGCGAGCGCCGTGCCCTCGAAGACGATCGCATAGCCCGGCATCACCTCGGCCGCGAAGTCCGGCACGCCGCGCCCCGTTCCCGCGCTCTGCCACGGCGGCGCATCGAAGCTCGCGCTAAAGCCGCCTCCGGTTTTCGGCCACGCGACCTCCGCGATTTCGCTTGCGTCCGCGATCAGTTGCGTGCCGCCGCACGCGTGCGCGAACGGACTCGACGCTGGCGCGAGCACGTGCGGCTTGCCGGCGCCGTCGAGCTCGGCCCCGTTGTCCCCGGCGGCGCAGAGGACGCTTACTCCGAGCAGCGCGGCGGCCGTAAAGAGATCGTCCAAGATCGTCAAAGCGACCGGCGTCCAGAGCTGCTCGGGAAATCCGAAGCTGATCGAAAGAATCGACGGGCGATTTTCGTCGTCGAAGAGCGCCGCGCGAACTGCATCCAACACGCCGCGCTCGTCGTCGGGCGCCGCATAGACCACGATCCGCGCGCCGGGCGCTAGTTGTCCGACGATCTGTGTGTCGATCGCCGACTCCACGTCTTTTTCCGTCTCTTCCACGTGCGCGAGCTCGGCGTTGTCGACGCGCTTGACGATGGGGAGCTTGGCGGTCACGCCTTGAGCCGCCATGCATTGGGCGAAGTCGCTCGGCTTGAACGTTCCGCGCAGCTGGACGATGCCCACCGTCTGCCCCGATCCGTCGGCGTCGGGAAACTCGTAGCGCGTCGCGACGTCCCTTGCGGAGAGCGGCGTCGTGTGCCCCTGCAGCGTGCCGATGGCGCGCGATCGCGGCCACTGATGGATGCCAAACGGTCCGCGCAACATGGCCGCAATCTCACTCGGGGCGTGCAGCGACTGGGAGCGATGGCGAAAGCGGCGTTTGTCGGGAAGCTCGTAGATCGAGGCGGTCGCGCCGAAGACCTCGACCAGCTTGGAAATCGGGCCGCTCAACGTCACGGAGCGCCAGTGCGTCTCCACGACGTCTATGCCCATCCCGGCGCAGTAGGTCTTCAACGCCTCGACGTCGCTCGGATCGGCGTCCGTTTGCCGCGCGAGCTCGGTCCTGCTCGCGTAGACGCGCCGCGCCGGCGGCGTCGCGCCGAGCTGACGGGCGCGCGCGGCATCCAGTTCGCCGGCTTTGCGCGGACGCAGCCACGCCGTGAGCAGCGCGTCGCCGTCGGTCAGCTCGGCCACGGCAGCGGCGTCCGGCCACACTTCGCGATGCGTGCCCTCGATCGGAACCGGCTGGTTGGCGGTCATGCGCGGAATTTCGCCGCGCGCGGCTAAGAAGCTGCCCTTGGAATTATCGGGCGAGTTCTGCCGATTGCGGCCGTACGGGCGCGTATGCGTGCGATAGCGAGTCTCGCGCTGACGGCGCTCGCACTGGCCGCGCTCGCTGCTCCGCCGGCGCGCGCCGATACGGTCTCGGCTGCGCTCTCCGGCTTGAAGTACCGCGAGATCGGTCCCGCCATCAGCGGCGGCCGCGCGACGGCCGTCGCGGGCAGCAACCGCGATTCGCAGCTGTATTACGCCGGCGGCGCCGGCGGCGGCGTCTTCAAGTCGACCGACGGCGGTGCCTCCTGGGTTCCGGTCTTCGATCGCGAGGCCGCGGCGCCGATCGGCACCATCGCGATCGCGCCGCAGGATGACCGCGACGTTTGGGTCGGGACGGGCGAATCCAATCCTCGCAACGACGCTGAGTCCGGCGACGGCATCTACCATTCGAGCGATGGCGGCGCGCACTGGACGAACCTCGGCCTCGCAGGCTCCGCGCACATCTCGAGCATCAGCATCGATCCGCGCGACCGGCGCACGATCGCCGTGGGTGTCCTCGGGCGCGTCTCGGCGGACGATCCGAATCGCGGCGTTTACGTGACGCGCGACGGCGGCGCGCACTGGGCGCGTACGCTGTACGTCGGCCCGTCGAGCGGCGTTTCGTCGCTCGTGCGCGTGCCGGGGCGCCCCGCGACGCTCTTCGCCGGCGTCTGGCAGGTGCGGCGCACGCCCTGGAATCTCGCCAGCGGCGGGCCGGCCGGCGGCATCTACCGCTCCGACGACGGCGGCGCGACGTGGCGCAAGCTGCGCGGCAACGGCCTGCCGGGCGGGCTCACCGGACGCATCGGGCTAGCCGCCGGAACGCGCTCGCGCGTATATGCCGCCATCCAATCGCGCGCTGGCGAGCTGTGGCGCTCCGACGATGGCGGCGCGCGCTGGACGAAGATGCCGCACAGCCCGTACCTCGGCGCGCGCTCGTTTTACTTCAGCAGCATCTTCGTCGATCCGGCGGATCCGAACCGCCTCATCAACGTTTCGTTGATCCTCACGATGAGCACCGATGGCGGACGAACGTTTCATCCCATCGCGACGGGCGGCGGCTGGGACTATCACGCGGTCTGGTGGTCGGCGGACGGGCGGCGGATCATCAACGGCAACGACGAGGGCGTGATCCTCTCGTCCGACGGCGGCAAGAACTTCTGGCAGCCCTACGATCTGCCGTTCGCGCAGCCGTATCACGTCGGCCTCGGCGACGCACCCGACTATAACTATCCCGTCTGCGTTGGGTTGCAGGACGACAACTCGTGGTGCGGCCCGTCATCGCCGCCCAACGGCATCGGCGTGATGAACCGTGACTGGTATCAGATCGGCCCGGGAGACGGCATGTGGGCCGTCGTCGATCCGAAGGATCCGCAATACATCTGGTCCACGTCGACGAACTCCGACACCGGTCAGGTTTATCTCTGGAACGATCGCACGACGCAAGCGTATGATGTCTCCCCGGATGCCGAGTCGAACGGCGAGCTTGCCGCGCGGGACCTGCGCTACCGGTTCAACTGGGACACGCCGATCGCGTTTACCAATGACGGGAGACGCGCTCGTTGGCGGCAACGTCGTATTCAAGAGCTCGGACCGCGGAAGCACCTGGAACGTCATCAGCCCAGACCTCACGCGCAACGACAAGAGCAAGCAGGGACCGTCGGGCGGACCGATCGCGTACGATCAGTCCGGCGCGGAGTTCTACGACACGATTCTTGTCGCTAGCGACGACGAAGCTCGATGCCGGGATCATCTGGGCGGCGACGGACGACGGACTCGTGCAGCTTACGCGCGATGGAGGACAGCATTGGCGGAACGTCTCGCCGCCCAAGTCGCTCGTACCGCCGTGGGGACGCATCACGGGCCTCGAGGCAGGCCGGTTCTCTGCGGGAGCGGCGTTCATCGCAGTCGAGCGTCGCCTGCTCGGCGACGATCGACCCATACGTGTTGCGCACCGACGACTACGGCGCGACGTGGCATTCGATTGCGGGCGATTTGCCGCCCGACCAGTTCGTGCGCGCGATTCGGCAGGATCCCAAGAATTTCGAACGTGCTCTATGCCGGAACGAATCGCGGCGTGTTCGTGACGTTCGACGGCGGATCGCACTGGCATTCGCTGCGCCTCAACATGCCGGCGAGTGCCATTTACGACATCGAAATACAACCGCAGGCCAACGACCTCGTGGTGGCGGCGCACGGCCGCGGCGTTTGGATCCTCGACGACTTGACGGCGCTGCAGAGTGTCGCGGCGGCCAGAGCTTCGGCGGTGACGCTCTTCCCCATGCGCGACGCATATCGGATGTGGCAGTGGGCGCCGGTCAACACCTTCACCGATCCGAAGATCCCTGCCAACGAGTTTGTCGGCGACAATCCGCCGTATGGCGCCCTCATCACGTACTATCTCGCGCGCGCTGCTCGGCAGGCGACCATCACGATCCTCGACTCGCACGGACATGCCGTTCGCCACCTCAAAGGCGACGACGTTCCGAAGCACGCCGGGATGAACCGCGCATCGTGGGATCTCAACGAGGACGGACCCGTGAAGTGGACCGGCACGTTCAAGGAAAATCAGGGGCCCGACACGGGAGCCGAGGCGGTTCCCGGCACGTACACGGTGCGCTTGGCCTTGACGGCGTCAGCAAGAGCCAGTCGCTTGTTGTAAAGACCGACCCGCGGGAGCCGGCGAACGCTCAGCGCGTGCGCAACGCCGGCATGCGCTCTGGCCGAGCTCTTCGCGGAGCTGAGCGGCGTCGATACGATGCTCAATCAAATCGACGCGCGGCTCAAAGCCGCTCGCCCGCGCGAGCCGCCGCCCTGCGAGCCTTCAAGCTGCGCCTGACCTACGACCCCCGCAATGTCGAGGATCTGAATGGGCCGGCGCAGCTGCGCGAGCGGGCTGCTCGACTTGATTTCCCGGATGAGCACCTCGTTCCAAGCGCCGACGGCGGCGCAACTCTCGCAAGCCGCCGAGTATCGGAAGGCATATGCGGTGCTAACTGCCGCCTACCAAAGCTTTGATATGATGGTTGAACAATGAACGTAGATAAGATGACCGAGCGCGTCGCCGACGGGCTCAACGATGCGTATTCGCGCGCGCTGCACGAACACAACACGCAGACGGCGCCCGAGCACATGCTGGCGGCGCTGCTCGAGCAAGAGCGCGGCATCGCGCCCGACATTCTGGCGAAGGCCGGCGCCGACCCGAAAGCGATCGCGCGCAAAGTCGACGAGGCGATCGGGCAGGCTTCCGCGCCTGAGCGGCTCCGGCGCCGACAGCGCGCAGGTGACGCTCTCGCCCGAGCTGGCGCGCATCATGAGCGTCGCCGAGAACGAAGCCAAGGCGCTCCAAGACGACTACACGTCGGTCGAGCACGTGCTGCTCGCGATGGCGCAGTCGTCGGGCGAGATCGGCACGCATCTTCCGCGACGCCGGCCTGAACGAAGGACAAGCTGCTGGCGGCGCTGCGCGAGGTGCGCGGCAACCAGCGCGTGACCACCAAGGATCCCGAAGGCACGTACAAATCGCTCGAGCGTTACGGCCGCGACCTCACGCTCGAAGCGGAGCGCGGTAAGCTCGATCCGGTCATCGGGCGCGACGAAGAGATTCGCCGCATCGTTCAAGTGCTCTCGCGCCGCACGAAGAACAATCCGGTGCTGATCGGCGATCCCGGCGTCGGCAAGACGGCGATCGTCGAAGGCCTGGCGCAGCGCATCGTGCGCGGCGACGTCCCCGAAGGGCTGAAGAACAAGCGCATCGTCTCGCTCGACATGGGCGCGCTGATCGCCGGCGCGAAGTATCGCGGCGAATTCGAAGAGCGCCTCAAGGCCGTGCTCAAAGACGTCGCCGCTTCGGAAGGCCAGATCATCCTGTTCGTCGACGAGCTGCACACCGTCGTCGGCGCGGGCAAGGCCGAAGGCGCGATGGACGCGGGCAACCTGCTCAAGCCGATGCTCGCGCGCGGCGAGCTGCACATGATCGGCGCGACGACGCTCGACGAATACCGCAAGTACATCGAGAAGGATGCGGCGCTGGAACGCCGCTTCCAACCGATCGTGATCGATCAGCCCAGCGTCGAGGACACGATCTCGATCCTGCGCGGCCTGAAAGAGAAATACGAGGCGCATCACGGCGTGCGCATCAAGGATGCGCGCTCGTCGCGGCCGCGACGATGAGCAACCGCTACATCACCGATCGCTTCCTGCCCGACAAGGCGATCGACTTGGTCGACGAGTCCGCGGCCAAGCTGCGCACCGAAATCGACTCGATGCCGCAAGAGCTCGACGAGGTCTCGCGCCGCGTCCTGCAGCTCGAGATCGAGCGCGAGGCGCTGCGCAAGGAAAACGACGACGCGAGCCGCCGCCGGCTCGAGCAGCTCGAGAAAGAGCTGGCGACGCTGCGCGAGGATCAGACGCGGCTGCGCACGCGCTGGGACGCGGAGAAGAACGCCGCGGTCAAGCTGCGCTCGCTGCGCGAGCAGATCGAACAGACGAAGGTGCAGATCGAGCAGGCCGAGCGCCAGTACGATCTCAACAAGGTCGCCGAGCTGCGCTACGGCACGCTGCCGAAGCTGCAGAAGGAGCTCGAGGCCGAAGAGCAGCGCCTCTCCCAACGCGACGGCGCGCGGATGTCGAAGGAAGAGGTCGACGAGGACGACATCGCCGGCGTGATCGCGCGCTGGACCGGCATTCCCGTCACGAAACTCCTCGAGGGCGAGAAGCAGAAGCTGCTCCATCTCGAGGACGAGCTGCACCAGCGCGTTATCGGGCAGAACGAAGCCGTCGACGCGGTCGCGCAGGCGGTGCTGCGCTCGCGTTCGGGCCTCGCGGATCCGAATCGTCCGATCGGCTCGTTCATCTTCCTCGGCCCCACCGGCGTCGGCAAGACCGAGCTGGCGCGCGCGCTTGGCGGAGTATCTCTTCGACGACGAACGCGCGCTGATCCGCATCGACATGTCGGAGTATCAGGAGCGACACACGGTCGCGCGGCTGCTCGGCGCGCCGCCGGGATACGTCGGCTTCGAAGAGGGCGGTCAGCTCACCGAAGCGGTGCGGCGCCGGCCCTACTCCGTCATCCTCTTCGACGAGATCGAGAAGGCGCACCCCGACGTGTTCAACGTCTTCCTGCAGATCCTCGACGACGGGCGGCTGACCGACGGTCAGGGCCACACGGTCGATTTCAAGAACACGATCGTCATCATGACGTCGAACATCGGCAGCCATCGCATCCTCGATTACAAGGGCTCGTTCGAGGGCGCGGACTACGCGATCATGCGCGCGACGGTGCTCGACGAGCTGCGCCAGCACTTCCGCCCCGAGTTCCTCAATCGCGTCGACGAGATCATCGTCTTCCACGGGCTCACCGAAGAAGACTTGATGAAGATCGTCGACATCCAGCTCGGGCATCTGCGTCGGCGCCTGGCCGAGCGGCGCATCACGCTGGCGCTCTCCGACGAAGCGAAGCGCCACATCGTCAAGGTCGGCTACGATCCGAACTACGGCGCGCGTCCGCTCAAGCGCACGATTCAAAAGGAAGTGGAGACGCCGCTCGGGCGCAAGATCCTCGCCGGCGACATCAACGAGGGCGACACCGTCGACGTGGGCTTCGACGACGCCCGCGGCGAGCTGACGTTCACGGTAGCGGAGGCTGCCGCCGTAACAGCGTAGAGGGCGGCATGCTCCTCGCCGCCTTTACGTTTGCCCAAATCCTGAGCTATCCGTTTCCCGAAGCACTCGTGCGCGACAAACAGGGAACGGCGATCGCGTATACGCTCGACACGCAAGGCGTACGAACGATTTGGTTTGCGCGTGCGCCGGATTTCTCGCCGAGGCAGTTGTTTTCGTCGGTCGCCGACGACGGCCAGGAGATAACCAACTTCGTCATTTCGAATGACGATTCGCACGTCGTCTACGTCCGCGGCGGCGATCACGACGCGAACTGGCCGGATGCCGCTGCAGCCGAACCCCGCCTCGTATACGGCGCAACAGGACATGCAGGTCTGGTCGGTTTCCACGGCCGGCCCTTCGACTCCGCTCAGGGTAAACTCGCCGAAGCTGCTCGGCGCGGGCGACGCGCCGGCGATCTCGCCCGACGGCGTACGCGTCGCGTTTACGAGCGGCGGCAGCCGTGATGGTTGCGCCGATCGACGGCGGCCGCGCCGCGAAGCGGCTGTTCTTCGATCGCGGCCAGGACTCGGATCTGCGCTGGTCGCCCGACGGCTCCGCGCTCGCGTTCGTCTCGACGCGCACGGATCACAGCTTCATCGGCATCTATCGCAACGACGCGACACCGATCCAGTATCTTGCGCCGAGCACGTCGCAGGACAGCATGCCGCGCTGGTCGCCCGACGGCCGGAGATCGCATTCATGCGCGTGGCTGGCGACGGCGGGCCGCCGCAGAATCCGCTCAACTGGAATCCGGTGCCGTGGCAGATTTGGGTCGCGGATGCGCGCTCGGGCATCGGGCACCTGGTGTGGTCGAGCTCGAACACGCCGCGCGGCTCGCTGCCGCAGACCGGACTCGGTCCGTTTTTGGAATGGGTCGCCGGCGATCGGCTCGTCTTCAACAGCGAGCAAGACAACTGGCCGCACCTGTATGCGGTCTCGGCCGCGGGCGGCGCGGCGCGGCTGTTGACGCCCGGCGCGTTCATGGTCGAAGACGTCTCGGTCTCGCCCGATCTACAGTCCGTCGTCTACTCGGCGAATACGGGCTCTACGCCGGGCGACGACGATCGGCGGCACGTTTTTCGCGTCGACGTGGCTTCTCGGGAGCATCACGCCGGTGACGAGCGGCGCGAGCAGCGAGTGGCAGCCGGTTGCGCTCGCGAGTGACGCCGTCGCGTTCGATCGCGGCGACCGCGCAGCAGCCGCCGCTCGTGTCACTGCAATCCAATGCGACGCAAAAAGCGCTGGACGCCGATCTGTTACCGAGCGCCTTCCCATCTTCGCAGCTTGTGACGCCGCGTGAGGTGTCGTTCCGCGCGGCCGATGGCACGCGCGCGTACGGTCAGCTTTTCCTTCCCAGCGCCGGCGGCAAGCATCCGGGGATCATCTTCGTGCACGGCGGCCCGCCGCGGCAGATGCTGCTGACCTGGCACTACATGGACTACTACTCCAACGCGTACGCCGTCAACCAGTATCTTGCCAACCACGGATTCGTCGTGCTGTCGGTGAACTATCGGCTCGGCATCGGCTACGGCCACGACTTCAATTTCCCGGCGCGCTGGGGACCGACCGGCGCGTCGGAATATCAGGACGTCGTCGCCGGCGCGCGCTTCTCTGCAGCACAATCCGGACGTGGATGCGCGCAAGATCGGCATCTGGGGCGGCTCGTACGGCGGCTATCTCACGGCGCTCGCGCTCGCGCGTAACTCCGACATTTTCAAGGCCGGCGTGGACTTCCACGGCGTGCACGACTGGTCGCTCGACATCGACAACCCGGTCTGGGGCTTCACGCAACTCAAGCGCTACGAACAATATGACATGCGAGGGATGATGAAGCTCGCGTGGCAATCTTCGCCCGATTCCTCGATCGCCACGTGGAAGTCGCCGGTGCTGCTGATCCAGGGCGACGACGATCGCAACGTCGAGTTCCATCAGATGGTGGACCTCGTCGCCCGGCTGCAGCTCGCGCGAGTACCGTTCGAGCAGATCGTGATCCCGAACGAGATTCACGGCTTCCTGCGCTACGCGTCCTGGCTCCAGGCCGACTCGGCGACCGCGGACTATTTCGCCCGGCAGTTCCTCACGGCATCACACTAGGCTTTCGCGGCCTCGCGCTTGCGCAGGCGCAGCCGCCGGGTTTCGTCGAGGATGCGCTTGCGGAGGCGGATCGATCTCGGCGTGACCTCGACGAGCTCGTCGTCGTCGATGAACTCGAGCGCGCGTTCGAGCGAGAGCTCCTCCGGCGGCGCCAGCTTCACGTTCTCGTCGGAGCCCGCGGCGCGCATGTTGGTGAGCTTCTTCTCGCGCACGACGTTGATCGCGACGTCGTACTCGTCGTCGGTGCGGCCGACGATCATCCCCTCGTAGACGTCGACGCCGGGACCGATGAAGAACCGCCCGCGCTGCTCGAGGCCCATCAGGGCGTAGCCCGTCGAGCGTCCCGTGTCGCTCGCAACCAGCGCGCCGACGTTGCGGCCGGGCAGCTCGCCCTGCCACGCCTGATGATCGTAGTAGGTGTGCGAGAGCACCGCGGTGCCGCGCGTCAGCGTCAGCAGCTCACCGCGCAGGCCGAAGATGGCGCGCGTCGGCATCGTATACTCGAGCCGTTGGATGTCGCCGACGGTCAACATGTTCGACATCGTCGCTTTGCGCTTGCCTAGCGCTTCGATCGCCGCACCGGCGTACTCCTCGGGAACGTCGACGACGACGTACTCGACCGGCTCGTAGCGCTTGCCGTTGCGCTCCGTAACGATGACCTGCGGCTTGGAGACGCCGAGCTCGTAGCCTTCGCGGCGCATCGTTTCGATGAGGATCGCGAGGTGCAGCTCGCCACGCCCGCGCACCTCGAACGTGTCGGGCGACGCGGTGTCCGCGACGCGCAGGGCTACGTTCGACTCCAGCTCGCGCATGAGGCGCTCGCGGATCTGGCGCGACGTAAGGAACTTGCCCTCGCGGCCCGCGAACGGCGAGTTGTTCACGCTGAAAGAACATCGAGACGGTCGGCTCGTCGACGGCGATCGCGGCGATCGGCTCGGGCGCCTCCGCATCGGCTATCGTGTCGCCGATGTTGAGATCGTCGATGCCGGAGACGCAGACGATGTCGCCGGCCGACGCCTGCCTCGACGTCGATGCGCTCGAGCCCGGCGAAGGTCAGCAGCGTCGCGAGGCGCAGACCGGTCGTGACGGTGCCGTCGCGCGCGAGCTTGACGATCGGCTCGTTGCGGCGCGACGTCCCGCGGAAGATGCGGCCGATCCCGATGCGCCCGACGTAACGGTTGTGGTCGATCGCGGAGATCAACAGCTGGAACGGACCTTCTTCGGCGGGCGGCTCCGGCACGCGCGCCACGATCGTCTCGAACAGCGGCTCGAGCGAGTCGCCGGGTTCGTCCAGCGAGCGTTTCGCGATACCCGCCTTGGCGTTGGTAAACAGCACCGGAAAGTCGGCCTGCTCGTCGTTCGCGCCAAGCTCGACGAAGAGGTCGAACGATCTCGTTGACGACCTCTTGCGGGCGCGCGTCCTTGCGGTCGATCTTGTTGACGACGACGATCGCGCGCAGGTCGAGCTCGAGCGCCTTGCGCAGGACGAAGCGCGTCTGCGGCATGACTCCCTCGGCGGCGTCCACGAGCAGCAGCACGCCCTGCACCATCTGCAGCACGCGCTCGACCTCGCCGCCGAAGTCGGAGTGCCCCGGCGTGTCGACGATGTTGAACTTCACGTCGCCGTGGCGCACGGCCGTGTTCTTCGCGAGGATCGTGATCCCGCGCTCGCGCTCGAGCGGGTTCGAGTCGATGAACGCGCGTCGCCACGTGCTGACCCTCGCGGAAGACGCCGCTCTGCTTGAGCATCGCGTCCACGAGCGTCGTCTTGCCGTGGTCGACGTGGGCGATGATCGCCACGTTGCGGATGTCCGGATCGGGTCTTCACGTAAGCGTTGCTTCGCTACACTAATCCGGCGCTCATCGAAAACTCAGCGCCCGTCGAGCCTGCGCGGAGCATGGTAGGCACATGAATATATTCGACCTCTTGCGTACCATGCCGGCGGTAGCCCTCTTTGCTGCCGCGTCGTTCGCGACGCCCGCCCAGGCGGTGACCACTGCGGGCGAGACGACCTACGCCCCGTACGTCGCGGCGTTCAGCCCGGTGTTCGGGCCCGCGGCCGTGCCCTACGTCGGCAAGATGCTCCTCGTGATGCACGACGGGACGATTCAAGGCAGCTACACGGGTATCTCGGTCCGGCCCGATCCCCTGAACAATCGCATCGAGCCGGTTGAGGGAGCGTCAATCGCGACGACGGCTACGTGCAGCTCAACGTGGGCAGCGCGCTTGCTCTTACCGGCAGTATGGCGGCCGATGGGACGATCTCGGGAACCGCTCGGTACAACGGCAGATTATACGACTTCGTCGCCAAACCGGGCACGCCCGGATCGCGATAGCGTCACGCCGCTAGTGGTGGAAGCCGGTTCCCTCCGACGGGCGTATCTCCGGGCGGGGATGGCTATCGAAGAACGCCAGGGCCGATTTGAAATCGCGCATCAATAGCGCGGCGAAGTCCAACTCGAAGCCGCGCCGGCACATGATCCGCATGACAGTGACGTCCGAGGCTCCGCCGCAGAGCGCGAACGCCGGGACTTGCCAGCCGCTCATCCGTAGCCGGTCGGAGAGGTCGAGCAGCGAGTAACCCGGGATCTGCGCCCTCCTTGATGCGGAAGCACACCGCAGGTATCCCCGCTTTTGGGTCGCCGGTGTTGATGAACTCATATGGCCCGAGCGGCGCGAGCGAGGCCGCCAAGTATGCGGCGACTCGGTACGCCGCCATCTGGACGTTACGGTAGCCCTCGCGACCGAGCCGAATGAACGTGTAGTACTGCGAGATCACCTGGCCGGCGGGCCGCGAAAAGTTGATCGCGATCGTGCCGACCTTGCCGCCGAGGTAGTCGACGTCGAAAACCAGTTCCTCGGGCAGCGCCGCGGCGTCGCGCCAGATGATCCAGCCGGTGCCGAGCGGCGCGAGGCCGTACTTGTGACCCGACGAGCTGATCGACTTCACGCGCGGCAGGCGGAAGTCCCAAACGATCTCGGGAGCACAGAACGGGGCGAGAAACCCGCCGCTGGCGGCATCGACGTGCATGTCGACGTCGAGGCCTTTCGCTTTCTGCAGCTTGTCCAGCGCGTCGTGGAGCGGCTCCGGGAATTCGTAGTTGCCGGTATAGGTGACGCCGAACGTCGGAACGACGCCGATCGTATTCTCGTCGATGGCGTCGACCATGCGCTCCGGATCCAAAAACAGCCGGTCGGCTCCATCTGGATCTCGCGCATCTCGACGTCCCAGTAGCGCGCGAACTTGTGCCAGCAGACTTGGACCGGCCCGCACACGAAATTCGGCTTATCCGTCGGCTTGTTGACGGCTTTCATCTTGGTGCGCCAGCGCCGCAGCATCGCCATCCCGCCGAGCATGCACGCCTCGCTCGAGCCGATCGTGTTGGTGCCGGTCGCGTCCTCGCAGGCAGGGGCGTTCCAGAGATCGGCGACCATGCTGAGGCATTTCTGGTCGATCGCGGCGGACTGCGGATACTCTTCCTTGTCGATCCAGTTCTTGTTGAGCGAGATGTCCATCAGGCGATGGACGTACTCGTCGTCCCAGGTCTGGCAGAACGTCGCGAGGTTCTGGCGTGCCGTGCCGTCGAGGAAAAGCTCGTCGCTCACCATCTGAAAGGCGGCCTCGGCCGGCATCTCGTCCTGTGGAAAACAGCGGTCCGGCGCGGCCTCCTGCAGCCAGCGCGACTCGAACACCGAATCGTACGGAGAGCTCGTCAGCGTACTGTCTGCCATGGACGCAGGATTTCGGGCCGAGGCCTATTGCTTTCCCCCACCGTTGGCGCTGGGCGGCCGAATCGGATACCATGAGTAAAACCCCTTTTGGATGGAGCTTAACGAAGGAGGTTCACTGTGAGGCAAATCGTCGCGGATGCCGCAGAGGCCCAAAAGAACTGGGGCTGGTACGTCGCGCTGGGCATCCTGTTCATTCTGGTCGGGATCTACGCCATCTGGGCCGAGGGCGTGGCCACGCTGGCGTCGGTGTTCGCGCTCGGCATCGTGCTCGTGATCGCGGGGATCGGTCAGCTCGTTGCCGCCTTTATGGCGCGCGGCGCGGGCCACATTATTTTGCTGCTGCTGGTCGGTGTGCTGGACATCATCGTCGGCTTGATGTTGCTCGAGCATCCCATCGGGGGTGCACTCGTCGTCACCCTGCTCCTCGCCGTGCTGCTCGTGTTCGGCGGCGTCTTCCGCTTCATTACCGCCCTCTTGATGCAGTTTCCGAACTACGGCTGGGTGGCCACTAGCGGCGTTCTCAGCATCATCTTGGGCATTCTGCTCTGGGCACAGTGGCCGATATCCGCGATCTGGTTCATCGGATTCGTCGTCGGACTGAACTTTATTTTCGCCGGAATCTCTTGGACTTGGCTTGGCTGGAAGTTAAAACCTGCCTGACGATCTAACTAGCGCAGGCAGATCGCCGTTTATCACAGCTTCAGCGGCGGCCCCGGCGACGGTCAGTTGCCGAAGGGGCCGGTGGCACGCGATGGGAGCGGCAATCTCTACGGCACGACCGAGCTCGGCGGCGCGAGCGGTCTCGGTTCCGTGTTCGTATTGAAGGCGACGGGCCACGAGCGCTTGCTACTCTCCTTCTCGGGTTCCGAAGGCGCATATACCAACGCCGGCGTGAACCTCTCCTCAGCCGGAACGCTGTACGGCTCCACATATCAAGGCGGAAGAGGCAGCTGCATGGGCGGCTGGGGCACGGTATTCAAACTCTAACGACTGGCGCGGGAGCCTCCTGGCAGGATCGCCGGCGTGCCACGCGCAGAAACGGCTTGTAGCGCAACCACGGGAGCGTACGGGTCTGGTGGCTCGCACGGTCTTCAAAATCGCTGAGGTCGTCGCAAGACGACTGGTAGGTTCGATTCCTACACGCTCCCGCCAGCTCTAAGTTATGCTGGTATTTACCGGCGTTTTGCAGCACGACTTGTCTTTCACTAAGAGCAAGTCTTTAATCGAGCTTGCCTTGCCGCGAAGATGCAGCCCGTTCTGGGGGAATCATCCCTGTAATGTTCTGTGTTCCGCCGCAAGCCGCGAGAGTTGCGACGGAGCCTCGCTGGCCTGTTTCCCGCTGCGCTAAGATCGCGTTTTTAGCGACCGGAAGTGATCGATCGCAGTTCCTTCTTGGCCAAGGGGATCGTGTGAACCAGCTTATCGGCTTGGTAAATCGTCACGCTTTGACGGTTCATCACGCAAAGATACGTTTTCGAACATATGGCCAGCCCCGTTGGCTGCTCCACGCCGTCTTTGATCGTTGTCGACGTCCCAATCGTGGCGTTATAGTGGATCACTTCAGAATCTCTGTCGTATGCCGCAACGTACACCTGATCGCCGTCGATTGCGAGCGCGCGGGGCGCATTTCTCCCGGTCGGAATCGTGTGGATGAGCTGGCGCGTCTTCGCGGAGTATACAGTGACGTTGTGGCCGCGGTAGTTGGCCACGTACAGTGCCCCTGAAGCGCTGATCGCCAGGGCTTCGGGATTATCGATGCCGTTAGTGATCTTCCTCATAATCCGGTTGGTGTACGGAAAGTATTCGAGCACCGAACTGGTGCTATAATTCGCGGCATAGAGATCGCCTGGTCGATCGTATACGACCGCAGATGGAGTGTGGAGTCCCTCGCCCACTTCATACGGCCGGTTGTCGTGGTCGAATGGAAAGACGGTGATTCGGTGGGGGGTGTTGATCACGGCGAGGTTGCTGTAGGCGTCGAATGCCATCGCATAGGGGAAGTCGAGGCCTTTCGTGAGCTTACTCACGTAGGATCCGCCGGTTGCCAATCGATAGATCGTGACTTGACCGAGCACAGAATCGCAAGCGTACAGAAAGCCGTCCTTACTGATCCCTATCGCTAGGGGTAAATCAACGTGTTCGGTGATGGTGCCAAGGTGCGTCCAACCATCGGCCGCATCGGCGTAGACGTCGATGCCACTGGTCTGGGGCAACCTGTAACCAACGAAGATCGAGTCGCGAGGTATGGGCTTGGTATCAATGCCGGCGGCGGGAAGCGCGACGTGAGGCAGCGCAATGCCCGTAGGAACTCCAGCGTTCGAACCGGACTGCGCGAACGTGCCACCCGCGCATGCGCTCAAAAGGGCCGTGGCGTTCAACGCGACAAAGCCAACGCACCAGCGAAGCGTTTTCAAAGCTCTCTCCTTCTCTCTAGCAACGTTACCGGGCTCACACCGTAGCCGCTCGATAGATCATCGGCTTTCGCGAAGCGCGCGCAATCTCCCGCCCGTTTACTCGGCGAGGCATGACGGGATTCTACGCGCATTTACAAGAGCTTTGCGACGCTGCGTGCGCTTCGCTACACGGTTTACTTTTCGACCGTTTACTCGAGAAGCGCTGGTCTTTCTGGGAGTGGATTGCGTTTACAGTGAGTTACCAGCTCGAGAAGCGCCTTTCGCGTCGCCTGCGTCAGCGGATGGTCGGGTCCCAACGCCTCCTCCCGAATCGCCAGCGCGCGTTCGAAGAGCTGTTGCGCTTCGGCGCTGCGCTGCTGTCGCTCGTAGAGCGTCGCGAGGTCGTTGAGGCCATGCGCCAGGTCGGCGTGACGGCCGCCGAGTGATTTCTCCCAAATCGCGATCGCCCGTCGCTGCTGCTGCTCGGCTTCGGCGTAACGGCCTTGATCGCGATAAAGGTTCGCCAGACCATTGAGGGCATGGGCGACGTAGGCGTGTTCCGTCCCAAGCGTTCCTTCCCAAATCGCCAATGCTCGCTCGAAGAGCGGTTCCGCCTCGGCGTATCGCTTGTGCTCGCCGTACACGATGGCAAGGTTGTTCAGACTGAACGCAACGTCGGGGTGATCGGGACCGAGCGTCTTCTCACGGATCGCCAACGCGCGTACGTGCAGCGGCTCCACTTCGGCGTGCCGGCCTTCGTATTCATAGACGTTTGCCAGGTTGTTCAGACTCCGCGCTACTAGCGGGTGATCGGGGCCGAGCGTTTTCTCCTGAATCGCCAACGCGCGGGAGTGCAAGCGTTCTGCTTCTTTGTAACGACCTTGGGCGCAGTAGGCGGTGCCGAGATTATTCAAGCTCAACGCGACATCGGCATGTTCTTCGCCCAACGCCTTCTCCTGAATCGCCAACGTACGGGCGAAGAGCGATACGGTCTCGGCGTAGCGGCCCTGGTCGTAGTAAATGCTGGCAAGACCGTTCAACGTAAGCGCTACATCGGGGTGGTCGGGGCCGAGGGCCTTCTCCCGAATCGCCAGTGCCCGCTCGGCCAACGACTCTGCTTCGGCCAATGCGCCGCGATCGCGAAGGTATCGCCCGGCGCGATGGGCGAGGTTCGCGGCGCTTTCGAAACCCGCATTGCGCGGCAATGCATCCAGTGCGGCGCGGACGTGCGGCATGAGACGCTCGCATTGTGGCCAGTTTGCGAATTCGGGGGAGGGAAAGACCGCGCCGATTACCGCTATCGCGCATCGCGTCCAAGCGATCGCGTCACTCGCGGTGATGTCGCGGATCGCCAGTTGCACCAGGCGGTGCATGTCGTGCGTTTCTGCCGGTGCCGAGAACGTCAGCAGTGAGAGCCGGTCTAGTGCCCCGAGCGCCTCATCGACTTGCACCTCGTCCTGCATCGCGGAGCGCAAATCGGTCGCTTCGATCTCGCCGGGCAGAACCGGCCGCAATTCATCTGAGTAGAGCTCGAGCGATTGCCGAAAGAGCGCGTCGGGGAGGGCGTCGGGAGCGAACCGCGCGGCAAAGGCAAGAAGCGCCACTGCTCCGGTCGCTTGGCGCTCCGCCTCGGCAGCGGCGGCCTGAAATGTCGCGAAGACGGAGCGCGGATACTCGGCGTTGCGCGGCGCGCGCGACATCTGATCGGCGATCCTTTCGCGGTACCGCCGGGCGCTCACGGTGCGCGTGATACGCAAATATGCGGCCGCATGTGCCAAAGCCAGCGGCAGAAACCCTAGCGCACGCGCCAAATCCTGCGCCTCAGTTTCTGCCAGGTCGGTCCGCCGGCTCTCGCGCTGCAGGTACGCGACGGCCTCTTCGAGGGACCATGGCGAGAGCGCAACCGCGGCGACTTCGGCCGGCCACGTCGCCGTGCGCGACGTAATCAGCACCTTCGATTTCGAGCGTGGAGCCCAGGTCCGCAGCAGCGACTCGTCTTCGAAATTGTCGAAGATTAGCAAAGCGGGCTTGGCCAAGCCGCCGAGCACCGACGCGATCACCTGTTGCGCTGCGGCTCTCCGGTCGGCGCGTTGGTCGAGGCCTTCCGCGAAAAGCGTACCGAGCGCGACCAGACCGTCGATGATGCCGGTCTCGTTCTCGGCGTTGAACCACCATACCGCACCATACTGCTCGCGATTGCGCCAGGCAAACTCGCGCGCCAGCGACGACTTGCCCGTCCCGCCGAGACCGGTTATTGCAGCGATGCCTTCGCGCGTCAGCGCCGCGGTGAGCGCGTCGAGCTCATCGTCGCGCCCGGTGAAACCGGGAATCGGACGAATCACGTCGTCGTCGAAGATCACAATCGGCGCAAACGAGCGCAGCGGTGGGAAGCTCTCCCGCAAATCCGCGGCTACGAGCTGGTAGACTTGTTCGGGCCGCACGAGGTCTTTGAGACGCTGTGGACCCAGATCGCGTAAGCTGCTCTGGGGCGGCATTTCGTTGTGCAGCATCGCGGCGGCCGATCCGGAGACCAGCACTTGACCGCCGTATCCAGTCGCCAACAGCCGCGCCACCCGATTTACTGTCGGCCCGAAGTAGTCTCCGTCGCGCTCTTCGGCCGTGCCGGTATGCAGCGCCATGCGCACCTTGAGTCCTTGGATGCTCGAAAAATCCTCATTTGCTAGTGCGCGCTGGGCGTCGAGTGCCGCGGCCACCGCATCCTCCGCGCGCGCAAATGCCGCACAAAACTCGTCACCCACGGTCTTGAAAATGTAAGCGCCGTGCGCTTCAAAGGCTGCGTGCAGGAGCGCGTCGTGACGCGACAGCGCCGATGCCATCGCCGCGCGATCGCGTTCCCACCGCACCGTGCTGCCTTCGATGTCCGAAAAGAGAAACGTGATCGTGCCTGTCGGGCGGCTTTTGGCCGAATCGGACGGCATCCCCATTATACAACCTTCTTGCAGCGCGGCCCGCTCTCCGCGGCTCGGTCCTAAAAACGCTCGGGAAGCGTCATGCGTCGGAACCCTTCTAAGCCGCCGCGTGTTGTGCCGCGTTATGAAGATCATCGTTATCGGCGTCGGCAGCGTCGGGACCGCGGCCCGGAAAGCCTTCGAAGCGCGGGGCGATCAGGTCATCCCCGTTTCCCGGTCGAGCGGCGACGTTCGTGCGGACATCACCGATGCAGAAAGCCTCAAGAATCTTTTCAAAGGCGTTGGTAGCTTTGATGCTGTGGCATGCTGCGCCGGTGAAGTTGCCTTTGCCCCTCTCGACCAGACGACGGATCAACAGTGGGCCGATTCGATCAAATCGAAGGCCATGGGGCAAATCAACGTCGTTCGTACCGCACTGCCGTTTATCGCCGATCGCGGCTCTTTTGCCTTGACATCGGGAGTTTTGACGGACGAATTTATCGGTAGTTCCATCAGTTCGACCATCAATTCGATGATCGACGGCTTCGTAAAGGCCGCAGCCGTCGAGCTGCCGCGCGGCGTTCGGATCAACGCGATTAGCCCTACGGTCCTAACGGAGTCGGTCGCCTATCATCCGTACTTCCCTGGATTCATCACGGTTGACGCGGCGGAGGTTGGCCAGGCGTACGTGCGGGCCATTTGCAGTCCGATGACAGGGCGCGTCATCAGGCTTCACAAAACGCAGTCTTAGCTACAGCGGGAGAGCAAAGGAACGAAGTGCACGCCGGCGCTAGCGGCTCGGAGCGAGGCTGACGACCGCGGAGAACGGATAGAAAACGCCGCTGGTAATCGTCTGGGTCGGCGCTCCGCCGCCGGGGTAGGGGTACACTACGACGGCCGAGCTGCTAAAGAACTGATTGGGCGTAACGACGCTCGAACCCGCAATCCCAAACTGTCCGACGTTGCCCGCGCCGTTCAACGGCGTCGTACCCTCGAGCGTAGCTTTGCTGCCGCTGAACGTGAACTGATAGATCGCGGCACCCGCATTATCGCCAACGGCGACGTACTGGCCGTCCCATTCGATGCCGCCCGGGAACCTGACGTTCACAGGAAGCAGGATCGGATTAATCTGACCGCCTCCCTTGCGCAGCACGCCGAACTCGAAGTTGAAGCCGCGCATAATTGAGGCCGTCGACGTACAGATTTCCCTTCGGATCGTACCCGAGGTAATAATAGTAGTAGAAGTCATAGCCGATGTACGATTTTGGAAATCCCTTGGCTTTGCGATAGATGGCGACGTCACCCTCGCGAGCAGAGTCGTCCGAATAGTTCGCGACTGCGAGGTTACCCGTGGTCGGATCGACGGCACAGCCGTACGGCTGATATGACGGATCTTTCAATGCGCGGATCGGCTTTGTGCCGCCGTGCGCGTATTCGTAGATCTTCCCAAAGGAGCTATCGGTAATGTAGACGTTCCCGCTTTTGTCTACGCACTCCCCGTACGGCTTAGAAAAATCGCTGAGCGTCCCAACTAGCTTACCTTTTGGGTACGAATACACGGTAATGGTGTAGACGTTGGACGACGTAGACGAGGTCCTCGCTCCTGGCTTCAGGGAGCATCCAGGATCGCGCATGACCGGAGTCTCGCACGACCGGAGCATTTTGTTGCACGAATGGTGTCGTCGACGTTTGCGGTGCGGCGCAACCGGCGAACGCGGCGATCGCGACGAGACCGAGCATGGAGTGCAAGCGCATATTGAAGTCTCCTTAGTTAGTAGGTGAACTCCTGAAGCTGGTTGAGATTTGGCCCATTGACGTATCCCGTCCGATTCGCGGGATTGACGGCAACGTGCGGCACGACGACCGAAAACTGATTGAGAAAGTCGAATCCGTCGATGTATTCGACGAGCTTGCCATGCTCGTCATACACGATGATCGTGCTTCCGCCGCTCGGCGAGAAGGTCGAGTTCAACTGTGCCACCAGGAACAGATGGTGAACCGGGTCGGCCGCTACAGCGGCGCCGTTGGTCAAGTATCCGCCGTTGAAGTAGTAGATCGGTATCTGCACGGCTTTACCTTTACCGCTCGACAGTTTATAAAATTCGACGTCCATGTCGCCCGTCGTCGTCGTGCACATGATGTCCGTCGTTGGGTCGATCGCCATGCCGTTGGGCCAGCCGTAGCCGACACCGTAAAAACTGCGCAAGTGCTTTCCGGTCGCGGCATCCATTACGTACAAGGTGGCCGACTCGTGCTTATTGTACCGTCCCCGGCCGAGATAGCCGACCACCGCCTCATTCGTCGTGGCGTTGACCGCGGCATAGTTCGGGGAGCCGTTTTGGAAGAGAAACGTCCTCGGGAAGTCAATCCGCTTTCCCCAAGCATTGCGAGATGTGTCGTACGTATACAAGCCGACGAGGTCATCGCCCCGTTTGTCCGGGTACAGAGCCATCATTATTTGACTCGATGAGGCCTGATTGTTCGTGAAGAAGTTCGGAACGATCCCGAGAATCTGGTGCGGCTTCGAGCGTCCGGTGATTTTCTCGCGCGTCACGGGGTTGATCAGGTCGAAGTAATCGTTGCGTTCGAACTGCTGGGCGCTCCTCGCGTGCTACGTCGACGATCCCGACGTCGCTCCCGGCGATCGCATCTACCACGGGTTCGACGTTCGCGTTGAGGCGCTGCCTCTTCTGGATTACCTTGGTGATCTTGCCGGTCGATTCATTAAACGTCTCGATGGCATTGGTCACTTGGCTCCCGAGCACCGTTTCCGCCAGCACCCCGTCGTTTCCATTTTGGTCGATGTCCCAGCCGAAGATCTGGCCGCCAAACTGTGACGTCACGACCGGACCGAGACCGACGGTGTACCGTTGCACGCTGGTGCGTGGTTGCGTCCCAAACACTTGGGAGCCACTTAGGGGTGAGTTGCCGGGCCCGGCGCATGCTGCGAATGACGTGGCGAAAACCGCAATGACTGCCGTTTGGAGGGCGGGGCTAAAGCGACGATGCATCATGTGAAAAACCGCTCCGTATCCAGTAGCAACATGTGGGATGACCCAGAAATTATTGTACTCGGATAAATCTGAAGAAACTCTGAAGCCTCCCGCGTTGGAGCTGGGCCGCCTCAGAACAAGGCCCTTCGCCGGGCGGGCATGGCCGCGCGGAGGTTGGCGCTCGGCGTTGAACGTCCTTAGCGCTGGAGGCACAGGCTACTATGATGCACCGACGTATCGCCCTGCTCGCCCTCGCCACCGTTGCTCTGGCGGCGGCCTGTTCTTCGAATCGTGGAAGTTCGACCGTTTCCTCACTAGTACCGGAGCACGCTTCACGCGATCACGGGTCGCAGAGCAAGATCTCGCACGTCATCGTAATCATTCAAGAGAATCGCAGTTTCGACGATTTTTTCGCAGGCTATCCGGGGGCCAACGCGCCGATGACCGGCTGCGGCAAGCCCACGCCCTCGCCGAAAGACGGCGCGGAGCCGATCGCATCCGATGTGGCTAAGCCGGTTTCGACCGGACCGCCTCCGTCGTGCCCACCCGGCGACATCGCAATACCCTTGCACAAGGTGACTTTCCAAGACAATCCCGACATACGGCACGATTGGGACTCGTCGCTGACGGAGTGGGACAATGGAAACATGGACGGCTGGACCGCATACGGCAAGACGAACGGCTGGTGGGAAGGCTACGTTCACGAAGACCGGGCTCAAGTAAAGCCCTACTGGACGATGGCCCAACAGTACGTACTGGCCGACGCCATGTTCCCCACGGAGTTCGGCGGCAGCTTCACAGGTCACCTGACGCTCATTGCCGGGACGGACGACATCAAGCTTCCGGGCAGAGCCGAAGTCAACTTCCCCGATGGCGCGCCGGACGACTGCGATGCTCCGCCCGGCACCGCAGAGCTCGTACGTCGCCGAGAGCCCCTACCGTAAGCTGCATCTCTTTCAGGCCGGCTTCCCGTGCTTCGACCAGTTCAACACGATCGCCGAGGTGCTCGACGGTGCCGGAGTCTCTTGGAAGTACTACGCCTCAAGGGTACTCGACGCCGGAATTTGGGAGCCCTTCGAAGGGATCAAATACGTGCGCTACGGCCCCGACTGGAAGAACGATATCATCGCGCCGCAGAACAAGGTTTTGAAGGATGCGATGAACGGCAATCTCGCGCTGGTGACCTGGGTCACGCCCAACAAAGGCGATTCCGATCATCCCTCTGCCCTTAGCGACAAGGGGCCGTCCTGGGTGACGTCGGTCGTTAACGCGATCGGCGAAAGCGCGTACTGGCCGAACAGCGCCATCATCGTCGTCTGGGACGACTGGGGCGGCTCGTACGATAACGCCTCGCCGCCGCAACTCGACTATCGCGGACTAGGCATACGCGTTCCCTGCCTGATCATCTCGCCGTACGCGAAGCAAGGTTACGTTGCACATACGCAATACGAATGGGGCAGCATCTTGCGCTTCATCGAAGAGGTCAACGGCATCGCTGCGGGCAGCATAGGCTCGACGGCGCAAGGCTACACCGACGGGCGGGCGACCAGCCTGGACGACGCCTTCGACTTCTCGCAGCCGCCCCGTAAATTCGTGAAGATCCACTCGAAGTACCCTGCGTCGTACTTCCTTCACGAGCCGCCGTCGAACGAGGCAGTCGACACGGAATAAACCAGCTAACTACTGCTTGAAAGGACCTCGAAGTTGAGCGAAGACGTATCGGCTAAGATAGCTGAGCTGCTGCACCAGGTCGGCGAAACGCACCACATCGTGTTCGCCGACACCGACGGTAGCGACGACGATTGGGCGACGTTCTACTCCGATTGGCTTCTCGCGCACTCCGAGCTGCCGCGGCTGCTGGCGCGGCGACCGATACGCAGTCACCTGACGCGCGACCTCGTCGAGCTCGACGAAGCGTACGTCAAGGCAGCGCCGTCCGAACCGTGGCCGGCGTGGTACGCCGCACGGCTCGTCGCAAAGTACGGGGCGGCCTAGCGATCTCGGCTTTATGGAGCGTCGGCTTCGACGTTGATCGCGAGATCGATGCTGTTGCCGACGATCAGCGGTCCGTAGGTCATTCCCCACTGCGTCCGGTCGACCGTCGTCGTCGCCTCGTAGGCGATGATGGCCCGTCCGCGCGGCGAGGTGCCGGAACCGACGACCTTCGCGTGGAGCACGACGGGGTGCGTTTGGCCGTGCATCGTGAGGTCGCCGGCGATGGTAAAGTTTGCAGGATCGGTGCCGTCGACTTTGGTGCTCGCGAACTTGATCGTCGGCGTGACCGCGACGTTGAAGAAATGGTCCGATCGCAGGTCTCGGTCCCGATTATCGTTGTGCGTGTCGAGCCTGGACGCATCCAGCTCCGCCGAGGCGGCGACCGGAACCTGCGAGCCGGCGGCGAGCTGCACCGACGCGCTGACGATCGGAATCGTTCCGATTACCGGTACGATGCCGAAGTGGCGCGCGGTAAACTGCGCCGTCGAGTGAACCGGGTCGACGGTCCAGGTGTCGGGCCCCGCCGCCGCGGCCGTCAGCGGGCCGATGAACGCCAAAGCCACGAGAACGAGAAGCGAACGTCTGAAGTTATCGCCCACAGCTTTACGATCTAGTTCTGCGAACCGCGGTTGATGCGAGAAAAAAGACGCGAAACATCTCGGACTCCCATTGAGGCGAAAAAAAAACCTAAATTGTTAGTAGCCGGTTCCGGCACCTCTTTACGGACGCCCCGCGATAGCAAGCGTGCGGAAGACGGACGATCGTATAGCTTGCAATCGGCTGCCGCCCGAGATACACTTTTCTTCCAGCTTCGACGAGGTGCGCGTTGCGATGAAATTCACGTTGGCGACTCCATTAGCGATCGTCGCCGCCGCTACGGTCGCGGCTTGCGGTAGCTCGTCCTCGCCCCAGTTCTCGCCGAGCGGGTCGCTCGCGCGAAACCCCGCGATGCGAGGCGCTGCAACGTCCTCGCAGCTGCTCTTCGAGACCGATCCAGGCACCGGCGACGTGGACGTCTTTTCCCTCCCGCGGATGAAGCTGAGGCAGCAGCTTAAAGGCTTTAAGTTTCCGACGGCTGCATGCTCCGACGGATCTAGCAACATTTGGATCGGAAACTACACGAAGCACGAGATGCTCGAGTACTCGTATACCGGCAGGCTCGTGAATACCATCAAGCGCGCTCACCTTGACCCGTACGGTTGCGCGGTCGATCCCGTGAGCGAAGCGGTCGCCGTGACCAACTTCGACGAGTTCAAACTCAAAGCCGGAGAGATCCTACTCTTTAGCGGGTCCTCCGGTAAACCGATCATTTTACGCAATCCCGCGCAGGCGTACTATCACAACGTCGCCTCCGACCCGTTCGGCGACTTATGGGTGACCGGTTTTACGGCGAAGCAGCATCCCGTGATCTCGAAGTGCGGCGCTTCGAGCTGCCAGACCGTCAAGCTGCGCGGGGGGAGAATCTTCAGCCCCGGCCCTATCGCTTGGGACGGCGTGCACGGCGATTTTGTCATCTTCGACAAGTATTGCCACGAATCGGCGACGACGTGCAGCTATCCGGTCTCCGACGACGGCGTCGTCGGAACGCCCACGACCTACCTGAACCCGGCCGGCGGCGCGCTGTGCGACCTGACTCAAGCGGCGATCGTCCAGACCGGCCAGCGGAAGATCGCGATCGTCGGCGGCGACAACGAGTACCCGTGCGCGGGCCACACGAAGAGCAGCGTCGATCTCTGGAAGTATCCGCAGGGTGGACTGCCCGCGAGTCATAACGACCGCGTCGTCTTCCCGTGGAGCGCCGCGGTAAACCCATGAAATCGATGCGCATCGCCGCTCGGTTCGCGTTGATACGGTAGCCTCGGCGGTGGATAGAAACACGCGATTCGACTACGATCGCACGTGGCTCGCCTACGAGCAGGCGATGCAGGCTTGGATCCGGACCGCGCTGTCGCTCATCGCCTTCGGCTTCAGCGTCTACAAACTCGTCGATATCATCGATAGAAATCCCGCCGACGAAAAGTATCTCGTCGGAACGCACGCCTTCGGCTTCATTCTCGTAGCCATCGGATTCGTCGCGCTCGCGATCGCGACGATAGAGTACCGTCAGAGCATCAAGGTTCTACGAGAGGAGTACGGCCAGTCGCCGCGCTCCACATCGGTCTTCTTTGCGGGGCTGATCGCCGCGCTTGGGATATTCGCGCTCATCGCCATGATCGTTCTGCCGTAAGAAGGCGGATTTAGGGCAGCTCGTCGTCCTCGAGCCCGAAGTAGTGCCCGAGCTCGTGCATCACCGTCTCGCGAATCTCCTCGACGGCTTGCTGCCACGAGTTCGTGACACGATTGATCGGGCCGCGGAAGACGGCGATCTCGTCAGGCAGCAGCGGATCGTCGTGTGACCGTTCGGTGAGCGCCACGCCGCGATAGATGCCGAGGAGTTCGACGCCGGGATCGTCGTCTATGTTCTCGATATCCTCCGCCGTCGGCTCCTCTTCGACCGCAATCACGACGTTTTCGATGAGGTCGGTGAAGCGCTTCGGAAGGGACTCGATCGCCTCGTCTACCACGCGTTCGAACTCCGCCCGCGTCAGACTGCCACCAGCCACTGCTATGATTCTCCTTCGAAGGGTCTCGAGAACCTCCTGATGGGAGGGAGGCCCGTCCGCGCAGCGCTAAGTACCGCGTCCTGGAGACCGCGGCACTCGCGTTGTTACGAGGAGTTAAACGTGAACGTCTGCATTTTTAGGACCGCCGGCGCGCTGACGATAGTCGTCGCGTCCCTTTACGCGTGTTCCGGATTCACGACGGCGCCGCTGCCGTCGGGCCCAGCGGCGAGCCACGTGCGGCCGTTGATCGTGACCGCCGCGGACGTCAAGCGCGTCGTGGCGTGGGGCCCGAAGGGCCAGGTCGCCGTAGCGCAGTGTCCCCAGGGCGACAAAGTCGTCGCCGGCGGGTCGAGCAGCAGCGACGGCAGCTTCGTCGGCGCCGGGTATGCGAACTCCGGCAACACGGCCTGGATCGTAAAGCCGTCGCGCTCCGGCGCCAGCGCCGAAGCCTTTGCATCATGCGTGTCCCGCTCTGTGGCGGGGCAGAGCTTCCGATGGCGCAGCGCGTTTCCGCGCAACGGTCTCGCGTCGGCACAATGCCGCATCGGTTACACGCTCGTCACCGGGTACGGCACCGGAACGGTCAAGGACTCGTGGTTCGATTCCGCTACCAGCACGTTTTGGGTAACCGGCGGCGGCACCGCGCACGCTTCATGCGCCCGCAGCGAAGCCGGCGTTTTCGTGCGACACGCGTGGAACAGGAGCCAGAAGCCCAAGATCGTCTTCGCCGGATGCGGGAAGGGTTACGCAGTCTTGGGCGGCTCGATGGGTGACAGCGCGTGGCCCGGGCCGCCGATTCAAGAGCATCCCGGTGATGCGTCCGGCCCGGCGACGCACGGTTACGGCGGCTGGTGGACGTTCAGCAGCGCCAACAACGAGTTGACGTGGGCGGCCTGCGTGCGCTCGAGCTGACCGCTAGGGCTGATACACCTGCGCGTCTTCGTAGAACGTCGCGCCGTTGGGGCTGCCGTTGCTATTCCGGGACGCCTCCGGCGTGGTCGATGATGTCCTTGGTCGTGGCATAGCTGGGGCACGGCTTCTGCGACGGCAATGGTTCGTTGAGGAATGCGGGCGGCTTCTGCGTGAAATCGAACATGTTGCCGATGGATGTCGCGCTTTCATCGGTCGCGTGCAGCGAACCGAGGCCGAAGTTCTCTTCGACGAACTTGAGGACGCTGCCGAAATCATACTGCGTGGAAGAAATGGAACGCGGCCTGGCCCACGGCGAGATGACGATCATCGGCACCCGGAAGCCCAAGCGCGTGTAGTTGATCTGCCGCGGCGGGACGCTATCGTACCAACCGCCCCAATCGTCCCACAGCAGAACGATCGCCGTGCTGTCCCAATACTTGCTCCGGCCTACGGCGTTGATGACCTTGGTGACCCAGCGCGGTCCGTGGTTGCAGCCGCTGGCCGGATGATCGGAGTCAGCGAGCGTCGGAATCAGCCAGGATACCGACGGCAGCGAACCGTTCTTGAGGTCGGTGAAGAACGTGGTGTTCGGAAAACGCATGTGCGTCTTCCAGTCCGCGCCCTCACCGTGACAGCTCTCGGGTGGCGTAAAGCTCGCACAGCGCACCTTCGCAATCGCATCGAATCCGTCCCAGACTTCCCCGGAGAAATCGTCGCCGTTTATCGGGGCGACATAATACGTCCACGAGACATTCGCGGCGTCGAGCAGATCCGCCATGCTTTTGCCGCCGATGTACTTGTACTCAAAGCACGGAAACGGGAGACCCGGGTGCGGCGCGTATATTTCGCGGCCGTCTGTCAGCAAAACGTCCACTTCCGCGCCCTGGGGTGCGTCGCAGCCCCAGGGCATGGCGTCAGGCTGATCGGTGAGCGACTCCTTTGCGCCAAGCGCGACACTGCCGGTCAGGATCATTTGGTGCGAAATAAAGCTCGAGGCCGTCTCGGTGAAGAACATGTGGTCGGCCAGCGCGTAGCGCGCGGCGAAATCCCAATAGGCCTTGCTCTCGGAGCGCTCGACGTAGGCGTACGGGTAGGTCTTGGCCGGGGGGCCGATGCCGACTTCACCGAACCGGATCTTGTCGAACCCGTCCTTGCGGCAGATGCCGGAACCGTCAATGTCGCATTCGACTTCGAAGCCGTGATGGCTGTGGTCGATATCCTTTCCCAATCCGAGACGCCCGGTCGTCTCCAACGTTACGGAATGGAGTTTGACCGTGCCGGTCTTACACCACGGCGCCTTTTTGCAGGCACCTGTCAGCGTCGTGTCCGCACCCGGAAAACCGGCGAAGATGTTATCGAAGCTGCGGTTCTCCTGCATCATGATGACGACATGCCGAATCGGATGCAACGGCATCGCCGGCCGCGGCACGGTATTTGAGGTGCTGCACCCAACGATGACGATCGCGGCAGCAAAGGGGAAACTCCTATGAAGAAGTTTCAAGCTTGCGTCCCAAATTTTCCGTGGCGATGTGCTCCGCGCGTGACCGATCAAAGAGAGTACTCGAATGCGATCCCGTACTTTCTCCCGAAGCTCCACATGGTCGTGCCATAGAGTGCCCCGCTGACGGCGGTAAGGTTTGCATCGGGAAAGTAACCGCCGTTTCCACCCGAGAAACTATGGAGCACGCTCTCTGAGCCCGACGGCGTTATCGTGTAAAGCGTTCCGTGGTTCGAACTGCCGCCGTAAGCCGTCGTGCCGTAGAGTTGGCCGCGCAAGACCGTTAGGCCCGCAAAAGGTTCGGAGCCGTCCCCTCCGCTGCCGAAGCTGTGGAGCACGCTCTCCGAGCCCGCCGTCGTGATGGCGAAAACCGTTCCGGAATTTTGTGCGCCGCCTTGCTGCGTCGTTCCGTAAAGCGTACCGTGCATCTTGGTCAGCCCCGCAAAGGGGTAAGCGCCGTCGGTCCCGCCTTGGAAGCTATAGAGGACGCTGTAATTCGAACCGGTTGGGCTGATCGCGAAGACGGTTCCGGCATCGCTCGACCCGCCCGAGGAAGTCGTGCCGTAGAGCATCTTGTTGACATAGATCAGGCTGGCCAGCGGCAGCGAGCCGTCCGCCCCGCCCGTAAAACTGTGGAGCACTTGTTCGGCGCCGGAAGCGGTGATTTTGAAGATCACCCCATTCCCCGCTGAACCACCATAGTAGGTAGTGCCGTAGAGCACGCCGTGAACGCTCGTCAGACTCGCCCGGGGGTCATTACCGTCTTTTCCGCTGAACGCGTGGAGGACGCTCTCCGAGCCCGACATCGTGAGGGCGAAAACCACTCCTTTGTTGTGCTTGCCGCCTATCTGCGTCGTTCCGTAAAGCGTGCCGCCGACGTCGATCAGTCCTGCATATGGCCGCGCACCGCTCGTAGGGCCCTCGAAGCGGTACAGGACGCTGTACGCGCCGGACGGGCTGATTTCGAATACGGTCCCGCATCCGGGGTTCGGAAAGCAATGTTTGTTGGAATGACCACCGAAGTTCGTCGCGCCGTAGAGCGTACCGCTTAGATCGATCAAAGCACCAACTGGGATTATTCCATCCAGCTCGTCTTTGAACAGATAGAGTGTCTTGAAGTTCGAGCTACTGGTTGCAGGCTGACTCGTCGCAGGAGCCGACGAAGTAGCCGGCATGCGCGAGCAGCCGATCAGAATGATGATACACAAAGCCGAACCAACTCTTCGCATGGTTTGTCTCCGAATCGACGCCGCTACCGTTTAAGCCGAGCGCCTTCTCTGATGGACGTATTGTGTCCTAGCTTGAGGACGTTCCGGCCCCAAGGGTGCAAGGACTCCCCTTGCTTGCCCGCCGCCCTTTACCTTTGGAGACGATAACGCAGGGTAGGTGCGCGGTCCGTTATCGAAGAAGGCAAAATAATACAACGCTACTTACGACGATCGGCAAACTTCATGCCACCGGAGGTTGCAGCATGGCGCTTCGTTTTTATCGACGAATAATACCGGCAGCAGTGATACTCCTGGCGGCGTCGGGCTGTGCGGCGCACGCAGTCCCACCCGCCGATGGAGCTAATTCAGCGCTGAAAATCTCGAGTCTCCCTGCCGGCGATAGCCGGCCGGTCGACAAGACCTCGATTCTAAAGGGGCTCAAGAAAGACGTCGCCATCGGATCGACCGTCGACGCGAAGAATGGCGACAAAGGACCGCGCTCGATCTACATCGTCCCCAAAAGCAACCTCCATGGGGTGTTGAAGAAGGGCCAGCTCCTCGTCTGTAACTTCGAGGACTCGGCCGGCGGGCCCGGCAAGGGGACGACCATCGAGGTCCTCAATCCGACGCCAAGCTCGTCGCCGGTGCGCTTTTTTCAAAGCGAGGTGATTGAGGGGTGCGACGGAGACGCGATCTTCGACGATGGTACCGTGTATGGCGCAGGACTTACCAGCGGCAAGATCGCCGAGATCAACAGGAAAGGAGTGCTGGCGAAAACCTACAGCGGGAAGACGGTTACCGATCCGCTCTCGGACACCGCCGCCACTCCCCCGCAGATATTCAGTCCGTTATACCTATACGCTGGTACTACGGTGTCCGGAGGGATATTGAGTATCAGCCTCGGCTCCTACGGTAATGGGTTGGCAACACAAGTGGCCAAGGGCTTCGGCGTGAGCGATGGTTCGGGCGGTGAGCTGGGGCCGTCGGGATTGCAGTACGATCCGAGGCTCGATACCCTGTACATCGTCGATGGCGTAACCAATACGATCGTGGCGTTTTCCAACTCAAGCAAGCTTTTGGATAAGGATGAAATCATCGTCAAGTCCGGCGGAAAGACGTTCAAGTGCGAATATCCCAAGACCACCTGCGCAAGCCTCGTTTACAGTGGGTCGCCGCTGGCCGCACCGATGGCTTCCGCGTTGCTGCCCAACGGCAATCTCGTCGTCGCGAATACGCAAGGGACGGCGAATACGCTGGTCGAGCTGACTCCCGGGGGTCAAGTGCTCGACACGAAGGTGGTCGACACCAGCTCGACCCAAGGCGTCTTCGGGCTCGTCGCGGCCGGCACCAAGGATTCCGACACCGTCCTTTTTTACACGGACACGAATTCGAACACCGTTCAGGAGCTCGAGCCGTGAGGCGACCGCAGGCACCGAAATGAAAAGCGCCCGCGGGCGTGCCGCCCCTCGCCTGCTCGGCCGCGGCAAGGAGAAGCACGCCGAGCGCTGAAGCCACCTCTCGCTTACTTCTTTTTCCTTATAGGAGAGTGAAAACGTAATGACTTCTCTAGGCCGTTTGGCTTCGCTGACCGTGCTGGGCATCGCGGTGACGATTGCGGCGACCTTGCCCGCGCAGGCCGCGGCTCCGATCCTCATCAAGAGCTGCACCGTTGTCAAGCCGAAGCCGCTAAGCCACATGGCGTCCGGAACGCGGATCGTGTACGTCAACCTCGGTAAGAAGACCGCTGCCGAAGTCACGTTCGTCGTGGGCTACCGCAACGCGTCGCAGCACTATCTCCGCCGCGTGCAGGACGTCGGCGAGTTCGCGCCCGGCGCGACGATCGACCACGTGCTCAGCCTGTACAACGACGTGACCTATGCGGGCGCGCAGACGTCGAGTTGCATCCCGGTCCAAGTAAAGTGGGCGGGCGGCACCGTGTGGATCGCCCCGTCGCACTAACAAAAAGCAATCTAGCTCAACAACCAGCGTAGGACGGGCACGGCGAGCGTCGAAGCGCGAGCCGTGCCCGTCGGGTTTCGGACCCTCGTTTCTTTAGCGTTGTGCGCCGCCGCAGCCGGCGCCGCGCTCGCGCACGTCGCGATCGACGTCGTGGGCGATTTCGCCCTGGCCAACGACAGCTACGATCACGTCGCGCACGGCTCGCGCGAGCTGCTCAGCGGCATCGCGCTGGCTCTCGCGGTCGTGCTGGCCGCCCGTGGGCTTCGGATTTGCTGCGAGATCGCACGCATCAATCGCTCATGCGTGCTCGTTCCGGTGATTCGTGCGTCCGACGCCCTCGGGTTCGTCGGCGCTGCGGTCGCAGGCAGCGTCGCGCTCGTGCCGGCCATGGAGTGGCTCGACGGCCGCCTCGCCGGTGCGCCGGTGCTCACCCTAAACGAAGCCTTCGGCGGCTCGATCCTGCTCGGCATCGTCACGACGATCGTCTGCGCCGTGGCCATCGCGGTCGCGATCTACGCGATTGCGCGCTGGCTGATCTCGCATCGCGACTCCATCGTCACCATCATCGTGACGCTCCTCCGCGCGATGGCGGACGGCGTCCCCGCGTCGGCCTACACGCTGGCCTCGCGCGGAATTACGCCGCGCCGCCGGCGCGCGCCGAACGCGCTGCGTCTGTGCAAGCGCGGACCTCCCGCGCTCCTGTTCGCATAACTTTCAACTAAAACTCACCACCGCTTCAGGAGCACTCCATGGGAAGCCTCATAGCATGCGCGCGCGCAGCGTGCGCACTCCTTGCCGTCATCGCCGTGCTCGCGGCGCCGGCGGTTGCGTCCGCGCACGACGAGCACGACCGCGACCACGGCCGAAAAAACACCATCGACGTAAAAGGTATCGTCAGCGCGATCGACGGGAGCCCGATCGCCGGCGCGTCGATCGCCCTCTCGTCGCAGACCTTCGCGAAGCGCGCGCACAGCGATGCGCACGGCAAGTTCAAATTCGACGACATCCCGCCGGGAACATATTCCCTTCAAGCCGCCGCACCCGGCTATCAAGCCTTGTCGCAGCGCACCGTCACGCTCGATGCCGCGAATCGGACGCTCGCGCTGGTGCTTTCGTCCGCCACGACCAACTCGCTGACGGTCATCGGTCAGGTGCGGGCCTCGGCCGGCGAAACAGTCTCGACCTCGTCGGCTCCGACCGTCTCGCTGAACGCGCAGGCGGCCGCGGCCGCGGGCACGACCTCCGTCTCCTCGATGGTCTGGAACCAACTCTCCACGACGCCGGTACTGCCGCTGGGCGGCGGAAGCAACGCGACCGTCGTGTACGCCGTTCGCGGTCCCGACCCGACGGAGACGCTCGTCGACATCGACGGACATCAGGCGAACAACGGCAACACCGGCGATCTCGATCTCTCGTTGCTCGACCCGGCCGCTCTGCAAGACGTCGAGGTAGTGTACGGCATCTCTCCGTCGTCGCTGATCGGGCCGAACACGATCGGCGGCGGCCTCAACGTCATCACCCTGCAGCCGACGGCGACGCCGCATTCGCTGATGCGCATCTTCGGCGGCTCGTACGGGACCTTCGGCGAGACGCTCCAGACGACCGGAACGGACGATCGTTTGGGGTACGCCGTCTCGCTGCACAACGCGACGTCGTCGGGGTCGGTCAATCAGACGATCCTCGCTCCGACGCCGCAGACCGTCGGCAGCTACTCGAACGGAGACTCGATCCTCACCAAGCTGCGTTACCAGCTGGGCGGTCCGACCGGCTATGGCTACGTGCAGTTGAACTTTCGCGACCAGACCATCGTCAAAGACGATTCGGCGCTGCTGACCACGTACACGCCGCCTGGGTTCACCGGCGGCGGAGGCGGCGGCGACGCGGTTCCGGCGGATTCAGCGGCGGCGCCGGCGACGTACCAGAGCTTCGCCGGCACCTGGCTCGGCGCGCATCAGGCCAACTACGGGCTCGATGCCCAGCTGCCGCTCGGAAACGAGAGGGTCGACGGCGCGCCCGCGACGGTCGTACAGTTCAGCCACCTGACGACGCTCTCGTCACAATCGGTTTCCGGTCCTGGCGAAGCGTCGTTGCCGTATCTCTACAATCAGCGCGACCTGCTCGGCGACGACTGGCTCGAGCTCGACCATCACTTTTCAAACGGCCTGCTCTCATTCAAGTATGACGTCGGCACCGAGACGCTCTCGACGAACTACGTTCAAGGGCAGATCCTCGCTCAAGCCAAGCCTGTCGGCGCGGATCGCACGCCGCCCACCCAGGTGATTTCGCTCGCCCAAACGCAGCGCTCGGGCGTCCTCCGCTACGAGGCCGATCCGACGAGCCACATCCACTACTCGCTCGCGCTCTACGACAGCGATTTCAGCTCGTTCGGCTCGAGCTTCGATCCGCGCGCCGGTCTGGTCTGGACGCCGACCGGAAACACCGCGGTGCGGGCCTCGGTCGGCACGACGTTTCAAACGCCGCAGCTCACCGAGCTCGTCGTTCCGCCTCCTGCCGATCGCGTTCCGGTCGGCGGCATCATCTTCATCGGAAATCCCAACCTTCGCCCGGATCGCGCCACCGACTTCGACCTCGGCGCGGAGCACATCGTCACGCTCGGGCACCATCCGCTTCACGTCGCGATGGACCTCTATCAGACCAACCTCCGCTCTCCGTCGAGTCAGCTGAACGTTACACCGATTCCCAACTGTCAAACGAAGCAGAACCCGACGCCTTGCCCGCTGAGCTATCCCGTCAACGCGGGCAACGGCATCTATCGCGGCCTCGAAGTGCACGCGGACCAACAGCTCGGCCGGGATCTGCACGTCCTCGCCGGCTGGGACGTAGACAGCTCGTTCTTGACCGTGATCCCGCCCTCGATTCAAGACGGCACGCTGGTGGCGGGCGAGCAGATCCTCGGGCAGCCGCTGCACAAGGCGTACGTCGCGATCGATCGCGCGCCGCCGGCGGGCCTCGCCTACGGCGCGCGGCTCAATTACGAGGGCGCGTACAACGAGCTCAACCGCTCGCCGTTCGCGACGCTCGACGCGCACGTCGCGTATCGCCACGGCGGTTTCGAATACGGGTTGTACGGAACGAACCTGACCAACGTCTACAGCAATCCGTTTACGATCGTCGGGGGCGGCGTGCCGTACGGCACGCTGCCGGGGCAACCGGTGATCTTGCCCAACGCCTACGTGCTGCAAGGCGCGTCCGTCGTCTTCGTGCTGACTCGAACGATCTAGAACAAAAGCGTTTGGAAGTCGCCGACGTGGTGAAAACCGACGCGCCGATAGAGTGCGATCGCACGATCGTTGAAGTCGTTGACGTAGAGCGAGATCGTCAGCGAGTGCTCGAGCAGGCGATCGCAGATCGCGGCCAGTGAGGCGGTCGCGAGTCCCCGGCCGCGCAGCGCGGGCGGGGTCCAAATCCCTTGCAATTGCACCGTCTTTCCGCACCACGGTCCGATGTTGCAGAAGAAGCAAATCCGCCCGTCGGCTACTCCGACCCACCAGAGTTTGCGGTCGACCATGCGGCGCACCGCGGTCGCAAACTCCGGCGACCCGCGGCGCGGATCGTAATCCAGCTCCTGGCGCACCATCAGCGCCGACCCCTCCGCGACGGCGCCCGACTCCTCGGCGCGCGCGTGCCGGACCGTCGTGCGCCGCTCGTGCGGAAGCAAGTGCGCTCGGTCGAGCATCATGACGAGTTGACGATCGCGCACCAAGCGCGGGCGCGGATGCCAACTCGCCACGAGCTCCCAGAACGCGCGCACGGTCCCGCGTGCACCGATGATCATGCGTTCCCCGCGGTGGTGCCGCGCGTACTCGGCGAATAACTGCAACGCCGGCGGCTCCGCCGCAATCGCCAGCTGGCGTCCGAAATAGGCGACGCCTGTGACGCGGCCGTCATTCCGTTGCGACGACGATGTCGCCGCGCGTGCGAGATGGGGGATCGTGCAACACGTCGTGGGAGATGAAGACGTCGAGATACGGCGAGCGGCCGAGGTAGCGCAAGACCTCAGCTTCGTTTCCTTCAGACAGCGGTTCCGCGCGCATCAGCCTCAGGGCGAACCGAGCGATACGTCCATTAGCGGCTTTTCGGTGGGCTCTCGGCTTCCGCCGTCGGGTTCGAGCGTGACGGAGACTTCGGAGGTCGCGCGGGCGTCGGCCTCCAGCACGACGAGCGCGACTCCGCGCGCGTCGGGCAGAAACGTCGGCGACGGCGCGAAGCGCGTCGCGCCTCGGGCGAGCGTCCACGCCTGGTAGACCTTGCCGCGCGCCGGCTGCGGCAACGCGTGCACCGCGAGGTAGAGCCGGCTTCCATGCTCGATCACCTCTCCGTCGCCCATGTTGTAGTGCCGCGTGTGCGTGTCCAGCGTGTCGAACAGCGCCGTCCGCTCGACGGTCAGATCGCGCGCGAGCGCGTTCGAGCGAGCGGACAGGTGCGCGAGCTCTACTTGCTGCTGCTTGAGCTGACCCATCAGCGAGATATTCGCGATTGAAGAGATCAACGCGATCGCGAAACAGGCGGCCGCGACGAGATATGCCGGCCATGCCGGAGTATGCTTCACCTTCGATATCTTCCCACGGACGCTTCGAGGCCCTTCGAATGCGCGCGTCGTACCTGTGGCGCAATGGATCCATTGGAGCAGCTGCGCGCGCGGATCGCGGGCTTTCCCGGTTACGACGGCGACCTCGAGCGGAGGCGCTCCGATGAGTACGTGCGGTCCTATCTGGGAGAGGCGCTGGCGGACCTCGAAGTTCGCTGCGGATCTATCCCGCCGGAGTTGAAGCAGCGCATCGACGCGTTGCTGCTGCGCGTCGGCTTCGCGGATCAAAAACTGTTCGCGACGCATCACATCGCCGGGGAATCGCGCGCGGTGAACGCGGACGGATCGGTTGGCGTCGTCGACGCCGCAACGGTCGAGGTCGCCGATCGGGCGCGGTCCGTCGAGCCGGATTTTCTCGCGGGCTATCTAGATGACGTGTCCGCGACGCTCGACCGTCGCGACGCGGCGATGCGCGCCGCACCAACCAGCGCGTAACCGCCCTTGGCGGTAGAGCTTGCGGTTGCGGCGGCGCTGCTCCACCTCGTGCCTCAACCCGCCCGGATCGAATATCTGCCGTGCCCGCCGAGCGGCTCGAGCGTTCCGCGTTCGGTTTCATCCGGCTTCGATGCGGCGGCGCGCACTGAGATCGACGAGCGCTGGGCCCCGCTGGGAATCGGACGGCTTCGCGTGGCCGGTGGCGCGACGATCTCCGTCCAGCGCGACGCGAGCCTCGCGCCGCAAGCGTATCGCCTAATCGTGAGCTCCGGTCGCGCGACGATCCGGAGCGCGGATTCGGCCGGCGCGTTCTATGGCGCGATGACGCTGGCGCAGCTGCCGGCAAGAACGCGGGGCGTCTGGACGACGCCGTGCGTCCGCATCGAGGACCGTCCCGCGCTGCAGTGGCGAATTCTCTCCGACGACGTCTCGCGCGGACCGTTGCCGACGATGCGCTACTTCGAAGAGCGCATACGAACGATCGCGGCCTTCAAGATGAACGGCTACTCGCCCTACATGGAGCACGTGTTCGTCAGCCCGACGGATCCGCTGCCGGCGCCGCTGGACGGCATCACGCCGGCGCAGCTGCACGCGCTGGCGGTTTACGCGAGCCGGTTTCACGTGGCGCTGATTCCCGAGCAGCAAAGCTTCGCGCACATGCACAACACCCTGCGCGTGGAGCAATACGCCGGCGCAGCCGAGCTGCCGCATGCGTTCCTGCTGTCGCCCAACGTGCCGCAGTCGCTGCAGTATCTCGCGCGCATCGTATCGCAGGAGCTCGCCGCCGTCGGCCGGCCGCCGTTCTTTCACATCGGGTCCGACGAGACGGCGACGCTGGGCCTGGGTCAGACGCAGCGCTACGTGGCGGCGCGCGGGCGCTCGCAGGTCTATGCCGACCACATCGTCGCGATGAATCGGTTGATCGCGCCATCGGGTGCGCGGATCATGCTGTGGGACGACGGAATCGAGGCCGATCCCGGCATCTTGAAGCTGATTCCGCCGACGGCCGTCGTCGTGAACTGGCACTACGGCGCCGAGGCCAGCTTCGAGCGCTACATTCGAACGATCGAAGAGGGCGGATTCCAACAGATGGTCGCACCGGGTGCGAGCAACTGGAACGAAATCTTTCCCAACATCGACCGCGCGCTGGCCAACGAGCGAACGTTCATCGGCCAGGGCAAGTCGGCGCGCGTGCTCGGTCTGTTCCAGACGGTCTGGCACGACGACGGCGAAACGCTCTACGAGGCGACGTGGTATCCCGTGCTCTATGCCGCCGCTTCCGCGTGGCAGGCCGGCGACGTCGCGCCCGATCGGTTCGCCGCCGACTTTCCCGGCGCGTTCTTCGGCGTGGACGATCCGACGTTACGCGCGAGGCGTGAGCGAACTCGGCGACGCGCTCGCGCTGCTCGAGCCCGGCGCGTTTGCGTCGCCCGCGCAGACGAACGCCCTGTTCTGGTCCCGTCCGTTCGATGCGGCGCTCGACGCCCAGGTCTCTGCCGCAAACGTTCGCACCGCTCGGCTCGCGGCCGAATCCGTCGAGCAGTCGCTGTATTTTGTCGCGCCTCCGCTGCACGCGAACGCGGCCTTCGTCATGTTTCTCGCGGCGCGCCGCTACGACGCGCTCGGCCGCAAGGTCCAGATCGGAAGGGAGGTCCGGGCGATGTACGCCGATGCGGTCGCGCGCGCCTCGACCGACCCCGACGCGACCGAACGCGACCTGCTATGGTGCAAGTATTGGATGTGGGAGCTGCGCGATGCGTACGAGGAGCTCGCGCCGCTGTACGCACGCGCGTGGCGCTACGAGAGCCGCGACGGCCATCTCGCGAGCAACCTCGAGCGCTATCATCTCGCGGCGCAAAAAGCCATCGCTCTGGCCGATGCGTTTTATCGCGTCAACGCGCAGTATGCGCGCACCAAGGCGCTGCCGCCGCTCAGCGAGATCCTCTCGCCCTGAGTATCGCTCATCCTACTCGTCTTCGCGTTCTTCGCGGTGGTGATGTATCTGCGCTGGATGCCGGCGCTTGTCGCCGTTCCATGCATGGCGGTTGCGATGTCGCTGGCGGCCGGCGTGCCGGTCGCGAAGCTCGGCGGCATCGTCACCGGCGGCGCCGTGGCGCTAGCGCCGGTGTACGTGGCGGTCGTGTTCGGCGCGCTGCTCGGCCGCGTGACGATCGAGACCGGCATCGCGCGGACGATCGTCAACCTGGCGGCGGAATACGGCGGAGAGCAGCCGTTCGCGCTGGCGCTGGGTCTGTGCGCGATCGTTGCGCTGCTCTTCACGTCGCTCTCCGGGCTCGGCGGCATCATCATGGTCGGCTCGATCGTGTTGCCGATCATGATGACGGCCGGCGTTCCGCGCGCGATCGCCGCGACGACGTTTCTCATGGGCTTCGCGCTCGGCTTCATCTTCAACATCGCCAACTGGACGTTCTACACGAAGTACTTCGGCGTCGGCCCGCAGCAGCTCGTGCGGTACGCGATCGTGCTGGCCATCCTCGACGCGGTCGCGCTGGTCGTCTACGCGGCGGTCGCTTTTCGGCGCGAGCGCGGTTACGCGACGTGGGCGGTCGCGGCGCCGTCGGATCGAACCCGCGCGCGCGTTCCGGCGATTGCGCTGCTCACGCCGGTGCTGCCGCTGCTGCTGTACTATGCGTTGCACTTCGACGCGGCGCCGGCGTTCATCGTCGCGGCGGTCTTCGGCGTCCTCGACACGCGGCCGGACCGAGCCGTGCAGCGGCTCGTCGCGGCGGCGATCCGCGGCGTCGAAGACGTCGCGCCGGCCGTGCTGCTGTTCATGGGCATCGGCATGCTGCTCGTCGCGACGCAGCAGCCGCAGTTCGCCGACGCGCTGCGCCCGCTCGTGGCGGGAGGCTGGCTGCGCAATCCGGTCGCGTACGTCGCCGCTCTTCGGCGTGGCGAGCCCGCTCGTGCTCTATCGCGGACCGCTCAATCCGTTCGGCGTCGGGATCGCCATCTTCACCGTGCTGTTGACGGCGCACGTACTCCCGCCGATCGTGCTCGTCGCCGCGATCATGGCCGTCGTGCAAGTGCAAAACGTCTGCGATCCGACCAACACCGCCAACGTCTGGATCGCCAATTTCACGGGCGTGCCGATCGACACGATCACGAAACGCACGCTGCCGTATCAGACGAGTGTCGCGATCGCGGCGACGCTGGCGGCGTGCTGGCCTCGCCCGCGCTCTTCGGCGTGCGCGCGTTTGCGTCCGCGGTGCGTCCGGCGAGCGCGCAGGAGGCGCTGCCGGGATTCTACGCCCCGCGGCAGGCACGTGGCGTGGTGGCCGTCGACGACGACGGTTCGCCGCTCGGGCGCGCGGCCGCCGATGCGGCCGCGGTTGCGCTCGGCGGCGGGCTCGTGGCGTGCGCTCCGGCTGCACGAGGATCCCAACGCAAGCGACTGCGCGCAGAAGCGATACGCGGCTTACGTTCGGGTTACGACATCGACGTTCGCGCTGATCGAGGGCGACGACGTGGATGTCGGTTTGCGGCTCGAAGACTGCGGCGGCTGGATCGTCAACGAGTGGCACGATCACGAGGTCGTCGCGCCGCCGCCGCCCGAGGCCGCGGCGCGCGACTTAGCGCTGCAGGGCGTGGCGCGCATGCGAGCCTGGGCGAGCGCCGAACCGATCCGCAGCGTCGAACCTCTTTCAAACCGGCGTCGCCGCGCAGGCCGGCGCACCGCCCACGTACTTTTATGCTTTCTTCACGAGCAGCGACGGCAACATGCGCGCATACGTTCGCGCCGGCGGCCCGGCCTACGGCGCCGGGCTGCGCTCCGGCGACGTCGTCGAGAAGATCGACGGCCTGGACTGGTGGCGATACGGCACGTATCAAGCGCAACAGCGCGCCTACGACGGAAAGGCCGCACGTCTTCGAAGTCCAACGCGACGGACGTCCCCTCGAGATACGGCTGGCCGCGCCGTTCGTGCTGCGCGGCACGCGGCTAATGGATTCCACGACGCGTTTCGGTTCGCGGGCGAACGCATACGCGGCGTTCCGTCCCTCGTATCCGACCGAGGCCATCGACGCGGCGCTGGCGGGCCTAAGCGACCGACACACGATCACGATCGCCGACGTCGGCGCCGGAACCGGAATCTCTGCGCGGCTCTTCGCGGAGCGTGGCGTCCGGGTCATCGCGATCGAACCAAACGCGCGCATGCGTGCCAAGGCCGAGCCGCATCCCGGCATCGATGGCGCGACGGCACGGCCGAGCGCACGCATTTGGCCGACGCGAGCGTCGACGCCGTGGTCGCGTGTCAAGCCTTCCACTGGTTTGCGACACCCGCGGCGATGAACGAATTTCGCCGCATCGCGCGACGCCGCGCCGCCTTGATGCAATACGAACGCGACGAGCGGCGATACGTTCACCAAGGCGTACGGCGACATCGTTCGCGCCTATGCGACCGACGACACCGAGGCGCTGCGCGACCGGGCGCTGGCGATTCGCCGCGTTTCCCGGACGACGATAACGCGCGCGCGGGCGGCACTCGCGGCAGCGGCTCGACCGCGAGGCGCTGCTGGGCGCGCCGCCTCCTCGTCGTATCTTCCGAGCTCCGGCGAAGCGGCCGACTGCGCTGCGCCGCGACCTGCGCGCTCTCTTCGATCGACACCAGCGTGGCGGCCACGTGGAGCTGGCGACGGTGACGTACGTGCTGGTCGCGGATTGGTCGGCGATGAACGAAGAGCCTGTCCTGAGCGAAGAGCCTGTCCTGAGCGAAGTCGAAGGGCGGCGGTTTCGCGTCGGCATCGATGTCGGCGGCACGTTTACCGATGTCGTCGCGATCGATGCCGCGACCGCGCGAGCTCGTCGCGCGCGGTCAAGGTGCCGACGAGCACGGCGCGCCGGAGGGCGTCGCGGCGGGAATCGTCGCCGGCATCGAGCGGCTGCTGCGGGACTCGGGCATCGACTCGGGCAGCGTCGCGTTTATCGCGCACTCGACGACGCAGGCCACCAACGCGTTGCTCGAGGGCGATCTCGCGCCGGTCGGCGTCCTCGGCTTGCTGGACGGTTTGGCATGGCTATCGCGGCGGCAGATGCGCTTCGGCGCGCGTGCCGCTCGGCTCGGAGGCGCGCTTCGCGCCCGCGTTCGCATTTGCGCCCGCCGGCGACGAACAGGCGATGCGGCGCGGCGTGGACCACTTGATCTGCCGGCGGCGCGGAGGCGATCGCGGCGAGCCAGAGCTTCGGCGTCGACCGGCCGCAGCCGGAGTCGAGCGCCGTAGCCTATCGCGCGCGAGCGCGGCACCGACGCGACCAGCGGACACGATGTCAGCAGCGCGTACGGTCTGCGCGCGCGAACGCGCACGGCCGCGCTCAACGCGGCTATCCTTCCGAAGATGCTCCGCACGGCGCGGATGACGGCGGATGCCGTCGACGCGCGCCGCGATACCCGCACCGCTGATGGTCATGCGCAGCGACGGCGGCGTCATGGAGGTGGGCGAGATCGAGCGGCGTCCGATCCTGACGCTGCTCTCCGGGCCTGCGGCGGGCATCGCGGGCGCGCTGCTCTACGAGCGCCTCAGCGAAGGCGTCTTCGTGGAGGTGGGCGGAACGAGCTCGGACTGCTCGGCGATCGCGCGCGGGCGCCCGCAGATGCGCCCCGCCCGCATAGGCGGCCACCGCACGATGCTGCGCACGCTCGACGTGCGCACGCTCGGGATCGGCGGCGGCAGCATGCTGCGCATCGACGGCGCGGCGTGCGCGACGTCGGGCCGCGCAGCGCGCACATCGCGGGCTGCGCGTATGCGTCGTTCGTCGCGCCGCAAGCGCTCGAGGGCGCCCGTATCGAGCTACATCGCGCCGCTTCCCGCAAGACCGCGCCGACTACGCCGTGCTCGTCACGCGCAACGGAGCGCGCATCGCGCTCACGACGACGTGTGCGGCGAACCTGTTGGGCGAGATCCCGCCGGGAGCTTTCGCGCGCGGAAACGTGGAGAGCGCTCAGCCGCGCGCTTCGATCTTCTCGCCGGACCATATCGGTGGGAGCGGGGAGGTCGCTCGCGCGCGTTGCGCTCGCGCTCGCGGTCGAGAAGCTGCGCCCCGCCATCGATGGGCTGATCGCCGATTACGAGTTCGAGCCGCGACCGGCATCGCGATCGTCGGCGGAGGCGGCGGCGCGGGCGCGCTCGTGCCGGCGCTCGCGGAGGCGATGAACGTCCCGCACCGGATCGCGCGCGACGCCGAAGTGATCGCGCCGTCGGCGTCGCACTGGCACTCGTGCGCGACGTCGTCGAGCGCACGATCTTCGCGCCGACGCCTCGCGAGATCGCCGCGATCCGGCGCGAGGCGGCGGACCGCGTGATCGCCGCCGGTGCGTCGCCGGATTCCGTCGAGGTAGAGGTAGAGATCGATACGCAGCGCAGCCGCGTGACCGCGCGGCATCGGGCGCCACGGCGCTCGCGGATTCGACTGGCCGGCGGCGCGTCCAGCGAGGACGAGCGCCGGCTCGCCGCCGCCCAGTCGCTCGCGTGTGACGAGGCGCTGCTCGAATCGCTTGACCTGACCGATGCATTGACCGGCTACGCGCGCACGATCGCGCGGCGAGGCCGCTTCGGCCGCGCGCGCTCGGTGCGGGACGTGCGCGTGGTGGACCAGCGCGGGGCCGTCCGGCTTGCCTTGCGCGATCCCGTACTCGTGCGCACGACCGCCGGCGAGATCGAAGCGCGCGTTCGTGGCGCGATAGAGAGGGCGACGGACTTTGGCGACGTGGGCCGAGCGTTACCGGCGCTCTACGTACTGCGCGGCGCGCGCATTGGGGCGTTTGAGGGGCTTACCAGCGCCGACCAGGCGGCCGCGCTAGCGGCGGAAGAGACGGAAGGCTGCAAACCCGGCGATTCCGTCGCGCTGCTCCTCGTCGCGCGTTCCGCGTAACTCTATAGGCCGATTTGGCCGAGGTCGGAAACGAAGCGCTGCACCGTCGGCCTCTCCCACCACGCCACGATCGCGGTCTCGAGCTCGGGAATTCCGCGAAGGTGCGTTACATGCGCCTCGATCGCTTGACGGTTGGGCGACTGCGAGCGCATCTCCGCATGGAGCTTGTCGATCGTCGCGTGCCCGGGATGACCGGACGGAAGGGCGGCGTGGAGATCTTCGTGCGGAACGACCGGTTGCGTTTCGGCGGCGGTGATGAACTCCTCGTTGGCGATCATCCCGGTGTCGTCGGCATCCGTGACTCCCTCGCGAAGGTTCTCTTGGCGATTCTCCCTGCTCATGTCGTTGTTAATTTACACGTGGCTGCGTGACGGCTAAACCTTCGGTTTGCTCGAGCGCGACGGTGCTCTTCCGGCGGCCATACGAGAAATAGAACATTAGGCCGGTGGCAAACCAGATCACAAACCCCAGCCAAACGAGCGGGAAGAAGCCCCACACGACCGGGTTGCCCTGCTTGAGGAAATAGATCAGGAAGAGCGCGGTGATCGCCGACAGTGTTGGAATGATATACGGCCCGAACGGGAGCGTGAACGCGCCCTTCAACTCGGGATGACGCGTGCGAAGGACCGGGACCGCAACCGAGACGAGCACGAATGCCGCGAGCGTCCCCATGTTCGTGAGCGATCCCAGGATGCTGATCGGAAAAAACGCGCCGGCGGCGGCGATGAGCACGCCGAACAGGATCTGCGAGATCCAGGGCGTGCGCCAAGCGGGATGCAGCTTCACGAAGAGCGGCGGAATCAATCCGTCGCGCGACATCGCGTAAAAGATTCGCGTCTGGCCGTACATCATCACGAGCAACACGGTCGTCAGCCCGGCGATCGCGCCGAACGAGATGACCACGCCTGCCCACGCGAGCCCCACGCTATTCGACCGCGTAAGCGACCGGGAAGTTCACGTTGAGGGTATTGAACGGCACCATGCCGTTGAGAATCGCAACCACGATGATGTAGAGGATCGTGCAGATGATCAAGCTCATGATGATCCCGAAGGGCAGATCCTTTGCGGGGTTCCGCGCCTCTTCGGCGGTCGTCGAGACCGCGTCGAAGCCGATGTAGGCGAAGAAGATGAACGACGCGCCGCCAAGCATCCCGGCGATCCCGAACGGGAAGTAGCCGCCGAGGCCGGTTTGCGGTCCGGGCGGAAGTGATAGTTCGCTGGGTTGATGTGGCCGAGGCCGATCGCGATGAAGAAGAGCACGATGGCCAGCTTGATCGCGACGATCACGGCGTTGACCGAGCCGGATTCTTGCGTTCCGCGTACGAGCAGCGCCGTGATCAAAAAGATGATGCCGGCCGCCGGAAGGTTCGCAATCCCTGGAGTCGGCGTCCCAGTGGCTATGCTGCCAGGCTTGCGGGATGTTCCAATTGAACAGCGTGTGCAGGATGAACGTGAAGTAGCCGGACCAGCCGATGCTGACGGTCGCGCACCCAGCGCGTACTCGAGCACCAGGCCCCATCCGATGATCCAAGCCAAGAATTCGCCCATCGTCGCGTACGTGTACGTGTAGGCGCTGCCGGAGATCGGGATCTTGCTCGAGACTTCCGCGTAACAGAGTGCCGCCAGTGCGCTGACGATGCCGGCCACGACGAACGAGATCGTCAGCGACGGGCCGGCGCGCGTCGCCGAAGCCACGCCGGTCAACACGAAGATGCCGGTGCCGATGATCGCGCCGATGCCCATGGCGGTGAGCGCCCACGGTCCGAGCGAGCGCTTTAGGCCGTGCTGCTCGTCGCTTCCCTCCGCGAGAATTCGCGACAGCGGCTTAACTCGTTGCATCAGCATCGGCAGCTCCTAGCGCAAAAAGCGTATGGCTAAGGGATAGCTGTACGGGCGCCCCTCGTTGGCGGCGATCGTCCCCATGATGATGAAGATCAGCGACAACAGGAGCAAAAGCACCGCCGCGATGCCGATCGCGATCCATAGCACGCCAAAGCCGACGGCGGGCCCCACGTTGGCATTCTCGGACGTCGAGTTCATCAAGAAGCCCAAGCTCAGAGAGACTCCGACGAGGACCGCAATGATCACGAGGATTGAGATGGTGATTTGGTAGTTGAGCGACGCCTTCGCGTGCTCGCCGACGAACTCCGACTCGTGACCTTTGACCAGATAGACGATCAGCGGGCCGAGCACGTGGCCGAAGGGCAGACCTGCCACGGCGACTAGCGCGCTGAGGTGCGCGGCCATCGCCCAATTGCGTTCCTGGGAAGCAATCGGGAACTTGCATGTGCGGTTATTGTGGAGCGCGCGGAAATGGCCTGCTGCGCGCGGCGACGAAACGCGGCGCATGAGACGTGCTCGTCGTCGGCGGCGGCAATGCCGGTTGCGCCGCGGCGCTTGCGGCAGCGCGCCACGGCGCGCGAACGCTGCTCGTCGAGCGCTACGGCTTTCTCGGCGGCACCGCGACTGCGGCGATGGTCGGGCCCTGGATGACGTTTCATTCCGGGAACGAGCGCATCGTCGGCGGCATCGCGCAGGAGATGGTCGAGCGCCTGATGCGCAAGGGCGCCTCTCCCGGGCACATTCCCGATTCGTCGGATTACGTCGCGACGATCACGCCGTTCGATCCCGAGGTTCACAAGGCGCTGCTCTTCGAGATGATGCGCGAGGCCGGCGTCGTCGCTGCTGCTGCACGCGTACTTTCTTTCGGCGCTGGTCGAGGGCGAGCGCGTCACGGGCGCGACGTTCGCGACGGTCGGCGGCACGCGCGATTATCGCGCGCCGGTCGTCGTCGATGCGACCGCCGACGCGCTGGTCGCGGATCGGCCGGCGTTCCGACGCAGCAGGGCGACGAGCGGGGTCGCGTGCAGCCCGCCACGCTGATTTTTCGCGTGAGCCACGTCGATCATGGCCGAGCTCGCCGACGTACGTGCGCGAGCATCCCGATGAGATGCGCACGTCGCTCGACGCGCAGCAGATCACCGCTTCGGCGCTCACGGCCGTCGCGGGACTCCATTCGCTGTGGCAGCGCGCGCGAGAAGACGGCCTCGTCGACGTGCCGCGCGAGCTCGTGTCGTTCTTCATCTCGCCGTATCCCGACGAGGTCACCGTCAACATGACGCGCGTCGTCGACATCGATCCGCTCGACCCCGACGATCTGACGCGCGCCGAGATCGAATCGCGGCTGCAGGCGATGCAGCTGCTGCGATTTTTTCGCGAGCGCGTTCCCGGGTTCGAAAACGCGCGCATCGCGGCGACCGGCACGCAGATCGGCATCCGCGAATCGCGGCGCATCGTCGGCCGCTACACGCTGACGCGCGACGACGTGCTGCAGGCACGCAAGTTCGACGATGCAGTCGCGCGCAGCGCCTATCCGATCGACATCCACAATCCGAGCGGCAGCGGAACGGCGACGCACCGGCTCGCACCGGGCGAGAGCTACGAGATTCCGTATCGCTGTCTGCTCCCGGTCAACCGCGAGCAGCTGCTCGTTGCGGGCCGTTGCATTTCGACGACGCACGAGGCGCTCGCCTCGACGCGGCTGACGCCGACGGTGATGACGCTCGGCCAAGCCGCGGGAACGGCGGCGGCGCTGGCGTGCGAGCGCGCAACGTTCGTCGGCGACGTCGACGGCGGCGAGCTGCGCGCGCGGCTGATCGCCGACGGAGTTCCGCTGTGACGCGCCGCGCTCGCGCTCGGCGCGCTTCGTACGGCGTCGCGGTGCGCTTCGCGGATCTCGGCGACTGGGGCGACGCGGAGCTGCGCTCGGAATACGATCCGTCGGGCCCGGAGATTCGGCTCAACCTCGCCGTGGCGTCGCGCCTTGCGGAAACGCAGCTCGGCGAGTTCGTCGCGCTCGCGGTCGGGCACGAGCTCTATCACCACCGCGAGGCGATGCGGGAAGTTCCGCGATTGCACGATCGCAGCGCGCGCGAATTGGCGGCGGACGCGTTCGCTCGCGCGTTGCTCGAGCGTCCGGAGTGACGATGCTGATCGCGGGTATCGACGGCGGCCAGAGCTCGACCGTCGCCGTCGTCGGCGACGAGCGCGGACGCATCCTCGGTCGCGGGATCGGCGGTCCCTCCGACGAAGTCGGCGCCGGACCGGAATCGACGCGGCTGCGCGACGCGCTGCGGGTTGCCCTAGACGACGCGCTCGAGCGCGCCGGACTGCCGAGCGGTACGCGTTGCGACGCGATCGTCGCAGGCATCAGCGGTTACGACGGACGCGTATACGGCCGACCGCCGGAGCTGCCGGCGAATCGCGTTGTGTTGCTGCACGACGCGCCGATCGCGCATGCCGGCGCGCTGGCGGGAGCAGCGGCGTCGTCGTGATCGCGGGCACCGGCTCGGTCGCGTACACGCGCGATCGCGACGGCGGACCCCGCATTTTCGGCGGCTGGGGATATCTGTTCGGCGACGAGGGCAGCGCATTTCGCATCGCGCGCGAAGCGCTCGCCGATCTGATGTGCGCGCAGGACGACGGCGATTCGGCGGCACGCGAGGAGACGCGAGCCGCGTGCGAGTTCTTCGAGGCGCCGACGCTGCGCGATGTAGGCCGCGCGATTCTACCACGGCGAGATATCGCGCGACCGGCTCGCGGCGTTCGCCCCCGTCGCGATGCGCTTCGAGCGCTTCCGCGCGATCGCGGACCGCGGCGCGGATCGCCTCGCGCAGCTGGCATGTCGCGCGATCGACGCCGGCGGCGTCGCCCGCGTGGCGCTCGTCGGGCGGCATCTTTCGCGATGCGCGGTTTCGCGACCGCGTCCGCGACGGAATTCGCGTACGCAGTTCGCGGATGCAGAAGTCGTCGAGGCTCGTTACGAGCCCGCCGCGGGAGCGCTGCTGCTCGCGTATCGCGAGCTTGGCCTTGAACCCGAACGGCTGACGCAATGAGCCTGCTCGAGAGCCTGCGCGGCGGACTGATCGTCTCGGTGCAGGCGTGGCGCGGCTCGGCGCTCGACGATCCCCACGTCATCGCGGCGATGGCGCGGGCGGCGCAGGAGAGCGGCGCGGTCGGCGGTGCGCATTGCCGGCGTCGGACGACTTGCACGCGGTGCGCGCGAGGGTCGACTGTTCCGATCATCGGCCTGATCAAGCGCGAGTACGCAGGCTTCGAGCCCTACATCACGCCGACGCTCGAGGAGGTTCGCGCGGTCGTAGCCTGCGGCGCCGAGATCGTGGCGTTCGATGCGACGCGACGCCGCCGGCCGGGCGGCGTGGAGGTTTCCGACGTGATCGACGCGATTCATGCGGCCGGCCGCTTAGCGATGGCCGACTGTGCGACTCCGGCCGACGCGCTGGCGGCGCGCAGCGCTGGTGCGGACGCCGTCGCGACGACGCTGTGCGGGTATACCGCCGACACCAAGGGCGTGCCGCTGCCGGCGCTCGATCTCGTGCGCGAGCTCGGCGGCACTGAGGCGGTTCACGATCTGCGAGGGAGGGATTCGTTCGCCGCAGCAGGTGCGCGCGGCGCTCGATGCCGGAGCCGACGCGGTCGTGGTCGGAACCGCGATTACCAATGTCGATTGGCTGGTCCGGGAGTTTGCAGGGTCCTCCGACAAAGTCTCTTAAGAGCCCGTTTAGTCGATGCGCGCTACGCCGCGGGCTTCTATAGTAGATCAGGGGAGAGAGCTTCTTTGGTTGAGAACACAGCGCAGCCCGTCCGGCTCGGCCGCGGCTTTTGGACGGCCACTACGATCCTCGGCATCCTCGCCGTGGGCTCGATCGTCTTCTGGTACACGTTTCCGCTCGAGCAGTATCTGCCGGCGGCGATCGTCACTGCCCGGCAGGTGGACACGCTCTTCCGCTTCATGGCCGCGACCGGCAGCGCGCTCTACATCTTCGTCGGCGGTTATCTGCTGTATTTCAGCATCGCGTTTCGCGCCAAGGCGACGGACTCGCCCGACGCGATCGGCGTCCAGATCCACGACAACCACAAGCTCGAGTTCTGGTGGACGCTGATCCCCGCGCTCTTCGTCGTGCTGCTTTCGGTCGTCAGTGTCCGCATCTGGTACGAGATCATGCTGGAGCCCGAGAACGGGGTCGTGGTCGAGGCGATCGGCCATCAGTTCTATTTCTCGTTCCGCTATCCGCAGATCAACGGCGAGGTGACGGACGAGATGCACCTACCGCGCAGCGTGCCGGTGACGCTGAACCTGACGTCCGCCGACGTCATCCACGGATTCTGGGTTCCGGCGATGCGCCTCAAAAACGACACGGTGCCGGGCCTCGTCACGACGATTCGGTTCACGCCGCGGTTGGACGGGCGGTATCCGATCATCTGCACGCAGTTTTGCGGCGTCCTGCACAGCGAGATGGACAAGCAGGTTCTGGTGATCGAGGAGAAGCCGGCGTTCGACAAGTGGTACAAGAGCTGGCAAGCCAAGAACGCGCACGCGAGTAACGCGCCGCCGGCCGCGGGCGGCCAGGCGGTATCCCTTCAAGGCGGCAACGCGACGGCCGGTCAGCAGATGTTTTCGCAGAAGTGCTCGGCGTGTCACATGCTCGCACCGTTCGACCAGAAGCTCGTCGGGCCGGGGCTCAAGGGCGTGCTGCACGACCCCGCGCATCCCAACCTGGTCAACGGCCATCCTGCGACGCCGCAGAACGTCGCCAACATCCTGCAGAACGGCTACACCGGCAGCATGGGTACGATGCCGAACGCAACCGCCAACGGGCTGTCCTACCAAGACATCGCGAATTTGGTCGCATTCCTCGACTCACTGAAATGATACAATCGAAAGACTTATGGCAGTAGCAGCAGCGGTACACCCCGGCGGGATCGCCGACCACATCCACCCGGAGCCGCAAGGCTTCGTGCGGCGATACGTTTTCTCGCTCGATCACAAGATCATCGGCATCCAGTACATCATCACGGCGTTCGTGTTCATGATGCTGGCCGGCTTGCTGGCCGAGGCCATCCGCACGCAGCTGCTCAATCCCAGCGGCGGCTTCGTCTCCGCCGATACCTACAACGAAGTCTACAGCGTCCACGGCAGCACGATGGTGTGGCTCGTGATCATCCCGCTGCTGACCGGCGGGTTCGGCAACCTCGTGTTTCCGTTGCAGATCGGCGCGCGCGACGTCGCGTTCCCGTGGCTCAACATGCTGAGCTTCTGGATCTTCCCGGTCTCGGGGCTGATGCTGTTCTCGTCCTTCCTGATGGGCGCTCCGACGGCAGGCTGGATGGAGTATCCGCCGGTCTCGCTGCAGGGAGCCGCGGGGACGTCGATGTGGGCCGCGGCGATCTTCCTCGTCGGCGTCAGCTCGACGATGACGGGCCTGAACTTCCTCGTCACGATCCTCAAGATGCGCGCGCCCGGGATGACGTTCACGCGCATGCCGCTGTTCGTGTGGGGTCAGTTCGCCACGGCGCCGCTGCTGATGATCGCCACCACGGCACTCGCGGCCGCGCTCGCGGCGCTGTTCATCAACCGCCTGTTCGGCGTGCCGTTCTTCGATCCGACCAAGGGCGGCAGCCCGGTAATGTGGCAGCACATGTTCTGGTTCTACTCGCATCCGGCCGTCTACATCATGATTCTGCCGGCGTTCGGCATCATCTCCGAGGTGCTGCCGACGTTCTCGCGCAAGCCGATCTTCGGCTACAAGCTGATCGCGTTCTCGTCGATGGCGATCGCGCTGACGGGCTTCATGGTCTGGGCGCATCACATGTTCACGTCGGGGCTCGCTCCGTTCTTGCAGCTACCCTTCATGATCATCACGTTCGTGATCGGCGTGCCGACGGGCATTAAGATCTTCTCGTGGACCGCTACGCTGTGGGGCGGCAAGATCCACTACACGACCGCGATGCTGTTCGCGATCGGATTCGTCGGGCTGTTCACTATCGGCGGCATCACCGGCATCTTCCTCGCCGCGATCCCGTACGATCTCCACGTACACGGCACGTACTTCATCGTCGCGCACCTCCACTACGTTCTGGTCGGCGGCAGCCTGATGGGCGTGTTCGCCGGCATGTACTACTGGTTCCCGAAGATGTCGGGGCGCCTGTTGAACGAGACGCTTGGCAAGCTGCACTTCTGGCTGTTCTTCATCGGATTCAACCTGACGTTCTTGCCGATGCACTGGCTCGGGATCGAGGGCATGCCGCGCGAGGTCGCGACGTACGATCCGCAGTTCACGTTCTGGAATCGCTTCGAATCGTACGCCTCGTACCTGATGACGTTCGCGATCCTGATCTTCTTCGTGAACGTGATCTGGAGCATCCGCAACGGCAAACGCTCGGGTCCGAATCCGTGGGGCGCGCGTACGCTCGAGTGGCAGATACCCTCGCCGCCGAACTACTACAATTTCAAGCACGTCCCGACGGTGTACGGCCTGCCGTACGACTTCAGTCAGCCGCTGCCGTATAAGGGCCTCGACGAGGAGCTGACGGACGCGCCGCCGCCCGTGGCTGCCGGGGCGCATTGATGACGGCCGCATCGCTGCCGCTCGACGCGCACGGGAACGTCGATCAGCTCTACATCGAAACGCGCGAGCTGCGGCTCCAGGGCTTCCTGCTCTTCCTCGTCAGCGACTGCGTGCTGTTCTCCTCGTTCATCTTCGCCTATCTGTATCTGCGCAACAGCGGACAGGGCTGGCCGCCGCCGGGAATCCAGCGCCTCGACGTGGCCTTCGCGGCCTGGAACTCGGTCGTGCTCTTCGGATCGGGTGCGACGATGCACTACGCGCTCGAGAACTTCAAGCACGGGAACTTCATGCGCTACATGTGGTTCCTGCTCGCGACGATCGTCCTCGGCGCGGGATTCCTCGGCGGGCAGGGCTACGAGTACACGCACCTGATCTTCGGCGAGCACGTGACGTGGTGGGGCAGCGGCATCTTCGGCGCGTCGTTCTTTACGCTGACCGGCATGCACGGGCTGCACGTGTTCATCGGCGTCTGCTACCTGACCGTGCTGGTCCTGCAGTCCGCCGCGGGAGTGTACACGCGCGGCAAGTTCTTCGGTATTACGGCCGGCACGCTCTACTGGCACTTCGTCGACGTGATCTGGGTCGTGCTCTTCTCGATTTTCTATCTCATGTAGGAGCAAATGAACGCAGCGATTGTAGAACGGCTTGGAGCGGTCATCGCGGGGATCATCGTCGGGGTGGTCGCCTTCTACGCGCTCTACAAGGATTGGCACTCCACCGGAGTCGAGAACCAGGTCTTCAAGCTGATGCTGCTGCTGCTTGGCATCGGCGCGATTCTGGCGCTGCTGGCCGGGCTCAACGTCATCGGCTTCGTGCCGAAGGGAGCATAAGACACGATGATCGTTCGCGACGACGAGTATCTCGACTTTAGTGAGGTCCCCGAGAGCCGCGGCGTGCCGGCGGCGCTGTACCGCGTCGTCGTGGTCGGCGTGCTGATCATCTTCGCTATCGGCGCATCCGTCTGTCTGATGTCCGGCTACGGCCACCACTGGCCCGCAAATACGACGATGCGCGTCCCGCTCAACAATCCCGCGCCATAGCATTACGCCTCCGCGCATTGCGAGTCAATCGCCGGGGTCGACGGCGACGCCTTCGGGTTGCGCGAGATTGCCGTTCCTGTACTTGCGAACCAACGTGCCGCCCGGGAATTTCCGTACGTCAACTTCATCCACCGCCGTCACGGCGCCGTAAACGAGGCTCTGGTTCCCATTTAGCGCGATGTCGCCCCACAGGTCCGCAGTCTGAATCGCTCGTCCCGTCGGCTTGCCGGCTTCGCTGAATTCCACGAGCGCGGGCTGCGAGGGTGCGGTGTACATGGGAATCAACAGCGTCCCTGTATCGGTTGCCTTGATGCCGCCGTTCGACCACGCGCTAGGCTGTAGGAGATAGTATCCCGATTCGCGCGCGCGGCGCCACCCAACGGTCGCCGGAAACGGAGAAAGCCCGATCATCCCAGTCGCGAAGATGTTGCCCTTTGCATCGCAGGTCACAAACAACTCGAGGCCACCCGCACCGCTCTGCTGGGCTTCGAGGCGGCGCGTGGGACTCGTATGGCCGGGCGGATATACCGCGATGCCGCCCAAGTTCAGCGAGTCCGCGACAAAAGCCGTCCCATTGTGACACACAGCGACGTCATTGGGCTGATTGGAATCTTCCAGCGCCTCGATCGGCGTCGTCGAACCGCGATGAAAGATCAGGACGTCGTTTGCGCCCGGATTAGCTACCCACAAGTTATGCGATGCATCGACGAAGAGTCCGACCGGCTTCTTCACGCCGCTGGTAATCGTAGACTGCAACCTGCCCCGAAAGTCGAAAACGTCGATCAGGTTATTGGCGTGATCGGAGACGTAGACCAACCGTGCGTCCGAGGCGACTTCGGGTTGACCCGCGATGGGCTGTGCCGGCAGAGTCGAGGTCGCCGCGGAGCCCCCGGCACATGCGGCCAATCCAACAGCGAGCAGAACGAATGACAAGTTCTTCACCTTTCCTACCTCCAATAGCTTACAGGTCGGCGCGGCGGCCGTGGCGGGTCGCGATGCCGATCGCCAGCAGCGGAATCTCGTCGTCGGGCAGTAGCCCGGTGGGCCTACCGTCGATCTTGTGAATGCCGGCGTACTCGGAGAATTCGACGAGCGCCGGAATCGTCGTGTTCGGTAGCCTTTTCTTGCCGAGCCATTCCCATTCGCCCGCGACGGTACGGTCGGTAAAGAGCACGGCGGCGTAACCGCACGCATCGGGCTGCGAGCGATCGTCGGGCTCGCGATAACGCACGTAGCCGTCGAGAATATAGATCGGCCGAAACGTTTGCACGTAGGCAATGGCCGGCGCGACGAGCACGGCGATGAAATAGCCGGCGAAGGCGATCGCGCCAACGGCGAAGATCCAGGCGATCTTACTCAGCGTGGCGTCGGACGGAACGTGCTGCGCGCGGTAAATGATGCCCCACGTGAGCAAACCCATGAAGAGCATGCCGAGCAGCGGCTCGATGGCGAGCGAGAACCGGCCGGTGAGGCCGCGCCACACGACCGCGCGCTCCTTAGGCGTCCACGGCCGCCGAGCCAGGGACCCCATCTGGGTCTTCACGCGGCGGCGCGCGCGACGATCGCGCGCAACGCCGCGCTTCGCGGCAGAGTCCCGAGCGTGCGGCCCCATTCTCCGCGGATTCTGCTCGCGACGAAGGCGTCGCTTACCTCCGACGGCGCGTACGACAGCAGCAGCGCGGCCTGCCAGAGCTGCGCCATGCGTTCGGCGATCGAACGCGCCTGCGCCGCGCCGAGGTCGGCCTCGCGCAGATCCTTCTCGAGCCGTTTCGCCTCCGCGGCGACGCACGGATTGCCCATCGCCGGCGCGATCTCGTCGCGCCAGGCAGCGAGCGCATCCGGCTGCTTGCGCAGTACGCGCAGGACGTCCAACGCGTTGATGTTTCCCGATCCTTCCCAGATGGAGTTCAGCGGCGCCTCACGGTACAGCCGCGGCATGACTGACTCCTCGACGTAGCCGTTTCCACCCAGGCACTCCAGCGCCTCGCCAACGACGACCGGCGCTCGCTTGCACACGTAGTACTTGCCGAGCGCGGTGCCGATTCGCTTGAGCGCGGCGGCATGCTCGTCCCGCTCGGAGTCATCGACTGCGCGGGCGACGCGCACGAAGAGCGCCATCGCCGCCTCGGATTCGAGCGCGGCGTCGGCCAGCACGTTCTGCATCAGCGGATGTTCGATCAGCGTCTTGCCGAACGTGCGGCGATAGGTCGCGTGATGGATCGCCGCGGTCAAGGCGGCGCGCATCAGCGCCGCCGATCCGATCGCGCAGTCGAGCCGCGTGTAGTTGACCATCTCGACGATGCGCCCGACTCCCTCGCCCTCCTCGCCGATCAGCCAGCCCGCCGTCGCGTCGAACTCGACCTCGGCCGACGCGTTGCTGCGATTGCCGAGTTTGTTTTTCAGGCGCGCGATCGCGAACGCGTTGCGCGTTCCGTCCGGCAGCACGCGGGGCACCAGAAAGCACGACAAACCTCCCGCATCCCTCGACTCCGCTCGGGATGACACCTGCGCGAGCACGAGAAACGCGTCGCTCATCGGCGCGCTGCAGAACCACTTGTGGCCGGTGAGCCGGTACCCGCGGCCGGGACCGCGCGCGCCGGCGGGCTCCGCGCGCGTCGTGTTGGCGCGAACGTCGGATCCGCCTTGTTTCTCCGTCATGCCCATCCCGCACAACGCCGCAGACTTCTGCGCGATCGGAACGAGGCGCGGATCGTAGTCCGGCCGCGTGAGCGGGGCAAGCCACTGCGCGAGTTCGGGCTGCTCGCGCAGTACCGGGACCGCCGCGTACGTCATCGAGATCGGGCAGCCGTGACCCGACTCGACCTGGCCCCACACGTAGAATTTCACGGCGCGCCGCAAGTGCGCGGACGGTTGCGCGTCCCGCCAAGGCGTTCCGTGCAGTCCGGCGCTCGTAGCGTGGCGCAAGAGGTCGTGCCACGCCGGATGGAAGCGCACTTCGTCGATGCGATTGCCGAAGCGATCGTGTGTGTGCAGCTCGGGCGGATGCTCGTTGGCCTCGAAGCCGAGCGCGATGACGTCGGGTCGTCCCGCCAGCTCGCCCAGTGCGGTGATCTCGCCGGTCGGCACGTCGGGCGACTGGTGCGCGATCGCGTCGTTGAGCGCGCGATCCGACGCAAAGACGTTGTAGTTCTCGAGCGGCGGAGGCTGATTCTCCACGACGTGGGTCGCCATGGGGAGAGCTTCGCGCTAGAGCGCCCCGGCGGCTGCCTCTTCGATCGGGCGCCTGCGCTCCTCGCGCTGCGGGTTGAGCATCGCTGCGAGGATCAGCGCCACGAACGCGACGCCGCAGAACGCCAGATAGGCGTGGCGATAGCCGACGACCTCGCTGTGCGCCGTAGCGAAGAAGCTGCCGGCCATCGAGCTGCCGAGGATCTGCCCGACGATCAACGCCTGACTGAGCAGTCCCACGGCGGTCGCGCGCGTGCGCTCGGGCGTTTCGTTGGTGACGATGTAGCGCGTCGGAGCGCCGAGCAGCGCGCCGAATCCCGCACCCGCAACGACCATCGCGAGCAGCGCTAAGGCGAGCGACGAGAAGCCGAGCGCGAAGATCGCCAACCCGAGCTCGGTCAACACCGTACCGACGAGCAGAACGTCGCGGCTGCCGATGCGGTCGAGCGCGCGCCCCGACGCCGGGATCACGGCGACGAAGGTCAGCGCGCCGAGCGCCGCAACCAAGCCGGCGGCCGCGTACGAGAGACCCTGCGCGCCGACCAGCACCGTCGGAATGAAGAAGAGCGAGCCTTCGAGGATGCCGATGACCACTTCGAGCGCGTACGTCTTGGCGAGCTGCGGTCGGCGCAGTAACTCCGGCGGCACGATCGGCGACGGCGCTAGCGTTTCCCACACGACGAATCCGGAGAGGATTGCGCCGCCGAGTACGCCGATCACGAGATGCGCTCCGATCAATCCGTCCATCACGCCGAGCAACCCGACGCAGAGCAGAGTCAGCCCAACGCCGTCGAGGCGGCCGCGCTTTCGCGGCGCGTCGCGCGGAATGTCGCGCAGCGCGATCGCGATGACGACGACGGCGAGCGGAACGTTCGCGGCGAAGATCCAGCGCCACGAAATGAAGTGCGTGACCAAGCCGCCGAGGCTCGGGCCGATGACCGCGGCCAGCCCCCACGTGGCGGCGACCATGCCGAGCGCCGCGCCGCGCCGTCCTGCGGGAACGACGTCGCCGATCGTCGCGGTCGCGACCGGGAAGATGCCGCCCGCGCCCAGCGCTTGAATCGCGCGAGCGGCAGAAAGATGGCGTAGTTCGGCGCGACGATCGCGACGATGCTGCCGACGGCGAAGAGCGCGATGCACGCGACGTAGACGGGTCGGCGCCCGTAGCGGTCGGCGAGCGTGCTCGCGACCGCGATCGAAACGACCGTGACCAGCAGGTAGAGCGTGAAGATCCACGCGAGATCGCCGGTCTGCACCGAAAAGTCCCGGCCGAGCGCCGGCAGCGCGGGCGAGAGCACGCTGAGATCGAGCGCGCCGGCGAAGACGCCCAGGGCGAGCGTCCAGAGCAGCCGGTTCACGAGACGATGCGGTCGATCACCATGACGGCGCACATCAGCGCGAGGTAGAGCAGCGAGTAGCGAAAGAGCCGGCGCGCCTGCAGCGTCCCGCTGCGTTCGCGCCACGTGCGAATGGCGTCGAGAAAGAAGATTCCGCCGAGCACGGCGGCGGCGCCGAAGTAGAGCGCGCCCATCACGTGCAGCGGATAGAGCGCGAGCGACGCGGCGACCAGGATGATGCTGTAATAGACGATCTCGCGCTTGGTGCGTTCGTCGCCGTAGACGTTCGGAAACATCGGGATCTTGGCTTTTCCGTAGTCGGTCTCGGTCATGAGCGCGAGCGACCAGAAGTGCGGCGGCGTCCAGAGAAAGATCAGCGCGAACAAGCCGAGCGCCGGCCCGCCGATCGTGTGCGTCACCGCGGCCCAGCCGACCAGCGGCGGCACCGCACCGGCGGCGCCGCCGATGACGATGTTGAGCGGCGTGATGCGCTTGAGCCACATCGTGTAGACGACCACGTAGTAGACGTTGCCGGCCAGCGAGAGCCATGCCGCGAGCGGATTGACCAGAAGATAGAAGATCGCGAACGACGCGCCCCCCGCGAGCAGCGCGAAGATGGTCGCATCGCGGCGCGAGATGCGCCCGGCCGGAATCGGCCGCTCTGCGTGCGCTTCATGACCCGATCGATGTCGGCGTCCCACACGCAGTTCAACGCGCCGGCCGACGCGGCCGCCAGCGCGCCCGCCAGCAGCGTCCAGAAGAGCAATGCGAGGTTCGGCAGGCCGCGCGCGGCCATCACCATCGCCGCTGCGGTCGTGACGAGCAGCAGCACGATGATGCGCGGCTTGGAGAGCTCGTAGTAGTCGCCAGGCGCGCGCGCGGGGTCATCGCTGCGCGGCGCCCTCGGGAAGCCGCCGCACGGCGGCGGACGTCTCGGAGTCGAGAGCCGCAAAGATCGCCGCGACGAAGAACGACAGGAAGACGAGCGCCGCGTTGAAGGCGTGCGCTTCGCGCAGATCCATCGGCAGCCGCAGCGCGACGTTGAGCAATCCGAACAGCACTTGAACGCAACCAGAGCGACCCCGAGCGCGACCGCCGCGCGAACCGCAGCGAAGCGGCGTGCGCCACGACGAGTGCCAGCGATCCGGCGGCGCAGATCAGCGTGGCGCCGGCAACGATGCGATGGAACATTTGCACGTACTGTCCTGCGTGTAGACCACGACGTTTCCCGCGCAGCCCGGAATCGAAAGACAAGCGAGTCCGGCGCCGCTCGAGCTGACGTACGCGCCGATGCACATCGTGACGAAGGCGACGATGGCGGTCGCGCCGACGGCGAAGACGTCGGCGGAGAGTCCGCGCGCCGGTCGGTTACGCTGCGCGTCGCCGGAGGCGGCCGCGAAGACCGCCATCGCCGACAGGGCGGCGATGAACGCCATCGCCGTGGCCCAGTGCAGCACGACCGAGATCGGCGTGTTCGCGAGACGCACGGTTTCCGCGCCGAGCAAGACCTGCACGAGAAATAGCGCGAGGATGACGCCGAGTGTGGGAGCGATGAAGGGCGATCGCGCCTGCGCCACGCCGCGACGACGAGGGCGACGACGAGCGGAGCGACCAGGAACGCGAGCAGGCGATGGGTCCACTCCCAGAGCGTGCCGTCGGCCAGGGAGGGCACGAGTCGTCCGTGGCAGAGCGGCCAGTCGGGGCAGGTCAGTCCGGCGCCGTTGATCCGCGTCCAGCTCCCCAGCATCACCGTCATCAACGCCGCGACGTCCGCGGCCAGCGCCAAGCGCAGCAGCTGTTTCATGGCCGCTTTAGCGTAGCCTCGCCGCGGCCGCCAGGCAATGACATTTGAGGACAAAAAATTTGGTGCGCTAGGAGGCCGCGGTCGGCGCGGGCGAAGCGGTCGGCCGTGAAGCGGTGGTGGGCCCTGGCAGGTCTAGCCGTGGGCTTATCTTGCTGGTCGGATGCCGGGAAGTGCGCGTCAAGACCTTCGCAGGGCACGACGACCGTGCCCGGAGGGAACCAGATCCTTATAGTTCGCGATGCGGAACGCCCTGGGCAAACTCGGCATCCAGGCGCCGGTGCACTTTAAGGGCGAGTTCGGCGTGATCTTGCTTATGGGGCCGCACGACCGCACCGGCTACAAGCAGATCGTCGAATCGATCCGCGCCAACGATCGCGTGCGCGTCGTCGCCTTCGAGCAGGCGCCGGCCGACGGCGGCGAGCCGTCGCCGGCCTATCGCACCTATACGCTCTGGATCGTGCCGAATCGGTCTATCGGCGCGGCGTGCGCGTCGAGGTCGTCACGCCGAGCAACGAACCGATCGCGACAACCTATCTGCCATGATCACTCGCCGCGCAAAGCGCGCCCTCGACGCGCCGTCGACGACTCGACGTCCGCGTCGAACGGCTCGGGCTCGTTCTCGAGCCCGACGGAGTCCGGACGAAGCCGGCGGCGTTCTGAATCCGGTGCCGCGCGCGCGCCGCGCGGCGACCTGCTGCTCTATCCGCGCTGCGTCGCCGCAGAAATATTTCGCGCATCGGCCTCGTTCGCACGCGCGCGCTCGAACGCGGCTTCGAGGTCGAGCGCGTCGGCTTCGCGCTCGTAGCCCGAAGCGGCGTACGAATTGCGCCCGCGCCGGGATACGGCTGCGAAGATCCGCGCGTTACCTTCGTCGCCGGAGCTCGAGTCGTACGTGATGGCGTACACCGCATTCGGCCGCCGGGCCGCGCATCGCGCTTGCGCTTTCGAAAGATGCGCTATCACTGGGAGCGCCTCGGCTTGGTGTCGAACTTCGCCGGACCGGCAAAGTCGGCGGCGACGACAAAGACGCGGCGTTCTTCCCCGAGCCGGTGCTCTCGCCCACGGGCGTGCGCAGTCTGGCATTCTATCACCGGCCGATGCTGCATCTCTCCGCGGTCGACGGGCGCGCGGCGATCCCGATGATCGAACGCATGCCCTTCGAAGATCGCGAGTCGATTCGCATCGCGTACGTTCCGGTCGACGCGGTCTGAAGGACCGCAGCAATCTGCTGCAAGTCACGGAAAGCGTCCAGGTGCTCTCGCCAACGCGCAGTGGGGATCGATCAAGATCGGCGCCGGCACGCCGCCCGTGCGCATCGAAGGACGTGAGCTGGATGTCGGTCTTCCACGGCGTCGACGTCATCAGCGACGGCGCGCGCAAGCCGACGTTTCGGTACAGCGCGGGCATCGTGATTCACGATCTCGAGCGGCCGGATCGCAGTGCTCTACCGCTCGCCGCGAACCGGTTCTGGTCCCGAAAGCGAGCACGAACGCAACGGCGTCGTCGACAACGTCGTCTTCCCGACCGGCATCGATCCGCGCGCCGATCTCGGGCAGCGCACTTCGACGTCTACTACGGCATGGGCGATTACTCGTCGGTCGGCCGCGCGCTCGCGCCTGACGCCCGCGCTGCTCGCGCTGCATGCTGCGCTACTTCGCGATCGCGACCGTCATCGTCGTCGGCGTCGCGGTGCTGGCGACGGCGTGGGAGAATCGCGACCTGATCCGCATCAAGATCGCATCGGTACGCGCACGTGCCGGCGAAGGCCGGCGGCGCCGACCCGCGCCGCAGGAAGCGGTACGGCGTTACACGGCGATGCGCCGTGGGCGCTCTCGGCGCTGCCGGAGTGCCTGACGCAGTCTCAGCGTCGACCGGCCCGCGAGCTACGTGCGGGCGCACCTGCCGCGCGGCGCGACGCCGATCGTGCCGCCGGCCACGCTGGCTTACGGGGATTGCACGATTTCCGTCGCCGGCGACGAAGCCTACGTGCGGCGGGGAGCCGATCGCCTCCACATTCCGCCCCACGTGCAGTTCTATCGCGGGCCCGGGCAGGCTCGCGCTGCTGCGCGACGATTCGCACGGAACGCACTGCGGGTCTACGAGCCGGCGCAACGTTGACGAGGTAACGTGGCATTACGAGACGAAGTACGCAAGCGCCGCACGTTTGCGATCATCTCGCATCCGGACGCCGGGAAGACGACGCTGACCGAGAAGCTGCTGCTTTACGGCGGAGCGATTCACGTCGCCGGCCAGGTCTCGGCGCGCAAGCGCCAGCGCCAGGCGACCAGCGACTGGATGGCGCTGGAGCGCGAGCGCGGCATCTCGATCACGTCGACGGTGCTGCAGTTTCCGTATAACGGACTCACGATCAACCTGCTCGATACGCCGGGCCACCAAGATTTCGGCGAGGACACGTATCGCACGCTGCTCGCCGCCGATAGCGCGGTCATGCTGATCGACGCCGCCAAGGGCGTCGAACCGCAGACGAAAAAGCTCTTCGCGATCTGCCGCGAGCGCGGATTCCGCTCTTCACGTTCATGAACAAGCTCGACCGGCCGAGCCGCGATCCGCTCGAACTGCTCGACGAGCTCGAGAACGTGCTCGGCATCGGCGCCTATCCGATGAACTGGCCGCTCGGCAGCGGCGAGGAGTTCCGCGGCGTCTACGATCGGCGCAGCCACGCCGGTGCATCTCTTCGAGCGCTCCGCGCACGGTGCGACGCGCGCCGGCGTCGACGATGACCGACGCTCGGCGATGCGCGCCTGCGCGCGCTGGTCGAGCGAGCACGTCGTACGCGCAGTTTCCGCGAGGCGATCGAGCTGCTCGAGGGGCCGGCGAGCGCTTCGACCGCGCCGCGATGCTGCGGGGCGAGATCACGCCGGTGTTCTTCGGCAGCGCCGTCACGAACTTCGGCGTGCAGCTCTTTCTCGACCGCTTTCGTCGAGATGGCGCCGCCGCCCGGCGCCGCGCGGTCCGAGCGTCGATCCCGCCGACGCGCGACTTCACCGGCTTCGTGTTCAAGATTCAGGCGAACATGGATCCGCGCCATCGCGACCGCGTCGCGTTCGTGCGCGTCTGCTCGGGAAAGTTCGAGCGCGACATGATCGTGCGCAACGCGCGCACCGGCAAGGCACGTGCGGCTCTCGCGCGCGATGCGGCTCTTCGCCGACGAGCGCGAATCGCTCGACGCGGCGTACGCCGGCGACGTCGTCGGGCTCGCCAATCCCGGCGCTCTTCGCGATCGGCGATACGCTCTACGACGGAACGCCGGTCGCGTTTCGCGCCGATCCCGGCCTTCGCGCCGGAACATTTTGCGTCGGTGCGCGGAGTACGGACTCAGCGAGCTACAAATCGTTCGGCAAGGGCATCGCGCAGCTGCGCGAGGAGGGCGCGGTGCAGGTCTTCTATCCGTGCGGATCGCCGCGGACGGAGCCGATCCTGGCGGTCGTCGGCGAGCTGCAGTTCGAGGTCGCAAAGTATCGCCTCGAGTCGGAATACAAAGTGAAGACCGTCTTCTCGACGCTGCCGTTTACGCGCTCGCGCGTCACGTCGCAGGGCGATCGCGATCGCGATCGATCGCGCGCGCAGCTGCCGTCCAACGCCAAGCTCGTCGAGGATTGGGACGGGCGCCCGGCGGCGCTGTTCGAGAGCGAGTGGAGCCTGCGCCTCGCGCAAGAGTGGAATCCGGAGCTCGACGTTCGCTCGCATTCCCCGCGCCGATGCGACGAAGGAGGCGGTCGCTTCGTGACGCTCGCGCGTACGCTGCGCGCCGCGGCCGCCGCTGGCGGCGTTGGCGGCTTGCTCGTTCCAAAATCGCATACGAGCGCGAAGCCGACCGCATCACGCGGGCCGTGATCGACAACGACTTGCGGCCCGTGCAGAACGACATCGCGCACGGGCGTCAAGATCACGCGCGTGCAAGGTCGCGCAATGTCCGACGAGCTCAACGCCGCAGGGTAAGCTGCTCTCGGTCAAGGAGACGACGCGGCGATTGCGACCCCGGTGTACCACTGCTTCGACGTCGAGGTTCGAGAAGCGCGATCTACGTCGAGCGTATGCGCTTCGACGAAAACGGCAAGGTCGCCGCTGGGATCGTACCACATGGCTCCGGCTGGCGCTGCCCTGAACCGCGGTAGACTTCGCCGACGTCCGCGCGGCGGCGCAGCGGCTGCGACGGCATCGCCCACCGCACGCCGGTCGTGCGCTCGCGCACGCTCGACGAGCGCTGTCCGGCGCGAGCGTCTTCGTCAAGTGCGAGAACCTGCAGCGCATGGGCGCGTTCAAGTTTCGCGGCGCGTATAACTTTCTCGCGTCGCTTTCGCCGCAGGAGCGCGCGCGCGGCGTCGTCGCGTTCTCGAGCGGCAACCACGCGCAAGGCGTCGCGCTTGGCGGCGCAAGTCTGCTCGGGATCGCCGCGACGATCGTGATGCCGACCGATGCGCCGGCCGGTCAAGCTCGCGGCGACGCGCGAGTTACGGCGCGGAGGTCGTGCTTTACGAGCGCGAGCGCGCGCATCGCGAAGAGATCGCGCGGAGTCTCGTGGCCGAGAGCGCGACGCGACGCTCGTACCGCCGTTCGACGACCCGCGCATCGTCGCCGGCGCCGGGACCGCGGCGCTGGAACTGCTCGACGAAGCCGGCGAATCTCGACGCGATCGTCGTGCCGCGTCGGCGGCGGCGGACTGATGAGCGGCACGGCAATCGCCGCGCACGGGATCGACCCGCGATCGCGATCTACGGCGTCGAGCCCGAGGCCGGCGACGATTTCGCGCAGTCGCTGGCGCGCGGCGAGCGCGTGACGATCGCGGTGCCGAAAACGATCGCCGACGGGCTGCAGACGACGGCGCCCGGCGAGCTGACGTTCGCCATCGCGCGCGAGCACGCGCGCGCCGTCGTGACGGTGAGCGACGACGAGCTGAGCGGACGCGATGCGCTTTGCGTTCGAGCGCATGAAGCTCGTGGTCGAGCCGAGCGGCGCCGCCGCGCTCGCCGCGCTGCTCCATCACGCGCATCCCGGACCTCGCCGGCAAGCGCGTCGGCGTCATCGTCAGCGGCGGCAACGTCGACCCCGCGCGCTACGCGGAGCTGCTCGCGGGCTCGCCTACCTGACGTCCAACGACGTCACCGGCATGATATTAAATTGCTCGATCCTCGAGGACAGCGTCGTCGCGACGCGCGCCGCCCCTTGCGGTGTTATCTCGAGATGTGTGGGGATCGTCGCGTCGTCGAACTTCGTGTAGGGTGCGTCGAAGCCTAAGCTCAGAAGATCGAACCGGCCCTGCGGCACGTAGAAAGTACGCTCGTTTTCGAGCGTGCTGCCGGGATCGAGCGCGTAGCCGCTGAAATCATATTGCAGCAAACGTCCACCCGAAGAGATTTGCGGCCGGCCCTCCGCAACGCGTTGACCGTAGACGTTCAGGGCCATGCCTAGGAAGTGCGCCTTGACGGTGCCGATGTTGTGCAGCTGCAGGCGGATGCCCACGGCGATCAGGCCGTGACGTTCGCCCAGTCGCTGCATCGACGCGGTTACGTTTACCTCGGGATCGGCCAACGAGGGCTTGATGCGGTTCTCATACGCGAAGACGTAGAAAGCCCAGATACCGGCGGCGACGATCGCTACGATCTCGCCCTGGCCCGCGCGTCTCCTCGCGCCGAACAGCATAGAGCCCTTACATCGACTCGGCGTCGTTATATTTCCGCAGGCGACGTACTTTTGGATATTGTCCGCGCTCTCGTGGACGTTGATCGCGGTCGGTTTCGCGAGCAACTGCGCGATCGTCACGCCCTTGACCGTCGTCGTCGAATTTCCGCCGTCAACGGAGGTCAGCGGGTAGGCGACGCCGCCGAGACTGCTGCACGTGCCGGTGTGAATGTGCACCGGCTGAGCCGTCGCCGGCGCGCCGTTCAGCGCGATGACGACCTGCACGTCGCTGCCGGATTGCGTCAGTGTCGCCGTTCCGTTTTCACCCGACCCGTTTTGCGCTTGCAGCTTGACCGTCACGGTGCTCGGCGAGGCGGCGGCCGGCAGACCCAGAGCGAGGCAAGAAGACTCAAGGATGCGAGCAACAGGGTACGTTTCATCGCTGAACTCCTTTCGAGACCTCAGCGCTTCTGTATCGCGCCAAGCCGACCTTCGAGCAATCGAGCGGCCTCTATCGCCTGCAGCGTCGGCGGCGCATCCGCGCCCTCGACCGTGTCCAGCAGCGATTGGGCGTCGGCGTTGAGGGAGGCGGCGTTCCTGTCGTAGCTGCGGTCGACGATCGCGGCGATCTCCGGGCGAGGCGATACTGCTGCTCGAGCGCGGCTCGCGAGATCGCAACGCGCGGATCCATCGCCACGACTAGCGGACGCTCGACGGTGCGCCCTTCGACGTCGAGGCGCACGGTATAGCGTCCCGGCACGACCAGCACGCCCTCGGGCACGCGCGGCGTGTCGTGCGGAACCGCGGATATCGGCAGATCCGGCTGCAGCGAGCGCGGCGGCGCCTCGCGCAAATCCCAGACGAAGCGGTGCATTCCCGCGCCGGTCGACGGGCGCGTGAAGGGACGCTCCCAATACGCCGGCTTGTCGAGATGCTCGATCGGCGGCGGCGGACGGTCGTCGCTCGCGTAGCGGCGCACGACGATGCCTGTCGTCGAGGATCGAAATGACGACGCGCCGCGCCGGCGCACCCAGCGCGTAGTCGATGATCGCGCCGTCGGGCGGATTCTGCCCCGTCGGCTCCTCCGGCGGCAGCGGCGTGTCGGTGTTCGTGCTGCGCCGCACGCGATAGGCGAGCGCCGGCGTAAAGAAGATGCATCCCCGTGGCGGGCGTCGCAGCTAGCTCGCGCAGCGGTTCGACGTCGTCGAGGATCCAAAAGCCGCGGCCGTGCGTGGCGACGACGACGTCGTTGCCGTGCACGATGAGATCGCGCACGGACGTGTGCGGGAGATTGAGCTGCAGCGATTGCCACCGCGCGCCGCCGTCGAACGAGACGGCCACGCCGTTTTCCGTGGCGGCGTAGAGCAGACGCGGCTCGACCGGATCTTGGCGCACAGCGTTGACTGGCTGATCCGGCAGGCCGTCGACGGCGAGCCTCCAGGTCGCGCCGCCATCGCGCGTCACGTAGACGTACGGACGCAAGTCGTCGAGGCGAAAACGGTTGACCGCGACGAATGCGGTATTGTCGTCGAAGCGCGACGCGTCGATCTGCGCGATCTTGCTCCACGCGCGTCAAGCCCGGGGGCGTGACGTTCTTCCAGTGCCGTCCCGAATCGCGCGTGATCCAGACCAGCCCGTCGTCCGTGCCCGCCCACATCGTGCCGGCGCGCACGTACGACGGCGCCAGCGCGTAGACGACGCCGCGATGCGCGCCGTGCTGCGGATCGTCGCTCTCGAACGATTGGATGACGGCGGGGACGGCGGGATGCGCGCGCGTGAGATCTGGGCTGATCGCGTGCCAGCTCTGACCGCCGTTGGTCGTAGCGAATACCACGTTCGAACCGAAGTACAGCCGGCGCTTATCGAAGTGGTCGAAGGCGAGCGGCTCTGTGCGCACGACGCGATATCGCTTCGTCGGGAGCGCGATCGGCGAGACCTCTTGCGCCTGGCCGGTGACGCTCGTCGAACTTCTCGACCTTGCCGCCGAAGAAGACGCCGCGGTGCAACGGATCGGGAACGACGTAGCCGTACTCTTGCGCGGCGGCCGTGTGCCAGTCGCGCTCCGTCACCTCGCCCCAGTTCCCGCGGCTCGCGACGCACGCGGAACCGCTCTCCTGTTGACCGCCGCACACCCAATACGGAAAGCGGTTGTCGGCGTTCACGTGATACATCTGCGCGGTGGGCTGGTTATACCACGAGCTCCACGTCGCGCCGCCGTCGACGGAGATCGTCGCGCCCTGATCGCTCGCGAGCGCGACGATCCTCGGATTCTGCGGATTGATCCAGACGGTGTGGTAATCGTCGCCGCCGGGAGCGCCCTTGATTGCGACCATCGTCTTGCCGCCGTCGGTCGAGCGATAGGTCGAAGTGTTCGTCAGATAGACGATGTTCGGGTCGGCCGGATCCACCGCGATCGAGACGAGGTCGTCGCCGCGCTGCGCGATCTCGTCGGCGTCGTTGACGCGTGCGAAGTGCGCTCCGCCGTCGGCGCTGCGATAGAGCGCGCCCGACTCCGAGTCCCGTTGGACTTGACGTCCGCGTAGGCGTAGACGACCTGCGGGTTGCTGCGCGAGACGGCGACCTCTGCGCGTCCGATCCGCGGCGGCAGTCCGTCGCGTAACTGCGTCCACGTCGTTCCGCCGTCGGTGGACTTGAAAATCCCGCTGCCGGGTATCTCGAACGAGGCTCCGATCTCCCACGGCGCCTGACGCGCCGCCCATAGAGTGGCGTAGACGACTTGGGATCACGCGGATCGAGCACGACGTCGAACGCGCCGACGTTTTCGTTCACGAAGAGCACGCGCTGGAACGTCGTGCCGCCGTCGGTCGAGCGGTACACGCCGCGTTCGGCGTTGGCGCCGTACGGGTGTCCGAGCACGGCGACGAAGAGCCGATTCGCATTGGCCGGATCGACTGCCATCGACGCGATCTGCTGGCCGTCGCGCAGCCCGAGATGCGTCCAGGTCGCGCCGGCGTCGACCGATTTGTAGATGCCGTCGCCGACGGCGAGATCGGGACGCTGCAGTCCCTCGCCGCTGCCCGCGTAGACGATCCGCGGATCGCTCGGCGCGACGGCGAGCGCGCCGATCGAGCCGGTCGGCTCGCGTCGAAGACCGGCGTCCACGTACGGCCGGCGTCTTGCGTCTTCCAGATTCCGCCGTTGACGGCTCCGATGTAGAAGACGTTGGGCTCGTTCGCGATGCCGTCGAGCGCTACGGTGCGCCCACCGCGCAGCGGCCCGATGAACCGCCAGTGCAGCGATTGATAGAGCGATGGCGAGACGGTCGAGATCTGTGCGCGAACGGGCGGCGCGCCCCACACCAAAGCGGCGGCGATGAGAGCGGCGGCACGGCGACGTTGCATTCGCTCCGGTTACGACGGACTTTCAGCCTATCCCGGCCGCGGCTTGTTACGCCCGGATCGGGCGTGCTATTATGGCCATAGAATATGACCAGAAAAAACCGCCCGCCCGAGCGCAAGGGCGCTCACGTTTCTTTGTTGATGCTCAAACCGCGAGAGGTGGGAGCTGCTGAATTCAAGTCGCGCTGCCTCGAGCTCATGAGTGAGGTAGAGCGCCTTGGGACGGAGATCATCATCACGAAGCACCGCAGGCCGGTCGCTCGTTTGGTCCCGGCGCGAACCTCGTCTGGACGATTCTGCGGGTCGCTCGCCGGGATGGTGACGGCGCAGAAAGATCTCGTGAGCCCCGTCGACGTTCCGTGGACAGCGGATGAGTGCAATTTTACTTGACACTCACGCGGCTGTATGGGCAGCGGATGGATTGCTGAAGGGAGACGTCGCAGCGCTTGTCGAGTCCGCCGCGGAACGAGACGAACTTCTGCTGTCCCCGATCACGGCTTGGGAAATCGGCCTCTTAGTTAGGAAAAAGCGGTTGTCGCTCTCGTCAACCTTCGAGGACTACGTGCGGGCGCTTTTTGGCCAGCCGGGCGTAGTGCTGGCGGGCTTGACACCGCTAATTGCCGTGGCGGCGACGGCCCTTCCGCAATCGCTCCTCGCAGACCCTGCGGATCGCATTCTCATCGCAACGGCCGCGGCGTATGGTGCCCGCTTTGTAACGCGCGATCGGGAGATTCGCGCGTACGCTAAGTCGACGGTGCACATTCGCTGTATCGCTTGCTAACCTAAGATCGAAACACGTTTGCGCGTTCTACGCGCGTCGCCCGTTGCGGCTCTGCGAGTTGCGGCGCCGCTTGGGCTGGAAAGCGGGCCCGATCTTGAACTGGATTCGCGCGGCAGCGAGGTCATCCACGTCCTCGCAGCCGATCGGCGTAAATTCGCGGCAGTCGTTGGGACGCGCCGGGTAGATGCCGCAGTAGTAGCGGCCGCTGCGCGAGCCCATCAAGAAGACGCATTGATCCGCGATGTCGTCGCTGACCTTGCGCAGCCAGCCGACGTGATAGCCGTCGGCCGAAGGCCGCTCGACGACGTATTGGCGCATCGTTTCGTCGTACGTCATCCCGAGATGATCGGCGATGCGCTGCACGTCGGCCTTGCTCACGAACGGCTCGTAGCCGCTGCAGCATTCGGCGCACCCGGGCGGACACGCTATGTTTTCCGGCATGTCCTTGAGATGCGTACGGGCGAGGTCGATCACGCGTCCGACCGCGGCGACGAAAGCCGGATCGTCGTTATACTTGTACACCCACTCTCGATGCGTGATCTCGTTGGCGTTATAATAGCGCGTCGTCTTCTCGTCGAACTGTATCGTGATGTGCTCTTCGTCGATCTCGATCTTGTTGACGTGCTCCAGCCGGCGCGCATCGAGAAGCTCGGGATGCGTCGCCTGCCCGGTGCGACGCGCATAGTTTCGCAGATTGATGAGGTCTATCGTCTCCATAACGAATCAACGATTCCCGCGCGGTGCGGGTGCCGCCTTTGCGAAGAGCAAAAGATAGTGGGCATGCAAACGGCTATCGGCGTCGATCTAGGCGGCTCGCATGTGACCGCTGCCGTGGTTACGGAGGACGGAGCAATCCGTCGCCAGCATGAGGAGGACTTGGAAGACCTCAGATTCGAGGCCGTCATCGCCGCGCTCGACGACGACGATCGGCGCGGCGCTCAAGGATGCCGGAACCGTCGCCGGCATCGGCGTCGGCTCGCCAGGAAACATCGACGCCGCCAGTCCGGCGCCGTCCTCTACAGCCCGAACCTTCGGCTGGGCGAACGCGCCGCTCGGCGAGGCGCTGCGCAGCAAGTTTCCGGTGCCCGTTTTCGTCGCTAACGACGCGCGCTGCGCGACGCTCGGCGAGTATACGTTTGGCACCGGCAGGCTGACGAAGGATTTCGTTCTTCTTGACGCTCGGGACGGGGATCGGCGGGGGCATCGTCGCCGGCGGGGAGCTGCTGTTGGGCAATCGCTGGGGCGCGGGCGAGATCGGCCATCACCAAATCCGTCCGAACGACGGTTTCATTTGCGCGCTGCGGCAAGATCGGCTGCTTTGAAGCGCAGGCCTCGGGAACGGGATTGATCCGGCACGCTTTTGCCGTCGCGTCCTCCGTTTCCGCGCAGCACGCTGCTGGACGTGGCGCGCGAGAAGCTCAGCTCGAAAAAAATCCGCCGCGCCGCGCAAGCCGGCGACGGCCACGCCCTGGCGGCTTGGAAAAACTTCATCGAAGATCTCGCGATCGGGCTTGCGAACATCATCGCCTTCGTCAATCCGGAAAAGATCGCGCTGGGCGGCGGCGTTTCCACGGCCGGGGATTTCATGCTCGATGCGGTTCGGCCAGAAGTAGAAATCTTGACGACGATGGTGCCCCGAGGAACGACGGAAATCGTGGTAGCCTCGCTGGGCAACGACGCTGGACAGGTCGGCGCGGCAACGATGGCGTTTCGCGGTGGTTTGACCACGGGGAACGCCGCATGCGATTTAAGGCCGCGCTTCTCGCGCTAGCCTTGATGGGCGCCGCTACGACGCGACCTCCGAGCGGCGATCCGATTCACAAGATCCGGCACATCGTGATCATCATGCAAGAGAATCGCTCGTTCGATTCCTATTTCGGAACGTTTCCCGGGGCCGACGGGATTCCGATGACGCAACGGGGTACCGGCCGCCTGCGTCCCCGATCCGCAGGGACGCCCATGCGTCCGGCCGTATCACGATTCCCACGATCGCAATCGCGGCGGCCCGCACAATGCGCGCGCGGCGGTCGCCGACGTCGACGGCGGCAGGATGGACGGCTTCATCGCGTCGAGCGCAGCGGAGCGCGCCGCGCTGTGCCGCGATCCGAACGCGCCAAACTGCGCCGGAACCGATCGAGGTCATGGGTTATCACGACGCGCGCGAAATTCCAACTACTGGAAATACGCCCACGACTTCGTGCTGCAGGACCGTCTCTTCGAGCCCAACGCGTCGTGGAGTTTGCCGCAGCATCTCTTCTTGGTCTCGGAATGGTCGGCACGCTGCCTGCGCATCGGCGACCCGATGAGCTGCGCCAACGAGCTGCAGTATCCCGACTACCCGCGCGACTTCGATCCGCACAACGCGGCGCTTCCACGGGCCCGGCCGCCCGGATTACGCCTGGACCGATCTAACCTACCTGCTCCACGCACATCACGTGAGCTGGGCGTACTACGTGATGGCCGGCACCGAACCGGATTGCGCGAACAACATGGACGACTGCGCGGCCGTGCCGCAGAACGCCCGAACCCCCGGCATCTGGAACGTGCTGCCGTACTTCGATACCGTCAAGAGCGACGGCGAGCTGGGCAACGTTCGCGACCTGCGCGACTTCTACGCGGCGGCCAAGAACGGGACGCTGCCCAGCGTCGTCTGGATCGCGCCGTCGGCGCCGTATAGCGAGCACCCGCCGGCGCTGGTGAGCCTCGGCCAAGCCTACGTCACCGGATTGATCAACGCCATCATGCGCAGCCCGGACTGGGACAGCACGGCGATTTTCTTGACCTGGGACGATTGGGGCGGATTCTACGATCACGTCGTGCCGCCGCGCGTCGACGAGAACGGCTACGGCCTGCGCGTTCCCGGCATCGTGATCAGCCCGTACGCGCGCCGCGGCTTCATCGATCACCAAACGCTCAGCCACGACGCGTACGTCAAGTTCATCGAAGACGATTTCCTCGGACGGCGAGCGCATCGATCCGCAGAACCGACGGCCGCCCGGATCGCCGTCCCGACGGTCCGCGAAAACGTTCCGATCCTCGGCGACCTGCGCGCGCGATTTCGATTTCAAGCAAAAACCGCGCGCGCCGGAGATTCTCCCCGGCGGCATCGTCTGGAACGGCACGACGGCGCCGTAGGCGCTTGTCGTTGTCACCCTGGGCGCGGTCTAGCCTCAGAAGCTCCTAGGTCCCGCTCGACTCGGACCTCGTCGCTCGCATCCTGTTCGCTCCTGCTCGTGCGCTTTTCCGCAACACCAAAGGAATACGACATCCTGTCTTTTGCGGAAAAGTCGCACGCCTCGCTGCGGGGACCTAGGAGCTTCTAAGGCTAGACTGCGGCTGCGGCGGCTGCTTGGAGGCGGCCGTCTTCGGTGATCTGCGCGATCAGGGCGGCGATGCGGCGCGAGCTGTGGCGCGGCGCGACCATCTCTTGATTGTGCCGAATCGTGGCGAGGCGCTCGGGCGTGCGGATCAGCGTTGCGCACCGCCGCGACGACCTCGGCGGCGCCGTGCAGCGCGATCACGCCCAAGCCCGTTGTCGCGGACGAAATCGACGTTGCCGCGTTCTTGGCCGGGAACGTAGTCGTAGACGACGACCGGCAGCTGCGCGGCGTTGGCTTCGGCCAGCGTTCCGGGACCCGCTTTGGTGACGAGCAGATCCACGGCGCGGAAATACTCGGGAATCTTGTCGGTGAAGCCGAGCACGTGCATCGGCGTCGGCAGCGTCGCGGACGATTTCGCGCAGCTTTTGCTCGAGCGGCTCGTTGCGGCCGCAAACCACGACGAGCTCGATCGGCAGCCGCGCGCGCGCGAGCGCAAGCGACGTCGAAAGCAGTTTGCCGCCGCCCTCGCCGCCGGCCATCAGCATCACGATGAACGCTTCCGGCGGCAGTTCTGAGCGGCGCGCGAAGCTCGGCCTTGGTTGCCGGTGACGTCGTCGAACTTGCGGATGGATCGGATGGCCGAGCAGGCGCAGACGCGCGGGCGGAACGCCGCGCGAGAGCGCGCGCTGGTAGACCTCGCGCGCCGGAACGACGACGGCATCGGCGTCGGCGACGAGCCACGATTCGTGCACTTTGCCGAGATCGGTGATGACGGTGACGATCGGAACGTGCTGCATGTGCGCGTCGGCGCGCGCGCGCAGCGCCGCGTGATTGAGCAGCGGATGGACCGAGACGATGACGTCGGGCTGATACCCGATGAAGAGATCGCGCAGGCGCTCGCGATAGAGCGGTTCGCAGAAGCGCACCAGCGCGCGGTAGCGGCGGCGGCCGTTGGTCGCGTAGTAGAGCGCGCCGTAGACCGGCGGGGCGTAGCGCAGGGCCATGCTGTAGCCGAGGCCGAGCTGGGTGAGCGGGAAGGCGCAGTGGGCGGCGACGTCTTCGATGCGGTGCTCGAACGAGTTCGGCGACACGATCTCGTCCAGGGCCGCGGCAATGGCGTTTGCGGCGCTGCGATGGCCGCCGCCCGTGTCCGAGATCAAGAACAGCGCCCGTTTGGTCATTCGCTCTCCCGATTAGGCTCTGGCCGGCGCCTCCTTCGTGGGCCGCCGGCCGGCATTGCGCGCCCGCCGGCTCGTCGGGGCGAGTCTGGCCAACAGCGCCCGAGCCGGGGCGTCATAGAAACGGAAAATGTCGCCAAACTCGATATCGGGGTTTCGGTGATGGCCGTCGTGGTCCTCGGGAAGCACGACCCCGAGCGCGCCGGAGGACCCGCGCGTAGCCGGCCTGGGAGTGTGCCAACCGAGGTCGGTCGTATGCCGCCACCAGACGTGAAGCTGGCCGAGCGCCAGCCCGGCGAGCGCGCCGGGCAGCGAGAGCCGCGCCGTCAGAACGCCGCCACGGCCAGGTAAGGAACCGCGCCGAGAAATCCGTCGAGCAAAACCGCCGGATCGTTCGAGATCACGGCGTGATCCAAATACGAGCGGCGCCGATCGTGGTGCGTGCGCAAGTGAAGCGTGAACCAAAGATGCTGCGGAACGTGATAGAAGAACGTCGAGGCGAAATCGCCGACGACGAGCGTAAGGATGAAGGCGACGACGAAAAACATTTGGATCTCCCTGATCGCCATATCGTTGTGCGGCTGTGCTTCTAGCATATACCATACTCGCGGGCACGTTGTAGCACCGGCTCGACTCAGCCGCGCCCTTAACATTGTGTTAAGCTGGCCATCGCCCGCCGACGTCGACGCGCTCAAAGGCGCCGTGCTCGTTCGAGATGGTGCCCCGGTGAGGGAACCGGAACTCGCGATTGCACGCGCGATCTTACGCACCAACCCGCGCGTGCTCGCGGCGTATGCGCTGCTGTTTGCGGATGCGACTGTACGAGCGGCTCGGGCCCAGCAATTACCCGCCGGAATTTCTCGCCGCCATGATCTTGCAAGAGTCTGCGTACGACGCACAGGCGGTTTCATCGGCGGGTGCGATCGGAATTGCGCAGTTCATGCCGGCCACAGCCGCCGACGTCGGAGTGGATCCATACGATCCATTTGCCGCGATCTCTGCCGCGGCGGAACTCGTTGGCGGCTACGTTGCCGCCTACCGGCAGCGATATGCCGACTCGTACGCCGCCGCGCTGGCAGCTTACAACGCCGGACCGTTGGCCGTCGCGGAGTATCGCGGCGTGCCGCCGTACGATGAAACGCGCGAATACATCGTCCTGATCTTCGATCGTTGGACTCGCATCGTTTCCTATGAGTCCTTCGACAACGTGTCAGGATGACAACGCGGCAGAGCGGAAGAACACGATAAAATGACGCATTTCAGAAGTTGTTTCGCAGCCATTTGTTGCATCGGTGCGCTCGCACAGGCTGGATGTGCGTTTAACGCGCAGCCCCGCAGACGGGTTGCGCTTTGCGGCGCCTCCGGGCTGGCGATCGATGCGCTTGGTCGGCTTCATGCAATTCTGGCGACCGCCGTCCAACGATCGAGAAGTGCTGATGCTCTTCAAATCGCCAACGGCAATTGCGCCAAACGAGGTCTTCAACAACGCCAACATGCACGACACGCTGAAGGATCTGAGGGTTCAGAGGCGACAAGCCATCGAAATCTGCGGAAATCAGCCCGCGACCTACGTGCAAGCCCAAGGCTCTTCGGCAAAGGGCGACGAGAATGTCGACATGGTGATGGCCACCGTCCGCGGCACCAGCTACATCGCACTGTACGTCCGCCCGGTAGGGATCGCGCCGAACGCGCGCGCGCAGGCCGCGCTGCGAGAGCTTTGCGCGAAACCGTGATCGCTTGCCGCCGCTCAAAGCTTCGCTAAGACAGCTCGTCGCGCGCCAGCCCCTGGCGTGGACCGTGCCGGCATCCTCGGGGCCGCGTTTGCGGCGGGTTCTGGGCTGGCCCGCGCTTACGGCGATCGGCCTGGGCACGATGCTCGGCGGGATTTTCCCGACCATCGGGGCCGGCGCGCACGCCGCCGGCCCGGCGGTGATCGCGGCCTACGTACTCTCGGGCGTCGTTAGCCTGTGCGTTGCATTATGTTACGCTGAGTTCGCGGCGATGGTGCCCGTAGCCGGAAGCGCGTACACCTACGCTTACGCGACGCTCGGGGAGCTCGTCGCGTGGATCATCGGTTGGGACCTGATCCTCGAATATGGCCTCTCCCTTGCGCCCACCGCGTCGTCCCTTTCGGACTATTTTCAGCACATGCTCGCGAACATCGGCATAGTCTTTCCCGTATGGGCGCAAACGGCCGCCGTTCACGGCGCGCATCCGCAGATCGATCTCTTCGCCTGCATCGTTACGTTAGCGGTGACTATGCTCGTCGCCATCGGCATTCGTGAGTCGGCGAATGTCAACGGAGCGTTGGTGGTCCTCCAAATTCTCGCGATGCTGGTTTTCATCGTCGCGGTTGCACACGCCATACGACCCTCCAACCTGCAGCCGTTTGCACCATCCGGTTATCACGGCGTCCTGGCCGGAACCGCGCTGGTGTTTTTCGCCTACATCGGTTTCGACACGGTGACCGTGGCGTCGGAGGAGGCGAAACGGCCGGAGCGTGACGTGCCGGTCGGGATAATCCTCGCATTGGCCTTGGGCGGCATCTTGTACGTTGCGTTGACGCTCTGCACCGTAGGCGTGCTGCGCTTCGATCGGCTTTCGGACGGCGCGGCGATGCTCGACGCGCTCGGTTCGGTGAGCAAAAGCCACACGCTCTACTGGATCGTGGCCATCGGTGGTTTGGCCGGAAACGCGACGGTAATGCTCACGTCGTTGCTCGGGCAGGTACGAATTTTTTATGTCATGGCGCGCGATCGCATGCTGCCTCCGGGCGTCGCGCGCATCCATCACGTCTTTCGCACGCCCGCCCGCATGACGGTGATTACGGGCCTGATCGTGGCGGTATTCGCCGCCGTTTTGCCGCTCACCGAGCTCCTAACGCTCGTGAACATCGGCACGCTGGCGGCATTCGCGATCGTATGCGCGGGCGTCTTGGTATTGCGCATCATAAATCCCAACGCAAACCGTCCCTTCCGGGCGCCCCTGCTGCCGCTCTTTTCCGTAGCCGGAGCGGCGGCGTGCCTCTATCTCGTCACCGGGCTGCAGGTCGCGACTTGGATTCGCTACGGCGTTTGGTTCGGCGTCGGCATCCTCGTATATGCCTTATACGGGTTCCGTAAGTCGCGGCTGCGCGTCGAGCTGATCGAGCCCTGATGCGCAACTCTTGGACCTCCCGCGGTTTATGAGTATACTCACCTGGGCATGAGGGGCGACAAGTGACGATCAAGACCGCGGTCTCAGACCGCTTCGAACTGATTACGGTACCGCGCTCGCGCGGCGTCCCGTCCTTTGCGCAGGACGTGGCCAGCGGGCTTCGCGCGAGGCCTAAACGGCTTTCCTCGAAGTATCTCTACGACGAGGTCGGCTCCGCGCTGTTCGATGCGATCACGCACCTTCCGGAATACTATCTCACGCGGGCCGAAACCGAGATTCTCTCGCAATGGGGATGGCAGATCGTTCGCGTGCTCGATGCGCCGCTCGACTTCGTCGAACTTGGAAGCGGGAGCGCCATTAAGACGCGCCTCTTGATCGGCGAGGCCCTGCGCGTTCAGCCCGAGCTTCGCTACAGCCCCATCGACATCTCCACCGAAGCGATTCGCGCGTCGTCGATGGCTCTCGTCGAAAGCTATCCGGCGTTATCGGTGCGCGCGTACGCCGGAGATTACTTCGACGTGCTCGGCTCCCACGCGCTCGTGTCCGAGCGCAAGATGCTCGCGATGTTCATGGGTTCGAACATCGGCAACTACGAGCCGGACGAAGCGAAGCAGCTGCTCTCGCTGTTGGGCGGAGCGCTCCGCGCCGGCGACGGGCTCCTGCTCGGCGCGGATCTGAAGAAGGACGCGGCAACGCTCGAGCTCGCGTACGACGATCCCATTGGCGTCACGGCCGCGTTCGACCGCAATGTGCTCGCCCGGATCAACCGCGAACTGGAAGGCGCGTTCGACCTCGGCAAGTTTGGACACGTGGTGCACTACGACGAGGTGCGCGGATCGGTCGACTCGTTTCTCGAGGCGCGCGAGCGCGTCAGCGTTCCGATTCGATCACTCGGGATGCGCGTGGCGTTCGCCGCCGGCGAGCGCATTCACATGGAGTCGTCGTACAAGTTTACCGACGACGAGATAGCTGCGCTGGGAGGGGACGCGGGATTCCGGCAGCGCGCGGTCTGGCACGACCGCGGCAAACGCTTCAGCGTGCAGCTCTTGGTCAAAACGTAGCAGCGCGCCGCTCCGCGAATCGCAGCAGGGCGTCAACGGCGATTGCGAGCGCCGAAGCGGCCAGGCTCCCGGCCAGAATCATCGGCGGCTGGTGCAACGTCAATCCGTTGAAGATCAGCGACGCCGAGACCGACGCCGCCCGACGTAACCGCCGAGGGTCGCGATCGCGATCATTGCGATCGCCGCGACGCGCACGCCGCCGATAACCACCGGCAGCGCTTGCGGAAACTCGACGCGCACCAGCACTTGCAGCGGCGACATGCCCAAGCCGCGCGCGGCATCGACTTGGGCGCGGATCGACGCCGGTGATGCCGGCCACGATGTTGCGCGCCAGCATGAACTGCGCGTAGACGACCAGCGCGACGAAGATCGGCGTGAACCCCAAGCCGAAGCCGCGCACCAGGACGGCCAGCAGCGCCAAGCTCGGAATCGTGTAGATCGCGCCGAGCATGCCGAGCAACCACGGCGCGACGCGCTGGCCGGCGCGCCGCGATCAGGCCGAGCGGCACCGCGAGCACGAGTGCGGCGGCGAGCGCGGTGACCACCAGTTCCACATGGCCGGCCGCCAACGCGGCGACGCGCAGTGGGTGGCTCGAGAGGTAGTTCATTGTTCGAGCCGCGCAGCATCGCGCGCACGTGCGAGATAGTAGCGGCGGTAAACGTCGTCGCCGGCGTGCACGAGCTCGCGCACGTAGTCGCGTTGCGGGCTGCTCGAAGAGCTCGTGCGGGTTGCGCCACTTGCTCGACGCGGCCGGCGCGCATTACGACGATTCGATCGGCCAACCGGAACGCTTCGTCGACGTCGTGCGTGACGAAGAGCGTGGTCGTTTCCAGCTCGCGACGATGCGCACGAGCTCGCGCTGCAACGCGGTGCGGACCAGCGCGTCGACGGCGCCGAACGGCTCGTCCATCAACAGCGCGCGCGGCCGCGCCGCGATGCGCGCGGGCGACGCCGACGCGCTGCGCCTCGCCGCCCGAGAGCTGGCGCGGCCGGCGGTCGCGATAGCGTGCGGGATCGAGCCCGACCAAGCGCAGCAGCTCGTCGACGCGTTGCGCGATCTGCGCGCGCGGCTCCAGCCGAGCAGCGACGGAACGACGGCGATGTTCTGCGCGACGGTCATGTGCGCGAACAGCCCGACCGCCTGAATCGCGTAGCCGATTCCGCGGCGCAACTCGACCGGATCGCGCTCGGTGATGTCGTCGCCGTCGAGCGAGAACGCGTCCCGAGTCAGCGGCACGAGGCGATTGACGGTGCGCAGCAGCGTGGACTTGCCGCATCCCGACGGCCCGAGCAGCACGACGAGTTCGCCGCCGCCGCACTCGAAGCAGACGTCTTCGATGGCGTCGCGATCCGCGCCGCGGATAGTCGCACCGTGACGCGCTCGAATCGAATCGCTCGCGCTTTCAGCTCCGTGCCTCCGATGGGCGCAGACGTTTAGGAATGCCGCCGCGACGTCGGCCGGATCCTGCTGCGCCTTTTTCGACGGCGGCGTTCATGGTTTGCGCGGCCTCGTCGGTGATCGCGGGCGAAACCGCGTTGAGAACGCGCGCGATCTGCGGCCGTGCCGCGAGCGCGGCTTGCCGCACGACCGGCGCGACGTTGTACGCCGACCAGAAGTGCCGGTCGTCGCGCAAGATCACCAGATCGTCGGTCGCGATTTCGCCATCGGTCGTGAAGGCGCTGGAGATGTCGGCCTTGCCGTCGAGCAGCGCCTGATACTTCAGTGCGATATCGTACGTGCGCACGTCGCGCGAAATGGAATCCGCCGTAGAAGCGCTGCAGTCCGGGCAAACCGTCGGGGCGCGCGAGGAACTCTTGAATCGTCGCCAGTCGCAGCTGCGGCGCGGCACGCGCAAGATCGGAGAGCGTCGCGAGGCGTTTGCTCTGCTGCGATGGCGCGCGTGGTCGCGAGCGCCTGCGAGTCGTTCATCGGCGAGGGATTGAGCCAAACGATGCCGTAGCGCTGCTCGAAGCGGCGCGAAACGACCGCGTAGACCGCGCGCGGATCGGCGATCGGAGCGAGGTGCAGGACGTCGATCAGCGCGGTGCCGGTATACTCGGGGTAACAGTCGATGTTGCCGCGCTGCATGGCGGCCATCGCGATCTGCGTCGAGCCGAGATTGAAACGCCGCTCGACGCGCAGTCCCGCGCGCTTCCAGCGCTTGCGCGTAGATTTCCGCGATGACGAACGACTCGGTAAAGTTCTTCGATCCGACGCGCACCGCGTCGAGCCGTCGAACCGCAGCGCGCGAAAAGCGGCGATCGCGCCGAGCAGCGCGAGCGCCCGCGCGCGCGAAATTTCATGTGCGCGGCGCGGCGAGACGGGCGGCCGCTCCAAAGCGAGATCGACGCCCAAGCGCGAGGCGGCGACGACTGCCGCGGCCGCGAAGAGCAGCGCCGCATCGTCGGTTTGCAGCCGCGCACGATCTCGTCACCCAGTCCGCCGGCGCCGATGAACGTCGCGAGCGTTGCGCTTGCGATCGTCTCGGTCGCGGCGGTGCGCACGCCCGCGAACGAAACCGGCAACGCGAGCGGCACGACGACGCGCGCGAAGCGTTGCGCGGCGGTCATGCCCATGCCGGTGGCGGCGTCGAGCGCCGCAGACGGAACGCCGCGAATGCCCAGGTCGACGCTGATGACGATCGGCGGAATCGCGAGCAGTGCCAGCGCGACGATCGCCGGCGCCGCTCCCACGCCAAGCACGGCAAGAGCAGCATCAAGACGGCCAGGCTGGGCAAGCGTGCGGCCGACGCCGGCCAGCGCGAGCACGCCGCCGCGCAACCGGCCGACTCGGCGCGCGAGGACGCCCAGCGGCAGCCCGGCCAGACAGCGCGAGCGCGAGCGCCGTGAACGCGAGAGAGAGATGCTGGGCGACGTGTGCGGACAGATCGGACATGCCGACAAGTTTTTTGCCGCCGGGAGGCGAAACCATCGCAGAACGCTAAGCACCGAAACTCGATGATCACGCAACCCCAGCCGGCGCAGGCCACGGTCCCCGTCGTCGCGCTCGACGATCCGTCGCTCTATATCAGCCGCGAGCTCTCGTGGCTCGAGTTCAACGACCGCGTGCTCGAGGAAGGCGCTCGACGCGCGCAACCCGCTGCTCGAGCGACTGAAGTTCGTGGCGATCTACGGGACCAATCTCGACGAGTTCTTCATGATTCGCGTCGCCGCGATCAAGCAGCAGATCGAAGCGCAAGTCGTGCGCCGCTCCGAAGACGGGCGGACGCCGGCCGAGCACCTCGCCGCGATCTCCGAGCGTCTGCGCAGCGTCGCTGCCGCTGCAGATGCGATTGCTCAACGACGATCTGCTGCCGGCGCTCGAACGCGAGGGCATTCGGTCTGATGCGCGTCTCCGATCTCGACGACGAGACGCAGCCCGCGCTCGAGCGCACGTTCGACGACAACGGTCTTTCCGGTGCTGACGCCGCTGGCGGTCGATAGCGGCCATCCGTTCCCGTACATTTCCAATCTGTCGCTCTCGCTGGCGGTCGAGCTCGAAGAAGCCGACGCGCGACGGCGTCGAGCTGCACTTCGCGCGCGTGAAGATTCCGCCGACGCTGCCGCGCTTCATTCCGCGTCGAAGGCGGCCCGGACGGGCGAGCGCCGCTTCGTCCTGCTCGAAGATCTGATCGCGCATCATCTCGACGGGCTCTTCCCGGGCATGCACGTGCGCGACGCCTATCTCTTCCGCGTCACGCGCGACGCCGATCTCGACTTGCAAGAAGACGAAGCCGACGATCTGTTGCGCGCGATCGAATCGGAGCTGCAGCGGCGCCGCTTCGGCGAACCGGTGCGCCTCGAAATCGAACGCGGCATGCCGGAGTACATGCGCGACTTTCTCTGCAGCTCGCTCGATCTCGAGCCGGTCGATTGCTACGAAATCGAGGGATTGATGGCGCTCAGCGACCTGTGGCAGATCGTCGAACCTGCCCGATTACGAAACAGCTGCGCGACAAGCCGTTCTTGCCGGCGATTCCGAAGCGCCTCGATCGGCGTGCTACCGATATCTTCGCGCTGATTCGCGAGGGCGACATCCTGCTGCACCATCCGTACGAATCGTTCGATCCGGTCGTGCAGTTCTTGCAGCAGGCCGCCGAAGACGAGAAAGTGCTCGCGATCAAGGCGACGCTCTACCGCACCTCGGGCAAGAACTCGCCGATCGTGCGCGCCTTGCTCGACGCCGCCGAGAACGAAAAACAAGTCGCCGTCGTCATCGAGCTCAAAGCGCGGTTCGACGAAGAGAACAACATCGAGTGGGCGAAGCGCTTGGAGCGCGCCGGCGCGCACGTCGTCTACGGCTTCGCCAATCAAAAAGTCCACGCGAAGAGCTCGCTCGTGGTCCGCGAAGACGAAGACGGCTTGCGGCGCTACATGCACTTCGGCACCGGCAACTACAACGAAAAAACCGCGCGCCTCTACACCGATTTGAGCCTGTTCACGTGCCGCCGCCGAGCTCGGCGCCGACGATGACGCAGCTCTTCAACGCGCTCACCGGCTTCTCGAAGGTCACCGACTACGAAGATCTGCTGGGTCGCGCCGGTTACGCTGCGTCGCGAGCTTATCGCGCTGATCGACCGCGAAACCGAGCACGCGCGGGCCGGCCGCCGATCGGGCATCCGCGCGAAGATCAACGCGATCACCGACGCGGAAATCGTGCGGGCGCTCTATCGCGCCTCGCAAGCCGGCGTGCCGATCGATTTGCTCGTGCGCGGCATGTGCATGCTGCGGCCGGGCGTCCCCGGCGTGAGCGAGAACGATTCGCGTGCGCAGCATCGTCGGACGCTTCCTCGAGCACTCGCGCATTTACGTCTTCGAAAACGGCGGCGATCGCGAGTCGTCACATCGCCAGCGCCGACTGGATGGGCCGCAATCTCGATCGGCGCGTCGAGCTCGCCGTTCCCGTGCTGGATCCGGTGATGTGCCGAGACGCTCGACGCGCACATTCTGACGGTCCTGCTCGCCGACAACGTCAAGAGCCGCGAACTGCAAATCGGACGGCACCTACCGGCGCCTGTCGCCCGGGCCCGGCGAGATGCCGATCGACGCGCAGCGCATCTTTCTCACGCAAGCTCAGGCGTTGGGCTAGCGCAGGCAAGCTGCGAGTACGATCTTCCATTCGTGCGGCATGACCGGCTGAACCGATAGGCGTTGGCCGCGCCGCAGCAGCGCCATGCCGACGAGCCGCGGCTCGGCGCGCATGCGCGCGAGCGTCACGGGATGCGCGAAGCGCCTCGACGTACGCGACGTCGACCATGAACCAGATCGGCTTATCGGGTTTGGCGCGTCCGTCGAAGTATTCGCCGTCGCGATCGAATTGCGTGAAATCGGGATAGGCGGTCTCGCACGACCTTGCACATGCCGACCGCCGCCGGCTCGGCGATGCTCGAGTGATAGAAGAGCGCCGAGGTCGCCGAGCCGCATCTCCATCATGTTGTTGCGCGCTTGGAAGTTGCGCACGCCGGTCCACGGCGTCGTGCCGTCGCTTGCGCAGCTGCTCGAACGAAAATGCGCTGGGCTCGGTCTTGAACAGCCAGTAGCGAGGCATAAGCGTCGCTTCGTCGTTTACGGCGATTCCTAGCGCGCTCCTAGCCGGATATGCTATCGTGGGCACCGATGCAGAAACGGATCGTTCGGACGGCCGAGCACGGTTGGGAGGGCGTCGAGCCGAGCGGCTACGCGCCCGACGCTCCCGGCACGGGCGTCGCGCGCCACACGATCGTCGGCAGGCCGAAAGAACGACGCGGGCGAGCCCGGACCGCAGATGGAGTTGCGCTACTTCGAAGTTCAGCCCGGCGCCGCGTCGCGCTTGGAGAAGCACGAGCACGAGCACTACGTCATCGTGCGCACACGGCTGGGCTACGCCGTCATCGGCGAGACGGCCACCGAGCTCGCGCCCAACGACGTCGTCTACGTCGGCGCCGCTCGAGTTGCACCAGTTCGTCAATCGCGGCGACGACGCCGTTCGGATTTTACTGCTTCGTCGACACCTGCCGCGACTTTTCGCAGGCGCCGAGCTCGAAGAGCTCGCGCGGCTGGAGGCCTCGCCCGCCGGCGCGGTCGCGAAGCCCTTCGCGGTCCCGCCTCCCGTAAACGCTAAACGCTCCGCTCGCGGTCGTCGCCGAGGCGCGATGCGGCCCTTGGCGATCGGGCGCGACGGATCGGCGACCCACTCGCTCCACGAGCCGTCGTAGATGCGCGAGCCTTCGAGCCCCGCGTGCGCCATCGCGAGCTGATTCACCGCGGCCGAAACGCCCGAGCCGCATTGATGCACCGTGCGCTTGGGGTCGAAACCGGCGGTCGCGAACTCTGCGCGCAGCCGCTTCGGGCGACTTGAGCGTGCCGTCGCTGTGGAAGTTGCTCTTTGAACCAGCGATTGCGCGCGCCGGGAATGTGGCCGGCGACCGGATCGATCGGTTCGGTTTCGCCGGCGAAGCGTTCTGTCGCGCGCGCGTCGAGCAGCTGCATCTGCCGGATCGTCGAGATGTCGCGCACGAACCGCGGCGTCGACGACGAGTCCGGGCGAAGTCGAACGGTGCAGCGATCCTTCGCGCGCGGCTCGCGCCGGCTGCGGCCGTGACGGGATAGCCGCGCGCGGTCCATGCGGCGAAGCCGCCGTCGAGCACGGCGGTCGGCGTCGTGGCCGATCCAGCGGCAGAGAAACCACAGGCGCGGCGCAAACATGTCGGCGCCCGCGTCGTAGGCGACGATTTGCGTGTCGTCGTCGACGCCGACGCCGCGCAGAAAGCGCGCGAACGTTTCCGGATCCGGCATCGGATGGCGGCCGTTCTTTCCGGTCTTGCGTTCCGGCCAAGTCGTCCTCGACGCCGGCGAAGAACGCGCCGGGAACGTGCGATTCGTCGTAGAGCCGGCGCCCCAGCGAGAAGTCCGCGAGCGCGTGACGGCAATCGAGACGATCACGAGACTCGGGATCGCCGAGCCGCGCGTCGGAGATCCGTCCGGCGAGATCGACGGTCGTGAAACGGCACTAGCGCAGGTTGATGGTCTGTTTGGCCGGCGCCGCGCCGCCGAAGGCTTCTTCGAGCGTCGTCTGCAGTTCGCCGCTCTGCGCCATCGGCCCGAGGATGTCGGTGTCGCCGTAGAACGTGCCGTCGATGAAGACCTTCGGCAGCGTCGGCCAGTTCGTCATCTCGGAGAGCGCCTCGCGTTTCGGCATGTTTTCGAGCACGTCGACGACTTCGAACGGATAGCCGAAACCGATGAAGAACTCGATCGTCTCGAGCGTGAAGCCGCAGCGCGGCGCATCCTTCGTGCCTTTACCGTAGACGAGGATCGTGTTCGCCGGCGATTTCGCGTGCGATTTCGTCTTTGAGTTCGTCCGACATCGCTGACTCCTTTAGCGCTCTGTCGACGATGGTCTTGAGTTCGACGGCGTGAACGCGGCCGTCTTCGAGCGCCGCCTTCAGCGCCCCGTAGACGATCTGATGCTGCTCGATGAGCGTCTTGCCCGCGAAGGCGTGCGAGCGCACGGTCACGTTGAAGTGATCCATCGTTCCGGTGCGGTCGACGATGCCCACCTCGGCGTCGGGAAGCTGCGGCGCGGATCAGACCGTGCAACGCGTCGTCGTCGATCACGACTTTCAAGCGCGGAGAGCCCGCGTTCAACGCGTCGGCCAAGCCCGCGCGCCTCGCCGAGCGTTTCGGGCAGCCGGGTCGCGCCTTTTGTCAGCGCAGCCGTGACGCCGCTCGCGAGCATGATGCCGGTAACGCCCAAGCAGAATCGCGGGCACGCCGCTGGCGCGCACGGGTCCGACCTCGATCGTAAAGCGTTCGCTGCACGCGCGCGAGGCCGCGAAAGAACGCGCGCAGCGCCCTTGCTCGGTTGTTCATCGTACGAGCGTTCTACGTCGGCTCGCGCTGGAAGGCCTGGTCGGACGCAATCAGCGAAGCTCGGCCGGGCATGCTTCCCGCGCTCGTCGCCGTATGCTGTCTCGATCGGCGGCAACGTTCACGCTCCCAGCGGTGCGCCGATCGCGCACGCGCACGTGACGCTGCGCGGACCGCAACGCGCGACGACCGACGACGGACGCGAAGGGCAACTTTGCGGTGCAGCTGCCCGCCGGCCGCTACGACCTCACCGTCTCGCGCCCGGCTACGCCACGGTAACCGTGAACACCGGGCCGCTCAGCGACGGTCGCACGTCGACGTCGTGCTCGAGCCGAGCGACACGCCGAAGCTGCGCACGATCGGCGCAAGTTACGGTCAACGGCGGCTTCACGCTCGACCGCAACGTGATTCCCGACGATGGACGTTTCGCGCGCGCAGATGGACGCGCTCGGCTACACGCAGGTGCTCGAGGCGCTGCAGCAAGTGCCGTCGGTCGTGATTCAGCATCCCGATTCCGGCGCGCCGACCGCGCCGGCGGTGGTTTCCCTGCGCGGTCCCGATCCCGTCGGAAGCGATGGTGACGCTCGACGGTCAGCAGCTCAATGACGGGAACACCGGCGATATCGATCTCTCGCAGTTCGCCGTTCCGGCCTTCAACAGCGTCAACGTCAGCGAAGGACTCGGGCCGACCGACGCTGAGGGAAGCAACACGTTCGGCGGCGCGGTCAACTTCGACTCGCTGCGCCCCACGCAGGACGATCACGTCAACTTCTCCGGCTCGGTCGGCTCCTACGGCACGACGCAGAGCTGGCTCAACGCGACCGGAACGATCGGCAAGCTCGGCTACGCGCTTCGCCGGCAACGACTATCAGCAGGGCGGGTCAGGTCGATCAGTACGCCTGGGTCGTTCCGGCAAACAACCTGCCGATCTACTGCGGGCCCGCGACGAAGACCAAGACGCCGAACTGCCCGTCCTACGTGCATCTCGGATCGACGATCTGCCGCGCTGCTCGGCCTCGTCAACCTCGACTACAACTTCTCGCAGCGCGCCGACGTCGGGTTTCGCGTCTTTACGCTCGGCGACAACCGCGACGAGTCGAGCGCGCTCAACGGAATCGCCGGCAACCCGACCTGCGTCTTTAGCGGCCCGGGACCGGCCTGCGCGCTTCTCGCCGTCGCCGAGCTCGCCCAACGTCGTAGCCAATCCCGGTCTTCGGCGATCACGTCGGCCAGGGGAGCGGCGCACTTCGCCCAGAGCGATTCGCGCGTACGACGCGCTACGGCCGCGCGCCGCTGGGCTCCGGAACGCTGCTCGGCCGACTTCTACGCCGACAACGACAACATCGACTTCGAGGGCGGCGCCGTGTCGCCGTACGACGTCTCGCACCTCGACACGCGCTACAACGAGGCCTTTCGTGGGGCCGGACGTTCGACGAAAGCGAGTTCGCCTTCGGCGGCTACGCGCGGCAAGAATCGCTCTCGGGGCTCGGCATCGACCAGCCGCTCTCGCAGAGCATCGACTCGTATTTCTTCCGCGGCGCGCAGCAGACTCGGCAAGGCCTCCGCCTCTCGGGCGGGCTGTACGATGCCGACTACTCGACCTTCGGCAACACGCTGAACTGGCGGCTTGGGCCTCAGCCAGGATCTCGGCGCTCGTCGAGCGTCGTGCACTTCTCGGTCGGCACCGGTTTCCGCGCGCCGCTGCTGATCGAGCGCTACTTCTTCCCGCCGGTTGCTCGTCGACGGCAAGCTCGCAACCCAATCCCAACGCAGGGCCGGAAGACTCGAACTGCGTCGTTCCCAACGGCAATCCCGACGGAGCGCCCCGAGCACGCGACCGAGTACGAGCTGGGCTTCTCGCATCTGTTTTCGAGCACGTCGAACCTCGACGTCTCGCTCTATCGCTCGAACCTGCGCGACACGATCGAGAACTACTATCCGGGCGGCGGTGCGAAGAGCTTCTGCAACACGCCGCTCGGCTTCGCGTACGAGATTCCGGTCAATATCGGCAACGCGGTGTACGAAGGCGCCGAGGCGCGCTACAAGCAGCTCTTCCCGCGGCTGAACCTGACCGCGACGTTTTCGTACGGGCTCAACGTCGCCTATCCGTACGCGCTTGGGCCGTTCGTTTCCAATCCGACCTCCGGCGGCACGCTCGTCGACGACCAGCAGTTCCTCGGCGTTCCGCAGCAGCAAGGCTCCGCGCGTTCATCTGGGCGCGCAATGGCTGGCACGCGTCGACCGCGTTCACTTTCGCCGGCAACGAACAACACGCTGCATCAGCCGCCGTACACGCTCGTCGATGCGGCGATCGGCAAGAACTTCGGGCACCTCGACTTCACGCTCGCCGCGACGAATATCTTCAACGCGGTCTCGGGGCCGTTCACGCTCTACGACGCGGGCGTTCCGTACCGCGGGCTTTACGCCGGGGCCGAACAACGCGCAGTATCTCGCCGACCTCCCGACCGATGCGCTTTTCGTGCAGCCGGCGGCGGTGAAGTTTATCTTCACGGTTCACGAGTGACGCCGAGACAGCATGAAGGCGGTCCGGCTGCACGCCATCGGCGGCCCGAAGAATCTTCAGCTCGACGAAGTCGAAGTCGCGCCGCCGCGCGAGAGCGAAGTCGCTCGTGCGCGTCCGCGCCGCGGCGCTCAATCGTCGCGACGTGTTCATCACGCAGGGCCTCTATCCGAACATCCGGCTTCCCGTGACGCTCGGCTCCGACGGCGCCGGCGAGATCGCGGCGCTCGGCGCCGTCTTCGCGGATCTCGAAGTCGGCGACGAGGTCGTGATCGATCCGATGCTCGGCGTGGGGCGACGATCCGCACGTGTGGGATGCCGCGAACGCGAGCATCCTCGGCATGCCGCGCGACGGCACGTTTGCGCAGTACGTCGCCGTGCCGGCCGAAAACGTCTATCCGAAACCGGCGCATCTCTCGATGGAGGAGGCCGCGGCGATTCCGCTCGCGGGCCTCACCGCCTATCGCGCGGTCGTCACGCGCGGCGCGCTGCGGCCGCGGCGAAACCGTGCTGATCACCGGCGTGGGCGGCGGCGTGCAAACGTTCGTGTTGCTCTTCGCCAAGCAGATCGGCGCGCGCGTCATCGTGACGTCGGCAGCGACGAAAAGCTGGAACGCGCGAAGGCGCTCGGCGCGGACCTCGGCGATCAACTACAAGGCGACGCCCGACTGGCAGAAGGCGCTGCGCTCCGATCCGGTCGATCTCGTCGTCGATTCGTCCGGCGGCGACACGCTGCGCAAGGCGCTCGACGCGATCCGCCCCGGCGGGCGCGTCGTCATCTACGGCGGCACGACCGGCGAGGCGACGATCAAGCTCTTCCCGCTCTTTTGGAAGCACGTCAGCGTGTTGGGAACGTCGATGGGAAGCCCGCAAGATTTCGCCGGCATGCTCGAGTTTTTCGGCGACGGGTTGCGCCCGGTGTCGATCGCGTCGTTCGCGCTCGACGACGCCGTCGCGCGCCATTCGAGCACCTCGGCGCGCGGCGAATCAGTTCGGAAAGGTCGTCCTACGCGTCGACTAGTTTCGTTTCCGTAACAGGTGCCGTTGGGCGGCGGGTTGTTGCGATAGATCGGTCCGGGATGCGCGACCGGCATGCCTCGCGCGGATAGAGGATCACGTCGCACCTTGCGGCTTGGCGTGAGCATGTGCTCGCAGCTTACGACCTCGTGCGCCTTCGACTTGGCCGTGCCGCCGACCCAGAGGTCGAACCACAGCTTGTAGCAGCCGTTGCTGCCGCTGCCGGTCGGCGGTCCGGATGCCGCGCAGAGATCCTCGCGGATGAAGTACTGCTTCGAGAACGGCACGTAGATCTTGATGCCGTACGGAATCGGCTTGTTGTTGGCGCGTTCGGTCGCGAAGGTCGTGGGATTGCAATAGGTGCCGTCGCCGCCCGCGAGCTTGTGGATGACGGGATGCGCGATCGCGTTGCCGGGCGGCGAGTTATCCGGCCAGCCGTAAAACGTGATCGTCGCCTTGACGGTCGTCGGATCTTGCTTGATGCGGTAGCAGCCTTGAACTGCGGAGCGCCGGTCAGCGGCGGCAGCGCCGGGTCCGCCGGATTGCGCGCACGACGCCAAGCGACAATCGAAGACGGCGAGGGCGAACCATCGGCGCATCGGCTCATTCCTCCGTGAGGCGGTACGACGAGAAGCGTCTGCAGACGCATCTCGGTGCCGAGTTCGGCGGCGATCACCGCGGCCTCTTCCGGGCCGGCCAGCTCCTCGAGGCGCGGGTTGAGCATCGCCGCCTCGTCGGCGGTCATCGCGCGATCCACCGGCTCGGCGCGCGACGCGGCCTTCGTCTTCCAGCGCGATGAGGTGCGCGAGAATCTGCCGCGCCATCGCGGGCCAGAGCACGCTGCGCTCGGGGCCGTAGACGCGCCGCACGAGTCGGGAATCGTCGCCGGTCCGGCGCGCAGCGCGGTCGACGATTTGCCGCTCGCGCATCCGCCGGTGCTCGATGTATTCGGCGATCTTGCGCCTGCGCGTCGCGCGACGACGGGTCCGTGTCCGCCGTAGATCGTGCGCGCGTCGCCGAACTCGTCGGCGAGCCGCCGCAGCGTGTGCTGTACGGGCGCATCGCGCCGCCCGGCGGCGCGATCGACCGACGTGCCTTCGCCGAGAATCACGTCGCCGGTGAAGAAGCTGCGCTCTTGCGGCAGGTAGAAGACGACGTGGTCGAACGTGTGGCCGGGCGCGTCGATCACGCGCAGCGCGGTCGCGCCGACGCGCAGCTCGCCTTCGAGCGGAAGTCGCGCGTGTGCGGCACGCGTAGTAGCGGGATGCGCGTAGATCGGCGCGCCGGTCGCGCTGCGAGCTCGCGGCGCGGCGGAAACGTGGTCGGGATGACCGTGCGTCAGCGCGATCGCGCGAATCGTCGAGGCCCTGCGCGGCGGCCGCTGTCAATCAGCGCCTCGACGTGCGCGAGCGATTGCGGGCCCGGGATCGATCACCAGACGCCGCGCCGTCGCCGCAGTCCAGCGACGTAGAGTTGGTGCCCGAGAGCGTCATCGCCGACGGGTTGGGCGCGCGGACGAGCGTTACCATGCACCCTCCAGCCGCGGCGGGATCGCGAAATCGTCGCCGCTGTCGTCGGGCATGATCGTGACGATCGGCTTGCTGCGCGCGAAGTCGCGGCGCCGCGTCGACCGAGTCGAACGCGCCCAGACGCTCGAGATGTTTGATCGTCGGATAGACGAGATGCAGCTCGCCGCGCGATAGCGCGCGAGCGCGTCGCCCGGAGCGATCCACATGCCGTCGTGCGTTTCGAAGGCGTCGGCCAGCGCGGCCTGGTCGGGCGGCGCGACGGCGAAGAAGAAATGCGTATTGTAGCGGCGCGGCTCGCTCGGCGGCGTGATCCAGTGCGAGAAGAGCGCCAGCGCGCGCGCATCGGCGAACCAGTCGTGCGCTCGCGAGAAACTCGGCGAAGCCCAGCTCGCCGCCGCGCACGCGCGCACGTTCGCGTCGACGCGCCCCCGTCGCGCCGGCGTCGGCGGCGATCGGCCGCATCGCGGCCGTGCGGGCCAGCAGGACGCCGGCCTCCTCGAAGAGCTCGCGCAGCGCGGCGACCAGCAGGGCGCGCGCAGCGTCGCGCTCGATCGGCGGCTCGGATCGAGTGCAAGTCGCCGGCGATCTCGGCCCGAAACTCGCGCGCGAGGCGCTCGGTTCGAGACCGAGCGTCCGGCGCTGCGCGCCGATGCAGACGCGTCCTGCGGCTCGATCGTCCCCCCGGGAAAGACGAACGCGTTGGGCGCGAAGGCGCTGCGCGGTGCTGCGGCGGGTCAAGATAGACTTCGAAATCCGGGCCGCGCGAGGATGACGGTCGCGGCCAGACGCACGTGGCTCACGGGATGGGAGTCTGCCGCCGCCGCGCGGCGAAAACCTGCTCGAATGAGCATTGCGCTGGGCAGCGACATGGCGGGCGAGCTGCCCGAGGCGATCGACCGGTGGCTGCGCGCGCACGGTCACGAGGTGCAGGCGCTTCGGCGCGCTCGCGCCCGGCGGAACGACGCCTGGCCGTCGGTCGGGCGCAGCAGGTCGGCGCAGCGGTGGCGCGGGGCGACGCGCGCTACGGCGTGCTCTGCTGCTGGACCGGCACCGGGCGTCAGCATCGCCGCCAACAAGGTGGCCGGAATTCGTGCCGCGCTCTGCGGCGACGCCGCGACCGCCGGCGGGCGCGCGCGAATGGAACGACGCAAACGTGCTCTGCTTGAGCCTGCGCGCGACCAGCCCGGCGGTCGCGGAGGAGATGCTCGAAGCCTGGTTCGCCGCGACGCCGACGAGCGACCCGGCGTACCGCCAGATGATCGACGAAGTTCGCCCCGATAAAAGCAGAGGGGCGGCGCACTCGCGCCACCCCCTATTGTACTGCCGTTCGCCGGAACGTAGAACTAACGCTACGCTTCCGGCCCTCTCTTCCGGCGGTTTCGGCGCCCGTTCGTGCCGTCCTGACCAGAGAGGCCGATTCTACCAAAATCAGATACCCGGACTCAAGATGGACGCGCCAATAATAAACCGACGAGGACGAGGAGCGACCAGTTCACGGCGTGGGCGGTCCAGCAGTACGGGCACTCGCGCCGCGTCACGAAGAGCAGCGAGTATGCGAGAACGGCCGACGTGGCGGCGGCGAAGAGCAGCGGCGGCGAGCACGAGCGCCAGCGCGAGGTGCCGGGCGAACGAACCAGATCGCGACGGCCAGCGCCAGGGTAGTAGATGGCACCGAGCAGCGCGTTCGGAACGCCGAAGAGGTGCGCCCGGGGCGTTTTGACCACGCTTGGGCCCCGTGAGCTCCCCGCGCTCCGCCCGCCGGCTCTTGCGCAGCATGAAAAGCGAGGCGTAGAGCCCAACTCCGCATAGCAACGTGATCAACCCGCGCATCGATCATCGGTTGAATCGTTCCCTCGCGCAAGGGCGCCGCTCTCGCGATGCTGGCCGCTTCGTTCCTGCTCGCGTTCTGGGTCATTCGCCATCAGCCGCGCGTCGAGCACGAGATCCGCACGCATCGGCCCGTTCGCCTATCCGCTGGCGATCGCGTCTTTCGCGCTCGTGGCCTCGGCGCCGTTCTCGGTGACCGATGCCCTCGCGATCATGAACGGCGCGATCTTCGGCCCGGTCAACGGCACGCTCGTGGACACGGTCGGGCTCGTGCTCGCGGCGCTGCTCGGCTATTGGATCAACCGGCACGCGTCGCACCTGTTCGATCTGCATGAATATCTGCATCGGCTGCCGGCGTGGGTCAAGCGCTTCCCCGTCGGCTCGCCGGCCTTCTTGTTGGCGGTGCGCATCATTCCCGGATTCGGCGGAACGGTTGCGACCGCGACGCGCGGCGACGTTTCGCGTGCCGGTGTGGGTGCACGTCTGGACGATGTGCGCCATCGCCATTCCGATCTGCACGCTGCTGACGATCTTCGGCGACCGCGTGACGGTCGTCGTTCACGGTTACGAATGCGCGCGCGCCATACGCGCGCACTACTGCGAGACGCACCGCTGTCCGCACTTCCACTTCCGCCGGCACGAGCCGCCGTCGCCCTCGCCGTCGTGACCGCGCCGCAGATCGTTGCCGATCGTGCCGGACTCGACGCGCTCTGCGCGCGCGTCGCGCGAAGCCGCGCGCGTCGCGCTCGATACCGAGTTTCACGCCGAGCGCACCTACTCGCCGCGTCTCATGGTCGTGCAGCTCGCCTTCGACGACGGCGCGGCGATCGTCGATCCGCTCGCGTTGCCGGACCTGCGCCCGCTCGCGCTCGCGCTGACGCACACGACGGTCGTCGGTCACGCGCTCTCGTCGGATTTGAAGATCTTCGCCGATCGCTTCGATCTCGTTCCGCCGAGCGTCTTCGACACCCAGGTCGCCGCCGCGTTTCTCGGCTACGGCATGCAGATCTCGCTGGCCGATCTGGTGCGCGAGCGTGTGCGGCGTGCGGCTTGCAAAATCGCAGACGGTCAGCGACTGGTCGGCGCGGCCGCTCTCCGCAACGGCAGATCGAGTATCTCGTCGGCGACGTCGCGCATCTGCTGCCGCATGTACGACGCGCTGCGCACGCGTCTCGAGGCGAAGGGCCGCTACGAATGGGTGTACGAGGAGTGCGCGGAGCTCGGCGACATCGAACGCTATCGCATCGACGAGCGCCGCGCGTACCTGCGCATTCCGGGCGCGATGCGCATGAGCCGTCGCGAGCTCGGCATCCTCAACGAGCTCGTGAAGCTGCGCGACGCGACGGCGCGCACGCGCGATCTGCCGGTGAGTTACGTGCTTCCCGACGACGTCGTCGCCGGGCTCGCCATGCTCAAGCCCAGCAAGCTCGAGGATCTCGCGCAGCTGCGGCGGCTCGACGGCGCGATGAAGCGCCAACTCGGCGAGGCGATCCTGGAGGCGGTCGCGCGCGGTAGGCGCTCGACGAAGCCGATCTCCCGCAGCGCCCAGCCCGGCCCTCGCGCCCCCGCGCGCGACACGCTCGTCGGGTTCTTGGGCGCGGCGGTCGCGGAGATTGCGCGAGCCGCGGAACTGCCGCCAAGCCTGCTCGTGCCGCGCGCGGCGCTCGAGCGCGTCGCGCGCGAGGTCCCGCGCGATCGCGCGGAGTTCGAGCACGCGCTCGCGCTGCAGCCGTGGCGGCTCGCATTCGTCGCCGAACCGCTCTGGCGACTCTTCTCGGGCAGGGCGGCGTTGAAGATCGAAGGCTACGCGCACGGCGATCCGAAAGTACGCTTATCCGATGAATCGTCACCCGAATAGCTTCGAAGCGCTCGACACGCTGCGCGCCGGAGACCGCGCGTACACGTACTTTCGTCTCGATGCGCTCGAACGAGCCGGGCTTACCAAGCCTCGCGCGCCTGCCGTTTTCGCTGAAGATTCTGCTCGAGAACTTGCTGCGATTCGAAGACGGCCGCATCGGTAACGCGGCGACGACATCGAGGCGCTGGCGCGCTGGACGAAGCACGGCGGAGCAGAGCGCGAAATCGCGTTCCGCCGGCGCGCGTGTTGCTGCAAGATTTCACCGGCGTGCCGTGCGTCGTCGATCTCGCGGCGATGCGCGACGCGATGGCCGCGATGGGCGGCGACCCGAAAGCGATCAATCCGCTGCAGCCGGTCGAGCTCGTGATCGACCACTCGGTGCAGGTCGACTATTTCGGATCGAACGACGCGCTGGCGAAGAACACCGATCTCGAGTTCGAGCGCAATCGCGAACGCTACGCGTTCCTGAAGTGGGGCCAGGCGGCGCTCGCAGACCTGCGCGTCGTTCCGCCCGACACCGGCATCGTGCATCAAGTCAACATCGAGTATCTGCGCGCGTCGTCTTCGGCGGTGGCGATCGTCGAGCGCCCGATGGCGTATCCCGATACGGCGGTCGGCACCGATTCGCACACGACGATGGTCAACGGCTTGGGCGTGCTGGCGTGGGGCGTCGGCGGCATCGAAGCCGAAGCCGCGATGCTCGGACAGCCGGTGACGATGCTGATTCCCGAGGTCGTCGGTTTTCGTTTGGACGGCGCGCTGCGCGAAGGCGTGACCGCGACCGATCTCGTGCTGACGGTCACCGAGATGCTGCGCAAAAAGGGCGTCGTCGGCAAGTTCGTCGAGTTTTACGGCACCGGACTCTCGGCGCTGCCCGTCGTGGATCGCACGACGATCGGCAACATGTCGCCGGAGTTCGGCTCGACCGTCGCGATCTTTCCGATCGACGATCGCACGCTCGAGTATCTGCGGCTCACCGGCCGCTCGCGCGAACACATCGCGCTCGTCGAAGCGTATGCGAAAGCGCAAGGCCTCTTCCGGACCGACGACGCCGCGGATCCCGAGTTCACCGACACGCTCCAGCTCGATCTGGCGAGCGTCGAGCCGAGCCTCGCCGGCCCGCGCCGTCCGCAGGATCGCGTGCCGCTGCGCGACGTCAAGCGCACGTTTCGCGTCGCGCTGGACGAATGGCCGGCGGCGCGCGAGCGCGCCAACGGCGCGGTCGCGCGCTTCGAGAACGAAGGCGGCGGCGGAACCGCGACGATCTCGCGCACGGCGGAGGACGTCGCCGACGGCGCGGTCGTGATCGCGGCGATCACGAGCTGCACGAACACGTCGAACCCGTCGGTGCTGATCGGTGCCGGATTGCTCGCGCGCAACGCGCGTCGAACGCGGGCTGCAGACGCAGCCGTGGGTGAAGACGTCGCTCGCGCCCGGCTCGAAAGTCGTGACCGACTATCTGGCGAAGGCGGGACTGCAGCAGTATCTCGATCAGCTCGGCTTCAATCTCGTCGGCTACGGCTGCACGACGTGCATCGGCAACTCCGGGCCGCTTCCGGCCGACGTCGCCGAAACGGTCGCCGATCGCGACCTGATCGTCGCCGCGGTGCTCTCGGGCAACCGCAACTTCGAAGGGCGCATTCATCCGCAGGTGCGCGCGAACTATCTCGCGTCGCCGCCGCTCGTGGTCGCGTACGCGCTCGCCGGACGCATGGACGTCGATCTGACGACCGAACCGCTCGGCACCGGCAGCGACGGGCAGCCGGTCTATCTGAAGGACATTTGGCCGAGCAACGACGAGATCGCCGCGACGATGGCGAGCTGCATCAGCGACGAGATGTTCACGCGCGAGTACGCCGACGTGTTCAAGGGCGACGAGAACTGGAGCGAGCTCAACGTCGCGGCGAGCGAACGTTACGCGTGGGATCCGAAGTCGGAGTACGTCAAGCAGCCGCCGTACTTCGACGGCATGCCGGCGCAGCCGCCGCCACCGCAAGACGTCACGGCGCGCGCGCGATCGCGGTGCTCGGCGATTCGGTCACGACCGACCACATCTCGCCGGCCGGAAACATCGCGAAGAACAGCCCGGCGGGGAGATATCTGATGGAGCACGGCATCGAGCCGAACGACTTCAACTCGTACGGCGCGCGGCGCGGCAATCACGAGGTGATGGTGCGCGGGACGTTCGCCAACGTGCGCCTGCGCAACGCGCTCGTGCCCGGCGTCGAAGGCGGCGTGACGCGCTATCTGCCGGCCAACGAGCAGATGTCGATCTTCGACGCCGCGGTGAAGTATCGCGCCGACGGTACGCCGCTGATCGTGCTCGCCGGCAAGGAGTACGGCTCGGGATCGTCGCGCGACTGGGCCGCGAAGGGTCCGTATCTGCTCGGCATCAAGGCGGTGATCGCCGAGTCGTTCGAGCGCATTCATCGCAGCAATCTGATCGGCATGGGCGTGCTGCCGCTCGAGTATCTCGACGGCGCGGATCGCTCGACGTTCGGCCTGACCGGCGAAGAAATCTACGACATCACCGGCATCGCCGGCGGCATCACGCCGCGCATGCGCGTCCACGTGAAGGCGACCGATCCCGCCACCGGCCGGTCCATCGAGTTCGAAGCGCGCGTCCGCATCGACACGCCCGACGAAGCGGAGTACTACCGCCACGGCGGCATCCTGCAATACGTCCTGCGCCAACTCGCGAAATAGCGAATTACTTTTTCTGGTGGATCGCGAAGGTATTGCCTTCGGGGTCCTGACACCAGGCGATGCGGCAGACCGGAGTGTCGAGCACGCCGTTGGTGAAGAAGCGAACGCCGGCGTCGCGCAGGCGCTGCGCGGCTGAGTCGATGTCGCTGACGGCGAAGATCACCCCGCCGCTCGGATACCAGCTGTCGTCCGGCATCTTGAAGATGCCGAAGATGCTGCCGTCGTCCAGCTGGAACTCGGTGCCGTGTTCCCACGCGTCTGGGCTGGGGCGCAAGCCGATCAGATCGCGATAGAACGCCGTCGCGCGCTGGAGGTTCTTCGCGAGATAGTGATGGGCGTCGATTCCTGTCGTAGTCATGCAGCGATCCTAGCGCCGGATACTTGACAGCAGCCGTCATATTTGGTCGTAAAGAGCGGGGTACGCAAGGGGTGTTCGGCGAATCCGATAAACCTTGTGGTAAACGGGGACGGCACGGTGCGAATCTCGTCCGTTGCGACGCGCACGTGTATCGGTGCCCTCGGCATGTGCCTGAGCGTCCTCTCTTGTGTGAAAGTCGCGTCGGCGAACACGCTTACGCTGCAGCAGACCGTTGCGTACGCGCTTACGCACAACCCGTCGATCGCCGAAAAGCAAGCCGTTCTCGCTCAAGCAGAATCGGCGTACACCAAGCAACATGCCACCGAGTTCCCACCCGTCGTGGCCAGCTTGCAAAACGTGCTGGAAAAACAAAACAATTACGCGGGAGCGCTGGCTCAATACGGCATCGCCCCCATACCTAATTTTTCGCAGAACACGGCACAAATCGGCACGCAGTGGACGCTGTACAACGGTTCGCTGAATCAGATCCTTACCCAGCAGTACTATCGCCAAGTCGAAGCCGCGCGCGCGGATTTGCGGCAAACGCAAACTCAAACCACCGCTAAATTGGTGGAAATGTTTTTCGCGATTGCGAACTGGCAGCATCGTTTCGATTTGGCGCAGGCCAATTTGAGCTATCAGCAGGCGCTCCTCGGAGTGGCGCAAGCCAAGGAAAAGGCCGGCCTCGTTGCCGGCGTGGACGTTCTCCGCGCCGAGGTCGGCGTCGAGCAAACGCAGGTCGCTCTTTTGAACGCGCAGCTGGATCGGGTAACCGCAAGCGAATCGCTTGCACAAACGATCGGCGCCGCCCTCGATACGAAGTTCGCCGTACCGGCCACCTTGCCGGAGCCCCCGCTGCCGTCCGCCCCCGCCGTAACCCTGGTAGAAATAGCGGAGCGAAACCGGCCCGAGATTGCCGCCGCCGCCGCCGACGTCGCCATCGCCCAACTATCCGCTGCCGGCATCGACACCGACCTCTTACCGCAGATCAGTGTGTTCGCCGCATTCGGAAATCAAACGTCGCCCACGGGTTTCGTGGATCAGCAGAATCAAATAATGCAGCTGAACGCGGAATGTGCTCGCTACCCGAATAACATCGAATGTATAGGGTTCCCGTTTCCCAACGTCGCTCGCGGTACGCCGGGATTCTGGGATATCGGCGCGACGTCCACGCTTTCGCTTCCAATCGTCGACTACGGAACGCGCAGCGCCGCCCACCGTTCGGCCAACGCGCGAATCCAATCGGCCCAACTGGCGCTGAACTCGGCGAAGACCGCTGCCGAGGCGGACGTCCTAGAGTCATTGCGCGGCGCGCAAACGGCGCGCGAGGCCTTGTCATATCAGCGCAAGGCGGTGGATCTCGGGATTGAAGCCTCCCGCATTTCGCAACTCCAGTACACAAATGGGCTGATCTCACTCACCGATACCAAGGCGGCGCAACAAACGTCGCTGCAGACGCAAACCGAACTGTTCGACGCCCAAGTTGCGTACATCACCGCCGTTGTGAAGCTCCGGTCGGCGTTGGGTACATTCGACCCGGCTGCCATCGTCGCGGACCTCTGATCGATGGATCCGGGTCGCAGAAGAACGATCTTGGTCATCGGCGGCCTCGCGTTGCTCGTCCTCGTTATCGTTGCCCTCCGGCCATCGCGCGGCCCATCGCATGTCGTGCGAGTGGCGGTCGTCGGCTATGCGCCTTTCACGATCGCGCTGCCGGAGAGCGGCATCGTCCAGTATCCCCAAATAGAGACGATTTCGAGCCGAGTCTCGGGCAATATCGGACGGATCTTCGTCAAGGCCGGCGATCGGGTGACCGCAGGTCAGTTGCTCGGAACGATCGAGAACCCGCAGATCGCTTCAAATGCGCAAAGTAGTGCGGAAGCCTACCGTTCGGCTACGGCTCGTGCAGAAAGTGCCGAGGTCACGGGTGGTTCGAACGTCGTCCAAGCGCAAGCAAATCTGGAAATCGCACGCGCGCGTCTCGCTCAAGCGCGGCAAGACCTCGCAAACGGATTGCAGTCGGGGCTCGGCTATGGCGAAACGACGGCCGCGGATCAGCGCGCGCAGGCCGATGCGAACTTGGCCAACGCCGCGACAGTTCTTCGCGAAGCGCGACGCGTTTTCGTGGCATATCAAGACCTCTACGACAACAAGGCGGTGTCGCGGGATCAGCTCGATCAAGCCAAAGCGAAATTCGACGAAGCACAGGTTGCCTACGGTCAAGCTCGCTTGCAGCGAGGTTCACTGGGAACGCAACTCACGCGCTCCCGGACGGTGCTCGAGGACAACCTGCGATCGGCGCAAGAAAGTTTTGCGCAGGCTCAGGCACAGCTCGGCACGGCGCGTGTCGAGGCGGGCGGCGGAGACGTCGCAGCCGCCCGGGCGGAAGCGGGGCGCGCCGCCGCGGACTACGCCTTCGCACGAGAACAGGCCGATGCGACCACAATTCGTGCCCCTTACGACGCAACCGTGCTGAACGTAGCCACGGAGAAGAACGATCCGCTGCGACCGCTTCAGCCGGGCGACACCGTTGAAGCGGGGCAGCCGCTGCTTTTGTTGGCCGGGCAACGCGCCTTCGTCGTACGTACGCGTGTGGACGAGCAAGACGTCATCAACGTTCGCCTAGGGGAACGCGCCCAAATTACCGGCGAGGATTTTCCGGGTCGGGTTCTGGACGGCTACGTCGTCGAGATCTCACCCATCGCGCAGAAGTCCGATGCCTCGGCATCGGGAGCGCGCACCGTCGCGACGACGATACGCGTCGAGCGACCGCCGCCGTTTCTGCGCGACGGCATGAGCGTCGACGTCAACATACTCACGATCGATGCGCCGCACGCAATTGTCGTACCGAACGACGCGATTACGCGAGAAGGAGGGACGGCCAACGTCTATGTCGTCCGGCAAGGCTCCGCCTATAGACGGTCCGTGCGCGTCGGCCCCTCGAACGAGACGACCTCGGTAATCGAGTCGGGACTTCGCAGCGGCGACGTCATCGTCACCCAGGGCACAACCGGCCTCACCGACGGTGCCCGCGTCGCGGCCCCAACGCCGTCTTCCCCCTCGCGCCTATGAGCTCGCCCAACCAGCCCGAAGGCGACGGGCTCTTCCGGGGGAAGGCCATTTCGGCGATCGACTCCGTCGATCGATTCGATGAAGCGATCGAGATCGTGTCGTCCCGCAGCGTTCTGGCGCTCGCGGCGATCGCGGGCCTTCTATGCTTGGTGTTGATCTGGACAATCTTCGGGCGCCTCCCTGTAGGTCTCGACGGCCGGGGCGTGATCGTAGCCGGAAGCGGCGTTCAACCGGTCGTTGCGGCGGCCGAAGGAACCCTGATCGCGCTCCCCGGCCGCGTCGGCGACGTCGTCGCCCAGGGCGAGGCGGTTGCGCGCGTGCGCACGACCGGCGGTGATATCGTCGCGCTACGCGCGCCCGTTGCGGGAACGCTGGCGCAACGCTCGCCACAGCTAGGGAGCTTCGTCAGTCCGGGTGACGCCGTCGCCACCATCGAGCCCGTGGGCGCAAGCCCGACCGCCGTCGTGTTCGTTCCGGTCGAGACGGATCGCCGAGTCGCCGCCGGGATGCCGGTACGCCTCTCGCCCGCCGACGCTCGACCCGACGTTTTTGGGTTTCTGCGCGGCCACGTCACCTATGCCGCGCCCTTCCCGGCAAGCGCGGATCGCATCAAGGCAGCGTTGCAAAACGATGCGGTAGCGGCTGGATTCTCTCCCGACGTTCCGGTACGCGAGGTTCACGTCGCGCTCGACGTCGATGCCTCCGGCAATCTCATCTGGTCGGGCCTGCAAAATGCGGGCCGCGCCCTGTCCCCGGGCACGCCGTGCAATGCGACCGTCGTCATCGAGGAGCGGTCTCCAATCTCGTTCGTGCTTCCTCAAACACACTGATGAAGCTGCTCGATCGCGGCCCGCGGCAGAACGGTGCCGCGAAGACCGTGCGAACGCCGACCGTACTCCAGATGGAGGCGGTCGAGTGCGCGGCGGCGTCGCTGGGGATGGTCCTCGGCTACTACCGAAGGCACGTGCCGCTCGAAGAGCTGCGCGTAGCGTGCGGCGTTACGCGCGATGGAAGTTCGGCTGGAAACCTCCTGCGCGCAGCGCGCTCGTACGGTCTCACGGCACACGGCTATAAATACGATATCGACGCTCTGCGCAAGCTCGCTCCGCCCTTCATCATTTTCTGGCAGTTCTGTCATTTCGTCGTCGTCGAGGGCTTCACAAAAAACGGCGCCGTCCTAAACGATCCGGCCGGCGGGCGGAGGCTCTGCGACTGGGAGGAGTTCGATCGCTCGTACACCGGCGTCTGCCTAACGTTTGCGCCGGGGCCGAACTTCGCGCAGGGTAACGACGTGCCGGCGACGACGAGCATCCTGCGAGCGCAGCTCGCCGGTTCGTGGGGAGCCGTTTTGTTCGTTGTCCTTGCGGGCCTTGCGTTGGTGGTCCCAAACATCGCGCTGCCGACTTTTACGAAGGTGTTCATCGACGAGGTTCTGGTCGGCAAGAACTACGGATGGGTCTTTCGCATCTGCGTCGGGATCGCGGCGAGCATCGCGCTGCTGATCGCGCTGCTGGAATTACAACAGAGCGCGATCCTTCGCTTGCAGGCAAAACTTGCGCTCGCGAGCACGACCAGGATGCTCTGGCACGTTCTGCATTTGCCGATGACGTTCTTCGCACAGCGAGCACCCGCCGAGATCGCGAACCGCGTAGCGATTTGCGATCGCGTCGCGGAACTGCTCTCGAGCCGGCTCGCGGTCAGCGGAATCGGAGTGATTGCCGCTCTCTTCTATCTCGCGCTGATGGCACGTTACGATAGCGTTCTTGCGGCAGTCTCGCTCGTCATCGCGGCACTCAATCTCCTCGCGCTGCGCGTCGTGGCGCGCCAGCGCTCGGATGCAAACGCCGCCGTCCTTCAAGAAGAGGGAATGCTCCTGGGAAGCGCCGTTGGAGGGATCGAGCGCATCGAAACCCTCAAAGCCGGCGGGGCTGAGGGCACGTTCTTCACGAGGTGGCTCGGCCGGCAAGCGCGCGTCGTCAATGCCAGGCAGCGCTTCGCCGTGCCGTCGCAAGTCCTCAACGCAGTGCCGCGCTTCCTGACGACGATCAATATCACCGCGATCTTGGCGCTAGGGGGATTGCGCGTCATCGACGGCGCGATCTCGATCGGAACGCTCTTTGCCTACGTCCTCCTGACGCAACTTTTCATCGCCCCCTTTACGACGTTCGTTGAGTTGGGTTCGGACCTGCAGGAGATGGACGGTGACGTCCGGCGCATCGAGGACGTCCTACGCTACCCCCTGGATCCGCCGCCGGCGGCCGCGCGGATCGAACGCGTCCGACTGAGGGGCGAGCTCGAGCTGCGCGCCGTTTCGTTCGGCTACAGTAAACACGCGCCGCCTACGGTTCGCGACATCTCGTTCGTCATATCCCCGGGCCGGCGCGTCGCGCTCGTCGGTCCATCCGGCAGCGGAAAATCGACGATCGCCAAGCTGGTGTCGGGTTTATTCGCGCCCTGGTCGGGACAGGTCTTGTTCGACGGCTTTGAGCGCGAGGCGATCGATCCCGCGCTGCTCGCAACCGACGTCGCGTTCGTTGACCAAGAGATCGCGCTCTATCCCGGGACGGTGCGCAGTAATCTCACCCTTTGGGACCCCGCCGTTCCCGATTCGGCCATCGAGCGTGCCGCGCGCGATGCCTGCATTCACGCCGACATCGACGGCAGGCCCGACGGGTACGAAGCCGCGATGGCGGAAGGCGGCGTCAATTTTAGCGGAGGGCAGCGGCAACGCCTCGAGATCGCCCGCGCGTTGGTACGCGATCCCGCGCTCGTCGTGCTCGACGAGGCGACGAGCGCGCTCGACCCGCTGACGGAGCATCTCATCGATGCGAGTTTGCGCCGCCGCGGCTGCGCGTGCTTGATTGTCGCGCACCGCCTTAGCACGATCCGCGACGCTGATGAAATCCTCGTTCTCGATGGCGGGACGATCGCCGAACGCGGCACGCACGATCAACTCGTGGCCCGCAAGGGAAGGTATCTGTCGCTCGTGAGGTCGCAGTGACGCTCGAGCGCGACGTTCGCATCTCGGCCGACGAGGTTCGGGTGCTTGATAGCCCCGCGCTCACCTATCGCGTGCGCTCCGGAGAGGTCGCGCTCTTCGTCGTCCGGTTGGACGCAGCGCGGCGCCCGGCCGGGCGCCGATCGTTTGTTTACTCAGCGCGTCCCGGAGAGGTTGTGATCGGCGCGTCGTTCGAATCCAACGGCGTACGGCGGAGCCTTATCGCCGTCGGAGCGGTTCCAGCCGTTTTGGAGGCGTGGGACCTCGCCCAAAGTGAGCCCGTCGCGCGTGACGAAGCCCTTCGGCGCTACATTGCCGCACTCGCCGACGCCAGTGCGATCGATCTGGATTCCCTGCGCGCGCGTCCGGTTCGGCCGCCCAATTCGCTCGAACTCGCGCCGGGCGAGTACGCGCACTCGTCCCAACGCCTCAGCTACGTACGCATCGCAAGCGGCAGAGGCCGGCTCTTGGATGCGTACCGATGCGACCGCGAAACCGGCATCGTTGCGATAGCCGGTTATTTCACGCTCCGCGCTCAGGATGCCGTACGCCTCGAGACCTTCAGCGGCGCCGATCTCGCCCCGCAAGAGGTTGTGCGCGCCATAGAGATCGCGCATGCCGCTTTTTGGCAACGATGGGAAGCTCAAGCCGCCCAGGAAGATCGAGGGCGCGAGGCGATGCGCCGCGCGACGCAGGCCTTCGACGAGCGCGCGATGCACGGTGGCCTCGAAGAGGCGACGCAGATCTTCGAGCAAGACCGCCTTGCGACGGAGCCCGGAGATGATCCGGTCGTCGCCGCTGCGCGCATCGTAGGTCAGGCCGATGATATTACCATCGTCGCACCCCGTGAATCGCACGGCGAGCCGCAGGCCGCCGTGCAAGCCATTGCCATCGCATCACGGTTGTCGATCCGCCGCGTCCGGCTGCGGGGGAGCTGGCACAGGCGCGAGCACGGCCCCCTCCTCGCGTTCCGTGGGCCCAGGCGCGAGCCGGTCGCGCTGCTGCCGTGCCGGGGCCGGCGGCGATACGTCCTGATCGATCCATCGCGCCCGATCGAAACCGTTCCCGTCGACGACGCAACCGCCGCGGACATCGACACCTCGGCGTACGTCTTTCCTCGTCCGCTTCCCGAGGGGCCGATCGGCGTCTGGAGTCTCCTGCGTTTCGGGCTGCGGCACAGCGGCTACGATGCGGCGCAGATACTTACGCTCGGATTGGCCGGAGGGATTCTCGCCGGCATGGTTCCGCTCGCTACCGCAATTCTTTTCGGAGCGATCGTTCCCGACGCGATGCGGTCGCAATTGCTGACGCTGGGTATAGGGCTGCTCGCAGTCGCGCTAGCCGCCACCGTGACGGAGGTGGTCCGAGGATTAACGATCGTGCGCCTTCAGACGCACATCGGCACGACGCTGCAATCCGCGGTGATGGAGCGGCTGCTGGCGCTTCCGGCCTCATTCTTTCGCCGGTACGAAATCGGCGACCTCGCCGACCGTTTGATGGGGATTAACGGGATCGAACAGTACGTCAGCGATATCACGATCTCGGCGGCGCTCAGCGGCGTCTTTTCGCTGGTGAGTTTCGCGCTGCTCTTTATTTACGACGTCGGCCTCGCTTGGTTGTGTGCGCTGCTCGCGCTGATCGCAATCGTCGCCGCCGTCGCCGAGGCGCTCGCCACGCTTCCATTGCGGCGTCAAATATTCGACCAATTCGGCAGCATCGCGGGTTTCGTGCTCCAGATCTTCAACGGAATGGCGAAGCTGCGCATCGCGCGGGCGGAAACGCGTGCCTTCGTCGGCTGGCTGCACCGATTCGTTGCGATGCGCCGCATCATCACCCGCGCCGGCACCATCGTGTACCGTTTCGGCATATTTAGCGCGATCTGGCCGGCAGCGACCACATTAGCGATCATCGCGTACGTCTTTGTCGTCCGCCACGGCGCGTTTCCGGCGAGTACGTACATCGCTGCGAGCGCCGCGTTCGGCCAACTGCTTGCCTCGCTGCTCGCCCTCGGCGATGCCTTCGTGCAAGTAATCCGGGTCATACCGATCTACGAGCGCGCGCGGCCGCTGCTTCGTGAACCTCCCGAGCTTATGGAGGCGCATGGCGATCCCGGCAAGCTGAACGGCGCGATCGAGCTGCGGAATCTTAGCTTCCGCTACGAAAGCTCGACCGCAGTGACGCTCGACCGGCTGGATTTGAAGATCGAGCCCGGCTCCTTCGTCGCGATCGTCGGACCGTCGGGCGCGGGCAAGTCGACATTGTTCCGGATGCTTCTCGGCTTCGAAAAGCCCAGCAGCGGCGCCGTGCTGTACGACGGCCACGACCTCGCTTGGGTAGACCTGACCGCTGTTCGCCGGCAGATCGGCTCGGTGCTGCAATCAACCGGTGCGCTCCAAGCTTCGATTTTCGAGAATATCTCCGGCGCGCGCTACATCACCCACGATCAAGCCTGGGATGCCGCCCGGCGCGTCGGGATCGCCGGCGACATCGCGCGGTTGCCGATGCAGCTCGAAACGTATCTGGGCTCGGACGGTGGTGGATTATCGACGGGTCAGCGGCAGCGCATCGCGATCGCCCGCGCGATTGTCACGTCGCCGCGCATCCTGCTGTTCGACGAAGCGACGAGCGCACTCGACAATGAAACCCAGGCGATCGTCATGAAGACGCTCGAGCAACTCCATGCGACACGCCTGGTTATCGCGCATCGGCTTTCAACGATTCAGAATGCCGACCGCATCGTCGTACTCGAAGCGGGCCGGATCGTGCAGGACGGGATCTATGCTGACCTCGTCGCGACGCCCGGCCCGTTCGCGGATCTCGCGCAGCGGCAGACTATTTAGAGACGCATGCGCGTTCTTGCTACTACATGGGTTCGGGTTGGCCTGGGTGTTTCGGGGGAGTCGGTCTGGGTTGCGGGCTCGGCGTCGGCTGATGCGGGTTGGGCTGCGGCACTCGCATAAACCCTCCGCTAACCTTGTCAAGCTGCTCGTCTTTGATCGGCTTCTCTTCAGATTTCGTCGTCTTTTCGTCGCTCATGATTGGGCCTTTCGGGGATTTGGCGGCACGATTACCGCGACTTGTTCATGCTAGCAGCCAAGTAAGAAGCCGCTGAGAAGAGTTTGGGAACGGCCTTTTCCAAATCGTCGTCGGCCGCGCTTCAAGGCTAGCAGCGCATACTTGACATTAGGTGTCGTATTTGGTGAGTTTGATGGAGTCGTGAAGGCCGACAGACTCATCTCGCTCCTCTTGCTGCTCCAGTCCCGCCGGCAGTGCCCTGCGCGGATACTGGCCGAGCGCCTCGAGGTCTCCGAGCGGACGATCTATCGCGATGTCGAGGCGCTCGGCGCGGCAGGCGTACCGGTCTATGCCGAGCGCGGGTCCGCCGGCGGCATCGTGCTCGCCGATGGGTATCGCCGCGCGCTGACGCAGTTCACCGAGGACGAGATCCGCTCGCTGTTCGTCTCGGGAGCGAGTCCGCTCGCGGACTTGGGCCTCGAGCGCGGACTCGATCGTGCGCTCGAGAAGCTGCACGGAGGGCTCGCGGACGTTCAGCGGCGCGCGGCGGAGAAGTCGCGTTCGCGCATCCACGTGGATCAGCGGCGCTGGAATCAGCCCGAGCCGCCGCGGGCGATCCTGACGGCGCTGCGGCGCGCGGTCTGGGACGACCGGCGCGTGCGCATTCGCTACGAAGACCGCAACCGGGCCTTCTCGACGCGCACGGTCGATCCGCTCGGGCTCGTCTCGAAGGCGGGAGTCTGGTATCTCGTCGCGCGCTACGGCGAGGAGCTGCGGAGCTTCCGCGTCGAGCGCATCCGCAGCGCGGCAGAACTGACGCAGCGCTTCGAGCGACCGGCGAGCTTCGACCTCGAGCGCTACTGGCGCGAGTCGTCGTCGCGCTTCAACGAGGCGTCGCGCAGCGCGGACTGCGTCGTGCTGCTGCGAACGCGCCCGGACGCGCTCGAACGCGTGTGCGCGTACTGGCCGGCTGAGGTCGTGTCGCACGACAAGGCCGGCGTGCTGTTGCGCGTGACCTTCCCCGGCCCCGAGATCGCGCTGTTTCAACTGGTCGCCTGGTCGGAAGTCGCGACGCTGGTCGAGCCGGAGGAGCTGCGCGAGGCGCTCGTCGCACGGGCGCGAACAACGCTCGATCGATATGCCCAACGTTGACGCGACGCTCTTGCTCTGCGACGCAGCGCAGGTCACGCCGGACGGCAAGCTGCACGCGCTCGGCATCGGCTGGACGAACACGGCCAGCCCCGTGACGGCGCCCTCCGCCGTCGCCTTCATCCTGCACGTGCCGTGGGGCGAGACAAATCGCAAGATCAAGTGGACGCTGGACCTGCTCGACGCCGACGGAAAGCCGGTCGTGCTGCAGACCGGCCCAGAGAGCGCGACCGCGATCCGCATGGAGCAGGAGATCGAGGTCGGGCGCCCGCCGGGCACCCAGCCCGGATCGTCGATTAACGCGCCGTTTGCGATGATGATCTCACCGATGCCGCTCGGTCCCAACCGCTCGTTCGTGTGGGTCTTGCGCGTCGGCGACCGCGAGTGGCGGGCGCCGTTTACGACTCGGCCGGCGCAGCAGCAGTCCTAGGGCGCTAGTCTTTCGCCTTACGCTGGTGGATGATGATCGAGTTGCCCTCGGGATCCGCGCCAAACGCCATCAGGCACACCGGCGACTCCATCACGTCGCTGAGCTGCAGTCCGCGCTTGCGATAGTGCTCGACCGCCGCGCGCGCATCCTCGACGGCGAACATGATCGCGCCGCCGGTCGAGCCGTCGTCGGGTTTCCATACCCCGAACGTCGAGCCGTCCGGCAGCGTGAATTCGGCGCCCCGCCCCTGGTCGTCCACGGCAGTCGGCGTCATTCCCATGACGTCGCGGTAGAAGGCGATGGCCTTGTCGGTGTCGCGTACGAGGTACGCGGTGAGATCGATTCCGGTGATGTTCATGCGACCAGCATACGCGCCATACATGACATCCTCTGTCATGTATTAAAATTGCCGCCGTGAACAAAGCCCGATTCGAGGCCTTTTCCGACGGGGTTTTCGCGTTCGCGATCACGCTGCTGGCGCTGGGCTTCGTGCTCCCGAAACTGCACGGGCCGTCCAATCGCGATCTCGCGACGGCTCTGCTGGGCCTGTGGCCGAACGTGATCGCCTATGCGTTGAGCTTCTCGGTGATCGGCCTGATGTGGCAGAACCATCACGCGCTCTTCCGTCTCGTGCGCACCGTCGATCGCAAGGCGGTGTTCTGGAACCTTCTACTGCTCGCGGCCACCGTGCTGATCCCGTTCGCGACCACGACGCTCGGTTCGTATCCGACATACTCCGCCTCGACTTTCCTGTACGGCGTCGTGCTCTCGACGTGCGCCTCGTTCTACAATTTGATGCTGATGCATCTGGTGCGCACCAAGGCGTTTGCGCCGGAGGTCGACGGCGCGACGATCGCGTTCACGGTGCGCGGCTATCGAACCGGCTGGATGGTCTACGTCGGAGCGACGCTCGTCGCACTCGTGCTGCCGGTCCTGAGCTTCGCGCTGTATCTCTTGGTCGTCGTCTACTTCCTGATTCCGCGCGGCGCCGATTCGGACGTCTCGCTGAGCGCGCGCCGCTGGTAGGCCCCTATCTCCAGCGGTCGGCCGGCGCCACCACGTAATTCTTCCAGATATAGCCCCACGGGAGGACGAGCGGCACGACGACCACGCCGAAGAAGATCGAGAACGCGTTGCCGGCGGTGTCGGGGTCGATGCGGTGTCCCGTCCAGAGCGGCAGCCAGATCGCGAGCACCCAGAGCAGCTTCCACCCGAACTCGAAGATCATCAGCGGCAGCATCTTGACGGGATAGCGAACTCCCAGGAGCGAGAGCGCGGTTAAGGCGCCGAGGAAACTCATGCCGACCCCGTGCCAGAAGTCCCAGGGCCGAGTGTGGTGCAGGATGGCCGGCCACGTTTGGCTGCCCTGCGCGAGGCCGATCAGCAAATAGAGCGCGCGCAGCAGGTAGAGCCGGACGAGCGACACGTCGGGAACCGAGCGAGCGGCGATCATGTCGTTCTTACTCGTTTGGCGTCCGGGTGTTTCCCTGCGAGTGCGGTTTTCCGACATACGCGCGGCGCCGGCTTCCGGTTAGGATGACGGCAGGAGGATCAACGATGAGCTTCAGGACCGTCGCGCTAGTTCTGTTCGCAGCCGCGCTTGCGGGCTGCTCCAATGCGGCCTTCGGGCCGCCCGCGCCCTCGGGCGCCGGGGCGAGCCTCGCGACCGTGCAGCCAGCCGCGTTACAGCCCTATAGGAAGAAACATCACTACGTCTACTGGACGCTCTTCGCTAGCTGCAGCTATCCGCAGATCCAGTTTGCGAGAGTGCCGATGAAAAGTACGTCAAAAGCCACGAGCTACGATTGCAACGCGAAAAACGGACTTGGGTACACTAGCGGCCTAGGCGTCGATTCGAAGGGACGCCTCTGGGTGATCAGCTTCAATGGTAAGTACGGACCGAAGCCTTCGAAGGTCGAGGTATTCAAACTGCCGTTGCGGGCGTCGTCCGTCCAGGAGTATACCTTCGTTCTTTCCGGCAGCAACGGGTGCGATGCGCTCGCCTTCGATCCGTCGGGAAACCTTTGGGTGAGCTCGCCGGGGAACACGAGCATCTTGGAATATAAAGGTCCCTTCACGAAGAGCGGAACGCTCAATCCTGCCCTGACGATCGGTGTGCCTAGCGGGTACAACATGTACAGCATCGCGTTTGATAAATCTGCAAAGCTCTATGCATCGAACGCTGACAGTACGGGCACCAACTCGATTGGAGTTCTCGCGCCGCCCTACACCGGCCAGCCATATTTCTTGGACGGCCTTACCAGCCCTGGCGGGTTGATATTTGACAAGCACGGCAACCTTTACGCTTCGACCAACGCATCGTCACCCGCAGTCGTTCGCTACGATAGCAACGATCTCAAGAGCGGCGATAAGCCGAGCATCGTCGATCCGACCGGCATTCCGGCGTCGTCGTATGAAGCGGCATTCGCGTTTACGAGCTCGGGCGATCTCTATGCCGCTAACTGCGGCAACAGCTCGAGCGCCGGCATCGACGTTTGGCCGCTGAGCCGGACGAAGTTCAGCGCAAAGCTCAAGCCGTCGGTGCTATATACGAATGCCGACCTTCAGCAGGCCGGGTGCGCCTGGGGTATCGCGATCAAGTAACTCTTAGAGCATCACGCGTCGGAAGTCGGCGAGCAACGCGGCGACGTAGACCAAGAAGCGCGCGGCGCCCGCGCCGTCGACGATGCGGTGGTCGTAGCTCACGCTGATCGGCAGCATGAGCCGTGGTACGAACGTCTCGCCGTCCCAGATAGGCCTCATCGCGGCGCGCGTGGCGCCGAGAATCGCGACCTCGGGTGCGTTGACGATCTGCGTGAACGCCGTGCCGCCGATGCCGCCGATCGACGAGATCGTGAACGTGCCGCCCTGCATCTCTTGCAGCGGCAGCTTCCCCTCGCGGGCCTTCGCGGCGAGCGCCGCGCTCTCGGCGGCGATCCCGAACAGGCCCTTGCGATCCGCGTCCTTGATCACCGGCACCACGAGGCCGTCGGGTGTGTCGGCCGCAAAGCCGATGTTGTAGTAGCGCTTGAGCACGAGCTCGCCGCCATCGAGCGAAGCGTTGAATTCGGGATAGCGCTGCAGCGCGGCGACCGCGGCCTTGACGAGAAATGCCAGCATCGTAAGCTTCGCTCGCGGCTCGGGCGTGCGCTCGCCGTTGACCTCGTTGCGAAACGCCTCGAGCGATGTGACGTCGGCCTCGTCGTAGTTGGTGATGTGCGGGATCTGCAGCCAGTTACGGTGCAGGTTCGGGCCCGAGAACTTCTTGATGCGCGAGAGCGGCCGGCGTTCGATCGGACCGTACTGCGCGAAATCCACCTTCGGCCACGCCGGCAATCCGCCGAACGCCGGTCCAGCGCCTCCGCCGTCGCCGCGCTCTAGCGCACCCTTCACGAAGCCCTGCACGTCCTCGCGCGTGATCCGTCCGTTCGGACCGCTTCCGCTGATATTCGCGAGATCGACGCCCAGCTCGCGCGCGAAGCGGCGAATCGCGGGTCCCGCATGCACCGGACCGTTGCGCGGCGCGGTCGGCGGCGCTTGCGAAGGTGGTGCCGGCGCCGCTTGCGGAGCGGGTTGCTGCGCGGGCGCCGCTTGCGGAGCGGGTTGCTGCTGGGCAAGCGCGCCGGCCGCCGGCGCATCCTCGGCGCTAAGCGTCAGAATCGGCGCTCCCACCGACACCTTATCGCCGACCTTTACCTTGACGTCCTGTACGACGCCCTCCGCCTCAGCCGGAACCTCCATCGACGCCTTCTCGCTCTCGAGCGTGATCAGCGAGTCGTTCTTTTTGATGCGATCGCCGCTCTTGACCAGCACCTCGATCACCGGCACGTCCTTGAAGTCGCCGATGTCGGGAACGCGCACCTCGATCGTTTGGGTCATGTCCTCACACGGTGATTGGATTGGGTTTGTCGGGGTCGATGTGGTACTTCTCCAGCGCCTTGGCGACGGTCGCCGGGGGAACCTTGCCCTCTTCGGCCAGCGCGCGGAGCGCGGCGACCGTCACGAAATGCCGGTCCACCTCGAAGAACTCGCGCAACTTGCGCCGGAAATCGCTCCGGCCGTAGCCGTCGGTGCCGAGCGCAACGTAGTGGCGCCCCACGTACGGATGGATCTGTTCGGCGAACGCGCGGATGTAGTCGGTGGCGGCGATGCCGGGGCCGGCGCGATCCGCCAGGCACTGCTCGACGTACGAGAGACGCGGCTTCTCCTGCGGATGCAGCAGATTTACGCGCCGCGCCGCGACCCCGTCGCGCTGCAGCTCGTTGAAACTGGTCACGCTCCACACGTCGCCGATCACGTTCCACTCGTCTGCGAGCAGATCGGCGGCGGCGATGACCTCGCGTAAGATGGCGCCCGATCCGAAGAGCTGAACGCGCGGCGTCTTGCCCTTCGCGGCTCCGCCATCACGCAGCAAGTACATGCCTCGCAGAATTCCGTCGCCGACGTCGGGCGGCATCGCGGGATGCTGATAGTTCTCGTTCATCAGCGTGATGTAGTAGTAGACATCTTCCTGATTGGTCAGCATTCGGCGCAGGCCGTCCTGCATAATGACCGCAACCTCGTATGCGAACGTCGGGTCGTAGCTGACGCAGTTGGGCACGAACGACGCGGCGACTTGGCTGCTGCCGTCCTCGTGCTGCAGGCCCTCGCCGTTGAGCGTCGTGCGCCCGGACGTCCCGCCGAGGAGGAAGCCGCGCGTGCGGCTGTCGCCGGCGGCCCACGTGAGGTCGCCGACGCGCTGGAAGCCGAACATCGAATAGAAGATGTAGAACGGGATCATCGGCAGGTCGTGGTTGGTGTACGACGTGCCCGCGGCGATCCATGAAGAGAGCGCGCCCGCCTCGTTGATGCCCTCCTGCAGAATCTGGCCGAGCTTGTCTTCGCGGTACCACATGAGCTGTTCGGCGTCTTGCGGATGATAGAGCTGCCCTATCGACGAGTAGATCCCGAGCTGGCGGAACATGCCCTCCATGCCGAACGTGCGTGACTCGTCGGCGACGATCGGCACGACGCGCGGACCGATCTCGCGGTCGCGCGCGATCGTGTTGAGGATTCGAACGAAGGCCATCGTCGTCGAGATGTGCCGGTCTCCCGTTCCCTGCAGCTGCGCATCGAACGCCGAGAGCTCCGGAACGGTCAGCGACGCCGACTTCCTGCGCCGCTGCGGCACGATGCCGAGCTCCGCCATGCGCTCGCGCAGATACTTCATGTCGTCCGAGTCTTCGGGCGGCCTCAAGAACGGCATCTTGTCGCCGATCTTCTCATCAGTGATCGGAATCGAGAAGCGATCGCGGAAGATTCGGATCGCCTCTACTTCCATTTTCTTGGCCTGGTGCGCGATGTTCTGGGCCTCGCCGGCCTCGCCCATGCCGTAACCCTTGATCGTCTTCGCGAGCACGACCGTCGGCGCGCCGCGGTGCTCGAACGCGGCCTTATACGCCGCGTAGACCTTGACGGGATCGTGACCGCCGCGCTGCAGATTCCAGATCTGCTGATCGCTCCACGACTCGACCAGCGCCTTCGTCTCGGGATAGCGCCCGAAGAACTCGTCGCGCACGTACTTGCCGTTGCGCGACTTGAACGTCTGATAGTCGCCGTCGACGCATTCGGTCATCAGCTGCACGAGGCGCGGCCCGGATTCGCTCGCCAGCAACGGATCCCAGTTGGTTCCCCAGATCACCTTGATGACGTTCCAGCCGGCGCCCTTGAATACGCCCTCGAGTTCCTGAATGATCTTGCCGTTGCCGCGCACCGGTCCGTCGAGCCGCTGCAGGTTGCAGTTCACGACCCAGATGAGGTCGTCGAGCTTCTCGCGCCCGGCGAGCGAGATCGCGCCGAGCGACTCGGGCTCGTCCATCTCGCCGTCGCCGACGAAGGCCCACACCTTGCGCCCGGTAGCGTCGCGCAGGCCGCGATCGTGCAGGTAACGCATGAAGCGCGCCTGATAGATCGACATGATTGGGCCCAGACCCATCGACACGGTCGGGAACTGCCAGAACTCCGGCATCAGCCACGGATGCGGGTACGACGGAAGGCCCTTGCCGTCGACCTCTTGACGAAAGTGTTCGAGCTGCTCCTCGGTGATGCGACCTTCGAGAAACGCGCGCGCGTACACGCCCGGCGACGAGTGCCCCTGAAAGAAGACGAGGTCGCCGCCGAACGAATCGGTCGGCGCGCGGAAGAAATGATTGAAGCCGACGTCGTACAGCGTGGCGGCCGATGCGAAGCTGGCGACGTGGCCGCCGAGCTCCGAGCTGACCTTGTTCGCGCGCACGACCGTTGCGAGCGCGTTCCAGCGCGTGTAATGGCGCAGCCGCGCCTCGGTCTCGCGGTCGCCGGGCATGGCCGCCTGCTGTTCGGCGGGTATCGTGTTGACGTACGGCGTCTGCAAACCGAGCGAAATGTGCGCGCCGTTGCGCCGCGCCTCGTCGACGAGGTGCGCGATCAGCTCGCGCGCTCGCTCCGGCCCTTCGGTTGCGATGACGCCGCGCAGCGCCTCGAGCCATTCGCGCGTCTCTTGAGGATCGGGATCGGTGGTGAACGTCGTCGTCATCAGGACCCACCTGTTTTGAGTCCGCGACGCATATCTCATCCAAATGGACCAATCCAATCGCGAGCCTGGTTGGTTCCAAAGCTGCGACAGGCCCCGTCGAACGACGCGCGTATACTTACGCGAGCGGGAGCTCGCGACCGGCGGGCTGAGAGGGCGAGGCTTCGCCGACCGCAATGAACCTGATCCGGGTAATGCCGGCGTAGGGAGGTGCAGATGAAAGTCTATGTGAGCGGGTCGGACCCGTCGATCAAGGTGCCGCGCCGCGCGATCGCGCTGACGGACGGCACGATCCATACCGTTTACGATACGAGCGGTCCGTACACCGATCCCGAGGCGTCGACCGATTTTCGCCGCGGCCTGCCGCCGCTGCGCGATGCGTGGATCGCGGCGCGCGGCGACACGCAGCGTCTCGAGCGCCCGTCCTCGATCTACCGTCGGGGACGCGACGCGATGCCCGAGCTCGACGGGCTGCGTTTCCCATCGCCGCGCTCGCCGCGCAGAGCGAAGCCGGGCGCGAACGTGACGCAGATGCACTACGCGCGCCGCGGCGAGATCACGCCGGAGATGAAGTTCGTCGCGCTGCGCGAGAACGTCGAGGCGGAGTTCGTGCGCGGCGAGATCGCGCGCGGCCGCGCGATCCTTCCCGCGAACGTCAACCATCCCGAGAGCGAGCCGATGATCATCGGCCGCAGCTTCCTCGTCAAGATCAACGCGAACATCGGCAATTCCGCCGTCACTTCGTCGATCGACGAAGAGGTCGAGAAGATGACCTGGGCGACGCGCTGGGGCGGCGACACGGTCATGGACCTCTCGACCGGCAAGAACATCCATGAGACGCGCGAGTGGATTCTGCGTAACTCGCCGGTGCCGATCGGAACGGTTCCGATTTATCAGGCGCTCGAGAAGGTCGACGGCAAGGCCGAGGAGCTCACCTGGGAGCTCTTTCGCGATACGCTGATCGAGCAGGCGGAGCAGGGCGTGGATTACTTTACGATTCACGCCGGCGTGTTGCTGCGCTACGTGCCGCTCACCGCAAATCGCATCACCGGCATCGTCTCGCGCGGGGGCTCGATCCTCGCCAAGTGGTGCCTGGCGCACCATCGCGAGAACTTCCTCTACGACAACTTCGAAGAGATCTGCGAGATCATGAAGGCGTACGACGTGGCGTTCTCGCTCGGCGACGGGCTGCGCCCGGGCTGCACCGCCGACGCCAACGACGCCGCGCAGTTCGGCGAGCTCGAGACGCTAGGCGAGCTGACCGATGTCGCGTGGAAGCACGACGTCCAGGTGATGATCGAAGGACCGGGGCACGTGCCGATGCACCTGATCGAAGAAAACATGCGCAAGCAGCTCGAGATCTGCAAGGAGGCGCCGTTCTACACGTTGGGGCCGCTCGTGACCGACGTCGCGCCCGGCTACGATCACATCACGAGCGCGATCGGCGCCGCGATGATCGGCTGGTACGGCACGGCGATGCTCTGCTACGTGACGCCCAAAGAGCACCTCGGTCTGCCGAACAAGAAGGACGTCAAAGACGGCGTGATCGCGTACAAGATCGCCGCGCACGCGGCCGACCTCGCCAAGAAACATCCCGGCGCCGCGCACTGGGACGACGTGCTCTCGAAAGCGCGCTTCGAGTTCCGGTGGCAGGATCAGTTCGATCTCTCGCTCGACCCCGACACGGCGCGCGAGTTCCACGACGAGACGCTGCCCGCGCCGGGCGCCAAGGTCGCGCACTTCTGTTCGATGTGCGGGCCGCACTTCTGTTCGATGAAAATCACGCAAGAGGTGCGCGAGTTCGCCGAGCAGGGCATGGCCGAGAAGTCCCGCGAGTTCGCCGAAGCGGGCGGCGAAATCTACGTGCAAGCCGGCACCGGTTAGATATTCGCACGCGTCCCACAGGCACCGTGACGTTCCTGTTCTCCGACATCGAGGGCAGCACTATGCGCTGGGAACGTGACCGCGCAGCAATGGGGCCTGCGGTCGCTCGGCACGACGCGCTGATGCGCCAAACGCTAGAAGCGCGCGGCGGTTACATCTTCAAGACCGTCGGCGACGCGTTTTGCACAGCCTTTGCGACGGCTCCCGATGCAATCGCCGCGGCGTTCGACGCGCAGCGCGCGCTTGCGAGCGAAGACTTCGCAGCGGTCGAAGGCATCCGCGTACGCATGGCGCTTCATACCGGCCGAAGCGACGAGCGCGACGGCGATTACTTCGGCCCCGCGGTGAATCGTGTCGCGCGGTTGCTGGCGATCGGTTACGGCGGTCAGGTGCTCGTCTCGGGAACAGCCGCGGATTTGCTGCAAGGTGAGATGCCGCCGCAATGCAGCTTGTGCGATCGAGGTTCTCATCGCCTCAAGGACTTAGCGCAACCCGAGCACGTTTTTCAACTGATTGCGCCCGCCTTACGAGAGAATTTTCCCGCGCTGCGCTCGCTGGACAATCGGGCAAATAACTTACCGGCTCAGCTCACCTCGTTCGTTGGTCGTGAGACGGAGATAGCCGAGATCACCGGGCTCCTCGAGCAGCACCGCTTCGTAACGTTGGTTGGTCCAGGCGGCTCCGGAAAGACGCGCTGCGCCGTTCAAGCCGGCGCCGAGCTGCTCGACGGCTTCGCCGACGGCGTATGGCTTGTCGAACTGGCGCCGATCTCAGACTTGTCCCTTGTCGCTCATACGATTGCGCATGCGTTGAACGTCGCAGAGCAGCCCCCTCGCCGGATGCTCGACACACTGTTCGCCCATCTCGAGAATAAGCGTCTGCTGCTTATCCTCGACAACTGCGAGCACGTGATTTCGGAGGCTCGAGCGATCACCGCGGCGATTCTCCAAAGCTGCCGCGAGGTACGTATCCTCGCAACGAGCCGCGAAGGCTTGAACGTTGCAGGCGAGCAGTTCTATTCGATGCCGTCGCTCTCGGTGCCGCCGGTCGACGCGCCCATATCGGCGCAGGCTTTGCTCTCCTTTGGTGCTGCGCACCTTTTCGCCGACCGCGCACTCTCCGCGGACAACCGTTTCATCCTAACCGACGCAGATGCTCCGCACGTTGCCGAGATCTGCCGGCGACTCGATGGGATACCGCTAGCGATTGAATTGGCCGCGGCACGCGTAAAGGTTCTCGCGCCCCAGCGGCTGGCACAGATGCTCGACGCGCGTTTTCGCGTGCTCACCGGGGGCGATCGCAACGCGCTGCCTCGCCATCAAACCATGCGCGCGTTGATCGATTGGAGCTACGATTTGCTCTCCGAAGAGGAACGCACGCTCTTTCGCAAGCTTTCGATATTCGCCGGTAGCTTCGCTCTCGAAAGCGCAAGCGCAGTCTGCGGCTACGGGCAAGTTGACGAGATTGCGACGCTCGGTCTGCTCTCGTCGCTGGTCGATAAATCGCTGGTGCACTGGGAGCCGGTAACGATCGGTACGCGCTACCGGCTCTTGGAATCGACGCGCCAATACGCGCGCGAGCGGCTTATCGAAAGCGGACAGTATGACGCAACTGCGCGCGCGCACGCGGCGGCGTTCGTCGCATTGGCCGACGAACTGGACCGGTCGGCAGAAACAATGAGCGATCGAGAGTGGTTCGCGCGAGCCGAGCTGGATATAGAAAACTTCAGGTCGGCGCTCGGATGGGCGTTCGGGGAGCGCGGCGACGCGCTGCTCGGGCAGCGACTCGCAGTGCTGCGCCCACTATGGGTCGTCTTCGGCGCGTCCGAGGGTCGCCGATGGACGCAAATCGCGCGCGATCTCGTGCGCGCCGAGACTCCCGCATCGGTGGTTGCAGCCATCGACCTCGCCGAAGCGCATGTCAGCTCGACGCTATTGCAATACAAGAACGCTTATGCGGCCGCCGAGCGCGCATTGGCACATTATCGTGGGCTTGACGATTCGATGCGGACCGCCGACGCACAGCTGCTGCTCGGCAGCAGCCTCGTTTTCCTCGGTAAGATCGCGGAGGGCGAGTCGATCATGTCGCAGGCGCTGGCCGGGGCGCGGGCGATTGGTGCACAGCGATTGGCGAGCCTCGTACTGAACCAGTTGGCGATGGCGCGGAGTGCGGCCGGTGATGCAGCCGGTGCACGACAGCTCTATTCCGAGGCGTTGGCGATCGCCCGTGAGCGGGGCGCCGACCGAAGCGTCGCATTGGCCGCGATGAATCTTGCCGAGGCCGAGCACGGCGGCGGGGATCCGGCAGCGGCGCTCCATTCGGCGAGCGAGGCACTCGCCATTTTTCGCAGGTTCAGCGAAAAGAGTGACATCGCGAGTGTCCTATCCAACATCGCTGCATATCTGGTGGCACTGGGCCGCTACACAAAGGCGCGCGCTACAGCCCAGGAAGCGCTAGCAATGGCACGCGACGCCCGCCACGAGACCTACGCGTTGTTTGCGCTCCAGCATTTAGCCGCTGTCGGCGCGCTACAACAAAAGAGCGGAGCGCAGTCTCGCAGAGCGCGCGTATATGCCGCGCACGTCTTGGGTTTTGTAGAAGCGCGGCTCGAAACACTGCGCGAGTATACCGAGGAGCGGGAATACGACGCGCTGCTCGCCGCCTTGCGCGATGCGCTCGGCGCCGACGAGCTTTCAAAGCTCATGGAAGAAGGCGGCGCCTGGAGCGAAGACCGAGCGGTCGCGGAGGCGATGCGAATCTGATGATAACTTGTGCGGTGCTATTCGATCGCGACGAGACGATCGTCGTCGACGTGCCGTTCAACGGCGATCCCGCCAAAGTCGTCGCCGCGCCGAACGCGCGCGAGCTGCTCGACCGGCTGCGCGCGGCCGGCCTGCCGCTCGCGGTCGTCAGCAATCAGAGCGGGATCGGGCGCGGACTCCTGACCGCCGAGCAGGTCGACGCGGTTAATCGCAAGATCGACGAGCTGATCGGTCCGTTCGCCGGCTTCTTCGTCTGCCCGCACGCGCCGGACGATGCGTGCGAGTGCCGTAAGCCCAAGCCCAAGCTGATCCTGGATGCGGCGCGAGCGCTCGGAGTGGATCCGGCGTGCTGCGTCGTCGTCGGCGATCGCGAAAGCGACGTCGAGGCCGCGCGCAACGCCGGCGCGATCCCGCTAAGAGTCTCCGGTCCTCACGGCCTCGCCGACGCGGTGGAGGAAATACTTAAGGGTGTTCGGTCGCGTTGAGCCAGTAATCGATGTCGAGGCCGTGCGCGGGCCACCGCTCGTAGGCGCTCGCGGGCAGGTGCACGTTGCGCGATAGGCGCGCCCACGTGTCGACCACCCGCACGACGTAGCTCTCGGTCTCGTCGTACGGCGGAATGCCGCCGTATTCGCTCACGGCCTTCGGGCCGGCGTTGTACGCGGCGAACACGAGGTCGGGATGTTTCGACCCGAAGCGCTGCATGAGGCCGCGCAGATAGCGCGCGGCGCCGTAGAGGTTCTGGCTTGGATCGCGCGGGTTGACCTTCAGCAGCGCCGCCGTGCCCGGCATCAGCTGCCCGAGGCCGATCGCGCCCGCCGGAGATATCGCGTGGGTACGCCAGGCCGATTCGACCGCGACGATCGCCACGAGCATGTTCGCGTCGAGCCGCCAGCGTTCGGCATTGACGAGCACGCGGCGCGCCAGGCTGCGGCTCTGCCAGCCCGGCATCAGCGGATTGATGTGCCGCAGCACGCGCGCGTAGACGTCGATTGCGACGGGAGTCGCAGGGACCGTGCGATGAGCGGCCTGTGCGGGGGCGCACGCGAACGAAAACGAGCACAATGCAACGATGGCTGTCGCCAGGAAGCTGGCGATGGTCCTTCGCATATGGGGCCGGTGGGTTCGAGCCGCACGTCCGGCGCGCCTTCCGGGGAAGGGCCTCCGCGGCCCGGTTCCTCGGGTAGGCGCTGGGCGCTCGTCATCGTCATCGCGTTGTTCGTAATAATGTGCGGTATGATCGCTTGGTCGCAGTGGTATGCGATTCATGTCAACGTTCCGACGTACGAGTCACGCCGCCACGGCGCGACCCGCTGACTCGATTGGTTTGATAGTTATTTGAATTGACGCGCGCAGGATTGTTGCTCGGGCGCCACTACTGCCGTTTATTCATGGAGGTTTATCCGTTGTTACGACGCTCTGCGCCGCTGCTGCCGCTTATCGCTTTCATGCTTCTGAACGCCGGGCACGCCCGCGCCGCGGCTACTGCGCCGTCCCCATCGCCTTCGGTCTCGCCGTCGCCGTCTCCGACCCCGTCGCCGGGGCCGGCCTTCGGGAACATGAGCTGGCGCGAGATGGGACCGGCCCTGACGGGCGGGCGCGTGACCTCGGTCGCGGGCTCGGCGACGAATCCTAAGCTGTACTACATCGGCGCGGCGGGCGGGGGGGTCTGGAAGTCGGCGAACGCCGGACAGACCTGGGATGCGGTGTTCGAAAAGCAGGGCGTCGGCGCGATCGGCGCCGTGACGATCGACCCGACCAACGATAGCGTGGTCTGGGTCGGCACCGGCGAGGCCAACCCGCGTAACGACGTCAGCTACGGCGACGGCGTATACAAGACGACCGACGACGGCGACCACTGGACGAACGTCGGCCTCAAGGGGACGAAGTACATCTCGCGCATCCTCGTCGATCCGCGCAACCACAACCACGTCGTCGTCGGCGCGCTCGGCGACGTGTTCGCCGACAGCTCCGAACGCGGCGTCTACGTCACCGATGACGGCGGGAGCACGTGGAGGCAGACGCTCTCGGTCGGTCCCGAGAGCGGCGCGTCCGATCTCGCCATGGACGCGCAGAACCCGAGCGTGATCTACGCGGGCATCTGGAAGTTTCAGCGCCGCCCGTGGACGTTCGTCAGCGGCGGCACGGAGGACGGCATCTACAAGTCGACCGACGGCGGCGCGACCTGGACCAAGCTCGAGGGCCACGGCCTGCCGGCGTATCCGATCGGACGCATCGGCCTCGCAGTCGCACCCAGCGACGGCAACCGCGTCTACGCCGTCATCGAATCGAAGGACGGCGTGCTGTGGCGCTCCGACGACGCCGGCGCCAATTGGACGAAGGTCAGCGACGACACGCAGCTCGACGCGCGTCCCTTCTACTTCTCGCACGTCGCGGTTGATCCGAAGAATCCCAACAAGGTTTACGCAGTCTCGTTCCAAGTAATGCTCAGCACGAACGCCGGCGCGAACTTCAAGGCGATTGCGGATCAGGTCCACTCGGATTTTCACGCGATTTGGATCGCGCCCAACGACCCGACGCGGATCATCCTGGGTAACGACGGCGGCTACGCGCTGAGCCTCGACGGCGGCCAGAACTGGTTCTTCTCCATGAACGTGCCGATCGGTCAGGTGTACCGCGTGGGCTTAGGTTCGGACAACCCGTACACCGTCTGCGGCGGGCTGCAAGACAACAACGGCTGGTGCAGTCCGTCGAACTCGCTCGACCCGTCGGGAATCCAGAATGAAATTTTGGATCAACGTCTCGGGCGGCGATGGCACCTGGGCCGTCCCCGAGCCCGACGATCCAAACTGGATCTGGGCCGACTCGCAAAACGGCTCGCTGACGATCTACAACCGCGTTACGCAAGACCAGTGGTCCGCGCAGCCCTATTTGCAGACCGGCGTGGAATCGTGGGAGCTTTCAAAGAGCAAGTATCGCTTCAACTGGGAGTCGCCGATCGCGTTCGCCACGTGGCGCAGCGCGAGCGGTAAAGTCGTAGGCTGGTTCGGCGGCAACGTCATCTTCCAGACGACCGACCGTGGGAAGACGTGGACGGTGATCAGCCCCGATCTCACGCGCAACTTGAAGTCGCATCAAAACCCGGCTGGCGGTCCTATCGTCAACGACGTCTCGGGAGCCGAGTACACCGACACGATTCTCGACATCGAGGCCTCGCAGCGAGCGCGCGGCGAGATCTGGGTCGGCACCGACGATGGTTTGGTCCAGCTGTCGCGCGACTACGGCAAGCACTGGCGCAACGTCACGCCGCCCGGCGCGCCGCAGTACGGCCGCTTCGCCACCGTTGCCCCGTCGACGCTGGTCGACGGCACGACCTACGCGATCGAGGACGACCACGAGATGGGCGACAACGCGCCCTACGTCTGGGTCACGCACGACTTCGGCACGAGCTGGACAAAGATCGTCAACGGGCTCCCGGCGGGGGAATGGGCGCGCGCGGTGCGCCCCGACATCCGCGACCGCAACCTCGTCTACCTCGGCACCGAGGAGGGCATCTGGATCTCATTCGACGGCGGCGCTAACTGGCAGTCGTTCAAGAACGATCTGCCGACGGCATCGGTGCGCGACATCCGCATGCAGCCGCGCGAGGACGATCTCGTGATCGCCACGCACGGGCGCTCCGTCTACGTCATGGACGACGTGGGTCCGATTCAGGAGTTGCAGCGCGCCATTGCCGGCAACACGTGGCTGTTCGCGCCGCGCACCGCATACGAATGGACGCTGCACGGGAACGACGAGGGCACCTACACCAACTATGCGGCAGACAATCCGCCCAACGGCGTTATCATCACATACTATCAGCGCGACGCTCAGAAAAGCGCGCCGAAGCTCGAGATCCTCGACGCGCACGGACGCGTGATCCGCAGCGTCGCGGGCACGCACAAAGTCGGCGGCAAGGACGAACCCTACGTTCCCAACAAGGCGGGGCTGAACCGCTACATCTGGGACTTCAACGTCAACGGCCCAGTGAAATGGAACGGCGCCGCGCTCGACTTCCTCAACGGCCCCAACACCGGGCCGGGCGTCGTGCCGGGCGACTACAGCGTACGGATGACGCTCTCCGGCCACACGTACGTGAAGTACTTTCACGTGGCGCCCGATCCGCGCTCGCAGTTCACGCAGGCCGATTATCAGCGCACGTTCGACGCCGCGATGCGCCAGATGGGCTACCTGTCGCAGGTCGACACGATCCTCAACAATCTCGATTCGATCAAAAAGGCGCTCGACACCGCGGCGGATGCGGCGAAGAAGGCCAATAACTCAGCGCTGACCGCCAAGCTCCAGGACGCGCTGACCGCGCGCCAGACGCTCTTCGAATCCCTTGCCGTAAACGTTCGCGGCGAAGGCACCGAGGACGAGAGCCGGCTGCACGAGGACCTCTTGGGCGCGTATTTCCAGGCGAACGGGCTCATCACGCCGGCGGTCACCGACCTGCTCGCGCGCACCGATGCCGACTATCGTGCGGGAGTCGCCCGCTACAATGCGTTCGTGACCGGCGTACTGCCCGCCACGAACGCGGCGCTCAAGGCTGCCGGCATGAAAGAGCTGCCGGCCATCAAAACAGTCAACGCAACGTGATGCTGATCTCGTCCGTCCTGCTCGCGGCCGCCGCCTACGCGAATCTCTCTTGGCGTTCGATCGGTCCCGCGGTCGCGGGCGGGCGTGTCGCGTCCGTCGCCGGGACGCCGCAGGACGATCAGCTCTACTACCTGGGCACGGCGGGCGGCGGGGTGTGGCGGTCGATCAACGGCGGCGCGACGTGGGAGCCGGTCTTCGAGAAGCAGTCGGTCTCCGCGGTCGGCGCGGTCGCGATCGATCCGACGAACGAGCGCGTCGTCTGGGCCGGAACGGGCGAGGCGAATCCGCGCAACGACGTCAGCTACGGAGACGGCCTCTATAAGTCGACCGACGGCGGCAAGACGTGGCGGCGCGTCGGTCTCGCGGGCGTCTGGAGCATCTCGCGCATCGCGATCGATCCGCGCGACTCGCGCCATGTCGTCGTCGGCGGCTTCGGCGATCCGTTCAAGGATTCGTCCGACCGCGGCGTCTATGTCACGTTCGACGGAGGTGCGTCGTGGAAGAAGTCGCTCTATCTCGGGCCCGCGAGCGGCGCGAGCGACGTCGCGATGGATCCGCAGAACGGCAACATCGTCTACGCCGGCATGTGGCACTTCCGGCGCGTGCCGTGGACGTTCACGAGCGGCGGCCCCGACGGCGGGCTCTTCAAGTCGACCGACGGCGGACGCACGTGGAAGAAGCTAACCGGCAACGGATTGCCGAGCGGTTATTCCGGACGCATCGGTTTGGCGATCGCGCCGAGCCGCCCAAATCGCGTGTTCGCGCTGATCGAAGCGAAGGGTGGCATCCTGTGGCGCACGGACGACGCCGGCGCGCACTGGACGATGACGAGTAGCGACACACTTGTGGACCAGCGGCCGTTTTATTTTACGCACATCGCCGTGGATCCGAAGAATCCCAATCACGTCTACGCCGTCTCGGAGATGCTCGCCGAGAGTAAGGACGGCGGCAGGAAGTTCACCGAGATCGCCAAGGGCGTGCACGTCGACTATCACGCGATCTGGATCGATCCGACGAACCCGAGGCGGATAATCGTTGGTGAGGACGGCGGCTACGCGCTGACCAACGACCTCGAGCACTGGTCGTTTTCGCGCAACCTTACGATCGGCCAGATCTACCACGTCGGCCTCTCGAACGAAAACCCGTACTTCGTCTGCGTCGCGTTTCAAGACAACGGCGGCTTCTGCGGTCCGGAAAACTCGCTCGACAGCGAGGGAATTCTCGACCGGCACTGGATCGACGTCGTCGGCGGCGACGGTGTGTGGACCGTGCCCGATCCAGTCGACCCGCGCTACGTGTGGGCCGACCTCGAAGACGGCGCGCTCACGCTCTTCGACCGCAAGACCGAAGTCACGCGCTTCATCCGCCCGTACGACGCATTTCCCGGCAGCTTTCTCGGGCCGTTCGACCTGAGCTCCGTTCCGTATCGCTTCAACTGGGATTCGCCCATCGCGTTCGCGCCCTGGCCCTTCGACGAAGCCGGTCCTGAGCGAAGTCGAAGGGCTCAGGATGACAAAAGCGTAGCCTGGTTTGGCGGGAACGTGATCTTCCAGTCGACCGATCGCGGCGAGACGTGGACGACCATCAGTCCCGACCTGACTCGCAACATCAAGTCGCACCAGTATCCGTCGGGCGGACCGCTCGCCAAGGACGTCTCGGGCGCCGAGTATTCCGACACGATCCTCTACATCGAGGGTTCGCCGATCGATCGCGGCGAGATCTGGGCCGGCACGGACGACGGCTACGCGCAGATGACGCGCGATTCCGGCGCGCACTGGCGCAACGTCACGCCGCCCGGCACGCCGGAGTACGCGCGCATCGAGACGACGGCGCCGTCGCCGCTGGTCGCGGGAACGGCATACGTGATCGCCGACAACCACCGCATGGGCGACTACGCGCCCTACGCGTTCGTGACGCACGACTACGGCGCGACCTGGACGAAGATCGTCAATGGCCTGCCGCCCAACCAGTACGTGCGGACGATTCGTCCCGACTCGCGCAATTCGAACCTGCTGTATGCCGGCACCGAGAACGGACTGTGGATCTCGTTCGACGGCGGATCGAGCTGGCAGAATTTCCGCATCAACCTGCCGGCCGTCTCGGTGCGCGACATTCGCGTCCAGCCGAGCTTCAACGACCTCGTGATCGCGACGCACGGCCGCGATACGTGGATCCTCGACGACCTCACCTCGATCCAGCAGCTCGACAACGCCGCGCGCGCGGGGGCGATGCTGTACACGCCGCGGACGTCCTACGAGTACCACTACCACTCCAACGACCTCGGAAACTACACGCGCTTCGCTGGAGACAACCCGCCGAAGGGCACGATCATCGACTTCTATCAAACCTCGCCGCGGCAAGAGCCCGCCGGCGCTGCAGATCCTCGACGGAAGCGATCGAGTGATCCGTACCGTCAGCGGCACGCATAAGGTCAAGGGCAAAGAGGAGCCGTACGTCCCGAACAAGACCGGAATCAACCGCTACGTCTGGGACTTCACGGAAGACGCGCCGGTGAAGTGGTACGGCGCGGCCAAGGAGGACTATCAGGGTCCCAAGAGCGGCCCGATGGTCGTGCCGGGAACCTATACGGCGCGCCTGACGCTCGACGGCAAGACGCAGCAGCAGAGCTTTACGGTCGCGGGCGATCCGCGCGACGGCTGGAGCGCCGAACAGTACCGCGCCGGCTACGACTTCGCGCGCAAGTACGCGACGATATATTCAAAGATCGACGAGGCCCTCAACAACCTCGACGCGATCGAGAAGTCGCTCCAGTCCGCCGCGACCGCGGCGAAGAACGACGCCGCGCTGCAGCGCGACATCCTCGCCGCGCAACAGCAGTGGGCCGACGTGTTCGCCGCCTTCACCGCCGACTACAAGAACGACGAGGACTCGATTCAGCGTCCCGGCTCCCTGCGCGAGTCCGTGCCGCGCACGGGCTTCCCCGGTGTGCAGCTTCCGCCCACCGCGGAACAGCTCGATTACGGCCGGCGCTTCGACGCGGCGTACTCCGCGGCCGTCGCAAAATACAACGCCTACGTAACCTCGCTCGCGCCGCTCCAGGCCGAACTGAAGAAATCCGGCCTCAAACCGCTCGCGGGAGCGAACCCCCTAACGCCCTGACGCTAAGGGTTATTCGTAGTCTGGGGCTTGGTAGTCGCCGGGCAGCGGTTTCATGAAGAATTTCGGCCGTTCGGGCGCCTTGATTTTCACGAAGGCACGCGGCGCCTGCGAGAAGTCGAAGGCGTCGGTCCCGGGCGCGTTGGCCCGCGCGTCGGCAGCGGCCATCTGAGCCAACCCGAAGAGGTTCTCAGCGAAACGCAGCACGCTGGCGGTTTCATACTGTATGTGCGTGACGACGCCGTGCTTCGCATAAGGCGAGATGATCAGCAGCGGAACCCGAAAGCCCAGGCCGTCGTAATCTTCGTAGGGAGGCTTGACCGGATCGTAAAGGCCGCCCCAGTCGTCCCACTGCACGAAGATCGCCGTCGAGTCCCAGAACGTGCTCTCGCCGACGGTGTTGACCAGCGCGGAAACCCACGACGGACCGTAGCCGCCCGGGCAGTTCACGTGATCCGAGTCGGCGCAGACCGGCGTGATCCATGTGAAGTTCGCGAGCTTGCCGGCGCGCACGTCCGTGATGAACTTCCAGTTCGGCGAGATAACGTCTTTCTTCCAGTCCTTACCGTAGTAGATGTGACGCACGGCCTGATAGCTCGACCAATAGCCGCCCGATCCGCTCGAATCGCTGCCATACTTGCTCGCATAGAAGCGCCAGCTGAGGCCGGCTTTGTCGAGCTCGTCGCCCAGCGTCGTGTAGTCCCAGCAGGGCTGCTCGGGCGCGCCATATGTGCGCTGGTCCGTGAGCGTGGCGACTTGATCCGACTTGCCGCCCTCGCAGCCCCACGCGCCGTACGGTAGATTGACCGCGCGGTCCGCCTGAGCGGCAATCACGTACTGGTGCGATACGAAGCTCTCGTCGAGGTGCGACTGGAACATGCGATCGGCCAAGACCCACTCGTGCGCCATGTCGAAGTACGGCTTCGATTCGTTGTGTGGCACGTAGACGTACTGCCGATACTGTTTCGGGCCGCCAAACCCGCTTTCCCGATCGAAGCCGTTCATTCGGCAGTGCGTACCCCGGAGGCCGCCCCTGCTGTTACACGCTGCGAACATCGCCGCCGCAGAGTGATCGATCACGTAGTACGCGCCGAGGCCTTCGGGCTTCAGGTCGACGCGCTGGTTCTTCGAATCCAGGCCCCACGATCGCGTGTACGCGCCGGGGTAGCCCTGAAAGAGATTATTGAAGCTACGATTTTCTTGAACGATGTAGACGATGTGCTCGATCTTGCCGGCGCCGGTCGCATTGAGTCCCGAGAGCACCCTGCCGCTCTGCATGTAAGGCAGCGACGTCGATGAACACGCGGAGGAAAGGAGAATAAGTACGAACGACGCCGCGGCTTTCGCGGCGTATGACTGCTTCATGCCCGGGCACTATGCCGCGTCTCGCGCGCGCTCCTTCCGCGCGTTGAAACGCCGCCAAAGAGGCGCTTCATGAAACCCTCGTGCCGGTACGACGAGCTTTTGCCGAAATGCACGACGGCGAGGTCGAGCGACGGCACGAGATAGAGTGCTTGCCCTGCCGAGCCGCTCGCATAGACGAGATCGGGCGGCGCCACGCCTGCGCCGAGCCACCATCCCAAGCCGTAGCGCGCGTTGACGGCAGAGCCTTCGAAGCACGGCCGCAACGTAGCGCGATTCATAATGATAAAACGACCGTACGCGAGCCAGTTATCCGCGCTAAGCGACGCGCCGGTCGGCAGGGGCTGCGTTCCGTCGGCAAGTGTACGCCAGCTTGCGATGCGCGACGCCCGCAGGATCGAGGACGCGCTCGCGCAGGTACGCGTGCGGCGTTAGGCCGGGCCGCGAGCTTGCGCGCGAAGAACGCGCCGAAGACCTGAAGCGGGATGCCGCCGTAGGTGAAGCGCGTGCCCGGCTCGTCTCGAGCGGCATCGCGAGCGCGCGCTCGTACGGCGGCACGCTCGCGCCCAGGCCGCCGAAGCCGAAGCCGGCGGTCAGCGAGAGCAGCATGCGTACGGTGACGCGCCGCTTCCACGGATCGTCGCGCCACGACTCGATCGTGTCCGCGATCGGCTCGTCGAGCTCGAGCAGATCCGTCGGCGCGCGCGTACAGCGCGGCGACGCCCCAGAAGCTCTTCGTTCCGCTGTAGAGCGCGTGCGGCGTCGGCCGCATCGAACCCGTCGCCGAACTCCCGCGCGAGCACGTCGTCGCCGCGCGCGACGATCATGGCGTGCAGGCCGTGTGCGCGGGCGTATTCGCGCGCGGCCTCGATGTCGAGCCGTGGCCTCACGATGGAGGAGCGTTCTGCCGCGACTCGCAAAAGCGCCTGCATGCGGGCGTACGTTCTCCTCGTCGCTTCCGTTGCGGCGCTCGGCGGACTGCTCTTCGGCTACGACACCGGCGTGATCTCGGGCGCGATCCTCTTCATCACCAAGGACTTCGCGCTGGCGAAGCGCGAGCAGGCGTTCACGATCAGCGTCGTTTTGATCGGCTGCATCGCGGGCTCGGCGGTCGCGGGGACGATCGCCGATCGCATCGGCCGGCGCTTGACGCTGCTTCTCGCCGGCGTCGTCTTCTTCGGCGGCGCGATCGTCTCGGCGTTTACGCCGAACGAGGCGATCCTCTTGTGCGGACGCTTCATCGTCGGCATCGGCATCGGGTTCAGCTCGGTCGTCGCGCCGCTCTACATCTCCGAGGTCGCCCCGGCGAACGTGCGCGGCGCTCTCGTCTCGCTCTACCAGTTCGCCATCACCGTCGGCATCCTCGCCGCTTACCTCGTCGACTACGCGCTCGCCGCGCACGGGCAGTGGCGCTGGATGCTCGGCCTGGCCGTGATTCCGTCGCTGGTGCTCGTCGGCGGCATGCTCGTCATGCCCGAGAGTCCGCGCTACCTCTTCAAGATGCTGCTCGGCGATCGCGCGCGCGACGAATTGCTGCGCATCTATCCGCATCCGGCGGAGCGCGCGCAAGAAGAAGAGTCGATCGAGGAGAGTCTCCGCGCCAAGCAGCAGGGCTGGGAGGCGCTGCGCGAGCCCATGTTCCGGACCGCGCTGTTCATCGGCGTCACGCTCGCCGTGCTGCAGCAGATCACCGGGATCAACACGGTGATCTACTACGGCCCGCAGATCTTTCAGATGGCCGGCATCGGCTCCGCGTCGGCCTCGATCCTGGCGCAGACGCTGGTCGGCACCGTGAACTGCGGCATGACGCTGAGTCGCCATCTTCTTCGTCGACAGGGTCGGACGCAAGCCGCTGCTCTACGTCGGACTGGCCGGCATGTTCGTGGCGCTGGCGACGCTGGCGACAGCGTTCGCGCAGCCGCACCTCTCCGGGTCGCTCGGCGCCATCGCGCTCGGCAGCATGATGCTCTACGTCGGCTGCTTCGCGTTCAGCCTCGGCCCGATCGTGTGGCTGCTGATCTCGGAGATCTTCCCGCTGCGCGCGCGCGGGCTCGGCATGTCGATCTCGACGCTGAGCAACTGGGTCGGCAACTTCCTCGTCTCGCAGTTCTTTCTCACGATGGTCGAACGGCTCGGGCCGCTCGGGCACCTTCGCCATCTACGCGGTCGCTCTGCATCGTGACGATCCTCTTCGTGCGCGCGATGGTTCCGGAGACGAAGCGGGAGCTGCTCGAACGCATTCGCGTTCGACCGGCCTGAGCCGGCAGTGACGCCGCCCGCCCTCTCGCATCGTGTTCCCGTCTACGATAACTGGTGGCTGACGGCGCGATGCCTGCGCGCGCTCGACGCGCTTCGGAACCGGTGCGCCTTCGAGTTCGAGACGATCGTCGTCGACAATGCCTCGAGCGACGAGACGCCGCACGCGATCGCCGATTTCCCCTGGGTGCGTTACGTGCGGCACGAAGAGAACCGCAACTTTGCCGGCGCCTGTAATGCCGGCATGCGCGCGGCGCAGGCGCCGGTGACGCTGCTGCTCAACAACGACGCGTATCCGCTCGGCGACGCGCTGACGCCCATGCTGGCTGCGTTCGAGCGCGACGACGTGGCGATCGCCGGCGGCGCGCTGTTCTTCGAAGACGGCGTCACGCAGGCCGCCGGCCTCGTGCTGCTGCCCAACGCGCACTGGCATTACTACTGCCGCAACCTTCCGGCGTCGCTCGACGCGGTTGCGGCGATCTCGCGACGCGCTCGCGGTCTCGGGCGCCGCGATGGCGGTGCGCACGCAGTGGTTCTTCGACGGCCGGCGGATTCGACGAGTCGTTCGTCAACGGTTTCGAAGACGTCGATCTCTGCATGCGCGCGCGCGAGCAGGGCCGAGCGATCGCCTACGTCGCGGACGCGCGTTTCGCGCACTACGAGGCCGCTTCGGAGGGGCGATTCGAGCGCGAGGCCGAGAACGAGCTGCGCTTCTACGCGCGCTGGGCGAAGAGCTTCGCGCCGTTTCCGCGCACGGAACGCGGCGAGGTCGGCGCGATCGCGGTGCGGCGCTCGCGCCGCGGCGATTCCTTGCTCGACGCGGCGCTCCTCGATCTGGAAGAGGCACTGCGAGCGTTCGGCCATCCCGTCGTGCGCGGCGCGATCCCGCCGTGGCGCAGGCTCGACCGGCGTTTTCGCAGTGCAGCGAGCATCGCGTGGTTCGAGGAGCTGGAAAAGCCGCCCGGCATTGCGATAGGCGGCCATGCTTCGCACTTCGCGACGATTCGCACGCAGCGGCGCCGTGGAGCTGGAGGTGCCGTGGCTGCCGTGTGCGTCGCCGCGGCGAGCCGAGGCGCTGAAAATTCGCCGCTGCGACGATCCGGCATGCACGACCGTCGGCGTCGTCGGCGGCGAATATCCGGGACGCCGATCACCCCGGAGATGTTGCTCGGCGGCGGCGAGCTTCGGCTCGCCTGCGTCGTGCATCTCGGGTTGACCGATGCTGTGGGTTCGGCAACGTGCTGCTCGCGCAGTCCGGCATTCCCGCGATCGTGCTGGAGTGCGACGAGCTGCGAGCGATCTTCGCACACGACGTCGCGCTCTTCGGCGCGTTGCCTTCGCTCGCGGACAACATCGCGCGCATGGTCGCCGATCCGGCGGCGCGCCGCCATTACGGCGAGCTCGTCGCGGCCGACGCGCGTCGCCGCTTCTCGCCGCGGCGAAGCGCGATCCGCGTGGTCGACCTCTCTGTGCGGCGGTTCGCGCTTGGAGCGGGTTGGAACGCGCCCTACGTCGCGGGCGTTATGTTCGGCGGCCGCCGCCGGGCGTCTGGATTGTGAGCACGTCGCCGGTTTCGAGCGGCAGCGTGGTCTTCGCGCGAGCGTGCGTCTCCGCGCCGCCGCGCGACAGCGTGTGCCGCCCGCACGCGCCGGATCCGCCGCCCTGCGCGCCGGGCGGCCGCAGCGTGTGACGATCCGCGAGCAGCGTGGCGCGCGCGGAACCTTCGACGAGCTGCAGCGCGCGAATCAATCCGTTGCCGCCGCGATGCCTGCCCGCGCCGCCCGTTCCCTCGGCGAGCTCGTAGCGCACGACGCGCAGCGGAAACTCGCGCTCGATCGCCTCGATCGGCGTGTTGAGCGTGTTGGTCATATGGCAATGGATGCCGTCGATGCCGTCGGCATTCGGACGCGCGCCCATGCCGCAGCCGTTGGTTTCGTAGAACGCCCAGCTGTCGCCGTTGGGGCGCGTGCCGCCCAGCATGACGTTGCTCATCGTCCCGCCGCTGCAAGCGGGCACGCGCTGCGGCGCGGCCTTTGCGAGCGCCTGCAGCACGACCTCGGCGTTGCGCATGCTCGTCTCGACGTTTCCGCCCGAAACCGGCGCGGGCCGGCGCGGATTGAGCAGCGACCCGAGCGGCGCGCGCACGGTGACGGGACGAAAGCACCCGTCGTTCATCGGAATGGTAGGATCGGTGACGGCGCGCAGCGCGTAGTGCACGCCCGATAACGTCACGCCGAAGACGGCGTTGAGCGGGAATCCGACCTGCGGCGACGTGCCCGAATAATCCAGCTCGGCGCTTCCGTCGCGCAGTTCCAGGCGCAGCGCGATCGCAATGCTGGGCGCGCCGCCGAGGTCTTCGAGGAAATCCGTCGCTTCGAAGATTCCATCGCCGATCGTGCGCAGCGCGGCGCGCATGCGCAGCTCGCTGTCGTCGAGCGCGCGCCCGATCGCAGCCTCGACCCCTTCGAATCCATAGCGCTCGTAGAGCTCGAGCAGGCGCCGCTCGCCGGTATAGTTCCCCGCCACCTGCGCGCGCAGATCGCCGCTGCGCGCGTCGGGCGTGCGCGAGTTCGCGCGAAAGAGATCGACGGTTTCGGGAACCACGCGGTCGCTCTGCACGAGCCGCAGCGGCGGCACGACGAGCCCCTCCGCGAAGAGATCCTTCGCGTCCGACGGCATCGAACCGGGAACCGCGCCGCCGACGTCGGCATGGTGCGCCTTGTTCGCCGCGTAGCCGGCGAGGCGGCCGCGGAAGAAGACCGGACGCACGACGGTGACGTCGTTCAGATGCGTGCCGGTGATATACGGATCGTTCGCGACCCACATCTCGCCCTCGCGAACGCCGCCGTGCTCGACCTCTACGATCGCGAGCATTCGCCGCAAGCCCCACGGCAGCGAACCGAGATGCACCGGAATGTGCTCGGCCTGCGCGATCAGCCGGCCGAGCGGATCGAAGAGCGCGCACGAGTGATCGAGCCGCTCCTTGATGTTGGGCGAATACGCGCTGTTGCGCACCGCGATACCCATCTCTTCCGATGCGTAGACGAGCGCGTTCTTCGACGATCTCCGCCGCGATCGGATCGATCATCGCGGACCTCGCTCCAGCACCAGCAGATCGCCCTCGACGGCAGCCGACCACCCCGGCGCGACCCATGCCGTGCTGTCGTACTGTTTCGACGATCGCCGGCCCGTCGAGCCGCACGTCCTCGGTTGCGAGTGCGCCTGCTGATGCACGTCGACTTCGACAAACGAACCACCGACGCGAACGTTGCGCTTGTGAGCTCCCTGTTGTCACCGTGACCCATCGACTCGACACTTCGGACTGGCGGACTGCGAGGAGCATTTGCCACGCGCCATTAGGCGAGCGTTGACGAGCTCCACGGTCTCCGTCGGGCACGTCGTAGCCGTAACGGGCACGGTGCGCGCGTGGAAGCGTTGCGCGACCTCGGCGGGATCGGGATCGTGCTCGATCGTCAGCTCGAAGCTCTGCCCGCGATAGCGCGCATCGTACTGCCGCCGAAAGGCGATCGTGGCGGCGTGCGCGCCCTGCGCGAGCAGTTCGCCGCGCGCGCTCGATGCGCTCTCGTCGAAGAATCGCGCGAGAGTCGCGTCATCGGCGTCGCCGGTCGCGCGCAGGATCGGCCGCACGTCGTTGACGTGCAGGTCGGCCTCGAGCAGGCCGAACGCGGAGAACAGCCCCGGGTGCGCCGGAACGATCACGCGCGCGATCTGCAGCTCGCCGGCCACGGCGCACGCATGCAGCGGGCCGCCTCCGCCGAACGCGACGAGCGCGAAGTCCCGCGGATCGAGGCCGCGCTCGATGGTGACGATGCGCAGCACCTTCGCCATCGCATCGTCGACGAGCGCGACGATGCCGAGGGCGGTCGCCTCGATGCCGCGCCCGAGCCGCTCCGCCAGCGCCGCGACGGCGGCGCGGGCGCGCGACGCGTCGATCGCGAACGCGCCGCCGAGCAGATGCTCGGGATGCAGGCGTCCCAGCACGACGTTCGCGTCCGTAACGGTCGGTCGATCCGATACGCCGTAGCACGCCGGTCCGGGATCGGCGCCGGCGGAGAGCGGACCGACGCGCAGAGCGCCGGCATCGTCGACCCACGCGATCGTTCCGCCGCCCGCGCTCACCTCGGCGAGATCGACGAAGGGAAAGCGCACCGGGATAGCCGCTGCCCTTGATGGCGCGTCCGCTATGCGTGCGCCCCGCGGCCTCGAACTCGTGCGCGACCTGCGCCACGCCGTCGAGAATCGTGCCGGCCTTGGCCGTCGTTCCACCCATGTCGAACGAGAGGAGACGCGGCGCGCCGATGCGGCGCCCGAGCGCCGCCGTCGCGATCGCGCCGCTCGCCGGCCCGCTCTCGACGATCGCCGCGGGCCGCGCGGCGATGCGCTGCGCGGCCGCCATGCCGCCGTCGCTGCGCATCACGTAGAGCGGCGTGTCGATGCCGTGCTCGCGCAGCTCGCGCACGAGCCGCTCGAGGTACGCCTCGACGATCGGCGCGAGCGCGGCGTTGACGACGGTGGTCGAAAAGCGCTCGTACTCGCGATACTCCGGATCGACCTCGGACGAACGCGCGATTCGCGCCTCGGGCAGCGCGGCGGCGATTGCGTTCGTCACGCGGCGCTCGTGCGCGTCGTTCGCATACGCGTGCAGCAAACAGACCGCGACCGCTGCGACGCTTCGGCGGCGCAGCTCGTCGCAGGCTGCGGCGACGGACGACTCGTCGAGCGGTTCGACGACGTTCCCGAGATGATCCATTCGTTCGCGGACGGTCAGCCGGTCGTCGCGCGCAACCAAAGGATGCGGACGCTCGACGAACAGATTGTAAACCTCGCTGCGGTTCTGACGGCCGATCTCGATGACGTCGCGGAAGCCGTGCGTCGTGACGAGCGCGGTACGCGGCAGCTCGAGACCGAGCTGGCCGAGCAGCGCGTTGGTCGCGATCGTCGTCGAGTGGGCGAGAAACTCCACCGCCGGCCGCGGCTCGTACTCGCACAGCAGCCCGAGCAGGGCCTGCATCACCGCGCGGTGCGGCTCGCGCGGCGTGCTCGCGACCTTGCGCGTGACGACGCGCCCGCTCCACGACTCCGCAGCGACGAGGTCGGTGAACGTGCCGCCGACGTCGATCCCTACGCGCAGCGCGCGCCGCTCCGTCATGGGCGCGGCCTTCGACAGGCAATTCTCGTCGTACTTGCGGCCCTCGCGGCATTTTGGCGGTCGGCGCCGGCCGTCGCGTCGGTGGCGCAGTCATTGCGAATTCGCGGCACTTCGTGATGTTCGATCAGCCGCAAGGACTTCGCTTTGTACCGATTGACAAGGGCAGCAAGAAGGCGCACAGTGACTTTTGAGGGATCTGCCGCGGTGCGCAGCGCCTTCGGCCACGAAAGCTGGAACCCATGCAAGTTTCAATCCGGGCTTCGCACGCGTTATGCTGTTGCACAGTCTTCGCAATGCTCGCCGGCTGTAGCAGCGGCGGATCACAACTCGCTCCTAGGGGCGCGACGCCGCAAAGCCGCGCAGTCGCTCCACACGCCGACCGCAGCGGATCGTCGGTGCTGCCGCCAATCCAGCATATCGTCATCATCGTGCAAGAAAACCGCACGTTTAACACCCTATTCATGGGCTTCCCAGGCGCGACCACGGCGAGGAGCGGGCGCAACTCGAGCGGCAAAACCGTGACGCTCCATTCCGTGCGGCTTGCGACAGACTACGATATCGGGCACACTCACACCGCGTTCAAAACCGAGTACGCGGGTGGCGCGATGAACGGCTGGAACAACGAGAGTCTCTCTTGCAGGGTAAGGAAATGCCCCGTCCGCTCGACCGTCGCTTACGCCTACGTCAAGCGGAGCGACATCCGGCCGTACTGGCAGATGGCTTCGCAATACACGGTCGCCGACCAAATGTTCCAAAGCAACGAGGGGCCGAGCTTCCCGGCCCACCAGTACCTCGTCAGCGGAACCTCGACGATCGCTAACGGCTCCGACCTGCGGGCGTCGGAGAACGCCAGGCATCCCCGGCACCACGGCGGGAAGGGCGACGGCATGGTCGGCGGCATGGTCGGCGGCTGCGACTCGGAGGCCGGCTCGACGGTGAAAGTCATCAACGACGCCGGCAGCGAGAACAAAACCGTCTTCCCGTGCTTTGAGCGGCTATCGATTTTCGATGAACTCGACGCTGCCGGCCAGAGTTGGCGCTACTATCAATACTACGGCGGCGCGGGGGTGTGGAATGCCGTCGATGCCTTGAAGCAGATTTGGCAAAAACCCGAGTTCAAAACCGACGTCGTGTGGCCGCCCTCACGGGTGCTCACCGACATCGCGAATGGGCAGCTCGCAGCCGTGACGTTCGTGACGCCGACCTACCTCGAGTCGGACCACCCGCGCGACAACAACGGCAGCGGTCCCTCCTGGGTGGCGGGCGTCGTCAACGCAATCGGAACTAGTCCGTTTTGGGGCTCGACCGCCATCTTTGTAACATGGGACGATTGGGGCGGCTGGTTCGATCCAGTAACGCCGACGATCCAAAACTCCTACGAGCAAGGCTTCCGCGTCCCGCTCATCGTGATCTCGCCCTATGCGAAGGAGGGGTACGTTTCGCATCGGCCGCACGCCTTCGGATCCATCCTACGCTTCACCGAGGAGGAGTTCGGCCTGCCGTCGATGGGAACGACCGACTCGACGAGCGACGACCTGCGCGACTGCTTCAGCGGGTCGGCGCCGCGCCGCTTCAAGCCGATTCACGCCGCGCGCGGAGCAGCCTACTTTTTGCGCCAGCCGATAACGACGATACCACCAGATGATGACTAGCCGGCCCGTTGACGGTAGCCCTAAAGCCGGCTTTCCGCGCTAGCTAAAGCGCGTACTGCAATACACCATTACGTCGAAGCACGACGTGGACGTCGTCGCGGTAAGTGCGGCGCGCAGCGATCCTACGGCCATCATCGCCTGGGCGAGCGGCGCTCTCGCTCGATTTTACGCCAGGACTAGCGAAGATCGCCGTGCCGTTCACCGTCATCATCCCGTTCGATCCGACGATCGATCCTTTACCAAGGCTTCGCGACCGAAGCCCAAAAGCGAGCGGCTCGATGTTCTGCTATGTGTGCGTGACGAACGTTATTCTTACGAGTGGCCCGAGCGTTAGAAACGACAACAAGAAGACCGTGCCGTCGCTGTTTGCGCCTCCGACAGGCAAATAGCGAGGGATCACTGGTTTATCTTGAAGACGGTCCCGCACCCGGACGTCCCGGTGGTCCCGCTGCACGAACCTGAACCACCAAAATCCGTGGCGCCATAGAGCACGCCGTTCACATCAGCCAGGGTCGTTTGCGGGTCGGCGCCGTCCGGGCTACCTGTGAAGCGGTACAATACGTGTTCGGTGCTCTGCGTGCTCACCTTGAAGATGGTCCCACATCCGCTGCCGCACCCTGATCCGCCGCCGGCTGTCGTCGTCCCATAAAGTACGCCGTTCACATCGGTCAAGTTCCCAAAGGGGCCTGCGCCGTCCGCACCGCCTCCGAAGGTGTATAGGGTCTTCAACGTGCCAGATGTGCTCAGGCTGAAGACAGTCCCGCACCCGCTGCCGGTGCACGAGGCAGAAGCTCCGCTGGTCATGCCGTACAGCGTGCCGTTCACGTTGATCAAGCCCGCGTCCGGGAATCCGCCGTCGGTCCCGTCTTTGAAACGGTACAGGATCTTCTCGGTGCCGGATGTGCTCACCCTAAAGACGGTCCCGCACCCGATGGATTCACCGGTGAAGCACGCGGAGCTTCCGCCGAGCTGCGTCGTGCCGTAAAGTTCGCCGCGCCTGTAGAGTAAGCTCCCCGTGGGGTACCCTCCGTCGGCGTTGCTCAAATCGCTACGCCGCCACCGTTATAACCGCCGGAATAATACGCGCCTTTGCCGCCAACAAAGATTCGCAGCGTCTGCCCGGGCGTAACGGGGATCGTCGCTCTCACCACGCCGCCGAGCCCGTGAGCAGCGGTGGCTCCGCCGCCGCTAGCTCCCCGCACTGTAAACGTCAGTTTCATCAGATTTCTTGGAACAATGAACTTCTGCGGGCCGCCGGTGTAGTGGAAGATCGCGAGTATCTCGACTCCGTGAGGCGTTTTGTCGGGTAACGCTGTCGGTAAAGTTGCTACGGCGCCGCCGCCGCAGCCGGCGAAAACCAGTGCAGCAATGCCTTCGCTAATTACGTTGCGCCCGCGCATCGTCGCTCCCCTTCGCCTTCCAAGAACCGAAGACCGTTACAATGCGACCAGAGTGCTACTTCTTTATGGTGTCCGACCACAATACCCTGCGGTATCAAGGCCGCCAAAGGTCGTGGTAACGTAGAGCGTGCCGCCGATGCTATCGCTGCATGCCGCGATCACGCGGCTTTGCGCCACCGCACCCGGCTGGCTGTAGATGTTCGGTGCCCAGCGTCAAAAGTTAGCCGCCGACGTGGGCGTGCAACTGTGGGTCGCCGCGACGAGATTGAGGCTTTTTGGTGCTGCGATTCTCACACCGCGCGGCGGGCGGGGGAACGCCAACAAGGCGAGCGAACCGATGTCGTCAAGGAGAGAGCAGATGGAGAGACTCATGATCGGCGTCTTGATCTTTCTTGGTTTGTTTACGTTTGGCAGACCGTCGGCATCCGAGCTAGTCGCAACCGCCCCAACCACCGAGCATCCGCTCATCCTGGGCAAGATCAGGGCGAAACTCGCGTTTGGCGACCCCTTGTTTCGGAATCACCGGCCGAACAGAAATTCGATGAATCGACGCCCTTCAGTATCAAGGTAGATAGCGAACATGGCGGTTCGCCAGACTTTTGGTTCGGAACGGAGACCCTCCCGGCTGGGGCGGGAATTCCGTATCACCGGCATTTACACGAAGACGAAGTATTGTACATCCTTTCTGGAAGCGCGCATGTCCACGTGGGCTCTCTCGAGGGCGATGCACGTCCAGGGACAATCGTCTTCATTCCCAGAGATACGTGGGTATCGGCGCAGCCCGCCGGAGAGAAGCCGCTGTCGCTCCTTTTTGCCTTCAACGCTCCCGGCTTTGATCGCTACATGCGCTGCGAATCAGTGCTCTTAGGGGAACGCTCACAGCCTGTGACCACCAAAGAGGATAAGCGTTGCCAGAAAGTGGGTGACGTTCAGTATCGGTGATGATCGGGCGGAAGGACCCTGTTGAGCAGATCGACCTCCCGCGCCGACTGGCGTTGGCAAAGGGATGGCGTCTTAGCTACTATTTATCCATGCGGTGATGGCAAACTTCGAAGCGATTGCCTAAGGGGTCTTCGAAGAAAACTGCGTAGAACGTTGGGTGGTGCTGGTCGAAGTATTGCGGACCTTCAATATTTTGACCACCATACGTCCGAACGACTCCCGCGACTTCGTCAACAAAGGCAGTGCTTGGGGCGGCGAAGGCAATACGCGTAGCTGTCGGGCGCGCATCGGGATCGGCAAAAATATTGAAGAAATCCGCCCGGACGCTGCCGTAGCGCCGAGTATAGCCGTATCGCACGACTCGTGGGGTCGTTGGTTCGGTACCAAAGAGCGCCATGAGGGCATCGTAGAACGGACGCACGGCATCTGCATCGCTAACCCGCAGATCGATGTGACTGAACAGCGGAAACGGATACGTTTCAAAATAGCGCAAGCGCGCCTCGCGTAAATCCTCGTTTTGCTCCATCTGATCCACTGTCTCCCTTGCGTTCACCAAACTACGCGTGTCCGCGGCGACGCCTCGCGCTATGAGAACCAGCAGAGGAATCCCGCAGCTGCGGCAATGGCCGTTACAGCGAATTTCACATCGGCCTCCCTCCACATTATGTGCGGACTGCTTTACCAGTTAGGGCCTAGGCTTACATGGGAAGTCTTGGGTGGCGTTTCCCGCACTCTCCTGTGGAAATGGGGAACGACCTACAAAGGCGTAGACAACTTTCTCGTACGCAGTCTGCCCGCTGGGGCACGTCTGTCTGCCGGTCACGATCAGCAGCATAGGGTAGTTGTGAAAGTGCCCCGCAGCGCAGTTTGGCTCACAATCGTTTACTACTCCCGTACCTTTGCCGGCCGCGAATGACTCGCCCCATCCCGTCCATTGAATGCGCTCGATACGAAAGTTCGCATCGGCACACGCGAGTGTCACGCTCGTTGGCTTTGCGACCGGGCGCCCTAAGCAATCTGGGAGAGCGACCATCGAAGTTCCGGCTACCCCCGGTGCTGCATAAAATCCCACGCCGGCGATCATCAGTGCGATGAGAGTTCCTAAACGCATATCTCCTCCAATATTGACGGGCGTTTTGACCGGTTGGGTTGACGCGGCATTGTACGCTCCGTCCCCCTCGGAGCGAGCTTCGCCGGCGCGGCGCGGTTCCCTTAGGCGGCGGCGGCGTTGCGGATCGCGTTGATGTCGAGCTTCACGTGCTGCATCATCGCGGCCATCGCGCGCTGCGCGCGCACGAAGCGGCGCTATCGCGTAGACTAGTTACTTAGGGCTCAGGGCTTCTCCATTTGGGGCCCCACTTGTGGAAATGAACCTTATTGGGGAGCCGCCCTTAGGGTAGTGCCAGAAGCCGATTCCGGGCTGCGAGCTTTGCTTCGCGGGACCGATAACGGTTTGACCCAGTATCGGAAATTTGGCCGCTAGCGACCGAATTCTCCAGGGTGGTGGTAGCGCCGACCTTGTGCCCCGAGCTTCCATTTATCGCAAAACGATAGATCACGGCCGCGCTCGAAGCGCTCTTGCCGGCGTCTTCGATCGTTAGATCGTTGCCGTCCCACTGCACGGAACCTGGACTGTGTATAACCCTATCCAGAGTGATCTTAGTAAACGTGGAACTCCCATTGGGTAATTCATCGAGCATGAACGAGACGCTGTTGCTGTACCCGTCGACAAAAATGTCGCCTTGCGGATCGTACGTGCAGTAGACACTCGCGCGCATATTCGGATCATTGTACTGGCGGGCGAGCCTCCAGCCGCGATTAGGCTTGTACGGGAAGACGACTACCGAAGGCGACAAGTCAGCGAGGGCTATGTCTTCGGTGTTCGCGTCAACGGAGCAGCCTCCCGAACCGCCAGGATTGTACAACGTCGCAATTGGATTGCTGCCCCCATGCGGAAAGACCCAGACATAGCTTATGCCCTCACCCCCAGCGAGGATGATGTTCCCAAATCTATCTGAGCAGAGATTGCCTCCCCATCCGATCGCGCCGACCGGTTTTCCGCGAGGATAGGTGTACACATCGACCTGCAAGTTAATGTTCACGTAAAGCAGACTGCGCCCAAAGACCCTTCCGCCCGCCGATTCCTGCGTCGTGCCGGAAGGGGCGAAACCTGATTGCGAACCACCGCAGGCTGCCAACAGACACGCAGCAACCGCAGCTAACGCACGGCGCCTAAAACGAAGACCGATCATCGCTCCGTCCTCCTCGGAGCGAGTTTCGCCGGCGCGGCGCGGTTCCCTTAGGAGTCGGCGGCCTTTCGGATCGCGTTGATGTCGAGCTTCACCTGCTGCATCATCGCCGCCATCGCGCGCTGCGCGCGCTCGCGATCCGGATCGCCGAACAGCTCGAGCATGCCCTCCGGCACGATCTGCCACGTGACGCCGAACTTGTCGCGGATCCAGCCGCACTGCATCGGCTTGTCCGCCGGGCAGGAGCTTCTCCCACACCTCGTCGACGTCGCCCTGCGTCTTGCAGCTGACGACGAACGAGACCGCAGACGAAGCCTTCGAGGTCGAACTCCGAGCCGAGCTCCTCGCCGTCGGGCTTCGTTCGCCCCCGTTGAGCGCGACGAAATCGGTGCCGTCGAGCACGAACGTCGATCGTCAAGACCGTCCGCCCTTCGCCCCAGCGGTTGACCGAGTTGATTTTCGAGTTCTTGAAGGTGGCAACGTAAAAATTGACCGCCTCTTCGGCGTTGTCGTCAAACCATAAAAACGGCGTGATGTTCTGCATGACGTCCTTTCTCATTAGATTCCAACGAGTTGACTCAAAGAAAAGACCGCGCCTTGCGGATCGGCGACGACGCACCGCCGGAATCCCGGTGCGTCGTGCGGCGGCGTGACGACGCTGCCGCCGAGCTGCGCACGCCTTCGCCGCGGCCGCATCGGCGTCGCCGATCCAGAAATCCACGTTCCAGTGCGGCGGCACGCTCGCGGGAACGTCGCCGCCCGATCGGCAGACGCGACCCGCGACGACGTCGCGCGGCACCGGTTGCTGCGGCTCGCCGCCGACGAAACCGGGCAGGCGAAAAAGCGTCACCTCCTTGCCGCCGGCGCGAAACGTGTCGCTGCTCCAGCCGAAGACGTCGCGGTAGAAGCGCTTTGCGCGCTCGAGATCGCGCGTGAGCAGCGCGCTCATCGCCCACGCTGCCGGCTCGTTGATGCGCTGCGCGCCGGCGCGATCTCTCGCTTGCCATAACGCAGAACGTCGCGCCGCCGGATCTCTGACGACCGCGATCCTGCCGGCCGGCAGCGCGCGGTCGGCGGCGACGACGACGGTGCCGCCGGCGCTCGCACGCCATGCGCACGCTGCGTCGACGTCGTCGACCGCGACGTAGCGTGTTCCAGACCGCGCCGTCGGCGGGCGCGCCGTGCGGCGGCAGCGACCCGATTCCCGCGACGTCGCGCCCGCGCAGCTGCGCGACGAAGTACTCGCCTGGCGGCGTGCCCGGCATCGCGCCCGGGCCGGCGATCTGCCAGCCGAAGAGCGCGGCGTAGAACCGCGTCGCCGCCTCCGGGATCGGGTTGCAGCGTGTCGACCCAACATGGGACGCCGGGCGGATATTGCGCGCGTTCACTCATGGCTAGGAAGCCTCCGCCGAGATTGAGCATCCACTTGATGCCGAACTTGTCGGTCAGCATCCCGAACCGCGGCGACCAGAACGTCTTGTCCAACGGCATCGTGACGCTGCCGCCGGCCGATAGCTTGGAGAATATCTCGTCGATCTGCGCGCGGCTTTCGCTCTGAATTCCGAGCATGAAGTTGCTCGCCGGGCTCGCCGCCGCGGTCCGGCGGCGCGTCCATCACGTTGATTTCCCCGCCGGCGAGTGCAGCGTTGCCGTAGACGACCTTGTCGGCCCAATCGGGCGGCAGACTGCTGGGCGACCGGCGTCTCGCCGAAGCGCGTGATCTCGACGTCGCCGCCGAGCGCGTCGCGGTAGTGAGCGAGCACCTCTTCGGCGTTTCCGTTGAATGCGAGATTCGGATTGAGTTGCATTGCGGCTACTTTCCCTTCTACTTCAAGAGTTGGGTGAGCGTTTCGCGGTGCTGATACGCGAGCACGAACCACAGGCCGGTCAGAACGAGCGGCAGCAGGATGGTCTGCGGCTGCATCGTGATGTGAAAGACGAGGATGTTGGAGAGGATGGCGGCGAGCAGCACGAGCGCGAACGGCACGAAGCGGTTGGCGAGCAGCAGAACGCCGGCCGTCAGCTCCGACCAGGTCGACGAACACGACCCAGCGCGACGCAAAGAAGGCCGACGTGAAGCGTGCCGGCGAGGCCCGGCGGCATCGGCGGCGGGTGCGCCGATGAGAACGAAGATCGAGGCGCCGGCCAGCGTGAAGACGAGCCCGAGCGCGATGCGCGCCGCCACAGGCCATAGCGGGCGAGCCGATCTGCCGAGGGCCTCCCGGGGAGCCGATCGACGAGAGCAGTCATTTCGAGGGTTCCTCCTAGGCGGTGAGCGATGTGCGGACGGATTATAGCAAAGTACGCTTGTTAAAAACAAGTACAATTGCGGAAAATATATTTTGCTGTATAATAACAAGCATGGCGAACCGAGCTTACGGCCAGTACTGCGGCCTCGCGCGCGCCGTCGAGATCCTCGGCGAGCGCTGGGGCTTGCTCATCGTGCGCGACCTGCTTGATAGGCGCCGAAGCGCTTCACGGATTTGCAGCGCGGGTTGCCGGGCATTCCCGAGCAACGTCCTGACCTCGCGGCTGAAGGAGCTCGAGGCGGCGCGAGGTCGTCACGCGGCGCGTGCTGCCCCGGCCGGCTGGCTCGATCGTCTACGAGCTGACCGAGTACGGCAAGGAGCTCGAGGACGCCGTCGTTCGGTTCGGCCGCTGGGGCGCGAAGTCGCTCGGCGAACCGCATCCGGGCGAGGTCGTCACCCCGGATTCGATGACGATGGCGTTGCGCTCGACGTTCCGCCCCGACGCCGCCGACGGCGTGCCGCGCAAGCTACGAGCTACGGCTCGGCGACGTCATCGTGAGCGCGCGCGTGCACGACGGCAGGGTCGAAGCCGCGGCGGCGCCGCTTCCCGGCGCCGACTGCGTGATCGAGGCCGGCCCGGGCATTCGCGCCGTCATGGCCGGCGAGATCACCGCAAACGAAGCGATCGAAAACGGCGTCGTCCGCGTCATCGGCAAACGCCGTCTGTTCGACCGCTTCGCCGAAATGTTTCGTATTTAAAGCGTCAGGCTGTAGGTGCCGTTGCCCGGATTGCAATCCGAGCCTTGTTCCATGCGGATCCGGAAGTTCAGGATCGGTGCTCCCGCGCGCCGCCTCCGCCGAACGCTGCCACATGTAGGAGAAGTTGGCGGATTGGCCCGGCGCGAGCGGCGGGATGCCCTTGTCGTCGAGCTTGTTGCCGTACTGCCAGATGTCCACGAACTGCAGCGTGTTGTTCGGCTGGCCGGCGCTGCCGAGATTGGTCACCGTTCCCGACGATGTGATAGTCGTTCAGCCTTCCGTCGCTCGTGACGTTCTTGACCGCGACGGACGTGATCGCCGGATTTGCGCCTGCACAGGTCGCGGCGACTGCCGCGGCGCCGGTTTGCGCGAGCAGGAACAAGACGATGGACATCGTTCGAATCATTTCCGCGCTCCCTCCCTTGCTGAGGTGGCTGCCATTCCTATACCCGCACGCGGCGGCGGATATTCAGACCCCGGGCACGAATGCAAGCGGGCCATGCCTCGATATATGATCCTGCTGCTCTGCTGCACGCTCCTCGGCGCGCTCCCGCCGACCGCTTCCCCCGACGCGGCGCTGCGCGCCGCGCTCCAAAACGACCTCAACCAGCTATCTCGCGGCGCGAGCCAAACCCGAACACATCTCCGCGATCGCGCTCAGCGTCAGCCTGCACGGCGTGCCCCAAACGATCGACGTCTCCGCCGGGACGACCCGCTACGGCGCGGGCGGGGCGCCGATCACGCCGCAGACGCTGTGGCAGATCGGCAGCAACACCAAGGCCTTCACGTCCGGCGATCCTCCTGCAGCTCGAGGCGGAGGGAAAGCTGAACGTCAATCAGACCGTCGGGCGTTGGCTGCCGCAATATCCGGCCTGGAAGAACGTCACGATTCATCGTTTGCTCAACATGACGAGCGGCATTCCCGGCTACGATTCCTCGGAAACGATGCTGCGCGATTACTCGAGCAATCCGCGGCGCCATTTCACGACGCCAGAGCTGGTGCGTTACGCGTATCCGACGACGCCCGGCGCGCCGGCCGCGACGACCGGCTACTCGTATTCGAACACGAACTACCTGCTGGCCGAGATGATCGTCGAGAAGGTCACCGGTCACAGCTACACCGACGAGCTCGATCGGCGGCTTCTGCGCGCCGGGCTCGGGCTCGATGACACGTATTACGAGGCGTACGCGTATCCACCGAGCATCACGAACCGCACGACCTCGGGATACTTCTTCAACCACGACCCCGACGACGCGGGCCTCGCGCCGCTGCTCGGCAAGGATGTGCGCGACCTCAGCGTCTCGTGGATGCAGGGCGCCGGCGGCATCGTCTCGACGGCCGGAGGATGTCACGCGCTGGGCACGCGCGCTCTACACCGGCACCGTCCTCGCGCCCAAGCAGCGCGCCGAGCTGATGAGCCTGGTCTCGCAGAAAACCGGCAAACCGATTCGCAAGACGACGCCGCAAGATCCGCGGTGGATTCGGCCTCGGCGTCGCGCAGATCACGAAGCCGGAGATCGGGACCATCTGGTTCTACGAGGGGATGACGCTTGGCTATCGCATGCTCCACCTCTACTTTCCCCGTCAGGACGCAGTCATCGCGTTCGGCCTCAACAGCCAGCCCGACAGCAAGCAAAATCAGTCCGGTCAGCTAGTTTTCGCGATTTATAAGACGCTGCACGCCGCCGGCAAGCTCTAGCGGCCGGCCGAAACAAACCGGCGCAAGCGGCCGTAGAAGCGGCATGAACGTACGGATTCCGGCCGCTTTGGCGGCCGCACTGATCACGCTTTCGCCTATCTCCGTGCCGGCGCAGAGCACGCCCGCCGCCCAGATCGCGGCCCTGCAGCTGCAGGCCGTCAACGAGTTTTTGGCGGCCGCGCCCGAGGTCGCGACGTTCCTCGGCGACTACAGCCACGACGGAGATTGGAGCGATCCGACGCCGGCCGGCATCGCGCACTTCAAGGCGATGCTTTCGTCTTACGAGCAGAAGATCGCCGCGATCGACATGACGGGCGCGACGCTGCAGGACCGCAACGACATCCGGCTGATGCGCGCGTTCGTCGTGGGGCAGCGCCGCGCCATCGCCGATCAGGAGGCCGGCAAGGATCCCTCCGCGGCGCCGCTGACCGTGCTGGGTGCGGTCTTCACGATGATCCTGCACAAAGACGAGCAAGAGCCGAACGTCTGGTGGGACCACCTGATCGCGCGCATGGAGAAGGCGCCGGCGTGGATGGCGGCGCAGCGGCCGCAGATCACGCATCCGGGACGCCTGCAGGCGCAGGTCGCGCTCAAGCAGCTCGCGCTGGCGCCGGGCCTCTTCTACTACGTGCTCACGCCGATGTCGGCGCAGCTGCCCGCCGATCAGCGGGCGCGCTTCGTGAAGGCGCGCGACGCGCTCGTCGCGTCGATGACGGAGTGGACGAAGTGGATGCACGACAACGCGGCGAGCTGGCCCATCAACTACGCGATGGGTGCGGACGCGTACAACGCGATGCTGCGCGACGAGCTGCTGTTACCGTATGACGCCGATCAGATCGCCGCCATCGGGCAGAAGACGCTCGATGCGGCGATGGCCGCCGAGCGCAAGATCAAGGCCGAGGCGAAGGCCAAGGGCGTGAATCTCTCCAATCCGGTGCAAGCGGCCGCTAACGGCGGCGGCATGACGCCCACCACGAAGGACGCGCAGTTCGCGTTCTTCCAGGCGCAGCTCGACACGCTGCGCGCGTTCATCGCGAAAAAGCGCATCGTGACGATTCCAGCCTACGTCGGCCAGATGAAGATCGTCGAGACGCCGGCGTTCCTGTTGCCGATCCTGCCGGGCGCGTCGATGAATCCGCCGCCGATTCTCTCCAAGCAGGTCGACGGCATCTACTTCGTGCCGCCGCCCAACCCGCAGATGGCCAAGGCGGCCGCGAACGGCGCTATCTTCGAAGACTTCGACCGCGACCGAGTGCTGATGACGAGCGGCCACGAGGGCTTCCCCGGCCACTTCCTGCAGCTCTCGATCGCCAAGCACAACGCGGATCCGGTGCGCCGGTTCTCGTTCGACAGCGTCTTCGCCGAGGGTTGGGCGTTCTACGAAGAGGCGCTGCTCGAGCGCGATGGTCTATACGGCAACGATCTCGACGGGCGCTACGCCGTCGCACAGTTCGAACGGCTGCGCGGCGCGCGCGCGATCGTCGACACGAAGCTCGCGACCGGCGCGTGGACGTTCGAACAATCGGTGAAGTGGTTCCAGAGCAACGCTGGCGTCGATGCCGACACCGCGCTGGGCGAGGTCAGCCGCTTCGCGCTCGGGCCGGGTCAGGCGTTCGACTACGCCGTAGGCAAGACGCAGATCGAGGCGCTGCTGGCGCAGTACAAGGCCCGCAAGGGCGCCGCGTTCGACCTGCAGGCCTTCCACGACGACCTGCTCTCACACGGGACCGTTCCCGTGAGCGTCATCGCCGGCGAGATGCTCGCCGAGTAGCGAGGTTCGCTCGCGCAGCGCCGCGAGCTCGCGAGCCTGACGCTCCGCGAGCCTGCGCCAGCGCGCGATCTCGCGATGAACGCGCAGCGCATCGAGATTATCGTAGGCCGTCGCCGGCGGCGGCGCACATCGCCTCGAGCGAGGCGGCCTCGTCGGGGTCGATGTCTTCGCCGTTGGCGTGCGGACCGTACAGCGCGACCGCCTCGAGCCGCGAACGCATGAAGATCGGAACGGCCAGCGCGGCGTCACCGTTGTTCAGCCGGACGGGGTGGCGAGTGCCGAGCAGCCGCAGCGGATGACCGTGTCGAGCGGCTCGTCGTTACGCAGGATAGTCGCCGGAATCGTTGCGTTTGAATAGCGCGGAGTGGGTCAGCGAGTACGCCTCTACGGGCTCGCGCGCGATCGCCTCGTCGACGATGGCGCCGTTCTCGGCGAAAGGCAGGCCGGCGGCGACGCCGGCGAGATGCCGCTCCGCCAAGTGGCGGCGGCGGAAGAGCAGTCCCTCTACGAAGTGCCTCGATCCGCGCGCTGCGCGGGCTGGAGCGAGAATGCGACGCCGATCGCCGTCAGCGCCGACCAAGACGAGCGTGACGCCGCTCTGCTCGATCACGCGTGCCGCGAGCCATTCGACCAACGCGAAGATCGCGAAGATCGCGCCCGCTCAGAATCGTGTACACGAGCGTACGGCTGATGACGAACGAGATGTCGAAGACGCGCTGTCGCACGACGGCGTAGGCGATCGCGAACGGCGCGATCGCGTAAAGCACGACTGCGGTCCAGACCAAGGCGTCGGACGTCGCGAGCGAATACGCCGTCGACCAGTAACGCGCCCACTCCGACACGTAGTTCAGCAACGTGAACAGCACGCCCGCGATGACCCACACGAAGCGCTGTCGCTGCGTACGCGCGACGCCGAAGTACGCGGCGACGAGCGTGACGCCCGCGATCGCGATTAGCCCGAGCGCACCGATTACCGAGCCGAGCGTCATCCACGGAGCGGGACTCCCGCCCGCGAAGAGCGACGTGGCGTCCCACGCGATGTTGGGAATCACGAACAGCGCGCCGACGGGGATCGCGAGACGGTCGAGCCAGACGCGCCAGCCGGTGGCTTTATCGCCGGGAAAGCGCGCCGCGAAGATCACGAGCCCGATCGGACCGGCGACGGCGAGAATGTCGGACGCGAGCTGCGCGACCGGCAGCAGCGCGACGGGGAATCGGAAGAGCGCGACGTTCGTCGCCGAGACGAGATAGAGAAAGAGTCCCCACGTCATCCGGTTCGGACGCCGCAGCAGGATCAGCAGCGCGATGACGATGTACGCGAACCCCGCGAGCCGCAGGAACGAGGCGATCGGCGAGCCCGTCGCATGCTGCGCCTCATCCGCCGTCAGCGGCATCGCTTCCAGCGTTGTCATCCTGAGCGGAGTCGAAGGATTAGAAATCTCGAACGAGGTGCGCTCGCCGGCGACGGGCGGCTGATAGTCGAGACCGACGATCCGGTCGTGCAGACTCGAGTGCGCGAAGTCGAGGCGATCGCCCGCACGGATGGCGGCGCGGGCGGCCGACGTGCCGGGATCGACGGCGGCGACACGGTTGCCGTCGCTGTAGACCAGCCGGTACCCGAACGTGCTGGGCGGAGTGAAGAGCTGGACCGACGCCGCGACGTTGAGCGCGATCGCGACGGCCACCGCAAAGAGTGCCGCAACCCGTTCCCAGGACTTCATCTAAAAAAACCGCATTCTTCGGCCACCCTTCTTGTCATCCTGAGGAACTTATGATGAAGATCGGAATCATCGGCGCGGGCAACATAGGCGGCAACCTGACGCGGCGCTTTACCGCCGTCGGCCACCAGGTGTTCGTCGCGAACTCGCGCGGACCCGAAACGCTCAAGGACCTGGCCGCTGAAACGGGCGCGACGGCGGTAACGGTCGAGCAGGCCGCGCGCAGCGGCGACGTGGTCGTCGTTACGATCCCCGAGGCCAAGATTCCCGACTTACCGGCGGACCTGTTCGCCGGAGTGCCCTCGAGCGTCGTCGTGATCGACACCGGCAACTATTATCCGCGTCAGCGTGACGGGCGAATCGAGCCGATCGAGGCTGGCATGCCGGAGAGCCGCTGGGTCGAGACGCAGCTGCATCGCCCCGTCGTCAAGGCGTTCAACAACATCTATGCGCAGCATCTGCTCGAACTCGGCAAACCCGCGGGCACGCCGGGTCGCATCGCCCTGCCCGTCGCGGGCGACGAACCGGCGAAGAGCGTCGTGATGCGGCTCGTCGACGAGATCGGTTTCGACCCCGTGGACGCGGGAAGCATCGACGAATCCTGGCGGCAACAACCCAGCTCGCCCGTCTACACGCACGATCTCGACGCGCAGGGCGTGCGCGACGCGCTCGCGCGGGCTAACAAGGCGCGCACGGCCGGCTGGAGCGGGACGGCGCAGAGTCCGGGAACGTTCGAGGCGCCGGCGTAGCGCAATGGCTAGCTCAGCATACGAACGTTTTCGCGCGCTGCACGAAGGCCCGGGCGCATTCGTCATGCCCAACGCGTGGGACGGCGCGTCGGCGGCGCTGCTCGCGCGCGCCGGATTCGCGGCGCTGGGCAGCACGTCGTTGGGGCTCGCGTTCTCGCTCGGCCGTCAGGACGGACGTCACGCGGTGTCGCGTGACGACGCGATCGAGCATGCCGCTCTTCTCGCGCGCATCAGCGGCCTTCCGGTCAACGGCGACCTCGAAGACGGCTTCGGCCCCGATCCGGAAGATTGCGTCGCGACGGTGCGCGCGGCGATCGACGCGGGCTTGGCCGGCCTCGGCATCGAGGACACCACCGCCGATCCGGCGCGGCCGATTCACGACTTCGATGCGCGCGGTCGCGCGCGTGCGCGCCGCCGCCGGCGCCGCGCGCGGCAAGATCCTGCTCACCGGACGCACCGACAACTTCATCAACGACCGTCCCGACCTGGACGACACGATCCGCCGGCTGAGCGCGTTCGCCGAGGCCGGAGCCGACGTGCTGTACGCGCCGGGACTGCCCGACATGGATTCGATCGTCGCCGTCGTGCGCGCCGTGGCGCCCAAACCGGTCAACGTGCTGATCGGCCCCGGCGACGCAATCGTGTCGCTCGAGAAGCTCTCCGCGGCGGGCGTGCGGCGCATCAGCTTCGGCGGCGCGCTCTATCGCCTTTCGATGACCGCGCTGGCCGACGCCGCGCGCAGACTGCACGACGGCGACCTCGGCGTGACCGGCGGCGCGATACGCGGCAGCGAGATCGCCGCGCTTTTGCCACCGGCCTAGTTCCGCCCGAAGCCGGGTATAAGCGGCCCGGTGCTTTTACGAATCCGCAAGTTCTTTAGCATACTCGGACCGGGCCTGATCACGGGCGCCGCGGACGACGATCCATCCGGCATCTCGACGTATTCCGTCGCGGGCGCGGCGACGGGCTACTCCATGCTCTGGCTCACGCTGATCTCGACGCCGATGATGGCGGTGATTCAGGGCATGTGCGCTCGCATCTCGATGGTCAACGGCGAGGGTCTCGCCGCGATCATGCGCAAGCGCCTGCCGGTCTGGGCGGCCTATGCGCTGGCCTGTCTCGTGATCGCCGCCAACACGTTCAACCTCGGGGCCGATATCGGCGGCATGGCCGACGCGCTGCATCTCGTCGTTCCGGTGCCGGTCGGCGCGCTGGTCTTTCTGTTCGGTATCGGGTTGATCGCGGTACAGACGTATTTGTCGTATGCGAAGATCGCCCAGGTCTTCAAGTGGCTGACCCTGGCGCTGTTCGCCTACGTGATCACCGCCTTCGTCGTGCGGCCGCCCTGGGGCGAGGTGTTCCTGCACTTCGCCGTCCCCCGCATACGGCTCGATTCCGGATGGCTGTCGACGATGGTCGGCGTACTGGGCACGACGATCACGCCGTATCTGTTCTATTGGCAGTCGTCGCTGATGGTCGAAGAAGATAAAGAGGCCGGCAAGTCGACGATCGCGGACCGCCGCGGAACGGACGCGTCGCAGGTGCGCGACATGCACGCCGACGTCAACGCGGGCATGATCTTCTCGAACGTCGTCGCCTTCTTCATCATCGTGACTACGGCGTCGACGCTGGGGGCGCACGGGCGTCACGACATCGCGACCGCGCAGCAGGCCGCGGAGGCGCTGCGCCCGCTCGCGGGCCGCTTCGCCGAGCTGCTCTTTGCGCTCGGGATGGTCGGCACGGGGGTCCTCGCCGTTCCGGTGCTCGCGACGTCGTCGGCCTACGTCGCCGCGCAGACGTTTCGCTTTCGCGAAGGCTTGAGCGAGCCGGTGCATCGTGCGCCCCGCTTTTACATGATCATCGCGGTGGGCATCCTGATCGGCATCGCGATGAACCTGCTGCGGATCGACGCGATCAAAGCGCTCTTTTGGTCGGCCATTCTCAACGGCATCGCGGCCGTGCCGCTGATCGGCGTGATCGTGTGGCTCGCCTCGAGCCGCCGGATCATGGGCGAATGGACCAGCTCGCGGCTCGCCCGGGCGTGGGGATGGGCCACCTTCGCGCTGATGGGCGGCGCAACGCTCGGCATGTTCTACTTCATGGCGCGCGGCTCGTAGCGCCACTTCTAGAGGAGCCGCCGCTCGCACCGTCAGAGTCAGCTACCGTGCATTTCCTCTTTGCGGGGCCCGGCTCTCTGCGAGAGCCGTCGGAACGCGGGGCGTTCTGGCTGACGGCGCTGCTCGCGTTCCCCGCGGCGCTGCTGATCGGGTACGTGCTCCACGAATCGATCGGCGCGTCGCAGGTGGCGCTCTTCATCGTAGTCGCCATGCTCTACGTCACGCTGGCGCGCGGGCGCCTGCTCGGTTCAAGCGTGCGGGTGCACCAAACGCAGTATCCGCGCGTCTTCACGATCGTCAAGGGCGCGTGCGCCGCGCTCGAGATCCCGATGCCGTTCGTTTTCGTCCGCGAGGACAACTACGTTCCGGTCGTCGCGCTCGGCTTCGGCGAGCCGTACGCACTCGTGCTCTCGAGCCACTGGATCGAGCTATTCGCCGACGACGAGCTGGCCTTCATGATCGGTCGCGAGCTCGGCCACATCGCGGCCGGCCACACGCGCTTCCACTCGCTGCTGAGCGTCAACGGCAACGAGAACCCGCTGATCTCGCTGATCTTCGGCGCCTGGCTGCGCCGCTGCGCGCTCACCTGCGACAAGGTCGGATTGTTGTGCTGCGGCTCCGTCGACGCCGCGATCCGCGCGATGGGCATGGCGGCGTTTCACTCGTTCGGCCGCATGGTCGATTACGAGAAGTTCGCACAGCAGGACGCGGAGGTGCAGAGCGATTCGGTGCTGCGCTGGGGCGAGTGGCTGAGCAGCGAGCCGTACGCGACGCGGCGGATCGCGTCGCTGCGCGCCTTTGAAGTGACGCAGCGCTACGAGAACGCCGAGGCGTGGTTTCTGCGCGAGCGCAGCGACGAGCCGCCGGCGCTGGCCGCGCCAGGACAGGGCACCGTCGCGACGCGCGACTGCGCCGGCTGGTGGCGCCGCTTCGCCGCGTGGGGTATCGACGCGGTCGTCGTCAGCGCGATCATCACGTCGTTCGGCGGCAGCGTCGCCGGCGGGAGCCACGCCGGAAGAACGAACGTGACGATCGCGCCCGGCGACGTCGAGACGTCGTCGGCGCTCGGAAACATCACGATTCGCGGCAAGGAGCATGCGCGCCCTACCTCATCCCCGAAGCCCGAGGCGACCTCGAGCGACGAGGCGCAGATCGGGCCCATCGTGCTCAACGACCGGGGCTCGCGCTCAAATCCGGCAACACGGAACAGCCGCTCTCGCTCGACGCCATCGCGGGGTTCTTCGGCGCCTTCGTTCGGCGGCTGGGTTTTTTCTTCTGGTTCCCATTCTATCTCGCGGTGCTCGTGATCTTCGCCGGACAAACCTTCGGCATGATGATCGCCGGGTTGCGCGTCGTCACTACCGACTATCACAAGCCCGGCATCGGACGCACGATCGCGCGCTACCTCATCGTCTTCTTCGTGTGGTGGGCGATCGTGCCGCTGAGCTTCATCTGGCGCCGCGTTCTCTTGCACGACCGCTGGACGAAGACGCGCGTGGTCAAGGTCGAGCGCGTCGTCGCCCGCATAACCGGCGCCTAACTCCGGGTGCAGACGTCGTTAGAGGTGATCGTCTTGCCCTTCGCCGTTTGCGAGAAATGGATCGTGTACTGCGTAGGCGAGGTGTGGTCGATGTGCTCGCTCATGCTCGTATCGGGATAGATGCCGCGATAGACGACGTGCGCCGGTGGTCCGGTGCCTTTGAACAGAGTGGCGCTGCGGTCGGGCTCGACGACGACGACGATCCACGCGTGTTGCTTGGGCTGATACGTGAACAGCGCCTCGTCGCCGCCGCCGCCGGTCCAGACGTCGCGCTCGCGCAGCCAGTTGCCGGCCATGGCGTACTCGAACGTCGCCTTGTACGTGACCCGCGCCGGCCCCTGATGATACGTGCAGGTCCAGTTGCCCACCAGGAAGCGCAGCGACGCCATCGGGTCGCTGCGCGACGCCGCGGTCGCGCTCAATAGGAGCGCAACCGCTACGAGGAGCCGCATTATGGGCTCGACGTTACCGTGACGCGAACCGCGGCTCTGCCGGAGATGACGTGGCCCACCGAGGCGTTGGAGCTGACGGTGTCGATCTGCAGCTTGCCGATGTTCTCGTTCACGTGCAGCACCTGGTGCGTCGTGGGATCGACCAGCGACTTCACCATGACGATGTCGAACTGCTGGCCCGGCTGCACGCCGTAGTTGGAGCCGATGTCGATGATGACGTTGTGTCCGTCGATCGCGGCGATGTGTCCGGTCAGCGCCGGCGCGACGGGACCGGAGTTGAAGCGGCTGGGATCGATCGATGCGACGATCTTGCCGGCCTCGTCGTCGATCAGGTGGCCCATGTCGCTGTTGACGAACTGCTCGTTGCTGTACGAGCCCCACGTGCCGCCGGTAAAGCCGCCGCCGTTCCACGACGTGCCCGAGCGCGTCTCCTCGTCGGCGAAGCTCTGAACGATCTGTCCGGTTCGCGCGTCGATGACGCGTACCGCTACCTTGATGGTCACGCGGTGCGTGTTGACGCTGCCGGCGGCCGCCGAGTACGGCCACGGCAAGAAGCTCCCGGCATTTGCGCCGCTCTGGCCGGTCTGATCGAGCTGCAAGATATTACCGGTCACCAGATAGCGCGCGCCGGTCATCCGGCCGGCGGTGATGGCCGTCTGAGGATCGACCTCGCCGCTCGCCGCCAGTTGGTGTTCGCCCAGCGTCGAGCTGAGGTGCGTGCGATCGAGCACGTTGAACTGGCCGCCGTTGACCATCCGGTCGGTGAGCAGATCGCTGAGCGCCACCCCCGGCTGGAACGAGCCGTACCAGCTCGAGGTCAGGCCGTTCGTGCTGAAATCCAGAACGGCGACTGTGGGACGCGCGCCGCTTTGCTGCGCGAGAGCGGCGCCCGGCGAGAACGCCAACGCGGCGGCGAAAAATGCAAAAAACCAACGTCGATACACGGTATTTCTCCTCGTCCGAAAGGCTTCGGGAAGCGCCCCCATTATGCCACAAGTAGGCGGCCGCGGGCAGGGGCTGCCCGCTAATAGGGCGGGGCCGCGTCGGACGCCATGTTGGCGAGGTGCCAGCGCACGTTGGCAAACAGCGTGGCCTGGCTCGCGTCGCCGGAGCGCGCCTGGAACTCGGGATCGTTGCGGCGCCAATAGGCGATCAGCGACGCGGCGTACTGATACTCCTTGACGATGTCGGAGTGCTCGACGCCGTCGGCGTCGGTGCCCAGGAGGCAGCGGACCCGCGCCTCGAGCAGGTACTTCAGCGCGGCGTTGCCGAGCACGCCGCCGACCTGCGATGCGTCGTTGGGGTCGCCGATCAGCGTACCGAGCAGGTCGTTGAGTTCGAAGTTCGTCGCGGGGTCGCGCGCGAGCGGATCGATCCGCTCCGCGAGGAGCCGCGCGGCGAGCGGCATCCGCGCCACCGGGTACGCGCCGGTCGCGACGTTGCTCTCGAGATTGACGTCGGCCTCGACCTGCTCGTCGTGCATGGCCCGCGCCTGCGCCGCGGTCGCCCACGTGTCGTGTGCGAGCCGGAACACTACGTAATCGTGGGCGTCGGGGTGCGCGCGCTCGAAGCGCGCGATCGCCGCGAGCAGCGTCGAGATGTTGTCGCGCGCCTGCCCCGCGTTGCTGCGCGCCGGCGGCAGCGCCGCGAACATCGTCTGAAAGCTCCACGGCTGCAGCGGAGGGCGGGGCGCGTAGTAGACGATGCCGCCCTCGCCCACGTGCGTGTGCACGAGCAGCTTGCCGCGCCAACCCGCGAGGCGCCGCGACTTCGCCGCGTCGTAGACCGCGCCGACGAGCCGTTCGTAGTACGCCATGCCCGTCGGGCTGAAACAGGTCGTCTCGGGCGCGGCGGTGTCGATGCCGACGACCTCGTCGAAGTACTGCCGCGCCTGCGCCGCCGGCACGACCGGTCGCCCCGCGTCCCAGCCCAGCAGCGCGTCGTAGACCATCTTCGGCGTCGTGACGAGGCCCGTGGGAAGCGGCACGGCCTTGCAGGTTCCGCTCTTCGACCACTCGCTGTAGCTCTTGCCGTCCGGCTGCGTCGCGAGCTGCGCCGTGTGGGTCATCAGCACGATCTTGACCGTCGGCATCGGACGATTCATCGCACGCAGCGCCGCCTGCATGCGACCGTCCGACGCCGCGTGGATTACGCACAGGACCGTGTCGAGCGCGCCGGACCTGCCGTTTTGAAAGCGCCATCCGCCGACGAACGGCATCGACTGTTCCGAGCTGTCGATGTTGGTCGCGGCGAGATCGAGTACCGTGGCCGCGCACCAGTCGGCGGTCAGCCGGTCGTCGTTGCCGCCGTAGAAGCGGTCGCGCAGATACGACCACGCGGGGCCGCCGCGAAACGCGTAGGCGCTGTCGAATTCGGTCCACGGCGTGGCCGTGAGCACGCGCTCCAGCGTGCCGTCGAGCGCCGTTGCGCTCCCCGCGACGGCGTTGCGGTACACCACGAGCGCGGCGCGCGCGCCGAGCGCGAAGCGCTGTCCGTCCGCCGGCGAGAACAGCGTTTCCCCCAGCTCGTCCCTCTTCGACGGATACCACACGTCGGCGAGGTAGCGGTAGAGCGCGAGACGATCCTCGTAGCTCACCCGCGCGCGCGGATCGGAGAGCGTCGCGATGTAGGCGGGCAGATTCGCGTACGCCTGGTATGGCAGTATTCCGGTGATGTGATTGTGCGCGTCGAAATATTGCGTGACGGCGGCGAGGAGAATGCCGGCTTTCAGTGCCGAAACAAGACCCGTCATGTGCGGTAGATTCACGCTGACCAAGCCGGGGGCCCTCAGGGGCGCCTTTCCGCAGATCAAGTTCCCGGAGCTGCGCGAGTTCAGCGAGACCGGTCTGCCGCGCTACAACATCGCGCCGACTCAAGACGTGCTTGGGAGTGCGCAACGACGGGCGCGACACGGTCGAGACGCTGCGCTGGGGCGTGCGCGGGCGCATCAACATCCGGGCGGAGTCGATTATCGCGCGGCGCAGCCCCGTCCGGCGGCGCTGCATCGAGTTTGCCGACGGCTTCTACGAATGGAAGGACCGGCGGCCGTACTATTACACGCTGCGCTCGGGCGAGCCGTTCGCGTTCGCGGGGCTATGGGAGCCGCTCGACGGCACGGCATCGCTGCGACGTCGTCACGTGCGAGCCCAACGCGGTCGTCGCGCCGATGCACGATCGCATGCCGGTCATGCTGACCGGCGATGAGATCGACGCTGTGGCTCGATCCCGAGCCGCTCCCGCCGGAGGTCGCGGCATCGCTCTTGCGGCCGTTCGATCCGGCGCTGATGACGGTGCGCGAGGTTTCGACGCGCGTCAATAACGCGAACTACGACGCGGCCGACGTGCTCGCCGACGCGGCGCCGCGCTTGCTCTGAATCAGCACGACGCCGGTGCACACCAGCCAGATCGCGGCGGGAATCGCGCCGAAGATGCCCGGGCCCGGTTGGCCGGGCGCCATGAACGAGTCGGTCGCCGTGAAGAAGATCGAAAGCGTCGCGATCGCCGCGCCGCAGCGCCGCGACATAGCCGAGCGCCGCCAGCCAGCCGGGCGCGGACTCGTGCCGGCGCATGCTGTGCGCGGCGGCGAAGAGGAAGATCGCGACCGCGCGCGTAACCCAGGCCGCCCTGCGTGAGGACGAACGCGTCGTAGATGCCGACGAGCCCGTTGTGCGCGAACACGTCGGGCGGCGCGTAGAGCGCGGCGCGTTTCGAGCGCGGCGGCCAGCAGCGAGCCGGCAACCATCACGACGCCCGCGATCATCGCGAACGTCGGCAGCCCTTCCTGCCGTCCCGGCGCGTTGCGTCAGATAGCTGCGCAAGCCGACGAGAAACCACAGGAAGAAGGCGGCGGCGGGAAAGGTGAGCCAGGCGCCCAGCAGCAGCGACGAAGCGGTGCGCGTCGATCAGCAAGGCGGCGGTCGCGGGCCTTGCACGTCGATCGACGGCATGCCGTTGTTGAGGAGCGTCGCGATGACGAGGACGCCGACGTAGCAGAGGACGGACCAGCCGGCGGAGCGTTCTGCGTGCACGTTTTCCATAGGCGTCTAGGTCATACCCGTACCGGCGGCGTTCCTTCTATGTGCAAGAGTTCCTAGAGGCCGTAGTACTTGAACGCGGGCCACATTGCGGCGAGCGGCGCGCGCGGATGGGTGCAGATGTAGATCGGCAGCGGGCCCTCGAGCATCCAGCGGTAGTCGTTGCGATAGACCGCGATCTGGCTGTACGCTGCCGAACCAGTGCAGCAGCAGCCAATAATCCGTCGCGCCGACGGCCAGCATCGAGCGCCCGCTGTAGCCGCGAGTTCCCCACAGGTAGTACTGATTGTTCGGGCTGATCACCGTCGGCAAGCCGTAGCGCGGGCCGTAAGTAATCGAGAGCGCCCGGCGTAGGCATAGCGATCGGCGAAGACCGCGGTGATCCGGCGCTGCGCCGCGCGGCAGCGACCAATATGCACCCGCGACCGTCTGCGTCATCGTCTTCCAGCCGAGCTGATCGGCGAACATCGGGTTGATGAGATGGCTCTTGCCGTCCGGCGGAGCGGGCCGGCTCAAGCCGATCGCGCGCTCGTAGGCCATGTACGCGGGCAGCGGCAGCACCGGAAGCGAGAGCGGAAACATCGGCAGCCCCGCGACGAACGACTGCGGCGAGCAGAGCGGCGCCGCAGCCATCGCGGCCGCGCCGCCAGCGCGCGCTCGATGGCCACGGCGCCCGCAGCAAAGAGCGCCGGATAGAATCCCTGGATGTAATAGCCGCGCCCGATCGTCCAGATCAAGACCGCCGAGCAGCAAGCAGATATGCGACGCACAAGAAGCGATACGGCCGTTCACGCCACAGCCACACCAGTCCCCAGATCCATACCGGCGCGAAGAGCGGATTGTTGTACGCGAACTGCAGGCCGAACATGTAGAGCGCGTTGATCCACCGGTTGCGGCGATTCGTCGGCCATGCCGTTGGCGAGCGCGTGGCGATTGAGCTGATCGTTGTGGAGCACCTCGAGCATCGGCAGGCCGTGCGCGATCTGCCAGATCGCGTTGGGCAGCAGCAGCACGACGGCCAGCGCGACGCCGAGCGCGAGCCGGCGCGAGCGCAGCAGCTTCGCGTGGCCGGTGAGCAGCAACCCGACTGCGCGAGCGCGATCGCGCAGCCCGGCGATCGAATACTTTGCATACATCGCCGACCGTGACGACGAGCGCGATCGGGATGTAGAGCCGGCGATCCTGCGTGTTGACGAGCCGAACCGTCAGGTAGATCAGCGCGGTCCAGGCGGCCGGCGAGAGCATCTCGGTCGAGAGGCCGTACGCGATGCCGATCAAGCCCGGGGCGAGCGCGATCGTCAGCGCGGTGAGCGTCTGCGCGAAGCCGCGGCCGCCGAGCTCGCGCGCGATCGCGCAGCCGAACAGCACGGTGACGCCGGCGAGCACGCCCGGGAAGAAAGCGCAGCGCCCACACCGGGTAGCCGAGCGGCGCCGTCAGCCAGGTATACGAACGGTACGAGCGGCGGCTGATCGACGTATCCCCACGACAGATGCTTCGCGCAGTCGATGAAATACAGTTCGTCGCGATAGTATCCGAAGCGGTGGCAAAAGGCGAGGTGCAGGACGACGGTCGCAAGCGCGATCACGTACGCGCTTGGATACAGCCTCATGCAGTCGTGGTGTTAGTTTGCGCTCCCGCGAGCAAGAGCTGACTGACGCACAGCCCGACGAGCCCGGAAACCGCGATCGAGCCGAAGACGAAGCTCGCGTCCCACCACGTTCCGCCGAACAGTGGAACGCGCGAAGACGAAGTACGCCGCAAAGTACGCCGCCGGAACGACGAATCCCGAGCAGCGCGGAACGCGTTGGGCTTACGCGCCGACGGGCGCAGCTAGGCGACGATGAGTATCGCCGGCGAGTCCGGCCGCGACCGAGGCGAGCACGAGCAGCAGCAGCTCCATCGCGATCGCTCGAGAGCTCGCGCGCCGACCCAGAGCTTCACGACGACGCAAAGCACGATCGAGCGCGCCGAAGTGCAGCCGTTTGCGAACCGCAAGGTACAAGCACCGCGGCAGCGAGCAGGAGGCTCTGCCACAAGCACGATCGAGAGCTCGAGCGCCTGGCGGTAATACAGGAAAACCGAGAGCACGAACTGCTCGCGCGCGAACGCGACCTGCGAGAGCGGATGATCGCGCAAGAGCGCCTCGGGATAGAACCCGAACTGCGTAACGAACTGAACGATCTCGATCGCCAGGCCGAGCGAGATCAGCATCGGCAGCTGTTCGAACGAGATTCGGCGCGTTCGGCGCGGCGCATCGCGCTGCGCACGGGACCGGTGATCAGAAAGAACAGGCCGGTGAGCAAGAAGAGGTGCGGCGGGCTCACCAGTAGATCGAGCTGATGCTCGAATCCGAAGAAGGCGTGCCAAACGAAGTCGAGCGCGCCGCCGACGAGCAACGCCGCGACGCCGACGACGCTCTGCGAATAGCCGGCCGGTATCGCTTTCCAGAACGAGCCGGCCTTGCGGTGATTGCCGTGCGATGGTCGACGCCCAGCACGGCCGCGGCGAAACACGGCGCCGCTGTACATCGTCATGTGCCATGGATTGAAGAACGACTCGACGGCGAGGAAGAGGTGCTGATGCGCGTCGATGAAGAGGCCGGTCATGATCCAGAGACCCGCCAAGCGTATGTAGCCAATCCAGCCGCGTCGCCAACGCCCGAGCGGCTCGATGATGAAATCGAGCGCGGTATGGAAGGCTCGGCTTCTTTGCGGAGGGGAAAGCGGTTCCATCAAATCCATGTGTCGGCGGTCATCCTTCGTCGTACTCGAAACCCTTTGCCCGGCGCCCTCATAGCTTGCTGTCGGGGGCGCTCTTTGCGTGGTCGCTGCATGTTCGCCCAAGCCGGTGTCGATTCCGTCGAATCTCTTCGTCGGCGCGAAGAAACCGAACGCGTGGCCGACCCCCCGGTGGCCAAGCCGGACGCGCCGCCCAGATCGTAGAGATGTGGTTTTCGACGCTGACCATTCGCCCCGGGACGTGGTTCGACGGCACGATCGTGGTGAGCACGAACGTCGCCTCCGTCGAGGTGCGAACGGCGGCGTTCTCGATCAACAGCGCGCACGTCGCGCCGGGGCTCTATCGCTTTCACACCCGCATTCTCGAGCTGCCGCCCTTTTCGCGCCGGCACTAGCTACGAACTCTTTATCATTGCCCGCAATACCGCGGGCGTCAAACAGGTCGAAGAGGCGCCGCTGCGGGTCGAATAGGTACGCCGCTCAACTGTAGATCTGAAAAAAGCAACGGACTATGAACGGCGCGTTGCTCGCGGTTGTTGCTCGCGTTTCCGACAGTGCTGATGTATCATCGTGTCGACGTGACGGCGCCCGAACGATTACGTCTCCCAGGCGCTGACGGTCTCGCCCGCGCAGTTCGCGGCGGAGCTGCAATATCTGCACGACAAGGGGCTGCACACGGTCGGGATCGCCGAGCTGGAGCGCGACCTGCGCGAGCACCGCTCCGTCGCGCATGAAGTGTCTGCTGACGTTCGACGACGGCTACGGCGATCAATATCGTTACGCATTTCCGATCCTGCAGCGCTACGGAGACGTCGCGACCTTTTTCGTCAACGTGGGGACGATCGGGACGGCACGGCACTTGAGCTGGGATCGAAGTGGACACGATGGCGCGCGCGGGCATGTCGATCGGTTGCCACGGCGTGACGCACGTTGACCTTTCGAGCTCGCCGCTTCCGCAGCAGAGCTATCAGATCGATCGCTGCGTCAAGATGCTGAGCGCGCACTTGCACTCCAGCGTGCTTGCCTACGCGTACCCGAGCGGCGCTTTCGACGCGCAGACGATCGAGCTCGAGCAGCAGGCCGGACTGATCTTCGGGTTCACGACCGATCCGCGATTCCAGACCGACGCGCAATCGCCGTACGAGCTGACGCGCCGCCGGATCAAGAGCGGCATGACGCGCCGCCGACTTCGCCACCCTGTTCGGCATCCCGCACCCTGGCCTTTCTCAAGCTCTCGAGCGTAAGCTCCTTACTCTCCTCGTCACTCGGACGGTGTAGCGCGCAGTGAATATGAGGAAACGGCCGAGATGCCGCGGCGCTCGCTCGGTATCCCCCAGACACTGCCACCTCGCCTTGGCGCGACACCTCAGACCGCGGCGATCGTGGCGCCAAGCATGAAGAAAGCGTTAAAGCTCGGTGCCGGCAATACGACGCCCGGCAGTAAGCCCGCCTGCCGCAGAAATTCATTTGCCATGAAACTGCGCGTTTCGCGCCGTCGGGCGGCCGGCTGAAGTCGAAACAGTCCTCCATTCCGTCCGACGCCGAATCCCGCGCGTTGATCGAGCGGTAGCCCGAACGCCACCTCGCAGAACTTCACCAGGCTCACGTGGGTGTGCCGCCCGTGCGAGATGTAGCCTCGCTTCGCGTAGGGACGTCACGACCAGACAGCGCGACGCGGCCGCCCGGATAGAACTGCGTTCCATCGCCCCACGTCTCGAGCTTGCGGCGGACGTACTCGACATGGTCGATCCATCCGCCCCAGTCGTCCCACGTAATGAAGATCGCAGCGCCGGCCCACTGCGCTCCGGCCCCTTTGCGAACTGACGCTCGTCGACGAGGCCGACCGTCCAGTTCATCCCCGTTGTTAACGTTGCGGCGTGACTCGGATGTTCGTCGCGTCCCGCGGGGCCGTGGAGTCCGACGAAACGCTGGGTAGCCGCCCGCGCCGCGGCATCCCCGGCGAAGTCGCTTTGCGGCTTCATGTTCCGCGTGCCGAGCTTCTTGATGAGGTTGAACGGATAGCCGCTCGTGTAGCTGCCCCAGGTCATTCCCGCCGCGTCGAGCTCGTCGGGTAGCGATGGCAAGTCGTATCGGTCCCTGCGAGCGCGGCGGGTTATCGATTACGGGCGAGTCCGCGGCGATCAGCATCAGGTGATTGGGCGTCGACGGGCCGGCCACGGCGGTGAAATAGTTGTCGCAGAGCGCGAACCGCCGCGCGTAGGCAAAGTACGCCGGGATGTCGGCTTCTTTATAGCCCTAGCTTCGTTGCCGCCGGTTCCTGCGCCGTTATGAGCGCAGGCTTCGTGCGTGCGATTCGGATCGGCGTGACGTTGGCGGACGTGTTCGGTTCGCTCGTGCGGCAGCCCCGTCACGTCGTACCGTTGGCGCCGAACACCCCGAAATCGTCGTATCCGCTGGTTCTACCACTCGTGATGATGCATGCGACCATCGGTCTCTGATCGTGTCGGCCCGCAGCAGTTGCCATGACCTGCAGCACAACCCGAACAATCGTGGTTCGGCCGTGCACTTCGAGGTGCCGGACGCCGAAGGCCCGTAAGCTGTATCGTGACGAGGCCCATCGTTGCAGTCGCGGCGCTTACCGGAGTCTGCCTGCTCGCTGCAACGGCGTGTTCGACGAATTTCGTCGGCGGCACGGCGCTGGCACCCGTCGACCCGGCGTCGCGCGTGCGGTGTCCTCGTCGAGCAGTGTCTCAAAGGCATATCAGTTCCTGCGCCTGATGATGGACAAATACGCGCGGGGCTCGACGGCGCGGCTCGTTCAGAGCTTCGACGGCGGGCCGCTGCGCGGGTTTCACCGATGCATTCGACCTACGACGACGCGCTCTTCGTCGATGCGATGTTGGCGCAAGGCAACTCGGCGACGACTGGCGCGAGCGCAGGTCGTCGGCAACGCGTTTCTCTACGTGCAAGAACTACGACAAAGCCGGCGACGGCCGGCTGCGCGGTCCTACGCACCGAAACCGCTGAGCAGCCCGGCGACGTCATCGTCGACGATAACACAAGCGACGTCGGCAACATGGCGTGGGTGGGTCAGGCGCTCGTGCAGCTCTACGCTAAAACGTCCGACAGCAGCGTATCTGAACGGCGCGCTGCGCGATCGCGCAATGGCTGCAGGCCAATACCTACGACACGCGCGGCGCGGGCGGCTACACCGGCGGATATACGGCCGAGCGGCACGAAGATCGAGTGGAAATCCACCGAGCACAACATCGACATCTATGCGTTCTTCACGATGCTCGCGATCGAATCGGGCAGACAGCGAATGGACGGCGCACGCGGCGTGGGCGAAGCAGTTCGTCGCTTCGATGTGGGACGCGAAGGACGGCCGCTTCTACGTGGGAACCGCTCAACGACGGCGCTACCCCGAACAAGTCGTTCAAGCCCGAGGACGTGAACTCGTGGAGCTACCTCGCGTTCGCAAAACCCGCATGGGCCGCTGCGCCGAGCTGGGACGTCAAGAATCTCGGCGGTGAGCAAAGGCGGTTTTAGCGGAGTCAGCTTCTGCAGCGGCGATCGCTCGGGCGTGTGGTTCGAAGGCACTGCGCATCTCGCCGATGCGCTCGAGCTGCGCGACGGAGCCGGCGACCGGTCAGCAGGCGCAGAAATATATCGGCGACGTCGCATACGCGCAGGCCAACGGTCCCAACGCAGACGGCCTCGGCATCATCGCCGCGTCGAAGAACGGTTTGAGCGACTGCGATGGAGACAAATACTATGCGTCGCTGCACGTCGGCGCGACCGCGTGGTACGTCCTGGCGGCCGGTGACGCAAACCCCTTTCTATTGTTGCGGTAACCGCGGGCTCGCCAAGCCGAGGGAACGCCCGCCTGCGCGCGAAGGTTCCGGCGATGAGATCCCTTCGCATTAACTATGCCGGAGTTGCGACTGTCTGCGCGAGTCTTGCGATCGCTTTCGGGATGTGGACGGGGGTGCGTGCGGGCACGCTCCCCGACATCAGCGGAACGTGGTATGCCAACGGCAACCCCGCCGCTCGCTGCCGCATCAGTCAAAGCGGCAATTGGGTTTCGCTGACTAACGAGGGCGGCGTTACCGCCACGGGGCACTTCGTGAACCCCAGCAAGCTAAGCACGGACTGGGGTTTGATGAATGCCGGACGCATTACCGGCACCATCTCGAGCGACCTGCGGAGGATCGACTGGAGCAACGGCACGTTTTGGTCGCGCCCGACGCCTGCGCCCTTGACCCCCGCGGCCACCGCTACCCCGATGCCTACGCCGAGGCCCACGCCGACGCCCGCGCTGCGGATCAGCGTTCGCGTGAGGAACAACGATTCAAATCCGATCCGCGTATACGGCGCATCGCTTACGAACGGATTCGGCTCTAGTTACCTCCAGTGCGTATCGTTCCGAAATATTACGACGAAGGTGGTGACCGACGTGGATTTCGACTTCGTCGTAACCAACGGTAACGGAGGCGTTGAGGCCAACTACGGCTGGACGGATAAAGGCACGTTCACGCCGCCGGTAAACATCGACAACCATTGTTTTAGCGGCCGGATTTGGGCGCCGCGCGTCGTGCGCAGGATGACGAACGAAAGCGTTCGCGTGATGCAGGTGACCTTTGCCGACGGTTCGAGCTGGAAACCGGGGGCCCATTTCCTGCGTGGCTACTCCGCGAGTGGGCAGCGCCTGCCTCAGCCGATCGCCGAAACTCCTCAGAGCGGTGGACCGAGCGACGAGACCGTAGCCGGAATCGCCCCGAGGACATATCGGTTGCGCTCGGAATTTACCGGTCCCGAGAAGTGTCTCGACATCGTCAACGACGGCAACAACAATCGGCTGACCATGGCGGCGTGCGGTGACTATAGCGGACAGAAGTGGACGATCGAGCCCGATGAAACCGCCGGATACTGGCGCCTGCAGACGCTGTTCACCGGTTCCGGCGCGTGTCTCGATATCGTCAACAACGGCGCGAACAACCGGCTAACGATGGCGACGTGCGGCGACTACAGCGGACAGAGGTGGACGATCGAGCCGATCGGAGAGACGGGATACGCGCGGCTGCGCACGGCGTTCACCGGTCGCCGCAAGTGTCTGGACATCGTCAACGACGGCAGCGACAACAGGCCAATCATGGATGCCTGCGGCGACGTTAGCGGGCAAAAGTGGAAAATTTCAGGTCCAAGGTCGCCCGGCGCCGCGTGGTAAAAGCTATGCTATACCGCCCCAGAAAGGAGCGACTATGCGCTTTTCCCGGAGTTCTCCGTACGCTATCTGCCTAGCGATTCTCGCGCTCGGCGGCACGAGCGCGCTCGCGCGCGCGGCCGCGCCGCAGCCCGTCATCTTGACGATGATGCAGGGATCGTGGAGCTGCACCTATCACGGCCCGAAGGGCACTCAGACTTCGGCGCTCACCGTTACGAGCCAGAACGCCAACTGGGACCTCCTCACGTCGAAGGACGGCGCCTACGGCACGACGCCGGCGCACGATAGCGTCACGCTGGTCGGATACGACAGCAAGAAGGATCAATACGTCGGCTTCGGCGGCAACACGCTGCCCGGCGGCGGGTGGGGCCTCGGCACCGCGAAGGCGACTCCGGCCGCGACGTCGTTTACCGTCTTGAGCGCCTATCCGCCCGATCCAACGCACGATAAGACGACGTACACGTTCACCGCGACCTCTTGGAGTTGGATCGACAACTGGACCGAAAAGGGCAAGCCCATGACCGGCAAGGGAAGCTGCACAAAGCAGTAGCAGTTCTCACCCCGACAAGCTCCACGCCGTCAACGCCCTATCGGAAAAAGGGGTGGTCGGTCCGACCCCGATAAAGCGTCCTTGCGAGGAGGCTTTGTAGCATGCGGCATTTTGGTCTAGCAGCGGCGCTGCTCGTGCTTTCACCCTCGATGGCGGCGGCCGCCCCTGCGTGGCACAAGGCAACGGCGACGAGCGTCAACGCGGGCGTCAACACCAGGTCGACTTTCGTCATCCAGGCGTACGTCACGCTGCCGCAGTCGTGTTATGCGACGCGCATTCGGACGTACGCCGTGACGTCACAGTTGAACCGTTCGTTCATCGTCGAGCAGATGGGCCCGGCGGCGGCATGCAAAGGGCCGGCGAACTACAAGTGCACCGTAAGCGCGAGCTTCATGCTGCCGATCGAGCACAAGTTCGACGTGTTCTCCAAAGGATATATGTGGGTCGTTCGCTTGGCGATGAAGCCGCCGACCCCGATCGAGCCACAATGCCGTAAAAGCTAAGGCAGCTCGTTAACTATTCCCGTTGCGGTTTCGGCATATACCGCAGCTCGTCGGGCCGAAAGCGGCGCTCGATCAACTCGCCGTCATCTTTCTTGAAGCGGACAACCACGGAACGCGTGTCGACCTCGATCACCTCGCCCTCGATCCCGAGGTTCTCGATCGTCACGCGATCGCCGAATCTTAACTGCGACATCGTTCCTCCCCTAGGGCACCAGTACGACGCGGAAGCGTGCCTTGCCGCTCATCATGCGCTCCCAGCCTTCGGGCGCGCGCTCGAGCGGAAACGTCTCGATCATCGCGCGCACGCCGGTCTGCACGGCGAACCGCATCGTGTCCTCGGAATCGGCGCACGTTCCTGACGGCCACGACCGGACGGAGCTGCGCATGCCGATCATCGCGGCCGTATCGACCGGAAGCTTTTCGGGTCCCGCGCCGACGACGAGCAGCTGCCCATCGTAGTCGAGCCCGCTCAGTGCCGGTTCCATCGCGGACGGGACGGTGACCGTCGAGAGCACGACCTTCGCACCGCCGAGCTTCTGCAGCTCCGCGCCGACGTCGCCGGCTGCGCTGTCAATGTAATGCAGCGCGCCAAGCGATCGCGCGAACTCCTCTTTGTCGCGGCCGCGCGCAATCGCGACGGTGCGGAAGCCCATCTTGCTTGCGAACTGCACGCCGAGATGTCCCAGACCGCCGATGCCGAGGACCGCCACGAGGTCGCCGGCGCGCGCCGGACTGTGGCGCAGCGAGTTGAACGTGGTCAGGCCCGCACACATCAGCGGCGCGGCCTCCTCCGCGGTCAGCTCGTCGGGAATGCGCGCCAGTGCGACGACCGGCGCGATGACGTACTGCGCGTGGCCCCCGTCGTAGGCGATGCCGGGCACCTGCATATTGCGGCACGTGATGAAGTCGCCGCGGCGGCAGCGGTCGCACGTGCCGTCGTACCCGCCGCACCAGCCGACGCCGACGCGATCCCCGACGCTCCATCCCGTCGTCTGCACGCCCAGCGCGTCGATCCTGCCCGCGATCTCGTGCCCCGGCGTGCGCGGATACGAGATGCCCGGCCGAACGCTATAAACGGTTATGGCGTCGCTGTGACAGATGCCCGAGGCCTCGATCCTGATCCGCACCTGGCCCGGGCCGGGCTCTGCGACGGCGACGTCGCGCATCTCCAGGCGATGATCTTGCGCGGACGGCACGACGGCGGCCCGCATCGTTTTCGTGAACTCATGGTGCACCGTGCGCGAGGATTCGTGCGAGCACGCCGGGCGGGTTAGCGTCGGGGCGGCTGAAGTCGAGGCGTTCGCTGATCGCGGCGCCGTAGGCGGTGCGTGAGTTTGCGTGCGTGCACGTCGATTTGCGGCGGGGTCGCGTCGAAGGACGCGAGGTTCGGCGTCGCCCCGAAGGCGGCGTAGAGCGGCACCGCTGTAGCGTCGTAGTTCGAGAGCGGCTGCATGCCGAGCAGCAGCTCGATCGTACGCAACACGCTGACCGTCGAGTAGTGCTCGTGAATCGCTCCGCCGCGCGCGTACGGCGATACGAGATACAGCGTCGAGCGCTGATCGCTGACGTGATCGGCGCCGTCCTGCGCGTCGTCCTCGGTGATGAAGATCGCCGAGGAGCACCAGATGCTCGAGTGCGAGATCGCCGAGACGATCAGGCCGACGGCGTAATCGTTGGTGGCGACGTAGGCCGCCGGCGTCAGCTTGCCCGGGCGAATGCCCGACGTGTGATCGTTGGGCAGCCACATAAACTCGAACTGCGGCACCGAGTTGCTCGCGACGAAACCATCGAATTCGCGCTTCCACTCGCGATAGCGGTCGAGGTCGCTGTAGTCGAGGTTCCAGGCGACGTAGCGCGGATCGAAGCGACCGCCCAGGCTCGGCGCGGTCGGTCGCGACGTGGCCCTCGGTTGCGGGCATCTGCGCGATCTCGCCGTAGTCGCGGAAGGTCACACCGGCGCGGCGCGCGGCGTCCCAGATATAACCGCCGGCGGCCACGCCGGCACCGCGCCGGTAACCGTGTCGTCGTTGTTGTTGCGATCGCCGTAGGCGGGCGGCCAGGTGCGCTCGACGTAGTCGTTGGCGAAGGCGCCGTCGGCCCAGTTGTGGCCGGCGTCGCTCACCTCGCCGCTGGTGTAGAAGTCGTCAAACAACCCGAAGCGCTGCGCGAGCGCATGTTGATTTGGCGTGACGCGCGCGCCGAAATACGTGAGGTGCGCGTCGCCGTTGCCCTGCGGCATGTCGCCCAAGACTTGGTCGTACGTCCGGTTCTCTTTCAGGATGAAGAACACGTGGCGGATCGGCCCATTCGCGTGCACGATGGTATCGGCCGGCCGCGTGCCCAGATTCTGCGCGCCCTGCGGATTGGGCGGCGCGCCGCCGCTTAAGCGCGACCGCTCGGATCGAGCCGAACTGCGATCGCGGCGATGTAGCCGCGGTTGCTGCGGCTGAACACGTCGAAGTCGGGATTCGGCTGCGTGCCCTCGCCCTTGCCGTCGATCACGAAGAGGCGGTCGCCACGCGGCACGGCGGCGGTCGGGTACCAGCCCGCGGCCAGCCGCGCCGCGACGCCGCCGTTGCGCAGCACCACGACCTCGTTGGCGGCGCCGAGCGTGACGAAGATCGAATCGCCCTGCGCGGCGAGCGAGTTCGGCGACGAGCCGATCGAGCCGGCCATCGTCCCGACGAAGACGTCGTTGATCCGCCGCAGGCTCGCGGCGTCGTACTCCGCGACGCTGTCGGCGTCGGCCTGGGCGACGTAGAGCTGCCGCCCGGCGACGACCACGTCGCTGGGGTGCAGGTCGGTGGGGATCCGCCGCACCGTAGTGCCGCGCACGTTCACGCGCGCGATGTAACGGCCGGACTTCACCGTGACGAACAGCGCGCTGCCGTCGCTGGAAAACGCCATGTTCCCGGGATGCTCGCCGACGCGAACGCGGCGGGCGCTGCGCAGGCCGTCGAGCGTGCCGATGCGCACGGATCCGTCGAGATCGGTCGCAACCGCGACGACGCCGCCGCGCGCCGCGACCGCGATCGGGTAGGTGCCGCGCGCGAGCTGAATCGTGCGCACGATACCGCTCGCGGGGTCGACCGCGAAGACCGCAGCGGCGTTGGCGCCCGCGACCAAGATGCCGCGCGGCGTCCACACCGGACGACCGAACGCGCCGCGCAGCGCGACGCGACGCACGAGGTGCAGGTCGCTCGTGGCGTAGAGCGCGAGATCGGGCGGGTTGAAGCCCGACTCGACGACGGCCAGCGTGGCCCCGTCGGGCGCGAGCGCCGCGCCCTGCGGCATCGTCTGGGTCTGGACGACGGCGCCGGTGGGGGCCAACAGTACCCAGGCGTTCGGCAAGACGTTGGGGGACGAGCCTCCCGCCGCGCCGAGGATTGCGAGCAAAGCGACGTACGCAACGATCTTCATATAGGATATAGTAGCGGATGGAAGTCGATTGTCATCCTGAGCCTGTCGAAGGATCACTTCGAGGCGGCGAAGGCGAGCGAAGTCGAAGGGCCCAATAGCCGATGAAAACCAAAACCGCCAGCGCGATCAGAATCATCGCGATGCGATCGACGCGTACGACGCGCACTTTATAGAGGATCGTCGTCGGCGCGCGGAAGCTGAGGTCCCAGCGGACGAAGTGGTCGGGCGTCGTCTCACCGTTCGTTGTCAGCACTCTCCCCGGCGTTCGCAACTCCAGGTGCAGTGCCACGGCGGAGGCGATCACCGCCCACGCCACGGACGCGTAGGGTCGCTTGAGGGTTACTTCGGCCCACGGCAGCAGCGGTGCGATCGTCGCCGTCACCGAGTCTCGCTCGACGAAAAAGGTGCCCGAGCGCGACAGGCTGATCGAGCTGACCGGCAGCGCCACACCGCGCGGCGCCGTTCCGCCCCGGACGCTTAAATCCCGCGGGCTCAACAGCTTCGAGATCGTAACGATGTGATCGGCGTTCGCCTCATACACGCGCGAGACGTTCCAGCCTTCACGCTGCAACTGTGCGAGTCCGAACGGATCGCCGTTGGCGTTTTGACTCAACGCGAGGCGGTAGAGGTCGTCGTCCATGACGTTCGTTACCGTACATAAAGCGCTTCCGTTGGGGCGCACGTCGAGGCGGAAGGTTACGTCGGCACGGCACCCCGCCAAAAACACTGTAAGCAGGGCTACAACGGCAGGGCTTCTTCGGAATAACGTGAAGCTAATCAACTTAGCGCTAGTTCTGTCTTAGGGCCATTTTTCGCCTTTTTGGAGGTGCGCACATGAAGAGCGGTTTTGCGGCAGCTATCGCCGCGGCGACGGCAGCTTTGCTCGTTACAGCCTGCGGAGACAACCATCCGTCGCAGTCGTTCGTGCCGGGCACATCGTCATTCGGCAACTTCTCGTGGACGTTTCACAAGAGCCTCGGCCCGGCGACCGCGCTGCCGCCGTGCTCCGCCAAGTCGTACAAGGCGCCGGGGAAGTTCACGGTGCTCGCGGCGCTCGGCGAGTTCAGCGGCAGCAGCTTCTCGGGAGCCGGGCTTTCTTTGTGGGGAACGTTCACGGCGCCCAAGGGCTTCAACAATCCGCCGAGCACGGCACCCAACTTCGGAACGAAGTACACGATCTATTACGGCACGTTTAAGCTCAACAGCGGAGTTCAGGGCTGCATCTACGTGGCCAAGGTCACATACAAGGGCGTAAGCTTTAACGGCGCCGTCGGTGCGTGGCAGAACGTTCACGGCTACGGAACCGCGACGCCGAGCGCCGAAGGGCCGCTGGCGATCGACCTCAAGGGGCTCTCGCCGAAGGGCGGCTCGGGCACGCTGACGCTCAAAGATCCGGTTGGAAAGACGGTAGCGACCGGGAGCGTCAGCATCAAGGGTAGCAAGATTATCAAATAGTCTATGTCGCCCTGAGCGGAGTCGAAGGACGATGTCGAGCGGCAGTGCTATCGTCGGCGTGTCGGATCACGGCGGATGGGCGATACTCGTGACGGCGACGCGCGACGGAAAGCTACTCGACCGCCGCCGCGTCGAGCTCGTGGACGATAGCCTGCCGGGTATCCCGCACCACCACGAAGCCCAGATGCTGGCGATGGACCAGGCCGTTGCGCTGGTCGAGCGGGTGCGCGCTTCAGCGGAGGAGCACGCCGTGCGCGCGCTCGACGAAGTGGCGACGGCCGTGCCGAAGATCCGCGGCATCGCACTGCGCAGCTGCCCGCCGCTCCCACCCACGATCGAAGAGCGAATCAAGGACCACCGTGCGCGCAATCTTGCCGATTGGGTGATGTACCGCAAGGCCCTGGCTTCCGCCGCCGAGGCGCGCGGTTGGCCCGTGCATTGGTACGACGCGAAGACGGTGTTCGGTTCCGCGAGCCAGGCGCTACAAAAGAACTTCGACGATTACTTTCTCAAAATGCGAAAAGAACTCGGGCCGCCCTGGAACCGGGACCACAAGCTCGCAATGGCGGCAGCAATCCTAGCGGGTACGGCGCTTCCGAAATAACTAGAGGTACTTCGGTCCTCTGCTGAGCTCGTTCGGCGTGGCGGCAGACCCCGCCGTCGCCCCCGGCCATAACTCGCTAGGTCGCGCCGAGCGAAAGAATTAGAAGAGGCGCCGCATCGCTGCGGTGCCTCTCGGCGCTCGATGTAACCGTCGGCCTGATATGATCCGAGACTACCACATCAAGGCGCCCGACGCAATGCGGATGCATCACGGCTGGAGCGCCCGGGAATCGAACCCGGAGCCGTCCGGATTATCAGGCCAACGGTCGACACCATCGATGCGCCCCAGCACCCTCCTATCACGCACTAAGACGCGATCGGCTACCAAAGCATTTCCGTATCGAAAATGTGGTCATTTGACCACATTTTTGTTGCCAATGGTTGGGCTTCGCGCGCAGATCGCAGGCACGCCCGCACGCATCGGGAATCCGTCCGCTCCGGGATACGTGCCGAAGTAACTGTCGAAGGACCGGTTCTCTTGCATGATCACGATGACGTGCTTGATCCTGTGGCCGGGAAACCGCTACAGCGAACATCCGCCGGGGTGGGTCAGCACGGGCCAGGCCTACGTCACGGGGATCGTCAACGCGGTCATGCAGAGCCGCTATTGGGATTCGACGGCGGTCTTCTTGAGTTGGGACGACTGGGGCGGCTTTTACGATCACGTCGCCCCACCCTCGGTCAACGAGTTCGGCTACGGAATTCGCGTGCCGGCTCTGCTCATTAGTGCCTACGCGCGGAAGGGGTTCATCGATCATCAGACGCTCAGCCACGACGCTTACGTGAAGTTCATCGAAGACGATTTCTTGCAAGGCGAGCGGGTCGATCCCAAGAGCGACGGGCGGCCGGATCCGCGCGCGACGGTTCCAGAGAACGCGCCGATCCTGGGCGATCTTCACCGCGACTTCGATTTCGATCAGCCGCCGCGCAAACCGTTGGTGCTGCAGGGCGGAACCGGGCCGCCGTACAAGCCGGGCTACGACGGGCCGCCCTAGTGCCGTAATTACCTGTCATCCTGAGCGAAGCCGAAGGGCGCCGCATAACGCGACGCCCTTGCTCCCAGTGTCATCCTGAGCCGACCCGCCCTTTGTCATCCTGAGCCGCGCGCGAAGCGCGCGTGTCGAAGGATGCGCTAACTTAGCTCTTCTTACAAGAGATGGTCACCGTCGTAACCACACCCTTTGGGTCGGTCGTGGTGCTGGCGTCGCTGGTCTCGGTGTCGCTCACCTTCGTAATCACGTCGGCGAAGCTGCCACCGTCCAGTCCCTTACCGCTCCATGACGCCACGTTGCCCTGCCAGCCCGACGTCGATTCGATTCCATATCCGCCGAAGTTATCGATAGTGGTGGATACCCACTGTTTGATCGTCGGGTCGTACGTCATGTACGTCATGGTGTTCTGCGCGACGGTGCGATACTGGTCGAACGGCGGCGACGTGGCTGTGTCGACCAGCCACATCCCGTCGTTGCTCATCGTGTACACGTCGGTTTCCGAGCGCGTCTTGCCGCGCAACGGCTGGGTGCACGTCCACGAGCCGACGAGAAAGTTCATTGGCGTGAAGTCCGGTTTCGTTATCGGAACCGGCGTGGGCGCGGCGGCTGTAGTCATCTGCGCGTTTGAAACGACGGGCGCGGCACAAAGCCCGATCGCCAAAAGCGAACATCCCAGCACTGAAAATACAAAGCTCTTCATCTCCGATAGTCCTTTCACAGGAAAGATAGCACGAAGCTCCGTTAGCTAGGTAGGGCACCAAGCGTCCCGCTTCCTCCTACCCGAGGACTCCGCCGCGCGAAATTCAAAGGCGTAACCTTCAAGTAACAGCTTAAAGGAGCGATTTGTGAAACAAACGGTAGTTGGCGTTGCGGTCGTGGCAGCGGCGATCGCGATCTCGAGCTTTGGCATCGTACGAGCCGAGCGCGCCAATCCGGACAACGGCCAGATCTTTCGTTGTATGACCGGCCAGGCATGCGTGCAGGGCCTCTCGACGGGACACGCCGGCGGGGTCTATGGGAGGTCGCCGGTTTACGAAGGCGTCGTCGGCGTGTCGCGGTCGAACACCGGCGTCCACGGCTTCAGCGAAACGGGCGAGGCGTAACCGGCGAATCGCCGACAGCTCGGACACCGCCATCTTCTTTGGACACAACGCCGTCACGCGCGGGCATTGCGTGATCGATCCAAAGGCCGATCTCGATTGTACCGGCGGCATCAAAGGCGGCGGTACCATTGAGTCGACGCATCGCAACAGCCGCGGAGAGCAGGTGCTCGCGTATGCACCGGAGTCGTCAACGGCTACGATCGAGGACGTAGGCACAGCGCGAATGGTCGACGGCACCGCCACCGTTCGGATCGACCCCGCGTTTGCGGCGATGACCGATGGGCGCTGGTACTACGTGTTTCTCACGCCGCTCGGCGAGACGCGCGGCCTGTTCGTGAGCCGCAAAGCCGCATCGGGGTTTGTGGTGCGCGAAATCGAGCGCGGACGCTCGAACCTCGACTTCGACTATCGCATCGTCGCACATCCGGTCGACGCGACCAACGATCGCCTACCTGTGTCACCCTGAGCGGAGTCGAAGGGCGCTAGCGACTCTGAATAACGACCAGCCCGACGCGGTTCACGCCGCTGCAGGCGATGGCGAGATTTCCGTCGGCGGTCACCGAGACGTTGCGCACGACTCCGCCGCCCGACGGGATCGGCCACGTCTGAAAGCGCTGCGTCGACGGATCGAAGCGCACGATCGTGTTCGGCTCGACGCCCGACTCGCTGTACCAGATCACGTCGCGGATCGCGGCGATTCCGTAGGGCTGCGATCGCGTCCCGCCGGGCGACGCCCACTCGCTCACGGCGCCCGTCGCGGGATCGAGCCGCCCGAGATAGCCGCGCGCGTAGTCGGTGTACCAGATGATGTCGCCGCTCGTGATGGCGATGCGCCGCGGCCGCGCGGCGGGGTTAGGCAGCGCGTACTCGTAGATTCTCAGCGTCGCGGGATCGATGCGGCCGACGCGGTTCGCGCCGAACTCGTCGAAAAACGGGACGCCCTTAGAGCTGATCACCATGCCGTACGGCAGCGAGTGCGGCGACGGCAGCCGGACCAGCTTGATGTTGCCCGTGGCGGGATCGAGGCGGCCGACGAAGTTGCCGTCCTGAACGGTGAACCAGAGGATGCCGCGCCGATCGAAGACGGGTGTGTGCGGATCGTGCGCCGCGGGATCGGGCATCGGATGCTGCGCGACTTTTCCGGTGCGCGGATCGAACTTGCCGATATAACCGCCGAAGTTGGCGGTGAACCAGATGTTGCCGTCTTTGTCGGCGACGAGCCCGTGCGGTCCGGAGTTCGGCGGGAGGGGATACTGTTTGATCGCGCCGGTCGTGGGGTCGAGCCGGCCGAGCACGTCGGCGATCTGCCCGGTATACCAAATCGAACCGTCGGGCATCGCGAGCGGATTGTCCGGACGCGAGCCGGGCGTCGGTAAGAGCCACTCGCGGATCGTGACGCGCACGTCGCTCGGGACGGTGACGGCCGTTGGCGCGGCCTTCTGCGGGAAGTTCTGGGCGAGATAGTCGACGACGATCTTGACCTGATCCGGCGTCAGCTCCGCACCGATATTGACCATCATCGCGACGACCTTCGCCCAGCCCGCGCGCGTGTGGCCGGAGTTGACGACCCGGCCGAGTGAGTGGCATTGGCCGCACGTCTGCTGGATGATCGCCTCGCCGTCGCCCTCGGGCAGAGTGCTTTGGCCGCGCGCGGCGAGGGCGGCGCCGACGAGCACGCCGAGGGTGACGATTGCGAGCGATCCGTTTGACCGCGCCATCAGGCGTGGCCACTTCGCCTTATAACAGTTGTCATCCTGAGCGGGGTGGCAGGGGCGCGGGCGCTCGGGCTATCCACCCGGGGGCTAAGGTCCGTAAGTCCGATCCGCGAATAGGGAGCGTGATGGCGGAATCGATTGCATTATGGGCGGTGCGTGACGGACGCCTGCTGAGGGTGAACGCGGGCGCGATCGACCGAGAGCGTCGCCTCGAAGATTGGATCGAGTCGCACCCCGATGTCCTTGGGGAACGACTTTTACCGATCGGACGCCAAATCCGCACGGCGTTTGGCGGCATTATCGATATCCTGGCCCTCGACAGCGAGGGCCGCTGCGTCGCCATCGAGCTTAAGCGCGGGAAAACGCCGCGTGACATCGTCGGTCAGGCATTGGACTATATCTCCTGGGTCCATAAGCTCAGCGACGCGGATGTTCGTAAGCTCATTGCAGTTAACATCGGCTCGCCGTTCGCCGATCTCTACCGCGAGCGATTCGGCGCCCGTAACCCGCCGACTGAACTCAACTCCGACCAGCGAATGATGATCGTCTGCACCGACACGGATGAGGCGACGAGACGTATACCTCGACTACCTCACTGAACGTCACCGCATGGACATCAACGTCGTTACGCTGTCATATTATGAGGTTGGCGAACAGGAGCTAATTGCGCGGACTTGGGTTGTCGACCCAGCGCAGCTTGAAGAACGAATAAGCTCCGAGCCAACCGACGTGGAGCGGGCGTGGACTGGGCTTTGGCATTTTAACACGGGCGCACACGAAGGTCGCAGCTGGGACGATGCAAGACGGTTTGGATTTCTGAGCGCCGGTGGTGGCGCGAAGTGGCGTGAGGAGGTCGCGAAGTTGCCCGTCGGCGCTCATCTGTACGCCTATATCAACGGCGCCGGCTATTGCGGCGGCGGAGTAGTTACGTCCACTTCCGTGCGTGCCGATCGCTTCAAGCCCCAGGGCGGAGCCGCCACCCTGGGCGAGCTTACGCTGAACTCGGATTTTTGGCTGAAGCATGCCGATGATGACGAGATCGCCGAGTACGTCATCGACGTAAATTGGATCAAGACTGTACCGGAGAGCGACGGCCTAAGGGTCCCGCACCCATTGCGCGGCACGGTTCGAAAGATTTTAGCCCGGAGCTTGCCGCATCGCTCCGAACTGCATTCGGGTAATGGTGTAAACTGGTCAAGACCCAGCGTCACCAAATTAAGCAAAGAAGGCGCCGAATGCAAAAGATCCGCTAAAGCATCTGCGTGGCGCCCTTGGGTGCGGCGCGGTCCGCGTAGAAGCGGGGGGATGAATGAAGGCGCTCAGTATACGACCGCCGTGGGCGTGGGCGATAGCTCACGCTAGTAAGCGCCTCGAGAATCGGAGCCGGCGCACGAAGTACCGCGGCCCGATCGCAATCCATGCGAGCCAGAAGCTAAGTGAGAACGACATCCGGCACCTAGAGGCGGTGCTTGGCAGGCGAATCAGCCCTGAACAGTTCGTTTGTGGCGCAATCATCGCGACCGCCTCACTGGTAGATGTTCTGCCTGTCGAAAAACGCCGTAATCGTTGGGCCGTTGGCCCGTACTGCTGGGTCTTAAGAAATATACGTCCGCTAAGGAGCCCAATCTACGTAAAAGGCTCGCTTGGTCTTTGGGACCCGAGCCGGCGCTGCAGTCGCTCGCAAATGGTCAAGCTTCGATCGCACGTGAGCGGATGAACATCGGATCGAACGTTCCCCATCCTGATCGATTTTACGTAGGTGTCACCGACGGACACTGGTTTCGGTTTCTGCGCAACGAGCCGGTTCTTGACGAAGTGAACTTTTGGAGTCCCGGCGGGCGCACGATTAATGCCTGCCGCGGCGTCCCCTTCCTGTTCAAGTTGAAGGCGCCAGAGAATGCCATTGGCGGAGGTGGCTTCATCTCTTTCGTCGAGCGTATGCCCATCCGAGATGCCTGGGAGTTCTTTGGAAGAGAGAATGGCGCCGCATCGCTGGAGGAGCTGAGGCTCAGGATCGAAGCCAACCGCCGTGCGCCCACTACAGTCGACGGTGTCATCGGGTGCTTTGTGCTGTCGAACCCGTTCTTTTTCGATTTACCTATTTCGCAACCTGACGATTGGGCTGGCTCAATCCAGGGTGGCCGATACTACGACATGACAGACAGCGTCGCGCAGCGGGTGTGGCGTGATGTCACGATCGCGCTATCGAGCGGACATGTGAGTCTTCCCGCGAGCCCAGCGAGCCCGTTCGGTGGCTATGCATTGCCCGGCCTGCAACCACGGCGGCTTGGCCAGGGAGCATTTCGCAAGCTCGTTCTCGATGCTTACGGCCGCCGCTGCGCAGTGAGCGGCGAGCATGCTCTTCCGGTAATTCAGGCTAGCCATATCAAACCGTTTGCAGAGGTAGAGCAACACGAAATAACAAACGGGCTCGCACTCCGCTCTGACATCCACATACTCTTCGATCAAGGCTACGTCTCAGTTACGCCTGATTATCAATTCGTGGTGAGCGAGCGGCTTCGCGAGGATTTCGATAACGGAGCCGTTTACTACGAATACGCGCGGCGGCGCCCACGCATTCTCTTGCCGAACGATCAGAGCAATGCACCGGATCCCGCTCACTTAGAGTGGCACGTCTCGGAGCGATTCAAAGGCTAGGCATTCGAGGGCCGCGACCGCGGTCGCACAAACGAGGCGAACAACGGCAGCGCTATTCAAACAGCCACGGAAGCGCCTCGCGAACCCTCCCAATCCCCATGAATCGGCCGTTCTTGAGCCAAACGACGCTTACGTTTGCTTTGCCGACGAGAAAGAAAGCCAACTGTTGGTCGATCTCTTTATCCAAAACGATGCACAAGCTGGCGCCCCCATATCCAGGGAAATCACGATGCAGAAACAGGTAGTAATACAATTGTCCAAGCGCAGCCCGAACTTGCGCTATCGCGTCGCCCTCGATAGTCTTCATTTCGAAGATCCATCCAGCCGCCAGCGCATCCGCATATTGCGTACAGTCGGCCTTAACATTTCCACGTCGGCACGCTCGACGAAACGCTAGGACCAGATTATGGTGCGCGCGCTTTCTTCTATCTAAAGCTTGTCGTCGAGCCTCAGGGTCGGCCCTGGCTAGTTCCTGAGTTGAAGGACGAGGAAGCCTATCGCTGATCGGTCGGCGAACAGGAGCTTCGGCACCACCACGTTCGTAAGTTGGTCCTCTAAGCTCTTCACCAATCACTTGCGCACGCTCCGCCGCGCGAGTTTCTTCCAATAATGGTGAGAACAAACTTTCGGGCACGATCGATATCGAATGCTGCGGGTTGTAACTTGCTAGTGCGCTTATTGAAGTGGCAAATGACTGAGGAAGGGGAATGGGCTGGACAAAGTTTTGGTATTGCGAATAGCGTGCAACGAATCGTCCGCCGTCGTCTGCGGTGACATTTCCAATGGTTGCTGCGCCGATAAGGTAGTGTTGCCCATCGACTATGCGCTCAATGAGAGCCTCGTCGTCTGGTCTGACCTTTTTCCAGTTAGGAACAGTGCGCCCGAACTCATAGCTGACCCCGTCCGCGTCGTTCCACGGCGAGCTGGCATTGGAGCGCAAGATCAGATGATTGCGGCCGGCCTTTGGATTTCTAAGAGCCCAGGTACCCTGTCCCAACCCACTGACTGAACGGAACAGATCTGGTAGCTTGCGTTTTGACCAGATTGTTGAGTCCGAGGAATGCTCCTCAATAGTTCTTCGAACCACGGCCTGCCAGGATCGCCCGAGCGGCCGTCGTGGGTTTTGCTCGATGTGACGATAAAGGTCGGAATAATGAGCTTCACCGCCTAGCTCGCGGAAGTGATCGACGAGGTCTTCGACCCACGTCCGCCGAGAAGAGCGAGGCACTATTCTTTGCGACGCCGACGCTTGGCTCGAGCCGGTTTGTGTTGAGAACTACGCCTGGTGTCTGCATCAGTAATCAACGGAGAGATGCCAATTGCCAGCGCATCCGCTACGGCTCGAAGCACCAGATACGACGGATTAAGGCCGCCTGACTCAAGCGACTGGTAATGCCGAACGCTTAATCCGGCTTCGAAGGCCACCTCTTCCTGAGTGAGGCCTAAGGCGAGACGGCGTCGCCGGATCGCGGCCGAGGCCCCCGAGTGCGGTGGACTTACGATCGGTCACATCGCCATGATGGAGCCTTCACGCGCGATCCGCCACGAAGGATCGTTCGTTCGCGCATTTTTCTGCACCAAAAAGCGCTTGGGGCCGTTGAAGTAAGGCGGGGCTCGCGATGGCGAGGGTCGGCGAGGCGACCCATCCTACCCCGCAACGGATTTCGTCGTCGGCGCCCGCTCGCCGGCTATCCGTTAGCGGCGGCTACGTCAAGGAGGTCGTAGCGCTTACGCGAGCGGGAGTCGCGACGGTAGCACGCTTGCGTACGTAAACAGGGACGCTCGTCGTCATCCCGCAACTCTAGAGCGTGGCAAGCCCCTTCAGGTTCGGTGTCGCGACCGCAGACCATCAATGTGAAGCCTACGACGGGCGCGACGACGTTCGCGACGTTTGGGAGCGCGTGCGCGGGCTCGTTCCTCGCGGCAAGGCCACCGACTTCTGGAATCGCTACCGCGAAGACGTCGAGCTCGCGCGCGGCCTCGGCTGCACGATGTTCCGCCTCTCGCTCTCATGGGCGCGGCTCGAGCCCGAGCCCGGCGCGTGGAGCGACGAGGCCTTCGCGCATTACCGCGACCTCTTGCAAGCCATCCGCGACGCCGGCATGTCCGCCGTCGTCACGCTCGTGCACAACACGCTGGCCGCTCCACGTCCAGGCCGCCGGCAACGGCGCCGGCCCGCTCGATCCCGGTTTCCCCGATCGCGTCGAGCGCTTCGCCACCGAGGTCGCGCAGCGGCTCGGCGATCTCATCGACGACTACGTCACGCTCAACGAGCCCAATCAGCTCGTCTACGGCTGGATCAAAGGCTTCTGGATGCGCGCCTACGCCATGCCGCCCGGCCAGCCGCCGTACCAGAGCGGCGACGCGCAGATGGACGACGTCCTCACCCTCATCCCCAATCTCTTTCGCGCGCATGCCAAGGCGCGCGACGCCATCCGGCGCATCCGCCCCAACGCCCGCGTCGGCACCAACCCGCTCGTCCTCGGCCTGCCGCAATGGCTGCAGCGCTGGATCGATCGCAACGCCACGCACCTGCAGTCGCCGGAGGCCGCGAAGCGTCAGGCCGCGCGTATCGCGCAATCCGACGTCGACGCAGGCGGCCGCGTCGACTGCTCTATCGCCCAGATCACGATGACGCTCCGAGCGCGTGCCAACACGCGTTCTTCTCCGAACCCTACTATTGCGCGCATCTCGCCGCCCTGCACGCCAGCTCGTTCGCGCTTCCCGCAGACATCCAGACGTGGCGCGGCCGCGTCGGCGTCGTCGCCGACACGCTGCCGGCGAGCATCGTCGGCGGCTCGTTCCCCGCCGCGACCGTCAGCTTCTTCGACTCGATGGATGACGCGGTTGATGCCCTAAAGCGCGGCGAGGTCGACGCTGTTTTCGACGACGACGTCTCTTTGCGCCAGTATGCCGGCGACGCGCTCGCTCTCACGCAGCTCCCCGGCGCCGCCGCAGTACTTCGCCGTCGCCATGGCCCTCGGCAGCCGCACGCTTGCTCAACATCGTCGATCACGCCATCCGCGATCTCCGCGCCGAGCATCCCGAGATTCCCGACGCATTCAATCGCAAGACCGTCGCGGACATCGGCCGCGAAGAAGAGGCGCGGGGCGATGCGCCAGGGCGCCGTGCCGGAGATGGATCGCTCAATCGCGCGCATCCGCAAGCGTGGGAAACTGCGCGTGGGGATCAGTCCGGGGGTGGAGGGGTTATGTACTGTGTCACCCTTCGACTCCGCTCAGGGTGACACAGGGAGCCAGGCTCAGGGTGACAAGGGAGATGACACTGCCGGTGCGGCTCGGGCCCTGGCTTCGATGCGGGCGACGCGTCGTATTGGCCGAGCCGGCCTGATTATGTCAGGTGCCCCCTTCGACTCCGCTCAGGGTGACACTGGGAGGCAATACGTCGGTTTGGAGCCGGAGATTGCGCGGCGCGTTGCGCAGCTGATCTTCGGCGATCCCGAGCGCGTCGAGTTCGTGCCGGTGCAGGGCGAGCGGCGCCTGCAGGCGACGCGCTCGTCGTGGCTGCACGCGCTTTTCGCGCTGCGCAAGAGCTTCGCGATCTTCACCACGATGCTCGGCACGAACTGGTGGAACCTCGGCATGGCCGGCAAGCTGCCGGAGTTTCTCTGCCCGCGCGAGTGCGTCGGCACGCTCGACTTCGTCGGCCTCGACTACTACTGGGGCGTGCCGTCGTTCTGGCCCGGTGAGCTGCACCGGCTCAGCGCCGCCGCCGACTTCCAGTACGCGAGCGCTCCCGTCTGGCCCGGCGCGCTCGGCATGATCCTCGCCGAAACCGCGCGCGCAGTTTCCCGGCAAGCCGATCATCGTCATCGAGAACGGCTGCGTCGGACGCGCATCCGGGATGACCCGCGCCGACTACCTCAAGGCGCACGTCAACGAAGTCCGCAAGGCCGTCGCGCGCGGCGTGCCCGTCGAGGCCTATCTCTGCTGGAGCATCACCTCGAATCGCGAGTGGGGCCTGCCCTTCGATGACGGCAGCGACTTCGGGCTCTACCACATCGATCTCGATACCGATCCCGAGCTCAAGCGCGTCCCCACCGACGCGAGCCGCGCCTACGCCGCCCTCATTGCCGAGACACCCTTCGACTCCGCTCAGGGTGACATCGCTCAGGGTGACACAGGGTAGGTCCAACGTTTTGTTGGGCGTGGCGGTCTATTTCGTGTGAAGCTAAACGACGGGCTCGTAGCCCAAGCCTGCGCCGGAGACGACGCGGCGGCCGCCGATCTGATCTGCGCCGTCTGGCCCGACGCCTACCGCATCGCCTGGTCCATCGTTAGGAATCGCTCCGCGGCGGAAGACGCCGCGCAGGAAGCGTGCGCGCGTGCCTGGCGCGGGCTGAAGAGCCTGCGCCGGCCGGAACGCTTCGCCGTGTGGTTCTACCGGATCGTCGTCAACGAGGCGAGGCGCGCGCAGCGTGCCGCGCTTCGCGACGAACCGGTCGAGGCGGTCGCCTTGCACGACGAAGCGGCGCGCGACGATCGCATCGCGGTCCGCGTGGCGATCGAGGCGCTCGAGCCGCGCCTGCGCCTGCCGATCCTCCTGCGTTACTACTACGGACTGCGCAGCGCGGAGATCGCGCAGGTGCTCGGCGCGCCCGCCGTCACCGTCCGCTGGTGGCTGATGCTGGCGCATCGCCGCTTGCGCGTGGCGCTCGACGATCCCGCTTCACCTTCGCAACACACAGCCGCACCAGATGGAAGGTATACAGATGAATCAATCGCAGCAGGTTGAGCGCGCCCGCGACGCGGTCGGCGCGTACGTCGAGACGATCGACGTGCCTCAATACGATCCGCGCGCCGTACAGGCGCGCATGAGCAGCGTTTCGCCGCGGCGCGCGGTGCCGCGCTGGGCCGCGGCAGCCGCGGCCGCGTGCGTTGTGATCGTCGCTGTCTTCGCCGCCAGTCCGACCGTCCGCGCCCAGGTCGAGCACATGCTGCAGGCGTTCGCCGTGATCGGCGGCCAGCAAGTGCCCGTAGCGGTGAACGATGTCACGCTCGATCAGGCGCGCCGCGACATGCCGTTCTCGGTGATTGCGCCCGCCGCGGTTCCGGCGGGATTAATCCCGCGCATCGACGAGCTCACGCCGAGCTCCTCGCGGCTCGACGCGCACCTGATGATTCAGTACGAGGCCGCAGGCGGCGGCCCCGGACTTGACCATCATGGAGAGCCGCGCGCAGCGAAGCGAGCCGACGCAGATGCGGTTCTGGATGACTGACAGGCGGCGGTTCGCCTCCGCAGATGCCGCCCGCACATGATCGAGCAATGTCCCGCCCGGTCAGCACGCCTTCGTGCAGTTCCGCCGCGACGGCACCGTGACGCAGCGTATCAAAGTCGAGCCGATCAGCTGGGTCGTGCGCGGCACACGGGTCGATCTGATCAGCCCGCCGGGATTGTTGACCTCGATGCAACTGGCCGAAATTCGCCGCGCGATGTCGCACTAATCCTTCGACTCCGCTCAGGATGACATTAGGGGCGCTTAGGATAAGGCGCGGCCGGCGCAGAAGGCCGCGCCTTGTGCATTCCTACATGTTCGACCAGGCGTCCACCGCCGAATACGAGCGGCTCGACCTCATGTCGAAGATCCTCGATCCGTGGACGCAAGCGTCGCTGCTCGCGTTGGGCGTGCGCGAGGGCTGGAGCTGCCTCGAGCTGGGCGGCGGCAACGGCAGCGTCACGCAGTGGCTCTGCGAACAGGTCGCCGCGAGCGGCCGCGTCACATCCGTCGACATCAATCCACAGCTGATCGAACTCGTCGATGCGCCGAATCTCACCGTGCGCCAGGCCGACCTGCGCACCGCCGATCTACCGCGCGACGCGTTCGACCTCGTGATGTGCCGCGCGATGCTGCATCAGATCTCGGATTACGCGCAGGCCGTGCTCGAGAAGATGGCCGCGGCGCTGAAGCCCGGCGGCTGGCTGTTCGTCTGCGAGCCTGACTTTCATCTGGCGCTCACGTGCGAGCCGAAAGCGTGGCGCGACGCGTGGGACGGCATCATCGAGTGGGGCAAGTCGCAAGGCGTCGAGTGGTTCATCGGCCGTCGCCTGCCCGCAATGGTCCAGGCGCTCGGCCTCGGGTATCCCGCCGCCAAGACCGAGGTGCCCAACATTCGCGGCACGACGCGCGATGCCGTCTACTTTCAGCTATTCTTCGAGACGGTGCGCGAGCGCGTCGTCAGCGGAGGATTCGTCGACGCGAAGACGCTCGACGCCGCAACCGCGCTGCTGGGCGATCCCGACTACTGGACGCAGTGCTGGATGCTCACCAGCGCGTGGGTGCGCAAGCCGCTCTAAGAGCGGCGCAGCACCGCGAATAAATCGCGCACGGGATAGCAGAAGCCGGGCAACGCCGAGTGCTCGATCGTCTGCGATTCGTCGAGCTGCGCGCTGCCGGCTGGGTCATGCAGCTCGACCACGCGGCGCCGCGGATCCACGACGACGACGAGCGACGATCCGGCGCGCAGGTACACCGAAATCTTGTCGTCGATGTCGATGCGCCGATCGCCTGGCGAAAGAATCTCGACGGCGACGTCCGGCGCCAGCGGCGGAACCTCGACCTCTGCGTCGGTGAGAGGCCGAAGCCGCTCGTTCGACACGTATGCGACATCGGGCACCAGTGGCCGGCGCGCTTCGTCCGGCGGAGCGACGCGAAAGCGCCACTCGGGCCCCGTCTCGCCCCGGCCCTCCGCCCAGCGACGTAGCTGCATCGCCAACGCACCCTGCAAAAGCGAGTGGCTTCGCTGCGGGCTCACCTTTTGCAACGGGCGGCCGCGCACCCACTCGGTCTCGGGCTTCGTCTCCGGCAGGATGATCTCGGTCTGTGACATGGCTGCACCCCACTCTATCACGCCGGCTCAGCCGGCAACAAGCCGCATGTAGGTGACTTGCGCGACCGCTACCAGCGCGCCGTCGTCGCGCCAAAAGTTGGCGGTCACCGGGCAAAGTGTCCGCCCTTTTTTGATCGCCTGCGCGAAGAGTTTGACGTCGCTGCGCGCGGGCGCCAAGAAGCGGATGTTCATGTCGGTCGTCGTGATGCGTGCGTCGGCGCCCCAGATCGTGAGGCTCACGATTGCCGCCGCGGAGTCGGCCGCCGTCATCAGCATGCCGCCGTGAAACGAATCGAAGATGCCGTCGAACTCGGGATTGCGCGCAACGGTGCATTCGAGCGCGCCCGCGCCGAGGCAAATGTTCGAAAATCCGAGGCTGCGGAAGATCGGGATCGACGCCATGCGCTCGCGCACCGTCGCCTCTATGGTCGGGTCGAGCGCCGGCAGCTCGCCGACGTACGGCGCGACGATCAGGCCGTCGATGTCTTCACGCTCCAGCGCGCGATCTCGGCCTCGAGGTCGAGCGGGCGCGTCGGCGCCGCGTTCTCGTACTCGCCCCAGTGCTCGCGCGGCACCATCCACATCACCTCGAACTCGTTGCCGTCGGGATCGTAGCCGTAGATCGACTTCGTCGCGCCGTGATCGCTCGCGCCGCTTAGCGTGCCGTAGCGCTCGAGTGCCGCGCGCGCATCGCGCAGCGACTCGATCTCGTCGACCTCCCACGCCAGATGATAGAGTCCGACGCCGCGCTCGTTGGGCGGCGGAGCGCTCGGTCCGACCGACGCTAGCCCGAGGTCGTGATGATTCTCCGAGCCCGGCGCGCGCATGAACGCCATCACGTGACCCATGCGCGCGATCGGCTCGAGTCCGAGCACGTCGTGGTAGAACGCGAGGCTGCGGTCGAGATCGCGCACGCGCAGCACCGCGTGATTGAGTTTACGTACTTTCATGTCACGGTTTCACTTTGAAGATCGTGCCGCAGCCGCTTCCGCCGCAGCCGGTGCCGCCGCCCTTCGTCGTCGTGCCGTACAAGTTGCGGTTGAAAAGATAGACCGGTCCCTGCGGATCCGCGCCGTCGCTGCCGCCCGCGAAGCTGTACAGCACCGTCTCTGCGCCGGCCGGCGTCACCTTAAACACGGTGCCGTTGCCGGACGTGCCGCCGCCGACGGTCGTGCCGTACAGGCTGCCCTTCGAGTAGATCAGCGACGCGCCGGGCAGATTGCCGTCGGGGATGTCCGTGAAGTTGTAGAGCGTCTTGAACGCGCCGCTCGGCGTGATCGAGAAGAACGTGCCCGAGCCCTTCGTGCCGCCGGACTCCGTAGTGCCGTACAGCGTGTCGCCAACGGTCGTCAAACCGTTGGGATACGCGCCGTCGCCGCTGTCGCTGAAGCTGTAGAGAGTGTGTTTCTTCCCGTTCATGCTCAGTTCGAAGATCGTGCCGCAGCCGGTCGTGCCGCAGCCTTTGCCGCCCTCGAGCGTCACGCCGTAGAGCTTTCCGTTGAGCTCCGTGACCGGCGCGTAGACCCTGGCGCCGTCGCTGCCGCCTTTGAAGCTGTAGAGCACCTTCTCCGAGCCGCCCGTCGTGATGCTGTAGACGGTACCGTCGCCCGAGCCGCCGCCGACAACGGTAGTGCCGAAGAGCTTGCCGCGATAAGCAATCAGCGGCGCCTCCGGTGCGCTGCCGTCGCCGCCGCCCGCGAAGCTGTGAAGCACGCTTTCACTGCCGGCGCCGTTGACGGTGTAGACTGTGCCGTCGCGGTGTGCTCCCGCGCCCGACGTCGTGCCGTACATCGCGCCGCCAAGCACCGTGAGGCCCGCGAACGGCCACGACCCGTCGCTGCCGCTGTTGAAGTTGCCGCTGAAATTGTAGACGACGCTTTCGGTGCCGGCGGCAGTCACCGAAAAGACCGTACCGCAGCCGAGGTAGCAGTTGTTGCCTCCGCAGTTCTGCGAGCAATAGTTCTTCGACCCGTTGAGCGTCGTGGCGTAGAGCGTTCCGTTGAGCGCGACGAGGCCGGAGTACGGGCTCGCGCCGTCCGGCGTGCCCTTAAAGATGTAGAGCTGCTTGTAGCCCGACGCCCCCGGACTTATCGCGCCGCGAGCGTGCGATCGGGCGCTCGACGCGATTCTGTCACCCTGAACGGAGTCGAAGGGCGGAGCGGCCGGGGTGAGGGCGCCGCCGCACGCGGTCAGCGCGGCGGCAAAAGACAGAGCGAGAAGTAAGCGCAAACGTTTCATGCGCCGCCTTTTCGACGCGCCGGTGCAACTTCCGGCGGTGCGGCATCGTCTTGTGGGGCCTATGGAACAGCGCAAACTCGGGACGCAGGGGCTCACGGTGTCGGCGATGGGCCTGGGCTGCATGACCATGACGTCCTCTTATGACACGGCCGACGAGACCGAGGCGATCGCGACGATCCATCGCGCGCTCGAGCTCGGCATCAACTTCCTCGACACGGCGGAGGTGTACGGGCCGTATACCAACGAGCAGCTCGTCGGACGCGCTCTGCGCGGGCGGCGAGAGGGCGTCGTGATCGCGACGAAGTTCGGCTTCAAGTTCGGCAACGGCGTTCGCGGCGTCAACGGCACGCCCGAGAACGTCAAGCGCGTCGCGAACGAATCGCTCGCGCGCCTCGGAATCGACACGATCGACCTCTACTACCAGCACCGCCGCGATCCGGCGGTTCCGATTGAAGAAACGATCGGTGCGATGAAAGAGCTGATCGACGAAGGTAAGGTGCGCTATCTCGGCCTCTCGGAAGTCTCGCCAGAGACGCTGCGTCGCGCCAACGCCGTGCATCCGATCAGCGCTCTGCAAAGCGAGTATTCGCTCTGGGAGCGCCGGGTGGAGAAAAAGGTTCTGCCCGCCGTGCGCGAGCTCGGCATCGGATTCGTGCCCTACAGTCCGCTGGGACGCGGCTTCCTCACCGGCGCCGTCAACGTCGAGAAGCTCGGTGAAGACGATTGGCGCCGCACCAATCCGCGATTCTCGAAGGAGGCGGCACAATCCAACCAGCGCATCGTCGACGCCGTCCGTGCCGTCGCCGAGGGGTGCAACGCCACGCCCGCGCAGGTCGCGCTCGCCTGGGTGCTCTCGCGCGGCAGCGACGTCGTGCCGATCCCCGGCACCAAACGCCGCCGCTACCTCGAGGAGAACGTCGGCGCGTTCGACGTGCACTTCACGAAGGAGCAGCTCGACCAGCTCGAGGGACTGCACGAACAGACCGCCGGCGCGCGTTACACTCCGGAGATGATGCAGCTGGTCGAACAGTGAACCCCCTGCGAGGTGGATGAAAGGCGGTTTCGGTTCGATCTCTTCGTAGCGCTGCTGGCGCTGCTGATCAGCGGCATCGCGGCCGGCTCGTCGGCGTATCAGACGTACGTGATCCGCAAGCAGTTTAGCGCGACGGTGTGGCCGTACATCTCGTTCGTCACGACGTCGTCGGCGGACCGGTACTTCGAGCTCGACGTGAACAACGCGGGCATCGGGCCGGCGCTCATCCTCGACTCCACCATCACGCGCGACGGCAAGGTCGTTGCCGGCGGGGGCACGCCGATCCCGGAGCCCGCGATCGAAGCAGCGATCGACCCGGAGCGAGCCGAGGCCAAGGCCGACGAGCTCAAAGCGCACGAGCACGGCGGCGAAAACATGACGGCGAGCTCTATCCTGCCGGGCGACGTGGTTCCGGCGGGTCAAAAGCTCGAGGTGCTGCGCGTGGAAGGCAAATTCTTGACGCACCGCGCGATGGGCGTCGCCCGGCGCATCGACCTCACGCTGTGCTACTGTTCGTTATTGGGCGACTGCTGGACGAAGCGGCTCTGGGAGCACGCCATCCAGCCGCATCCCGTGCACTCCTGCCGCAACGCCTAGCCTATGGGCGCCAGAGCATCAACGTCAGGATTGCGACGTAGGCGAGGCTGAAGATCCAAACCGTCGCGACGATCGAGCGCGTCGAAAGCGGCGCGCCGCTTGAGATCGTCGCCTCGGCGCGCGCTTGCCAGGGGATCATCAGCGCGGCCTGCGCTCCTAACGCGAGCACGATCAGAACGTAGGTAACGACGAGCCATCCGGCCGTCAGCGGCGTGCCCATCTTGAGCGCCAGCGCGAATCCCGCGAGCACGCCGAGCCCGAGCAGCGGGCCGAACACGCGCACGAGTCGCCGCCAAACCTGTACGCCGGCGAGCACCACGGCGCCGTCCGCGTTGCGGCACAGCGCGGCGAGCCAGGCGTTGCCGGCGATGAGGCCGGCGTACCCCAAGGTCGTCAGGATGACGTGCGCGGAGACGAGCGGCGGAAACCACATCATGGCTCTCATGATAAGCAATTGCGGTCCGGGCACAGCGTTCCTTTCTGCCATTTTCGCGCGGGCGCGACCTGCGGGATATGAGGTTGGCCGCGGGCGCGCGAAACGAACGTCATGCAGCAGAATCGTCGCGCCGTCGCCATCATCGCCGTCGCCGGCGCCATTGCGCTCGCGGGCTGTTCCGGCGGATCGGGCTCGCAGCCGTCGTCGGCCGCCTTGACGCCCGCGCTGTCGTTGACGCGTCATGGCTGGCTCTCGCCGGCCGCGCTGACGCAAAAGCTCGTCTACGTCTCCGACAACGGCGCCAGCGCGATCGAGATCTATCCGCGGGACAGAACAATCCGTCGCCGATCGGGAGATCACCGACGGCATCTCCGCCCCGCTCGGAAACTTCGTCGACGACAACGGCACGCTCTACGTCGCGAACGCACGGAAACAACACCATCACGGAATATCCGAAGGGCTCGACGACGCCGAGCGTGACGCTCTCGACGGGCATCAACGGGCCGATCAGCGTCGCGGCGATTCGAAAGGTGACGTCGCGGTCGGCGAGTTTGCGAAGCCAGACGATCCTGGAGTTTCCGGCGGGTAGCTCGTCGCCGACCGTGACGATCACGCTTCTAACGTACCCGGAAGGCCTGGCCTTCGACGCTCGCGGCATTTGTACGCGGCTTGGAACCAGAAAGCAGCGGCTTCGTCGGTCACGTGAGCAGGTGCCAACGCCTGCAGAACGTCTGCGTCGATCGGGGCATCACCGAGGGCCAGAGCGGCGGCCTCGCGATCGATTTGAGTCGGCGACATCGATGCTGGGCGATCAGACGAATCACGTGATTAACATTTACGCGCCGGGCGCGACGACGCCGTCGCGTACGATCAGCACGTGCCGGGCGCGATCCGTACAAGTTCGCGCTGGACAAGAGCGAAAAGAAGTTCTACGTCGCCGACTATTATCAACGGTCAGGTTGATGATCTACGATTATGCAACCGGCTCGCAGACTCGGCACGATCTCGACCGGGCTGCAGTCAGCGTGGGGCGTCTCGCTCGATCCGCCGGCGAAATACGGGCCATGACGGTATCGCTCGGTAAGGCGGCCGAGCAACCAAGATTCGAGCGCAAAGGCCTCGTCGTCGCGCCGACGTAAAAGTGCGGCGATGGCCCGGTCCGACCCGACGCGTTCGGATTATTGCGCGACGCGCCACCTCTTGCGTAATCTTCAGCCGACCACGCGTCAGCTGCGGCGCAATCCGCTGGCGCGCGACGCGTTCGCATGTCGCAGCGACGAGGAAGCGCAGCGCGTCGTCGCCATTCGCGTCGATGCCGCGCTGCGCGAGATGGATGCTCAACAGCCGTCGACCGACGTTGGCGGGGCGCGCGGCATGCGGCCATCCTTTTGCGCGTCGACGTTCGAGCGGCACGATCCGCGCGGCGTGGCCGCCGATCTCGCGCTTTCGACGCGTCAGTTTCATCGCGAGCGGCGAGCGGCGCACGATCGTTTCGTCAGGCGCGTATCGCGACAGCGAGGCGTTCGCGGCATGCGTCGCCAGCGTCCGACGACGACTTTGCGCGACGGTCGCTCGAACGCGCCGTCGAGTCTCAGCGGATTCCGGGGAGACGGCGTCGAGCGCGACCGCGATGCTCGACGACATCGCGTCGCAGCGGCGCCGACGCGGCGCTGAGCTGCGAAGCGCTGACGCGGCTCGCGGAGATCGACGCGTGGGCGCATCGTCTCGACTGCGCGCGCGCACACTTGAACGACGGCGCAAACGCTGCTTGATATCGTTGCCGCTTTCCGCACGAACGGCATCGCCGAGCTGCGCGACGCGATCGCTGCCGGCCGAGCTCACGCTGCGCTGGTTCGCGAAGGGCCCGGCCGCCGTCGGCGCGCCACCAACGGCGCGGGAGATCCCGTTGTCGCGCCGCGAGAATGCTGATGCTCGCTGCCGCGGCCGCTGCTTGCTAGCGGCGAGGCGGCGCACGCGTCGCAGCTGCGGTACGCGCTCGACGAGAAGCGCTCCCGCGCTGCGAGCGCCGGAAGCGTCGTCGATCTGTCTCATGTTGCGAGGCGAGCTCTGCCGACTTCACCGCCGAAGATCCGCTGCTTGAGCGAAGCGCTCTTCGCGCGCGCGGCATCGGTCGCGCGCGACGTCGGCGCTGGGCGGCCGCGCACTCTATGCCGCGCATCAGCTCGCGCTGACGCGGTGGGTGCATTCGCGCGCACGGCACTCGATCGAAGCGCGTATCGGCGCTTCGTCGATGCATCGATCGCTCGCTGCCGGCGCGGCTTGCGCTCGTATCTCATCTTCTCGGCGGCCGACGTCGAGCTCGCGATCGGACATCCTGCGGCGCGCGCTTGCGGCGGCGGGGGACGCGGCGGGCGTTTCGACCAATCGGTACGAGAGTTTTTCGGCGCACGGGCTCGCCGCGGGCGCACTGCTGCGCCTGGCGCTTAGCCGAGGCGGGCGCGCAAGCGGCGTGCGCGGCAGAAGCGGCGCGCGCTGAAGGACATGCGCGCGTTCTCTCGTTGGCGCAACGCATCAGCGCTCAGGCCTATCTCGCGACCGGCGATCGGCGGGCGGCACGGGCCGCAATCGATGAATCGATCGAATGCGCGCGCAAATTCTCGAGCCCGCACGTGCTCGCGCAAGCGCAAGCCGTCCTCGTGGCAGATCACCGGCCGCTAATCCGAAACGGCGGGATCGATAGCGATCCCCTCCACGTCGCCGCTCGGCGGTCATCCCGTCGTTGATAACTGTACAGGTACGTCACGCCTTTCGTGCCGGCGTAGCCGGTAAACGTCGACTTGCCCGTACTCGAAGTCTGCGGCCTCGAAAATGCTGCCTCTTCGCGTCGAGCTTGCCGTAGACGGACTTTCCCTTGCAGCGCAAACGGTCCGTGGGCTGCACAACGCTTTGGACAACCGGTGTAGACTAAAAGCGCGCGCGCGAAAGTATCGAGGGCGATGAGTTCGCCGTGTTTGTCGAACTCGAGGCCTCCCGGCGTCGTGTTGCGATACGCCCGCTATCGTTCCGTGCCTTTGCCCCTTGCCGTGCATCCAAACCACCAATGCGGCGCCGCCGCCGGGGCCGGAAACCGATGGAGTCGGCATAACCGGAAGCGTAGACGTTTCCGTCGTCGTCCTCCGCGACGGAGAACAACTGGCCGCCAATGGCGGGATTGGACAGAACGGCACTGCAGCCGTTCGCGAGCGTGCACGCCGAGACGTTGCCGTATGGCTCGACCCGTCGCCTGAAGGTTCGCGACGTAGATCGTGCTCGCCGCGGCATCGTGGGTAGCCGCGTCCGACGGCTGACCGTCGCTATCCGCAAAACTTCCAAGTTCGTGCCGCACATCGCCGGGCCGCGGAAGACCGTAACGGTTCGGCTGCCGCCGTCGGGGTCGATCAGGTTCCCGGCCGAGTCGGTCGCGACGTCGACGACGTAGGCTGCCGGCAGGGAGCAGATCGGCGGCAGATTCTTGCGCGTATTCCAGTCGTAGCCGAGGACGTCGTTCGTGTAGTATTCCGCGATATAGACGCCTTTCTTGACGATCGCCGGCGCGGCGCGATACCACGCGGGTCGCGCCGGCGTTGGGCTGACTGCCGAGGCTGCGCGGCGCATACACGACGCGAGCAGCGCGGCCAGGGCGGTTAGCGCGAAGCGTGGCTGGATGAGTCCGCGCATTCGATTACCTGCGCGATGAGCGGGATCGAGCGCGACACCGTACGGGACGGCGCTGTCGTCCAACCGTTCGTGATCACGTCGACCTGCGTACCGGCTCGGTGTAGTCGTAGCCTCGACCATCGGGGTGCGAGAAGTTCGCGTACGCGATCCAGACTTTATGCTCGCGCTTTGTCGAGCGTCGGCTCGTTGCCGAACGCGGGAATCGTGCGCGTGGGGCCGCTCGATGTACGGCGGCGCCCAGACGCCGAGGCGCGTCCTGACAGCGTCTTCCATCACCAGGTTCTTGGCTCTGTCGAACGTCGATGTCCCCGCCGGTTGGCGTCCTGAGATCGCGACCGGCTGGCCCGTCGTGGAACCGGCCGGGAACTTGACCATTGCCGGTGGACCGCTCGTCGGGATGATACGAAACATAGACGTTGTTGTTGGCATCGACGCCCACGCCGAGGACGATGTGGAAGCCGGAGTAGGTCAGCGTGCCGGTCGGCCTCGTGCTGCCCCTTGGCGTCCAGACGGTCGACGTTTCCGGGCGGACCCGTCGTCAAGCTTACGACGTTCGCGGCGTAGACGGTGCCGTGGCCGTCGACGGCGACGGTGATCGGGAAGTAGTCCGGATCGCTGAGCGTCGTGAACGGCGTCGTCGCGCCCCGCTTGAATGCGACGACGTTGAACGCGTTCGTGTTTGCCACCCAGAGCTTGCTGCTTGCGCGTCGACGACCATGCCTTGGGGGCTCACGAGACCACTCGTCAGCTTGACCGATGGCTTGTTGATTGTTGCCCTTCGACGAGTACAGATGTTGATGTAGCCGCCGTCGTACGAACTAGCGTATAGGAGCGACTTCTTGTGGTGCCTGTCGGGAGAGATCCAGCCGGGGCTGGACTGAACGCGACTGCTCGGCCCGCCGAAGCGCACTACCGTCTGGCCGACACGGACGAGTCCCGGCGCGATCTGCGGCCCCGGAGCGGCCGGCGGCGCCGAACCGGAGCAGGCCGCGAGCGCGGCGAGGCATGCGAGCGCGAAGCAATGCGAAAACTTGGAAATTCATCCGCTCTGCTTTGCGGCGCCCGCGGCCGGCCCTCGCGCCTCAGCCATGCTTGCCCGTTTTTGGCAGAAAGGTACATGCTGCTGCGCGCGTTCGGCGAAGGCGCAGAGCAGGTTCGCCAACGCCATCTGTTCGGGCGTGCTGCAAGGAATTTCGAGCAGGCGAGGGCTGCAGAGCAGTACGCTGACCGCCCGCGCCCGCGAGATCGCGACGTTGAAGCGGTTGCGCTCGAAGAGAAACGCGACGTCGCGCGGCAAATCCTCGCCGCTGGAGGTCGCCATCGAGTAGAAGACGACGCCGGCCTCCTGGCCTTGAAACTTGTCGACCGTGCCGGCCTGGACGCCGATTCCGGCCTCGCGCAGCTTGCGCAGAATCAACCGGCGCTGCGCGTTGTACGGCGTGACGACGATGATGTCGCGATCGGTCATGGCGCGCGCGACGCCGGCCTGCTCGGGCGGTTGTGAGTCGATGACCGGCCGTGCTGGAGCAGGGTTGCGATCGGCGCACGATCTCGCCGGCCTCCTCCGCCGACTCGCGCTGTTGCCGGCATGATCGATCGACACGAAGTACAAGCCGGCGAAGGTTCGGCCGTCCCGCACGACGCGTGCTCGCGCGTGGCTTGCGCCGGGCGCAACGATCGTCGTAACTCGAATCGGAGATGAACGCGCAAATGTCGGGCTGCATGCGGTAGGAGATATCGAGAAAGATGCCGCGGTAGGCGGCACGGTCTGCGCGTCGCCCAGCAGATGCTGCAGCACCGAATCGCCGGCGTGGAGCGGCTGGCGCCCTTGGCTCACCTGTGCGAGTTGCGACGGATCGCCGAGCAGCACGACGTTGGCGGCACAGCCCGACACCGCGAGCGCATCGGCGAGCGACACTTGTCCGGCCTCGTCGATGAAGAGGTAATCGAACTGTGCCCAGTTCTTCGCGGGCGAATAGCCAGGAGGTCCCGCCGGCGAGCTGATAATCGTCGCCGTCGATCGCCTCGTTCTCCTCCACCGACTCGATGAACGCAACGGCGAGCCTCGACGTATATTCGGAGTCGGCGCTGGGACGTGTGCTTGTAGCGTCCGCGAAACGGGCGCCGCGCGCCGCATGACCTCTTCGACCTTGTGCAGGAGGTTGTGGATGGCTTTGTGGCTGGTGCTCGTCACGGCGACGCGCTTGCCGGCTTGAGCAGATCGCAGATGACCTGCGCGCCAAACGTGGTCTTGCCGCTTCCGGGCGGACCCTGCATGAAGAGATAACTGTTCGAAAGCACTGCACGACGGCCGAAACGCTGTCTGCGTCCACGTTTGTGGGCTGAAGCACGGTGGCACCCCGCTGAGAGCGTGCCCTGAGCGGAGTCGAAGGGAAGGGCGACACAGAGTGTGCACGACGCGGATCACGCCGCGCCAGCAGATCGGCCGCGGCCGGTTACTCCGATTCCAGCGTTCCGTCGAGAAGCGCTCGCCGAGGCGCGCCAGCGCGTCGCGCTGACGCTTTGGTCGAGGGCGGACCGGGCGGGATGAGCTCGGTAATCGCGCGCGCGGCCGTCGAGGCGCGCGGTCGTCTTGAGCTCGAGGAGATTCTCCTCGTCGTCGATCGAGACGATCGTGCCGGCGCGCTTGTTGGTGCGCGGATTGTCGACCTCATCCCGGCGCCATCTTGTGCAGCTGATCGGGAAACCCGTACGTGTAGACGATGCTGCTGTCTAATTTGATAAGGCGGGATGTCTTCGCGCAGCCGTAAGCCGCCGATCGGCGTCTTTTCGAACTCGAGCAGCTGGTCGACGTTTTCGCAGCGATCGTAGTACTCCCACCACGCGGGCTTCTCTTCGCGGCGGTGGTAGGCCATCAGACTGGCGGCCAGGTACCGCTCCGCGCCTGTCGGGGTGCATCAGGCGGTACTCTTCCTCGGAGTGCGGCGGCAGCACGCCCGCGAGCAGCTCGCGCTCGAGATCGCTGCGCCGGGCGTTTTCGCGCTCGTCGTCGCGGCGGTTCACGCACTGCTTGCACGTCGGCAAGAAATCGGCGTGGCACGGCTCGTCGGGCCGCTTGGGCCCGCGCAGTGGCAGCTCGATGCCGAACGCGCGACCGCCTCGGCGCGGCGCTCGAGCAGCCAGTCGCGCAGCAGCTGCGTCGAGCGGCAATCGTCGCGGTTGTAGGCTTCGATCTCGTCGAGGATGCGTTGGTCGGGCTCGGCTATCCAGCGCTCGAACATGACGATCGACTCGTCGCCCTTCTTGATCTCGGTCCCGCGCGCCAGATCGTAGAAGCGTTCGAGCTTCTTGAGGCCGTAGCCGTCCTCGGAGATCGCCAGCGACTGGCGCACGACCGCGAACAGATCGACGAGCACCTCGCCGCGCAGCAACTTGTCGACCTCGTCCTCGCGCGTGGTGTGCTCTTGCGCGAGCCGCCGCAGCGCCGACTTTTTCGTAGTTTGCGTAATGGTAGACGTGCATCGAGGGATGCTTGCGGCGCCGCTCGACGATGAAATCGATGAACGCTTTCGAAGCGCGACCTTTTCCTCGTCGCGCGTCGAGCCCCCAGAAGGCACGGAACTCGGGCTCCTCGTCCGGCAGCCAGCACCCGAAGAGGTACTCGAGGCCGCGGCGGGGCTCGAAGAGCGGGTCGCCTTCCATATCGAAGAAGACGTCGCCGGCGCGCGGGCTCCGGCATCAACGCGAAGCCGAGCGGCGGCACGTGCTCGAGCAGTTCGTAAATCGGCTCGGCGCTGGTACGGCCGCGCACTTGCAGCGTCGCTTGGCGCCGCGCTTGACAAACGTCTCGGGCGTCATGCCCTTGGGACGCTTCTCGTCGGTCGCTTCCGCCAGCTCCGCGACGCGCGTGATGCCCGCGGCCTCGAACTTGGCGATCTGATTGCGGCGCATGCCGGCGACGAGGCTTAGATGGTCGTCACTGTCCGCCGCTGCGTGCATTGCTCGTTCCAAGCGCAGATGCCGCAATGCTTGCCCTTCAGCGGATACTCGCGCGCCGCGTCGCGGCGCGGCGAGCGTGTCGGCGAATCTAAGAACGATGCCTTGAGATGGCGGTAGTAGGCGATGTAATCGTGGAGTCGAAAGCGTCGCTCGTCGCCGTCGCCGAAGTACGACGTACCCGAACTCCGGCATACAGCCCTGCAGCCGTTCGAAGTGCTCGCTATAGTTGCAGAGCTGCACGAAGATAGTACGGCTGCGCCGAGAGCGCGAGTTTGGTGTCGATCACCTCGTAGCTGTAATCGCCCAAGTTCGACGGCGCGCCGTCGACGCGGCGCAGAAAATCGGCGTGCCCGATGAACTGCCCGTCGAAGAACGTCGCCTGGTAGATGATCGGCGCGCCGCGACGCATCGCCTCCAGCGTCTGCGCTCCGCCTCTCGATAGTTCTCGATGCCGCTCTCCGACGCTCGAACTGCACGACGCCGCCCGGATAGCGCGCGAGCATTGCCTGGAGATAAGCCCGCTCGTGCTCCTCACCTTTGCGCTGAATCAGCGCCGTGTGCTCGTCCATCGAGTCCGGCGCGGGAATCATGCGGCGCGCGACCAGCGAGTCGAGCTCGGTTAAGCGCTTGCACTCGAGGTAGTTGTTGAGGTCGCTGGCGGAGTAGATGTACCGCCCGTCCAGACGCTGCATGGGCCTAGCTTGCCACCGCGGAGTGCCATACGCCTGGCATCCACGGCAAGCGAAGGCTGCCGGCGCGCCATTTTTGCCCGCCCGTAGCACCTCGTGCTACAATGGTCGGGTGCCGAAGGAAATCAATCAGCGCGAACTGCGTAACCGCAGCGGAGAAGTCATGCGAGGCCTTGATGCGGGCGAAACGTTCATCGTTACGCGCAACGGCGTTGCGGTGGGCGAGCTTCGGCCGCTGCGGCGAAGGGACTTCGCGAAGAAGCGCGACGTACTTGAAGCCTTTAGAAATGCTCCGCCGGTCGATTTTGCGTCCTTCCGCAGAGACCTCGACGCTCTAGCCGACCCGCGTGCCTAGGTCCCGCGCACTCATCGACACGTCCGTCATCATCGACCTGGAACGTGTAAAGGCGCAGGCGTTGCCCGACGAAATGGCGATCGCAGCGATAAGCCTTGCCGAGCTTGCTGCGGGAACGCACGCCGCGCGCGATCCCCTCGAGCGTGCTCGGCGGTTGGAGCGCCTGCAACGCGCGGAGGCGTCGTTTCCGGTCTTGCCCTTTGAGGTCAACGCGGCACGGGCGTACGGAACCGTCTACGCGGCCATTGAGTCTTCGGGGAGAAAGGCGCGTGGCAGACGCGCCGTCGACCTCATGATCGCGGCGACGGCGCTGGCGTGGGAGCTGCCGCTCTTCACGCGCAACTCACGCGATTTCGTGGGACTCTCAGCGATTCTCGAAGTGGTGCCGATCCCGCTGGCCAGTCCGGATTGAGATACGCTAGCGCGTGAGCATGTCGCAGAGGCCTAAGACCTGGCGCGAGGCGGTGCGCGAGATCGTGCAAAGCCTGCCGGCCGAGTTTACGTTAACCGATATGCTGTCGTATCAAGGCGAGCTCCAGCGCATGTTCCCGAACAATCGATTCGTCGACGCGAAGATCCGCCAGAGCCTTCAGATCCTAAGAGACCAGGGCTTGCTGAGCTTCGTGCGGCCGGGGCGCTACCGGCGGCTCGATGCCCCAACGGTATTCAGCCCGCTGATAGACTTCACGGCGGTCGAGAACTTCGTGAACGCGGCACAAGTCGCGCGCGTCGCACTGGAAACGTGGGCGTCGTTCAATTTGTATTGTTTGAACTGCGAGAGCAACGCACTGGATCGTCTACCCGACAACACGCCCGTTGCGGATTTTCAGTGCGTTGTGTGCGAGCGAACCTATCAGTTAAAAGGGAAAAACGGGCGCTTTGGCCCGCGCCTGACCGGCGCCGCCTATCGGCCCACGGTCGAGGCCGCGCAACGAGGTAAGATGCCGGAGTACGTGCTCGTCGAATTCGATACGCGCTTCGGCACCGTTGTTTTCGTCGACTCGATCCCCGGCTGTTTGATCGGTGAGGAACGCGTTTTGCCGCGGAAACCGTTGTCGGCGACCGCGCGTCGCGCGGGCTGGCAGGGGTGCACTGTTGTCATTGCAGGCCTGCCTTCGGTGCGCATGGTCGCGCCCGCAGGGCTGCCGCGCCACGTTGTGCGCCAGGATTGGGTTGCGCTGTGCCGCGCTAGGTGAGTCACACTACGCCGTCCTTCGTTCTTCGACTCCGCGCCTTGGGCGCTCGCTCAGAATGACAAAGCTACGCTCGCTCCGGACTGCGAGGCACGCGCGTCCTTCGACTGCGCTCGGCTACGCCTCGCTTCGTCAGGATGACACGGGAGCTGGCGCAACCCTTCGCGGAGCTTGTCCCGAGCGAAGTCGAGGGCTCAGGATGACAATGCGCGGCGTTTACGGGCTTGCGATGCCCAGCACGTCAAGCAGATGGGAAATCGAACTCATCGCGGCTTCGACAGATTGGCCGCTTCCGGTGTCCTTCTTTGCCGCCGTCTGCAGCTGATTCTCCCAGTCGGCAAGTGCGGGTCTTCCGGGCTCAAGGAGTTTATGTAATCCCGCGCTGCTGGTTCGGATTTTACGGCAGCCGTCTTCTTTGGCCCATTCTCCGCCGACTCTGCGGCCTAGCAGCGTGAGTTGGGTGGAAACGGTAGCTTGGGCTCCGGGGTCGGTAACGCGCGAAAGTATCGGCTGACTGTCGGCGAACCAGCCGGCGTCGCCTTTGCCGCCGAAATAAAAGGTGTGCACTCGTCCCCAATAGTTCTTCCAGGATTGAAACTCTTGGACGCATGCGTCGGCCTGCCAAACGTCGTGGAAAGAATTTTGCCATGAATCCAGCGTTGCGGCGTCGTCGGCGAAGCAGCTGCGACCGGTAATCCATAGTCCCAACAGAATCGCGGCGACGACAACGAGGAAGCGTCTAAGATGGATGTGCTTCCGAGGGTACATCGAGGCACCTCCGCAACGTGAGCAACAGATACGAGCAGCATAGCTTGCTCGCCGCGTCTTGACAAGCTCGACAGGCTTAGGATGACGTCGAGAGAACCTGTGTCCATGGTCGGCGGGACTCTGACCTTCCTGTTTACCGACATCGAAGGCAGCACGCAGCGCTGGGGGCACGACCGCGATGCGATGGGCGCCGCGTTGAGCCGCCACGACGAGTTGATGCGCGACGCAATCACCTTAAACGGCGGCGAGATCTTCAAGACGGTCGGCGACGCCTTCTACGCCTTGTTCACCACGGCGCCGGCCGCGGTCGCTGCGGCCATCGACGCGCAGCGCGGGCTGGCGTCGGAAGACTTCTCGGCGATCGGCGGCGTGTTCGTGCGCATGGCGCTGCACACTGGATCGCCCCAAGAGCGCGAGGGCGACTACTTCGGCCCGACGGTCAACCGCGTCGCGCGCCTTTTGGCGATCGGGCACGGCGAGCAGGTTCTCGTCTCGGCAGCGACCGCGGAGCTGCTGCAGGGCGAGATGCCGCCGGAGGCGAGCTTGCGCGATCTCGGCGCGCAGCGGCTCAAGGACCTCGCGCGCGCCGAGCACGTCTATCAGCTCGTCGCTCCCGGGTTGCGCGAATCGTTTCCACCGCTGCGCTCGCTCGACGCGCTGCCCAACAACTTGCCGCTGCAAATCACGTCGTTTGTCGGGCGCGACGACGATGTGCGCGAGATCAAGTCGCTGCTCCAGAACGACCGGCTCGTGACGCTCGTCGGCGCCGGCGGCGCGGGCAAGACACGCTGCGCGATTCAGGTCGGGGCCGACCTGCTCGATACCTTCGCCGATGGCGTGTGGCTCGTCGAGCTCGCCGGCATCTCCGATCCGTCGCTCGTGACGTCGGCGATCGCGCAGAGTCTTAGCGTTCGCGAGTCGCACAACCAGCCGCTGCTCAACACGCTGCTCGCGAATCTCAAGCACAGGCGCCTGCTGCTGATCCTCGACAACTGCGAGCACGTGATCGACGAGGTGCGCAACGTCGCCGGCGGGATCCTACGCGGCTGTCCGGACGTGCGCATTCTCGCGACGAGCCGCGAGAACCTGAATATTGCCGGCGAGCACGTTTTTAGGCTGCCGTCGCTTGCGGTGCCGCCCCCCGACGGAACGACGACCGCGGAGGCGACGCGATCGTACGCAGCCGTCGCACTCTTCGCGGACCGCGCCGCCGCGTCCGACGCACGCTTCGAGCTCACCGACTTAAACGCGCCCTTCGTCACGGAGATCTCGCGCCGGCTCGATGGTATTCCGCTCGCCATCGAGCTCGCCGCGGCCCGCGTCAAGGTGCTCTCGCCGCAGCAACTCTTGCAGAAACTCGACGAGCGCTTCCGCGTGCTCACGGGCGGCGATCGCAGCGCGCTGCCGCGGCATCAGACGATGCGCGCCCTGATCGACTGGAGCCACGACCTGCTGTCCGAACAGGAGCGCGCGCTCTTTCGGAAGCTCGCAGTCTTTTCCGGCGGCTTCACGTTAGAGACCGCGAGCGCCGTCTGCGGAGACGAGACGCTCGACGAGATCGCCGTGCTCGAGCTGCTGACGTCGCTCGTCGACAAGTCGCTCGTGCACAGCGAGCCGAGCGGAAGCGTAACGCGCTATCGTCTGCTCGAGTCGACGCGGCAGTACGCGAGCGAGAAGCTCGTCGAAAACGGCGAGGACGCGGCGGTTGCGCGCGCGCACGCGAGCGCGTTTCTCGAGATTGCGCGCCGATTCGAAGCCGCGTACGACTCAACGCCCGACAACGAGTGGTTCGCGCAGGTCGAGCCGGAAGTCGAGAACTGGCGAGCTGCGCTCGATTGGGCGTTAACGGGGCGCGGCGACGTGCTCCTCGGCCAACAGCTCGTCGGCGCACTCGGGCGCGAGTGGGCGTTCTTGTTTGCGGCCGAAGGGCGGCGTTGGATTCATGCGGCGCAGGCTGAGATCGATGAGGCTACTCCGCCGATCGTGCTCGCCCAGTTGGATCTCATCGAGGCGCAACTCGATGGCGTGCTCGGGCTGCACAAGGCAAGTCATGCTGCCGCGGAACGCGCGCTCGAGCGCTATCGTGCGCTCGAAGACGCGTTCGGCATTGCGCAGGCGCAACGTCACGCGGGCCGTGGCCTCGTCTTCCTCGGCCGGCCGGAAGAAGGCGAAGCGCTCTTGCGCGAAGCGCTCGTCCCGTTTCGCGCGCGCAACGCTCACACTCTGATCGGCGCGTCGTTGGAGAACATCGCTATCGGACGCTACATGTCCGGCGATATTGCCGCTGCGCGGCAGTACTATAGCGAGGCGCTGTCGATTTTCAAAGCCAACGGCGCAGAGCGTCTCGCCGCCGCGGTCGCAACGAATCTTGCGGAGGCCGAGTTCCGCGCCGGAAACGCCGCCGAGGCGTTGCAGCTCGCGAGTGAGGCCCTCGCGACGGACCGACGGGCCATTTTCACGTATCGCACCGCGTTTCTAATGTGCAACATGGCGGCGTACCTCGTCGCGCTAGGACGCTACGACGAAGCGCGGGCGCGTGCTCGCGAAGCGCTGCGCCTGGCGCACGACGTGAACTACGAGGTCGCCGCCGCCTGGGCGGTGCAGCACCTTGCGGCGGTCGCGCTCTTTCGTTCCAGCGATGACGGCAAGGAGCAGACGGAGGATTGGCGATGCGCTGCCCTGTTGCTTGCCTATGTGGACGCTCGCCTCGACTCTCTCGGCGCGATCCGCGAGCACACGGAGATTCAGGAGTACGATAAGATGATTACGGCGCTGCGCGAGGCGCTCGATGCCGGCGAGCTTTCCGGGCTGGCAGAGGAGGGCCGAGCGCTTAGCGAAGTTCGAGCCTTCACGGAGGCGATGGCGATATGAGCGCTCCCGCATTTACGAAGGCCGATTTCGAGAGCCCCAGCATCCGCCGGTTGTGCGACGTCGTGATGAAGGGCGGCGTCACCAGCGGCGTCGTCTATCCCACCGCTATCTGCAAGCTCGCGACGGCGTACGCGATCAAGAACATCGGCGGCACGTCGGTCGGTGCGATCGCCGCCGCCATCACCGCGGCGGCGGAGTACCGTCGCCGTGTGACAGGTTCGGGTCAGGGTTACCTCGAGCTGGCGAAGCTCCCGGGGTTCCTGGGCGGTGAAGGTTCGCTGCTCGCGCTCTTCGCGCCCGACCCGATCGCCCGCGCTCTGTTCAACGTCGCGCTGATCCCTATTGGCAGTGGCTCGCCGTTCGCCAAGCTGCTGCGCTTGATCGGCACGCTGTTGTTGCAGTACATCTGGATCCCGGGACTCACTGTCATTGCGCTCTTCATGAGCTTCGCTATCGTTGCGTGGTCGTTGGATCGTGGTGTCTTGTGGCGAGGTGCCGTCGCCGCGATCGTCTTCGGGCTGATCGCCGCCTTAGTCGGCATCGCGTTCCGGTTCGTCTATCAGCTGCTGCAAGTACTCGACGGAAACAGCTTCGGCTGGTGTCACGGCTACGATGCGAACGCGCGGATAACCGCCGATGACGTGACACAGCTCGCCGCGAAACAGGTGCCGCCGCTGTTTAACTGGCTCGAGGCGTTCATCGCGCAGACGGCCGGGACGCCGCGCGCCCAGCCGCTCACTTTCGGGCAGCTGTTCAGCGCGCCGCAGCCCGAGTGGCACAACGCGACGCCGACCGAGCGCTGCATCGACTTCCGCATGGTTACCACCTGTCTCACGCTCGGCCGGCCCTTTGAGCTTCCGTTCGATCCGGCGCAACCGTTCAGTCTGGTGCAGGATCCCGACACGGACGTGGACGCCGCCAACTGCCGGCGCCCCTCGATCTACTTCCGCGCGGAAGATCTCGAGAATTATTTCTCGGACGATGTCGTGCTGCACATGATGCAGCACGGTGCGATCACCGCACTCGGCAAGTGCGACGGCGACACCGCGGTCTACTACCGCTTTCCGGCGGCGGAGAGCGTGCCGATCGTCGTGGCGACGCGCATGAGTATGTCGTTTCCCGTGCTGTTCTGCGCGCTGCCGCTCTATGCGCTCGACGCCAACGGCCGCATGCAGAAGTTATGGTTTTCCGACGGCGGTTTGTCGAGCAACTTCCCGATCCACTTCTTCGACAGCCCGCTGCCGTGCTGGCCGACGTTCGCGATCGACCTGCTGCCCGGCGCACCGCAGGGCGCCGGCCTGCCGCCGAGCACCCCCGGCCACTACGCTCCCGGAGCGGTCGTCATGGAGAGCGCGGCGCCGCCCGGCACTGTAAACCCGTGGAACAAGCTCGACTGCGGCGGCGCGCGCGGCAACGTCTTGGCGTTTGCGTCGTCAATTCTCGACGCCGCGCGCAACTGGCAAGACGTTACTCTGGGAACGCTTCCGGGCAACGCGAGCCGCATCGTCGGCATTCGCCTATCGGCCGACGAGGGCGGCCTGAACCTGAACATGCCCCCGGCGGTCATCGAGAAGATGAGCGGACTCGGATTGAGCGCCGGCGACACGCTGCTGAACGTGTTCGTCGCGAGCGGCGGCGACGCGCCGGGCTGGAAGGCCCACCGCTGGCTGCGCTACCGGGCGATCATGGCCGCGCACACGCGCTGGGCGCAAGGGTATCAGGACGGCTACGCGCCGTTCATCGAGGTGCCGGCGCAGACGCCTTACGACGCGATGATAAATCAGCTGGTGCCCGTGCCGCAGTTGTCCGGCATTCTCGCCGCCACCGCGGCGCTCGCGACGCTTCCGATCGAGCAGACGTTCTACGCGTTCGAGCAGCCGCCGATCGCGGTGCTGCCGACGCGGCCTGTCGTGTGATGCGAAACCTTACTCTTTCGGCGAGCACCGTCGCGCTGACGCTCGGGATGATATCGGCGCTAACCAGCGCGAGCGCCGTCGCGCAGTCTCCACCGGTCGCGACCGGCGACTTCGACGGATGCCCGACGATCGGCTCGGGCGGCGATCCCGCCCTCAATAGCCGGAAAAACCGCACCGCGCTGCCGCCGCAGAGCCCGGCAGGCTTCACGGTCGCGCAGATGGTTCAGCTGCCGACGGTTCCTGCTAGCGAGGGCCGGACGCGCAGCGGATGGACGCCGGCGGATCGAAACGCAATTGAGAGTCGGGAGCAGCAGCCCGTCGTGCTCACGGTCTACGTCGTTCGCGCGATCCCCGAGGGGCCGGAGACGTGCAACTGCGAGTCGGCGTCGCCCAACGATCACGACGTGCACGTCTACGTCGGCGACGATCCCGACACGACGTCGGAGAATGCCGCGATCGTCGAGGTAACGCCGCGTTGGCGGGCGGTCAATCCATCCTGGAACGCGCAGAACCTCCAGGCGCTGGCCGGCTCCGGAACGCCGGTGCGGATCACGGGATGGCTGATGTACGATCAAGAGCACTGGGACATGATCGCCAAGCACGAGCGCGCGACACTCTGGGAGGTTCATCCGGTTACCGACGTCCAGGTTCAGACGTCCGCGGGCTGGGTCGAGCTCGCAAGCTACCAACCCTAAGCGGATTGCTGATTACTACTGCCGGTCGAAGATTTTTTTGGGACGTCGCCCGTGTTTCGCACGCTAACGAAACGGCTGAGCGCGTCGAACCAAAACGGCGCGCCGAGCATGATCGCCAGCGCCGAGACGGCCAGGCCCAGCAACTTGAAGGCTATATACGATGCCAAGTCCCAACCTTCGAGTTTGCGGCAAATCAACGCGGGCTGGTTGGCCGGCGGCGGTGCCGGGGAGCAAACCGCGGGATCCGGAAACCACCCGAACTTGATGTTCTGCAGCACCTGCGCGGTGACGTACGTGTAGCCTTGGGCGTTGTCCGTGAGCCTCGACGCGTCGATCACGAGCGGTGTGCTCCGCAACTGCGAGAACAGCGTGATCGAATCGACGTTAAAAAACGCGACGACGGCGATGGCGATGAACACGAGTATTACCTGCGATTGGCGGCGATACCATCCCGACACTCGATCCATCTCGTCGTCGTACCACTTCTCAATGCCTGCGACGAAGGCACCGTAGTCGCCGGCGGCCTGATTCGCGATCCGGTTGAGGGCGTCTTTTAGACGACTCGCCTGCATGCCGTTGATGCCGTTGCAGACTTGGGTGAACGCTTGAGCCGCCGTGGTGGTGATCGCGCCGCCCGCACTGAGCATGCCAGTGACGGCAAGACTGAACTGATTCGAGCTGAGATAGGACGGTGGCCGCCCTTTGTTATCGTACGCCGCCGCGATCGACGGTTGCTGTAACAGCTGTCCTCGGAGGGCACCAACGACCGCCTGGTTATTGGGGTCGTCGAGCATCGCCTCGATCCCGCTTATGAGCGTATTGGAACGTAATTTTACAGCACCCGCGATGGACTCCTGAATCCACGAAGCGATGATGCTAAATGCCGAGTAGACTGCAGCAAAGCCAACGATGAGCGCGAACATCAGGCTAGCTCAGACTGCAACAAAGTCATCACCGGATTCGCGGTGAAGTCGTTTTGCAGCGTGAGCGCAAACGGCGTCGCGTTCGGCGTCGCGGGATTGACCGTCAAATTCACGGTTCCCGGAAGCGTAAAGAGCGCGTTCTCGATCGGAATCTGGATATGGGTGCTGTCGGCCGTCAGGCTCGCGGTCAACGTCGTCTTCCACGGCGTGATCGCCGGCAGGCTCGGGAACGTGACGGTGCACGCGACGGAGGTAACCTTGGTAAAGTCGATGCCCGAACCGTTGAGCGCGACGACGTACTGAGTGCTCTGCACGTCGACGGTTTGAAAGTTCAGAAAGGTCGCAACCTCCGAAGGGGTCATCGCCGCGGGCAGCGCCAGTTGCGCCTCGTACGCAAACGCTACTTCACCGGAGTTCGGCGGCAGTGGAAAAGAGACCGAACCGCCTGGGGAAATCACGCTAGGCGCGGCCGTTTCGCTGACGGTCGTGCCCTGAACGAGCGCGTAGTTCTGCAACTGCAGGCTGAGCGGCGACTGGTTCGTCACCTGGATCGCTTGCGAGCCTTCGCCCATCTGAGCCAGGAGCTCGTCGCTCCCTGCCGTCTGTGCAAAATTCAGGTCGATCGTGGCCGCCACCGGGTCCGGGTAGCCGTCGTCCAGGAGGAGGTTCAAGGAGCCGATCAGATCCGTTCCCGACTGGCTGGAAAGCTGCAAGATCAGGATGTTCGCATTCGCTACGGCGGGAGCGTTCGTGCCGGCGTCTTGCACGATGATCGTCGCGGCAAAGGTGTGCGGGACGGCCCCGGCCGCGAACGCTACGCTGGTCGCAAACGTGGTGAGTACCGTCGACGGCGCCGTGCTCTTGAGGAAGTCCGCAAACGTGATTTGGTAGCCGTTCAGGTCGGGATGGCCACCGATCTCCTCGGTCAATCGCGCGAGCTCGATGCCGCTCACCTCCGGAGCGATGACGAAACTAAATTCGAAGGCACACTGGCTCGTCGAGGAGGGCGAAGAGTCGACTCGAGCCAGGCAGGTTGCCGCGCAGCCGCTCTTGCTGCGCACGATCGCGTAGCGCTGCGGGATCAGGACGATCGTCTTACTGATGACGCCGAAATAGGCGCGGCTTATGGTTGGATATTTCGTGCTGAGATCGCCCAGCTCGTTGAACTCGGCAAACTGAGTCTGCGGCTGGCTGAAGCTGCTGAGGTCGCCGGCGCCGAGGATGACGCGGCTGGGGGAGGAGGCTGTCGCGATCGTGTAGCGCAGCTGATATCCATCCACAGCGTACTTGAGGTCTAACGGCAGAGTCTCGCCGTACGACACGTTGAGCTCGACCCATGTCGGCGACGGTGTTGAATCCGGCGGTGCAACCGGATGCGCGAGCGCCAGAGGTTCCAGCCGAGCAGACTCCAACCGCACCGGCGGGTGATACAACGGCATCGAAGGCTCCATCAAGATCGGCCTGCGGAAAACCGGCGGCGGCGATTGCGACCACGACTGAAAGGATGCATTTACCGCAATGCTTGCTTTGCCGAACGCGCGCAGATCTTGATAGACGGCCAGGACCGAATCGCCCAGGATCGACCCGTCAAAGACCAGCAAAAACGAGCCGTCACCCTGGTCTTGGAAGCTGGAGGCGGTGAACGTGCGCTGCTGCGCGTTGCCGTTTTGATCGATATAGGTGCTGCTCAAGACCGCCGCAAGGTTTTCGAGCGGAATCTCCCGCAGCGCGGCGCTCGGGTTTGCCTGTGCAAACTGCGTGACCTGCGCAGGCTCTTGTTTGACGATTCTGAGCGATAATTTCGCGACGTCGAAGGGCTGCCCGTTGGCCTGTTGCCCGGTCTGGCTGACGGCAAACGCGAAGAGCGGATCGACGTCCGGAGCCGGCGCAAAATCGGGCAGATACCAGTGCAGATTCGAATCGTCCCGGTCGATGAAGAGACTGCCGTCGCGTGACGTCGCCAACGGCAGGCTGGGCGGGGAAAGAATAGGCTGGATCGGGTGCAGCCACATCCCCGTCACCGGGAACATGGGTCGCGCTATCGTAGGCCCGACGTTTAGCTCCGCGGTTCTTCCGATCGCCGGATTCATGGCTGCACCCGAGACGGCTAGGACGCTGCGGCGGGGGCGGCGGCCATCTGCTGCAGGGTCTGGATGATGTACTGCCCGACCAACGCGCTTTGCGTCGGATCGGTCAGCGGCGGAATGGTCAGGACGTACAGCGGAATGTTTTTGATGCGTCCCAGTCCAACCGGAACCGCTTGCGTGCCGCTCCACGTGACGGCCGTGCCGCCGAAGTTGGAAGGCGGCGGCGCGACTTCGATGGCCATTTGCACTTGCGCTATGGCCGCGTCGAAGTACTTGTCGGAGAAGACCTGCCAGAGGACGGTCGGCTTCTGCATCGGTCCGGTGCTGGTGAACGTCAGCGTGTCGGTGCGCGTGCCCTGCGATCCGGCCAAGGTGATCGTCAGCGTGACCGTGATGTTCGGCGCGATCGGCCGGTCGAGCGCAAACCGCACGCTGACGTATCCGACGTCGGCGGGGCTGACCACCGGCGTGTGATCGCTGACGGTCGAGGTAATGACCATCTCGGTCGTGCCGGTGGAGAGGTCGACTCGCGGATCGTCCGGATTGTATTCGAGCTTTTTGGTGATGGTGACCTGATCGGCATCCCAATTCGGCAAGCTCTTGAGCAGCCGCAGGAATGAGATGTTGATGATGTCGGTGGGATTGGCCTTCGACCAGCTGGCCAGCTCGATCGGCGCCGCCTGGTTGATGTTGCCGGGGTTGTAGTGGAAGCCTTCACCCAGCGTCTTTAACACCGGCGTTCCATCGGCATTGGTCGGCACGTTGCCCAGGTTGTCGGCCACGGGGTAGCTGATTTCGATTGAGGCGGAGTTGATCGGGTCCGCGATAATCGTCCCTGAAAAATCGATGTTCGGAGTCGCGGCTACTTGCAGCTTTTGGAAGAACTCTCCGATGTCGACGATGGCCAGATATTTGCTGACATCCGCCTTGATCGCCGGCTCCAGTTCGGTCAAGTCTCCGCTCGCCGTCTGCAACCGCGAGACGGTGTCGTTGAGCGTAAAGCTGTTATCGAAGTGAACGGCATGCATCTGGTAATTCATCTTGAGCGAGACCGCCGCCCCGCCGCACGCCCCCGTACTGGCCGTAGCCGGCGCGTCGGGCTTTGGCTGCCAATCGAAGATTTCGCTTTTTACCAGGTCCCAGGCTTTGGTTTGCATGTCGCCGATCGTCGTGTCGATCAGTTTTTTCATGTCGGCGTCGACGGCGACGCCGTTTTCATTGATTATCGTCGTTATCGCGCCGTTCGTTACGCAAGCCTGATAGTTGACGGAGAGATCGGCCTGCACGAACATGTACTTGGCCTCGGCCGCGGCGGAGAGCTGGGTATACACCTTGTCGACGTTCACATCCATCTGAATCTGGCAGGCATTCATGTAGAACATGAGCGTCAGGTAGTAGTGCACGGTGAATGGCGACATCCCGGCCTGCAAGGAGCCCGCTATCGCGCCTGCCGCTAACTGGTTGCAGGTCACGAGAAAGGCGTTGACACTGGACGCATCGATGCTGCCGTTCCCCATGCCCTGGGCGCTGATGAAGTAAGGGTTGCTCCCGGTATTGGGCGAGGCAGCCGATGCGGTGGCCGGCGCGGAGGTCGACGAGGCTGGTGCTGCGGACTTACCGGCTGCGGGCGGTGTGGTCGAGGAGCCGGAGGGCGAGCTGGAGCCCGTGCCGGGGGGCGAGCTGGAGCCCGAACCGGACGCCGCTGCAGCCGCCGGTGTGCTCGCCGGGGCGGGCGCGCCCGGCAGTTGCGGCACCTCGATGCTTACCGTGCAAGCGGCAATCGGTACGACGCCCAGCTGCGCCGGCGGGCCGCTGGGATCGACGTTGCAATGATCGGCAATGTTCGCCGGAACACCAGAGAACTGTCCCGCTGCGATCTGGGCCTTTGCAGCATCCATCACGCTGGACGGAATGGCCATCGTCGTTGAAAAAGTGACGAACCCCCCGCCCGCATCAATCTCGCCACCGACGCTCGCGACATTGCTGGCGTTGAGGGTATCCTCGGAGGTCATTAGGCCCTTGAAGATCGTACAGCTGAAGTCGTAATCGGGAGAGCCTTGTTTCTTCGCAAGCGTGACGGCTTGCGGCATATAGTAAAACTGCATCGGCAGTTGGTTGGCCTTGAGTTGAGGATTATTGGCGTCGGGAAAGACCTCAAGGTTATAAGCTCCGACAGTCGCGTCGTTGACCGTGATGGTTATGAAATCTGGCCCGAAGAGCGGACCCAGCGGGGCGACAGTTAGATCCGGCATGACGTTCCTTTCAGTTGTGGAAAAACGATTTTACTCTTTATGCGATGCGAAAACAAGCGTGCGTTGCATGGTCATTCCTTAAGCGTTCGGAAACGACGAATCGGGCGGGGTTCCAAAGGTCGCGGTCTGATTTTGCACGCCGACGATGATCGAAGTGATTGACAGATTCTGCGGGTTGTCGAACGTGAAGATCGCGAAGGCCGTCATCGCGCGCGTTTGGACGGTGGGCAGCGGCGAGGATTGATCGGGGCCCGAAAGTTGCGTGAGTGCCGTCCCGTTCGACATGACCTTCGCCGTAACGTCGGATCCCTGCAAAGCGTCGTTCGGCGTGACCGCCACGCTTACGTGAATCGCTACCTGTGAATTGGCGGTGCTGTTGATCGTCGGAACCGCCCAGTACGAGCCGATTTGCTGCGGCGTCAGATCTGTTGATGTGTCCATTACAATGTCCCCGAACAGGTCACGGTCCACTCGTTCTGCTGCACGGTGGTGCCGCCGTTGCACGTGTCGATGGCCTGTCCCCGGAAGTCGAGATCGACCGTGACGCTCGTGCCTGCGCTTCCGGCGAGTCCCGGAAAGTCGTTCCCGCGATACTGGCACCCCGTGGCGCGATCCGGCTGCTGATAGAGGTCCGTCGTGTCAGTGGTGACGGGTTCGGAACGATGCCCGTAATGTACGTTCATTCCTGCGGGCGGCGACACGAGGCCGTCCTCGATGAAGTTGTCCGATGCAGCGCCGGCGGCGGGCCGAGGCAGACACTTCACCGGTGCGCCCCCCGCGGGGTTTGGCAGGAAATGAACGACGTTCGTACCGTTCGCGGTAAACGTGCCACGGACGAACTGCCGGTATTCGCCGCACGAACAGACGCAGCCGGCCCCGGTCGAATCGAAGTCGATCTCCAGGTTGAATTGTTCGCCCATCTTTTGGCCGGCGCCCGCCGCAACGGTCGTGCATCCCGAGCGCGCAGTCGGTATGTTAAACGCCGCTACGCAGCATGCGTTGTAGGCGAACTGGTCGCTCCCACCGGTTGCCGACGTGCCGTCGGGGTTAGCAACCGTCACGTGAACGGGACCGGTGGCATTCGGCGCCGGCACTTGCGCGACGATCTCGGTGTCGCTGTTTACCGTGAATCCGCCGGCGGCGACCGAGCCGAAGTTGACCGCCGTGGCGCCCGTAAAACCGCTGCCGCCGATGGTCACGCTCGCTCCCGTGACGCCGCTTGCGGGCGTGAGACCAAGAACTACTGGTGTGGCCATAGTAAACTCGGTTGCCTCATCCGTTGATGCTGTAGAGTAGCTGCAGCTGATACGAGGTCGCGGTCGACGTCGTGTAGTTGACGTTGGTCGTGTCGTCGTACGTGACATTAATCGTTTTGCCGTCCCGCGAGCCGTATTTTACGGTCTCGACCCAAGTTGCGGGATCGCCGCTGATCTGGACGGCTGTTTGGCTGATGCTCTGAACCTTCGCCGACACCTCCGTCTGCGTTCCGCTTTGGCTCTGCCAGGCGGGAATGATGTGGGGGAAGCCGCAGTACACCTTGCTCCCGCCGGATGGTGTGAACGAGAAGACGATCATCACGCTGTCGTCCCATTCGATCGTCACGCTGACGCCGGGTGCTGTCGTTGCGCTCATTGTTTATACTCCTCCGAATCGCTTACGAAATGCGCTGGCGGCCATCTCGCCGGCCGCCTCGACGATTTTGCCTACTATGGGGTTGGTAAAGACCGCCGTTACGGCGCCGAGCACCGCCGGCGCGTTTTTGATGAACCAGTCGCGCACCTCCGCCATGCGCCCGAGCTTGGGCTGCGGCAAGAGGGCCTCTTGAAGCTTGTCGACCTGCTGCAGTGCCGCGTCGCGCTGCGCGGCCGGCACCTGCGCCGCGATCTGATCGCGCAGCGACGTCATCGTCGCCGAAAGGGCGCGTATGTCTTCGGGCGAGAGCGTCGTCGCCGCGCCCGTCTTTGTGTTGATGATCACGCGGTTCTGATTTCCCGACCAGATCGCGCCCAGGTTGTTGCCGCCGACGGAGATCGACACGCCGGCGGGTTCGTCGGAACTTTTCATGGCAGAATCCTCATGGGTGCCGCCGGGGGCGGAGCCAGGGTTCGATACGGTACTGGCGTCCGATACGGCATCGCCGTCCGATACGGTATCGCCGTCCGATACGGCCGCGGAGTCTCATAGATCGGTTTCCCATACACCGGCGCGCCGCCGTACGACGAGCCGGGCGGCTTGAAGACGGTCACGCGCGCAGGAACGACGGTTGCGCTCGAGGCGCGTCCGCCGCGGCCGACGACGACGAGAGTGTACGTGACGGGCTGCGTCTGTTGGCGCACCGGAGCGCAGCCGTTGGGAATACTCACGGCCCCGACCTGCGCGATCGTCGCCCGCTCCGCGTTGCTGACCTCGTAGTACAGGCACGACCCGTCCGAGCGATACGCGAAATCGACGATCGTCGGAGGTATTGACGGTGTGCCGGGCACCGTTACCGTCCTGCTTCTCTCACCGTGGCCGTACGCGATTAGCGTGTACCTCACGCTTTGCTTCAACTGCTTCAGGCCGAAGCAGCCGCTGGGAAGCGGGACCGACGATGCGTACGATGCGATCGCGGCTTTATCTGCGTGCGCAACGCCGTACGCCAAGCACTGCTTGCCGGCCACGTACGAAAGATAGGTGATCAGTGGAGGCGGAGCCGTCTCGATCACGCGCGGCGTAGGCGTGACGGGGGACTTCGTTCGCGGCGGGGACGCACGCCGTGGCCTCCGCCGAATTGTACGGGCGGCTGCGATGTGCTCGGCGGTTTCTGCGGCTGCGAAGTTTGCGGGCCGCCGGCCTGCGCGACCGTAGACGACACCGGATGAGGCAGCTGCGTCGAGCCGACGTTGGCGACCGGCGGACGCGCGGGATGCGAAACCGGCGGCGCTACCGGATGCGAAATCGGCGGCAACTTGGGATGCGCGATCGGAGCGACGCTGGGATGCGGCGACGGCGACATGGCAACGACCGGCGGCTTCGGGTGAATCGGTGGAAACAGACCGGTCTTCGCGGCGACCCACGTTCCGACCGAGCCGAGCACGACCACGACGCCGAAAACTACGGCGGCGACTTTCGCGCCGGCGCTCCACCCCGCATGCGGCGCCGAAGTTTGCTGCGACGGCGCGACCGGCACGTGCAGCATCTCGAGGTTGTGCCGCGTTACCGCGACCGCCATCGGATCGCCGAGGCCGGCGCGCAGATGCATCGCCGCCTGCAGCGACGTCTGGGCGGTCGCCAGATCGCCGAGCGCGAGCGCCTGCGAACCAAGCTGATGCAGCGCCCACGCCTCGCCGGCCGTGTCGTGCGCCGCCTGCGCCGCGCCCAGCGCGTGTTGCAGCATGGTATGCCAGCAGTCCCAGCGGCCGGCGAGCGCGACCGCGTCGCCCGCATGGTGCGCGAGCGCGATCGCCTCGACGTGCTTTCCGGCGAGAGCGGCCTGTTTGAGCGCGCCGGCGACGGCATCGGAGTGCGCGACGAGCGTCGACGGATCGGCGCCCGGCTGCAAGAACGCTTGCGCCGCGGCCTCGGCGGGAAGCATCGCGAGCAGCGCCGCGGCGATTGCCGCCGCAATCCCGGCCGCGACGCGATAGCGAGTGCCGTCGAAGCTGACGAGTTTGCGATCCGCGAGGCTCTCGAGCTCTTGCGGCGCGGCCTCGTCGCCGCTGATCGTGGAGACTTCCGCAGCGTCGAGCGGCGCGCAGTCCACGGTCGCGAACGCCGCGAGCGCGCGGCGGTCGCGCTCCGACAGCTTACTCGCAATCAACTTTTGCAGCCACGCTTCGGGCGACTCCGCAGCGCGCACGCCCTCGGCGAGCTGCGCAATCGGCACGCCGAAGACGCGCGCGTGCGCCGACACGAGCAACAGGTTGAGCGGATTTCCGTCGAGCGCCGCGGCGATCGTGCGTCCGGACACGGCGTCGGCGCCTTCCAGCGGGTGGCCGAGCTCGCGCCCCATCAGCGCGAGGGAATCGTCCGGCGTCAGCCCGTGCAAGGCGATCGGGCAGCCTTGACCGAGTAAGACTTGATTCGCGCCGGAGACCGCAACGGTGGCGGTTGCCGCGAGATTTAACATGCGCTCGAGGTCGTCGGCATTCCACGGCGACCCGTCGAGGATCACGAGCGGCGTCGTTCGTGAGAGGAATTGGCGCAGCTGCGTTTCGTCGGGCTTGAACGGCCGATCGGTCTCGAAGAACGCCTCGAAGAGTTGCTGCAGCACGTCGTCGACGCCCTGACGCGCGGCGTCCAAGTAGACGACGCCGTCGCGGAACGGCGCTTGCGCTGCGGCGCCGCCGTACACGTGCCGCAACAGCGCGGTCTTGCCGATTCCCGGCGGTCCGAACACGTCCGCGGGCGCCGGCGGCACGGCGGCCAGCGCCGCCTGCAGGCGCGCGCCCTCCTCGGCGCGGTCGACGATGTCGGGGAGCGGCCGAGGGCCGAGCCTTACGGGCTCGTCACGACGCGTCGTGTGCACGGGCTCCGGCGGCAGCACGACGGCTCCGGCCGGCTGATTGATGACGACCGTGTTGTTGTCTCCGACGACGATCGCGCCGCGATTGTCGCCGGTGACGGCGATGTTAACTGGCGTCCGAACCGTCGCCATTGGGATCGCACCAGTTGGACGTGCGCATCATCGCGACGTCGCGTTTTGCCCGGTTGCCGACCTGGCCGTACCAGCCGGATTGTGTCAAGGCGTCTGCGGCCTGGCCGAACAGCACGTGGGCGCCGGCGGAGTTGTCCGAGCGCGCGGCGTGACACGCCTGATCGATGATGGCGCGCGTGTTGGCGAACTCCAGCCAGCCGGCATTGCCGAGATTGAATACCAAATCGCAAATTACGAAGCGGCGAGCGTCACTCATCGAATCGAAATGAAACGGCTGGAGCGACGCGCGCGCCTCGTCTACGACGGGGGCGAGCGAATACGCGAAGAGCTGTGCGACCTGCTGATCGGTGAGGGGCGTGCCGTTCAGGACCGCGTTGTAATCCGCGCCGATCTTCGCGAGCGCGTCACGCGCGTCGGCGCGATTGAGATTGAAGCCTATCCCGACCGTCGGATTCGGCGGATTCGCCGAATCCATGTAGACGGTGTTCCGATATCCCTCGTTGATGCCGATGCGTTTCTGGACCTCGGCTTCCCATGCCTGAAAGTCCATTTCAGCACCCCGCCTGAGGCGAGTCTCCCACGCAGCTGAACACGACCGTCTCTTGAAATTGGCCGTTACCCTCTGCGGGTGGGAAGCCGAGATGCGTGCCTGCGAGATCGTTGACGAGCGCCGGCCAGTCCGCGTTGTGGACGCGCGTGCAGCCCTCGGTGGCGCAGAGCGGCTGTCGCGCGGCGAGCGGATCGGGCGCGTTGCTGCCGCCGCCGTGGACCATGATCGCCGCTCTGCCCCAAGCGGCGAGACCGCCGCGTGGGAGCGCGATGCCTCCGATGACGAGATAATCGCCCTTCACGGTGCAGTCGCCGGCGTCGATCAGGCGCTGCTTCGTGGCATCGTCCATATCGGCGACGTAGATTTGTCCGTATCCCTCGCTGTCTATGGCACCGCCGGGGCCCCACGATTCCCATTGCGTGAGCACGTAGTGACCGCTCGCGATCGGCCAGTCATGGCCGTGCGGCCCGGCGCCTGGATCGGCGACGCGTCCCCAGGCGTCCCCGGTGGCATCGAAGCCGTTGTGCGCCGCTCCACCGGAGAAGACTTTCAGGACTCCGCCAGGACGGTCGAAGACGCAGTGGATCATGATGCTCTCCTTGCGGAAAGATTTTTGCGCTAGATTTTTCGTCGAACCGCTTCGGCTACGAGCGCCGAGCGGCTCTTGACCTCGAAGGTCTTGAAGAGCTCCTTGATGTGGTTGCTAATGGTAAACTTGCTGCGCCCCAACGTGAGCGAGATCTCAGCCGTCGACTTGCCTTGGCAGACTTCATCGAGGACGCGCTTGCGCATCGGCGGCAGCGAAAGGGCGGAAGTTCGGCCGAAGCCGCGGACGCCGGCGGCCAACCAGCTGTGCTCGTAGTTGCGAAGTCTCTCCTCGAGCGCCGGCAGAAGATCGCGATTGCGCGTGGCCTCGTATTCGGCCGCGAGACACCGCGCGGTACGGAAGTCGTAGCCGAAGCGTTCGAAGACCTTGCGGGCCGCGCGCAGCTCGGCCAGCCCCCGCCGCTTGTTGCCGAGAGCGATCTCGACGTTTCCCGTGCAGAACTGCGCGAAGGCTAGCAGGCGCGCGTCGCGACGGTAGTGCAGCGGCGACTTGATCTCGCCTAACTCGCGGTAACGCGCCAGGTACATGGCCGATCCGGCGGTGTCCACGCCGCTGAACAGCTCCGCCAGCAGCAGCAGCCCGATCCGCTCCTCGCTCAGCGTGGCGTGCCAGTCGACCTTTGCGGCGAGTTGTTCGGCCTCGTCGAGCTCGACGCGCGACCAGCGGCGCTCGCCGAAACAGCGCGCGAGGTAAGCGCGGTCGCAAGCGGCGACGACGTGCCAGGCCGTGGACACGTCCGTCAGCTCGGATGCCGCCTTGAGGTGGCGGAACGCATTGAAGTAGTCGCCCTGGAGCGCCTTCGCCCAGCCGAGCGCCTTGAGCGCTTGAAAGCGATTCGGCATGAAATCCTTTGGCCATGCGAGCCCGCCGAGTTGGCGCTGCACCTCGGGCAGCGCGTGCGGGATGAAGAGTTCGCGAGTTAAGACCGACAGCGTGTGCGTCGCCCACGCGCGGACGTCCACGAACGACGCGGCGTTCGGATCGAGCAGGCGCAAGAGTTCGATGAGCCGCTCGGCCTGCTCGCGGACCCGCTCCTCGTACGGCAGTATCAGCGTTTCCGCGTACAGCGAGTACAGGCGCCCCACCGGAGAAACGGCCTGTCGCGTGAGCTCCACGGCCTGCCGAGCGGCGACCACATCCTCCGCCTGAAGGTAGCGGCGAACTCGCCGATATCCGACCACGCCGATCAGCTCTGGATCTCCGATTGCCTGGGCCGTCGCAAGCGCGGCCTCCAGCCTTGCGTCGGCCGATTCGAAGTCCCGCGTTCGCGCGAACGCCTCGGCTAGGAGTGCGTCGCGCTCGACCCGTGCCGCCGGCTTCGCGCGCGGGACGCGCAGACCGAGCAGGAGCTGCAACACCCGTGCGGGATCGGTGTGCACGTGCGCGTGCGCCGCACGGAGGACGGTCTCGACCGGTTCCGAGGCGCCTGCGCGCTCGTCGAAGATGCGCGCCGCGTCTGCGAATCGGCCCTCGTCAACGGCTATGTCAAATGCCCCTCGCCAAAGCGCGGCGGAGCTCCCCCTGAGCGTTCCCACGACCCCGCAATTCGCCGAGCGAGCGGCCTCTACCCGCCGCCGCGCGACGGCTAATAGCTAATTTTAGCCACCGCTCATGCCCCCGACGCTATCCATAGGCGCCACGATCGCGCCGGCCGGAACCGGGCCCGAAAGCCCGCCCGACATGAGACTCACGAGCAACGCGAAGAAAATCGCCACGGGTGATCCTCCCACCGCCCGAACCGATCCGAAGGTTGGGCTCACTGCTGGCTATTAGTAGCTAGCTCCTTAAAGGCTACACCCATTCGGAACCGCGGGCAATACGGCCGAGGACCACCGCGTAGGCTTCCGGCTTAATCCGGGTTATAGCGGACGCGACGTAGTATAGCTGGACCGTGAGCGCCGGGCTTCCGTCGGGGGTCGTGACGTTTCTGTTCTCGGATATCGAGGGCAGCACCACGCTGTGGGAAAGCGCTCCCGACGCGATGCGTGAAGCGATCGCGGCGCACGACGCGCTGTTGCGCCGTGTCGTGGAGCAGCATCACGGAGTCGTCTTCAAGACCGTCGGCGATGCGTGCTATTGCGCGTTCGGCAATCCCGCCGACGCGCTGACGGGCGCCGTCGACGTGCAGCGCGCGCTGCGTGCGGCGCAGTGGCCCAAAGAGATCGGCGAGATCCGCGTGCGCGTGGGAATTCACAGCGGCCAGTGCACGCTGCGCGACGGCGACTACTTCGGCCCCGCCGTCAACCGCGTCGCGCGGCTCGCGTCGGTCGCTTATGGCGAACAGGTCCTGGTGTCGGCGGCGACCGCCGCGCTCGTGCGCGATATGCTGGCGGATGGTGCGATCGCACTGCGTGCCGTCGGCACGAGCCGGCTCAAGGACCTGAGCCAGCCCGAGCCGACCTACCAGGTCGTCGCGGAAGGGCTGCGCGCGGACTTCCCGCCGCTCGAGTCATTGGATACGCGGCCGAACAACTTGCCGTCGCAGATCTCGAGTTTCGTCGGCCGCCGAAAGGAGCTCGACGAGCTGAGCGCGCTGCTGGCCGGGTCCCGCCTGGTCACGATTACGGGGCCGGGCGGAATCGGAAAGACGCGCCTTGCAGTGCAGATCGCAGCGGAATCCGTCGAGCTCTACGACGACGGCGTTTGGTTTGTCGATCTCACCGCACAGCGCGAGGCTGAATTCGTCGCGCAGGCCATCGCGACGACACTCAACGTCGGAGAGCTGCCCAGCGAGCCGATCGAAACGACGCTCGTCGCATACCTGCGCGACAAGAAGACGCTGCTGCTGATCGATAACTCGGAACAGGTGCTGGCCGGCGTCGCGCGCCTCGCGCGGGTGATGCTGTCGCATTGCCCGAGGCTGACGATCCTCACCACCAGCCGGGAACCGCTGCACCTCGCGGGGGAGACGGTCTATCGCGTGGGGCCGATGACCGACGACGCCGCGACGCTGTTCGTCGAGCGGGCTTCCGGGACGGCGCCGGCGCAATCGTTCGGCGACGCGGAGATGTGCGAGATCGCCGCGTTGTGCAAGAAACTCGAAGGCATTCCGCTCGCCATCGAGCTCGCGGGTGCGCGCCTTTCATCGATGCCGCTGAAGCAGCTCGCGCGGCGGCTGACGTCGGGCCTCACGCTGACCAGCAAGGACTTCACCGAGAGCGAGCGTCATCGCACACTGCGCGACACGATCGCGTGGAGCTACAACCTGCTGTCGCCCGGCGAGAAGGCGACGCTGCGCGCGTTGTCGGTCTTTCGCGGCGGCTGCACGCCAGCCGCCATCGCGTACGTCGCCGATGCGGTCGACGACCTCGATGACGCGACGAGCTCGCTGGTAGACAAGTCGCTGCTCCTGTTCGACGACACCGGTGACGAGGGGCGCTATCGTCTGCTCGACATCGTTCGCGAGTTCGCGCAGGAGCAGCTCGATGCGGCCGGCGCAGCCGCCGGCGCCAGACTCAGGCACGCCGCGTATTACGGGAGCCTGGCGGCGGGCTCGTATGCGGCGATGGATAGCGACCTGCCGAACGTGCGCGCGGCGTTGGAATGGACTATCGATTACGATGCGCCGGCGGCGGCCGAGTTCGTCGCGACGGTCGCTCCGTATTGGCGCACGCGCGGTCTGCTCACGGAGGCTCGCGCCTGGACGTCGCGCGTGCTCCAAGTCGTGGATCCGAAGAGCAAGGCTCGCGGCGAGCTCCTCTGCCTCGCGGCGGGCTTGGCGTCGCTGCAGGATGAGCTTGCGGAGGCGCAGCGGCTGGCAAACGAGGCGCTGGGCATCTATCGTTCGCTGGGCGACATAAGCGGCGCGGCGCATGCGACGTTCCGCATCGCCGAGGCGGTTCATCGGCAAGGCCACCTCGACCGCGCCGAGGACCTGTACCGCGATGCGCTCGAGGGCTTCACGCTATCGCGCGAAGCTCGCGGCGAGATGCTCTGCATAGGAAACCTCGGCATGCTGTCGCGGCAGCGCGGGGATCTGCAGCGCGCGTCGGAACTGCTGGAAGATGCGCGGCGGCGCGCAGCCGATCTGGGCGACCAGCGCCTCTCCGGCGAATTTACTATCGCAATGGGCTGGGTGAAGCTCGACCTCAACGACGTGGTGCAGTCGCGCCGGATGTTCGAGCAGGCGTTCGTCGAGAAGAGCGAGGCGAACGATCGCTACGGCATGTGCGCGGCGCGCCAGGGGCTCGCGACGGTAGCGCTCAAGGAGGGGCGCAGCGACGAGGCGCTCGCCGAATTCTTCGCCACGCTCGAAGCGGCGACCGAAATACAGTTGAAGGATTACATTGCGCGCGCGTTTCACGGGCTCGCGGCCATCGAGGCGCTCGAGGGCGCGGGCGAGCTCGCCGCGCGCCTGCTGGGGCTGGCCGATCGCCTGTTCGAGGAGAGCGGGCGCGTGCTGCGCGACAGCATCGCGTACGATATCGCGGCGCAGTCGCTCGAGACGACGTTGCCGGAGCCGCGCCGTGCGGCATTGCGTGAGGAGGGAGCGCGCATGCACGTCGACGAGGCCCTCGCGGCCCTGAAGGCCGAAGGCCGAGGGAAGGCGCCGGCGTGACGAGACGCACGATCGCGCTCGCTCTGACGATCGCGGCTTCGTGTACGGGGTGCTCGCGGGTCGCGACGGCGCCGCCGCACGAATTGCGCATCGCCGACACGTCGGATCCATCGTCGCTCGATCCGCTGCTCGCGCACGATCAAGACACGATCGCCTTCGACCTGCTGTTCGCTCAAACGCTCGTCGGCCTCGACGCGCATAACCGCCTCGTGCCGGTCCTCGTCACGCGGGTGCCCTCGCGCGCCAACGGCGACATTTCATCCGACGGGCGGACGATCGTGTACCACCTGCGCCGCGACGTCCGCTTCGCTGACGGACGGCCGCTGACGTCGGCCGACGTCGCGTTCACGTTTCGCGCGATCGAGGATCCGCGCAACCCCGTGCTCAGCGGGGACGCCTACCGCCGAGTTACCGCGCTGACCACGCCCGACGCGCACACGGTCGTCGTGCGCATGCGGGCACCGTGGAACGCGGCGGTGCGCGAGCTCTTCGCGCAGTCGGACTTCGCCTTCGGTATCCTTCCCGCGCACGCGTTTACCGGCACGGCGCTGCGGGGCGCGTCGTGGGAGGAGCACGCGTTTGGCACCGGGCCGTTCCGCGTGACGGAGTGGCACCGCGGCGAGCACGTCGTCCTCGAACCGAACCCGTACTTCTCGCCGCGCCCTCGCCTGTCGCGCATCGAGCTGCGCATGACGCCGACGTTCAATGCGGTTCTGATCGGCGTGCGCACCGGCGAGCTGGACGTCGGGCGCGTCGAGCCGCCGCAGGCGGTGGCGGCGAAGTCGGCAGGCGTGCGCGTCGTTTCGACGGCGATCAACGGGATGGAGTATTTCGGCCTGCAGACCGCCGCCGCGCCGACGGACGAGCTCGCCGTGCGGCGCGCAATCGCGCTCGCGCTGGACGTCCCCGTGCTCGAGCGAGTGTACCACGGGCTCTACAAGGATGCCGCGGCGTTTCTGCCACCAGTATTTCCGTGGAGCGACGTGGCGTTGCCGTCGATAAAGCGCGACGATGCGGAGGCGGCGGCAGATCTGGATCGCGCGGGATGGCGCCTACAGCAGGGCGTTCGCGAGAAGAACGGCGTGCCGCTCGACCTCCTCCTCGCGCGCGAGGAACTCGGCAACGGGGCGGGCCTGTCGGCGATCGTTCAGCGCCAGCTCGCGGCGGTCGGCATCCGCGCGACGATCAAGTCGTTTCCGCCGAGCACGTTTAACGCGCTCGAAGGGCCGCTGCGCAGCGGTCGCTTCAACATGTCGCCGCTCGCATGGATAGGCGGCGCCGACCCGGAGCAAAGCGTCGTCTTCGCGTGCGATCAGATCGGACCCAACGGCAGCAACGTGCAGCGCTTCTGCGATCCCCGCTTCGAGGCCCTGTTCCACGATCAGGCCGTCACGCCCGACGAACGGCAGCGTGCACGCGACTTCGTCGCGATGCAGCGCATCGTCTACGAGCAGCTGCCGGTGATCCCGCTCGACTATCCGCGCTACTTCGACTTAGAAGGGCCGCGCGTCACCGGCTTCGCGCGCAACATGCTGGGCTACCCGGTCAATGCCGAAGGGTGGGATACTAGGTAAGGACGCTACTGATCCACCTCGACGGTTCCGTCAACGAAGTCATTGTACCGTCGCGTTCCACCCTTGTCCGTCACCCACACGTTTAGCTTGTCCTTTCCGTCGTCTTTATAATGGAAGCAGTTGCTCGCAGCGGGACACGGCGAAGCTGCGGCGGCGGTCGCCTCATTCGTTCTAACATCGAAAGTAAGGGTGCATGTCTTTGTCGTGCACGAGCTTACGCTAAACGAGCTACCAGTGATCAGTATCTTTCCGTCGGCGTGGAATCCGACGGGATTGCCGTCCGGAGGGCACTGATGGACCAACAGTCCGATGAGAACGCCTATAATGGCGAAACCGAACCACGAGCCTACCGTTACTGCATTTACGCGCATGCGATCACCTCACTTACAGCTGAGGGTTTGTCGGAAGCTTACGAGCGTATGGCTACCCCACCTGCTTTTGCCCCAGGGTAAGCCAGAAGGGCCTAACTTGCTAAGCTCTAAAAGGAACGAATGCGAAATCTCTCCGTGCTCAAGGCGGCTTTCGGCCTTCTTCTCGCGACGGCGATCGTCGCATGTGCGCGCACTGACGGTGGCGGTGGGCAGAAGGACGGAAACCCTGTCGGGTTCGACCTAACGACCAAATCCGGCGGCACCGTCGGCGCCCTCGCGCACGGCTGCCTTTCGAGCGGTACGTGTAAATTCGTCGAGGTATATTATCTAACGGATCCTCCCCCGGTTTGTCCCGCGAATCAAACCACCGCACACGTGACGTGCGACTCGCAGAACAAGCAGCGGGCGCTTCCAACGTGCCCCGCAAAAGCGCAGTGCGTGAAGTTTAGCTTACAGGACACCACGGCAGTGGAGCAGGACGACGATAACAACCTGCATCCGTGGCCATCCAAATCTGCAACCGGATTGCTTGTCTTTTCTGCGAAACCCACGAGGTAGAGTCTAGAGCAGTTTTTCCATAGCGACGACGTCGACGAAGCCTCCGTCGATGACGCCGTGCCGTTCGAACACGCCGACCTCGCGAAAACCGCACTTGCGGTAAAGCCGCTTGCCGTGCTCGTTGGAATCGAGGGCGTGCAGCACGATCTTGCGAAAGCCGCCGGCTCGCGCCGCGCCTTCGAGCCGGCGCAGCAGCTCCGCACCGATGCCGCATCCGCGCCGCTCGCGCGCGACGTAGACCGAGAGATCCGCTATCGCCGAATGCGCACAGCGCTGCGAGAAACGATTCAAAGCCGCCCAGCCGACGATCGTTTCCGATTCGGTCGCGACGAGGACCGCGTGCTTTCCGTCGTGTGCGCGCCACCACGCCGCGATATCATCCGGCGATTTCGGCTCGACCTCCAGCGTCGCGACGCGGTCCTCGATGCCCTCGTTGTAGATGCGCCGGATCGCTTCGAGATCGGTTGGTGCTGCCCGGCGAATAGTGAGCGACTCGATCATCGCGCGAGCAGCGCTGCAGCTGCGAGACCGAGAAGCGCGATTGCGGCGAGGATCGCGGCCGGCAGCCAGCTCTCGCGCCGCCGCGAAAACGCGACGGTGTAGACGGCTTTGAGCACGTTGTTGGACGACGTCGCGATCACGATGGCTATGGCCGCCGTTGCGAGCCCGACCCCGTTCGCGCCGCTCTGCGCGAGACTCAAGACGAACGGGTCGATGTCCGTCACGCCAACGATGGCCGCGAGCCCGTAGACGCCGGAGTTGCCCAGGTGGCTCTTCACGAACGCCGTCAGCATCGAGATCACGATAAAGAGCACGGCGAAGATGAGCGCCGTCCAGATTTGCAGCGGGTTGACGGGCTCCGACTCTAGCTGCGAGCGCGTGCCGAGGCGCGCGCAGAGCACAGCCACGACGGCGCTGACGATCGCGAGGCCGACGAGCGGCGCGACCAACATCCGGCCCAGGCTAACGTTGAAGAGAAAACAGACGAGGAGGATGCGCAGATACATCATCGCGGTCGCCACGACGATGCCGCCCTGCAGCTCGGGCGTCATTCCCTCGTCGTGCGCGCGGCGCGACAGGACGACCGTCGTCGCCGTCGAGGAGTACAGCCCGCCGAGGATCGACATCAGGAACGTCCCGCGCCCCGGGAAGACGTAGCGCTGTAGCAAGTAGCTCGCGTAGGAGATCGACGACACCGCGACCACCGCGAGCCACACGCCGAACGGCGTGATCGACGTGTACGGGATCGCCGGCTTGCCGGCGAGCAGCGGCAACACCACGCCGACGAGGATCAGGAACTGCGTGGCAGTCATCACCTCCGTGGCCGAGACGCGCCGCGCCCAGTCATGCAGCGTGTGACGGCCGCCCAACAGCAACACCGCCGCGACGGCGAGCGTCACTCCGACCCAAAGCGGCTGCGTTAGGGCGATCGGGCCGAGCGCGTAGGCCAGCAGGTTGCACACGGGCACCATGTACATGCCCTCAGGCTGCTCCGTTTCGAGTTCGTGGCACACGAACGCATAGAGCCAGCCGCCGACGACGAGGAGCCCAGCTATGAATGCGGCGGCATAGCGCGGCTCGAGCAGATAGAGGCCGCCGCCCGCGAGCGCGAGCAGCGGAAAACTGCGGACGCCGCCCGGGCGGTGCGGCAGCTGTTCGGAGTAGAACCCCTCGAAGGCAAACCCGAAGAAGAGCGACAGCCCGAGCAGGAGGGCTAGCCGCTCTGCTGCGGCGTCGAGCAAACCGTTTATGAGTGAGCGGGAATCCGCTCCCGCTCCCGCTCGCGTACCACGATTACGGGGGCTTTCGCCTCGCGCAGCACGGTTTCAGCTACGCTGCCCATCAGGAAGTGCTGGAGTCCGCCGCGGCCGTGGGTCCCCACGACGATCGCGTCGGCCCCGACGTCCTTCGCATATCGGACGATCTCGAACGCGGCGGCGCCGCACCGAGTCTGGCCGCTCGCGACGACGCCGCTCTCGCGGGCTCTCTCGATCGCCCGCGCCACGAGCTCTTTAGCGAAGCGTTCCATGTCGTCGATCACGATGGCCATCGCCGGGCTGGGCGGCGCGGTGCCGGCGATCATGATCGGATCGACCACCGAGCAGATTGCGAGCTCGGCCCGTTCGGCTCGAGCGAGCTCGAGCGCGACTTCGAATGCCTCTTCGGCGCAGCGTGAGCCGTCGAGCGCAACGGCCATCCTCTCGAACATACGTCTGCTCCTCACCAGGGAGTGACGCCGATAAAGTTGTCGACGTGCGTCACGCCGGCGACGCTCCAGGCGGCCTGGGTCGCATTGTCTTGCTCCGCCCAAGTGCGCACCGTTCCGGAGAGCTTAACGCGGCTGCCGCTGACGGTGACGTAAATGTTCTTGGCGTCGACGTCGGCCAGGCGCTGCAAGGCAGCGTGGATCTTCCGCCTGATATCGGCGGCATCCGGCGCCGCGGCACCCTTGATCGCGATCTGGTTGGAGACGTCTTTGACCCCGATCACGCGGCGGGCTTCGAAGGCGGCCTCCTGAGCCTGATAATGCCACGCTGCCTCACCTTGGAGAGTTACGTGACCGGCTCTTACCACGAACGTCACACCGCTTGGAACGATCGAATTCGTCTCGAAACGCCGCTCGATCGAAATCGCGATGTCGGTGTCGGTACGCACGTGCGTCGCCGGCAAATCGACAATGAGCTCATCGACGAGGGCGCGCACGCCCTTCACGCGCTTTACGATGTCTTCGGCGAGCCATTTTTGATTTAAGCTCACGACCCGCCCGTGTAGCGTCACTACGCCTTCTTTTACGGCGACAGCTATGTCGTCCGAGTCGATGCGAGGATCGAAGGCGAGCTGCTCGATCACGTCTTCCTGCAGGCCCAAGGTCAGTGTTTGCATGTTTGTCTGCCTCCTATATTGCTACTGGGCCTAACAATACATCGCGGCGGTGAAGGCTTTGGGAACTGGGCATTCACGAGTTCTTCTCGCCGCGGCGCTACCGTTGAAGGGTGTTCGGAGAGCTGACGCCCGATGCGATCGAGTCTCTACTGCACGCGGGAACCGTTGCCAGGGTCGCCTACGTCGACCGCCGGGGCCTGCCGTGCATCGTGCCGATCACATACGCCTATGACGGCCGGGCCTTTTACGGCTACAGCCTGCTCGGCGCAAAGATCGAGAACATGGTGGCCCAGCCGAACGTCTGCGTCGAGGTCGACCGGGTGGAGAACGCCGCCGACTGGCGGTCCGTCATCGCTCGCGGGACGTTTCGAAGGCTTGAGGGCGAAGCAGCGCTCGACGCCGTAGAGCGCATCGGCGAGCGGCTGCGAACCGTAGCCGCCGCAGCGGGAGCGCCGGTCGAGGCCTGGCGGACGTTCGTCGCACGCACCGGCGGACCGGGCATCGCCTATCGCATCGATGTCTTCGAGAAGCGCGGGCGCTGCTCGACACCCGACAGCGTCTGATTTAACGCCGTTACATCTGCGCGGTGCCGCGCGCGAGCCCGTCCAGCACGCGGCCGAGACTCTCGTTGACCTGGTCCGCCACGGCCAGCAGCTTGGGATTGTCTACGACCGATAGCAGTGCGCGGGCGTCAACGGCCGATGCGATCGTCTCACCGGAACGCTCCTGGATCACGACGTTGCAGGGAAGCAGCAGCCCGACGTGCGGTTCAGCGTCGAGCGCCTCGCGGGCGAAGTGCGGGTTGCAGGCGCCGAGAATGCGGTACCGGCGAAACGCCGTCCCGGTTTTTTCGGTCAGCGTTTTCCCCACGTCGATGTCGCAGAGCACGCCGAATCCCTCCTCGCTCAGCAGCGTCTTTGCGACATCGATGGCCTCGTCGAATGAAAAGCCCGCGATAACCGATTTCCCGTATTTCACGGACTTCTCACAGCGCTCACTGCGGTGCGAGGTTCGGCGGCCAGAGCGGACCGGTCGGCAAGGCGAACCAGATGAGCCCGTTCCACGTGGGCTTTTGGCCGACGCCGAGTCCCTCTTCGGCGTAGAGCATGATGAAGCGCGTGATGTGGTACGAGGCATCGATGTTGCCGATTTGCGTGTGATTGCCGAGTCCGTCGTTCGTGAACTGTTCGCCGACGGAGACGAGCGCGCGCTGCCCGATCGTGTCGTAGAGTTCGTACGAAACTCCGTTGCTGCCGGCCGCAGGAGCGCCCATGCCCGGATTGCTGTCGTGATTCATCTGGTAGGTAGCGAGGAAGCCGGGCACGCCGTTGACCGGATCGCGCTGCGCGTAAAATCCATTGCTGTAATATTGGTCGAATCCGCCTTCGGTCAACGGCCAGGAACCGCGCGCACCGTAATAACCGAACTCGAGCGGATTGCTGCGGTCCGCGAATGCAAGCTTATACTGCAGCGTCTTGTCCTGCGTCCAGTCCCAATCGTTGAACCCGTTGAGGTCTGCGCTGGAGGCCCCGTACGAGACTTCCGCGTCGAGGGAATTTCGAATGTAGGCAAACTTATAACCCCAGCGATTGGCGTCGAGCTGATAGGTATGTTCGCCGACGGTGATCTCCGCCTGAGAGTTGACGCTGAGCCCGCTAACGTCGAACCACTGACTGAACTCCGACGGCGCCGGCACCTCGAGCTTTCCCGCGAAGATATGGCCCGATCCGTTAAGGAAGTTGTTGTAGGCGACCCATGCCGTATCGAGGCCTCCCGGCTGGCTCCCCTGCCACAGCCACTGCTGCACGTGATACGTCCACTCGCTGTTCGGCGTTCCGAACGCGCCGTCGGCGTGCACGCCGAGCGAGCCGATGTCCCACGAAGCCGGGCCGGGTGCCTGTTGCGAGTAGCCCACGGGATAGTCGACCCACACCGGGGATTCGCGTTCGAGCACGTGCGGATTCAGTCCCGAGTATCCCGTTCGCTGAACCCAACGCCCGTATGCGTTGAGCGCCGGAATCTGGATATGACAATACGAACACTTAATGGCATATGCTTGCGCGAAGTTGGGCATCGACTGAGCCGGCCTTCCCGTGGCAAGCACGATCGCGCCGAAAGCGACCGCGGCACAGCTCGACAGCATGCAGAGTTCCCAGCGGAGCTTCATTGCCACAAAAATAGCACACGAAGGCGGGCAATTTGCGCAAACCCCAAGAAGAAATTAACCAGACGCTAGATTCGCTCCGGGAGTGGGGCGAGCAATGAGGCGGTAGCTTACTTCCTGTTTGGGAGCCGCGCTTGAAGAGCATATTAAGGTTCACCCTGCTCGCCGGAATCGCCGTCGTCGGCTTGATCCTGACGCATTCTAACAGCAAGGTCATTGGCGCGCCGGCGCTTGACGGCAGGGCGATCTTCACGGTGAACTGTGCCGTTTGCCATCAGGCTTCGGGACTAGGCGGGGGGCCCTATCCGCCGCTTGCGGGCAATCCCGACGTCAATGCCGTCGACAGTGCGAACTTGATCCGGACGGTTCTCGATGGACGCACCGGTCCGCTCACCGTAAACGGACAGCAGTACAGCGGCAACATGCCGTCGTGGCGGAACGACCTGTCGGATGCCCAGATCGCAGCCGTCCTCACGTACGTACGAACGGCGTGGCGAAACAGCGCGCCCGCTGTCTCGGAGGATCAGGTTGCAGCCGCTCGCGCGCCGGCAGCTTTGAGCGGCGCCGCGCTCTTTGCTGCGAAGTGCTCGGCCTGTCATCAAGCTTCAGGCGAAGGCTCCGCGACGTTTCCGCCGCTTGCGGGGAATCCCGTCGTCACGGCCGCCGATCCAAGCGCAATGATCGCCGTGATCGTCAACGGCCGCAGCGGGCCGCTCACCGTCAACGGCAGGGCGTATAACGCCCAGATGCCGACCTGGAAAGGACAGCTCACCAACGCGGATATTGCGACGGTCGCCACATACGTCCGGTCGGCTTGGGGTAACAGCGCCTCGCCCGTGACTGAACAAGAAGTCGCCGCGGCCGGCGTGCCCGTCTCAGTCCAAGTCGGGGCCTCCGTTTACGCGAAGAACTGTGCCGCCTGTCACGGAGCCGGCGGAGCGGGCGGAATCGGCCCTGCACTGGCGGGAAACCCGCACGTCAACATTACCGGATCCCACCAAGATGTTGATGACGATCGTGCAAGGCCGAAACCTCATGCCCTCTTGGCGCGGCCAGCTCTCAGCCGGCGACATCGCCGCCGTAGCGACGTTCGTACGCTCCTCGTGGGGGAACAACGTTCCGGCCGTGTCCGCACAAGACGTCCTGGGAATCAAGTAGCCCCAGCGACGGCGGCGCCTTACTGCACCACGTTGACCGTTAGCGTCATGTTGGGATGACCGGCCCCGCACATAATCGCGCAGTGCAGCACGTACTTGCCGGCCTTCTTCGGTGTGACCTCCACGTTCTTGACCGTGCCAGGCATGATCGTCGTCATCGGAATACCGAGGTCGTCGGACTGTAGGCCGTGAACGCCTTCGCTCGACGTTAGTCGCAACGTCGTGGTCTGGCCTACGTGCAGTTGGATCGTCGAAGGAGTGAACTTCCAGTTCGAGGCGACGATGCCTACGGCGGACGATGCCGACGCGAGTGCGAAAGGCGCAGCGACTAAACCCGCAAAGGCGGCGGCAATGGCGATACCCCGGACGGTATATGTCAAAGTTTTCATGCGGCCAGCATATCAAGCGCCTGAGAAAAATCGAGGAAATGCTTGTGAACCCGCGAGGAATGACGCTCGCCTCTATGCGCGAGCCGGAACCTGTTCGCGATCCCGTACGACAATCACCGGAACCGCCGACTCGCGAAGAGCGGCCTCGGCGACGCTCCCCATCAAGAGGCGCTTCAGCCCTCCGCGGCCGTGCGTCCCCATCACGATCGCATCTGCGCCGAAAGCCTTGGCATACTCGATGATTTCCGACGCCGGCATCCCATGCCGCATCTCTCCGGAAGCGCGGAGACCCTGCTCCTCCGCTTTTCCCACGGCCTTAGTAACCAACCTTTTGGCTGCGCGTTCTGCATCGCCGATCAGCATGTCCAGCGCGGGACTCGGCGGCGTCGTGCCGACGATTACGATCGGGTCGACGATCGAGCATATGCCTAACTCCGCGCGTTCGCTCTCGGCGAGCTTGAGGGCAACCTCGAGCGCCTGCTCCGCGCAATGAGAGCCGTCGAGGGCTACGGCAATCTTCTTGAACATGGCGACAGCCTAGCCTAACCGCGCGAATCGTTTGTGAAGGTTACGAGCGAGGTTCTTCACAATCGCTTCACCGGACGGTAACCGCGAGGGGCTATCCTCAAGGGCATGAAGCGACTTCAGTGCGTTGCCCTGTTTGTGCTTTTTGCCCCGGTAGCCTGCGCTACAGGATCCAACGATCTCAGTACGGCCGCCGTCGTGCGCCAACCGATCGCACAAACGGTGACGGCGTCGGGCACGCTTGCGGCTCAGGACACCGTGCTGGTCGGCTCGCAAGACTCCGGAACGATCCAGGCCATCTATGTGGACTACAACAGTCAGGTCCACAAGGGGCAGGTGTTAGCGCGCCTCGATCCCAGCCTGTTCCTCGCGCAGCTGGATCAGGCGCTGGCGACGTTGAGCCAACTGACCGCGCAGCGTTCCGCCGCGGCCGAATCGGTTTCCAGCTCGCTCTATACGAGCTCCGCGGCGCAGAAGACCGCGCAATCGCAGGAAACTCAAATCGCCGCTGCGGACGAAGGCGTCCGCAAGGCGCAAAGCGCGCTCGATCTTTCGCTGCTCACGCTTCATCGCGACCGAACGCTGCTCGGGCAGGGATACGTAGCGCAGAATGTCGTCGATAGCGATTTCACGAATGCCGCGGCCGCTCGTGAGGCGCTGGTCGCGGCACAGACGGACGCGAAGACGTCGAGGCTGGCGAGCAGCGCCGGCGCGTATCAGGCCGGCAGCTCCGCCGCTCAGGCTGCGGGCGCCGCGGCCTCCGAACATGCGAGCGATGCGGCGGTACGGGCAGCGATCGCCGCCGTTCGTCAAGCGGAGATCAACCTGGACCACGCGACCATCACGTCGCCCGTCGACGGTACCGTCATCCAACGCAACGTTTCCGTCGGGCAGACGGTGGCGGCAGCGCTGCAAGCACCGACGCTCTTCACGATCGCCAAGGATTTGGGGAAGATGGAGCTCGACATCGCGGTCGGCGAGCCGGACGTCGGCGCGGTGCGCGGAGGACAGGGCGTATCGTTTTCAGTGCTGGCGTATCCTGGCCGCACGTTCGCGTCGGTCATCGATGAGGTGCGTCAGAATCCCACCATCATCAACAACGTAACCACGTACGATAGCGTTGCATATCCCAGCAATCGCGACGGTGCACTACGTCCGGGAATGACGGCCAACGTACAGATCATGGTTCGCACGTACCCGGACGCGTTGATCGTCCCGCTTGCGGCCTTGCAATGGCATCCGAGCGCCGCGGTCAAAAAGCGCTATCGCGTCATCGCGCCGCCGGCCGCGGGCGAAGGGATTGCCGTGGGGCGTTCGGTCTGGGGCACGACGGGCGGCTCGGCGCAGTTTGCGGTCTCGGTCGGCGGATCGTCGAGCTGCTACGTGCTCGACCAGCAGACCCTGCGCGGTGTCAGGCTCAACGTCTTGGCGATCGACGGGACTCGCGTCGGCGTCACGGTGGCGGCAGGGAGCCTGGCGGCGGATGATCCGGTCGTCATCGACGAGGCGACAGCGGCAAACCCGGCCTCCGCCGCAACACCGTGACCCCAACCATCCAAACGCGCGATCTTTCGCGGGTCTTCCGGGCCGGAGACAGTTTCTTCTCGGCGATCGATCGCATCACGTTCGAACTGCGGCCGGGAGAGTTCACCGCGATCATGGGCCCTTCGGGCTCGGGCAAGTCCACTTTCATGAACATCATCGGATGTCTCGACCGCGCCAGCTCCGGAAACTATCTGCTGGACGGCGTCGACGTCTCGACGTTGACTGCCGCCGAGTTGGCGCATATACGGCGAACGAAACTAGGCTTCGTCTTTCAACAGTATAATCTGCTGCCGCGCACGTCGGCGCTCGAAAATGCCGAGCTGCCGATGGTCTACGCAGGCATTTCCCCGCGCGAGCGGCGAGCGCGGGCTCGCCAAGCGCTCATCGACGTTGGGCTGGAGGAGGGCCATCACCGCGCACTTCCCAATGCCCTCTCCGGCGGCGAGCAGCAGCGCGTCGCGATTGCACGCGCCTTGGTGAACAATCCGAGCCTCATCCTCGCCGACGAACCGACCGGCGCTCTCGATTCAAAGACTTCCCACGATCTCATGGAGCTCTTTCTCCGGCTCAACCGCGAGCGGCACATGACGATCCTCATGGTGACCCATGAGATGGACATCGCTAGATATTCCAACCGAATCGTCACTTTTCTCGACGGCCGCATCATCAAGGACGAACCCATTCTGCGGGAAGCGAGTGCGGCGTCTTGATGAACATTCAGCTTGCACTGACGATCGCGTTGCGGGCCTTGATGCGTAATCGCGAACGTTCCCTGCTGACCGTACTGGGCATCATTATCGGCGTCGCGGCGGTGATCGTAACGGTCGCGATCGGCGCGGGAGCCCGGAGCAATATCGAGGCGACGATTGCAAATCTCGGCAGCAACCTCGTCGTCATTCTGCCCGGCAGCACGGCTACCGGCGGAGTCAACGTCGGCATCGGCGCCGCCTCGACTCTTACCGTCGACGACGGGCTTGCCATCGCGCAGCAAGTGCGCCACGTGGCGGCGGTAACGCCGGTCGCGTCGCTGCGCACCCAAGTCATCTCGCAGTTCAGCAACTGGCAGACGTCAGTGGTCGGCGTTTCCCCCGCCTGGGCCTTCATTCGAAGCTGGCCGATACATGCCGGCTCCTTCTTTTCTGATGCCGACATAGCAACGAGCGCCAAGGTGTGCGTCGTCGGAACGACCGTGGCTAGTGAGCTATTTCCGAACCAATCCGACATCGTCGGACAGAGCGTGGCGATCAGCAACGTGCCGTTCCGCATCATCGGCGTGCTGACCTCACGTGGGCACAGCATCATGGGGTCGGATCAAGACGATACGGTTATCATTCCCTATACGTCGCTCATGCAACGGCTTTCGACCTCGGCCAATGGTCCGAACGTCGTCAACGCGCTTGCGGTATCGGTCGATGCGCCGCAAAACATCGCTTCGACAATCGACAGCGTGACGCAATTGCTCCGGACGCGGCACCGCATCGTCCCACCGCAGGTCGACGACTTTCAGGTGCGCGATCTCGCCGACGTCGCCCAAGCCATGAACTCGGCCGGCCTGACCCTACAGATACTGCTGGCATCGATTGCAACCGTCTCGCTGATCGTCGGCGGCATCGGCATCATGAACATCATGCTCGTATCGGTGACGGAACGCACGCGCGAAATCGGCTTGCGAATGGCCGTCGGCGCGGCAGCCGGAGCGATTCTGTTGCAATTCTTGGTCGAGGCGGTCGTCTTGTCCCTAGTGGGTGGGGGTATCGGCATCCTCTTGGGCCTCGGATGCTCGGCGATCGCCGCGCGCATCGGCCACTTCCCATTTACCGTTTCCGTCCCCACTCTCGCGCTGTCCTTGGCCTTCTCCGCCGCGATCGGCATCGGGTTCGGCTTCTATCCCGCGCGCAAGGCGGCGCACCTCGATCCGATCATCGCGCTTCGCGCGGAGTAGGCGTCAGACACGATCGAACCTCCTTGACCTTCACCATGAACGGCTCGACGTTCTCGTCGCGCGGCCGCGGTAGGTCGACGTTGACGATCTCCGTCAGCGTTCCGTGACGCATCACGCCGATGCGATCGGCGAGCGTAACGGCCTCTTCGAAGTGATGCGAGACCATCACGATCGTCTTTCTCGTCGCATTCCAAATGTCCAATACCTCCACATGAAGCTCGTCCGTGTTCACCGGGTCGAGCGCGGAAAACGGCTCGTCCATCAGCAGGACCTCGGATTCGACGGTGAGCGCCCGGGCTATGCCGACCCGCTGGCGCTGGCCGCCCGAAAGCTCGCGGGGGTATTTCTTTGAAAATCCCTCCAGATGGACCATGTGCAGGTAGCGCCGGGTGAGTTCTTGGACGCGCTTTTCCGGCAATCGCTGCATGCGGGGCGCGAAGGCGACGTTGTCCTCGACGGTCAGCCACGGAAGCAGCGCGTAGGATTGAAAGACCATCCCGACGTGCGGTGGGCGCACCAGCTTGCCCTTCGTCGGATTTTCGATTCCCGCGATCATCTTGATGACCGTGGATTTTCCGCAACCCGAGGATCCTACCAGGCAGAAGAACTCCCCGCGCGTGACGGTCAGCGAAAAGTTATGCACGACGTATACCGGCGGCGTCTCGTAAGATTTATAGACGTCGTCAAAAACGATGGGTGAGTCCACGCTAATCAAACCGAAAACGCTGAGCAAAATGAAGCAGCGGCTGCCAGACGGCTAAATTGATCAGCGCAACGAGGAGAATCATCGCTGTCAGGGTCGCCAGAAACGTGGAGCCCTGGCCCGCCGCGTTCGAGTCAACCAACAGGCTCCCAAGCCCTAGTAGGTCTTGCGACGGCGTTCCGTGCGGGATGTACGTGTGCAACACCTCCGCCACGATAACGATGGTCCAGCCTTGAGCCCACGCTAGCAGCGACCCGGTGATGACGAACGGCACGATGGCCGGAAGCGTTACGTACCAAAACTTTCGCACGCCGCGGATGTCGAACACGATGGCCGCAGACTTGACATCATCGGGAATGGTTTGCAATCCGCCGATAACCGGGAAGACGATATTCCAAACCATCGAGACGAAGATGACAAATATCGCAGCCAGCTCAAAGGCATTGAACGCTGTGAAGAAGACGACGACGACGGGGAAAAACGCCAACACCGGCACGGACTGCAAGATGTCGGCGATTGGCAGGAGCAGGCGCTGCACGCCCGGCGTACTGGCAATAGCGAGAGCGAGTGGCACGGCGACGATCAGCGATACCACGTAGGCGACGAACATTCGAAGGAAAGTGTTGAGCGTCGCAATGGCGATATCCTCAATGGAGATTCGCTGGATATCGAAAGCATTATGCGGATTGACGAAGTGCAGCGCCAATAAGGTCAGGGCGGCCGCGATCAAAACGGCAATCCCGATCGATGCCAAGTGCCGGGCGAGGGTCGTCTGATAGAACAGGTGGCGCGGACGATGGTAGCGATAGATCTTCACAGCAGCCTGCGCGCTCGCAGGGTCACGAGCAGCGCGACGCTGATCGCGGCCTGGATGCCGATCGCGATCCAGAAGCCGTAGGGATTATTGACGAGCGGCTCGCGCGTGAAGTTCATCCCCCAGAGCCCGCTGATCACGAGAAACGGGACGGTGACCGTGGCGATCGCGGAAAAGATCGAAGTCGCGTAATTGAGCCGCATCGATAGCTGGGCGATGTAATTGTCGGTGGTGTTCGCGATGATCTCCCGATACGCGTCCAACGAGTCGGTGATCCGCAAGGCGTGGTCGTACACGTCACGAAAATAGAGCTGCGCATCGCGCGAGATCAGAGGGTGCGGCTTATGGGCGAGGACGTCCAAGATCACTTGCTGGGGCGAAAGGCTTCGATGTGCGGCGAAGGCCAGGCGCCGGACCCGGAGTACTTCTTCGAACGCCGCGCGGTCCAGCTCGCGCACGCCCCTGCGCTCGAAGCGATCGACGAATTCGTCGACTCGATCGACGACCGGAAAATAGGCGTCGATGACGGCATCCGCGATGACGTGGGCGATCCGCGCGGGATCGTCTTGCCCGAGCAATGTGGGGTCGTGACCGAGCCGCGCTTCGGCGCGTGCGAGCGACGATGAGCGGCCCGCGTGCACGCTGACGAGATAGGTCGGCCCCAGGAAGAGACAGAGCTTTTTTACCGGCACTTCGCGCGAATCGAGGGGCTTTTCGGAATCGAAGCGCATGGCGCGGAGCACGATGAAGAGGTAGCCTTCGTACTCCTCGATCTTGACTCGCGTATGCGGATTGAGGGTGTCTTCGATGGCCAGCGGATGGAAAGCGAAGATCTCTGCAAGCAGCGCATGCTGTTCCGGCTCGGCGCTGTCGATGTCGAGCCAGAATGATTGCGCCGGGTCTGCCAGCAACGACTTCAACTGCGCAGGTGCGCAGTCGGCCGCTTTTAAGACTTTCACGCTCGCGATAACTGGATGGCCGGTTCGTCAATAATGCTGAGGACACCTCGACCATCACGACCGGCGGCGCGATCTTCTAAGGAAACGGCGGGGCAAAGCCCCCGCCGTTTTTCTGCTTCGGGTGTTTCGGCTAGGCCGACTTGACCTCGATCTTCTTCGGTGCGATCGGTTTGACGGGGGAGAGCTCAAGCTTTAATACCCCCTTGTCGATCGTTGCCGCGACCGAGTCGGCGTCGAGATCCTGGGGAAGCGTTACGGTTCGCGAAAACGAGCCGCGGCGCATCTCGCGTCGGTGATACCGGACGCCTTTCTTTTCGATCTGCTCGGTGTGATCGCCCGTGACGGTCACGGTTCCGCCGCTGACTTCGACATGGATGTCTTTCGGCTCGAAGCCGGGCGCGGCGACTTCCAGCACGTACTTGCCGTCTTTCTCGTAAAGATCGAGGGGCGCAACCGCGTAGGCAACGCGCGATACCGGCTGCTGCCAGTCGAAGAACGAATCGAACATTTGGTCGAGCAGCGCGAGATCGCTGCCTCCATCCCTTTGTAGTAGGGCCATTATTGTTTCCTTTCTTTCCTTGTTACACTGAAACCATCTCACGCGTGTTACGGCGCGAGCGGCGGGACATTTTGCCAATCGAGATACTCCGGCGCATGTCTCGGATGGCCTCCGGGCGGCGGCACGTGGACCGCCGGAGTTTGCGGCTTTGCGGAAGCTATTGCGAGCGACCGGAGAGTCGCCGTTTTTTGTAGCTGGCCGACGCTTTTTGGCGGCTGCCCGAGCGTTGCCACGAAACTTGCCAAGAAAAACAACGCGACGACGTCAATCCGAATCGCTGAGAGCCGCGGCCATTTCATATAGTCAGACTAACGAGTCCTTGAGAAGAACTCATGAGGGCATCTTCTTCGGCGCTTCTCGGCTTACGGCTACGATTCGGCGCGTTGCTTCAGGCGAGGTGATGCTGGAACCAAGCGCGGGAGAGCGTTGCAACTCGCTCTAGCGTGCCGGGCTCCTCGAATAAGTGCGTCGCCCTCGGAACGATCGCGAGTTCGCGCTCCGCAACCATCATCGCCGACGCCTCGCGGTTGAGTTCGAGTACGACGCCGTCGGCCTCTCCGACGATCAGAAGCGTCGGCGCCCGAACGTTGCGGAGATGCTCGCCCGCCAGATCGGGCCGCCCGCCGCGCGACACGATCGCGGATATGTCGCCGGGCAAACTTGCGGCCGCTACCAGAGCGGCGGCCGCGCCGGTGCTCGCGCCGAAGTACCCGAGCGGCAAGTCCTCGAGCGCGGGCTGGTCGCGCACCCAGCGCGTCGCTGCGACTACGCGCCGTGCGAGCAAACCGATGTCGAAGCGCAACTCGGCCGTCATGCGATCGACGGCCTCTTCCCGCGGGGTCAGCAGGTCGAACAACAGCGTGGCGACGTTACCGGCATTGAGGACGCCGGCCACGAATCGGTTGCGCGAGCTTTGCCGGCTGCTTCCGCTGCCGTGCACGAAAAGCACCAAACCGATGGCCTTTTCGGGCCGGCCAAGAAAAGCGGGAACGGAGATGCCCTCACCGATTTCGACCGCGATCTCGGCCGTCCGGCTTACTGCTGATTGCGACATGTTCGACCTCGAAGCCCAATAATAGGAGCGCCGCCCAAGTTTTAAGCCGGGACGCGCGGCGCGACCCACAGGATCTGCGCGGGATGCCGATCCGGCCTTGCAGGCTCCTCGGCGGGCTGGCCGACGACCACCGGAAACACGGGGTTCCACTCCTTTGGAATCCCAAGCTCTTGCTTGGTGTCCTCACGCGATAGCCAAGGGCGCGCCAAACCGATGGGACACGTCCCCAGTCCCCTCGCGAAGGCAGCGAGCATCAGGTTTTGAGCCGCCAGGCAGCAATCTTGGGCCGCTTGGCGAGAATCGGACGTAGCGCAAACGACGAGGAGCACGGGCGCGCCGTAAAAAATGTCGACCTCGGAGCCGAGCCAAGCTATTGCGTGTGGGAAAGGCCCGTCAAGAAGGCCGAGCGCATAAGCTTTTGCCCGATCGCAACATGCCTTCAGCCCCTCCGGCCCTTCGATGACCGCGAAGGCCCACGGTTGGGCGTTCATCGCGCTCGGGGCCTGAATTGCCGCGTCCAGCAACTCCTCGATCACGGCACGAGGCACTGGATCCGGTTTGTACTTACGGACCGCCCGTCGCTCATAGATGGCGTTGAGAACCTCGAGCGATTGCAGCGTCTGCATGCGGCGATTCTACCTCGGCCGTAAGAAGAACCCGTGAGGAAAGATTCACGGGCTCTTCTCTACGGTCGAGTAAGCTGTCACAATGATACTGTTTTCGGATCGAGCTGACGCGGGCCGGCAGCTTGGGGAGTATCTCAGGGACTATAGGCGGGGGTATGACGTTATCGTCCTCGCGCTCCCACGCGGCGGCGTCCCGGTCGGGTATGAGGTCGCTAAAGCGCTAGCGGCGCCGCTCGACGTTTACGTCGTCCGCAAACTCGGCGTGCCGTGGCATCCGGAGCTGGCCATGGGCGCGGTCGCGTCTGGCGGCACGTACGTCGTCGACGAAGCGACGATCGAAATCGCGCGCGTTACGGATGAGGAATTCGAAGCGACTCTGCTGCGTGAGCTGGCCGAGCTCAAGCGTCGTGAGTCGGTGTATCGCGACGGGCGTCCCGAACCGGACTTGAGTGGGAAGCGCGTGATAGTGGTCGACGACGGACTCGCTACGGGCGCGTCGATGTACTCCGCCGTCGCAGCGCTGCGGCGACGCGAACCGGCTGAGATCGCCGTCGCCATCCCGGTCGCGCCGGTCGACGCGTGCGCCGCGCTCGAGCACCATGCCGACCGAGTTTTTTGTCCGCATAGGTTTGAACACTTCGGAGCCGTTGGGCTTTATTATGCGGACTTCTCACAAGTCGGCGACGACGACGTTCGCCGCGTGCTGAATCAGGCCGCCCGAGACCGATCGTGGAAAGCCGCGTAGCGGCCGACCTTTCCGGCGCCATCATTCCCTTGAGCGGCGGCGGATACGAAATCGAAGCCGTACTCAAAACGATCGGTGATGCGACCGTCGTGCTCATTGGGGAGGCGAGTCACGGTACGCACGAGTTTTACCACGCGCGATCCGAGCTCACCAAGCGCCTCGTCGTCGAGTGCGGCTTTACGGCGGTGTGCGTCGAGGGGGATTGGCCGGACGCCTACCGCGTGAACCGCTACGTCCGCGGTGCAAACGAGGACGCGAGCGCGATCGATTCGTTGGGCGGCTTCAGACGCTTTCCGACCTGGATGTGGCGCAACGCGGTCGTCCTCGATTTCGTCGAATGGCTCCGGGAATACAACGATTTCTGCGTCGCGCGGCGGGAACCGAAAGTCGGATTTTACGGGCTGGACCTCTACAGCATGTACGCCTCCATGGAGGCCGTCCTCGAATACTTGGATCGGATCGATCCGGTCGCCGCTCTTGAGGCGCGCCGTTACTACGGATGCTTGGCGCCCTACGCCGAGCACCCGGAGTATTACGGCATGGCAACGTCTGCCGGGCTGCAGCCTTCTTGCCGCGAGGCCGTCCTGGCCACGCTCCTTCAGATCCAGACGAAAGCTTCGCAGTACGCGCGGCGGGACGGACGCGTAGCGGAAGACCAGTACTTTTACGCGGAGCAAAACGCGCGGATCGTCGCGGGCGCGGAGCGCTACTACCGCGCTATGGTGGACTATTCCGCGTCTACTTGGAATCTGCGCGACGCGCACATGATCGACACGCTCGACCGGCTGATGGCGCATCTCGCCCGTCACCAAGCGCCGACGAAAGCCGTCGTTTGGGCGCACAACTCACACGTCGGGAATGCGAATGCGACGTCGATGGCCCAGCGAGGCGAGACGAATATCGGCGCGCTCGCGCGCGAACGCTATAGGGAGAGGTGCTTCGCCATCGGATTCACGACCTACGAGGGCACGGTCACGGCCGCTTCAGACTGGCATGCGCCGGAGGAGCGCAAACGCGTGCGGCCGGCCCGACCCGATAGCTACGAATACCTGTTTCACAGCCTCGGCGAGCCGCGTTTCTGGATTCCGCTATGCTCGTATCGGCCGAAACTGCAGGGCCTGCCGACTCACGCTCGAGAGCGCGCGATCGGAGTAGTGTACCGCCCCGAGACCGAGCTGCAGAGCCACTACTTCATCGCCGACCTTCTCGATCAATTCGACGCGGTCTACCACTTCGACTCGACACGCGCGGTTGCGCCGTTGGAGCACGGCGCCCTATGGTTGGAAGGCGAACCTCCCGAATCGTACCCGACCGGCGAATAAGAACGGAGTCTAGGCATGGAAGCCATTTTCAAGCAGCGGATCGTCGAACTGCTCGACGAGCATCGGATCATGACGATTGCGACGAATCGGCCGGACGGGTGGCCGCAGGCGACGGTCGTCGGCTATACCAATCACGAGTTGACGATCTACGCAGTGGTTGGGCGGACGGGTCAAAAGTTCGCCAACATTACGCGCGATCCGCGCGTTTCGATCGCCATCGCCAAAGATTACCCCGAGCCGGTGGAGATCAAGGGCCTTTCCATGGCCGCCCGCGCCGTCGCGGTCGCCGACCCTGCGGAGATTGGTCGAGCGACGCAGCTGCTCTTCGAACGCTATCCCGAATACAAAACATTTATGGCCGCGTTGCAACCGGACGTCTCCGATATGGTATTCTTACGCATCGTTCCCGAGGTCGTCTCGATTCTCGACTACTCGAAGGGCTTCGGCCACAGCGACTTGGCACGCGTAACGGCTTCCGACCTCTAAAGCTTCCCTAGTCGATGCGTTTGCGGAAGCGCAGCACGGCCGCGGAGAAGACGACGATTCCGAAGGCCGTGAGCAACGCGATCTGCGGCCAGAGGTAGTCGAGGCCGACGCCCTTGATGATGATGCCCCGCACGATCGTCAGAAAGTATCGGAGCGGAATCAGATAGGAAATCAGCTGCAGCGCGCGCGGCATCGATTCGACGGGAAAGATGAACCCTGAGAGCAACATGCTCGGCAACAACAGGAATTGAATGAGCTGTACCGCTTGGATGTACGTCTTCGCGACGGTGGAGACGAGCGTGCCGAGCCCCAGCGTCGTGAAGAAGAAGACGAGGACCGTCAGGTAGAGCAGCGCGACGCTGCCGACGATCGGAACCTGGAACCAAAGCACCGCAAAGAGCAGGATCGTCGTCACGTTGATGTAGCCGATCGTGATCAACGGGATCATCTTGCCGAGCATCAGCTCGCCCGACCGGATCGGACTGACGACGAGCTGTTCGAGCGTTCCGAGCTCGCGCTCGCGGACGATCGTGCTCATGCTCAAGAACGTCATCGTAAACTGCATGACGAGCGCGAGTACGCCCGGGACGATGAAGACCTCTTGACGCAGGCCGGGATTGTACCAGGCGCGCGTTCGAACGTCGACGCCGACCTGCGGTACCGGCTCGCCGCTCAGGCGGAGTTGCCTCACGACCAGCTTCTGCGTGAGGTTAGTTCCGACGCCTTGCGCCGCAGCGAGCGCCGTCGTCGCGGCCGTAGCGTCCGACGCGTCGACGGCGACCATAACCTCGGGTTTCCTTTTCTCGTGAAGCAGCGTGGCGTAGTCGGGCGGGATGACGATCCCGGCGAGCGCTCGACCGTCGTCGATGTGACGCACGACATCCTGCATGTCCCGGGCGATGAAGGCGATGTCGAAGTAGGAAGAGTTGGTAAAGGCCGTCAGCAACTCGCGGCTTTCGGCTGAGTGCGAGGTATCCCATACGATCGTCGGCTGATGACGGACCTCGTTCGAGAGATAACCATATAGTACGACTTGAAGCAGCGGCAGCAGTAGCGTGGCCGCGACGGTGCGGTGGTCGCGGAAGAACTGCCGGTATTCTTTGACGGCGATCGTCCAGACGCGCCGCCAGTTCATGCCGCCCTGACCAGCGACGCAAAGACGTCTTCGAGAGAAGGCGAGATCGTCGACGGTTCGTCAGCCGTAAAGCCGCGATCGGCCAGGGCTTTGCGGAGCCGCTCGATGTCCGCGCCATCACGCAGGGTGACGTGCAGCGACGACCCGTGCAGCGCGGCGCTGAGAACGTAGGGCAGGTCGTCGGTCGCGTCGAGCATCGCGACGCTCGACGCCGATCGAATCTCGACCGTAGCACCTATTTTCGTCGACCGCTTCAGCGCATCGGGGGATCCGCGCGCGATAATCCGGCCGCCGTAAATGAGGGCGAGCTGATTGCAGTGCTCCGCCTCGTCCATGTAGTGCGTGCTGACCATAACCGTCGTGCCTTCGTCGGCGAAGCCCACGATCAAGTCCCAAAACTCGCGGCGGGAGAGAGGATCGACGCCCGCAGTCGGCTCGTCGAGGAACAGCATCTTCGGCCGATGCAGCAGCGTGCACGCCAGCGCAAGCCGTTTGCGGAAGCCGCCCGGCAGGGCTGCGGCGAGCGCGTGCCGGCGCGCGCCCAGGCCGACGCGCTCCAGCCACTCTTCCACGGCCTCCCGTTGGGCTCGACCGTACAGGTCGAACATGCCCGCATAGAATCGGAGATGCTCCTCGACCGTGAGATCGTTCCACAGATTCGAGCCTTGGGACATATAGCCGATCCGCAGCTTCACGGCCTCGGGATCGCGCGCCACGTCGTAGCCTAAGACTTCGGCGCGGCCGGACGACGGTGCCAAGACCCCGCAGAGCATGCGAATCGCGGTGGACTTACCGGCGCCGTTGGGTCCCAGGAACCCCCAAATCTCGCCCGGCTCGATCTCGAACGAGATGTCGCGAACGGCGACGAAGTCGCCGAAGCGGCGCGTGAGCGATTCGACGCGAACGGCGGCTGTCGAAGACGCGTCGCTCACGATGCGAGGCGTGCCACGAAGGCGTCCTCGAGGCTCGGTTCGACCTTGCGAAGCCGCGCGTTCGTCACACCGGCGTCGCGGAGGCGCTGCTCCATCTCCGCGACGGCGGAAGCGGCAGAGTCAACCAGCGCGTGAAGGGTCGTGCCGAAGATCTCGACGCTGCGGACCGCGGGATCTTCTCGCAAAGCTTGGCGTGCCCGGCTTCGCTGATCGCAGGCGACCTCGACGACGTCGCCGCGCAAGGCGCGCTTGAGCTCCTCGGGCGTGCCGCAGTCGACGATCGAGCCTCCCATGATCAGGGCGATGCGATTCGCCCGTTCGGCCTCGTCCATGTACGGCGTGCTCACGAAGATCGTCGTCCCGCTACGGTTGATGCGATAGAGAATTCGCCAGAACTCGCGGCGAGAGAGCGGGTCCACGCCCGCAGTTGGCTCGTCCAGCAGAATGGTGGCTGGAGTGTGAATGAGCGTGCAGGCCAGGGCGAGTTTTTGCTTCATGCCTCCGGAAAGCTCCTCGGCTAGCCGCGAGCCAAACGGCGAAAGGCCGAAGTCTTCCAGCAAATCGCTCGCGCGGCCGCCAAACTGGGCGGCCGGCACTCCGAAGATGTCGCCGTAGAAGCGTAGGTTCTCGGTTGCGGAAAGGTCGGGATAAAGGCTAAACCGCTGCGGCATGTAGCCTACCGTAGCCTGCACCCGTGCTGCATCGGCCGCTACGTCGATGCCGTCGAGCCGGAGCGATCCTTCGTCCAGTCGAAGCGCGCCGCACATCAGCCGGATCAGCGTCGTCTTACCGGCGCCGTCCGGTCCGACGAGAGCGAAGATTTCTCCGCGGCCCACGTCGAGCGAGAGGCCGTTTACCGCCACGGTTTCGCCGAAGCGCCGCGTGACCTTGGAAATCGTGATGGCTGCGTCCATCGCGCAGCGGCTATTTCGTGCGGATGACGACGTCGACCGGGAGCCCCGGCTTGAGCGATCCCGTGGTATCCGTCAACTGCACCTTGACGCGAAAGACCAAGTACTCGATGCGCTCCTCTTTCGTCTGGACGTTCTCGGGGGTGAACTCGGCCGTATTGCTGATCTCGGTAATCGTTCCTGCAAAGATCCGGCCGGGCATACCGTCGATGGAAACGTCGGCACGCATCCCCGTTTTCACGCGCGGTAAATCGGTCTCGCTGACATAGACGTAAGCGTAAGGGTGCTTGAGATCGCCGATCGTGATCACCGCGGAACCCGGCGCAATCAGGTCGCCGATCTCGAAATTGTGTGAGATAACGTAGCCGTCGAACGGCGATTGCAGGCGAGTTTCGCTAACTTGATCTTGCGCTAAGCCGAGGGCGGCGCGAGCCTGCGCGAGCTGTGCTTCGGCCGCCAAGACCTGTGCACGGCGCTGGGCTACGAGCTGTTGCTCGGCCTCGGCGTTTTGCAGCATGGCGACCGATTGGCGATGCTGCTCGCTGGACGCGATCACATCGAGCTGCCGCACTTGGACCGTGCGCTCGTTCGCACGCGCCACGGCGACGGCATCGTGCGCCGCCTGCAGCTGAGCTGCGGCGGCCTTATAGGCGGCGGCGGCATCGTCGAGCGACTGCTGCGGCTCGTCTCCGGTCGCGACGAGGCTCCTCGCACGCGAAAGGTCGACCGTTGCGCGGTCATGCGTAGATTGCGCCGCGCTCAGCTGGGCCTGCGCCTGATCGACGTCGAGTGCGGCCGTATGCGTCTGGATGCCGAGATTCTCACCGGCCTGGCCGAATCGCGAGTTCGCGATCTGCACGCTCGCGCCCGCTTGCGCGAGGTTCGTTCCGTAGGTGTCGCGCTGTAAGTCGTAAGCGGCCTGCGCGACCGCGACTTGCGCGACGGCGGCTGCAACGTTCGCGCGCGCCTGGTCGAGGCTGAGCGCCGGATCTACTTGCTCCAAGATCGCGATCGCCTGCCCCTTCTTCACGCGATCGCCGTCTCGAAAGGGCAGATTCACGAGGCGTCCCTGAACCTTCGGCGACACGTCGCTCTCGGTCGCTTCGATCGTGCCCGAGGCCTCGATGGCGGACGCGCCGCCAAGGTTTGCGGTTACGACCTTCGCGCCGATTGCGGCGACGATCGCCACCGCCGCCACGATGAGAATGAGCAGGCTCTTTGAGAGCCTGACGTGTGCCGGCAGCCGAGCAATGCCGGCGGTCTGTGCCATGCGATCAAGGGTAGGGCGCGGATGCGAATTAGTGGGGAAGCCGCGTTCACAATCTCTTCACCCTGGCCTCCTAACGTAATGCCATGCAGGAGACGGCTACGACGCCGGTGCGCGCCGGCGATTCGCAGGTCTGCAAGCGGATCGGCGCGATTCACGATGCGTTCGTTGCACGGTGCCGGGGCTTGGCGCCCATCGCAATGGCGGTCGTCCACCCTTGCGACCGAGTCGCCCTTGAGAGTGCGGTCGTTGCGGCCGCCGCGGGTCTGATCGTCCCCGTGCTCGTGGGCAACGAAGAGAAGATTCGGCGCGTCGCTCGCGCCGAGAGAATCGATGTCGGCAGCCTCGAACTGATCGATGCCGCGCATAGCCACGATGCGGCCACCCGCGCCGTCGAACTGGCGCGCCGGGGCGCGGTGCAAGCCTTGATGAAGGGCAGCCTCCACTCGGACGAGTTGCTGCATGCCATACTTGCGCCGGAGTCGGGCCTGCACACCGAGCGCCGGCTCAGCCACGCTTATGTCATGGAGCTCGCAGACCGCTCGGAGCCGCTGCTGATCAGCGACGCCGTCGTCAACATCGCGCCGACGCTGGAAGAGAAACGCGACATCGTTCAAAACGCAATCGACCTCGCGAACGTCCTCGACGTCGGCGAGGTCCGCGTCGCGCTGCTTTCGGCCGTCGAAACGATCAATCCGAGGATTGCCTCGACCGTCGCCGCCGCCGCGCTCTCAAAGATGGCGGATCGCGGACAGATTCACGGTGCGCTCGTCGACGGGCCCTTGGCGGTAGACGATGCGATCAGCACGAATGCGTGCGAGGAAAAGGGCATCGTTTCCGCAGTGGGAGGGCGAGCGAACGTGTTGATCGTACCGGACTTCGAATCGGGAAACATGCTTGCTAAGGCTTTGATTCTGCTGGCCGGCGCCGCCGCGGCCGGCGTCGTCCTCGGCGCGCGCGTTCCGGTCGTCTTGACGAGCCGGGCCGACAGCATCGCGACGCACGTCGCGTCGGTAGCGATTGCGCGTCTGCTCTCGCGCTCTAAAGAAGCGCGGGCGACGTGAAGGGTTGGCTCCTTGGGGCGACGATCGCCCTGGCCGCCACGATCGGGGCGGTTGCAGCGCCGGGTTCGACGAGGGTCGATCCGTCGATCGAGCGAGGGCGCTATCTCGTCGGTTTCGGCACCTGCAACGACTGCCACACCCCCGGATGGCGCGAGTCCGACGGCACGATTCCGGTTTCGCAGTGGATGACCGGCAGTAACCTCGGCTACCGCGGCCCGTGGGGTACGAGCTATGCCGCCAACGTGCGGTTGGAGTTTCAGCGCATCTCCGAAGACCAGTGGCTCTTCATGGTGCACACGCGCGGAGGTCATTGGCCCATGGTGTGGCACGACTTGCGCTTTCTGAAGGTTCAAGATCAACGCGCCATCTATCGCTTCATCCGCAACCTAGGACCGCGCGGCGTGGACGCGCCGGCGGATCTGCCGCCGGACGTTGTGCCCAAGACGCCGTACATCTGGCTGATGCCGCACTAACGCACACCATCACCGAGAAGAAGCTGCGACGCGTCATGGTCCGTTCGACGTGACGATCCTCTGCCTCAACGGCGGCTCGTCGTCTCTGAAGTTCGCCGCTTACCGTACGGACGGCGCATCGCCCGAGCCGCTCGTGGTCGCGCGAGGAGAGGGGCCGGCTCCGAGCGATGCCGACGCGGCGATCGACGACGTACTGGCGCAGCTGCGACGGCGAGACGCGGATTCGCCGACGGCGGTCGGACATCGGATCGTCTTCGGCGGCCCGAGCTTTAGCCAGCCGATGCTTGCCGGCGAGGGCGTGCTGCGCGAGCTAGAGAGCTTCGTCTCCGTCGAGCCCCTACATCTGCGCGCGGAGCTCGACCTCGTCTCCGCGGTGAAGCGTCGCCTGCCGTCCGCGCCCCAAGTGCTCTGCTTCGACACGGCGTTCCATCAACGCGCGCCGGCCGTCGCGAAGCGCCTCCCGCTGCCGCCGGATCTCGATCCGCTGCTGCGGCGCTACGGGTTTCACGGTCTCTCTTACGAGTACGTCGCGTCGCGGCTGCGCGAGGACGCGGGGCGCACGGTGATCGCGCACCTGGGTTCGGGCGCCAGCCTGTGCGCGCTGCGCGACGGCGCTCCCGTCGACACGACCATGGGCTTTAGCGCGCTAGGCGGCCTGATGATGGGCACGCGTCCGGGCGATCTCGATCCCGGCGTGCCGCTGCGGCTGCTCGAGCACGACGGTTACGATGCAGTAAGCCTGCGCGATCTATTCTATCGCCGATCCGGACTCCTCGGAGTATCGGGATCCACCGCCGACATGCAGGCGCTGATCGAGCGCGCGCCGTCGGACCTGCGAGCGCACGAGGCCGTGGAGTTGTTCGTCTATCAACTCGTCAAGGGAGTCGGCGCGATGGTCGCCATACTCGGGGGGCTGCAGACGCTCGTCTTCACCGGAGGCATCGGTGAAAATGCGCCGTCGATTCGCGCCGCGGTCGCGGCAGCCTTCGGTCATCTCGGGCTGCGCCTAGACGACCAAGCCAACCGGCGCAACGATCGCACGATAGCGCTTCCTCAAAGTGACGTAACGGTCGAAGTGATCCCGACCGACGAAAATCTCATGATCGCACTTCACACGCTGGCTATAATAGGCGGATAATGCCCAATCGAATATTGGTGCCGGTAGACGGCTCGGAATTCTCGATGCGCGCGCTCGACTTTGCCGCAACCCTCGCCGCGGAGACGCAAGCCGAACTCGTGATCCTTAACGTCGTCGATCTCGCGCGGGTCGCCGTGCTGAGCGGCGGCGAGGCGCAGCTCATCCCAGGCTGTCTCGAGGAGGTTCGATCGGAGGGCCAGCGCGTTGCGGAAGATGCGTGCGCGCGAGTGCGGGCTCCGGTGCACGCGTCTGCCCGAGTCGTGACGGGCTCGCCCGTCGATCAGATCGAGGCGGTCGCGGGCGAAATTAAGCCGAGCTTCATCGTGATGGGAACCCACGGCCGAACCGGCATAGGACGTGCGCTCATGGGCAGCGTCGCCGAAGGCGTCGTGCGGCGCGCGCCGGTCCCCGTGATGATCGTCCCTCCGGAACGCTCCTAAGGCGCTACCACGTCCGCATTCCCGGCGCGAGATAGCCGGGATGCCGGAGTAGCTCGCCGAGCGGCCCAGCGTACGCGGCGACCGCGAGGACGAGTGCGAGCACGCCCCAGCGATAGAGGTGCTGCAGCGGTCTCGGCGTCGTCGCCGCAGGGTCGGCCGGCGTCGCGAACGTCGCCTCCATCGATTCGGTCTTCGCGTTTTGCAACAGCGTACCGACCGCCACCGCGACGAACGCGAGGATGCTGCAGAAGAGAAAGAAGCCGCCGGCGGCCGCGAGCAGCATGAACGGCTGCCACGCGTTGGCGCTGCTCGCACCGAGGTATCCAACGTCGGCGGTACGGCGCGGCGCCCCAAGCAGCCCGGCGTAGTGCATCGAGAGCGACATGATCAGCATCCCGAAGAACCACAGGCGTGTCTGAAAGAGCGCGAGCTCCGGCTTCCACAGCGCGCGTCCCGTCAGCCTCGGGATCATCCAATAGGCGGCGCCGAGGAACGTGAGCGCGACGGGGCCGCCGACGGTCACGTGAAAGTGACCGACGATCCAGATCGTGTTGTGAACGACCGTGTCCATGCTGTACGACGCGTTGACCAGGCCGCCGAACCCGCCCAGGATGAACAGCAGCATGCCCAGCGCCGCGCCGCTGAATGGCGGATCGTTCCACGGCAGGCTCTTGACCGTTGCGATGAAGCCGCGCCGGCCCGCTTTGATCGCCGCCAGCTCGAATGATGCGAAGATCGCAAACGCGGTGATGAACGACGGAATAGCAACGCCGTACGTCGTGACCGTATGCAGCATCTTCCACGTAGACGAGATCCCCGGCTCCATGAATTCGTGATGGATGCCGACCGGCGTCGAGAGCAGGATCAGCATGATGAACGTCAGGCGCGTCAGTCCGTCGCTGAAGACGCTGCCGCCGTAGCGCGTCGGGATGATGTTGTACCAGATGACGTACGCGCCCATGATCCAAAAGTAGACCAGTGGGTGGCCGAAGTACCAGAACAGCATGCGCGTCAGCATCACGTTGATGCCCGGCGTCCAACCGAAGGCCCAGGGGATCAGCAGCCCCATCTCGGCGACGACGCCCAACGTCGCCACGACCCACATGACGAACGTCGCCGCGACGCAGAAGACGACCAGCGGGACGGGAGCGCCCGGGTTGGTTTTGCGGAAATGGTTGACGTTTTCGAACACCTCGAACGCGACGACCCACGTGCCCAGCACGAGGAGCGTCGCGCCGACGTAGAACCACGGGCTGGCCTTCAGCGGCGCGTAGAACGTATAGAGCACGGTCGCGTCGCCGCGCAGGATGGTGACCGCCGCCATCGCGGTGCCGGCCAGCATCAGCGCCCATCCGAACCAGCCGACCCCGAGCTTTCGCTCTCGCGGGATCGCCCGGTACGTTACGAACAGCGCGAGTCCGGTGATGAAGAACGTCGTGAAGACCAGCGCCATGAGCACGCCGTGCATCGTGAGCACGCGATAGTAATCGAACCAGACCGGCGCCGCGAATACCGAAGTGCGCGCGAAGCCCTGGAAGACGCCGAAGACCGCGCCCAGCGCGATCGCGGCCGTCGCCGTGTAGATGTGCGCGATGACGACGCGATTCTCGCGGCGCATCTGCGTCGTGGCTTGCATCTCATCGCACCTCGATCTTGGCGAACATGTTTTGGTGGCCGAGGCCGCAGTACTCGTGGCAGATCAGCAGATACTCGCCCGGGCGCGTGAACCGGTGCTCCTGCGTGTTTACCCAGCCGGGAATCGCCATCATGTTGATGTCGGTGTCGGGGATGAAGAAACCATGCACGACGTCGGCGCTGGTGACGTAGAACGCACGAGGCTTCCGGCCGGAACGTTCAGGACGGCGGGATCGAACGAGAACACACGCGCGACGTAATACGCCTCGTAGGCATCGGCGCCGACGCGGTGAAGGCCCGGGCGATCGAACGGGGGCGTCTGCGCGACCTTGGTGGGATCGATCTGCTGCATGCCCGACGGCGGATTGATGTTGTCGGCGAACGCCGCGAAGCCGATGAGCGCGAGGAACGCGATCAGCATGGTGACGCCGAAGGTGAGCCACCAGCGCTCGTAGCGATGAACGTTCATCCTACCAGCGTGCTTGCAGGAGCGCGTACATGCCGAGCCACGCGAGCGCGAACGCGACGCCGAGCACGAACACGAAGCGCAGCGTACCGATCAGGGGCGCTTCGTCGCGCTTCACGAGGCGCTGGAGCGTTGCTTGGCTTCTTCGTCGCGCTGGTAGCGCGACTCCATCTCGTAGCCGATGCGCGCGAGCAGCTCCCGCGCGGTCGCCGTGGCGATGCGGGCGCCGGCTGCCCAGTCGAACGCGGCGCCGAGCGCGCCGCCGGGCGGGCGATACGAGCCGCGCAGCTCGAGCAGCGAGGTCTCGTACGTCTCGTCCGCTCGGACCGTGAGCTCCCCCTCGAACTCGGGATACGGCCCCGACTGCGGCTTCCAACGAAGACCCCACGGCTGATCGAAGTGCATCGGATCCGTCGCCGGGGCGAACGTGGCGACGACGCTCTTCGTCAACTCGATACCGGGCCCGGAGACGGTCAGCTCCAGGGGGCCCTCGGCCCCCGAACCGGCGCGCGGCCCGACGCTGTCGGCGAGATATCGCTGTGCGAGATGGTAGGGACAGCGTACCACTCGGCGTTCTAATAGCTGTGACATGCCGCCATCCTAGCGCTTACATCGGAAGAACTGCCGAAGCGCCCTTCAAAACCGCTTCACAACTCAGCTTCGCCGCATCTTGTAGCCGGTGCCGTAGACGGTCAGCACGTACTCGGGATTGCGCGGGTCCTTCTCGATCTTCTTGCGCAGATTGTTGATATGCCGGTCCAGCGTTCGCTCGTAGATCCCGCCGTCGTCGCCCAGGCGGTCGAGCAGGTGCGACCGCGTGAAGACCTCGCCGGGGTTCTCCGCCAGGAGCGCGAGGATCTTGAACTCGGTGGCCGTCAGCTCGGCGGGCCTGCCCAAGATGCTCACTTCGTGAAAGTCGTGGTCGATCTCGAGGTCGGCGATGCGCGTCTTCCGCGTCGGCTTGCCGCTCGGCGCGATCGTGCTCTCGCCGGTGCGCCGCAGCAGCGAGCGGACGCGAGCGAGCACTTCGCGCGGCGAGAACGGCTTTGTGACGTAGTCGTCCGCCCCGAGCTCCAGGCCGACGATGCGATCGGCCTCGTCGGAGCGAGCGGTCAACATGATCGTCGGGACGCGCGGGTCCGGCAGCGCGGCGGCGCGCAACACGTCGAGCCCGCTGCCGTCCGGCAACGTGACGTCGAGTAGCAACACGTCGGGCGCTCCGCGCTGGAGCGCCTCCAGCGCGTTTGCGACCGTGCCGGCGACTTCCACGGCGAAGCCGTCTCGTTCCAGATACTCGCGGACGACGTCGGCGATGGCGGGCTCGTCCTCCACGATAAGGACTCTCTTGCGTTCCACCTACGGCCTAAGGCTTCAGATCGCTTGCTTGAAGGAGCCTCCGGGCCTCGCGCAAGGCGTCGGCGACGGCCTCGAGGCGCGGTGGCGTCGCGGGGACGAGCCCGTCGATCATCCCTTCGATGTTCGCCAGCGCGATGCCGATCTGGTTGCCCAGCTCGTGGCGCACGTCACTCGGTTTGCCCACGAGCGCTACTGCGCGGCCCCGGGACCTTTGACCTACCGAGCGGGTTTACCGGCCCCGAACCGAATTTCACAAGCGTGATTCAGTCGAAGACGACGCTGCGAGACATCGTCGCCGGTCAGGCGTCGTTGGTAGAAAATGCTCCCGATGCGACCGTCATCGTCGATGGAGACGGGCTGATCCGGCTGGTCAACGCGCAGACGGAGCGGCTCTTTGGGTATTACCGCGAGGAGTTGATCGGCCGGCCCGTCGAGACGCTGATCCCCACGCGTTATCACGGTAGCCACGTCGTCGACCGAACGGAGTATGCCATCGATCCGCACGTCCGTCCCATGGGAGCCGGCCTCGAGCTCTACGGCCTGCGCAAGGACGGCACGGAGTTTCCGCTCGAGATCAGCCTGAGCCCCGTCATCACCGACGAAGGCAAATTCATCGCGAGCGCGATCCGCGACGTCACCGAGCGCAAGGCGTTCGAGCAGCGCCTCCAGGATCTCAACGCCGAGCTCGAAGAGGCGAGCCTCGCGAAGGATCGATTCCTCGCGTCGATGAGCCATGAGCTGCGGACGCCGCTCAATGCGATCATCGGCTTCACCGGCACGCTGCTCATGAAGCTTCCCGGGCCGCTCAATGACGAGCAGGAACGCCAGCTCGGCATCGTTCAGTGGAGCGCGCGCCACCTGCTGTCGCTGATCAACGACATCTTGGACCTCGCCAAGATTCGGTCGGGGAAACGCGAGGTGCTCTTCGAGACCGTGCCGGTCGCGCAGGTCGTCAGCGACGTCGCCGCCTCGCATGCATCGCTGGCAGCCGAAAAGGGTCTAGAGTTTACCACCTTGGTCGCGGAGGACTGCGAATTCGTCGCCACGGATCGCCGCTCGCTTCGTCAGATCTTGCTGAACCTCACGAACAATGCGATCAAGTACACGAAGGAAGGCTCCGTCCGGATCGACGTGCGCGCCTCGACGTGGGACGGGCGGCCGGCAGTGGCACTCAGCGTCAGCGACACAGGCGTCGGGATCAAGCCGGAGGACCAGGAGCGCCTATTCGGGGCCTTCGAGCAGTTCGATTTCTCTCACCTCGGCCAGTTCGATGGCAGCGGCCTCGGCTTGCATCTCTCCCGCAACCTCACCGATCTGCTCGGCGGCGATCTGAGCGTCGTCAGCCGGTATGGCGAGGGCAGCACCTTCACGCTCATGCTTCCGCGCGAGCGGTGAGGCGGCACCTCGCGTGCGCGTCCTCGTGATCGACGACAACCCGGCCAATCTCGAGCTCGTCGTCTATCTGCTTCGAGCCTTCGGCCACGAGGTGGAGGGGCACGACGATGGAACGTCGGGGCTGGAGGCCGCGCGCACCGGACGATTCTCGATCGTCCTCACTGACATTCTCATGCCGGGGATCGACGGGTACGAGTTTGCGCGCCGTTTCAAGAGCGACGCGAGCCTGTTGTCGACCCCGCTGGTCGCGCTGACGGCGCTCGCCATGGGCGGGGATCGCGAGCGCATCGCCGGAGCCGGCTTCGACGGCTGCATTACGAAGCCGATCGACCCGCAGGACTTCGTGGCCGAAGTGGAATCGTATCTGCGCCAGAGCGTGCCGTGATGGCCGCCATCCTCGTCGTCGACGACGATCCCCACGCGCGCCTCTTGCTTCGCACGCTGCTCACCCACGCCGGACACCGCGTGATCGAGGCGGCAAACGGCGCGGAGGGCTTGTCCGCGGCCGCGCGCGATCGCCCCGATCTAATCGTACTCGATCTCTCGATGCCCTCGATGGGCGGCGCCGAGTTCGTTCGAGCGCTGCGCTCGGACCCGCATTGTGGATCGTCTAGCGTCGCGCTCTATACCGCCACGGCGATGAGCGCGGCGCTGAGTGATTTCATGGAGATGTACGGCGTCCGGCACGTCATCCCCAAGCCCTCCGAGCCGCTCGAGCTACTCGCGGCGGTCGAGCGCGCGCTAGCCGCCTGAGTTCCAGCGCCAGTCGCGGATCGCGGGCAGATCCTCGCCGAAGCGCTCGATATAGCAGCGGTGCTCCACCAGCATGTCGCGCAGCTTCTGCTGTACGTGAGCCGCCCGATTGCCGAGCCGCGGCACGCGATCGATCGCATCGGCGGCGAGATGAAAGCGGTCGAGCGCGTTGCGCACGGTCATGTCGAAGGGAGTCGTCGTCGTCCCCTCCTCGCGGTAGCCGTGCACGTGGAAGTTGTCGTGATTCGTGTGCTTGTAGGTCAGGCGATGGATCAGCGCCGGGTATCCATGGAACGCGAAGACGACGGGCACATTCGTCGTAAACATCGAGTCGAACTCGTGGCGGCTCATGCCGTGCGGATGCTCTTGCCGGGATTGCAGCGTCATCAGGTCGACAACGTTCACCACGCGTATTTTGAGCTCGGGCACGTGCGTCCGCAGCAGATCGACGGCGGCGAGCGTCTCCAGGGTCGGCACGTCCCCCGCGCAGGCCATCACGACGTCGGGCTCCGCCCCGCGGTCGGTTGAGGCCCATTCCCAGATGCCGGCGCCGACCGTGCAGTGCTCGATGGCGTTCTCCATGTCGAGCCACTGCCACTCCGGCTGCTTGCCGGCGACGATGACGTTGATGTAATCGCGGCTGCGCAGGCAGTGGTTCGCGACGGAGAGCAGCGTGTTGCCGTCCGGCGGCAGATACACGCGAACCACGTCGGCCTTTTTGTTGATGACGTGATCGATGAAGCCTGGATCCTGATGGCTGAAGCCGTTGTGATCCTGGCGCCAGACGTGCGACGTCAAGAGATACGTCAGCGATGCGATCGGACGGCGCCACGGCACCTGCCGTGCCGTTTTCAGCCACTTCGCGTGCTGGTTGACCATCGAGTCGATGATGTGAATGAAGGCCTCGTAGCACGGAAAGATTCCGTGACGTCCGGTGAGCAGGTACCCCTCGAGCCATCCCTGGCACAGATGCTCGCTGAGCACCTCCATCACGCGCCCGTCGGGCGAGACGTGATCGTCTCCCGGCAGAATCTCGGCGACCGAACAGCGATCCGTCACTTCGAACAGCGCGTCGAGGCGGTTGGACGAGGTCTCGTCGGGGCAGACGACGCGGAAACGGCCGGGATTGAGCCGCATGACGTCGCGTAAGAGGGCGCCGAGCATGCGTGTCGACTCGGCGCGCGATGCTCCCGGCGCGGGTACCGCGACCGCGTACTCCGTGAACGCAGGCATCACGAGATCGCGCAAGAGCGTTCCGCCATTTGCGTGCGGATTTGCTCCCATCCGGCGGGCGCCGCGCGGCGCCACGTCGGCGATCTCGGGGTTCAGGCGCCCGTTGTCGTCAAAGAGCTCTTGCGGGCGATAGGAGCGCATCCAGTCCTCCAGCATCGCCAGATGTGCGGGATTTTCACGCACCTCTCCCAGGGGAACCTGATGCGCGCGAAACGTCCCCTCCACGGGGACGCCGTCGACGAATTTCGGGCCGGTCCAGCCCTTAGGTGTGCGTAAGACGATCATCGGCCACGGCTCGCGTTCCTTCCACTCGCCGGAGCGAGCCGTCCGCTGAATGTCGCGGATATTCGTGAGAGCACTCTCGAGCGTCGCCGCCATGAGCTCGTGCATTGTCGCGGGATCGTCGCCCTCCACGAGGTAGGGCCGATAACCGTAGCCTTGGAAGAGCCGCACGAGCTCCTCAGCCCCGATGCGCGCCAACACAGTGGGGCCCGCGATCTTATAGCCGTTGAGATGGAGGATCGGCAGCACGGCGCCGTCGCGCGCGGGGTTGCAGAACTTGTTCGCGTGCCAGCTCGTCGCCAGCGCGCCGGTCTCGGCCTCGCCGTCGCCGACCACGGCACAGACCACGAGCTCCGGATTATCGAATGCTGCGCCGTAGGCGTGCGCCAGCGAATAACCGAGCTCGCCGCCCTCGTGGATCGAGCCCGGCGTCTCCGGCGACGCGTGGCTCGGAACGCCACCGGGAAAGGAAAACTGCTTGAAGAGCCGGGCGATTCCGGCTTCGTTTTGTGCGACGTTCGGATAGAGCTCGCTATAGGTCCCTTCCAGGTATGTATTGGCGACGAGCGCCGGGCCGCCGTGGCCAGGGCCCGCGACGAAGATCATGTTGACGTCGTAGCGCTTGATCAACCGGTTGAGATGAGCGTAGATGAAGTTCAGACCCGGTGTCGTGCCCCAATGGCCGAGTAAGCGGGGCTTGATATCGTCGGGAACGAGCGGACGCCGCAGCAGCGGGTTGCGGTCGAGCAGATAGATCTGACCGACGCTAAGGTAATTCGCCGCGCGCCAATATGCGTCGAGGCGATCGCGCTCTACTGGGGCAAGCGTCGCCCCGGCCCATGCCATCGTTTCACGTTCCACGAAAGTAACGATAGGGTCGCGGTGGGAAGAAGTGATGAAGGGTGTTCCTCGCCCGTTCTTAACCGTGCCTTACACTGAGTCGATGACGCATCTGCGCGAGCGCACGATAGTGGACTGTCCTGTTGGCGAGGCCGAGCCGCGTCTATACGGTTATTTCGAGTCGCTGCGCCAGCCCGACGGGGTAGCGCGGATGCGCTTGCGCGTCGCTGTGGCCGGGTCGTCGCGGGTATTGGGCGTCTCGCTCGAGCGCGAGGTGCGCGTCGAAACCGAGCGCCTTCCCGACGAAGACCTCAAAGACCCGATTCGTATCACGTGGAGGCCGGAAGGCAACGCAGCGTTTCCGCGATTCGACGGGATGCTCAGCCTTTGGGCGGCAGAAGACGGCAAATCGAGCTACCTCGAAATCGATGGCACGTACGAGCCGCCCTTCGGTGTGGCGGGGCAGGTCTTCGACGAGGCGATCGGCCGCCGCCTCGCGGCATCGACTGCCCGCGAGTTCCTTAGCGATTTGAGACGCGCGATCGAGATGCCGCCGTCCCCACGTTGACGACTACCATCCGCGCATCATGCCGATGCGCTCTCGATCTCTTCCCACGCGCCCCAAAACGCGTCGTCGTCCGGCGCGAGCCGATCCGTCGCGAGGTCGTGGAGCAGGTGATACGCGCGCTGCGTGAGCGGGCCGAGATCGGTCGCGGCGTCGAGATCGTCCGGCGTAAACACGCTGTGCCGCAGTGTTTCGTCCAAAAACTCGGCCGCGAAGCGTTCGATCTCGCGAGCGTCCGGCGCCGGCAGATGCAACGCGCGCGCGATGCGCTCGAGCTGCGGGCGCGGCTCGCGCATCAGCAGGTCGTAGTCGATGACGACGATTGGCCGGCCGCGGAGCAGCCGCAGGTATGGGACCATATGCACGAGCCACAGGCGCTGCGCGGTTGCGGCATCCATCGACTGCCGGCGGAACAGCGACGCCTCGACGCTGCGCGGGTTGCGAATGACGATCACGTAGCTGTCGTCGGCGTTGCATTTCCGCAGGACGTTGCGCCAGAACGGCAGGAGGCGAATCGTGCGGGGATCCTTGAAGCCCCAGAGCGGATGCGCGCCAAACGTGCGCTTCACGTAGCGCACCGCGGCGGCGTGCAGCAGCCGGACGCGAAACCGGCGGAACTCGGCCGGCGCGATCGGCGCGACGTCGTCCCAGCGCAAGCCTAGAGCGCGCAGAACCCGCTCGTCGATCTCGACGATGCCCTTGTCCTCCCAGTAGCCGGTGGGATTCTCGGGCTGCGCGTCGAGGAAGTCGTTGCCGAGATAGACGCCCAGCGCCGCGATCCCGCGCGCGACCGCGCTGGTGCCGCTGCGATGCATGCCGACGACCAGCACGGCGCGCGACGTCAAGGTTCGGCAGGCGTTAGACGCGGCCGCACCGATATCCCCGATATCGGGGGGCATTTCGATGTTCAAACGTTTCGCGTTGGCGCTGTTCGTGCTGGCCGTGGCCGTGCCGGCGATCCCCGCTCCGGCGGTGGAAGCCGCGGTGATGGCGACCGTGAATCAGTTCGTCGACGGTTTCAACAAGGGCGACACAAAGACGGCGCTCGCCGCGTGCGCGACGCCGGCGTCGATCATCGACGAGTTCGGGCGGCACGAATGGTCGGGACCGGCCGCCTGCGCCGACTGGGCGCACGACTATGCCGCGGACGACGCGCGCCAGGGCATCACCGGCGGCATTGTAACGCTTGGCAAGCCGTGGCACGTTGACGTCAGCGGAAACGTAGCATATGTGGTCGTACCGGCGACCTACTCCTACAAGCAGCACGGAAAGCCTGTGGAGGAGAGCGGTTCGGTCTGGACGCTCGTACTGAAGAAGAGCGCGGCCGGCTGGCGCATCACGGCTTGGGCGTGGGCGGCCCACTAGCCGACGACCGCCTAAGCGCGCTCGGCTACCGCCAAGAACTCGCGCGCGTACTCTCGCTCTTCGACAACTTCGCCGTCGCGTTCAGCTACCTGAGCCCGATGGTGGGCATCTACTCGCTGTACACGCTCGGGCTGGGCAGCGGCGGGCCGCGCTACATCTGGACGATGCCGGTCGTCGTCGGCTGCATGCTGCTCGTCGCGCTCGTCTTCGGCGAGCTCGCCAGCGAGTATCCGCTCTCGGGCGCGCTCTATCAGTACGGAAAGTACAACGTGGGCCCGCGTTACGGCTGGTTCGTCGGATGGATCTACGGGTTCGCGTTGCTCGCCACGGTCGCATCGGTCGACTCGGGCGCCGTCGGCTACGTTACGTCACTCTCGAACATCTGGTTCCGCACGCATCTGCGGCCCGACGACCACGCGACGATCTTCGTCATCGCCGGCGGCATCATCGTGCTCTCGGCCATCCTGAATTCGATCGGCGCGAAGATCCTCGGCCGCGTGGCGCGCTACGGCGTCTACGTCGAGACGATCGGCACGTTCGGCGTCTTCCTCGCGTTCGCGGCATTTGGCTTCCACCAGCACCTCGGCTTCATCTTTTCCTCCGAGCACGTCGAGTATGCGAAGAGCAACCCGCTGGCGCTCAACTTCGGCGGTCACTGGTGGACGGCGGCCGCGCTCGTCGCCGTGCTCGCCAACGTCTACATCTTCTACGGGTTCGAATCGGCGGGCGACATCTCCGAGGAGACCGTCGAGGCGCAGCGCCAGGTGCCCAAGGCGATGCGCAACGCGCTGCTGTACGGCGGCATCGCGTCGTTCGTGCTCGTGCTCGGGCTGCTGCTCGCGACGCCCGCGTCGGGCATCGGCGGCGTCGTCAGCGGCGGCATCAACACGCTGTTCGCGACGCTGCCGGCCTGGCTGCAGGACTTCTTCCTCGTGCTCGTGATCGTCGCGTTCTTCAGCTGCGGCACGGCCGTGCAAGGGGCCGGCGCACGCGTCGCCTACGCGCTCGCGCGCGACGGCGGCCTCCCGTGCAGCGACTGGTGCAGGCGCATCTCGCCGCGGCACCGCACGCCCGCCAACGCGATCCTGATCGGTACGGTCGTTCCGTTCTTGTTTCTGCTGCTCGTGCTGATTAATCCGAGCAAGCCGGTGCACGTGCTGTGGTTCGACTATCCGGCCAACGTCAACGCGCTGTACGCGCTCGTCTCGTTCGCGACGTCCGGCATCTACCTGGCGTTCCTGCTGACGGTCGCAGGCGCGCTGGTCGCGCGCAGCCGCGGCTGGAAGCCGAGCGGAGCGTTCACGCTGGGCCGCTTCGGCGTGCCGGTGACGGTGGCGGGCGCGCTCTACCTCGCGCTGATGCTGGTCAACATCGTCTGGCCCAGCCCGCTCGGCAGCGGGCGCGCGATCTTCAATTACGGATGGGTCACGCTGCTCGTGATGGCGCTGATCGTCGCATTCGGCGCGGTTTACGAAGCGCTCGCGCGGCCCTTGCGGCGCTAATCGCACGGTTGACCAGCTTAGCAATTGGGTGCTAGGCTAATGGCCTTGCGCTCTTCTTTAGTTAGGGAGAGAAACATGCGACGAGTCGCCTTCGTAATCACGCTCTCCGCCGCCGCAGCGGTGCTTTGCGGATGCGCCGGAGGATCGGGTAGCCCAACGCCGATGACGAACAGCCCCGCCGCGCTGTTCCCGAAGGCGACCAAGATCAATCCCGCGCAGTACGCGGGACTGCGAGCTCTCTACGTGCTGGATTTTGCGACCACCGAGGTCGACGTCTTGAAGAACAAGAGCTATCGAGAACTCGGCGCGATATCGGATGGCGGTACGCCGGAGGACGTCGCCCTCGACAGGCTCGGCAACCTCTATATTGCCAACGCGAGTCCCGGCAAGGTCGACGAATTCGCGCCGAAGGCTACGTCACCGTCGTTTACTTACAACGCGGGAATATCGTCGGCCGGTGTCGTGACCACCGACGCGCACGGTAACGTTTTCGAAGGCGATGGAAATGGCTTCATCAACGAGTATTATCAGGGCGTCAATACGGTGTTGTACACTTGTACGCTTCCGTCATTTCCCGGTGGCATCGCGGTGGATTCCAGCAACGACGTCTTCGTTTCGATTCCGCTAGACAGCGAAATCATCGAATACGTAGGCGGCCTGCGCGGTTGCTCGGCGACGACGCTGGGCGTGAGCCTGGTTAACGACAACGGCATCGCCGTAGACAAAAGCGGCGACCTCGTCGTGTGCGTCCCGGGCGCCGGCAGCGTGGACGTGATCGACCCGCCCTACACCAGCGTCACTCGCACGATCGGAAGCGGCTGGATCTCTCCGTGGACCGTCTCGCTCACCCGGGAAGAGAAGTACGCCTATGTCACCGACATAAATCACGCACGCGCTTTGGTCGAGGTCGTGAATTACGCGACAGGTGCCAACGTTACGTCGATCGGCGGCGGATACGGACTGGTGGAACCGATCGCGGCGGTCGATGGACCGAACTCGGTACACTAGAACCGTTCAGCCGACGGGGGCGACGGCGGGGTTGACGCGACCAGGCGCCCGTGCTATCTTTGCGTCCATGTCGCTGAGTGCCGGACGCACGATGTTCTCGATGGGCTGCATGCGCATGCATGCGGCAGGGTCGTCGTGAAGCGTTCGTAGATCACTCAAGGACTACAGCTTCTCGCGCCCCTCGCCGCACACGACGAGGGGCGCGATGCTTTCCTCGCTTTCCCATCGCAACAGGAGGCCTGGAGTAAAAATGACCATCGGGATTGGGCTGCTCGGATGCGGCACCGTCGGCGCGAACGTCGCCGACCGGCTGCAGCGCGAGCGCCATGCAATCGAGCGCCGAACCGGCGTTCGCTACGGGCTGCGCGCGATCGCGATCCGCGATCCCGAGAAGGAGCGGCCGGGCTCCTTAGAGCGGCGGCTGTTCACGCGCAGCGCCCGCTCGATCGTGGACGATCCCGACGTGGATCTCGTCATCGAGCTGATCGGGGGGACCGATGACGCCGTCGAGCTGGTGGAGCGCGCGTTGGAGCGCGGCCGCGACGTCGTTACGGCGAATAAGGATCTGCTCGGAACGCAGGGCCCGCGCCTACGCGCGCTGGCCGCGTCGCGAAGGGCGGCGTTACGCTTCGAGGCTGCCGTCGGCGGCGCGATCCCCATCATTCGCACGCTCGCCGAGGCGCTCGCCGGGGACGACGTCGTCGCGGTGACCGGCGTGCTCAACGGCACGTGCACGTCGCTCCTCTCCGCGATGGAGCGCGGCGCGGAGTTCGCCGAGGCACTCGCGACCGCGCAGCGCCTCGGTTACGCCGAATCCGATCCGGCCAACGACGTCGAGGGGACCGACGCCGCGCACAAGCTCGCCATCATCGCGCAGGTGGCGTTCGGCCTCGCGGTCATCTCGCCGCGCATTCGCCGCACCGGCATCGCCGCGGTGACGCAGCGCGACGTGGCGCGCGCGCAAATGCTCGGCTTCCGCATCCGCCTCGTGGCCGCAGCGTACAAGACCGACTCGGGCATGCTGGCCGAGGTCGCGCCGGTGCTTGATCCCGGAATCTCACGAGTTCGCGCGGACCGCGAATGCCGAAAACGCGATCGCAGTCGTCGCGCGCGACGCCGAGCGCATCGTGCTTCGCGGCCCGGGCGCGGGAGGGCCCGCGACGGCCTCGGCCGTGCTCGGCGACGTCGTGGACGTGTTGCGCGGCGCGTATCGCGAGCGGGTCGCGCAGCTCGCGCCTGCGCTTGAAATACGTCCGTGGTTCGAGTGCCTCGAGCGCATTCCCGAGCTTGCCGCCTATCCGGTCTGGGACGACGCCGCGGCCTCCGATCCTAAACGCGCGCTGGCGCACGCGTGATGCGCGAAGAGACGATCGCCATCGGCGCGCTGCGCCTCGATTGCGGCGCGACGCTGCCGGCGGTGCAACAGCGCGTCACGACGTACGGCACGCCACGCAGCGAGGGATCGAACGTCGTGCTGGTCGAGCATGCGCTGACCGGATCGAGCCGCGCCGCGCAGTGGTGGCCGGGCATCGTCGGCGAGGGCGGCCTGTTCGATCCGGCGGATTGGTTCGTCGTCGGTATCAACGCATTGGGAAGCTGCTACGGATCCACCGGGCCGGCGCCGTCCGAAAACTTCCCGCGCGTCACCGTGCGCGACATCGTGCGCGCGGAGATCCGCGCGCTCGACGCTCTGGGCATCGGGCGAATCGGCGTCGTCATCGGCGGATCGCTGGGCGGCATGCGCGCGCTGCAGTGGGCTGTCGAGGCGCCCGAACGCGTACGCGCCTGCGTCATGATCGGCGCGCACGATCATCACAGTGCTATGGGCGTAGCGCTCAACGCGCTGCAGCGCGAGGCGATCGCGCTCGACCCGGAGCGCGGCGTTCGATTGGCGCGCAAGATCGCGATGCTGACCTACAAGAGCGAAGAGCTGCTGCGGGCGCGACACGATCGGCGCCCGGATCGCAAGGGACGGCCGCTGTTCGACGTCGAGGGCTATCTCGAACGCCAGGCCGACGTCTTCGAGGCGCGCATGGACGGCGCGAGCTACGCCGCGCTGACGCACGCGATGGACTCGTTCGACGTCCGCGGGCTGCTGCAGGCAAACGCGCCGAAGCTGATTTTCGCGGGCATCAGCTCCGACTGGCTCTTCCGCCCGCAGGACGTGTTCGCGGCCGCGACGCGCTGCGCGCAGGCGGGCTGCGACGCGCGATACGTCGAGCTGCGTTCCAATCACGGACACGACGCGTTCCTGGCCGAGCCGGCGGCGCTCAAGGCGCTCTTGGAGCCGGCCATCGCAGCTGCAGTGGAGCCGGTCCGATGCTGAACGGCTTCGCGACGCGCGCGGTGTGGAGCGGACAAGAGGCGTGCCCGGCGACCGGCGCGACGATCGTGCCGGTCTATCAGACCGCGACGTTCACGCTGCCGCAAGTCGGCGTCACGAACGGCTTCGATTATTCGCGCACGAACAATCCGACGCGCCTGGCGATGGAGCGGCAGTTGGCCGCGCTCGAGGAGGGCGAGTTCGCCAGCGCATTTGCCTCCGGCATGGCGGCGGTCGCCGGCGCGACGTCGCTGCTCGGCAGCGGCGATCATCTGATTGCCACGCGCGACATCTACGGCGGCACGCATCGCCTCTTCACCCAGGTGCTGACGCGCTACGGAATCGAGGTCACGTTCGTCGATACGACCGATCCGCAAGTCGCCTGGTCCGCGACGAGAAGCAACACGCGCCTCCTGTGGCTGGAGACGCCGAGCAATCCGACGCTGAAGCTGTGCGACATCGCGGCGATCTCGCGGCTGCGCCCGCCGGGCGTGCTGATCGCCGTGGATAACACCTTCGCCTCGCCGTTTCTGCAGCGCCCGCTCGCGTTGGGCGCGGACATCGTCGTGCACTCGACGACCAAATACATCGGCGGTCACAGCGACGTGATCGGCGGCGCCGTGATCGCGCGCGACCGCGCCGTCGCGGAGCGGATCGCGTTCCATCAGAACTGCGTCGGCGCGGTTCCCGGGCCGTGGGACGCGTATCTGACGATGCGCGGGGCCAAGACGCTGAGCCTGCGGATGCGCGCGCACGTCCGCAACGCGCAGGCGATCGCGGAGTTTCTCGCCGCGCGCGACGACGTGCTCGCGGTCCACTACCCGGGCCTGCCCGGCCATCCGCAGCACGAGCTGGCCAAGCGGCAGATGAGCGGGTTCGGCGGGATCGTCGCGTTTCGCCCCGCCGGCGGCGCGGAGCGGGCGCGCGCGATCGCCACGTCGACCGCGATCTTCGGCCTGGCCGTCTCGCTCGGCGGCGTCGAGTCCCTGATCTGCAGTCCCGCGGCGATGACCCACGGGTCGCTCTCACCACAGGAGCGGGCCGAGCTCGGCATCACCGACGACCTGTTGCGGCTCTCGGTCGGCATCGAGGAGACCGACGATCTGATCGCCGATCTGAGGCGCGCGCTCGACGCGACCCGGATTCATCCTTTCCTCATAGGTTGTCGCTAGCGTTGCCTCCGAATGACTCGAATCTAAGGGAGGCTAGCGACATGGCTCGTGGGACGAAATCCGTAACGCGGCGCACGTTCCTGGAAGGCGCGGTCGTGCTGCCCGCGCTCGCCGCCGCGCTCACCGGGGTGGCCGCGGCGGACGCATCGAAGGCGCCGCAGGCGCAGATGCGTTATCAATCGACGCCGAGCGGCAGCATGCACTGCGCGATCTGCAAATTCTTCATACCCGGGAAAGACGCATCATCGAACGGCACCTGCCAGATCGTCGACGGCTCGATCTCTCCCAACGGTTACTGCATGGCGTACACGCCCAAGTCGTCCTAGGCGGCGGAACCCTTACCGCGTTCTCTTCTTGCGCGTGCCTGTCGCCTTTTTCGCGGCCTTGCGCAGCGTCCCGGTGCGTTTGCGCGTCGCCGCACCCCGTCGCGCGCGGGCCGCGCGATTGGTCTGCGGGTGCTCGCCGAGTTCATGCCAGTTCTTCTCGCTCAACTCGACGCCGTAGTGTTTCGCCGCCTTTTTGATGTTGGCGAACGCTTGCGCGCGATCGTCTTCGGAGGCATCGGTTACCTGGTCGAAGCGCGCGATCGCGTTGCGCACGTGCTTGGCATCGGTCATCGGCTCCTTGCGTTGCTTCGGAAATGCGTAGACGCTCGAGGGCAGGTCGCTGCGCATCGTCAGCTTGCCGTGTTTCTCATGGGGCTTCCAAGTGGCTCTCATGCTGCGTTCCTACCCGTCCCGTCGCGAATTGCAACGCGCCCCTTCACGCTAAGCACGGGCCCGCAAGCTCCAGTCCTTCAGGTACTGATTAACCTCTAAAAGCGAAGTAAACCGCACCGATGACGCAGAGGAAGCTCAGAGCGTAGTTCCACTTCGGTGTCTGTCCAAAAACCAAGAGAGCAAACACGACAAAAACGCTCAGTGTAATGATCTCTTGCATCACCTTCAGTTGAAACAGCGTCAAGGCCTGGTATCCGATCCGGTTGGCCGGCACTTGAAAGCAGTACTCGAAGAAAGCGATGCCCCAAGCCGCAAAGATAGCCGCCGCCAACGGGATCCGTGCGAACTTCAGGTGCCCGTACCATGCAATCGTCATGAACACGTTCGAGCAGACCAATAGGACGACCGTGGCGAGTACCGGGGAACGGGCCAGAAACTGAGTCATAAGAGACCCTGTACCCAAGGTCCAATCCGTTTGCCTGCGGCGGCCTTAGCTTGCCGCTCGAGGCACACGAGCTAGGCAGCGCGGAGAGTTTTTGATAGGGCGCTGATTGGCGGCTCGCCGCGGCCGCAATACGATGCAATGGATGCTGGCAAGCGCACTGATCGCGGCCCTGTCCGGACATCTGCACACCTGGCCGTGCACGGCGGGGCAGGCGCGAGTTCCGTCGACGTGCGGCACCTACACGGTGTACGAGGATCGCGCCGCCGGCGCGGGCCGCACGATCGAGTTGCATTTCATCGTCATTCGAGCCGAGCACCCGTCGAATCGCGCCATCGCCTGGAATCCCGGCGGCCCGGGCGCCTCCTCGACCGCTGCGGCAAACGACATAGCCGACGGAGCGTTTCCGCGCGAGCTGAGCCGCCTGCGCGATCGCTACGACGTGTTGCTGCTCGACAATCGGGGAACGGGCAAGTCGGCGCCCCAGCTCTGCGACTTCGCCCCGGCGGATCGGCCCGCGTTGTACTTCATGGATCTCTGGCCCGACGCGCTGGTGCGCAGCTGCCGCGCGAAGCTCGCGCGCACCGCGAACCTCAGCCTCTACACGACGTCGATGGCGGCCGACGATCTCGACGACGTTCGCGCCGCGCTCGGATACCCGCGGCTCGTGCTCGACGGCGGCTCGTATGGGACGCGCTTCTATCTCGACTACGCGCGGCGCCATCCCGCGAGCGTCGAGAGCATCGTGCTCGACGGGGTCGCCCCGCCGGGCCTGCTGATCGTTCCGCTCGAGGATGCAAGAGGCGCGCAGGACGCCATGACGCATTTGATCGAGGCGTGCCGCGCCGACGCCGCCTGCAACGCGCACTTTCCGGCGCTGGGAGCTCGCTTCGACGCGCTCGTCCGCCGCTTCGGCCGCGGTCCTTTGCGCGTGCCCCTCGAAAACGCGACGACCAAGCGCGTTACGTACGTGCGGCTCTCGAAGGAAGTCTTCGCCGATCGCCTGCGTCAGCTGCTGTACGATCCCGAGGGGGCCGCATATGCGCCGTTCATCATCGACCGCGCCTACCGAGGGCGATTACGCCCCGCTCGCGACGATGGTGGAGATGGTGACGCAGGGCTTAGCGCAGGAGCTGGCCACGGGTTTGAATCTCTCCGTGACGTGCGCGGAGGACATCCCGTTCATCACCGAAAGCGACGTCGCTCGCACGAGCGCGCACTCGTTCGAGGGCGACCTGCGCGTCCGCGCGCAGCAGCGTGCGTGCCGCATCTGGGACGTTACGCCTGCGCCAAAATCGTTCGTCGAGCCGGTGCGCAGCGACGCGCCGATCCTGATGATCTCGGGAACCGACGACCCGGCGAGCCCGCCCGCGTTTGCCGACGCGGCGTTGCGCTATCTGCCCAACGCCCGCATCTTGCTCGTCCGTAACGCAGGTCACGGTACCGAGACCTCGTGCGGCGACCGCCGCATCGTCGATTTCATCCGCGCGCGCAGCGCCGCGGGGTTGAACTTAGCGAGCTGCGCGAGTGAGTATCATCGGCCGCCGTTCGCGACCTCGATGGCGGGCTTCGGCGGCTAAGTGGATCGACGGCCGGCGGGCGTTGACATTCTGTATCCAGATGGATAACATATTTATTATATAACCTAACCATTATGAAAGTCGCACTCGATACCAAACGCCTGGATGCTACCTTCGCCGCCCTTTCGGACGCCACGCGCCGGGCGATCCTGATCCGGCTGGCGCGGGGTGAGGCGACGGTCAATGAGCTCACGGAGTCCTTTGCCGTCAGTCAGCCGGCGATCTCACGCCATCTCAAGGTCCTCGAAAGCGCCGGGCTGATCCAGCGCAGCCGCGACGCCCAGCGCCGGCCCGCGCGGGTCGACCAGCACTCGATCGCCGGCGTAATGGCCTGGATGGAGCGCTACCGCGAGCTCTGGGAGCGGACCTACGAGCGCCTCGATGCGGTCTTGGCACACGAAATGAACGAGCGCACTACCTAGAGAGGAGATCGACCCATGCCTTCACGCCTCGAAGTCACCACGCCGTCCGAGCGCGAAATCCGCGTAACGCGCACGTTCGACGCGCCGCCCGAGCTGGTTTTCGAATGTCATACCCAACCGGATTATCTGAAGAAATGGCTGCTCGGGCCTCCGGGCTGGAGCATGCCGGTCTGCGAGCTCGATCTGCGCGCCGGCGGGCGTTACCGCTACGTGTGGCGCAACGACGCGGGTGCCGGCGAATTCGGCGTGCGGGGAGAGTTTCGTGAGATCGATCGACCGCATCGCATCGTCCACACGGAATCGATGGACGGCGTGCCGGGTGAGGCGCTGTGCACGACGACGTTTGAGGAGTCGGGTGCGCAGACGCGCCTCACGTTGACGATGCGCTTCGAATCCCAAGAGGCGCGCGACATAGCGCTCGAATCCGGCATGACCGAGGGAATGTCGATGAGCTACGACCGCATGCAAGACGTCATTGGAAATGTTAAGGCAGGATGACGACTTTACCGCCTCTCGCGTTCACGCGCTCGTAGGCGTCGCGCGCCTTTTCTAACGGATACGTGGCCGCGACCTTGGGCTCGCGCAGCTGCCCCGACTCGACAAAGGGCGTGATGTGGCGCAGGATCTTGCCCACGCGGTCGAGGGAGAACGACGCGGTGTCGAGGCCGTAGAGCGTCAAGCGCTTGCGATAAAGCATAAACAGGTCGAGCTCCGCGACTTTACCGGCCGCGGCGGAGAAGACGACCATCCGGCCGTCCTTGCCGAGCGCGTCCACGAGCGGCGTGAAGATCGGTGCGCCGACGGCATTCGTCGCAAGCTGCGCGCCCGCGCCGTCCGTTAGCTCGTTCACGCGCGCGGCGACGTCGTCGCGGTCGGAGCGCACGATTTCGTTGACGCCCATCGCAGCGAGCTCCGATACGTCGTCGCTCGAGCGGACCAGCGCGATCGGGCGCGCGCCATGCGCCCTCGCGATTTGCACCGATGCCGTTCCCACCGAGCCGGCGGCGCCGGATACGATGACCCATTCTCCGGGCTGAACCCGCCCGAGGTCGACGAGCGAGCTCCATGCCGTCAGAAACGGCGTGCCCGCGGCGGCGGCGCACCTTGCGGAGAAGTGCGATGGTCGCAGCGCGACGGCGCCCTGCGGGACGACGAGCATCTCCGCGTGCGCGCCGTCGCGCGTGAGGCCCAGCTCGCCGCCGCCCGTGCCCCACACCGGCTTGCCCACGAGTGCCGGCGGTCCATCGACGACGATGCCCGCGAAGTCGCGCCCGAGCGTGCGCGGCAGCACGAGCTGCGGAAAGCGCCCCAGCGCGATGCCCACGTCGCTCGGATTGACGCCCGCGGCTTCGACACGGATTCGAACGTCGTTCGAAGCAACCGATGGTTCCGGGACGTCGCGAATCGCGAGAACGTCCAACGAACCGGTGGCGTCGATGTGCAGCGCTTTCATGCGTTTACGGCCGTGCGCCCGGCATGCGAGAGAGCGAGCCCACGCTCAAAGCTTCGACGGCGAGCTCGAAAGCACTCGCGCCGCGTGGCCCGAATGAACGCACGCATGAGGCAATCTTATAAGCTTACATTAGTAGTCACGCTAGCGCTCCTGACGGGTTGTGCCGGTGGAACCGGCGCGCTGCGCGGGCCATCGTCTCCGGCGGCGCTTCCGCCCGTCACCAACCAATTCGCCGTTTCTCGCGCCGCGGCGCTGACGCAACTGGTGAATCTGGATTACTCCAACGGATCGATCACCGTGTTTTCGGTTCAAAACGGCCGGGCGCAGGTAACGGCGAAATTCAAGCCGGGACACGGCCGCGCGCAAGGCCTGGCAGTTGACGCCGGCGGCCGGATCTACACGACGCTGACCGAGTCGAACTCCAAGCCGTGTTCGGCCTGCGTCGAGGTGTTTACCGATACCGGCAGCCTCGTCGAGCGGCTCGACGCGCCGATCCTCAAGGGAGCTTCGGGAGCCCCCGCGCTTACCGACGTCGCTCTCGATCGCCATCGCAACGTTTACGTCAGTGATTACGGTCAGCAGGCCGTCTACTTCTTCCCGCGCGCGAGCACGACGCGGACTCCGATCGTCGTCGTGCAGAACTCGCAGAATGCGGCATCGGTGCTCGCCACGCCGACCGGCAAAGGCGTCGTGATCTCCGGCGGCTGTGGATTCGCCAGCGTGCGCCCGTACACGCGCACGGCGTCCGGTGAGTACACGGCGGGCGCGTGCTTCGGTATCGGCACGATCGCGCTGATCGGCGGCGCCGTTGACGAGCAAGTCGAGGTGATGACGCCGGTCGACGGAGTGCCCGCTCTCGTATCCGTCTCGTCGCCGACCGGCGGCAACTCGTTCCAGACGCCGGACCGGCTCGCGTCGATCAGCGGCGTCGCGTTCAATCGCGACGCGTCCGTCGCGTACGTCGCAGACGCTCGTAGGGAGCGCGTGTACGCGTTCGCGCGGCCGACTGGAGGCTGGCTGTCGGGTCAGCCCAAGCTGCTAGCTACGTATAAGGGCTTCGAGAACCTGGACATCATCGCGGTTCCACGGTGAGTCGCTCCGCGCGCGGCCTGCTCGCGTCGATATCCGCAACGGCCGGGAGCTGTACTACCGCGTCAGGCTGACGGTGACACCATAGGGTAGCTTAAAGCCTTGAATAGCCTTGACGGGTGAACCGCCCAGAGGGTACTTCCAAAAATCGACTGGTCCGTAGGCATCAGGACCGATGACTTTGCCCTTATGTATCCAAAACTGCTGGATCTCCCTCGCGCCATTCAGAGGCGTGCTGCCGATAACGATCGCGTTCGAGCCCGAGAAACGAACCTGATGCAATCCATTAGTTCGCAAATCTTCAACCGCTAGGTGCTGGCCATCAAATTTGATGGCGCCGGGAATACCAGCGCGCGAATCGAATACGAAATTCTTAAACTTGGTCGCACCCTTTGGCAGCTCGCCGATGTAGAACTTGCGGTGATGCCTGACCTGCTCAATGAAAAGGTTGCCGTTGTCGTCATACGCACAAAAGAAGAGGATGGCGTAGGGGTAATCTGCGTACACCACGGGATGCTCCTTCGCATCGGGGAAGATGACAACGTAGGGCGCATCGGCGCTTGCAACCGCTAGATTACCCGTTACGGGGTCGACCGAGCAGTCGACAGGGTTGAAGTCCACGTAGATATCGTAGAGCGTTGCAATACGCTTTGTGCCACCATGGGCGTACTCGTCGACGTACCCCTCGGTCTCATCGGTCACGAAAACGTCTCCCGCTCGGTCAGTGCACAGGCCTTCGGGCGAGGCAAAGCCCGTTAAATCTCCAACGTGCGTTCCCCTTGGATACGAGAAGATATGAACGCCGTAAAAATCCGAAACGTAAAGAAGGTCGTCATGCTTCGCTTCCGGCAGCATCCACGACCTGTTGTGGCCGGACGGTACCGCCCTCGTTGGGGGCGCTACACCCTGCATACCTGTCGGCAACTGTCCACCGCACGCCGATAACGCCGCAGCAGCTACCATACTGAGCGCGTACCTAAACATGGATCTCATACGTGCATGCCTCCAGACAGTACAAACGGGCAGGCTACTGAAACGATTCGACGTCCCAGGCCTTAGGTCCAGGCGAGCGGGCAAGCCGGAGCAGAACCGAATGCGGCCAACGCTCGACGTTGCCGATCACCACGCGTTTCGGCCGCCGGCTGATCCGCGGCGAGAACATCATGACGCTGTCCTCAAAGTTCAAAACTGAGCAACGCGAGCATGACGGCACGCGCAGGTCTACTTCGTCAACCTCGTCCCAACGACGCCGCAAATCCTCGCCGAGGGGAGCGAGCATTACCATTCAGTTATCGCAGCCGGATCTCATCGTCAGCGCCACTTTTCCCATACCAGCGTCACTCGCCCCCAAGGTGTTTCCGCGGTCAGCGAGAGGCGATTCTCCGCCAGCGTTACATACCGAAGCTGGTCGGTGCCGACGAGATTCGGGAACCAGCTTCCTGCGACGCGATGGGTGACGGTGCCCGCGGCTTCATCTACCGTGTAGGTGCCGAAGTAGCAGAAATAGCCGAGCCATGCGGCCGCTCTTTCCGCGAGTTGAGCGCGACGCCAATCGTCGTCGACAAAACGTGGCTGGTTCGGGCGCATGAGTTGCGCAGAAACCGCGCCTGAGCGGTCGTAGATCAGCTGACCAATCGCGTCTTCCCCAAGCGGCGAATCCACCTTGGCCCCCGCTTCGTCACTCCAGTCCCACGAGGCGAGCCGCCATGCTCCAAGAAGCCGTTCGCGCAAGCCCGACTTCGTACTCAGGACGCGCAGGCCGAGCAGCGGCCCTCGAACGCGACGCGTTCGCTGTCGATCGTGAAGCCGTGCTGCGTCGCTAGCGCTTTGATGGTTCGCGCCGGAATCGCATAGGCCACGTCCTCGATCTCGCCGCAACTGCTGCAGCGAAAGTGCGCGTGCGGAGGCGCCGCGGGCTCGTAGGTCGTAGCGTCGGCGCCCGGCACGTTGACCTCGGACACCAGGCCGAGATCGCGCAGGCGCTCGAGGCCGCGGTACACCGTTGAGAACCCGATACCCGGCCGCCGCCGCAACGCCTTGGCGTAGATATCCGAGGGCCTGAGGTGGCGCCCGACGCCGCTCTCTTCGACGATCTTGTGAATCAGTTGATAATTTTTCGGCAGCTTGACGGCCGGCGTCTGCAGCGGTATCCTGCGCATGAGAGTGATATTCACTTTCACACCCTGCGGCGCCTGCTCGGCTGCCGGTGGGCCCTCACTTTTTTAAACCGGATCGGAGAAGTTACGCGAGATGGAAAACACGATCGCCGAGCTGTCGGATGCCGACCGCGGGTGTCCCGTAAAGCACGTACCGCTACGGCCGCGAGTGAACATCGACTGGTTTCCCGAGTTATTGGACCTATCGGTACTCCACCGGCCATCTGCGCTGGCCGATCCGATGGGCCCGGACTTCGAATTACGCCCGCGAGTTCAACAGCCTCGACCTCAACGCGGTCAAGGCCGATCTTTACAAGTTGATGACGGCGTCGCAGGAATGGTGGCCGGCCGATTACGGCCACTACGGGCCGCTGTTCATCCGCATGGCCTGGCATTCCGCGGGCACGTACCGCATCGGCGACGGCCGCGGCGGCGCGGGCTCTGGCATGCAACGCTTCGAGCCGATCAACAGCTGGCCGGATAACGCCAACCTCGACAAGGCACGCCACCTGCTCTGGCCGGTCAAACAGAAGTACGGCCGTAAGATCTCCTGGGCCGACCTGATGGTCCTGGCCGGAAACTGCGCGTTGGAATCGATGGGATTCAAGACGTTCGGCTTCGCCGGCGGTCGCGCCGATGCGTGGGAACCTGACGACAGCACGTATTGGGGCCCGGAAGACGTATGGCTCGAGGACAAGCGCTATACCGGCGAACGCGATCTCGAACGGCCGCTCGCCGCAGTGCAGATGGGTCTCATCTACGTAAACCCGGAGGGTCCGAACGGAAACCCGGATCCGATCGCCGCCGCAACGGATATTCGCGAGACGTTCGCCCGCATGGCGATGAACGACGAGGAGACCGTCGCGCTCATCGCGGGGGGACATACGTTCGGCAAGACGCACGGCGCCGCCGATCCGAAGCAGTACGTCGGCTTCGCTCCGGCCGGTGCGCCGATCGAGGAGCAGAACCTCGGTTGGCGCAACACGTTCGGCAGCGGTAACGGCGACGCCACGATTACGAGCGGCCTCGAGGGCGCCTGGACGCAGATGCCGACGCGCTGGAGCAATCTGTACTTCGACAACCTCTTCAAGTACGAGTGGGAGCTGACGAAGAGTCCGGCCGGCGCGTATCAGTGGAAGCCCAAAAACGGTGCCGCTGCGGACAGCGTTCCCGACGCGCACGATCCCTCGAAGCGGCACGCGCCGACGATGCTCACGACGGACCTTTCATTGAAAGTCGATCCGATCTACGGGCCGATCTCGAAGCGCTTTTACGAGAACCCGCAAGAGTTCGCGGAAGCGTTTGCCAAGGCGTGGTACAAGCTGACGCATCGCGACATGGGCCCGATCGCGCGTTATCTCGGTCCCGAGGTGCCGGCCGAGCAGCAGATCTGGCAAGATCCCGTGCCCGCGGTCGACCATGCGCCGATCGACGAGCGAGACGTCGCGGCGCTCACGGGGAAAATTCTCGCCTCGGGCCTCTCGGTGTCGCAACTCGTCACGACCGCGTGGGCGGCTGCGTCGTCGTTCCGGGGGACGGACAAGCGCGGCGGCGCCAACGGCGCGCGCATTCGCCTCGCGCCGCAGAAGGATTGGGCCGTCAATCAGCCCGCGGAGTTGGCCAAAGTGTTGGCGACGCTCGAAAAAGTTCAAGCCGACTTCAACGCATCGCTCTCCGGCGGCAAGCAGGTCTCGCTAGCCGACGTCATCGTCCTCGGCGGCGCCGCGGCCATCGAGCAGGCGGCGAAGAACGCCGGTCACGACGTGAAGGTGCGATTCTCGCCGGGTCGTACGGACGCGACGCAAGAGAATACCGACGTCGATTCGTTCGCGGTGTTGGAACCGGACGCCGACGGATTCCGCAACTATCTCGGCAGCTCGCACTCGCGCTCGCCCGAGCAGCGGCTCATCGACCGCGCGCAACTGCTCACGCTGAGCGCTCCCGAGATGACGGCGCTCGTCGGCGGCCTGCGCGTGCTCGGCGCCAACGCCGGAGGACCCAAGCACGGGCTCTTCACCAAGCGCCCGGGCGCGCTGACGAACGACTTCTTCGTGAACCTGCTCGACATGAGCACGAAGTGGCAGCCGGCGGGCGACTTCACCTACGAAGGCCGCGACCGGCGCACCGGCGAGATCGCCTGGACCGGCACGAACTGCGACCTAATCTTCGGCTCGAACTCGCAGCTTCGTGCGATCGCCGAGGTGTACGCCATCGAGGGCGACCACTTTGTGCGCGACTTCGTCGCCGCGTGGGAAAAAGTCATGAACCTCGACCGGTTCGATCTCGCCGTGACCGTGTAGCGACCCTAAGGGGAGCGGCGGCGGCCCCTGGAAGACTAGCGGCCGAGGAGGGACCATACCATGACCCAGACTCAGCCTGCCCCTAAGGCTTCCGGAAAAGCCTACACGTTGCAAGGTACGCTGATCGAAGCATGTTCGTGCCGGACGCTCTGCCGGTGCTGGATCGGCGAGGATCCCGACGGCGGCGCCTGCGATTCGTTCCTCGCGTATCACATCGATAAGGGCGAGATCAACGGCGTAGACGTAACGGGCCTAAACTACGTGGGAGTCTTCAAGATTCCGGGCAACGTTCTTACACCGAAGAGCTGGAAGCGCGTGACCTACGTGGATGCACGAGCAACCGACGAACAGCGGGCCGCGATTCTCGACGCGTGGCACGGCCGCTTGGGCGGACCGCTTGCCGACCTCAACGGCTTAGTCGCCGAGGACGTCGCGATCGAAACGATGCCGATCGAACACAATACCAGGCGCGGCGAAGGCACGCTCGTCGTCGGCGACAAAGTTCGCGCGACGATGGCCCCGTACCGCAGCGCATACGGTGCGGTCACGACGCTGCGCGACAGCATCTTCAGCACGATACCCGGCGCGCCCGCATACGTTGCGAAAGCCTCGGAACACGTCGTCAACATTCCCGAGCACGGAATGGTCTGGACGTTCAAGGACCGCAACGCGATTCAGGGCGACTTCCTACTGGAGGCGTAACGTAGTGGCGGCAAACGCCGCGTACCGGTACGTGCGCTTCAGTACGATCGGCGTTCTGGGGTGCGCGATCGTCGCCGCGTGGGCGGTCAGCGCGTGGGTCGAACTGAGCGGCAACGCCGCGCTCGTTCATCACCACGCGCTCTATGAAAGCGGGCTGCCGTTTTGGTTGGCAGCGCTCCTCCTGCTGGCCGCATGGCAGCTGATGACCGCCGCGATGATGCTGCCCTCCTCGCTCGGATTCATCCGCCTGTACGCGGCGACCGCGCAACGCGCACCGGATTTTCCGTTCGCGCTGATCCTGTTTTTGGGCGGTTACTTCGCCGTTTGGACTGCCTTTGCGCTCGCCGCGTTCTCCGCCGACATGCAGGTGCACCGAATCGTCGATGCTTGGCCCTGGCTTGCGGCGCACGCGACACTGATACCGGCCGCGACGCTCGGCCTCGCCGCGGTCTATCAGTTTACGCCGCTCAAGGACGCGTGCCTGAAGGCGTGCCGCCATCCCGCCATGTATCTGATGCGCCACTACCGGCGCGGTGCACTTAATGGACTGCGCATCGGACTTGGTCACGCGTTCTATTGCCTCGGATGCTGCTGGGCGCTCATGCTGGTGATGTTCGCGGCGGGGGTCGCGCATTTGGCCTGGATGGGCGTGCTGGCGGCGATCATGTTCGTCGAGAAGGCAACGCCCGCGGGGAACCGAGTCGTGGCGCCGGTCGGCGCGGCGCTCGGCGTTTTGGCGGCGATCGCGCTCGTGGCTCCCGCAGCAATCCCCGGCTTGTAGATGACGCGCTGACGATGCACGTTGGAATTGCGGGCACGGGGAAGATGGGAAGCGCGATCGCACGCAACTTGCTCGATCGCGGCTACCGAGTCTCCGTTTGGAACATCGATGGCGCCCCAATGGAGCCTCTAGTCGCCGCGGGCGCGACGCCGTTCGACGATGTCGAATCGCTGGTGGCGACCGTGGATGCGGTCGTCGCGATGCTCTGGGACGACGACGTCGCGCGGGAAATCTCTCTCGGCCGGATCATTCCGGCCGCGCGCCGCGGCCAGCTCGTGATCGAGTCGACTACGCTCTCGCCGCAGATGTACGCGTCGCTCGCGGATGAGGCTGCGCGGCGCGGCGTCGACTTTCTCGCGTGCCCGGTCATCGGCAGCGTCGACGGCGCGCGCACGGGCGCGCTGACGCTCTATCCGGGAGGCAGCGCCCAGGCCTTCGAGCGCGGCCGAGAGCTGTTGAGCGCGCTCGGTTCCAGCATCAAGTTTACCGGGTCGCCCGCGGCCAGCGGTCATCTCAAGCTCGCAAGCAACTGCGTGCTGGCCGTGATCGCGGACTCGCTCGGAGAACTGCTCGGCATTCTGGCGCGAGCCGGCGTCGATCGTGCTCTCGCGGTCGAAACGCTCGTATACATGCTCGAGCGCGCCGCCACCAAGCGGCAACAACTGCAAGAGAGCGATGCGCAACCGCGCTTCTCCGCGAGCGCGCTGCTCAAAGACCTGCTTCTGGCTCGCGCCGCTAGGGAAGGACTTCAGGTGGACGCGCCGATGATGGACTGTGCGCTCGCGGAGTTCGGAAAAGCCATCGCGACGGGCGTGGGTAACGAGGACTACATCGCCGTGGCGCTGGCGCTGGAGCAAAGGCCGTCCTGCAGCAAAAGGTAGAGGCGCAGCGATGACGTGACCCGAACTTCGGGCGTGATGCAAAGAAACGCCCGTTTGCTAAGAGGGCAAGCACTTGATGTTGCCGCCGTCCTTCTTGCGTTGTCGGCATGTTCGAATGGAACGCAAACCGCCGCCGGTCAAACGCCGGCGGCTCAGCAGACGCCGGCGGCGCTGCGCTGGACCGCGTGCGACGACGTACCGAACACGCAATGCGCAGGCCTGAGCGTCCCGCTCGACTCGGCGAAGCCGGATGGCGCAAAGTTCACGCTGCGCATCGCGCGTGTGCCTGCGCTCGATCCCAGCCGCAAGAAGGGCGTGTTGATCTTCCTGCCGGGCGGCCCCGGCGCCGGCATCGCGTCAATCCTCGGCGGCCATCTGCGCAAGGAGCACCACGTCGACGAGCTGCGGCGGGAGTACGACGTCGTGACCTTCGATCCGCGCGGCATCGGCGAGAGCAGCCCGATCCGCTGCGCCCCCGATGCGGTCCCGTCGCCGCGGCCGCCGCCCGGCGAGCCTCTGACGGCAGACCAGTTCAAGGCCATCGCCGACGCGAACGCGGCGCTCTTCAAGAGCTGCTATGCGTTGACCGGCGAGCTCTTCCGGCACCTCTCGGCTATGGACACCGCGGCGGACGTCGAGCAGATGCGCCTCGCCCTAGCACCGAATCAGGGGCTGATTTCGTACGGCGGATCCTACGGCTCGGCTTACGGAGCGGCGTATCTCGAGCGCTACCCCGATCGAGTGAAGGCGCTGGTGATCGATGCGGTCGTCGATCACAGCATCGACTTGGCGGCGCTCTCGGCGCGCAACGTCGCGTCGGTCGGCGACTCGTTCGATCGCTTCGCTCGCTGGTGCAAGAGCGACGCCTCCTGCGCGCTGCACGGGCGCGACGTCGGTGCGGTCTACGATTCCATCACGGCGAAGAGGCCGGAAACGATCGTGCTCGTGGCGCAGTTTTTGGCGGCCGGCAGCGACCCCGATTTCGGTTGGCCGGTCATCGCGAAGATGATGGAACAGCTCAGCCGCGGCGATACGACCCTACTCAAATCGCTGACGCAGACCGGTGCGGCGGCCATGGAGAGCGCGTCGCAAGATCCGAGCCTTCGCGCCGGCAAGAACGGTCTTTTCCCCGGAGTCTTCTGCGCCGACTACGGACCGCAGAATGATTACAACGCGCTGCTGCCGACCGCCGACGCGTTGGCCGCCGAGGCGCCGCGCTTCGTTTGGAAGTTTTGGGACGCGTACCCGATCGCGCACGCGTCGCTCGGCGTGCCGGACTGCGCAGGATGGCCGTGGCCGGCGATCAATCCGCCGCACAAGCTCGACGTCGGGCCGCATCCCAACGTGATGGTCGCAAACCCGATCTACGATCCGGCCACGCCGCTTGCAAGCGCTCTTAACGTCTGGCTGCAGATTCCGCGGGCGCGCCTGCTCATCGCCGAAGTCGACGGGCATCAGAGCTGGCTGCTCTCGCACTGCGCGTTCGAAGCCGAATGGCGCTTTCTCGACGATCCATCGTCGACGCCGCGCACGACGCTCTGCCCGAAGTAAGTTATCCGACGCGCTTGAAGATCCGGCCGTTATCGCGATACCAGGCGACGCGTCCGTCCGCGCCGCGCACGAAATCGCTGCGTTTGGATAATCCTTGCGCATCGGTCGTAACCACGTAATCGTCCCGGTAGAACGCCAGGGTCAGCTCGAGGTCGCTGGCGGCGCGCAGGCCGCCGCCGTTTCTACGCAGTTCGACCGCGAGCTTCTCGGGCTTCTGCGGAGAGCCGTCGGGCGGTACGATCCGGCCTTCGTAGCGTCCTTCGTATTGCGCGAGCGCGCTCGGCGATAACGCCTTCGGAACCGCCGGCGGGTTATGCAGTCCGGCGAACCGGCTGAGCGCCCAACCCGAGCGATCGACATCGGCGATGACCATTGGGCCGGTGGTGGAGTTGGTCAAAATCGACATCGCAAACCCGCGCGCGGGAACGAGCAAGAGATCCGCGTTTTGTCCGCCCCACGACCCCATGTGTTGAAACACGGGCACGCCCTCGGCGGTCCGCCGCTGCCACCAGGTAACGCACACGCCGTCGACTTCGAAGCTAAGCGTTCCCCCCGGGCCCGGGTCCCTCTGCATCGCGGGATAGCCGAGATGAAATCGCGCGTATTGCAGTTGATCTCGCGCGCTGGAGATCAGGCCGCCGGTAGGATTGAGCGAGCGCGGAAAGCTCCAGGACGCGGCATCGACCACGGCTTTAGCCTTCTTCACGTCGTGCGACTGGGCAACTGTGTACTGCGCGAGGCGTTCGGTGAAGAAGCCGGAGTGACTCAAGCGTAGCGGCCGCAGCACGAGCAGCTCGACGGCGCGTTCGTACGGCGCATTCGTCACAACCTCGATCACGCGGCCGGCAAGATCGATGGCGGCATTGTTGTAAGCGAGAATTTGGCCAGCGGGGTGAGCTGCGGCAGCGCCCGCATCCCGGCGACGTACTTTGCGAGCGCGTCCTCGCCCGATCCGTAAGTTGCGTAATCGTCGCCGAGCCAGCCAGCGCTGTGGTTGAGCAGCTGTCGCACGGTCACGCGCCGAGCGACCGATTCATCGGCGAGCTGGAGGCCGGGGAGATACGAGCGGACCGGGGCGTCGAGGCTCACTTTGCCCTGCTCGACGAGCCGCATCATGGCGGTGCCCGTAAAAGTCTTCGTGATCGAGCCGATGCGAAAGAGCGTGTCGCCATCGACCGCGACCGGACGATCCACGTTCGTCTTGCCGTAGCCGCGCACGTACTCGCGGCCTCTGTAAAAAACGGCGACGGCGACGCCTGGCACGTTGTAGCGTTGCATTGCGGACTCGATGCGCGCGTCGAGCTCGCGAAAGAGCGCCGCGTCAGAGCCCGCCGCGGCGCCGCTTAGAGGCAGCAATCCAGCGGCGGCAATGCCGGCCGTTGCGCGGAGCATGTCGCGGCGCGAAAGCATGGCGGTGGCTGTTCGGGACACGCCTCGGTCTGACCCTGGACGCACGGCTTGCCTGCTTGCCGGGCAACATCGAGCAATGCGGAGCCGTTTTCAAAGTATGCAAGCATGCCCAGGGCGAGGAATCCCTTCGCGCCGAATATCGCACTCCCTGACGAGTTTACGCCGCCCTATGCATCTTCGCGCGCCAGAGATTGACGCGATCCCGCAAATCGCGTGGACCGCAACGAGAGCGGGTCGAATCAAACGATTCAACCGCAGCTGGTATGAATACGTCGGCCGGCGGCGATCCTCGAAGTCGAGCCCGGATCAGCTCGAACGCCAGTGGAGCGCGGCGATTCACCGCGACGATCGCCGGCTCGTTCGCCGAGCGCTGAGCAACGGAATTGCGAGTCGTAGCCCGTTCGCGGTCGAGGCGCGATTGCGGCGCACCGACGGGGTTCCCCGATGGTTTCGCGTCGCGGTCTCGCCGCTGGACCCGGCGCGCGGACGTGCGACCGGCTGGCTCGCGATATGCACCGACATCGATGATTACAAGCGACAGGGCCAGCAGTTTGCGTTCATTGCGAAGGCCGGCGAAGTGCTGGCCGAATCTCTAGACCTGGATACGACGCTGGAGCGACTCCTCGCGATCATCGTTCCGGAGTTTGGAGATTGGGCGGCAATCGATCTCTTCGACGAATACGACCGGCTGAAAACGGTCGCCGGCGTCCATGCCGATCCCCGTAAAATGCCGCTCGTAAAACAACTGCTCGGGCGCTACAATCACGACCCCGGAGTGGAGCCGAAGATCGCCGCTTTCCTTCGAAAAAATCAGTCGGTCATTCTAAGCGAGGTCGGCAATGCCCTGATCGGTCCCGGCTTTACGCTCGCTCCGAAGCTGCCTTCGGACCTCCTGAGCGAGCGGGGACGCGGTCTCTACATCGTGTGGTCCTTGACCGAGGATTTCAATGTCACCCAACGCCACGACGGCGGTTCGCATGCGCGCGCCGTCCTGACAACGAGCTAGGGTTGTAGAATTACTTTTCCTTTTACACTGCCGTCAGATTGGCCGACAAAAGCAGCGCGGCCCTCGGCAAGCGCATACACCGCGCCGACCTGCGAACGGAGGTTACCCGCATCGACCGTGCGGGTCAGCTCCGCGAGCTGTGCTCCGTTTGGGTCGCGGATGAAGTGCACGATGCGTATGTCATCGCGCACATTCTTCGGCGGAAACATAACGGTGACGAGCGTGCCGCCGGGGCGGACGACGCCGATCGATCGCTCGAGCACGTCGCCGCCGATGGCGTCGTAAACAAGGTCGACTTTGCTGGCCGTGCGTTCCCATCCGTCTTGCTCGAGATCGACGAAATCGTCCGCGTCTGCCTCGAGCGAGGCTTGGCGTGCGTTGCTACGGCCGCTGCCGATCACGCGAGCGCCGATCAAGCGAGCGAGCTGCACTGCGACGAGCCCCAGCGCGCCGCCGGATCCGAGAATGAGCACCGCCTGCCCGGCCTGCAAACGGCCGTGATCGAACAGCGCTTGCCACGACGTCAATCCCGCCTGAGGCACGGCGGCGGCGTGCACGTGGTCGAGAGTTTTGGGCTTTGAAGCGACGCAGCGCGCCTCGACGGCGATGTACTCCGCCGCCGCCCCATCGCGTAGACCGTCGATGAGACCGTAGACCTCGTCGCCGATGGCCACCTCCGGGGCGCCGAAACCGACGGCGGCGACGACGCCCGAAAACTCGTGCGCCGGGATGATGTAATCGCGCTTATGTCCTAACCGATCCGTCCAGAGCGGCCAGTCTAGCTCCGTGGGCGTGATTCCGCAGGCGTGGACTTTCACCAAGACGTCCCCGATTGCAGGCGTCGGGTCAGGCATGTCTTCGAAAACGAGTCCATCGATGCCCGGCTTGTGCAGGCGAAGTGCTTTCATGCAGTAGAGACGGGGCTGCCCTCAAAAGTGTGACATTCTAGCGGCGCGTCTGGCGCCGGTGTGTGGGGGCAGAGGCAGGGGCTAAAGACATGAACGTATCTGAAATCTTCGAGGGTAGAACTTTCGGTCTCGGCGGCGTGCCGTTCGGCAACGAGTTCGCCTATGTCACCGACGAAGTTGCGTACGCCACGATCGAGGCGGCGTGGGACGCCGGAGTCCGCTACTACGACACCTCTCCGTGGTATGGCCTCGGACTGGCAGAGCGGCGCCTGGGCAGCTTTTTGCATAACCGGACGCGCGGCGAGTACGTCCTCTCGTCGAAGGTCGGCAAGCTGCTCACGGCGTCACGCGACAACAACGCGAAAGAGTATTTTCCGTTCACCTCCTCGCCGAACAACCTCCGCTACGATTACACTTCCGACGGCGTCAAGCGCTCGATCGAAGACAGTCTGCAGCGCCTAGGCGTCGACGCGCTGGACGTCGTCTTCGTTCACGACCTCTCGCCGGATAATCCGTGGCTGCCGGGACCGTGGGAAGAGCAGTTCGAGATCGCGCGCAAAGGCGCGTTTCCGGCGCTGAGCAAGATGCGCGACGAAGGCGTGATAAAAGGCTGGGGACTCGGCGTCAACTCGCCCGAACCGATCCTCAAGCTGATGGACGTCGCCGACGCAAACGTGTGCCTCTTGGCGCGTCAATACTCGCTGATCGATCACGCGAGGGCACTTCACGAGGTCTTTCCGAAGGCGCGCGACCTGTGGAATGAGCTTCGTCGTCGGGTCGTCCCTTAACGCGGGTTTCATCAGCGGCAGCGCGCGCTACAATTACGGCAGGGACAACTACAAGATTCCCGCCTGGGCGATCAAGAAGCGCGACCGGCTGCGCGCGGTCGCGGCGCAATATGGCGTGGACCTTCGCACCGCCGCACTGCGGTTCTCGAGCGCGCCGGAAGTCGCCGTGGCGCTCGTCGTGGGCTGCGCGAATCCGCAGCAGGTGCTCGCGGACTACACGTCGCTCGAGACGCGGATTCCGGCCGCATTCTGGTTGGATCTGCGATCCGAGGGTTTGATCGAAAGCGACGCGCCCGTTCCCGCCGAGGATCGTAGTGGAAGTGACGTGTAAGACGGGACCCGATCGGGGGGCGCAATCACCGCTTCAAGAGTTTCGACTCGAGACGTACTTTAGCAAGTGGGAGTTCGCGGCGAAATACCACCTGACCGCTTCCGACGCGGAGAGCCTGCCGCTCGACGAGCTCCTCGAGCTCGCGGACGCCGAGGACAGGACCGCCTGGGAGAAGCTGCGCCTCGGGTACATCGAGACCCGAGGGACGCCGCGGATGCGGGAGGCCATTGCGGCAACCTACGACCTCGTGCACCCCGACGACATCCTTAGCTTCGCCGGCGCGGAAGAGGGCATCTATTGCGCGATGTTGGCGCTCCTTCGCCCCGGCGACCACGCCATTGTTACGGTGCCGAACTACCAGTCCATGGAAAGCCTGCCGCTCTCCATCTGCGACGTGAGCGGCTTACTCCTCGATGAAAGGAACAACTGGGACTTCGACGTCGATCACCTTCGATCGCTGCTCCGGCCGAATACGCGATTGATCGCCGTGAACTTCCCGAACAATCCGACCGGTAAGATCGTCTCGCGGGAGTCCTTCGACGCGATCGTTTCGATCTGCCGTGAGCGGAATATCTTTCTCTTCAGCGACGAGGTGTATCGGGGAATCGAGCGGGATCCCCTGAAACGCCTACCGCAGGCCGCGGACTTGTACGAGCGGGCGCTCTCGCTAAACGTGCTCTCGAAGTCGTATGGACTTCCGGGTCTACGCGTCGGCTGGATCGCATGCCGCGACCATCGCGCGCTAGATCAGATGGAGCTGATAAAGAATTATCTCTCGATCACCAATGCCGCGCCCAGCGAGTTTCTGGCTGCGCTCGCGCTCAAAGCTCGGGAACGAATTCTCGGTCGCAATCGACACCTGACTGCGCGCAACCTTCAGACGCTGAGCGCGTTTTTCGCGCGGCATGCGGATTTGTTCGAATGGTACGAACCGGACGGGAGCTGCGTGGCGTATCCACGGTATCTCGGTAGGGAAGGCGTGGAAACGTTCTGCACCCGGTTGGTGGAAGAATCGGGCGTGTTCCTGCTGCCTGCGTCGATCTATCGTTCGGATCTGCTGCGGGCTCCGACCGATCGTTTCCGCATTGGTTACGGACGCGACGGGCTCGAGGAAGGTCTGGCGGCCCTCGAAAGTTTCCTATAACGGGTTCTCCGGTCGCCTTCAAGAATGGGCCGCGGATGATTGTCCTGCTGATCGACCACCGGCGCGCCCGCTTCTTCGAGCCCGCGCCAACGGCGGGCGGCCTCGTCGAGGGCGGACATCTCGAACCGCTCGATCCGCACGGGTTTCGTCGTCACCTCGAGCACCGCAAGGAAGCCGACTACCAGGGACAGCGTACCCCCGAAGCCGACGAATACTACGAGCGCGTCGCCGAACGGTTGAAAAATTCGCCGTCCATCCTGATCCTCGGCGACGCGACGGGCAAGAGCAGCGCGATGCGATTTTTCGTAGAGTACCTGAAAGAGCGGCATAAGGACATCGCCGAGCGGATCGTCGCCATCGAAAACGCAGATTTGTCGGCGATATCGCTCGGCGAGATCGAGGCTCTGGCCCGACGTTATACTTAGCCGAGTTCCCTTAATTCTTGGTCGCGCAGGTATGCGGCGAGATCCTCGGGTCGCATCATTCCGACGATTGCGCGCCGATGCGGCCATCCCATGGCGGGAACGCCGGTGACGCCGGCCTTGTGGGCCTCATGGATAGAGGCGTCGACGGCATGAGAGAACCGTCGCTCGCGCCAGGCAGCCTCGACCTCTGAAGCCGAGATGCCGAAGCGTTCGGCGATCGGGGCAACGACTTCGAGTTTCGAAATGTCGGCGTTGTGGGCGAAGAATTCGCGCGAAGCGTCGTGATAAAAGGCGCCCGCGTCGTCGTCGCCCCTCGTGGCTCGGACCAGCTCGGCTGTCTCTAGCGCGAAACGCGAGTTTACGTTACGTCGCGGCGGGTCGATTGGAAGCCCGACCTCTCGCGCCAGACCCTCGAGCCTCGCGCGAGCCCGCGGCCAGTCCTCCGGCGGAACGGGCTTCGGTGCTCCTTCAGGTGGCGTATCGGGATGAATCTCGAAGGGCAGCCAACGCAGCTCGGCGCGCACTTCCCGCGCCGCTTGTTCGGCCCAGACTGAGCCGAGGTAGCAAAACGGTCAAATAACGTCGGCCCAGATGTTGATCACGCGCTTCATGGTCGATTCATCGTAGCACAAGTGCACCTTCCTGGTTCTGAGGGACAGCAACCGAGCAAGGTGCATCCACCTTTATTGGCCGATGGTTACCCGGATAGCGAAAATGCAGGAGGAAACGATGATACCCGACGACGTCAAGGTCGCCCTAGAAGCGTACCGTCGAGACCGAACCTCCGCCCGTTGGACGGAGCTCTCGCAGCTGTGGGTCGGCGAGCTGCAAGTCATCGACGCCTTGCAGCGGCTCGATCCAGAGTTTCCCGTTGATCTCCCCCTTCCGGTCGACGGCGTCATCGAAGACAACGTCGAGCTCTTCCAGTGGACGACGTTGCCCGATCCGGACGAGGTTGAGCGCGCGCTGGCAGCACTGTGAAGGCGTGCGTGGTCTTCGATCTTGACGGAACGCTGATCGAAAGCGAGTAGATTTGGCGGGCCGTACGGCACGAGTTCGTGGTTGCAAACGGCGGCCACTGGAAACCTGACGCGGCGGCCGCGATGATCGGCATGCGAACCGATGAGTGGGCGCGTTACGTGCACGACGAACTCGGCGTGGCGATGGCGCCGTCTGAGATTGCGAAGCGCGTCGTCGATTCGGTCGCGGGGCGGCTCAAACCCCCCCCCCCGGTTCTTCCCGGTGCGGACGCGGCGCTCCGTCGGCTTGCGAGCGAATTCCAGCTTGGATTGGCTTCGTCCGCGGCGCTCGCCGTCGCGCAGACCGTCTTAGCGGCGACGGGCTGGGACGCTCTGTTCGCGGTCTTTGTGTCGGCCGACGAAGTTCCGCGCGGGAAGCCGGAGCCCGATGTTTACCTGCGCGCCCTCGAGCTGCTCGACGCGGACCCCTCGCAAACCGCCGCCGTCGAAGACTCGGCCAACGGCATTCGCTCTGCGTATGCCGCGCGGATTGCGGTGATCGCGATCCCGAACCGCGAGTTTCCACCCGACGACGAAGCTTTATCGCTTGCATCGCGCGTCGTCGCCAATCTCGACGAGCTCAACGCCGCCCTGATTCGAGAGGTGCTTTAATGCGGCTCTCGCGGAGAACCACGACCGGAAGATCGCTGTATCGGACGACCGTTTCGGCAACGCTGCCCTCGATGAGGCGCGAGAGTCCATCACGGGCATGGCTGGCCATGACGATCGCGTCGCATTCGCCGACTTGAGCTTGCTGAAGGATGTCTCCGGAGACGTCCCCCTGGCGCAGCAGCACAATCCAGTCCGCCTGCACGCCGGCGTCGACAGCATGTTCCTGGGCGGACTTCAAGTACTGCTCGGTCTCGGCCGTACGAGTAGCCGCCACGGTGCAGAACGTCAGTCGGCTTCCCAACGACTTCGCGGCGTGCGTCGCATATTGTATCGTATACGTCGACAGATCGTCATCCGTTATCGCCACCAGCAAGTGCCGATGCCGTTCCCCGATGGGTTGTTTGCGAACGACGCAGAGCGGCGTCGCCGTTTGCCGGAGCACGGCTTCCGCGATGCTGCGATTCAGCGCACGCGTGATACCGCTGCGCGCGTGCGTACCCATAACGATGAGCCCAATATCCTCGGATGCCGCCAAGGCGATGATTCCGTGAACGGGCAGTTAAGCCCGCGTGAGCGCCCCATAGGCCGAAGCAAAGGCGCGAATGGAGTCGTTTAGTGTAGCGAGCTCGCGCCTGGCGATGGGCTCGAGCCTGGGCAACAGCGCGATCTGGATTCAGACCAAAGGCGACGGCGCCATCGAGCGAATCTTCCTTAATTCGATCGGCGAGTCGCTCGTGGGCACGGTTAACCTGCGCTACGCGGGCCGGCCGCAGCATTCGGACTCCTTCTTCCCGGGAATCTTTGCCGGCGGACCGCGCGAGTTGGAGATTCATCCTGCCTATCAGCGCGTGCGGTTTAGAATCATCGAAGTCATCGAGGTTGCAGAGACCACGTTTGTCCCCTTCGCGAAGGGCGACCCGGGGGATGACGAGCCGGTGGCTTACGTCGTCGTGGAACTCGAGAATCGCGATACGATAACGCATGAGCTGCGCATCTTTGCGTCGGCCGTGCTTCGCGGAACCACATCGGCCGACATTTCCGCACGATACGACCACAAGGCCCGCGCGCTCCTCGCGCACAACGCGAGCAAACCTCAATGGATACGGGTTCTCGGCACATCCGACGCGCCGGCGCGCTACCGTGCAGATTCCGACTACGGACTGTCGTACGATCCGGCATTCCAAGGCCAGCTGGAAAACGACAGTTCGGCGACGGGCGACCTTATCGGGCGGCTGCAGTGGGATTTCGCGCTTGCACCGGGCGAGCGGCGGCGTTTCTGGTTCGCGCTTGGCGTGTACGCCGAGGGCGAGCGAGACGCGCTGGAACGGTTCGGCCGCCTTCTCAGCGGTGACGACGCGCTCGCCCAAACCGTTGCGTCCCTCAAAGAGATCGTTCGCGCTTCTCGCGTGCTGACACCGGATCCGGTGATCAATCAAGGCGCGTTGTGGAGTAAGGTCAACATGCGGCGCGTGATGGCTTCGTATCCGACCGGGCAAGCGTTCACCAACGACCCGGGGACGTACGCGAACGTGGTGACGCGTGACGCGGCCTGGTTCGTGTACGGCAACGACCACTTCTTGCCGTCGTTTTCGCGCCGCTTGCTCGATAATCTCGCCGAGCGGCAATACCCCAGCGGAAAGATGCCGGAGTACTTCGACGCCATCAGCGGTAAAGTCGAGGACGACGGTCTCAACATCAACGACGACACGCCGCTCTACGTGCTGGCGGTCAACCATCATTTTCGCGCCACCGGCGATTGGGATTGGTTGGCAAAGACGTATCCGGCCGTCGCACGGGCGGCGAACTACATCATCTCACAAGTCGACGATCGCGGCCTCGTGTTTTGCTCCGCCGACGATCCCCGCGGCAACGTGTGGGCGATAGCGGGCTGGCGGAACATCGTTAGCGGCTATCGGATCAGCGGCGCGGTGACCGAAATCAACGCCGAGTGCGTCGCTGCGCTGCGCGACGCGGCTCACCTCGCCGACGAGCTCGGGAGCGATGACGATCGAGAAACGTTCGCCGCGGCGTCGGCAAAGATCCGCGGGGCCATGGACACCTACCTGCTCAATCCGAAGAGCGGACTCTACTATCTGAACGTTGACGTCGACGGATCGCCTCGTACAGAAGTGACGGGTGACGAAATCTTTCCGGTGATCATGCGCGCGTGCTCGGAGGAGACCGGCTTTCGCATCATCAGCCGGCTGAACGCGCCGGACTTCTGGACGCCCGCGGGTCTGCGAACCGTTTCAAGCCTCGACCCACGGTTCGATCCGGCGGCGCATTCGGGGCTGATGGGCGGCGTCTGGCCGGGGCTGACATGGTGGTACGCCTTTGGTGCCGCGCGATACCATCCGCATTCCATGGTTCGTGCGTTGCGGTCGTCCTTCGAACATTATGGCGTCGATCCGCAACGAAACAACACGGTGCCCGGACAGTTCGGCGAATGGTTTGACGGCGAGAGCCTGGCTAACCGCGGGATGCGCCTCTCGCCCTGGGAGCCGCCGCGGTTTTTGTGGGCTGCGGTCGAGGGCGTCTGCGGCTTGGTGCTACTGCCGGGAGCGCCACGCGTCAATCCGTTGATGCCGGCGGGGTGGAATTGGGTCGCGTTGCGCGACGTTCCCTATCACGGCCGGTCGTTTTCGTATTTTATCGTCCGCGAGCCCGAGAGCGGCTCTCGCGTCTACGCGACGTGTACGATTGATTGCGATTGGCACACCGAAGTTTACACCGCCGATGTGTCCGACGACGTGTGGGCCTATACCAAGGACGCTATTGGAATGGCATTTCGGCGCGACCAGAATCTCGTACTTTTGGTTGGCAATACCGGTGCCGAGACTATTTACGCCGCGGTCCAATTCGCCGACGCGGACCTGCTGCCCCCGCGCGCGTCGATCCGCGTATACAGTAGCGAGCGTCGCAGCTGGGAAGCGCGCGGCGTCGTCGAGCGGAGCCATCTGACCTCCACGGCGTTCTCGATCGAGCGCGGAGGTTTTAGGTTACTCGAGATTACCGCCGCGACATGAAGCGCCGTGCGCGGTCCGATCGGCTCTCGCACGCCCGTGTCTGGTGGGAGGCACTAAGCCTCGAGGCCGTGTTGTTGGGCCCTTGCTGTTGGGATTCGGACGCGATCGGCGAGCCGCAGGAGGGTCAATATCCTTACGTTCCACCAGGTTGGATCGAATTCGTACCAACGCAACCCGTGTCGGGCGGAATATGGGAATGCGTGATGGTTGTTATGCCACCCCTCACCCCACGAAATCAGCGCCACCCACCAGCAGTTTGTTGAGAGATCACCCGTACGATACGTTCGATACCCGTTCGCATGAGCGGCGCTGTTGACCAGCCAGGTTACGTGATAGCTGACTACGAGCCGCACGAAGACGCCCCAGACGACCCACGTCCAGCCGCCGGCCGCGAACAAGAGCGCTGCAAGCACGAGCTGCATAGGCACCTGGATGTACTGCAGCGCGCGGTAGAATTTTTGTGCATGAAGATCGGGCGCGTACCGCACCAGCTCCTCAGGCTCCGGGAGCGCGTCATTGGTTTCGATCAGCCAACGGACGTGCGCCCAACGGAAGCCCACGTTGCGGCCGTGGGGATCGCCATCGCCATCCGAGTGCGAATGATGCTTGCGATGCGTGGCAACCCAGCGAATAGGATCGCCTTGCAACGCCAACGATCCAAGGATTGCCAGCGCGTACTCGAGCGGCTTTTGCATGCGAAGCCCTCGATGTGTCAGCGACCGATGATAACACAGCGTGATGCCGAGTGCCCCAGTGAGATAGAGCAGAGCGCCCGCGACGATCGGTCCACTCCAAGCAAACGTGCTTGGCAACAGCGCCAGCAGCGCGCCAATATGAATGCCGAGCAGCCCAATGCGGTTGACCCGCACACGAAGGCGAGCGCTCAATGGGCTAGCGATAACTCGGGCGTGCTGCGAAACAGTCGCGGCAATAGACCGGCTTGTCGCCGCGCGGCTGAAACGGAACTTCCGCTACGCCGCCGCACTGGCTGCAGGTGGCCTTGAACATCTCGCGTTGACCGTAGCCGCTGCCGCGACTCGGTCCGCTGCGGCCGCCGCCGGCCGCTTTGCGCGCGGCACGGCAATCGCCGCATCGACCGGGCTTATTCGTGAATCCTTTACTCGCAAAGAACTCTTGTTCGCTTGCGGTGAACGGGAACGCGCGTCCGCAATCGACGCAGGTGAGGGTTTCTTCGGTGTACACTTGAGTCTCCTAACTCTGTTAGTGCCGGCCGCAACTACGGCCGGCGATATGGGCTAAGATGGTATGTCCCTTATCCGCCGCAACGCAAAATAGCCATCCGCTGGATGGGTGAGGAGTTTCTTACGGTGAAGCTCTTCGAATGCCGCGTAGAGTGTCGGCATCAGCGCGAGTTCTGAGAAAGTGGAAATCATCTACCTGTCTTTCGGTGGGCGCTACTTATCGACCACTCGAAAGATCGCGCTTGTGGGACGAGAAGGAGTGTCTCATAAATCCCTCCCTGAAGCAACCCCTTACACCCGATAGGAGCAGAAAAGGTTGCATTCCGGGATCGAAGGCCGCTGCGGACGAGAGCTCCGATAGGCTCTTTTGCTCAAGTCGCGAACAAGACTAAGGCGCTTCCAATCTTAGAATGCGCGGCGCTTCCGCCTCGGGAGCAAGGATCGTTAAACAATCAACCCTATAGCGAAAAGCCCCACGCGTCCAAAACGCAAAGTAAAGGTGTTTCCACCGCACGAGCATTTTGGAAACCCTCTCAACGTTTGCCGCATCTGCGGCGAGAAGTATAGTTACGTTCAACGGCCGTTCGGTGCAAGCCCGGCGATCAAGAACTGAGGAAATCAATGCCCCGCAGCGACCAGAATTTCTCCATCGAACGTCGCCCCGGCGGGGATTACTTCGAAGTCTGAAAGTGGGAGCGGAGCCGCTGTTGCATCGCCTGGCTCGGAACCCTGATTTGGTCGGCGAGTCGAAGCATTGCGAGAACCCGTATGTGCCACCACGTCATATCGATCTCGAACCAGCGTAGCCCGTGCCGTGCCGAGAACGGGAAGGCGTGATGATTGTTGTGCCAACCTTCGCCCCATGAGATGATTGCAACCCACCAGCAGTTAGTCGATCGGTCACCCGTCTGATAGTTCCGATATCCCAACATATGCGACGCGCTGTTTACCAGCCACGTAGAATGATAGCTAATAGCCAGTCGCACGAAGATGCCCAAAATAACCCACGACCAGCCGCCGAGCGCAAACAGCCCGAGTCCTAGCGCAACTTGAAGCGGGATATTGAGGTACTGGAGCGCTCGATAGAATCGCTGCGCGTAGAGGTCTGGCGCAAAGTGACGCATTTCCTCGTCCGTTGGCAGCGCGATATTGTGCCGGTAAACCCAGTCCAGGTGCGCCCACCTGAACCCGCCGAGAATACTGTGCGGGTCGCCCTCTCGATCGGCATGCGCGTGGTGCTTGCGGTGGACCGCAACCCATCGGATCGGGTCGCCCTGGAGCGCGAGCGTGCCGAAAATCGCCAGCAGGTATTCGAACGACTTAAAGAGCCGCAAACTGCGATGGGTAAGGGTACGGTGGAAGCAAAGCGAAATCCCTAAAGCGACGGTGGCATAGAATACGACGGCGGCGGCCGCAAAGGCCGACCAGTGAAAGACACCCGGCCAGAAGACTGCAAGGGCGCCGAGGTGGATTCCGAGCAGTCCAAAACCTTTAAGGCCGCTATAAAACCGATCCGCGGGCTTGCCCATCAACCTAGACGGACGCATTTCTGACGCTCGTGCATTCTCAATTAGGATAGTTCGCGACGTCAAGGGTTCTCCATTTTGAACCGGTGGAAGAAACGCTTGCCGGTTCCACGCTCGTTAGGACCTCTCAGCGTAGCGCGGAGAGGGCGGACGGCGCTATCGTGAAAAGCGCCCGATTTCGGCGGTATTCTCCCACCCCAGCACCCGAGCGATCAGCTCGGTGCGGTTCCGGCTTTCGGTCTTTACGACCATGCTGCTCACGTGATGCTGGACCGTTGAAGGGGCGATATGCAGCTTTTTGCTTATTGCTTCGAGCTTCTCACCATCCAGCAGCATCGCCAGCACCTGCAGCTCACGGGGGGAGATATGGAAGCGGGCGGCCGGTCCGCTAAGTGACCTCGGGGGTTTGAAGCGGTCGATCCGTACGCCGATGAAAAGCCCCGCCGGGCCTGACATTGGCTGCGTTCGCACGACTAGAAACGGGACCGGATGTGCTATTCCCGTCTTTTGACTGCCCGAGTCGCTGCGCCAACCGGCGATCAGCTCCCGGACCGCCTCTTCGAGCACTCCAGGCAGACGATCGGCAATTCGCGTGCGCAGCCCGGTAAGCGCGACGCGGCGTTGCTGTTCGTCCGTCCACGCGAGCACGATCTGGAAATCGCGGTCTAGCAGGTAGAAGGAGTCGCCGGAGGCTTCGGCCTCAGAAATCGACTTGGCATCAGGCGACCACTGGCCGGCCTCGAGAGCGCGCCGGGTACGCTTTTGAGAGTCCAAGCGTAGTGCAGAAAGGCGCTCGGACGTCGCGTCGAGGGATAGGGCCAACACGCTGATTTCGCTCGAGGTGAACGGTCCCAGCTCGCTCGTACGCAGGAGCGTAAGGATCCCGAAGCTGGCCTTGGCATCGGCAAATAGCAGCGTGACGCCACTTTCAAAGGCGCCGAGCGGACCCAGCGTGGCGGCGAGGCGAGGACCCTTTGCCGCTTTTGCTCGCTGGCGCTTGAACTCGTCCGAGAGCCGCGACAGCTCTCCGCCGTTTTCCGGAAAGCCGAGCAAGAGACCGGTTAATTCTCCGCTGGGCATCAGGCGCGCAAATGACCAGCGCGAAGCCGGCACAACGCGAAGAATTGCGTTGACGATTGGAAACGCTGGGTCCGACTTCGGCACAAAGTCGGTTAGTCGCTGCATTCAGGCACTCCGACCGTAACGGAGTTTTTCATGATGGTTAGTTTTTCCCGCGGATGGTATGCTTAAAATGTTCTGGCTCTGTGCGAGGACGTCTCGTCCACCTGAAAGCGTAATAAATATGGCCCGCATCTGTTGTCTGGCCGCCGTCGACCCCAAAGATATTCCCCTTCTTGGCGCCGCACTCGAAGGCGCCGGCGAGGTTGGCCTCACGGTCGTAGCCAATGTCGATGTTGCGGCCCTAGGGAAACTGGCGCCCGACGTTCTGATTGCCGACATCGATCGACAGGAAGTCGACGGTCTCGAGCTGTTGCGTCAGCTGCGTTTCGTCTTACCGGCGTGCGTCATCGTGGTCTATACCGGAGGCGCAAGGCGTGCGTGGAGCCGCGACTGTCATCTCGCAGGCGCCAGCTGCGTACTCTCAAAAGAGTCGCGCGAGTCCCTACTCGTGTCCGGCCTGCGGCGCGCAATACAGACCGGCTGTTTTACCGATCCGCGCTTTGCCGCATAACATCAAGTTTGTCCCATCTCGGTTATGATACGTAGCTCCTCGCAGGTTGCCACGCTATCGATTAAGGGAGCCGTCCGGGGACTGGACTGTCCGGAGCACTCAGAAGCGGTCTACGGCGGCTATATGAATAGACGCGGTGAGGTTGTATTGTTTGCAAAGGACCTCGCGTATCGCGTCAACTTCAAGAACCACATTTTAAAGCAACGCCCGCCGCTGAATTTTGGTGCGAAAGCGTGCTACGATGCGACAGAAGCCGGCGAGGACTTTGCATATGGTAGCAAGACCTTCCGCCGCCTAAGCCTCCAGCAGATCGAGGACATTTGCGACGGCGCCAATTGGAGGGTCGGCTCGAGATTCTAGAAGTCTCAACCTCGCAAACGGAGCGAAGACAATGCATTTTAACGCAAAGATCGATCAATTAAACTTCGAAGACCTCGAACAAATCGCGGAATCCGATCAATTCGTAATCTATGCTGCGGGCAACCAAACGTACGTGTTGGTGCAACGGCATCAGGGAACGCCATGGATGGCGCTGCGCATCTCGGGAGACGGCTTGTTCCGAATCTCAGCGCTGCTCAACGACGCGATGCGACACCTCTACCGACAAGTCGCCTCACGTCTTTCTCCCAACCGCACAGCCGAAGACGATCAAGCCTGAACGCTGCGCTGCGCCGATCTGCTTGCATTAAGAGAGCATCGGTATCATGACGAAGCGAAGTCGCCTGCCCTACGCGGAGACGCTCAAAGTGCTCAAAGATGCGATTGTCCAAGCAGGCAACACGATATTCGCGTCGATCGACCAATCGGCAGCGGCGCAAAGCGTGGGCATGACTCTACGGCCTACGACGCTGATCGTATTTGGTAATCCGAAGGGCGGGACGCCGCTCATGGATGCGTATCCTGTCGTCGCTCTTGACCTGCCGCTCAAGATTCTCGTATGGGAAGAAGACGGTGTCGTCGGTGTTGCGTATTGGTCTATGTCAGAAATGGCGGCTCGCTACGGCATAACCGGAATGGATGCGCGAATCCAAGCTATAGACCGCGCGATCGATTCGCTGATCCACACCGTAACGTGAAAATCGAACAGTACCTTACGGAGTGATCGCGGTGTAGGTTATGCTGATGACGCCGCTGGGCTGGGTGATCTTCTTGAGCAGCTTCGTCGTGCCTCCGGTGTACGCGGCGATCGTGTTGTTCTGATAGTCCGTGACGTAATAGATCCGCGACGCGTCGACCGCTACCTGTGGGGTAGCGCCCTCGACCAACGCGAATGAAAGACTGTCATTGGGACATGAGTTTCCGGGGTCGAAATCGAGTACGACGCCCGGGATGCCGTTGTTTTGATTGCCGGTGTAGACTCGCCCCTTCGAATCTACGGCGATCGATACTCCGTTGTCAGAGAAGAGCGGGCTGTCGGAGGTCGTCGTGTAGAGATGCTGCACTAATTTACCCTTTGAGAAGCGCTCACCAAACTCGTTTCGAACGATCGTGCCGCTCTTGTCGACGACGCAGGTCGTTTTATTTTTGAAGTAGACGGCCGTGGGATCCGGTCCATGGACGCTCCACACGTCGCCGTTCTTGTCAACCACCATTTGATTCACGTAACCGCCATATCCGGTTTTAAAAGCGACGACGCCTTTTTTCGAGCCCGCGGCAAAGTACGTCACGCCACCGCCGTTATCACCCACGTAGAGATTGCCCTTGGGATCAACGACGGCGTCCGTGGGATTCGTAATGCCACCCTTGCCTAAATTGCCACCCGTAAATTTTTCGCTCGGCTTCTTGGGATGTTTGGTGTCCTTCTTCGGCGTATACTCGAGTGCATTCGTCGAGCAATATTGGTCGACGTAAAAGTCACCGGTGGGGCCGGTCGAGAGCGAATACGTGTGGCAGGGTATGCCGTAGAACTGCTGTTTCCCGGCCACGCGGCCTTTCGCGATCGGCATGAGATATAGGGCAAACCCGCTGGTGCCTTCGTCCACGAAAAACGGCTGATCGGCGCCGCCGAACGCGACGCGGCTTCCGAGTCCGTCGGCTACACTCATTTCCTGCAACGTGAGATCGGGAATTGAGTACCGCGCGTATTCGCCCGTAATGCTCCCAGGAATGCCGACGTTATAGACGTACAGGTATTGCTTCGCAGGCTTACCGGCCGAACGCGTAAACTGTGATGAGGGATCGTTACGCCCGAGCGTCGGATTCACGGTGGAACTCGACGAACAAGCGCTGATCGCGAGACCCATAAAGCCGAAAAGGGCAAATCGGGAAATGAGACTGCCCATAAGCACTTCTCCTAGATGGCAACGATATGCTTGCGGCCGTTCTGCCGCCGCCCTCGGGTCTCCTGGCGTCGTTGAAATCGGCTATTGCGAAACGGGCGGAAAGATTGTGTTCCAGTCGCGTTTCATGTCGGCAATCACCCAACCTCTGGCTTTGGCTTCGTCTAGCGCTTCGCTGAGTTTCCCGAAAGGGGAGTGAGCATCGAATGCATACTCGCGCTCTGCGTCGGTATCGAATACGCGATCCTTGATTTCTCAAGTCGTCGTTACGGCGTCGACGGGCAAAACTACGCTTCCGCTTGCGGCCGGCACGGTAGCGGACTTCTACAGGAAGTTCGTCGACGCGGTTGCCGTCCTGGGTATCCCGGCTCCCCGCCGTTGGGATCATGTGGGGTGGCGAAGTGGTCGCCGTCGGATTTAACCTAGGCGATTCGCAGTCGCGGGCGCCCGCCTTCTATGCTTACGTTTCCCCGCCTCCGGCCGGAATTGAGGGCGCCGATTTCGACGTCAAGGAGGCCGTCTATGAAGCCGCGGTGGGGCAACCCACAAGATACGGTGCTACGGTTCGCCGATGCCGTCTACGCCGCCGCCGTTAAATTTGGAGGGTGGCCGAATGACTGGGTCAATCCGCGACGGGATGGTTGGTATGCGAGTAGGCACCTAATTTCCAGCTAGAAACGTACATCGCCGAGCGACGCCGTGGCATTCAGGGCGCGCCAGGCGTTTCCGTAACGCTGGAAAACGATAATCCGGAGTGAAAAGCTTAGGCACCTCGGGAACAACGGCTAAGACGCGGCCGTGAAGCGGGTCAAATGGCGCCCGGTTCTCGTGGGGTTTTGCGCTCTTGCTGCGCTCGTCCAGATCGCGGGTGTGCTTGACGCGACCGGCGTCGCCGGCGCTCCGCCGTGGCTGGGCTGGGTGGGAGCCAATACCGGCTCCTCTTCGAAGCCCTTTAATCTTGCGGTTACGTCGGTCAAACCGGGCGGGCCAGCTGCCCGCGCCGGTCTTCGTCGAGGCGATCTCATTGACATCCGCGCGAACACCCTTACCGAGCGTTATTCCCTTTTCCAAGCGCCGCTCAACGGACGCCCTCTCACCCTTTTGGTGCACAGGGGCTCGCAGCAAGAAAAGCTTACCGTCGTACCGCAGGCGCCAAAACTTACGTGGGTTTTCTGGCCCGGCTCGTTCGCGGCTCTCTGGCTTCTGCTGTTTGCAACTCTGATTGCATGGCGGCGCGCCGATGTGCCCCAGATGCGACTGCTATCGTTGTGGCTCACGGCCTTTGTTTTGGCGGGCGCCTTAATCGGTTTCGCGGTCCCCTGGGCCTGGCTGGATGTTCTCATAAACATCTCGTTGAGCCTAGTTGCGCCGTTGTCGGTGGCGTTGTTGGCGGCGTTCGCAAGCGGCTTCGCCCAGCCGCTATCGCGGCCTCGTCGTATCACACAATGGCTGTGTTACACATTACTCGTGATCTTCACGGTGATCTCTTTAGTTGGGATCGCCGGAGTTATCACGCTGCGGTTCGATCCGGTTCCTCTCGTTGAGGGGATTGCGGGGTTAGTTTCGGTTACGGCCGCTGTCCTCACGGCAGCGCTCTGCGGCCTCCTGGCAATCGCCGCATCCCGCGGCGTCGAGCGTCAGCGAGCGGTATGGACGCTCGTACCTCTTGCGGCCTGTTTTTGCTTTTTCATGGTTGGTTTGATCGCAACCTCGTCGTCGCCCGCGTCTGCCGACTCCATTGTCCTTGGCTTTGTTAGCAATCTAGTGTTTCTCATCGCACCGGTTGCGCTGACATATGCGGCGCTAAGCCGCCGGCTGATCGACGTCGGCTTCTTCCTGAACCGCGCGGCAGTCTTCACGATCGTTTCGGCGATCGTGATCGGTGGATTCGTTCTGGCCGAATGGGGTGCCAGTGCCTGGCTCGCCAGCACCACCCACACTACCAGCGCCGTCATTGGAATGGTCGTTGCGCTCGGTCTTGGCATCTCGCTGCGGTATATCCATAGGTACGTCGAGCGATTCGTCGATCGCGTCTTTTTCCGCAAGCGGCACGAGGATGAGTCGGCGTTGCGCCGCTTCGCCCACGAGGCGTCCTATATCTCCGACCGATGTACGCTGCTGGATCGGGCCGTGCAGACGGTTAAGGAGCACACGAGCGCCGAGACCGCGGCGATCCTTGTTCGCGATGGCGTGGCCGTCTACGCTTTCGCCACAGATGGCCAACGCACGGAGGTCAGCGAAAACGATCCAGGCATCGTCGCGCTTCGTGCGTGGAACAAGCCAATCGACCTGCACCTGTTTCCCGATTCGCAGTTACACGGGGAGTTTGCGTTCCCCATGATCTCACGCGGCAACCTTGTCGGCGCGCTCGTCTGTGGACCCAAGCCCGACGGCGAGGCGTATGCCCCCGATGAATCGGAGGCGTTGCTGGCGCTCGCGCATGGGGTTGGCACGGCGCTCGACACCCTGTCGGGCCAAAGCGACGGCATCGTAGAGTCGATACGAGAGACGCAAGCGCTGATGCTGCAAGGGCTTGAGAACCTTCCGCGCGCGATCGTGATTGCGTTGCGCGAGAAGGGCGAAAAGGGATAGCTAAATCGCCGTCCTTTGATTGCTCCGGCGCGCTCAGTCCGTCTGGTTTACGACGTCGATCTCTCCAGTACGGTCAATCGTGAGACCGTACGGGCGCAACCGGGTTGCGCTTCCGGCAATCGAGTAGATCGGTGCGGCGTTGCCGTTGGCGCCCTTCGCATAGACGCGGACCGCTCCGGCTCTGCCGCTTCCCCCATGGTCGGAGACGAAGATGGCCCCGCCCGGATCGACGGCGACGCCGCTCGGAGTCTCCAGCTTCGTCGCTGAACCGGCGATTACGCGAATCGGCGCTACGTCGCCGTTGGCACGCGGGCCGAAGACGAGCACTCCTGAGATGCCCTTGTCGTCGGAGTTCACAACGTAGACGACCCCGGCTGATCGACGGCGATCGCAAAGGCCGCCGTCAGCAACGCCCGCTTACCGCGGATGATGCGAACCGGTGCGACGTCGCCGCTCGCGTCCCGCGCGAACAACGTGACGCTGCGGTCGGCGAGGTTCGTGACGTATACACGCTGCTCGCCATCGACGGCGATACTTGTCGGCTCGCTCAGATCGGTCATCGGTCCCTCGATCGTGCGAATGGGCACCGCGTTTCCATTGGCGGAGGATGCATAAACGGTGATCGTGTCTCCGGATCGGTTCACGACATACACGTCGCCTCGGGCGTCGAGCGCGAGACCGGTCGGAAGGTTGAGGCCGGTGCGTGCGCCGGCGATTGTCCGCAGCGGCGCGGCATCACCGCGAGCGCTGCTGCTGTAGACGGTGACGCTGTTGGCGGCGCGGTTCGCGACATACCGGTTGCCGTACGCATCGACCGCGACCGCGCTCGGGAACCGCAATCCGGTACGAGGCCCCACGATGGTGCGCACCGGAGCAACGTCGCCAATCGCACCCTTCGCGTAGACTGTCACGCTCGTCGCCGCAGCTGGCTCAGCTGCCCCGCTGACCGTAACTAGACCGGCACATCCTGCCGAAAATCCCAACGAAGCGAGGATTACAAGCGCTCGAAACGATCTCATCTCGGACCCCCCTCTGGCAATCCTTTTCGAGTCGCTACCGCATAATCCGGCCGCCTCTCCGGCGCACAGGCGTCCGGTAACGGAGTCTGACTCATTCGCCGCTCGAAGTTGTCGGGTGAAAGATAGCCAAGAGTTGCTGACACTAGCGCAGAAGCCCATCCTCCATGCAAACAGATCTCGGCGCAGTCTTCGACGAACACGTGCGCGACGAATTCGAACTCCACGATGCAAGCGTCACGATGGCGACGATGACTGACAATCCGCATCTGTACCATATTCCAACGATGGCGGGAGGAAACGGCCGCGACGCAGTGTACTGCTTCTACCGCGACCATTTCGTGACGAAATGGCCCGCCGACACATCCGCAACGCGAGTCTCGCGCACGGTCGGCGAGGACCGGCTTGTCGACGAGATGGTCATGCACTTCACGCACGATATCGTGATGGACACGCTCCTTCCCGGCGTCGCGCCGACGGGGAAGCGCGTCTCGCTACCGGTCGTCGTGGTCGCGAAGTTTGAGGGCGGCAAGCTCGCGCACGAACATATCTACTGGGATCAAGCCTCGCTGTTGGTGCAAATCGGACTTTTGAATCCGGCGAACCTGCCGGTGACCGGGCTCGAACAAGCGACGAACCTGCTCGACGGCACCTACGCGACAAATCCACTGTTGCGGTAACGACGCGGCCGGCAGGGGGCGGTAAAGCAACGCAGCATATGCTCCTCTCGTAGCATATCTTTTACACCATCTTCGGGGAGGCTATCCAATGCAAAGACTTTTGGTTGGCATCGGCGCGTTAGCGAGCGCCGGAGCGATCGTGCTGCTCGCCGCATGTTCGAGCGGCGGATCGCAGGATCCAAATGGAGCCGTTCCGAGCACGAGCGGCGCCCTTCACCGCTCGCCTTTATGGCGATCGGGCATCGCGAGCGAATACCTCGGCATCCCGGCTCCCGAAGCACGATTTGTGCCAAGCAGTAGCGTCAGCCCGGATAGGAAGAGAAGGAAGACTCCGAGCCATTTCTTCGTCGATAACAATAGTCCGTACGAGGTCCTGATCCTCAAGAACAAGACCTGGTCCGAGGTCGGCACGATCACCAATGGCACAACGGACCCCGACGGCAATTGGTACGACAAGCACGGGCTCTACGTCGCTAACTTCAGCACGCCCAACATCGAGCAATACAACTCGAAAGGTTCCTTGATCTTCACCTACAGTGCGGGAATGAGCAATCCCGTTACGCTCACGACCGACTCGCAGGGCAACGTCTACGAGGCAGACTTCACCGGCGAGGCCGTCAATGAGTATCATCAAAAAGTCAACAAGGTCGTCGCCTCGTGCCAGCCCGGGGGCGACGTCGAAGGTGTTGCCGTCGATAAGAGCGGCGACGTTTTCGTGGCGTACTATACCGGCGCCGGCAACATCGCAGAGTATAAGGGCGGCCTGAGCGGATGCTCGAAGACCACTCTCGGCGCGACGGTTCAGTTTCCGGGCGGCATGATTCTGGACAACAAGGGTAATCTGCTGATTTGCGATCAGACGGGTGACGCCGTCGACATCATCAATCCTCCGTACGGCAGCATATCGGGCACGCTAGGAAGCGGCTATAGCGAGCCGTTCCACGTATCGCTTGACCAGAAGAACAATCAGGCCTACATTACCGACACTGGATCGGCCCACACGATCGACGTCGTGAGCTATCCCGCCGGAATGAGAATCGCAACGCTCGGCACGAGCTACGGCGTGTATACTCCCTACGGCGCAGTCGACGGTTCGAACTTTATTCCATAGGCGGTACCAAAGACCAAAGAAAAATGCTTTCCCGCACTTAGCTCCTTTCATTGTTAACGTCAGTTTGGATTTGAAATCCTTGAGGTAAACGTAGCGGGTTTCAGTGCGCCGACGCAGGTCGTGTCAGGCGTCCGATCCGGAGCGGCATAGAATGACACGATGACCTTTTGGGCGCAGCGCGACCAGGGTGAGACCGTGTGCCCAACGCCTGGGATACTGATGATCGTCGCGTGAGATAACCGCGCTGCTGCCGCCTTCGCTCCGGCGAGCGACGTCAATGTGTCGAAAGTTCCGGAGGTGAGGAGCGTCGGAATGTTGCTCGCGACGGGCTCGTGCATTGATTTCGGAGCGGGTGGGAATTTCCAGACGTCGCGACAGTCTTCTTGAACATACGCCCAGCCGCCGATACCCTCGCGCGTGATCGACGCCGGATAATCCGGAAATGCTTCCCGTCCGGCAGTAGCGAGTTCTTGCGGCGTTCCGAGGTTATCTTCGCGGCAGGTGGTGCCGACCGCCAGACCGTCGCCGAGGGCAACGTTGCCGGGATGGTAGGGTGGCGCTCGGCCTGCTCGATCCTTAGCGATCGCCTCGATTGAATCGCGGCGGCCCGCAGCGAGCCCAGCGATCGTATCCGGAACGGCTTGAAGCGCGGGAACGCTGTACGTTTGGTTGCGCAGCCAGTCGATCAGCGCGCCGCCGTCGATCATGACCGTTATGTTCTTGCCGGTATAGGGGTCGCTGATTGTTGGCGTCAACGGCTTGACCTCGAGCTTATTGACCAGTCCGGCAAAGGTCTGTTCAAGATAGGGATGCGCCGCGTTGCAGGCCGGTTGCGCTGCGCAGGCCTTAAAGAGGTTGTCGAAGCCGTAGCGCGTGTTCCACCAGTTTACCGGGATGCTGTAGCTCGTCGGTAGGACCGAGTCGAGAACGACGCTGCGGATCCCTTCGGGATGGTCGCGCATAAGTGTCTGGGCCATATATGTGCCGTACGAGTTCCCGTAAATATTCCACTCGGCAATGCCGAGCACTTTGCGAAGATCGGCGAGATCAGCGGCGCTCTCACTGGAATTGTAAGCGCTGAGATTTGCGCCGGTAGCGGTGAGCTCGCGGCGGCAGGCCTCGGTCGCGGCCAAATGCGCGCGCTTTGTTGCATCGGAATAGAAGCGCATGCCAAGAAGCTCTCTGGCGAAATCGTTATTTGCCGCACAGATCAGCGCTGGCTTTGAGGACCAGGTGCCGCGCTGACTCACGACCCAGATGTCGCGGTTGCGAATGAAGTTCGCCTTGATGATCGGGTCGATTTCAAGCGGAGCGATGTCGCCGGGGCCGCCTTCTAAGTAGAGAATAGGGTCGGGCCGCTTTTCCGAAGACGTTGCACTATATTTTGCGACCATGAGCCGGATGGTGCGGCCGTTCGGCCTGCTACGATCCTCGGGCACGACGAGATAACCACAGCTCGCGTGAAGGAGCCATTCTACACCCTGGATTTTGGCGCACAGCGCCGGCTCGAAGCGCGGCACGGTTGCGGAGTGGGCGGCCTGCGCGACTCGCGCCATAACCGGTGAAGCGAAGAGAAGCGCGAGCACGAGAACGTGCCGGTATGTGATGCTCATAGCGGCGACGAAAACGGTGAAGATGTGTAGATCTGGTCGAGAACTTTCAACATGAGTATATTGGTCGTCGGGGCCAAATCACCTTATTAATGGCATCGTAGCCGATGAATGAGTTGTAACCCGCCGTCTCGCCGTGATAGGAGCGGCTCGAACAACCGATCGTTCATCGCATCGGCCAACGACTTGTGTTCGACTTTCTCGACGATAAGGCCGAGCAGTATGTAGTTCGGCGGGGAAGTTGGGCGGGTGCGCAGAGCCGATCGCGAGCAGATCCGCTGGAGTCCAAACCTTGCTAGGCTCGTGGTCGGCGCTCTTTAAGGGCCGCGGATCGTAAAATAGTCCATCTTTTGTTGCTGCGGGGGCCTTTTAGAAGCCGAATTTTCGTTTGCTAGCGTTCGCATTGTCCGCCAGTTTCTGCGCGAATTGTCGTAAGATTGTCGTACGCCGCGAAACGTCCGTATACCGCGGCGAAAGACGAATGGCGGGCGACCGGGCGCTTCTTCTGGCGGCGAGGTCAGGGCGGATAAGAGCGGCCGAAGGGGCCCTTCCGGGCGGTCGTCTTGCCAGTGCGCTTGCTTCAGGAGGTCTGGGCGTCGAGGTCACGGTTGAGCGGCAGTGATCTTGACATTCGAATACGTAGACGTAAACTTAATCGCAACAGCAGCGGTAGAAAGAGGGCTGATGGTGCAGCGTTGGATTTTTGTACCTGTTCTTTTGTTCGTATCTACTGCTGCCGGCGCATGTTCTAGTCCGAGCGGTTCGGGTGTGATGTCCCCGATCGGCAGGGCGCTCGACAGTCGCGCAACCGAGACGCAGTCATTTCAAGTTTTACACACGTTCGAAAACGGTCGCGATGGCGCCGATCCCGCTGCGGGTTTGCTTCTCGTCGACGGGACCGCCTACGGCACAACGTTCGCCGGGGGCAGCAGTAACGATGTGATATCGCACGCGGTATCCAACGGTTCGGGAACAATCTATAAAATAGACGCTAACGACAACTATTCCGTGTTGTATCGTTTTGAAGCTCATGTGCCGGCCGGTCAGCGCGCTTATCCGGACGGCGCCCTCGTGAACGACCCCGCCGGAAATTTCTATGGGACCACCAATGAAGGCGGACCAATGCATAAGGGCACCGCGTACAAGCTCAGCGCCAACGGTCGGGTCACCACGCTGCACACTTTCACGGGCTACGCCGATGGAGAGTATCCCTATGCGGGCTTGCTGAGAGACACAGCCGGCAACCTCTACGGAACAACTGAAGCTGGCGGCGGTACAGGCTGCCTCGGTGCTGGCTGTGGAACGGTCTTTAGGATTGATAATAAAAACCACGAGTCGGTGCTGTACGCGTTTGCCGGAGGCGCCGACGGATGCGTGCCGTATGGCGGCGTCGCGCGCGACCGGCGGGGAAACTTATATGGCACGACGACCGAATGCGGTTCACCCAATTGCCCTATAGGCTATGTATGTGGAATAGCCTTCAAAATCGACCGACACGGCCATGAAACAATCTTGTACCGATTCAACAATACCATAGGCGGTTTGGGTCCGGATGACTCGATGCTTCAAGGTTCGGACGGTGACTTGTACGGAACGACGGATTCCGGAGGAACAGCCTACGATGGAGTCATCTTTAAAATCGACAAGCGTGGCGACGAAACGGTTCTGTATAATTTTACGGGCGGATCGGGCGGCGCGGGTCCATTCGGCGGACTGATTCAAGATCCGGCCGGCAATCTCTTTGGAACGACCGAGTTCGGCGGCGGCTACGATTGTGCGGACCGCAACGGTTGCGGTACCGTCTTCGAACTCGATACCACCGGCAAAGAGACGGTGTTGTATCGCTTCACGGGAAAGCGGGACGGAATGGATCCGCTGGCCGGCTTAGCCATGGACTCGGCCGGATATTTGTATGGGACTACCGAGTACGGCGGTGACCATGAATGCAACAATGGCCTGGGTTGTGGCGTCGCCTTTAAGTTGAAACCTTAACGCCATGAGCTGAGTGGCAACTCTCCGATTGAGGTGCTCCAGGGCGACCTTCGGGCATTCTCGTTTCAGTGAGATATTGTCTTCGCTCAATCAAAAGCCGCGTTGGCGCGCCCATCGAACATTCTGGCACATCCGGCGCTCGTTAAGGCACTTTCTCGCCGCCATATCGATTCTCGCTTAATCGCAAGCAAAGCGGCAAAGCAACGACGGCTTCGCGATAGCGAAGCCGCGTGCGGGGTAAGCGAGGGAGTTGGCCTCGCATTGTGCTGTTGGGATGGTTAGGCTTTGCCGTAAACGTTACTCCGTTACCACGATTCCCAGTGGGTCGCCAAGCCCGGTGGCGCTGCCGGCGATCGTTTGGATGGGCGCAACGTTGCCGCTTGCATTCGGTGCGAAGCCAAGGATGTTGCGCGACGTGCTCGTTGTTAAAAAGGGCGCGAAGTCCGGGCCGCAAGCGACGCCGCCCAGCGGTCGGTGACCGGTGTCGTTTACACGCCTGCTTGCCCCAAGGCAGCCGGTCCGGAACAGCCGCAGCCTCGAGCTTAAGCTTCGCGCGCTACAACGGCTGCTTCACGGATCGCGCGGCCTTCGTCACCGTCTCGTTCGAGAGATTCGTTTGCGACCTTCGCCCAGAGCTCTTTTAGCTCGGACGTGCTCGCCTTGTGCGTGTGCCTTTCGGCATCGTCTGAAGTCCATGGCATGTTTCTATCCTACCCAATGGTTAGGTCGTCGGTCGCTAGCTCCCCCGTTTTATGCTTACGGCCTTGGGGCGATAAAGTGAGTGATTTGCACTTCGCCTTGAAGTAACTGGTTTATCTGCTGCTGCAATACGTAGTCGGCATTGGTCACGCGTTGATGCTGCCGCAAGTGTTCGGCCCACGACGCAACGAGAAACGTCTCCAAAAAGCGGCACGGTTGTGCAGTATCTTCAAAGATTCCCCACGTGCTTGCTCCGTCTCGCAAACGCTCGTGCTGCAAGCGATCGAGCGCGGAGAGAAATGCTGCCCGATCTGCGGCGCGCGCGAGGCGATATTCAATCGTGACGAGCACCGGCCCGTCGTCGCCGTCGACGGCGCGCCTCGTGACCGGCGCAGGCCACTGCGTAGACGGTGTTAGGTCGATCTGCTCGCCGGTTTGCAGTTTCCAACGCCACGTTAGAGGAATTGCGGCGAGCATCGTGGCGGCAGCGACAAAAAAGGCGATCTGGAGATTCGTGGCCGTCGCGAGCCGCCCCCAAAGCGCGCTCCCGAGCGTCATTGCTCCAAACATGACGGTCATGTACATCGCGAGACCGCGCCCGCGTACCCAGTCCGGTAGCGACAGCTGAGCAGATACGTTCAGCGTTGCAATCCCCGCGACCCACGCCGCTCCTGCCGTCACACTTGCGATCAAAGCGATAGCCGGCTCGCGTGCTATGGCGAACAGCAGCAGTGCGATCGCGGTGCCGGCGCTCGCTATCGCAACGAGGCGGTCCGCGCCAAGCCGCTGTTTCCAGTAAGGCATGAAGAATGCGGCGGCCACGGCACCCAATCCGATCGCGCCTAACATGAAGCCGTAGACCGCCGCGCCGCCGCTCACGCGATCGCGAGCGACCAGTGGCAGAAGCGCCCAGTAGCAGCTGGCGAACAAGAAGAACGCAACCGTTCGAACCAGCGTGCGTCGTAAGGCGAGACTATTGATGGCGTAGCGAAACGCGATTCCGATTGCACCGCCAAAGCGCTCCGGCGGCAAGGCGTCCAGCGTTGTCTGCGGCTCGTGCCATGCGGCGAGAACGCCGATGACGCCAAAGTTGCTGACCGCGTTAAACACGAAAGGTGCAGCGATCCCAAGTGGGCCGATCATGGCGCCGGCGAGGGCTGGTCCGACCGCGCGGCTTAGGTTGAAGCCGACGCTATTTGCAGACAAAGCGCTGGGAAGCTCCTCTTTGGGCACCAGGCTCGGAACGATCGCTTGCCATCCGGGCGACGTCACCACCCCTGCGGCGCTGATGAGAAACATGAACCATAGGAGCGACGAAGGCGTCACTAAGTTGAACCATACGGCCGCGGCGAAAATGCCCGACAACACCGCCGTGACGCTTTCGCCCCAGATCAGCAGGCGACGCTTGTCGACGATATCGGTAAGTGCGCCCGCAACGACTGCGAGTAAAAACATCGGGGCGGTGTTTGCTACCTGAACGAGGGAAACGACGAAGGCGTCTTTCGTGAGCGTCGTCATCAGCCAGCCGGCAGCCGTGCTGTACATCCAACCGCCGACGTTTGACACTACGGTGGCGGCCCAGAGAATCGCAAACACTCGATACCTGAATACCCCGAGCAGCGATTGCGCCATCAGAACCTATTCCGCGTGCCGCACCTCTTCCCATAGCACAGATGGGCGGACTCGCACCCCCGTCCTCTTACATGCGACGCAGGAAGACCAGTTCGGCAAAAGCTTGCTGTATCAGGTTTTTCCGCCCGTTAAGCCGACGGCTCCCCATTTTCCTCCCCACGAGGGCTGCCACAAGAATCGTCTCCATATCGGATTTTCGCTTGGTCGCACATCTCATCGCACCAGACCGTTACCCGGTCGTGTATCTGATCGCGAATAATTCGCGTCTGAGCAAGTCGCTCATCCCACGATCCTCGAAGGGCGGCCGGATCGGCGAGGCTCCAGTGGAGGCGCTGCGCTACGCGGGGAAAGATCGGGCAGCGCTCGGCGCTGGCTTCGTCACAGACCGTCACGACATACTCGAAGAGCTTGCCGGTCTTGAACAAGTCGAACACGCTCTTCGTTTGGTTGCGCGAGATATCAACGCCGACCTCACGCATAACCTCGACGGCGAGCGGGTCTAGTTCGCCAGGTTCGAATCCCGCGCTTGCGGCTTCAAAGTCGTCGGGGCAGATGCTGTTGAGGAATGCCTCCCCCATCTGGCTGCGCGCTGCGTTATGAACGCATACGAACAGGACGGTCCGTTTACGCGACTGCATCCGATCCCCCGCCATGGCGAAGGAGAACCCCTTCGGCATCGCGCCGTTCGATGGGTGCAATCCATTGGAAGGCGAGGGTCGCGCAGGCGGCCCCGAGCAGCTGAGCCGAAATAAATTCCGGCACGTCCTGCGGGCGAATACCCGCGAACGAATCCGAGAGCGACCGCGCGATCGTCACGGCCGGATTGGCGAACGAGGTGGATGACGTGAACCAGTAAGCGGCGACGATATAGCTAGCGACAGCGAATGGAGTAAAGTCCGAACGAAAGCGGACGCATCCCCAAATCACGAGCAACAAGCCGAACGTCGCAACGAACTCGGCGAACCATTGAGCAGGACCGACGCGAGCATGATGCGATGCAAAGAAGACCGGAAGCCCGAACATCGTGTTGGCCGCCGCCACTCCGGCAATTGCGCCGCCTATCTGTGCGCAGACGTACACGGGAACTTCGCTCCAAGGCAGGCCACCGCGCATGGCGTCGGCAAGCGACACGGCCGGATTGAAATGTGCGCCGGAGATCGGTCCAAGCGCGGCAATAAGACACATGAGGACTCCGCCCGTCGCAAGCGTGTTGGCTAGCAATACGATGGCGAGGTTGCCACCCGAGAGGCGCTGGGCCATGATACCGGAGCCGACAACGCCGGCCAGCAGGAAAGCCGAGCCCAATGCCTCGGCCGCGCTTCGCCTGAGCAAACTCATTCGACGCAGCACGTACGCGTTTCGTCACCCACCGAGCAGCAAGTTGTATCCGCATCGTCGCGCTCTTCCGACTCCTCGTGGACGGCGTAGATTTCCCAACGACGACCCTCCGGATCGATAGCCCAGACTTTGGTTTGATTGGCGTAGCAGCACGTTTCTTCGCGCTCGATCGATGAGGCGAGACTAGCCCGCTCGCAGCCTCGTGATCGCGCGTTCCACGTCCTCCACGCTCTCGACGTACACGCCGTAGTGCGCATCGCGGGTTGGCGAAACCTCATGCGTTAGGTCGATAGCGAGCTCGAGTCCGGGCTGATCCGTGATGAATAACGCGTAGTCGCCGAGCAGCTTCGTTGGTTTCGCGTCGAGCAAGGTCGAGTAGAACTTCACGCTCTTGGCGAGATCCGTCGTAGCGAGATTGAGGTGCGTCCTCATGCCGGCACTTTCTGTAGGAAGACGGAGCTCAACGCGTCGCCGAGTCGCTCGTACGCGCCTTGCGCAAGGCGGTAGTAGACCCAGGTGCCACGGCGCTCGTACGTGACCAGCTCCGCTTCGCGCAAGATGCGGAGGTGATGCGAAACGGTTGGCTGATTGAGCGGCAAGCCGTCGGTGAAGTCGCACACGCAGACCTCGCCGTCGACGCGGGCAAGGGTGGCGAGGATCATCAGGCGGTGAGGATCGCCCATCGCCTTGAAGAGCGCTGCCTCGGCTTCGAAGTCGAGATCGGCCACTTTAGTCGGCGGGCAGCACCGTTGCATTGACATACTTCGATACTAGGCGAGACATCGATGAATGTCAATACAGCCGACCCGAACCTAACGGTTGCGCTTACGGGGCTAAGACTACTTCAAGGATAAGCCACAGACCGACAGCCGAAAATGCGATTCCGGCCGCGATGCCGGCATAGCGCGAAGCGCGACGCCCAAGAGCCGAACCAACGCGATTCCCAACCGTGACCCCCAGCGCCGTAACAAACAAAGTTTGCACGGCTATCGCAATCAGCACCGTGGCAATCGCCAGCCCTGACGCGCCGAGCGGAAACCCGATTGCGAGCTCGTCTGTCGATATGGCGAAACCGGCTACGAACGAGGCTCGCACGGAACCGAACCTCTCGGATTGCGTGGAGCCCGATGCCGATCAATATGATTCCGCCCATAACCACTGCCGCAGTCTCAAACCAAAGACCAACGATCCGCGCTAAAACTATGCCGAAAATCGGCATGATACCCTCGAAGATAGCGAAGGTAAGGGCTGGCCGCCACGGACTAAGGCCACGAAGGCCGAGAGCAAAACGCGACGATCTTCAAAACACAAGCGTTGTCATCCTTCCATCAACGGGAAGTGACTCTTGTCGACTCTATCCGATCCTTTCGTCCGCGGCACTGAGGCTCGCGAGTCCGACAGGCTCCTAGACGACAGGTGAAGGCCGACAGGGCGCCGATATCGTTAACCATGGTTTCTGTTATCCATGGCTAACAAAGTGCAATTCGATGTCCTTACGGTCGGATCCGATCGATCTGCGTCGCGTGCCAGGGAGGACTACGTCAAGGCAATCCACCAGCTCGGCAGTGCCGGACCGGTGAAAGCGGCCGCTTTGGCGCGTTACCTTGGCGTGAGTCGCGTCTCGGTGAGCAAGGCTAAGCGCTTGCTCGAGCACGATGGTCTCCTCGAGCCGAGTGTGGAACGATTGCATCCGCTGCGACTCACCTGGCGCGGCCGAAAGCTTGCAATCGCGATGGTGCGGCGTCATCGGCTGCTGGAGACGTTCCTCCATCGCTTGTTGGATGTACCGCTCGAACGCGTTCACTCCGAAGCGGAGCGAATCGAGCACGCCATCTCTGACGATATCGCACGTAGGCTCGCTAATCTTCTCGGTCGCCCGGCGCGCGACCCACATGGACACCGGATTCCGTACGGCGATCGCGATGGTCGCTCAGAGCCAACGGCCTCGCTGGCGAGCGTGCGGGTCGGGGCGCGCGTTCGCGTGATCAGTCTCGACGATCGCGACGACGCGGGCGTTGCATCTCTGGCTGCTGCCGGCGTGCTTCCCGGTTCGGCGGTCACGGTGCAGCGCAAGGATGCGCGCACGATGCGCGTCCGCTGCAGAAATCGCAAGATCACGCTGCTCGTTCGGCATGCCGCGATGGTACGAATTGCAGCGATCTGAACAGCGCGGCTACTGGGTCTGGGCGCCCCCGCCGGGGAGCGGCGAATCGGACGAGGAGCGCAAGCGCGCCGTCGATCGGGCTCGCGTGCGTCGCGCAAGGGAATCGCGCCGTCCGCTCTGGCTGCTTTTTCTGCTGATTGGCCCCGGCGTTCTGGTCATGCTTGGAGAGAACGATGGGCCTAGCATGCTCTCGTACTCGATGACCGGCGCAACGTATGGCATCGGTTTTTTCGTCCCATTCATCATTTTGACTTTTGTGATGGCTTATATCGTTCAAGAGGCAACCGTACGTATCGGCATCACGACTCACCGCGGCCATGCAGAGTTGATCTATCAGCGGTTCGGGCCGTTTTGGGGCAATTTTTCGATGCTCGACCTGAGCGTGGGAAACGTGTTGACCCTTATTACCGAATTTGTTGCAATTCGGGCCGGCACGGCCTATTTCGGGATTCCCGCGTGGATTGCAGTTACCTTGGCGGTCGTTTTTGCGGGCGCCGTTCTCCTATCGGGTCGCTACTTCGCCTGGGAGCGCATCGTCCTGCTCTTGGCTACTGCTAACTTGTTGTTTATCCCAGCCGCCATTTTCAGTCATCCCGACGCTGCGGCGCTCTCGAGAGCCCTCGGCACCTGGGGGCCTCTTCCTGGCGGCGCCAATGGCGCGTTCTTGACGCTAGTGTTGGCGAACATCGGGGCGACCGTAACGCCGTGGATGATCTTCTTTCAACAGAGTGCGACCGTCGACAAGGGCCTGACGCGCATCGATCTTCCGCACGGACGCGTCGACACGGCTCTGGGGATGGCCCTGGCGACAGTCGCTGCGATCGGGGCTCTAACGGCTTGCGTTCCGCTCTTTGTACACCACGTTAACGTTGCCTCGCTCTCGAACAGTGCCGACTTTGCAACGGCATTGCGGCCGTACATCGGCACAACCGGCGTGACGCTCTTTGCGCTTGGCATGGTGGAAGCCGGTCTCGTTGCGACGATGACTATCTCGACCAGCTCGTCGTACGCCGTGGGTGAAGTGCTGCGCCGCGGACATAGCCTCAACTTGACGTTGGGCCAGGAGCCGGCCTTCTACGCCATCAACCTGGCATCGATCGTCGTCGCGGCCGCCGTCGTCTTGATTCCAAATGCCCCGCTGCTTGCGATTACGATCACTGTGAACGTCATCGCGACACTTTTGATGGCGCCTGCCCTGCTCTTCGTGTTGCTCTTGGTCAACGACCGCGAGATCATGGGCGATCTAGCGAACTCTCCAATGGCGAACCTGGCGGGCGGTGCCGTTATGATTGCGATAGCCTCCGTGGGTGCCGTCTACGGGATTACGACCGTTTTCCCACAGCTGCTACCAAAATGAACCCGGACCAGTCACAAGAGATTTTGGCGGCCCTGGATCCGGGCCAACGCAGGTCGGCGCTGCAAGCGCCATTGCCGCGCCGGCACCTCGGTGTTGGAGTCCTGATTCTGCTTTGGGTGTTGAGGGTCTACGTTTTACTGGCCGTTCCGCTGGTAGTCTATACGTTCGTGAGAGCAATGACGAGGTAGCGAAAGATGGACTGTCGGAGGTCTGAGCCCGGTTTGCGGGTGGTTTTAATGGAGGTCGAGGGATTTTCGGCTCGTATTAGGCCGTGCCCGCATTGCAGCTCTATCTGCTCATCGCCGCGAGGGATCCTGAGCGAAATTTATGTAGTTGCGTATGTTCTCGTCATCAGTATGATGGTCGACTACAATCGCCCGAATACCGGCTTCGTTAGGGTAAGCGTAACTCCACTAAAGCTGCAGCTACAGTCGATGCAGCGCTCACCGTAGATATTCTAGACGTACAAAACAGCTCCGAGTTGGCTATTACGTCGCGGGCGCCACGAAAAAGACTCAGAGATAACAGGCTTTGGAAGTATGGATCGAACCCTCCAACGATCGCAACGACGCGACGCTGCGCTCAGGCGGGCCTCCCGAAGCGCGCTTACTGGCTGGCGAGAGCTTAATGATGCAAGAATCGCGATGCAAGAAACGGCCAAAGCCGTTGACCTGTGAACATTCCCACCAGACCGATAAGGCCGAGGAATGGGGGCGCCGGCGACGGCAGCTTCACCAGGCTGAAAACGACACCGACGGCAAGACCGGTACCAAATGCGAGCAGCACCGCGCTCGACGAAATCGCTTGGTCACTCATGCGGCAGTCTCGCAGTGCTACTCTCCCTTTTCCTTCTTGTTCGGGGACGCTACCACGCAGGCAGCGCGGCTAGCCATGCGTAAGGTAGCGTCCGGCTTGGCGCGCCGCCCGCTGGAGGATGCGATGGAGCGCAACGGCTGGAACGTGGGCCGTCGGAGACCACGAAATGGCCATTGATAAACTGGGCGCTGGGCACATCGCTGCAATGGCCTTGGCGCTGGTCGCGGGCTTCGTGGATGCGTATGGATATCTGGGATGGCACGTCTTTGGGGCGAATATGACGGGCAATACGGTCATTTTCGCAATTTCGCTCTACAAGGACGCGGGACGGGCTTATCTGCCGCTGATGCTTATCGCGTTGTTTTTCACCGGAGCGATATTTGGTCGCGCCATCATGGACCGCTTCAAGTCCCATACCGCGCTCTATGCCGAGGCTGGATTGCTGGGCGTCGCTTCGTTTGCTCCCGGTTATGCGGCGCTGCCAATCATCAGCCTGGCGATGGGCATACAAAACACCGCGCTCAGTACGTTTGCCGGCGTCGCGGCGAACACTAGTTTTCTTAGCGGCGACTACACGAAGCTCGGGCAGGCGATCGCGGACATAGCGGTGCGGCGCGGGACCGATCGCGACCGGAAGACGGTTTCTATCATTTGGCCGTTGATCGTGACGTACGCCTGTGGGGCCTTGATCAGTGCGTTCTGCAATAAGATCCCGCTGAGGGTGTTGTTCGTCGTTCCGGTGGTGATCGCGATCGCATTTGCCACGCACCGAAAGCTCTTGAATCCGCCATAAGAAGGTAAGGATTATGGAAGCCGTTGTCCTAAAATCGCCGCGCCATATCAGCGTCGAATCCCTTGAAGATGCGGTCTTGCAAAAGCCTACGGACGCGCTGCTCCGTTTAACGTCCACGGCGATATGCGGAACCGACCTGCACATCTACGAAGGCCGTCTCGGCGATGGTTCGCCTATGGTCATCGGCCACGAGCCGCTAGGAGTTGTCGAAAAAGTCGGTTCAGATGTCGTGAACGTTCGCGTCGGCGACCGCGTCACCGTGCCCACGCACATCTGTTGCGGTTTCTGCGTCAACTGCGTTCACGGTTTTTCGGCGCAATGCCTCACGAACAATCCGGGTAAGGCCGGCGCCGCCTACGGATATCCGGGCATGGGTGGATACTTGGGCGTGCAAACCGAGTTGGCGCGCGTGCCGTTCGCCGATGCAAACTGCCTGCGGCTCCCCGGCGAACCGGGAGACGATTGGGAGCACGACTTCGTTCTGCTTGCCGACGCCCTGCCGACGGCCTTTCACGCGACGGAGCTCGGGGGCGTCCGATACGGCGACATCGTCGTCATCTATGGCGCAGGTGCGATCGGCCTCTTATCGGCGATGTGCTCGCTTCTTCGCGGCGCGGCGCAGGTTTTCGTCGTCGATGCGATTCCGGAGCGTCTGGAGAAGGCCGCCGAACTCTCCGCCGTGCCGATCGATATGCGCGACGGTCACGCAGCCGATCGGGTTCTCGAAAAAATCGCGCGCGAACGCCGAGGCGTCGCGTGGCGAGGTGAAGACGCGAACCTCGGCGCAACCGTCTGTATCGATGCCATCGGTTTCCAAGCACGCGATCCGCTCAATTACTCGACCGAAAAGCCTGCAGCCGTTATCGATGACCTTGCGCGAATCATCGCGGTCAATGGGCGCCTGGCTATCATCGGCGTTTTTCTCGATAACGATCCGCGCGCGCCGTCGGACCCCGCGAAAAAGGGCGCCTACTCGATTCCGTGGGGTACGCTATTCAAAAAAGGCGTCAACATCGGCATGGGGCGCGACGACGACAAACGCTATAACGACCATCTACGCGACTTGATCGTACGTGGCCGCATCAAGCCAAGCAAAATAGTGTCGCACCGGCTGCCGCTACGCGATGCACCCGATGCGTTTGCTAAGTTCGACGCGCGCGTCGACGGCTACCTGAAGATCGTTCTCGAGCCGAGATCTTAGCCGAGCTCGTCGGGCTAGCTGCGGTAAGCGCAGCGCAGACGCCTTCGAAGGCGCGCAAACGCTGCAAACCTCATACGACGCGCCTCTCGAGGTGACTTGCCGTCGCTCATATCCTTACGCTTGCTTTTGCTCGCAGATCGAGAGCTGTGCGTATGCGGCCGACAGCAGCGGTACTTCCACGCCCGCAGTCTCGCCACGGACGCACATGTCTCCGATGATTGCATCCGCCTCGAGTGGCTGGCCTTTCTGCAAATCCCGGTACATGGACGATGCTAGGTTGGAGTTTGCGTCGGTCAAGACGTTGAACGCACGATCTCTGGCCGGAGGTCGCGGCGCGTAGCCAGCGGCCGTCGCTACGGCAACGCATTCGTCGAGCATCGCGATCGTGAGGTCGCGACCGTGCGGCGCGTGCTGCACCTCGCCAATAGTGCCGCGCAACATACATGTGATGCCGCCCAGCGCGGCGATAAAAACCCACTTTTCCCACATCTCCAGCTCGATGCTCGACGAGAGCCGAGCAATAAATCCGGCGCCCTGCATCGTTCGATCGATCGCCCGGATACGCTCCGATAGCGTGCCGTCCAGTTCGCCGTAGCTCAGCTCTTGCATCTCGTTGAGCTGCACGATGCGATCGTCGGCGTCGAGTGTCGTCGCGACGATGCAAACGCCGCCCAAGACATGCGTTCCCCCGAACGCGGCGCGCAGCCGGTCGAGATGCCGCATGCCGTTGAGCACGGGCAAGATCGCGCTGTTTTCCCCGATCGCAGGCGCGACGTCGATAATTGCCGCGTCGAGTGCATACTGTTTCACGGCAAGCAGCACGAGATCAAACGGCTCCTTCAACTCGGTCCTCGTCGTGATTTTGGGGTCGATCTTCGCGTCGCCGTGCGGGCTGAGGATCTCGAGTCCGCGCTGGCGCAACTGCTGTGCGCGGCTGTCGCGCACGAGGAAGGTCACGTCACGGCCGGCTTGGGCCAGGCGTCCCCCAAAATAACCTCCGACGGCGCCGGCTCCGACGATTAAAAGGCGCGGCTGACTCATGCCGCCCAGGACCGCCGTCACATTACCTCGCGTTGCGGTCGAGCGGAAGATTCGCGGGCGAACGGTCCAACCGGACTTCGCGGGCCGGTCGAGGGCCCAGACGGCGACCAGCGAAGCCATTCCGCCGTCAGCGACGGCCTGAGGCCGGATACTCGCAGGAAGACCTAGCCGAACGCGCCGGCCTGAGTGTCAGTGCAATCGGCTCGCTCGAACAAGGCTTGCGTCGCGCTCCTCACCGAGACACGGTTAGGGCACTCGCAGATGCTCTGCGTTTGCTGTCCAGATCGCCCAAAGCAAGCTTATGGCCGAACCCTGACACCGAAAGTAAACATTCGTGGCGGCGCGTAGTGATTTCCCTGAGCGTTTAAGAGCGTCACGAAGTAGCGATCGTTGAGCACGTTCTGGATACCGAGCGTTAGCGCGGCTTTCGGCGCGATCGCGATGCCTTCTTCGAGATTGAAAACGGTGTGGGGTGTCATCTTGCAGTTCCCGGGCGTAGCTGGGGGACAGATCGCCGACGACAAGCCGCTCCCGTATTCCCCGTCGAGCGAAAACCAGCCCCCGCGCCGGTCGTTGAGCAGAACGCCGCTGGCGATGCTCCAGTTCTGTTCGTGATCCGCCGGCGTGAAATCCGTCGGAGATCCGAAGCACGGCGCGAGCAACTGAGTTTCGCAACCCTTGTTGAGCGAGACTACGTGCGCAACCGAGAAATAAGCCCGGCCGTTCCGTTCAAGAGGCTGAACGTAGTTGAGCGCCTCCTGCGACAATCTGCCGAGCACGTAGTTGATATCCTGATGGAGGAGCGTCAGGCCTACCTGCGTGTCGTCGATGAGGTCGTTTGCGTTCTTTTGCCAGACCCGGAAGCCGAGATCGCCGGTCCCGACCGGTATGTGGCCTCCGAACTCGAGCTGCGTATCCCGTTCTGGTTTCAGGTCGAACTGCGCCAAGGTCGGTTGCAGCGGAAGATTGAGAAGATACGCAGCCTGCGGGCTAACGTTCTCAAGCGAAAATGGTTCGAAAAAGCGGCCGATGTAGGCGTAAAGACTCGCGCGTTTGCCGAAGAAGCGCGTGAGCTTGAACCGCGGGCTGAAGGCACCGAATCCCTGCGAAAAGTCGGTCGACTTGATCGTGAAGAAGTCGTAGCGAAGTCCATAGTCCGCTTCCCAGAGGCTGCTCATGCGCCAGCTGTCTTGAAGGTACGACTGGTACGTATTTCCGAGGTTCGGAGCATTGTCGATTACGGTCGCCGGGGCGTCGGGCGTCCTCGGGGTTTGGATGGGCGCGAGAAAGTTGTTCGGCTGCAGCGTGATCGCATAGTACTTCAATACCCGAGTTAGATCGTACGATACGCCGGCCGCGACCGTGTGCTGCCCAAAGGTCTGAACGTAGTCGCCCTGCATGATATAGTCGAGTGCGGTTCTCTCGTCCGCGAGTGAATAGCCGCACGTCGTTGGACCAAAGCTTCCGGTCTGGATCGCATCCGCGCAATCCGTCGGCGTGCCGCCGTTCCCGTAGGGAGGCGGCTCGACGTTGAGCGCCTCACCATAGGTCCAATCGTTCACCGGGTCGCCGAAGTCTTGGATCTTCGAAGCCTTGTATGCCGGCCCGAACGTAATCAGTCCGGTATCACCGATCGGATGATGATACTGAACCGCTAGAAAGGTGTCGCCCTGAGTTTCATTATCGTCGGTCGAGGCTGGTTCCCCGTTTGCGACGTCGTTGGGAATCTGAAACGTGCTGTAGCTGTTGACGAAGGTGACCTTCGTGAAGTTATTCCCGCCCGAGGGCAGGGTGGCCGTAGCGAACTGCCCCACCGAACTCGCATTGTTATGGGGCGAGTTGAAGTTCGGAGGATCGAGCCCTCGCGTCGTTTGATATCCGTTGAAGGCGATGTCGTAGCCGCCCGCGGTCCCGATCGGCGCGTGATAGCCGAGCTGCGATTGGGCGTTTGTATACGAGCCGGCAGACGCATAGCCGTCGAGACCCGGGGGGCCGGTCCCGGATCGAGTGGCCATGTTGAACACGGAGCCGAAACGCAAGCCGTACTGCGCGGGGTATGCACCCTCTATAAGGTCGATGAAGGAGAGATCGTTGAGGTTGATCTCGCCGCCGATATCGCGGTTGAGCTCTTGCGGTAAGGCAACCCCATCGAGCATGTAGTTGATGACCCCGTGGTCACCGTTCATGTGGACGACGCCGTTTGCTCCCCGAACGGCCCCGGGCATCTGGATCTCCATTTCCGAGAAGCTGTTATTGAACGGCATCTGGCTCAGGTACGTTTGATTCACCACGACGTCGCTGCCGCTTCCGTGAATCACGTCCGACTGCGCTCTACTAACGACGACATGCTTGATCTCGATCAGCGTCTGCAACAGAATCGCGACGGTGGCGCCTCCGCTTCCGAGGTCGACGCGTGCGATACCCTGCAGGTCGCCGTAGTGCGCTTCGACGTCATAGGTGCCGAGCGGAAGCGGTGGGAATGAAAAGTGCCCGCGAGCGTTCGTCGTTACATGCATCGTGAGGTTGTTTCCGGACGCGCTCACTCGAGCGCCGACGACTGGGACTCCTTTATTCGTTACCGTTCCGCTGAGGAAGGCACTGGCATTCACGGCGTAAGCCGGAGCACCGCATTGGAATGCCAGCGCGGCGGCAATCAGCGTAGCGGTGGCAAAGCGGCGCCAGGAGTCGCTCATCGTGTCCTCTCCGAGTCGTAGCGGGCAACGCGCGGTGGCGTCGTGAGAAACGCGCCAGGGCGCCTTGCGGTCTCAACTGAGATTAGCGTATCATTATCAAATAGTCAAGCCAATGCGGCAGGCGCTGCGCCCGGTGGGGCTGAAAATGCTTCTGTCGTGAAGACTTCTGAGGCGGAGGATAGCGAGTAGTGGTTCCTGTGAGCCGGAAGACGAAGCAGCGGGACGCCGTGCGTGCGGCCTTGGACGACGCAGAACGGCCTTTAAACGTCAACGAGCTGCTTAAGGCGGCATCGAGGCGAGTCAAGGGTTTAGGCGTGGCGACCGTCTACCGCACGGTCGCGGCATTGTTGGCTGAAGGTTGGATCGAAACGGTCGAAATACCGGGGGAACCCGCTCGATACGAGCGCGCGGACAAAGGACATCACCATCATTTTCAGTGCGAGAAGTGCGATCGTGCGTTTGACGTTGAGGGGTGCCCGGATAATCTTCGTAAGCTGGCACCGCCGAGGTTTCGGGTTAAGCAACATTCTGTGACTTTGTATGGCCTATGTGCCGCATGCGCGGCCTAGCGTTTTCCCCACTGGTCGGTCAGCCGGCCCGCGCTTGATAGGGATCGCGCCTTGACTAATGCTAGTGATATGGTATTATCAATAGCAAGCACAACCTTCTTTTTGAAAGCAGCATCATGTCAAAAACCCTTTTCGTCGGAAATCTCCCGTACTCGATGACTGACGACCATCTCAGAACGCTTTTTGAGGCGTCTGGGACCATCCTCTCCGTTCGTGTCGTGATCGACCGACAAACCCAGCGCCCTAAAGGCTTCGGATTCGTGGAATTCGACGCTCCGTATGCGGCCGATGCGGCGATTGCGGAGCTCTCGGGACGTATGATTGACGGGCGCGAACTCATCGTGAACGAGGCTCGGCCGCGCGCGTTCTCGGAAAACGGCCGCCGGTAAAAGCATGAAGCCGTCGACGGCATTCACCGTCAGTCGCAGTAGCGACGATCCGGCGCCGGAGTTCGTTCTCCACGAGCAGTGCTGCTTCAACTACGGGCGTATTGACAGCGTTCGCGGGTGTCTGGAGCAGCACTTACAGGCGTTGCGCGAACGCGTCGATGCGCTTGTCTCCGTTCTCGCATCGAGCGATCCGGAGAAGGCTGAGCGGCTCCTTTTCGATCAGGTGTATGTGATCGCTAAGGAGGTAACATTACAGCCGCGAAGCGAGTTCGTCGCGTTTGAGGCACTGGTGAAGGACATGTTTCAAGAGCGTGATCGGGGCACAACCCATTGATGGCCCTTATGACGTTAGGGTATCGGCGGGACTTAGTCCGCGCCGACCGACACGTAGAAGAGCCAAGCTGCGGCTATCAGCAGTGCGACTATAACGACGACGATCAGCGCGAGGAGACGAGGTTGCCGGAAATCGGGCATTTATTGCCGCTGTGGAAACGGCCCGGTCAAGGCGTTTAGAAATAAGCCGATGAGACCGGCGAACAGAACAGAACCGGAGATGACATCCGGGCTCCACCAGATGCCGCCCATTGTCAACGCAAGTACGGCCAACAGCACCGCCCAGTAAGCCGTAGGCATGCTGAAGGCCGCAACGCTCCATCGGTACGCCAGCTGATCCGCAGGATCCAGGCGGAACAAATCTGCGACGGCGCCGGCGATGGCCGAGGCGACGATGACGGCGACGAACTGGCCCACGTAGTTCGATTGGGCTGCGGCAACGAAGGCATTGCCGACTACTAGGAACACGGGCACCGCGCCAGGTGCGAGCCGTATGCGCCGGGCGAGGTAGAGGAAGAATCCTGAAATGAGTATGCTCTGCACGATGACGGCAAGCAGGCCGATTCCCTGCTTATTGTATTGCAGCGTGAGCAGCGTCAGGGTCGCGTGCGGCATGCTGGCCGGAGAAATAGGCGCATAGCCCCTTTCGGCCTCGCTCAAGAAGACGAACTGCGTCCCCCAATGGAGCAGCTCGAGCATCGACGCTGCCGACAGCAGCAGCGGAAGTTGAGCGAGCAACGTTTGGGGCGGTGCGGGTCGCACGAGCGCCGATCGGATCGGGCCCGCGACGATCAGTAAGATGCCCGCACCGATGAGCAAGTGCGTCGGGCTCAGAAGGCCATTGAAGCCCTCCTCGAATCCCCAGAGTGAATGCTTGACCATATCGCTGATGCCGCCGGCAAAGCAGACGATCAATCCGAGGAGCGTGGCCTCGTACCCCGCCGGCAGCGCGCAACGCCAGCGATACCCCTGCCGGAATCCGGCCACGATCGCCATTGCCGTGAAGACGTAACTCGCAAGCAGACCTGCATAAAGCAGCGCGTGAGCCGGTTCGAAAAACGTCTCGACGGTCGAATGAAAGTGATACCACGCGTCGATCATGATGCCGCCCGAGAGCCAGAGCGAGGCAATTGTCATCAACCAGTCGTACGTCAAATTCGGAGCCGGGCGCGAGGGCGTCCGGGATGGCTCCGCTATGTTTGAGGCAAATTTCATGAAGGCATCACGTTGCGTCACCACGCTGGTTATGGCCATACTTGCGGCGGCATGTTCGCAGGCTGTTAAAAGTAGCGTTGATCCGAGCCGCGTGCTCGTGGCGCCGTCTCCGTGGCCGACGCCAGAGGTGCTCGCTCCGAATGCGCCGCCCCGAATCCTCGCGTTGTGGATGAACGAAACGACGATTCACGTCGGGCGCGTATGGAACGGGCAAATCGTTACGTCGACGAACGTCGCGAGTGTCGAGCTGCGCACCGAGTCGTTCTCCTTCGTCGCCGATCGTTTAGGTTTTGGTATCTTCGATTTTTCCCAGACGGTGCTCGACGTCATCCCACAGTATCGCCGAGCATACCTTCTGCGCGTCATCGCGCGAAATGCGCGTGGCGACGCCGCCGAACGCCTCGTTCCGATCGTCATACGGTAGTGTCGGCGTCGTGCTGCGACCCGGCGAGGAAGAGCTGGCTGACGCAGAGGCCGGCCAGTCCCGCTTCGATGATCGAACCGAAGATAAAGCTTGCGTCCCACCACGTGCCGCCGAACATCGGTACGGCTAGGGCAAAATACGCGCCGAAGTATGCCGCCGGAACTACGAATCCCAAGAAACGGAACGCATTGGGATTGCGAACCGACGGTCGCGCTTTGGCCGTAACGATGTCGCCGGCGATTCCTGCCAAAATCGAAGCGAGAAACGACGAGCAGAAACTCGGTCAAATCGGTCGAGAGTTCGCCGCCGATCCAGAGCTTTTCCACGACGCAGATAACAACGAGCGCGCCAAAGCATAGACGCTTTCGAGCCGACAGGTACAGCACTGCGGCGGCAAGCAGCACGCTTTGCCAAATGACGATTGACATCTCCAGCGCTTGCCGATAGAAAAGGAATACTGAAAGTACGAACTGCTCGCTATGAAACTGAGTCTGGGATAGTGGGTGATCTCGCATGAGCGCTTCGGGATAGAAACCATATTGCGTCGTGAACTGGAGTATTTCAAAGGCCAGGCCCAACGCAACCAACATCGGCAGTTGTTGGAGCAAGGTTCGCGCATCCGGGCGAGCCAAACCGCTGCGCACCGGGCCGGTAATCAAGAAGAACAGTCCGGTGAGCAAAAACAGATGAGGCGGGCTGAGCAGCAGATCGAGCTGATGCTCGAAGCCGAAGATGGAATGCCAGAGAGCGTCCAACGCTCCGCCCACGAGCAGCGCCGCGACTCCGATAACGCTTTGCAGGTAGCCAAACGGGATCGCCTTCCGGAGCGATCCCGCCGCTCGGTAGTTGCGGGCGATGGTCACGCATAAGACGACAGCTGCGAAGACGGCACCGCTGTACAGCGTGAGATGCCATGGATTGATGAACGACTCGACCGCCATGAACAGATGCTGATGGGCGTCGATGAAGAGACCGGTCAAAATCCAGACGCCGGCGAAAGCGATCAGCCAGTCGAGCTGCGGCGAGCCAATACGCTGCGCACCGGTCCGGACGTCGGAAAGCTTGGGGTCAATCTGGAGCAGATCGGTCATACACGACCTCCGTCATCATGCCACCCATCATGTGTACATCGTTGTGGCAGTGCAGTTGCCAGCGCCCGGGCGGTGAATCTGCCGAAAACCGCCAGGTGGCCGTGCCGCCGTTAGCAGGCACGAGCGAAACATCTTTCACAAGGGGTCGAGCCAACCACGTGCCGCCGACCTCGACGAGCGTAAAGGCGTGTCCGTGTAAGTGCATAGGATGATCCATGTCCGTCGTGTTCTTGAAATGAACGGTGACGCGATCGCCAAGGCGAACGCGAATCTTCGGAGTGTTCGGCCAGATCTTGCCGTTGATCGTCCATCGGCTACTTCCCAGGTGCCTCCGCCCAACGCAAACTCATGTCGTAGCGACTCCATCGGTGCAATCGAATCTCCGAGTGCGATGCCGGCGGCTTTTCATAGGTGAAGTAGTTAATATCGGAGAGCGTTTGAGGGCTCTCGGCAGCCGGCGCGTTCTCCATGCCCTCGGTGTACACCAGCACCGCTAGCTGTCGTGCGAACAGATCTGCCGTGAGCCCTTGCAGCAAGAACGCGCCGGGTCTAGTCACGTTGAAGTAGGCGTCGTAGCGTTCGGCCACGCCGATCCGCATGGCGTCGACCTCGAGCGGTTGCGCAAGACGATTGCCGTCGCTGTGAGTGACGATGAGACGATGATCGGCGAGGCGGACGTAGCGCGTCTGCGTCGGGCTCGCGTTGAGGACGCGCAGCCGAACCGTGTCGCCGACCTTTACCCCAAGCTTTGGCGTCCTGGGATAGGTCGCTCCATTGACACAGTGCGCGAGATAGGCGACCTCGTCGCCCATCCCGTGGCGCGCGTGCATCGGCCTAACTGGCCGCATCGAGTGCGCATATCGCCTTGAGCGCGTCATCTCCATTGCCTCGGGAGAGCCGGGTAAGGTCGTCATCGCCGTTGTGCAGATCCCCCGCTGTGCAGCCGCGAGGCCGCTCCACTGCGGAACGTCGTGGAATACGAGCGCGAACTCTTTATCGGCCGGTTCGTCGCGCGGGTCATCGACGATGAACATTCCGAAGAGCCCGCGCATGATTCCCATGTGAAAGGCATGATCGTGATACCATCGCGTTCCCGGCGGCCCCGGTGCGAAGTCGTACACGAACTCGCCGCTGCGGAGGACTGGCGCTTGGGTGATTGTTGCGGCTCCATCCATCTCGTTCGGCAGAATCATGCCATGCCAATGCACGCTCGTGGGTATGTCGACTGCGCTGCGGTAGCGAACGCGAACTCGCTGTCCGTAGATTACCCGTAAGAGCGGTCCGGGGATCGATCCATTATAAGCCAAACCCGCAAACCGCACTGCGGGTGATGGCGAGAACGTCAGCGGTGCTGACGTGAGAGTGTACTCGACGACCTCGTCGGCCAACGCATGGCGTCCGGGTCGGGCGAGCGCGGTCACGGTCATTGCACCGGCGCGTCCGAGCAGAAATGTACTGCGCCTCACCTGAGCCGCCTCGGCGCAAACGCGCGCGGTGACGTTGGGCCGGGAAGCGCGAAAAGATGAACGGGAGCCCAAAGCACCCTAGGAAATGCCGACAAGGGAACTCTCCGAAAGGACTCGGCCTGACGCACGGCTCCCATGACTAGGTGGCTAGTGTGAGACGCCGGTAAATCGACGGCCTGTTTTCTTGGCAGGCGCTCGGGAAGCCCCCGATTGTCGAGCGGAATGCCCAGCATCAATCGCGTTACTTCGTCGTAGCTGTCGATGCCTGAGGCGATGCGATTTCCCTTCAAGTAGGCGTTATAGGTGCGCCAGGACCAGTGCGCCAGCAAAACGTTAATGTGGCTGGCGTCGCGTCGCCGCATCGCGTCGAAGTCTTGCCAGACCAATGGAACGAACTCCCGGTGCCCATAGTGTGCTTTCTGCGGAAGATAGAGGAACAGTTCGAACCAACCGGAGTAACGTATCGCGGGATCCGGGGAGCGCAGGCAGGTGAGAATCGCGATGTAGTTCGCTTCGTCCTCGCGAGCATAAGCCGCAACGTGAGTCCATTCGTGCGCGAGGTCGAAAGGACGCTCGAACCACAGAACATCGGAAGCAAGCTGCACGTTCAGCGTCAATGGATTCACGAAACCGCTTGTTCCGGTGGCCACCATGAACGGGTCAGCGATCGTCGTCTTGGGGGCACCGACGTGCGCGGTCCACTCATCGCCGCCTTGCTGGACGAGCGGTAGCCACGCATTGCGCAGCGTCTGGAGGTCGAGTGGAGCAGCGGCCCCCGCATGAGCCCGATCCGCGAGCGCGTTCATCTGCGCGATCGCTTGCGTCCGCAGCGATGCGGCGGCGCGTGTACTCACCCGTGCGGAATCGAAATGAATGCGTGTCTCGATGGGCGCCCGATCGTAGTTCCAACCCCAGGTTACTTCAAAGCAAAGCGCGTACAGCCCAAGAACGGCGGCAACATCAAGAAGGAGGATTGCGAACGACGCAAGATTGTACCGGTGTCTGGACTTTGCAAAAACGACGATGCGCCAGACAATGATCCCCAGTCCGGCAAGGACCGCAAGATCGCCGAGCGACCATGGCAAGCCATTCGTTATCGCAAAGGCGGCGCGTTCCCAGACCGGATAGCCGCCGTTGACATACGCTCGCTCCGTCCAATCCGCGCTCGGCTGCCACAGAATCGCGATTGCCCCTAGCGCGATGGCAAGCAATCGCAGAAGGTGCATGGGATCCAGAAGGTTAGTTTGGCGCGGCACGCGGCGATCAAACCTGGCGGCGCAAGGGATGGTTGAGTTCCTCAGGCTTTACCAGATGCAGCAACCCGCTCACCGTTACGAACCGGTAGCCGGCATTTCTAAAGTGCGTGACGATCGCAGGTACGGCCTCGATCGTCTCGAGTTTCCCGCTATGCATCAACACGATCTCGGGCGCCGTGGCGTAAACTAAGACGTGGCGCTCGATCGCACCAGTCGGGACCGTGCGCCAGTCCCCGCTATCGTCGGTCCAGAGGACGACCGAATATCCAAGTGACTGCGCGAAGCGCAACGTGCGTTCGGTGTAGCGCCCATGCGGCGGGCGCATCAGCATCCGCACGCCCGGGTCGTGCGTCAAGCTCCAGAGAACGTCGCGACCTTCCAGAATCTCATTGCGCACGATTGCATCGGACTCCGCATCCAGATTCGGATGCGAATAGGTGTGATCGGCGACCTCGTTACCATTGGCTTCGATACGGCGGGCAAGCTCCGGCCATGTCTGGGCGTCGCGACCGATCAGAAAGAACGTTGCCGGTACGCGAAGATCTCGCAACACATCGAGCAGCAACGGTGTGTATATCGGATATGGACCGTCGTCGAACGTTAGCGCAATCAGCCTCGGGCGCCCTGAGCGATCTTGTGGCATCTCGTGCGTCATGCGATACAGACGCGCGAGAATGCCGTCGGAAAACTCAAGGTGAACGTTCATCTGCGGCGTGACGAGCGCCGGTCTTAGATTGCTTTTATGTACGATAAAGCGCCATCCACCGGCAAACAGACCAGCTGCCATGACGAAGGCGACCGCCCAGGCGATGCGCCGTGCGCTCGGGGGTGGCTTCCGTTGCCTCAATTTTGACCCGTCATTGCACCCGTATCGTGGTGCGCTCAACCTCTTGTAGGCCGGGAGTGTTTCGCGCGATGATAAAGAGTTCGTACGAATGTCGACGCGAAAGCGGCGGCAGTTCGAGTATTTGCATATGGAAGCGATAGATGCCCGGTGCCACGTGCGTACTATTGATTGAAAAGGCTGCGGTCCGCACCTCGACCGACGCGACGTTCGTGCTAGCAATGATCGTGCCGTCGAACCACATCCCCGGCTCTAGGGTGAGCGTGGAAAACCAGATTCGAATGATGCGAGGTGGCGCATTAGGTTGCGCCACGGGAGGTCGCGGTAAGACCCGTGGGCTTTTCGCGGAAACAACGAGATTCGACGGAATAGGCACAACCGACCAGGCATCCAAACCCGCGACCGCGTCGCCGCAGAGCGCTCCGACGCGTCCAAACGCGGCGCCGATGTTTCGGGACCACAGCTTTAATCGATCGAATGGGTTGCCGGCATCGCCGACCGTCTCGCGGACTTCTGCCAGGGCCTCATCCGGCTGCCAATCGGTTCTGCCCGTAAGCGACGCGAGATGCTGCTGTCCGTCGAAGATCGCCAGCGCCTCGCTATGTTCTCGATCTGCGGGTTCGCGTCCGGGCGAAACCTCTATGAAGCGCCGCACGAACTGGAGTACGCTCCGCGGATCGCCGGTCGCGAGCGTCCAGTATCGCGGGTCCTGGCCGAACAGCTCGCCATAGCGGCGGAGCACTGCTGGCCGATCGTAAGCGGGATCGAGCGTTACCTCCAGCAAGCGACTGCCGCGTGGGAGATCGCGCTGCATCACGGCAAACTTAGCCGACGTCGCAGCGCATTGGCTGGCGTCGCGGCAGCGTGTGTGCATGAAAGCAAGCACGACGCTTCGGCCTCGGAGCTGACTCCACCGGAACGTTCGTCCAGCCTTGATTCACGAACGACTGATCGGTGGGGAGCGTCTGCCCGACTTGCAACAGCGGCACCCGAGAGATCGGAGGTGCGCAGCTTACAAGAACGGCGAGCAGCGCCGCGATCGGGAACGTCGATCTATCGATCACATTGTCAGCTCCCCGAAGTCGTAGGCCAAAGCTTGCTCCGAATCTTGGGAGTCGTGAATCGTCCGGATGCGCCCCCATGGATCGACGAAGAAAACTGTAGCCGTGTGGCCCATCTCGTAGTTGGGACCTTTCCCGATTCGTACGGACCAGACGCCGAGCGCTGCGCAAAGCGTCTTGAGGGCTTGTCGGGTTCCCGTCACCCCAACGAGCCCGGGTCCGAAGAGCGCCATATAGCGGTGCAGCCGCGCCGGCGTATCGCGCGAGGGGTCGACCGTTACGAAGACGATCATCGTGGCGCGCCGCTGTTCAGGAGCCAGGCCCATTCGCGCCCGCTCGAGCTTCGCAAGCGTCATGGGGCACGTGTCTTGGCAATAAGTGTAACCGAAGAAGAGCGCATACGCCGTTGCGTGGAGCTGTGAAAACATAAAGGGCGCGCCGCGGTCGTCGACGAGCGTCACCTCCGGCAGCCTTACGTCCGCTGGCGTAGAGCCCAAGAAGTGAGGGTGATGCGCCGTTCCGATGATAAACAGTCCGGACCCAAGTGCTAGGAGCGCGCACGCGAGCGCGACGACGGATGCCGTCTTCACTGCTCGATCCGGGCGCGCAGCAGTTCCGCGCGCCCGGCCGAAGATACACCGATAAACAGACTCTGAGCATCGCGCATTACCGCAAACGGATACTCCTGATCCGCGGATGACTTCGTGATGGCAACGGCCCGCATTCCAGGTCGGTCGATTCGGACTACGTAGGTCTGCAACGGGGACCAACCGGCTTGCGCGCGAGCGTCGCGGCCGTCAAACGCCGCCCACACGCCGTTCGGCTTGCCGGCAAAGAGCATTGGATGGTTGGCGTCGAGCACGCCGGTTGAAAGCTCGACCGGTGCCGCGAAACTCCGGCCCTGGTCGTCCGACCACGACGCGAGGACCCGCGGCCGACTATCGGCACCAACGGTAAACCACGCGATGTATAGTCTGTTGCCGACTGGTAGGAGGCTCGGACCCGATTCGGGGCATCCGTGTATCACCCAACCATCCTTAGAAACGCGCGCGAGCGGGGAAAATGTCTTCCCACCGTCGACGGACGTCGCGACGGCCATGTCGCGAACATCGTCGAAGTTATGCCGCCATGCAACATAAATGCGTCCCTTCGAATCGACCGCAACGGTCGGGCGGCAACAAGAACATGTATGGGCTGCAACGCGAACGTTTCTGCCAAACGATTTGCCTCCGTCGGTAGACCTCGCAAAGTACACGCTCGATACGTCGCCTGACTTCGAGCCGTAATCGCGTTCGTCCAGCCAAACTACGTTCACGCTACCGTCCGGCGCGACGGCCATATCCGGGAAACCGCTGTACGTTGGCGACTTGATATCGCGGACTGGTACGGGCTTCGTAAAGCCCGGCTTTCGCCAGTCATGGGCGGCAACGACGATGCCCGGTTTGGGGTCATCTTCGCGCCAAACTGCATAGAGAAGCTCGTCGCGACTCATCACAAGTCGCGGCCGCGTCTCGCCAGACATCGTAACGTTACTCGCCGGCGGCGTGACGAGACCCAGGTCCTTGAACGTATCGCCGCCGTCGTGTGATACGAAGGTTCGGATCTGATTACGACCGTCGCGCGCTGTCACAGCGAGAAGCTGGAGATCACCGCCGGAGCCGAAAGCAAACGACGGCGGACCGATTGCGTTGGAAGCGATGACGCGAGCCTTCGACTCGGTTCGGACGGAAGTTCGATCGAGAGAAGCGCACGCCGCGAGACCGACCGTCGTGATAGCTAAGGTCGTCCGCCACACACGGCTCAAGTTGGGAAATCCTATGTTAAGCATTGCCCCTTACCTCGTTGTCACAAGCAGCGGCGCAGTGTAGAGAGTCTTCCCTCCGATGAATTGAAGCCAGAGATCGTAGTCCTGAGTACTCGGAGCGAGCAGTTGGAGCTCGAACTCTATTGCCGATGTTGAGATTCGGAGGCATCGGCGTCATCTGCATCATCATGCTATCGCCGCAATCGTTTGCGCCGCTGGACATATCGAGCATTTCGGCCGTCATGCCGTGGACGTGCAGGTAGGTTAGATCCTTGGTCCCGATGAGGACTCCGTGTGACATCACGCCCAAATAAGGATGCAGATCGTTCGCCGCCCGGCCGTTCTTAAGGATGCGAACCGATACCGTGGCAATCTCACCGATCGGGACGGATGTTGGGTCGATTATTACAAGATAGGGGCCGACTCGCACCGAGGACCCGGCTGCATGGACCTGCCGATTTTCTGCGGGTGCTCCTGCCTCAGCCGGCAAATCGAATCGGAACACATTTCGTCCAATGCCGCGAGGCCGCCCGTCCAGATAAATGTGGTAGGATTCAACCGGTTCGGCCAGATGCAGTTCGATCGTGAAGTGTCCGTTTTGCAATAGCGTGGGGTGGACGTGCTGAAAGTCGGTCAGGTCGTCCGATATGACGATCATATGCATGAGTTTTGTCATGTCGATGTCGTAACTTCGAACGATCTGGCCACCGTGGACTTCCCACGCATCGATACGCGCCGTTCCGTCCGGAGTTCTATCGGCGCGCATGAATGCGCTCATGGGCGGGCTGGCTCCGGGATAGATGACGTCTTGACCGGCAATTACTTCGGCAGCATAGACCTTTGCCGGTGAAAGCGCCGCAAGTATTGAAAACGTTATTGCGATTATAAGTGTGCTTCTCATTTCCAAGCTCCCGGGCGACGTGTCTCGTACGTAAACACAAGCAGCGAGAGGTTCGACGGAGCGTTTCATCGCTGCAGCGCGCGGCGAATTGCGGAGTCCAGATTGGCCTCGGCAATCTCTCCGCTCCCAATATATGCAATGCGTTTATCCGATCCGATGATAGCGATCGTGGGATAACCGCCTTGTAGATACTTACCGGCGATGGCGAGCGAACCATCGAACGCTACAGGGTACTGCACCCTAAAATACTGGACGAAACCGAGAACATCGGGCAACGACTCGGGAGAAGCCCGATCGTGCGCGTACGGGCTTCCGGTTACCGCCACGAAGCCGACGCGCTTTTGGTATTTTGCATAAAGCTGATTGAGCGCTACCGTTTCGTGTTGACAGTGTGGGCACCAGGTGGCAAAAATCTCGAGAAAAACCGGACGGTGCGTGGACTCGAGGGAGAAGGTCCCCTGCGTCGTCGATGCGGAGAAAAGTGGTGCTGAGTCTCCGACGGAAAGCTGGTTATATGGCGGCGCGCTTTCGGTAATCGAAGGGATGGTCCGATTCGCGATCGCGATGCTCGCGATAGCGCCGATTAAAACTACTGCTACGCTGAGCCATAGGATGACGCGGCGAACGGGAAAGGTGCGCGCGTGAGCGCGCGCGGAACGAACGTGCATGAGTTGGCCTCGCTAGAGAAGCAGGTAGTATTTTTGGGTTTTAGCTAGCGAAAACCGGTGGTGCACGCTTGCCATTCGCTTGCGACGCGTCGCAAGCGTAGCGGATGGCGGCGAGAAGCTCGCCATTAAAGCGCGCTTGAAGTGGCCCCGCGGCTGTGCGGTCCGAAGAAGAAATGAGATCAGCGAAACGATACGCGTATGGGCGTGGATCAGCCAGTCGCAAAGCGCTCGCAATAGGGCGTTTCCAGCTGCGCTAAGTAGAATGATCAATACAAGGCCGAGAGCGGGAATGTCACCGAAGGCGCTCAAGGCACCGTCGAAGCGGCCTCCTGCAAGTTGTTCGCCCGTCTCCATGCCGAAAAGGAGAAGTGCCGCAATGAGGGCGATCACAGTGACCGTTTGCCATCCGAGGTGCGCGCGAAGCGCGCGAGCAAGGGACGGCAGCGAGCGCGTACCGAGACCGGCGAGATGAACGGCATACAGGAAGATCGCGCACATAGCCGCCGCCAGGCTCCCAAGGCCAACAGGGACGAGCGAGCCGTGCGTGTGGTAGCCATAGTCCCCGTGGAGGAGACCGCTCGCCTGAGCATACCCGAGGAACGTATGGGTTGCAAGCGCGACCGTCGACGTCACTTGGAGAACGCCGGCCACGGCTACCCAACGGTAGAGGCTCCGCGCTTGCACGATAGGTGCGTACTACGCGGAGGAAGGCGGAAACTCCGCCTTTGCGCCCTTTCTGTAAGAGGACGGACGTTGGGGATGAAGCTTGACGGTGGTTGCCCGAACTAATCATCGTGGAGCCGTCGTGCCTGCCGGCTTCAAAGAGTTTCCTTATATAGCTACAGTCGGACCGAAACTCGTAACGAAGCAACGCGCGTTCGGAGCACCATTGATGAACGTCTCGGCACGCGAGTGATGTTCGAACGGAGCCTTGGCTAAGACTCCGCATGGCGTGCAGCTGGACGGGATCTTTGCGACCCTCGAACGGTCAGTTGTCGTACGATTTCGTCAATGGGAGCAATGCCGTCCAAATACTGCGAAACAAACAGCACGCAGAATCAGGCGTTTTCGATAGTGTGAGAAGGGGGACTCGAACCCCGACGCTTTACACGGAATGTAAATTCCCGCTGATTTCGGTCCGACGCCTCGAATGCCAAATCGCTAAAGTCCTTATAGCATGAGGCTTTTTGATGGTGGAGATGGGGGGACTCGAACCCCCGACCCCTTACATGCGAAGTAAACGCTCATCGAAACCTACAGTGCGTGCGAAACGCAAGAAATAGCCCATTTTCGTTGCTGCATCAGTCTTTTTAAGCCCCATTTTTTGTCCGCTAGCGTTCGCGCTTTCCGCTAGTTTCCGCGCGAATTGTCGTAAGATTGTCGTACGCAATCAAGTGCTTGCTAGTATGATCGACCGGTGGTGCCGTGCCATCAATATGCGCGTTCTATGATCGCCCGAACGCCGGCTTCGTCAGGGCGAGCTTGGCTGCACCGAGATGGCAGCTGCAATCGATGCACCGCGCACCGTGGAATTTTCCTCAACGGCGCGATTAGACGAACAGCGCTTTCTGCATACGCAACTCTGCGAGAGCCTTCTGGGCCTCCTCGCTGAGGTTGGACTTTCCGACCGCGACGGTCACCTTGTGAATCTTGCCGGTGAACTTGTTATCGCCCGCTTTGTAGTCGTCGCTGACACACGTATAGAGGTTCTCACCTACGTCCGTTGTTTCGGCACCAAATGCGAACGGCTGCGTGTGCTCGACGCGCCCTGCGGCGACTTCCTCATCGTTGACGAAGATCACACCGTTACCACCCGCGCCCAAACCGCCGTCGAAAGCGAACTCGAAGCGCAGTGAAACTCGCCCCGTCGGCAAACGATCGGGGCCGGCGATCTTGTAAATCTCGCGGCCGAGATAGTTCCAGGCAAACCGGGGTGCGCCGTCCGTGACATAGAGGGCCCAGCCGCCCATCTCTCCACCTTGAGCGATGACCACGCCCTCCGCGGCTGCCTCCGGAACCTCGATGTCCGCCCTAACCACGAAAGAACGGTTCTTGATGTTGATGAAGGCGTTTTCGGGAATACCCTTCATTCCCTCATAGACCGTTATTTCGGTGCGACCTTCCATCAGATCCGGACGGCCCGCCAGCGAGGCGTTGAAGCGCTCCCACGCGCGGTCGTCAAGCGGAAGCACATGGTACTTGGCGGCCTCTTCCAGGAAGACTCCCTTCAGCTTCTCAAGCTTGTCGGGATACTTCGCGGCAAGGTCGTGTGCGCAACTGAAATCTTCCTCTACATTGTAAAGCTCCCACTTGTCGTTCTCAAACGTAGCCCGCGGCTTGGGCTCCCACGGCGGGCGGTGCACCGTGGTGGCGAACCAGCCGTCCTGGTAGATGCCGCGGTTGCCTGCCATCTCGAAGTATTGCAAGGTGTGGCGCGACTTCGCATCGGCGTTATTCAACGTGTCTAGCACGCTCACGCCTTCGAGCGGTTTCTGCTGGACGCCAGAGACTACGCCCGGCTCGGGCACACCAGCCGCCTCCAAGACCGTCGGGGCAATGTCAATCATGTGCATCCACTGCGTACGCAGGCCGCCCTTCTCTTCGATGCCCTTCGGCCAGTGGACCACCATGGATTGGCAGACACCGCCGTACGAGGCGACCTGGTGGCCCCAGCCAAAGGGCGTGGCGCCGGCAAACGCCCAGCCATTGTTGTACAAAGGGTGGGATTTGGGGCCGCCGATCTCGTCGAAGTTCTTCAGCGCAACGTCGAGGGGCTCGGGCAGCCCGTTGAACACGGACAACTCATTGAAGGCGCCGTTGAGGCCGCCTTGGAAAACCGAGCCGTTGTCGCCGGTGATGTAGAAGATCAGCGTGTTGTCCATTTCGCCGAGGTTCTCGATCTCGTCCAGGAATCGCCCGATTTCGTAGTCGGTTACCTCGGCAAAGGCGGCATAGATCTCCATATACCGGGCAAAGACCTTTTTCTCGTCGGCCGTCAAGTCGTCCCATTCCTGGATTCCCGGCGGCTTGGGCGCCGCATCGGTGCCCGGCGGCACGACGCCTAGCTCGATTTGCCTGGCCAACGTTTCCTTGCGCACCTGGTCCCAGCCCTGATCGAACTTGCCCTTGTAGCGGTCGCGCCACGTCTTGGGCACGTGGAATGGGCCGTGAGTACCGATTGCCGCGTAGTAGACGAAAAATGGCTTGTCGGGGGCCAGCGAACGCTGCGAACGCAGCCAGAGGATCGCCTTGTCGGTGATGTCGGTACTCGCGTAATAATCGGCATCGGGGTGCATATCCACCCTGGTCATGTTGTCGTACATGACCGGATGAAAAAGGTCGGCCTCGCCGGACATGAAGCCGTAGAACCGCTCAAAGCCGCTATGCACCGGCCAGCGGTCGAAGGGTCCGACATCGCTGCCTTCCCACGGTGGCAGCTCGTGACACTTGCCGAACATGGCGGTGCTGTAGCCGTTGAGCCGCAAAATCTCGGGCAGATTCGTGACGCTGCTGGGGCGCACTGCGGTGTACCCCGGAAAACCGGTGGCAATCTCCGAGATCACGCCGAAGTTTGCGCTATGGCTATTGCGGCCGGTAAGCAGCGCCACGCGGGCGGGCGAACATAACGGGGGAACTTTGAGATTATTGTAGCGCAATCCGGTCTTGGCCAGACGGTCCAGCGTCGGCATCTGGATCGGTCCTCCGAAGGTCGATATGTCGCCGAAGCCCATGTTGTCGAGAAGAATGACGACCACGTTGGGCGCACCTTTCGGCGCTTTCACCTCGAACCGCGGCGGCGCTTTTGCGTTGTGAGCATCAAGCTCCGTGATTGGCGGATACTGAGGCGGTGGGACGGGCAGCACGGTGCGATCCATGGAGGTCGTTCCGTTGCCGTTTTGGGCCTCTGACTTGTTTGTCATGGTCTTCTTCCTATCATTGGCTCGCGACCGCGGTTGTACGTGACGGGAGGCGTTACGAAGCCTTTGTTGCGCAAATGACTAGCTTCCTTTGAGTCGGGTTAGTAGATCGGAACGGTTCTTTAAGACGTGCCTCTCGCGCCGAAGCTCTATGCGACTCCCGGTTATTTTTGTAGCGTGTTTCCTTAACGTCGTTAATACACGACGAAGATCGCTATCCCTCACGCGTGGCTGACCTCTCCGTCCATACGAGCGACCCTGTACCGCTTATTGCCGCGCCATGATCATATTGAGCACTTGTTCGCGATCTAAGAGGTGGTCGTTATTTTCGCCGCTCGTTTCAAGGACGATAAGATTCACCGTGCCGTTGAACACATTCTTCCCGGGCGGCATCTCCGGCGTCATCGGCGAGCCGTGCTTCACCCCGACGTCGGACGTCTCATCAGCAGAGAATACGATTGGAAGCGTTGCCTCCAAGCGACCGTTGCCCACGGCTGTACCATCGATGAAGAGCGTAACCGTTCCGCCTTTCGCGAGACCGCCACCGTCGTAGACGAACTCCATCCTCACTTGATGCGTTCCAGTGGTTAGCGCTTCGGTGGATGTAATCTCGGTCTCGCGAAGACCGCAGAGGTTGTAGAGATATGTTAGCTTCCCGTCTTTGATGTAAAACATCCAGCCGCCGGCGATTCCGCCTTGCGAGAGGATTACTCCGTTCGCGGTCGCCCCTTCGGGAATGATGACCTGCGCAGTGATGGAGTGGCTTTTGTTCTTTATGTTGAGGACGGCGTTTTCGTTGAGTCCACCCATTCCGTTGGCAAGCACCTGCGAGTTTCCGCGTACGAGCACCGGCCTACCGGCCATGTCTGAGTTGAACCGCTCGGCGACGCGGTCGTCTAGCGGCAAGACGCCATTTCGGGTGGCTTCGATGATCCAAAGGCGTTGCAGCTCGTGCAGCTTATCGGGCATCTGTTTCGACAGATCGTGCGCCTGCGACCAGTCCTTGTTCGTGTCGTACAGCTCCCAAACGTCATCGTCGAACGGTGGCGTCTCTCCCGTCACGATCCACGGCGTACGATGGCGAGTCACCGCGGTCCAGCCCTTGTGGTAAATGCCTCGATTGCCAAACATCTCGAAGTACTGCGTTTCACGGCGTTCGGGAGCGCCGGCGTCGTCGAAGCAGTAGCACATGCTGACGCCTTGCATGGGAACCTGTGCGACGCTATTGACCATGTAGGGCTCAGGAAGCTGCGCGGCGTCGAGTACTGTTGGCGCCACGTCGATGATGTGGTGGAACTGGTGACGGACTTCACCCTTCGCTTTGATTCCTTTCGGCCAGCGGACGATCGCGCCGTTTCGCGTGCCGCCCCAGTGGGAGGCGACCTGCTTGGTCCATTGGTAGGGCGTGTCCATGGCATGGGCCCAACCGACCGCATAGTGGTTGTACGACTCGGGCCCTCCAAGCTTGTCGAGGCGCTGTGTTAAAAACTCATCCGTTTCGAGGGCCGTCATTCCGTTGGCCATGATTACTTCGTTGAATGAGCCTCGCAGCGTGCCTTCGGCGGATGCGCCGTTGTCGCCGACGATGTAGTAAATCAGTGTGTCGTCGAGAGCCTCAATTTGCTCCAGCGCGTCGATTAACCGGCCGACATGATGATCGGCAAACTCCAGAAAGCCGGCGTACACTTCCATTTCGCGCGTGAGGACCTTTTTGAACTCGGGCGATTGCGAATCCCACGACGGAATCTCTTTCGGTCGCGCGGTCAGCTCGCAGTCTTTGGGAATGACTCCGAGCTGCTTCTGACGCGCAAACGTCTCTTCACGCAGTTTGTCCCAGCCCTGGTCGAACTTGCCCTTGTACTTGTCAGCCCACTCCTTGGGCACGTGGTGCGGCGCATGCGTCGCGCCCGGCGCGAAGTACATGAAGAACGGCTTGTCGCCGGCGAGCAGTCGCTGCTGACGGACCCACGCGATCGCCTTGTCGGTCATGTCCTCCATGAAGTGATAGCCTTCTTTGGGCGTCTTCGTCGGCTCCACAACTTTCGTGCCTTCGTGAATGGAGGGATACCACTGGTTAGTCTCACCCGCTACGAAGCCGTAGAAGTATTCGAAGCCCGATCCGGTCGGCCACCGGTCGAACGGCCCGACGGGGCTCGCCTCCCATACCGGAACCTCGTGGCACTTCCCAAACTGCGCACTCGAGTAGCCGTTCAGCCGGAGAATCTCCGGAAGCGTTGCCATCGAGTTGGGCCGCATCGAGCTGTAGCCCGGTGCGGAGGTCGCCATTTCCGTAATGCCACCAAAGCCCACCGTATGATGGTTGCGCCCCGTTAATAACGCAGACCGCGTTGGCGAGCAGAGCGCCGTCGTGTGAAAGCGCGTGAACCGCAGTCCATCTTTAGCGAGTCGCTCGGCAGTTGGCGTTTGGCATGGACCGCCGAAGACGCTCGACGCACCAAACCCGACATCGTCGAGCAGGACGATAAGGACGTTTGGTGCGCCCTTGGGCGGCCGCAATGGCTCGATCGGCGGAAACTTTGAGTCCGGATCCTTTGCATCGTAAGCGACGAAACCAGCATACGGCTGGTCGGGAATGGGAAGTACCTCACGCTGAACGGGTTTCGAGGAAGATGGCTTCCCGTTTGAAGTGGCCATGGTTCGCCTCCAGAGTACGAAGGTAGGTCGGCTTGTCGCTGGGCCGGAGGCCGCAAAGTACGGCGCGGAGCAAAGCTCCCCTTCGAGGCCGGGGCTATGGTTGTCGGTGTTGATCGAACGCGATCAAGCTGCATAATGCCAATGTCGACGCGAAGCCCGCATGGCTAGACAATTTCTTAATAAGTCCGATCACGAAGCTTGAATGCAAGGCGCCGCACGTTTAATCACTATTCCAAACGGAAATCGCCGATCGGACTAATTCAAATTGGCTAGAGACGCGCATTGCATCCCCCACGTACGTTCGACGCGTGGATCGCGAACCGCACCTACCATTGAGCAACCGATTGGCTGTTGCGCGACGCAAACTTGTACGCGTGATCGCGCTTCTCTTGCTGCGCCTCCGAGATGAAGATCGCTAAGCTGAGACCTTGGCGGCGTCGTCGGCGACGGAAGCGACGTCGCTGATTGCATGCCCAGCAAGGAACGAATCGGCACGCCTGTGCGTTCTTAAAAGTAGACGAGCCTTTGAAGGCCCGCTAGCAATAAGTTTACCGCCGATCGCCCGGCTTAGGACGATCGGGGAGTTGAGGCGTGGACAAGGGACCGAACGACCGGCTAGCTACGGTGAGGACGAAGCTCTTGCGTGTGATTGCAATTCTTCGACAGCGGCTTCAAGCCGACGAACCCGAGCGCGCAACTCCACCACCTCGTCGTGAAGGAGCAGGGCGCTCTCGGCGGTCTCCAGCTGAGCCCGCTCAAGCTCCCGACTCCCATCCCGACGCCTCTTCCGGCCCCGAGCCGCCTCGGGAGGGCCCGCCGAAAGCGGGGTAGCAGGCTCCGGCTCTCCCGCCAAGTACCAAGGCGAAACCCTGAGCTCCCTCGCCAGGCGCAGAGCTGCCTGCAGCTTGAGGCTCTTGATGTCGCCGGTGCGCATCTTGCGGGCCGCGTCGGCTGAGACCCCGAGAATGTAGCCCAGCTCCGTGTCATTCAGACCCCGAACAAGCTCCTTAAAACGTCTGCTGAAATTAGCAACGGTCACTAACTTAGGATATCATACGCAGTCAATAGTTTACTATTGACCTTTATCGTGAGTTTGCTATGATACCTATACGAAGAAGGGCAAAGCGACGCTCCTCGGGTCAGGGCCTCCGCGATAGCGCACCCTACGCCGTAGCCCTGGCCCCGGTCGCCACCACGCCCCTTGCTCCCCTCGCGATTACGACATGGCTGCTATGGACCCAGACGTCTCAAGTGCTTCCGCTAACCCTTCTGACTACTCGCGGCTGAACGACGAGCAGCTTCGCTCGGCTATTCGGTTCGCGGAGAAACATCTTCGCTGGATCGAGGAAGACCACGTCACGCTTCTACAGGCGTACCGTGAGGAGATCGACGCGATGCGCCGGCACCTCATCGACCGCATGCTGAGGCGCATAGTTACCAGCTCAGCACGACTCTTGGACGAGCAACGGCATGACCTGCATCGCGCTTTCGCGCGACGCTCTATGGATCCGAGCGAGATCGCGAAAGTCGTCCGCGCCGCTTCGAGAGGGCGAGTGGGTGAGGTCGATGCGTTGACGGACGTCGAGGCGATGGCGTTACTCCTGCGTTTAGACCGAGAAGAGTAAATGCCCAGACAGTGCTGGCCAGCCCGGCTTATAGAGGAGAATCGTTCGCATGTCCTACGACGACGAGCTTAACTGGCTGCGCGATCGCGGCGTTCAAATTGATCACAAAGGCCGGATCATCGTCAGTCTTCCGGAGATACCGGATGACGTTGACTTCGACGTGGTTGAGCGCCAGCCGTCGATCGCCGAGCTCATGCGCCACGACATCAATCCTCATCTGGCGGGGTCGCGCGGCCGTCGTCGCCGCCACTTGTCAACGCCGGTTCAGCGTAATCCAGGCGCCACACGAACTTATCGACAACCGGCGGCGCGCGTCGGCCGACCGACGATCGGCTCGGAGGCGCGGGTTCACGTGCAGACGATGATCGCTCAAGAAACGCGCGATATTCTCGTAAAACACCACGTCACGCTCGCCGACGTCTTTGACGATTGCGCACGACAGCTTTCGCATGTGTCCTGACGACGACGAGGCCGTGGATGCGGAAAAGCGCCGGCTGCCAGTGGGGCGCCCAAAGTCGGGACGCCCGAAGCGCGTCCGTATTACGACGACCATCGAACCGTCCAAGCTCGCGGTCCTTCGCGAGCGCGCGAGCCGCGAGAAGAAATCCCTCGGCCAGCTCGCCGACGAGTACGTCGCCGAGCATTTTCCTTCGGCGAAGGCGCCGCCCGAATAATCGCTCAGCATGCCACACACGTGCCACGGCGCGCTCCAGGGACGGCTCGGGTCCTTCCTCACGCCGTTGCCCTCGCGGTCGCGCGTGCGGCTCTTTGCTTCCTATCATCCAGCGGCGCAAGCAGCGCAAAGGAGAAGTAACGATGGGAAACTACAACCGCGTAATCCTCGTGGGCAACCTGGTCCGCGATCCCGAAATTCGCTACGTGCGGAACGGGTCGCCGGTGACGAGGTTCACGATCGCCGTCAATCGCAGAACAAAGCAGGACGACTCCGTCGACTATATCGACGTCGTGGGGTGGGACAAACTTGCCGAGACGAGCAGCACCTACCTTCGAAAAGGAGCATCGGTCCTAGTCGAAGGCCGTTTGACAATCCGTCCTTACGAATCAAAGAGCGGCGAGAAGCAAAAAGCAGCCGAGGTCGTGATGTCTTCCATGCAAATGCTAAACCGCACCAGCGCGGCTGCTGTCGACGATCGGGGAGAGAACTCAGAAGAAGACGTTCAGACGGTTTCTTAAGATGTAGGTGACACTAAGCTGTTCTGGCTTCGTAATTCCGTAAGACTTTCCGACGTAGAGCCTCGCTCTTTCGCGCCCGAGACGCTCGCCGTTGTGTAACGGATCCTAGCCACGCCCGTCAATACGCG